>BAEM01000033.1 GCA_000314955.1 Paraglaciecola chathamensis S18K6 | reverse complement strand
AGGAGGTCACTTATTAATGCGGATTGGTATAATACAAATTTAGCCAAAGCTGTTACCAACAAAAAAGCCCCCTTAATTGTCGTTAAGGAGGCTTTTTGTTGTTATACCAGTGTGCGCTATTGATACGCGATAAGGCTATATCAAAATCACTTGTTATTTTTATGCATACGCATAAGCATCTTACGCTTTCGGCGTTGTGAGTCCGTCATGGTATTGGTATTACTTTCATAGGGGTTTGCCCCCTCACGAAATTCAACCTTTATGGGAGTCCCCATGACTTTTAATGATTTACGAAAGTAATTCATCATGTAACGCTTGTAAGAATCTGGCAAGTCTTTCACCTGATTACCATGAATAACAATGATCGGCGGGTTGTAACCCCCAGCATGGGCATATTTCATTTTGACTCGACGACCACGCACCACTGGCGGCTGATGATCGGCTTGGGCCATATCCATGATGCGCGTCAACATAGAGGTATTAATCCGCTTGGTAGCGCTGTTATACGCTTCTTGAACAGACTCAAACAAATGCCCCACATTGGTACCATGAAGCGCTGAAATAAAATGAAGACGGGCAAAATCAATAAACCCTAACCGTCTATCAAGTTCACGCTTTATTTCGTCTTTGACATCTTTATCAAGTCCGTCCCACTTGTTGACGGCCAAAACTAATGAACGACCCGAGTTGAGCACAAAGCCTAACAAGCTTAGATCTTGATCAGTTATTCCTTCTTGAGCATCAATGACCAACAGCACCACGTTAGCTTCTTCGATAGCTTGCAAGGTTTTTACAATTGAAAATTTCTCAACCGCTTCTGAAATACTCCTACGACGACGTACACCGGCCGTGTCAATTAGTACGTACTCGCGACCATCTCGCTCCATCGGAATAAAAATACTGTCGCGGGTTGTACCAGGTTGGTCATACACCACCACGCGCTCTTCACCTAAAATTCGATTAGTCAGTGTGGACTTACCTACGTTAGGTTTGCCAACAATCGCTAGTTTTATTGGAGATGCAAGTAGCTTCTCTAATTGCTTTTCTGCATCTTGCTCTTGGGTTATCTCTTCTTCTTCAGGCACCTGCATGTCTGGAAACTGTTCAGCAAGCGGCATTAACGTATGGGTCAATAATTGGGTTACCCCACGGCCATGAGCGGCGGCAATTTGATTTACGTCCCCCAAACCGAGCGCAAAGAAATCTGCACTTTCACTGTCACCATCAATACCATCAACCTTGTTCGCCACCACGTAAACAGACTTATTCTGTTTACGTAAGTGTTCTGCAATACCTTGATCAGCACCGGTCAATCCAACCCGAGCATCGACCAAAAATAACACAACATCAGCTTCATCAATCGCCATCAAAGACTGATTAGCCATCGCCATATCTATGCCTTGCTCATCACCGCTAATACCGCCAGTATCAACAACAATAAACTGCAAGCCTTCATAGTTAGCCTGACCGTACTTACGGTCTCGGGTTAATCCAGGAAAATCCGCGACTAACGCATCTCGCGTGCGCGTCAGACGATTGAACAACGTGGATTTCCCCACATTAGGGCGGCCAACTAAGGCGACAACGGGTAACATATTTCACAATCCTTAAAACGCAAACGGCTCAGGAACATCCCAAGCCGATTAATACTAATAACGTGACCTTGGTCACTTAGGGTTAAATTAGGGAACCTGAATGGCTACTAACTTACCGTCACGAGTCTGAGTATACAGTATGTTGCCATCAACCACTGGGGCACTGTAAATACTTTCGTCTTCGTCATCTCCGCCGACATCAACGCGAGCGACAATTTTTCCTTCTGCTTGGTCAAAAAAGTGAAGGAAGCCCCATTTATCACCAGCCACTAAATAATCACCAATAGGCTCTGCGGCTGTGAGTAAACGCTTCTTCAGTGCGCTTTGGCTCCATTTTTCAATGCCGTTTCTAGCATCTAGGGCGTATACGTTACTGTCTGAGTCAACAACGAACAGGCTGTTTCCCGCTTGCGTCAGGCGACGGTAAGATTTGTACTCACGTTTCCAAATGGTTCGACCGCTTCTAAGCTCAACGGACGCTAAGCTACCATCGAACGAAATCACGTAAATGACGCCGCCTGCAATCAATGGCTTGCTGTCTATGTCAACAATACGATCAAGCTCAGTCGCCCCAGTTGCAGAGCCTATAGGCTGCTCCCACGCTGTTTGTCCTGTTCCTAATATATTGACCGCTAATTTACCCGAGGCGGTACCGACAATTGCGCCACCGTTTGCAGCTACTGGCGCGGCAATACCACGCAACGACAAAGGAGGAACATCTGATTCATAAGACCAAATTTCGTCTCCTGATTCAGCATCTAGCCCAAACATGGTGCCCGAGCCGGTGTTAATAACAACCACCCCTTCATCAATCGCAGGTGCGGCTAATACTTCACCTTTAATTGTTACAGTCCACTTTTCTTCGCCGGTGTGCACGTCAAGCGCTGTAACATCACCATTTTCTGTGCCAAAGAACAGAGTTTCATAGGCGACAGCGAGTCCGCCTGCGATTTTGGCAGAGGCGCCGCTTGACCATAAATTGGTAATGCTGGATGTAAACCCTTCATTGTTATAAACCGCATAATCTTTATGCCATATCTCTTTGCCAGTTTCTTTGTTAAACGCCGCGACTTTACCTTGGCGATTAGCAGCAAAGACCATGTCATAACCAACAGCCGGCTTTAATCTAGAAAAGTAGTGCGAAATACCATCGCCCAGCTCAGTATCCCACAAGGTAGTTGGAGTAAATTCGGCGTTAATAGGCTTAAGCGTGCGGATTTCAAGTTCTTCATCGTCGGCAAACCAGCCTGAAACTGTGCTACACGCTGATAAACCAAGGGTACTAATGACTAATAAAGGCAGTAATGCTTTGTTCACGTATAATTCCCTACCCATTCGCCGCAAGTGCTAGGTTATCTAGCTTCATTTTAACAACCGTGTTCGCTGAGTTCGCTGCCACTGCTGCGCTGTATGCACTGCGGGCTTTATCAAACATTTCTTGCTTAACGTAAATGTCGCCTTTGATTTCCTGTTGCTGAGCACTAAACGCAGCAGTCGTTATATTCTCTGCACTGGCAAGCGCTTTCTCTGGTTGCTCTAATGCGAGTTGAACGCGAGCTAAACGTAAATTTGCAAGCGCATTTACGGCTTCGTTCTGGCTATTAGCCGCAGCAAATTCTAGCTGCTTTTCAGCTTCGCTAAGATCTTTACGGTCGATGGCTTGTTGAGCAAGCTGAAACGCCATTAACAATGCATAACCTGTATCACTATTTTCATCGATATACTGTTTTGCTTGACCAAAGTTAGCATCTTCTGCCAACAAAGCAGCAGTTTGCGATTCAAAGGCAGCAGAGGCTTGTTCTTTTGCAGCGATTTGTTCATCGTTGTAATAACGCCAGCCCCAAAGACCACCTAAACCAAGAACAGCGCCAACAATAATTGCGGTACCGTTCTCTTTCCAAAATCGCTTGATCGCTTCAACTTGTTGTTCTTCTGTTTCGTAATGTTCCATCGCAACTTCCTCTCACTGCTGCACCACTTTGAATATAAGCAGCGACTAATTTTTTGTTAAATTTGTATTAAAGTGAAAATAACGTACTTAACGTCGACTCAAGTTCCGAGCGTGCAACTCGAATTTGAGGTTTATCTTCACGTAAAAATTTAATGCTAACCTGCGCTTCTTGCTGTTCACTTTCACCTAAAACCAAGGCTACTCGCGCAGCACTTTTATCTGCGCGCTTCATCTGCTTCTTAAAGTTTCCGCCACCGAAATGGGTTTGTACTCTAAGGCTTGGCATGACATCACGCAAACTTTCCGCTATTTTTAAGGCGTATAGCTCGACTTCATCTCCCATGGCCGTAACATATACATCCACCGGAGACGGGACAAACTCTTCAGCCCCATTTGCTTGCAGCATTAACACCAAACGTTCCAAACCGATGGCAAACCCTACACCTTGGGTCGTTTTACCGCCTAATTGTTCAACTAGACCATCATAACGGCCGCCTGCACAAACAGTTCCTTGAGCACCTAAACTATCGGTCACCCACTCAAAAACGGTACGGTTGTAATAGTCTAACCCGCGAACTAAACGTGGATTAACTCGGTATTGGATACCTAAGGCGTCTAAACGTTCACACAATGCTTGAAAATGTTCTTTAGATTCAGCATCTAAGTAATCAATCAAGCTTGGAGCATCCGTGATAGCGGCTTGCACCTGGGGATTCTTACTATCTAATACGCGCAAAGGATTGCTCTGTAAACGGCGTAAACTGTCTTCGTCTAGGTGTTCTTTCCTTTCCAGTAGATACTCTACTAAGGCTTGACGATAGGTTTCACGCGCTTGGTTAGAGCCCAACGAGTTTAGTTCTAACGTGACTTGCTCGGAAATGCCGAACTTTTTCCATAAACGGGCGCTCAAGGCAATCACTTCTGCATCAATGTCAGGACCGGCTAAACCAAATACTTCGACCCCAAATTGATGAAACTGGCGGTAGCGCCCCTTTTGCGGACGTTCATGACGAAACATAGGGCCCATATACCACAAGCGTTGTTGCTGGTTGTACAACAACCCGTGTTCATTACCAGCACGCACCACACTAGCGGTGCCTTCAGGGCGCAGGGTTAAACTGTCGTCATTTCGATCAGCAAAGGTATACATTTCTTTTTCGACAATATCGGTCACTTCGCCAATAGAGCGTTTAAAAAGATCGGTGCTTTCAACGATTGGTGTACGGACTTCTTGATAACCATAACTGGCAACGACTTCACGGATCGCTTTCTCAGCCCATTGCCATAAGCCCGACTGTTCAGGAAGGCAATCATTCATGCCTCGTATTGCCTGTATTTGTTTAGACACTAAGGAAATTCTCTTTGACTAGATAGTATTGAAAAGCCCCGTATTATAGGGGCGTTGTTGGTAAACGTAAACGAAGACTCCGCTTTATCACGCTTTTTTGCCTAAGTTGGCTATTATCCAAGATGCTTTATGTCGATTTTCTTACTGCTATCAAGTAAGGCTGCTTTGGCGCGTATGCGTTTTTCGAGTTGGTCGACCAAGTCATCGTTAGACAAACGTTCTTTTTGACGTTTACCATCTACGTAAAATCCACTCATATTTCGCGCACCCGTTAGGCCTAAGTCAGAGACTTCAGCTTCCCCTGGCCCATTCACTACGCAGCCAATAATTGACACATCCATGGGGGTCAATAAATCTTCTAAACGTGATTCAAGCGCGTTAACTGTGCTTATCACATCAAACTCTTGGCGAGAACAACTCGGGCAGGCGATAAAGTTAATCCCACGAGAACGGATACGTAGCGATTTTAAAATATCAAAGCCCACTTTGATTTCCTCGACAGGATCAGCAGCTAAAGAAATACGGATCGTATCGCCGATACCTTCAGCTAATAGCATGCCAAGGCCAACCGCACTTTTTACGGCACCAGCGCGAAAGCCACCGGCCTCGGTGATCCCTAAATGCAGCGGCTGATCAATCTTTTTAGCCAACGCACGATAAGCGCCCACCGCTAGAAATACATCGGAAGCCTTAACACTGACTTTAAACTGGTCGAAATTCAACTTGTCCAAGATATCTACGTGGCGCATAGCAGACTCCACGAGTGCCTCAGGTGTCGGCTCGCCGTATTTCTCTTGCAGGTCTTTTTCGAGGGAGCCACCGTTAACCCCAATCCGTATTGGAATACCCTTGTCTTTGGCGCAATCCACCACAGAACGAACTCGCTCCATGCTGCCAATGTTCCCCGGATTAATACGTAGGCAGTCTACGCCGTATTCCGCTACTTTTAAGGCGATACGGTAATCAAAGTGGATATCGGCAATCAATGGAATATCCACCTGTTGCTTTATTTGCTTAAACGCTTCGGCCGCATCCATAGTAGGCACAGACACGCGCACAATTTCGCCGCCTACTGCCACAATGCGCTTAATTTGCGCCACCGTTGCCGCAACATCAGTTGTTAAGGTATTGGTCATTGATTGCACGGCTATGGGGGCTCCCCCGCCAATAGGAACGCTGCCCACATTAATTCTGGTTGATTCTCTGCGTTTTATCGGTGACTCTGCAAACATGCTGTTTCCTAACTCAATTTGATAACGTGTAACTTGTGCTGAAAATTGACGCCAAGCACTTACAATTTAACTGTTTATGATTTATGCCCTAGGCAACGAAAATTTAGCGGTACTATTGGGGGCTAAAAATGACATATCGACATCTTTATCGGCATATTTTATTTGCACTACGCTCGGGGCCCCTAAAATAATTTCAAACGGAGCAATGCCTGAGATGCTCATTACCCGGCCCGCGACCTTAACGCCAATGGCAATTGTTTCGCCTGTCGCATCAATAACGCTTACCCAACAATCATCAGCAAAAGTGAAAACAACGTCCACTGGCTCGCCAAGTTTCGCTGCCGCCTCTTCGCGTAGACTATTGCCCGCGTTCGATGTGTTTTGAGCGTTCGTATCAATGCTGTTGTTTACCGCGCTATTTAATCTGCTATCAACTGTGCTATCTAGATTACTGTCATCATCGTTGCTAACTGACTCGCCAACAGTTTGAGTATCGATTTCAGGTTGAGTTGACTCTAAGGCATCGGTTGATACATCGCCCTCGGCTTGCTCAACTTCATTTTTTGGTAGACTCCCCGATACAGCAACTTGGTTTTCAGCGATGTCACGTGAAGCGGATTCATCAAGTTCAAGCTCATCAGTTGACGACGACTCTTCTTGTGTAAAGCCTGAGGTGTCAATTTGTGTGACTGGGGTATCTAAAATGTCGACTTTATCGTTATCACTTTGCTGAAACCACCAGATAACCACCAAGGCTACAACGACGGCTAAAATAAGATAGGTGACTAACATCAGCTTATCGTCATTGGCTTGATGGGCCACGCGACGGGAGAAGCTTTGCAATTTTGCGGGTTCTTTTTTATGAGTATCTAGGTTGTCTAAGCCGTCGAGCACTTGCGCTTCAGATACATCAACCTGGCGTGCATAAAGTTTAAGATAGCCCTTAATGAAGGTCATCGAAATACCTTGGTCGTATACATCTTCTTCTAACGCACTGACCAAACTTGGTTTTAAGTGAATCCGATTGGCGATTTGTTCCACCGTCAATCCCTTTTCTATACGCGCAGCTTTTAATACAGGACCTGGGCCCTGTACTTGAGGCTCTTCGACATGTTGTACTTCTTCACTCATTTAACTAACGCTACTCTTATATTTACAATTAATTAGGATGGCTATTTAGGCTCGACGACAATCAACTTTTGCCCAATGTAGATAGAGGCAGGATCTGAAATATCATTCCATTCCATTAGTTTCTTCATCTTAACGTTATATTGCAGAGAAAGGCGATAAAGATTCTCTTTCGCTGTCACAACGTGATACTGACTGGCAGGCAAGCTGTCCTTTACTGAGTCGGTTTTAGGCTTAACCTCAGGTGCATTGACCGTCGGTTCTGGCGTACTAGTGACGTCAATACCGTTAATATAATCTCTTGCGGGCTGAAAGTCAGGGTACAAACTGAGTAACATATTGGCATAATCAGTCGCACGTTTCGGGGCGCCTGCCCCCTGCTCTATTTTGACAGCTAACCACAAACTTTGTGCTGATACAGAAGCGACTTTTTCGTATCGACGTAAGCTGTCTCTCGCTGCGGCGAACCTATTCGCTTGTAATTGAACCTGTGCTAGCAAAAATAAACTTTTAGCACGCCCTGGCTGATGATTTAGCGCGTCCTTCAGAAAGCCGATAGCATCGTCAAATGCATTTTGACTTTGGCTGCACAACGCCAGGTTTTCATAAGTCTCTGCAGATGAGTTATAAACATCGCTATTAAGGGCTTTAAAGAAATACTCTTTGGCTTGTTCATAATCACCTTGTGCGCACAAAAAAGCCCCGTAACTGTTAGCGATGTCGGCGTTTTTTGGGGCTAAGCTGATAGCTTTTTGATAAGCCTTAGACGCTGATTCAGGCTCTTCAACGTTCTGATAATAGTATGCCATTCCATAATGTACATCGGCTAGATTAGGCGCAAACGCCAATGCTTTATCAAGATTGAACTTAGCTTGACTATAGTTACCATTTTCTAGATAAGTAAGTCCTAGTGATAAACGGGTTTTTGCTGCTTTTTGTTTGTCAAAATCGTCTACTGCGGTACCGCTATTTTGGCTAGCGCAAGCGCTTAGCCCAAATATTAAAACAACAACGAAAAAGCGAAAAAATTTCATAGCGATCACTCGGTTAATACTCAATGTTGCATTTTTACCGAAATTTCATCACCCTTCATCTGTTTTTTCAACATTCGTTTGGTTCTGTCCACCACATCGCCTACTAACTGGCCACACGCAGCATCAATATCATCGCCACGCGTTTTACGTACAACGACCATCAATCCATAACTTGATAGCACTTTAGCAAAGCGATCAATTCGCGAATTGCTTGAACGGCTATAAGGTGAGCCAGGGTACGGGTTAAAAGGGATAAGATTAATTTTGCTTGGTGTATCTGCCAAGACCTTAGCTAACGCATGTGCTTGGTCGGTACTGTCATTAATACCGTTGAGCATGACGTATTCAACCGTCACTTTACCTTGGTTGGCATTTGATTTGGCGAGATAACGGCGAACACCCGCCAAAAATTCTTGGATAGGGTATTTCTTGTTAATCGGCACAATTTCGTCACGTAAGGTGTCATCGGGGGCATGTAAAGAAATAGCCAATGCCACATCGATTTGATCACCTAGCATATCTAAAGCAGGTACAACCCCTGAAGTACTAAGGGTAACGCGGCGCTTTGATAATCCGAAGGCTAGATCGTCCAGCATTAAGTCCATTGCGGGAACCACGTTCTTCAAATTGAGCAATGGTTCACCCATACCCATCATGACCACATTGGTGATTGGTCGCTTGGCACTGTCATTCGACAAGCCTATGGTGGTTGCCACTCGCCATACTTGGCCGATGATTTCTGCTACGCTCAAATTACGATTGAACCCCTGCTGAGCAGTTGAACAGAATGTGCATTCTAACGCGCAGCCCACCTGTGAGGACACGCACAAGGTCGCACGGTCAGCATCTGGGATCCACACGGTTTCAACTTCTTGGCCACCTTCTAAGCGAAGTGCGAACTTGATGGTGCCATCAGTAGCGCCTTGCTGATAAGCGATTTCAGGAGCTTTGACTTCACATTGCATTTTAAGCTTTTCACGTAGTGCTTTGTTCAAATTAGTCATTTGATCAAAATCAGACTCGCCTGCCTGATAAATCCATTTCATCACTTGGTCAGCACGAAATGGCTTTTCACCAATCGAACTAAAATACTCCCTTAAACCAGCTCGGTTGAAGTTAAGTAAATTGATTTTAGTCGGTTTTGCTGACATCACTTGTGACATGAAACGGGGTACCTCAAATAAAAGAAACTAGTGTACATTTTTTACGCGAAAACTACCATTTTGTTAGGCGTTGTCGCGCATTTAGATCGCAAAAGGGAGCCTAGGCTCCCTTACTTACCAGCGTTAATTAGATTAACGAGTGCGTGGGCAAATTTCTTCGTCAGAGAAGAAGTAAGCAATTTCGCGTGCTGCAGATTCAGGCGCATCAGAACCGTGACAAGCATTCTCATCAATAGATGCTGCGTAATCTGCACGTAACGTACCCGCAAGAGCTTCAGCTGGGTTAGTAGCGCCCATGATTTCACGGTTTTTAACAACTGCATTTTCGCCTTCTAAAACCTGAACCATAACAGGACCAGATGTCATAAATTCTACCAAAGCATCAAAGAAAGGACGCTCGCTGTGCTCAGCATAGAATCCTTCAGCTTGCTCTTTGCTAAGGTGAATCATTTTAGAAGCAACAATGCGTAGGCCTGCGCTTTCAAAACGGTTGTAGATTGCGCCAATAACATTTTTAGCTACTGCGTCTGGCTTGATAATTGAAAAAGTACGTTCTAAGGCCATGATAGGTCTCCGATTACAAATGATAAAAGTGCGATTAAAAATTCGCGCGGATTATATGCGTTTCCTCAGCAAAAGCCCAACAAATCGCAAAATTAATCTGCGTCAAAGAAAAAATTTTGCGATTTACAATCTCAGGCGTATTTAGATTGCCGTATATTCAAGACAGTAAAGTGTTTATGATAGGCACAAGAAAACCAATAATAAGGAGAAATAGTGCTTCGCCTACTTTTTTTACTCCCATTGATTTTATGCTTGCTGTGGTTTGCCTACCTTAGGCTACGGGGGTTTTCTTTACGCCAAGGAAAACAAGGGTTTATCTACATCTTAGTGTTCTCAGCAATCATTGCTGCGTTCTATACCGTCATGCTGTGGTTAACGAGCACATAAATTAGCCAATAAAAAAGGAGCCTAAGCTCCTTTTTTATAGTGAGAGAAGCTTAATATATTTCTACGTCAGCTTGTTCACGTAATGCATTGATAAATTCACTATAGGTAAACTGTGCGCGCATCGTCGTTAAGCGATTCTGTAATGCCGGTGCATCTGAACTTGGCAAATCAGCGCCTTCATTAACTTCAAGTAATTGAACCAAAGCGACATCACCGTTGAACAATTCTACAACTTGTCCATTTGATTCTTCGCCGTCTGTTAGTTTAAACAAAGCGGTAACAACTGCCGGTGAAACTTGTGACGCATTTCTCGTCACCGCGTTTTGTTCTTGCCACTCAATTCCTTTGGTTTGCAGTTTATCACTAACATCCTGCTGTGATTGAATATCTGACAATACCGTTTCAGCCCACTCTTTAGCTGCCTGCTGCGCTTGCTCAGCTAATAAGATGTCGTTAATTTCAACTGACACTTCATCTAGTGACTTGGTGCGCTGTGCTTCGTAGTCTGCCACACGGATAAACATAACATGATTGTCCTCTAGCTCGATTACGTCACTGTTAACTTGGTCGTTAATTAGCTCGTCTGAGAATGCTTGAGAAACCACATTAGGATAGTTAACCGCTTGCGGTGCACTATCTTGGCTAAACATGACCGTAGTTTTCACATCGACTTCTGCAATGGCTGCCACTTCATCAAGAGTGTCAGGTGTTTCAAACGCCACTTCCGCCATACGCAATTGTTTAGCGTAAAACTCTTCTTCAGCACGTTCAGCTTTAAGCTTAGCAATAACATCTTCTTTAACATCTGCAAAAGGGCTTGTTTCTTCAGGCTTAACGTCCGTTAATTTGATAATGTGAAAACCAAACTCACTTTCGACCACGTCTGACACGTCACCAACGTTTTGCAATGCAAAAGCAGCATCTTCGAATGCAGGGTCCATCATTCCCATACTGAACCAGTCTAGATCTCCGCCATTTTCAGCACTAAAGGTATCGCTTGAAAACGTTTCAGCTAATTCAGCAAAGTCTTCACCGTTATTAATTTTAGCTAGAATGTCTTCAGCTTGCTGTTCAGCCTTTTGCTGGTCGTCGCCAAACTCAATCAGAATGTGTGATGCTCGACGTTCTTCTTGGGTTCTAAAGTCTTGAATATTTTGCTCGTAATATTGCTCAGCTTCATCTTCAGACACTTCGATACCGGCTAACAAGTCGTCTACTGATAGTTCAACATACGCCAAGCTCACTTGTTGCTGCGTGTCGAATTGAGTGATATTAGCTTGGTAGTAATTTTCAACATCACTTTGCGATACAGTTACGTCGCCTTTAAACATGTCTGCTGGGACAGTTAAATAGCGAGCGTCACGTGTTTGCTGTTGAAGTTTATAAGCCTGTGTCGTTTCTTCGAGCAAGGTAAACTCAGAACCTAACAGTGCGTTTGAAAGCTGACGTCTTGTCATGTCAACGCGCATATAATCACGGAAATCGTTAGGCTGAAATCCGGCTTGACGTAAAACGGCTAAATAACGTTCGTTATCGAATTTGCCATCAAACTGAAATTCAGGCATCGCCACAATAGCTTGTTTAATTTGTGCATCGCTCACGCGTAAACCTAAGTCCACAGCTGCTTGTTCGATTAGTTTATCGCCAATTAGGCGGTCTAAAACGCCCTGCCTAAATTGTTGTAAATAAGCGCTATCAGCAGTTAAAGCTGCAAATGCCTCTCCGTACTGTGATTCCATACGGCCGCGCTCATTCTGATAAGCGCGTTCAAGGTCGGCTTGCGATATCGTATCGTCGTTGACCTTAGCCGCTGCCGTATCGGCAGACGAATTGATATAACTACCGACACCGGCAAATACAAAACTTAAAATAACCAATCCTAGGATAGCCATGGCCCAAGTGCCCTGGGTTCCCTCTCTGATTCTTTCCAACATGTTCGTTTCTAACTCCAAATGAGTTGCTTTAGATAAGCTGAATTTTTACTAATGATTAGGGCGTGTTGACCTAAAGAGGCAGGATTATATATTAAACGTAATCATAATTAACAGCAGATAAACAAAAGGCGATGATAAATCATCGCCTTTTTAATGGAAAAGCAGAGCTTAGTTACAAGCGTCTTTTAGGGCTTTACCCGCTTTAAAAGACGGAACTTTAGCTGCAGAAATTTGAATCGTTTCGCCAGTTTGTGGATTACGTCCACTGCGAGCAGCACGCTCACGTACTGAGAAAGTACCGAAACCAACAAGAGCAACTTGATCACCTTCCTTAAGTGCTGCAGTGATTGCGTCAGTCAATGCATCTAGTGCACGTCCTGAAGCTGCTTTAGAAATGTCTGCACTTGCAGCGATTTGGTCGATAAGTTGAGACTTATTCACAATATGATCCCCTTCAATTGTTATTATATGAGTTTTCGCAAAACAAAAATGCGAAAAACGTTATACCAAGCTTAAATTCGAACTTCAAGCATATATTCACAAAATTTTAACTTTCTAGATATCGCCGCAATCCCTTTTGTGACAAGGCCTAAAGCGAAACTGGGATAAAGGCTACCACAACTTATTGCTGTGTGAAGCCCTATTTTCCAAAAAAAACAAAAAACCAGCGTTAAGTGGTTATTTTTTACCCTTAGTTGGCTTTTCGAGGCTAAAACGTTCGGGATTTTCTTGCAATGCCAGCTCTAAAACGTCGTCAATCCAGCGTACTGGGTGAATTGACAGGTCTTGTTTTACATTATCTGGGATCTCTTGTAAATCACGTTCGTTCTCTTTTGGAATGATAACTGTTTTTATTCCGCCTCTATGCGCCGCCAATAATTTTTCTTTCAAACCGCCTATCGCTAACACTTCTCCACGCAGAGTAATTTCACCTGTCATGGCGACGTCACAACGTACAGGATTGCCCGTAAGCGCTGATATTAACGCTGTGCACATGCCGATACCTGCACTTGGGCCATCTTTTGGTGTAGCGCCTTCAGGCACGTGAACATGGATATCGCGCTTTTCATGAAAATCACTGTTTATACGCAATTTTTCAGATCGACTACGGACCACCGTCATCGCAGTTTGAATAGACTCTTGCATAACATCCCCTAGCGAACCGGTAGAGGTCATTTTACCTTTACCTACGACTGAGGTTGCTTCAATGGTCAACAATTCACCGCCGACTTGGGTCCACGCTAAGCCAGTGACTTGGCCGATTTGGTTGTTGTCCTCTGCTTTGCCATAGTCAAAACGCTGCACACCTAAATACTCAGATAAGTTTTTCTCCGTTACGGTAACGGTTTTAGTGTCTTTATTGAGTAAAATGTTTTTAACTGCTTTGCGGCACACTTTGGAAATTTCGCGCTCTAAGCTTCGCACACCCGCTTCACGGGTGTAATGACGGATCATGCCAATTATGGCTGATTCTTCAATGACTAATTCTTTGCTTTTCAGGCCGTTACGGCTAATTTGCTTTTCAAGCAAATGACGCGTTGCAATGTTTAGCTTTTCGTCTTCTGTGTAGCCAGACAAGCGAATGACTTCCATTCTGTCTAACAACGGGCCGGGGATATCCATGCTATTAGACGTCGCCACGAACATGACATCAGATAGATCGTAATCAACTTCTAAGTAGTGGTCGCTAAAGGTGCTGTTTTGTTCAGGATCGAGTACTTCTAATAACGCTGAAGACGGATCGCCGCGCATATCTGAAGACATTTTGTCAATTTCATCTAGCAAAAATAGCGGATTCTTCACCCCAACTTTGGCCATTTTTTGGATCAGCTTTCCTGGCATTGAACCGATGTACGTGCGTCGATGACCGCGAATTTCAGCCTCGTCGCGTACGCCGCCAAGGGCCATCCGTACATACTTACGACCAGTTGCCTTCGCTATTGATTGTCCTAGTGACGTTTTACCCACTCCAGGAGGGCCTACCAAACACAAGATAGGTCCTTTGAGCTTTCTAACACGCTGCTGAACCGCTAAATACTCGATAATACGTTCTTTGACTTTTTCTAGTCCGTAATGCTCAGTATCGAGGAGCTTATCAGCCGCAGCTAAGTCTTTCTTAACCGCGCTACGCTTCGTCCAAGGCACATTAGTCAGCCAATCAATGTAACTACGTACAACAGTAGCTTCTGCGGACATAGGTGACATCATTTTTAGTTTGCTCAGCTCAGTAGTCGCCTTCTTTTTGGCTTCCTCTGGCATTTTGGCATCGTCAATTTTTTTACTGAGCGCTTCAAACTCATCAGGTGCTTCATCTAATTCGCCAAGCTCTTTTTGAATAGCTTTCATTTGCTCATTTAGATAGTACTCACGCTGGCTCTTTTCCATTTGCTTTTTAACACGGGTACGAATTTTCTTTTCTACCTGCAGCAAATCAATTTCGCTTTCCATTAAGGCCATTAAGTATTCAAGTCGATCATTCACTTGATCCATCTCTAATACTTTTTGCTTCTCGGCTAGCTTGAGCGGCATATGCGCAGCCATGGTGTCTGCTAATCGCGCTGCTTGTTCAATTCCACTTAACGACGTCAAAACTTCCGGCGGAATTTTTTTGTTAAGTTTCACATACCCTTCAAATTGTGAAATAGCCGAGCGAATAATGACTTCCTGCTCGTTCTCTTCTACCTCAAGATCTTCTTTATTAGAAATATTAGCCACAAAGAAATCTTCAGTGCTGACAAAATCAGCGATTTGCGCACGCTGATTCCCTTCAACCAAGACCTTCACTGTGCCATCAGGCAGCTTCAGCAATTGTAGGATGGTCGCTATCGTACCGACCGTAAAAATATCGTCAGTCTGAGGCTCGTCAGTACTGGCGTCTTTTTGGGCAACTAAAAATATTTGTTTGTCTTTATCCATCGCCGCTTCTAAGCAACGTATCGACTTCTCGCGACCGACAAATAAGGGAATAACCATATGCGGATAAACCACCACATCACGTAATGCCAGCACCGGCATTTCTGTGTAATCAACATTCTCTTTGGTCATATATTGTCTCGTGTAATAAAAAGGAAAATCTTCGCAATGAAATTGTATATGGGGCTTAGCACAAAAAGTTCAAACGAAAAACTGAAACAATCCCTAATAGGTGTTTCTTTTGCTCTATTACTAGAGCATAAAAGCGTAAGCGAAAAAAGAGTTATACCAATTCCAACTTGCGTGAACTGAGAAATATCGTGAATTTAGCGCAAAAAACATCGAGTAGGGTGAGGCGTTACCGCCTCATCCCTCTCACAGAACCGTACATACGGGCCTCGTATACGGCTCATGTACATAGTTATTTAGCGTAATTGCTAAACACATATCCCGTTGCAACATTCTCTAAGTTCATTAGCCCGAGTCCATCGAACCAACTGTTTGGCATCGCGTAGCTTGCTAAGGGACTTCGCGCATTGCACCAACTCGTCATGTTGATGTGAGCGAACTGACCTTTATAACCATGCTGTCTTAACCAGCGATGGAGGCGGCTCGCCTTCTTCCATAACTTAAGTTGGATGCTGCGCAAGCGGCGCCTTAGCCAGCTCGCTATTTGCTTAAATGCCCTGCTCGCATTGGCTATCTTGAAGTAGTGACTGAACCCTCTTAGCAGTGGGTTTAGTGCATTGATGACTGATTGCAGCGGTATTCCGCCATTGCGTTTCGTCATCTGCTTTAGCTTCGCCTTAAACGCGGTGAGTTTCTTAGGTTGTATGCGGGTATGTTTCGTCCCGATTTCAACGCCGAGGAACTTCACACCATTATCACTGTGTGTGATGTGTGTTTTCTCCGTGTTTACGCTTAGCTTTAGTTTTCCTTCTAAGATTTGCGTGGCTTGCGCTTTGGCATTCTCTGCCGCTGCACGACTGCAACACAAGATAAGGATGTCATCAGCATAGCGCACTATTCTGTGGCCCCGCTGTTTCATTTCCTCATCGAACGCATCCAGATAGATATTCGCTATCAGTGGGCTTATCACACCACCTTGCGGACTGCCTGTTTCTGTTTGCTGCCAATGCCCATCGACCATTACCCCACTTTGTAAGAACTGTGCGATGAGGCTCAGCACGCTGCCGTCACAGACCCGTCTTTTGATACTCTCTATGATAAGTCTATGGTCCAGCTTATCGAAGCACTTCGACAGGTCCATATCCACCACATGTCGCCGTCCGTATCGACGGATAAACATGGTGGCTTTATTGATGGCATCGTGACAGCTCCGCTTCGGCCTATAACCAAAGCTTGATGGATGGAACTGTTCTTCGAAGATGGGGGTTAGGAGGTCTTTCAAGCATTGTTGAACGACTCTATCTCTTACCGTTGGAATACCCAACAGACGCTCGCCACCACCGTCTTTCGGGATAACAACCCGCCTTACCGGTTGCGGTTGATAGCGTTTGGTTTTGAGTTCGAGAAGAAGCTGCGTGAGTTCATTATCCAGATTTGAGGCAAACGCACTCAGGCTCTGCCCATCTATTCCGGCCGCACCTTTCGCTTTGAATACCTTTTTAAATCCCTTGAACAGTCTTGCTTTATTAAGCAAGTGACCGTACAAACTGTAATACACCCGCACGCTTCTCCTCGAAGATGGTGTGCTGTGTGGGGGCCGATGACTTCTCTTCGTGTTGGTCTATTTCACATGGTAGTTGAGCGTGCTAGCCCAATGGCAATCTACTCAACGTTTCCCACATTACTCCCATGTACCGTTTCGTAGCCAGTCTATCGCTTCCGCGACAAACCAAGTACAAAGACGTCGATAGCTAGTCGATTCGTGTACCACTGAAAAAAAACATCTGCTCATCACAGACTTACTATGTACTTCCGCCCTTCGCCATCCTTATCCGCTTTTGGCTGATAACGACGCCATCAAACACACTGCTGATGGTCAGTTCGGTTTTATCCTCCACACCATTACTGGCTTTCACAGGCCGAACCTTTCTCACTACTACGGCTTCATCTGCCACCTCACACCGACTAACATCTTGAGTCTCCCCTTGAACGTTAACCACTTACTCTAAGTAAGTTTAGGTGCCAGGCTTCCCCAGTTACTGCACTGACGCCCTGTTAGAAATTCCACCCTCAAGCACAAAACAGGACTGACCGAGTATCGGGCTTCACGCTATTTTGCACGCTTACCCTCCTGCCTTGCCGAATCAGGTTCACTTTCGTTGTGTACCTCTAACTTCCTATGGCTTGCTTCGGGCCGGCCCCCGGAGACCCTGCCGTTAGCCAACAACGCCCTTGCCATTCGGATTATCTTCCCCTCAGTCAGGGTGATTCAGGTTTCTTCCAACCTGACGGGTTTGCCAGCTTCGCTGGGCAAACAAAAAGGCTCCCGAAGGAGCCAATACAATTTTTGATGCGGAATTTATTCCGAGATGGATTTTTTATCCGACGCACTATCGTAAATGAGGATAGGTTTAGATTCGCCGCGGATCACGGTTTCATCAACCACCACCTTGCTCACATTAGACATAGAAGGCAGCTCATACATAGTATCAAGCAACACTGCTTCCACTATTGAACGTAAGCCCCGGGCACCGGTTTTACGCGACATCGCTTTCTTAGCGATAGCCTGTAAGGCATCATCTCTAAACTCTAGCTCTGTATCTTCGAGCGAGAATAAAGCAGCATATTGTTTAGTCAGTGAGTTTTTCGGTTCGCGCAATATTTGAATAAGCGCTTCTTCACTTAGCTCTTCAAGGCTGGTAAGAACCGGCAATCGCCCGATAAATTCAGGAATAAGACCATATTTAACCAAGTCTTCTGGCTCAACCTTTTTAAGTAGCTCGCCTTCTTTCGACTTATTGCTAATGTCTTTTATTGCAGAGCCAAAACCAATCCCCGTTCCCGTATGGGCACGTTGCTCAATGACTTTATCAAGGCCAGCAAAAGCACCACCACAGATAAATAAAATCTTAGAGGTATCAACCTGCAAAAACTCCTGCTGTGGATGCTTACGACCGCCCTGAGGAGGCACAGACGCTATTGTTCCTTCAATGAGTTTAAGCAAAGCTTGCTGCACACCTTCACCAGACACATCACGCGTAATCGAAGGATTATCTGACTTTCGAGAAATCTTATCAATTTCATCAATGTAAACGATACCGCGCTGCGCTTTTTCTACATCGTAATCGCATTTTTGCAATAACTTCTGGATGATGTTTTCTACGTCTTCACCAACGTAACCAGCTTCAGTAAGCGTGGTGGCATCAGCCATCGTAAAAGGTACATCCAATAAGCGCGCTAGCGTTTCAGCCAGTAAGGTCTTACCGCTACCTGTCGGGCCCATAAGCAGAATATTACTTTTACCTAGCTCAACACCATCGTGTACATCGCCGTTTCGTAAACGCTTGTAATGGTTATAAACCGCAACAGACAAGACTTTCTTGGCATGTTCTTGGCCTATAACGTAGTCGTCAAGATGACTGTGAATCTCTTTGGGCGTAGGGAGTTCATCTTGCTTTTGCTTGGGCGCGATCTCTTTGATCTCTTCGCGAATAATGTCATTGCACAATTCAACGCATTCATCACAAACAAAAACTGATGGGCCTGCAATGAGCTTTCTCACTTCATGCTGGCTTTTCCCACAAAAAGAACAATAAAGTAGCTTGTTATCGCCATCTCCGCTTTGCTTATCACTCATCTATTATCTCTTCTTCTTTGGTTGACCTAGCACGCTGCTTTGCGGCTCCTTGCAATAGCGTGCTAAACAAAATCAACAATAACTAATTACTTCTTCGCGTCACTGCTGCTGGCATCTGGACGATTTGCCAACACTTGGTCTACTAAACCATAGTCCACAGATTCCTGTGCGCTCAAGAAATTATCTCTGTCTGTGTCACGGGCTACTTTTTCGTAGTCCTGACCTGTGTGCTCTGCCATCAAGCGGTTCATCTTCTCTTTAATAGACAGTATTTCTTTGGCATGAATTTCAAAATCAGACGCCTGACCTTGGAAACCGCCTAGAGGCTGATGGATCATCACACGGGCGTTAGGCAAACAATAACGCTTACCTTTAGTACCGCCAGATAATAGGAACGCGCCCATACTCGCAGCCTGACCGATACACACTGTACTAACGTCTGGCTTGATAAAATTCATCGTATCGTAAATCGCCATGCCTGCTGTAACAGAACCGCCAGGCGAATTGATATAAAGGAAAATATCTTTTTCTGGATTTTCTGCTTCCAAAAATAACATCTGGGCAACAATAAGGTTAGCCATATGGTCTTCAACCTGGCCAACCATGAAAATGACGTTCTCTTTCAGTAAGCGTGAATAAATATCATAAGAGCGCTCACCTTTAGCGGTTTGTTCAACCACCATAGGTACTAATGCATTTGTAGGATCAAACGGTGTATTCATCATATATTTTCTTCACAAATAAAAATGCTCGGTATTTACCGAGCATTTAAGCAGTTGCAGACTAGATAAGTCAATTAACAAAGGGCAAATTACGCCTGTTTGTTCATGATCTCATCAAACGCTTTGGTTACTTCTTTCACATTTGCTTTGCTAAGAAGCACTTCAACAGCTTGCTCTTCTAACGCGACATTTTGCATTTGTTGCATCAATTCATCGTTAGTTTTGTAATACTCGATCACTTCTTGAGGATCTTCGTATGCTGAAGCTGCTGTTTCAATCAAGGCATCAACTTTAGCCGAGTCAACTTTTAACTCTTCAGTTTTGATGACTTCGCCAAGCAATAAACCAATTGAAACGCGCTTACGAGCATTTTCTTGGAACAAATCAGCTGGAAGCTCAGGAAGATTATCAACATTACCGCCCTGTTGCTGGCTGAAACGTTGCTTAGCTTGCTCGCGAAGTGCATTAATTTCTTGGTCAACTAACGCTTTAGGTAACTCAAGCTCGTTGTTAGCCAGCAAACCTTCGATAACTTGCTCTTTAACATTGGCTTTCAATGTTTGCTCAAGTTCGCGTTGCATGTTTTTACGTACTTCAGTGTTAAGCGCTTCAACGTCACCGTCTTCTACACCGAACAATTTAGCAAACTCTTCGTCAACTTTAGGAAGGCTAAGACCTTCTACCTTGTTCACGGTAATTTTAAACTGAGCTTCTTTACCTTTTAGTGCTTCTGCATGGTAATCTTCAGGGAAAGTTACATCTGCAACAACCTCGCCACCTGCTTTAGCACCAACAATTGGCTTTTCAAAACCAGGGATCATGCGATCTTTGCCCATTTCTAGTTCGAAGTTTTCAGCTTTACCGCCTTCAAACTCTTCACCATCAATAGTACCAACGAAGTCAACCGTTACACGGTCGTCTTTCTTACACTTACGCTTAACTTCTTTCCACGTCGCGTGCTGTTTACGTAATGTTTCCATCATCGTTTCAAGATCAGCGTCAGTAATTTCTACTACTGGCTTCTCTACTTCGATTTTCTCAACATCTTTTACTTCAACTTCAGGGTACACTTCAAACGCGGCAACAAATTCTAAGTCTTGTCCGTCAACGTCAGTCTTCATTTCGAAGTTAGGCATACCAGCTGGGGTAATTTTTTCTTGAACGATAGCTTCATAGAAGTTGCGCTGCATTGCTTCGCCAGCAATTTCTTGACGCACGGCTTGGCCATAACGCTTTTTAATAACACTTACTGGAACCTTGCCTGGGCGAAATCCATTAATACGTTGGGTCTTTGCTAACTGTTGTAAGCGAGACTTGACCTGTGAATCGATTGATTCAGCAGGAACAGTGATGGTAAGACGGCGTTCTAAACCTTGAGTCGTCTCAACGGAAACTTGCATTCTTCTACCTCAACTTTGCGCTCGTCTGCGCATTTATAAAATTTTTGATGGTTTTTTTTATCGGTGGGATAAGACCAAGGTAAACTCAATCCACCCAAACAATCGCGAGTTGAACTATTTATCTTCTCGTCTAACCGGATAAAAAAGACGCAGCAGTATAGCGATACAGCTACTTTAAGTCGAGTCGAAATGCGAAATAGTTTAATTCAAAAAATTAAAGCAAAAGATATTGCTAACTATAAAATTTGAAGGAAATAGAAGTAACAAGGAATAAAGAAAGATGGTGCGGAAGGAGAGACTTGAACTCTCACGCCCTAAGGCACTGGAACCTAAATCCAGCGTGTATACCAATTTCACCACTTCCGCAAGTGGGGTGGACGATGGGGCTCGAACCCACGACAACCGGAATCACAATCCGGGGCTCTACCAACTGAGCTACGCCCACCAAAGTTTAACATTGATGCCAGGTTCGCATGGTGCGCCCGGCAGGATTCGAACCTGCGACCACCCGCTTAGAAGGCGGGTGCTCTATCCAGCTGAGCTACGGGCGCTCTACGAATCTCTTACAATATTAGAGAAAGTGGTCGGTGAGACAGGATTCGAACCTGCGACCCCTTGGACCCAAACCAAGTGCGCTACCAAGCTGCGCTACTCACCGACTTATTACCCCGAAGAGTTATTCTCTGTCTCTCAACGGGGAGCGCATAGTAAACAGATGTATTTCTGTCGTCAAACACTTTTTTAAAAGAAATTTACTGACTGCTGCTTTTTTTAGCAATTTGTCTATCGAACAAACAAAATGCACGGTATTTGTTCAGTTTATCCGTATTTTCTTTTGCTCGGGGTAAACATTGTTATGAACCCACTTAACGCAATTTATCTCATTTCCTTTAAAAATCCGCTTATTTTTCGCCATCGAAAGTCCATCTGCCATTCTTTTTTGGGCTAAATCCGATGCGACTTAAGTAATTTTCGTGTTCATAACTGTCAGCAAGCGCCACAATTTCGTTAAAACCAAACTGTTTAGATAATTGTTGCCCCTTACCAATAACGTATTCACCGAGATGACAATCGCGATAAGCGGGGATCACAAAATCAAAATCAACCACAAAATTGCCATTCTCTTCTACGAATCCTGAAAGCATCCCTACGACTTCGGTCCGTTCGGTTAAAAAAAAGTACTCTCGATTAGGCGCTGACGACACTTTCATGAAGCGTGGAAATAGATGTTTAATTTCTTGATGATGGTAATCGAGAAAGAAATCTACGTAATTTGACGGACGACTTACCGCAAGCACCGAAAACTGGCGTTCAACATCAAACAACAACCTGCGTAGAAAAAATAGATTCGTCAGGGTAATAAAGCCATTTAGTATCGCCACTGGGTAAGCTTGAATAATAATGCCATACAAGCAAAACGATGACGCACCGACCAGATTAAACCAGCGTAGCCTTACTATTGAACTTCGCGTTAATGAATAAGCAATGACTGCTGACGCACAATAGCCAAATATTTCTACTGGAGAGAGTTCCAAATCACACACCTTTATAAAATCTAACTGAACAATTATGTGCATATATTTGTTTAGATGCCGCAATGGGGCAAGCAGATTCGATACTATTTACAAATTAGTCCAAGTCGGATTGTTGAATCTGGCACATTATGTGACAATACATCCCCCTAGTCTTTCAGTTACTTTAAACTATGCCTGCTCAAAAAATTGATGGTAAATTAATTGCTCAACAAGTGCGTCAGCACGTTGGGTCTCACGTCGAATCTATTATTTCTTCGGGTAAACGCCCCCCAGGTTTAGCGGTCGTATTAGTGGGAAGCGATGCTGCATCTCATGTCTATGTTTCCAATAAGCGCAAAGCCTGTGAAGAAGTAGGCTTTGTTTCTAAATCTTACGATTTACCCTCAACCACCTCACAGCAAAAATTACTCGAGCTTATCGATTCGTTAAACGCTGATGAAGAAATTGATGGCATATTAGTACAGCTTCCTTTGCCTGCTGGCCTAGATAAAGAACAAGTGCTAGAACGTATTTTACCGCACAAAGATGTAGACGGCTTTCACCCTTATAATATTGGTCGCTTGGCCCAGCGCATACCGGCACTACGCCCATGTACGCCTAAGGGCATCATGACCCTAATTGAATCCACAAAACGCCCCATAAAAGGACTTGATGCGGTTATTGTAGGCGCATCAAATATTGTTGGCCGTCCTATGTTTATGGAGCTATTACTTGCTGGGTGCACCGTGACTAGCTGCCATAAATTTACCAAAGATCTACAATCTCATGTGGAGCGTGCTGATCTACTTGTGGTCGCCGTTGGAATTTCAGCTTTTATTCCTGGAGAGTGGATTAAACCTGGGGCTATCGTGATCGATGTAGGTATCAACCGCCAAACTGACGGCACGCTCATTGGTGATGTAGATTACACGACTGCTGAGCAACGTGCTGGCTGGATCACTCCTGTACCAGGCGGCGTCGGCCCCATGACGGTGGCAAGCCTGATTGAAAATACCTTAGAAGCCTACGTTAAATATCATTCAAACTAAGGTATAGCAGCCGCACGTGAATATCCCAACGCGTCACAGTGATGTCATTCAATCCGTTCGTACTTGGTTGAGTGACATCATTATCGGACATAATTTCTGCCCTTTTGCAAAACGCGAATTCGAGCGAGACACAATTGCTTATACCGTAAGCGACGTACACTCCTTAAAAGATGCCACTGAGTTGTTTTTGAGTGAATTGCAAAAACTAGAGCAAGACACACAAATAGAAACCAGCCTGATTATATTCAGTTGTGCGTTTACCGACTTTGATGATTACTTAGACTTGGTTGAGATGAGCCAAGTGCTCATCGACAAAAGCGGATATGGTGGGCAATTTCAGCTAGCGAGCTTTCATCCAGATTATTATTTTGAAGGTGAGCCTATTGAGGATTTATCCCACTTTACCAATAGAGCTCCCTATCCGATTTTACATCTTTTAAGGGAGCAAAGCGTCGAACGGGTACTAAAAACCTACCCTGATCCTGAGAATATTCCGCAGCGAAATATCGATAAGGCGCGCCAATTAGGCTCTGAGTACTGGCAGCGCGTTATGCAACAACTAATACCATTCCACTTTAATAAGTGATCACTCAGCGAGAGTTTAAAAGGGCTTAAACAAGGCGCATGACTGAATGAATAGTTGTTCTCTTTCGAAGTCATGCAAAGCAGTGTAAGCCCTTTTAAAACTCGCCTGAAAGGAATGCCCCAGCAGCTTTTGCTCTGCGTTCTCACTATTCGAAAGGGAACAACCATTACTTCATAGCGACGCCTTAATCAAAAACCGCTGGACGCATTCTGAGGGGGCACTTATTAATGTGGATTGGTATAAGCTCTCCTCACAGCAAAACTTAGCGCCTTCTACCGTCAAACAGCGCAGACAGTGTGCCCTATTTATTTAGGGGACTCTCCTTCGTCTATGGGATATGAGCGAATTGGTTGTTCTGCCTCTTCTTGTGCTTTCTCAAGTAAAAAATCAGCTAAATTTTTATTTAGTTGTTCAGCATTGAACTTAGGGATCTTATAAATCCAGTTGGCCCAGTAATCCGCCGGAGTCGCATTGCTAATACGCAGGTAAGCACTGTCTTGTTGCTGCGCAAGCTCAATACGAAATGCGTGACCATAAGCAGTACTAACATCAACCACAACCATAGGTTCCAATGTTTCCCACTCAAGCGATGATAGGGGTAAAAGTTGTTCGAAATGTAGTCCTGCTATATTAAGTGCAATGGCATCTAATACACCAGCGTATTTCAGTTCTTGATTCTGACCTCTTCCAGTTAAGACAAAGGCCTCATTTGGCTCCATTCTTACGATTTGCCATGTATCACCATCAATACGAGAAATACTAGACAAGTCTGTTTCGTCGAAGGGTAAAATAGGTTGCTGCAACCATTCACTGTTGGTCATAGGTAAATCGATCGTACGATCGCTCAACCATGCTTGAGTTTGCTTAGGTTGACGTAAATAACTTTTATTTCCTATGGATGAGTGGTTTCCCACTAAGATCTGCCACGATTTGCCATTACCTCCAAGAGTAACCAAGGTGGCCAAACTGTCATTAGCGGAAATATCTTGCAAACCAAGATGATGATAATTGCTCTTCTTGTTTGTTTTAGGCTCAGTCAGTTCTGCTTGTGCTAATGCATTGACTAAGTTGGCAAGCTTTTCACGTTCTACCGGAAACATTTCTATTTGCGTGCCGTCATCGGTGTAAACTTCTGTCTGCCAACGATCACCATCGCGCCTGGCATTCAATAAAATCCCAGTTGCATTGGTCAAGGTAACCCGATCAACCGAAGCAGCACTGTCACTCAACGAAGGAAGCGCTACCTGAGCGCTATCTTGTGTGTTTAGGTTACTTTGCAATAACCAATATCCGGCCCCACATGCCAATATTGTTAATACTATCAGAACAACTAAAGAGCGATTCATGCTTGACCTTCCTTAGCAACCGAAAACGATTTATTGGGATTGTAACGACTGCGCAATAAGCGCCTTGCGCCCATAAGCAGCAGCACAAGTAGCAATGGGGCGATAACAATATTGACAAACTTAATAAGGTTACCCAAATTTTCGATATCTTTATCTAATTGATGGCGCACTTCTCGTAACGACTTACGTATTTGAATTTTCTGTTCCATAAAGTCATCAATGGCTTTTTGTTGTTGAGGTGAAATTACCAACGCGCCTCCTTCTCCCTGCTGTTCTTGCAACTGAGTCAGTTGCGATTCGGTCTCATCCAATTGTTGCTGCAGTATTTTTTCTTGTTCTCGGAATTTCTGCTCAGCAACGAGTTTCAGTTGCTCAACTTCATCGAATGGGCGAGCAAACGTACCGCGACTTCGAATACTAATTAATGCATTGCTACCCGCGAGGTTTTCCACTGCGTTGGTGACAAAGTCTCCGTTATTTGCAAACGGCGTGGTGATTGTCTGGCCGAAAAATGAAGATTGTTGTACCCAAAAACGATCAGAGAGTAAGTCTGTATCCCCTACCAAAATAACATTCATATCTTTCGTTCGTTGTTCGAAGGTTTCACGTTGAATACCTTCTGGCGGCTGCTCAAACGCCGACTTAACATTTCCCGTTAACCGTGTGGCGAGCACATATTGCTTGCTGTCGCTTTTATAAGCTTGACTAAGTGCAAGTGGCTCACGTGTTTGCGCATATTGCGCACTATCGATAAGGTCTGAACTTTCCGTTGAATGAATAAGATTTGTCCAGCGCAGTCCTGACTTAGCGCTTTTCTTGAAAACCCCGAAAGACGCACCATTAATCAAATCTAAGTTAGATGTCGTTACATCTTTTGCGTTAAGTTCATTTGAAGAAAAGCCCACAAAACCAAAGTGTCTCGCTACATCGCCAGTTTGCGTGCGCACATCTAAGCCTGCATAGGCATCAAGTAATACTTCTTGCGGCTGGAAGTCGACACCCCAGGCATCAAACAGACGTGCCAAGTTAGAGCTATTTGCCCTCATTCCGGCACCCGCTAACATGCTCATCTGATCCGATTCATTGTGCGGATCAACAAAAATTAACGCCCTTCCACCCTGCATTACGTACTGATCAATGGAAAACAACAGCTCTTCACTGAGGTTTTTCGGGTGTGCAACGACAAGTACATCCGTTCCTTTGGGTAGTTCAGTGGCATCGCTGGCAATTTTATCCACTACATATAATTGCTGTAACTGCGTGTAGAAGGTCCACGGCTGCTCAAATTCCCCTGTCATAGGATTTTGCCCGCCGCCTACTGGTAAGTCAGTCAACAGCGTTACTTTGACTTGTTTAGGATTGACCAACTGATAAATTAATTTGCTGATTTCATATTCTAAAAATCTTTCTTGTTGAGGGTCAAAAAACGCGATGACTTGCTGATCATCTAATGCATTTGTTGCGCCTAGCCCCAAATAAACGGCCTCACCTGCGGTTCCTATATTGGCAGCGGTTAAGCCAAACTGATCAGCTTTATCTTCTTTTTCAGAAAAAGGTTCAGGGTCAAGTATATGAAGCTTAATCTTACCATTCGAACGCTCAGCGTATTCCTCCAGCAAACTTTGTACCCTCGCAGCATAGTTGCGTAAAGTGGTCATATTTTTTGCGGCTTTATCGGAAAAGAAAAAGTACAAATTTAGCGGTTCATCAATTTCCGTTAAGATTTGCTGGCTTCCTTGTGACAGTGAATAAACCTTGTTTTCGGTCAAATCAACACGATAAGCGCTGAGTAATTGATTGTTGAGTAACACCAGAGCGCAAAACAATACTGCGATAAATAGCATACTTAACCAGGTTGTAAATCGAGTAGACATGGTTAATCCGCCTTCTTTTGTTCAATAATAAGCAGACCGGCATACAACCAAGCTGCGGTTACAATTAAAAAATACCCAACATCATTTAGTGCGATCACGCCTTTTGCCATGGCCTCAAAATGGGTCAAAAAGCTAAAAGAAGCCACCGTATCGAGGAGTAACGTCGGCGCCCATCCCTTAAACGCATCGAGCACGATAGAGCTACCACTGACCACAAAAACAAAACACACCACGATGGCGAGAATAAACGCAATAATTTGATTTTTCGACAATGCAGACATGCACATACCTATAGCGAGAAACGCGCCGGCCATCAACCAACTGCCCAAATAAGCGGCAACGATAATACCGTTGTCAGGCTGGCCGAGGTAATTCACCGTCAACCATAGAGGAAATGTCAGCATTAATGCTAAACCTAATACGCTCCAAGCAGCGAAAAACTTACCTAACATTGCCTGCCACGTGCTCACAGGAAGTGTCATTAATAATTCGATACTGCCACTTTTACGTTCCTCAGCCCAACTGCGCATAGCAATAGCAGGCACTAGGAATAAATATAACCAAGGATGAAAGTTAAAAAACGCCAGTAAATCGGCTTGACCCCGTTCATAGAACCCTCCGATAAAAAAAGCGAATACTGAAGACAAGACCAAAAAAATCCCGATAAATACGTAGGCTACGGGAGAGGCGAAATAGCCTGCAAACTCACGTTTAAATAAAATAAAAATATGCGCCACAACTAAGCAACCTCTGTTGTTAAATCTCTAAAGACTTGATCTAAACGTCCTTGCTCGATAAACAAGGTGTCTACCGGCAATTTAGCCCGTTGAACATGAGCGGTTATCTCGTGCAGTATATGTTGTCCCGGCTCTGGGAAGAGAGTCACATGGCCGGTTTTTTGCTCGACTTCCATTTCTGCAACCCCGTCCAATTCAGCTAAACCAGAAATATCAGCTAAGTAACTCAAATGGATCGTAACCGCTTGATAATAGCGAGAGCGTTGTTGCAAGCTTAACGGTGTGTCATCAAATAACAGCTTGCCTTTAGCGATGATCATCACCCGATTACAGACAGCAGTTACTTCTTCTAAAATATGCGTAGAAATAATGACAATCTTGTCTTTGGCTAACTGGGTGATTAATTCGCGCACCTGATGTTTTTGATTCGGATCGAGTCCGTCGGTAGGTTCATCCAATATCAATATATCTGGATCGTGAATAAGCGCTTGGGCTAGTCCTACGCGGCGTTTAAAGCCCTTTGATAAGTTTTCAATCGGTCTATTGACCACTTCTTGCAACTCTATTTTTTGAATAACATCTCTGATACGTTGCTCTTTTTCATTGCCCCTAAAACCACGTACTTCAGCGATAAATTTCAAAAATTGATAGGTTGTCATATCTCCGTAGGCAGGCGCACCTTCAGGCAAATAGCCGATTCTTTCTTGGATACTTTTCGCGTGCTGACTGATGGGCATGTCAAACACAGTTATATCACCCTGACTTGGCTGCAAGAAGCCAGTGAGCATTTTCATTGTGGTGGATTTACCAGCACCGTTTGGCCCTAAGAAACCAACAATGTCACCTGGCTTAACATCAAAATTTAGATCTTCAACCGCAGAAAAATCGCCAAACGTTTTCGACAGATTCTTAACAGATATCATAGTCTTCCTATTATGACCAAAAGATAGCGTGATAAAGATATAGCGTTCTCTGGTCTGTTTCAACGCTTGCGCCGTAGAGAAACACGGATCGAACACAGTTAATTTTGTATTCTCTAAAATCCGACACATTGAACGGTAAAATATTCAGCAATTTGGAATGAAATTAATCGTTAACTCACGAAATTTCTTGGCAAAACGGCGCGCTTACCTTATTGTCTCGCAATATGAGCATGGCAAAATCACTTCTACATACAGCCGACTTACATATTCATAGTCGCTACTCAATTTTCAAACGAATCGTTAACCTGATCATTGTGATCGTAATGGTATTGTTATTTGTTAATCTTTGGTTTGTAGATAACGATAACGCTCAGAACTGGCAACAAAAACAGCGTACACAATTAGGCAATAGCTTAGGGCTGATCAGTAGCGAGATTATTGCTCAACCTTTAATCGATAACGACACGACACGAATTGAGCAATTACTTACGATTGTAATGAACGACCCACATGTTGAAGCCGTTGCTGTGTACGATCAGTACGGACAGCAAGTTGCCCAACAAGGCACGCTAAACACAATCGTCGAAAAATACCTAGACGATCAACACGATACCCCACTTGTTTTCGTTAAAGACATACGCGTAGAGAAACAGATTTATGGCTATGTTCGTTTGTTACTGAATGAACAAAGTGTCATGGCGTTACACAGTGAATATCAGAGTCAGTTACGTCAGCAAACGCAAGTATTAGGTATGTTAGCCGCACTGGCAGCCCTGCTAATCACACGTGTTTTCTATAAAGTCCGTTACCGTCGTTACGTACATCCCAATGACGTAGAGAAAAGAAATCAATAAATTAGGTTTTGATATTCACTAAGATACCGAAGGTATTTTGCCAACAGGCTTGTTTCACAACTTCGGCAGGCTCCCAGCGCAATGCCTGAAGTGCTTGTAAAATAATCGGTAAATAAACCGGACTATTGCGTTGCCCTTGCTTGTTATTAATAGGCATATCAGGGGCATCGGTTTCCAAAACGAGACTCGTGAGCGGCACTTTGGCAACGACCTCCCGGGTCTTTTTCGCTCTAGGGTAAGTAATGATGCCTCCAACCCCTAATTTAAACCCAAGATCGATATAGGTTTGCGCCTCTTGATAACTGCCAGAAAACGCATGAATGATACCGCCGTTGTCAAAGCGTTTCTCTTTTAACAATCGGATTAAAGCGTTATGCGAGCGCCTGTGGTGCACAATAATAGGAAGATCATGCTGCTGAGCTAAGCGTATTTGTTCAGTAAATACCTGCTCTTGCAAATCACTATCGATCGACAAGCTGAAATCCAGCCCAATCTCACCCACCGCAACAACTTGCCCTTGTTGCTGTGTTAAGAGTTCGTCTAGCTGCTGTAAGTGAGATTCACAATAATCATCTAAGAAATAGGGGTGCAAGCCTAACGCGAAATTGAGCCGTCCAGAGCTATTGCATAGAGAGATAAGATTGTCCCATGCATTCGCCTGAGTGCCTGGGATCACAAAAGTGCTCACGCCGCGTTCAGTACACGTTTGAAGTACTTGCTCGCGATCAGAGTCGAAAGCAGAGAAATCTAAGTGACAGTGACTATCAATCACGAACGGCAATCCGCTATGGCATCAATCGTTGAACGGACCAATCTGCACTGTTTTCACGGCTAAATACAAATCGGTCGTGCAAACGATGATCGCCCCCCTGCCAAAATTCGATTTCTTGAGGGGCAACCTTAAAGCCTCCCCAAAACTCAGGGGCTGGAATATCTTTATTTGAAAAGGTATTTTTTGTCTCTTCAAATCGCGCAAGCAGTGCTTCACGGCTATCGATTGGTTGGCTTTGTTTTGAAGTCCATGCAGCGAGTTGACTGGATATAGGCCGAGATGAAAAATATTTTTGCACCTCATCTCGCGGTACAAGCGAAGCGGTTCCCCGCACATGCACTTGACGCTCTAAAATATGCCAAGGGAAATGCAAGGAAACCTTGTTATTGGTCATTAAATCTTGCGCTTTGCGGCTTCCCAAGTTGGTGTAAAAAACAAAGCCACCATCAATAACATCTTTCAATAGCACGATGCGCTGCGAGGGCTGGCCTAGGTCATCTACCGATGCAACTGTCATCGCAGTGGGATCAGGCAAACCCGCCTCAACCGCATCTCCCATCCACTGGTTAAACTGTGAATAGGGGTCGCTAAGCAGGGATTCTTCAGTAAGGTGCCCTTGACTATATTCGCGTCTTATCTGACTTAATGGCTGCATGATTAACTCCCTCAAAAACACATTTTAATAACGTTGTGAATTTGTAAGTACTAGGTACTTACAGGAAAGACGGATTAGTTGTCTTGGCCATACCCTAAACTACGTAGTGCACGCTCATCATCTGCCCAACCTGACTTCACTTTGACCCAAAGCTCTAAAAATACCTTGTTGTCGAATAGGTTTTCCATGTCTTTTCTGGCTTCAGCACCGATAGTTTTCAAGCGTTGACCTGCTTTACCAATTACCATGCTTTTTTGGCTATCGCGCTCAACTAAGATTAAGCCATTGATACGGTAAACCCCATTATCAGCCATCATAAATTGTTCTATTTCTACGGTAATAGAATAGGGTAATTCATCACCCGTAAAGCGCATCAATTTTTCACGAATGATCTCGGCTGCCATAAATCGACTGGAACGGTCAGTAATATAATCTTCTGGAAAATAAAACTCACTTTCAGGCAATGATTCATTCACCATCTCTCGTAATTCATTGACGTTCTTACCGTTTCTAGCAGAAATAGGCATGATCTTATCGAAGGCGTGTTGTTCACCTAACCACTTTAAGTGCGGTAGCAAAATCTCTTTGTCTTTCACATTGTCAGATTTGTTGACGATCAACCAACAAGGCACGTTGCTCTGCATCACCTTGTTCAACACCATTTGATCATCATCATTCCATTTAGTGCCCTCAACAACAAACAACACTAAACCTACATCAGCAATGGAGCTCGACGCTGCGCGGTTCATAAAACGATTAATGGCGCGCTTTTCTTCAATGTGCAAACCAGGAGTGTCTACATAGATAGCTTGGCGATTTTCCTCGGTATCAATGCCCATAATGCGATGACGCGTAGTTTGTGGTTTGCGCGACGTGATACTTACTTTTTGCCCAAGAAGCGCATTCAGTAAGGTTGATTTACCAACATTTGGACGGCCAACGATGGCAATCATTCCACAATAAGTGATATCAGACATTTTTTAGATTCTCGAGTGCTTGCTTTGCTGTACGCTGCTCTGCGCGGCGTCTACTTTTACCACGACCTATGATGGGCGAATTCAGCCCTGCTACCGTACACTTTACGGTAAATGTTTGGTCGTGAGATTTGCCGCTAATATCAATGACTTCATATTCAGGTAAAGGCAACTGACGGCCTTGTAAATATTCCTGTAATCTGGTTTTGTCATCTTTGGGCGTTGCATCTGGGTTAAGCGCCTCTATACGCTTAGCAAACCAAGCTAAGATTAAGGGTTCACAGCCTTGCATACCCACTTCTTGGTATATAGCACCTATGATCGCTTCTACTGCGTCAGCTAATATTGAGTCACGTCGATGCCCGCCACTTTTCAGCTCACCAGGCCCGAGCAACAGCAAATCACCTAAAGCGAATTCTCTCGCCACCTCGGCAAGTGTATCGCCTTTTACCAGGCTAGAACGCATTCGGGTTAGATTGCCTTCTGGCTGCTTAGGAAAACGCTCAAAAAGTGCCTTTGCGATAACCAGCCCAAGCACAGCATCCCCCAAAAACTCTAGGCGTTCATTGTGGTTAGCACCAACACTTCTATGGGTTAATGCAATGGTAAGGTTATTAGGATCCTGAAACTCGTAACCGAGCTTTTTATATAAAGGTTTGTAAGGGTCAATCAACTGCATCTAAATAATGCTACCTACTCGATTAAAGCGCACACCTGTGGGTATCCAGCTTGGCACCCAACTGCTTGGTGCACGGTCAAACTCAAAGCTGATCCAAATCGCTACCGCTTTACCTACTAAGTTCGCATCCGGTACAAAGCCCCAAAAACGTCCGTCAAGGCTATTATCACGGTTATCACCCATCATAAAGTATTGCCCTTGTGGAACAATCCACTCATCAGCTTGGGTACCCGGTTGCTGATAATAATCTTGGGTGCGGTTCAAATTGCTCGGTAAACGGAAGATGTTATGGGTCACGTCACCCAGTTTTTCTTGGTATTTTTCTAACGGTACAAAGTTTTGATACGCCTCTCCGCGATCGACAAAATTAAGCTCAACAGGTTCAATCGCTGGACAATCTTTTCCAGTGTCGCAGGCAGGTTTAACAAACAATTGCTTATTGCGATAAATAACCGTATCACCTGGCAGACCAATTACCCGCTTGATGTAATCTTGGCTAGGATTTTTAGGGTACTTGAACACGGCAACATCACCACGCTCTGGCGTGCCTGTATCCCAAAACTTACTTCTGAAAACCGGGTCTTTAACCCCATACGCGTACTTCTCAACGAGAATGAAATCCCCCACTAACAAGGTTGGCATCATCGAACCCGACGGGATTTGAAAGGGCTCATATAAAAATGAGCGCAATACCAATACGAACGCAATAACCGGGAAAATCTGCTGAGCGGTATCCACTAGCCAAGGCAAGGTTTGCTCTTGTGGGTCGCCAGTCACTGCCGTACCGTCTTTTGCCACCACAGCACGTTCTTTACGTTTTGGGGCGAACATTAACGAATCAGCAAGCCAAATAAGACCGGATGCGAGAGTCAATACCACCAAGAACAAAGAGAAATAATTTGCCATTTACTTACCTACCTTGAGCAGAGCAAGGAATGCTTCTTGTGGAAGCTCAACGTTACCAACTGACTTCATGCGCTTCTTGCCCTCTTTTTGCTTCTGAAGAAGCTTCTTTTTACGACTCACATCGCCACCATAACACTTGGCGATAACGTTCTTACGTAACTGTTTAATCGTACTACGCGCAACAATCTGGTTGCCAATAGCGGCTTGAATCGCAATATCAAACATTTGACGCGGTATTAACTCGCGAAGTTTCTCTACCAGCTCGCGCCCTCGAGTTTGCGCGTTGTCTTTGTGTGTAATCATGGCTAACGCATCAACGCGTTCTCCATTGATTAAGATATCAAGTCTAGACATTTCAGCTGTTTGGAAGTGTTTGAAATTGTAATCAAGTGATGCAAAACCACGACTGGTTGATTTTAATTTATCAAAGAAGTCCATCACCACTTCAGCCATCGGTAATTCGTAAGTCACTGCTACTTGCTTACCGTGGTAGGTCATATTGGTCTGTACGCCACGTTTATCGACGCATAAGGTAATAACGCTACCTAGATACTCTTGAGGCACAAGTATGTGCGCTTCAACAATCGGCTCATGAATTTCATCAATTGAGTTTACCGGAGGCAATTTAGAAGGGTTATCGACGTATAATGTTTCACCATCAGTGGTAATTACTTCGTAGACCACAGTCGGCGCAGTGGTGATCAAATCAAGATCATACTCGCGCTCTAAACGCTCCTGAATAATTTCCATGTGCAACATGCCTAAGAAACCAATTCGGAAACCAAAGCCTAGTGCAGATGAGCTTTCAGGTTCAAAAAACAGCGAAGCATCATTCAAGCTTAGTTTAGACAGAGCATCACGAAAGTCTTCATAGTCATCAGAACTAATTGGGAAAAGCCCCGCATAAACCTGAGGTTTCACCTTTTTAAAGCCAGGGAGTGCTTCCTCAGCAGGCGTGCGCGCAAGCGTGATCGTATCCCCCACTGGCGCACCATGAATTTCTTTAATGCCAGCAATCATAAAGCCAACTTCGCCAGCACGTAAAACGCCAGTATCAGTTGCTTTAGGGGTAAAGATACCGACCTTATCAGCCTGATGAACCACACCAGTAGACATAATCTTAATTTTATCGTTTTTACGTAGTTCACCTTCAACGATACGCACCAAGGAGACAACACCTTGGTAGTTGTCAAACCAAGAGTCTACGATCAGTGCTTTAAGCGGTGCATCCACGTCACCTTCTGGGGGCGGAATTTGACGCACAATCACTTCTAATACATCTTCGATACCAATGCCTGTTTTCGCAGAGCAGCGCACTGCATCCACAGCATCAATACCAACGATATCTTCAATCTCTTCTGCTACGCGGTCTGGCTCAGCTTGAGGCAAATCGATTTTATTTAAAATCGGTACCACTTCCATATTCAAATCAATGGCGGTATAGCAATTCGCTAACGTTTGCGCTTCAACACCTTGGCCGGCATCAACTACTAATAAAGCACCTTCACATGCTGCTAATGAGCGCGAAACTTCATAGGAGAAATCTACGTGTCCAGGTGTATCGATGAAATTTAATTGATAAGTTTCGCCATCTTTAGCTTTGTAATTGAGTGTGACACTCTGAGCTTTGATCGTAATGCCGCGTTCACGCTCAATATCCATTGAGTCAAGAACTTGAGCCGACATTTCACGTTCAGTTAGACCACCACAGTGCTGAATTAAGCGATCTGAAAGTGTGGACTTACCATGGTCAATATGGGCGATGATCGAGAAGTTACGTATGTGCTTGTGTTGCATAGACTTTTGAAATGTACCTAGTACGTTTTGTCTGCCCTAAGCGTAATTTTGCAAGCAGCAGATATGTGCTCAAGGAAATTAGGGGAACAAATAAAATTAAATAGACGCGGATTTTACAATTTTATCAGCCAATTTGCGATAAAGAACTCAACAGATATGCATAATTAATGCTCTAAATAAGATTTAGGGCTGAATGATGTTTACATCAATGCAATCAACTTGAGTTTTCAAGCTAGGCAATACGGCCAAAAGATGGGGCTCGAACTGTTCACGGCTGTGAGCAGCGATATAGCGTTTCACTCCCAAAAAACTCAAAAAGGCTGCCAGAAGCGATGACAGTATCACCCACCCTTCCCCTTCGATTGCGTAGTTTGACAGCAATAAAGTGGTTACTGTGGCGACAATTAGCATAGTTATTAGTGGTAGCATATAAACAAGCAGTGAAGCGCGAAGTAACATAGATTCAGCAATGCCAAGCTTTACATCTTGACCCACTTCGACTTTTTCATCGCAGGCCATCCATAATGCATCACGTTTATTTGCCAGTGCTCTGGCAATCACGCCGGTGCCGCAATTGTCTTTTGCATGGCAACTACCACACGTCGATTTAACCTCAGTGGCAATTCTAATAAATTGCCCACTTTGACGTTTCTGCACCTCGATGACAGTGCCTATTTCTTCAATCATATTAATTGGCTAAATGTATCGAGCTGGCAATACGATTCGCTGTTTCCGGTGGTAACTTACCCACCACGGTAACGTTGAGCGTCCCCTTATTTAAGGTGAGCAAGGTATCTGATTCATGACGCAGCAAAATATCTTGATTTATTCCATCATTTTGACTGTCGCGCATGTATATGGATACGTCCACCAGGCCGTCACTTAACATGACGTATTCAACGGATTGTCCAGTAATAGGCAATCGGTGTATATCTCGTTTCACTTCGACCATACCAATAGGCATATAGTCGATATCCCATATGGCTTTCGTATCGGATTGCGGTCTCAGTTTTAATACTTCAGGCAGCATGGCAGGCTCAATCTTTTCAAAAAAATCATCAGGCTGCTCTGTTACGTGACATGCGGTAACTTGAATTTGTTCAAGTAGCTGGCCGTTCAAATCAACCAAGTTCATTTTCAGCATCAAGCCTGTTTCTTGATCGAGCCACACATTCATACCAAATCTAGATTTGTCTTTACTGACGATACGAATTTGTTGCGCAGCTCGTCCAGATACGCGGCTTCGACCGACCATCACAAAATCATAACTGTCTTTTATCTCGTCCGGCTGCTGGAAAAACTCACTGGGGAAAGGGCCATTAATAACGCTAGATTGCAAACTATACGGCGGTACGTTGGGCTCAAAATAGCTCACTTTATTTTCAATTCTCACCACTTCTCTGCCTGGGCCATTGAGCAAATTAAGTTGCTCCATTTGCACCCCTTCAGAGGTCACACCGTGACGCCACAAGTATGGCTGAGAATCGACACCCGGCTTAAGCAGCACAAATGAAATACTATAATTTAAATGACTATGAGCGTATGCCATTTTTTCGAGCCAGCCGTGAGCGCTATCAGAGGGAAACGCTTTCACGGGCTGAGTATGCGATGAGGACGGCGGGTCAACAGTAACCCTATCTTGGCTATCGCTAACTGATTGGCCGATGGTGGAAAAAGATAAAAGCATTAGACAAGCAAGCGTAACCTGTCCAATGCATTTAGAAAATTTATTATTGCGGGATACGTTCAACGTTGTTTGACTGCTCAGTCTCATATAGCTCTACTTCAGATTCGTCATCGGCCGGTGCGGCTTTAAACCGTAATTGCTGTTTATGATCATTCAAGTAGGCGTTAATTACTCTGCGCTGTTCAGAGGCATCCGCTCTAGGTAACGTGCGCGTCTGCTCTAGGCTGACGGGCGATAAGCCACCTTGAATGCCCAACAATGCTGGAGCTGAATTAAATGGCTGCTCTACATCAGTCTGATTATACTGCTGTACACCAATAATCATTGCTACTGCCACTGAAGCAGCAATGGCCATTTGCCCACCTTGTTTCGCAAAGGGTACCACAGAACCAACCAAAGGTAGATCGCGCCACGTTTTCTTTGGTGCAAGAATAGCCGGTTCAGATGCTAATGCTGCGGCTACGTTAGCAGCAATATCAATATTAATCTGTGATGCCATTTCTTTACGTAAACCATCACGAATTAGGTGATAGCTTTGCCATTTATCGGCAAGCTCTGCATCATTTTTTATTGCATCTAGTAATTGCTCGTCGTGTAACTCACCATCAACTAGGGCAGACAAATTTTCAATCTTTTGCGTCATATAACAAGCTTCCTGAATATACGCTTAAATAAACCGTCACTTGAAATAAAAATCTATCTCAAATTAACTTGTAACTGCAACATATCAATATGACATTGATATAACAGTTACCGTTTACCTTTGCTAGCGTTGCAGCAAAGGCTGAATAACCTTATCCAAGGCTTCACGAGCTCTGAATATCCGTGAACGAACCGTCCCTACAGGACAATCCATCACGTTGGCAATCTCTTCGTAACTTAACCCTTCTAATTCCCGCAGGCTTATCGCCATGCGTAAATCTTCGGGTAATTTATCCATCGTATCAAACAGCAACTTTTCCATTTGATCCGACATTAAACTTTTTTCTGGCGAATTATTTTCTTTTAAGGCATCGCTACCATCGTAAAAATCCGCGTCTTCTGCGTCTACATCACTCGCAGGGGGCTTTCTACCTTGCGACACCAAATAATTTTTAGCACTGTTTACGGCTATGCGATATAACCAAGTGTAAAATGCGCTATCGCCCCTAAAATTAGGTAATGCACGGTAAGCTTTAATAAAGGCTTCTTGTGCTACGTCAGCAACGTCTCCGGAGTTTTTCACATATCGTGAAACCAAATACGACACCTTGTGTTGGTACTTCACTACCAACAAACCAAATGCGTCTTTATCTCCTCGCTGCACTTTTTCAACTATCTGTTGATCTGTTAACTGCTCGCTCATTCGAGCCGATACTCCTGCTACAAATATTATTTTGGCTCATGCAAGCACTATAATGGACCATGCCATGTGCAATAAGTTCGTTTTGTAAGAATTTTTTTCGAAATAAATTCGAAACATCATTTTGTTACTGTGGGTGAATAAGGACTATTCCAACTCAATACCATTGTATTTTTTACTACATTAATTAGTATTGCCACCCTCTATTGGCATTATTGGTGTAGTTTACCCTATGCACTCCACTGTTGAACATCGTTGTGACGTACTAATTATAGGCAGCGGCGCTGCCGGACTTAGCCTAGCATTGAAATTGGCCGAGCATTGCCAAATCATCGTTTTAAGTAAAAGTAGTTTAGCGGAAGGCTCTACGCGTTACGCTCAAGGTGGCATTGCGGCTGTATTTGATGAAGATGACTCTATCGAATCCCACGTTAAAGACACGCTAGATGCAGGAGCAGGCTTATGTGATGAGCAAGCCGTGCATTTTACCGCCTCTCGTGCCAGGTCATGCATGCAATGGTTAATTGACTTCGGAATGCCCTTCGACCAACTGACAAACGCTCATGACGGCGAGCAAAAATATCACTTAACTCGTGAAGGGGGTCACAGCCACCGACGAATTTTGCACGCAGCTGATGCAACGGGTGAAGCCGTGCAAGTCACTCTAATTGAAGCCGTTAAGCAGCATCCTAATATTCATATATTTGAGCGCTACAATGCAGTTGACCTGATCAAGAGCAAAAGTGAGCCTAATCAATTATTGGGCGCTTATGTATGGAACCGCAAACATGAGCATGTGGAAGTCATACGCAGTAAGTTCACTGCGTTAGCAACAGGCGGCGCCAGTAAAGTGTATCAATATACCTCTAACCCTGATGTATCCAGTGGTGATGGTATTGCTATGGCTTGGCGTGCAGGTTGTAGCGTGGCCAATATGGAATTCAATCAGTTTCACCCGACATGTTTGTTCCACCCTGAAGCACGTAATTTTCTAATCAGCGAAGCATTGCGTGGTGAAGGTGCATTTTTATGTCACGCCGATGGCACACCTTTCATGCAAAAATTTGATGAGCGCGGCGACTTAGCCCCAAGAGACATAGTAGCGCGCGCCATTGATTATGAAATGAAGCGACTGGGTGCCGATTGCATGTATTTAGATATCAGCCATAAACCAGCTGATTTTATCAAAAAGCATTTCCCTAACATCTATCGTAAGTGTCGAGCGCTGGGCATCGACATCACAAGGCAACCCATCCCTGTTGTACCGGCTGCTCATTATAGTTGTGGCGGTGTGGTAACAGATTTCAATGCCAAAACAGACATAGATAACCTTTACGCCCTAGGTGAAGTCGCTTATACCGGCCTGCATGGGGCAAATCGCATGGCCAGTAACTCTTTGCTTGAGTGTATCGTATTCGCCCATTCAGCAGCAGATCATATCATTGAGCGCTTATCTGATAATGATTCAAATGAAGACATTCAACCTTGGGATGAATCTCAAGTTGGCGATTCTGACGAAGAAGTCATTATTCAACACAACTGGCATGAACTACGTCTGTTTATGTGGGATTACGTTGGCATCGTTCGCACCGACAAACGGTTAGCCCGTGCCCAACATCGAATTGAGTTATTAAAACAAGAAGTAGAGGAATATTATTCCTACTTCAGAGTCAGTAATAACTTATTGGAGTTACGTAACTTGCTGACCGTCGCTGAACTCATCGTTAAATGTGCCCAGCAACGTAAAGAGAGCCGCGGATTACACTACAACCTAGACTACCCTGACCTACTCGAAAACCCGAGCCCATCCGTTATCCCTGGGAAAGTCACTAAGTAGACTAAAGCGCGATTAACTCCCCGCTTAGGTGGGGGATGCTTTTACCGTCATGTTTTCCCTTACTGGTAAGGGAAAACACTCTTCTTGCCGCTAATTTTTGCTGAGTCGTTTCAGTGCTATTTTCACACATTGAAAACTGCACATCACTTGGCAACATAGCAGGTTTAATAAACTGTACTTGGGTGTTAAATGACTGCTCAAAAACCTGTGGGGCGATGCGCTCAAGGGCTGATAAACATCGAGACTTTGACCACATCCCGTGTGCAATAGCCTGATTGAAACCAAATAACTTAGCACTGAGTCCTGTTAAATGAATCGGATTATAATCACCAGAAGCCCGTGCATACTTTCGCCCCAAGCCCTCCCCTAAATACCAGGATTCTTGGCGCTGTCCTTCACATTGACACTCAGTTTGTGCTTTAAGTGATGCAGAATTTGCTGACTGCTCAGACGCGCTTAGAGTCGCATCTCGATATAAATTCGTACTCACTGACGACCAACACAACGCTTCATTTACCCTTACATCAGTAGCAATCGAAAAGACCACCCCTTTAGGGTGCACGCTCATTTCCTTAAAATAACTATGAAATACGCAGGCTTCGTCAGCGCGTATCGGGCGATACTGAGTTATTTCATTGTGAATGTGCACCAAACCCAATAATGAAAAAGGAAACTCTTTTTCTAGCATTAACATCATATGTAATGGAAAACTCATCACATGTAAGTAACACGGATGGAGAAACGTGCCCTGCCAGTGCGTAACTCGGTGGAATCGCTCGACCTTTTCTTTCGAAAAATAGCCTAAGTTTGCTGGCGTAAATAAAAGCGACTTTTGAGGCAGGCGTTCAAAAGTCGGAGGAAACTGAGCCCGATTATCCCGTTTGAGCGCCGCCCTAAACATGATAGACGCAAAGCTGGGTAATGAGTTAACTGCGGTTATCATAAAACAGGCTCTACGTTTGAGATATACTAGAACGCTGTTGGCTGGCTAAAATACAGCGGCACAAACGACGATAATCTCTTTCACTTACACTGTCTTTGAATATCCAGCACCAACGCACAGATGAAGTCCTAGGTTGTGTGCGCTGCAATAGCGGAATCAGTTGAACCCACAGCAAACCATCAAGCATTTTCGACTCCTCTCCTACCCACCAATTAGCTTCCTCTCGCCCATCAAGAAAATTCCATTCCCCTTGATAGCTAACTTGCACAACCCACGCTGAGCGATCAATTTTGCGCCACTTTTTTGTGCAATAAAAACTGATAGCTAACCACACGGCGATTTGCAATAACAATTGATAACGCACTACATTTGGCTGCCAAGCAAATACACTGGCGCTTAATACCAGATAAGCGATGCAGCAAATGTATATTTGCCATCGCGATGGTTTCACTTCAATTCTATACTTTGACACGACTTAAAATGTGGTCAATGATGCGTTTGTACTGCGCATTATGACACGGTTGATGGCCCATAAACCATGCATACAAATCGGGATCATCGCATGTGAGCAGGCTTTCAAAAGTCAATTTATCTGCTTCAGATAAATCATTGAACCCTTCTTCTACAAACGGCATAAAGATAACATCTAATTCTAACATTCCGCGTCGGCATGCCCATTTCAAACGCGCATATCTTTGTTTAGTAAACATGGATCATCCTATTGTAATTATTCTCGTGCAGCTTAACATAATTTACACTGCATAATCCCTATCAGAAGTGCGATTGCTTTCTCAATATTTGCCCTTGGTAATTAACATTTTAACCTCATATCAATTAGCAATTAGCCAAACGAACAGAGAAAAACTTGTGATTAACACTATCGATACCGCGGACACACTTCCCGCTGATTTCATTTGTCGATTAGACGACTTGCAAATACTGAAGGTGAGTGGTGAAGAGCGCATTAAATACTTGCAAGGCCAAGTAACAGCCGATATGACATCTCTAAGCTCAAATGAAGGGTTATTAGGTTGTCACTGCGACTTCAAAGGCAAAGCATGGAACATTTTTTATGCACTGGAGCATGACGAGTCTGTTCTTTTCGTTAGCCATAAAGAAGGGGCCGCGAAATCGACTCCAGAACTTAAGAAGTACGGCGTGTTTGCAAAGGTTGAATTTAGTGATGACACTACATCATGGGCCTGCTTTGGCGGGCAAGGCGCACAACTAGAGGCCGTTATCACACAATTGTTTGCTGATGTGCCGGCTAAAGACCGACAAACCCTTAGCAACGAAAATGGTGTTGTGATGGCACTAGGTTCACCACAGATGCGCTTTATGCTGGTTCTAACAGAACAAGGTCAAGCAGCGTTAGCCGCACATGACGAATTGCAATATGCGCCCGGTACGCTGTGGGAAGTGCAAGATATTAAAGCCGGTATAGCCCAGCTGCGCACGGCCACCAGCAATGAATTTGTTCCACAAATGATGAATTTGCAAGCAGTCAACGCCATTAGCTTTAGCAAAGGTTGCTACATGGGCCAAGAAGTGGTTGCGCGTACCAAATTCTTAGGTAAGAACAAACGTGCAGCTTTTGTTCTTAAAGCAGAAGAAGCTGTCGACCTAGAAGCAGGCGCTACACTTGAAATACCGGTCGGTGATAACTGGCGAAGAGGCGGTACTATACTTCGCTGTGCAACGCTTGGCACAGAAACCTGGTTACTCGCCGTCGTCGCAAATGATACAGAGGTAGGCACGAACATGCGTTTGAAAGACCAACCGAATAAGGTATTTACCGTGCAATCTTTGCCATATTCATTAGAATAATAGGCGAATACTTAATTTTCAATCGGTGAATATCTCATGTATTCACCACCAATTTTTATGGGTACCCAATGAATATAACCACCAACACAGTCGTTACCATGCATTTCACCGTAAGTGCACCTGATGGCACACAAATCGACTCATCAAGAGAAGCAGAGCCTATGGTGTTTTTGCAAGGCAGCCACTACCTGATCCAAGGATTAGAAGATCATTTGGAAGGCAAAGCCGTTGGTGAGAAATTTGTGATCGATATCGAGCCTGAGCAAGCCTATGGTGAGCGTCACGATACCCTAGTGCAAGAAGTGCCTCGCTCTATGTTTGAAGGTATGGAAATTGAACCTGGTATGACGTTTAGAGCAACCACTGATGAAGGTGAACAATCAGTGATGATCCTAGACGTTGACGACGAAACGGTTGTCGTCGATGGCAACCATCCTCTGTCAGGGTTAACACTGACTTTTGATGTAGAAGTATTAGAAGTGCGTGCTGCCACCGAAGAAGAGATCGCTCATGGCCATCCACACACTGGTGAAGGATGCGGGCACACTCACTAATACCCTGTGAATGTACTGTTCGGGTTAAAGCCCGAAAACAAAAACGAGGCCATATGGCCTCGTTTTTAGATGAGAAATAGTTTATTTTCTATCAAACTGCGTCTTCGTTTTCTTCCCCAGTACGAATACGGATCACTCGCTCAACCTCATACACGAATATTTTGCCGTCACCGATTTTTCCGGTTTGGGCGGTTTTCATAATCGCTTCTATTGCTAGCTCTACTTGACCGTCAGGGATCACGACCTCTAATTTCATCTTTGGTAAAAAGTCTACATTGTACTCTGCACCGCGATATAATTCGGTGTGACCTTTTTGACGACCAAAGCCTTTGACTTCAGTTACTGTCATGCCACTTACGCCGACTTCGGCAAGTGCTTCTCGCACATCATCCATTTTAAACGGCTTAATAATCGCTTCGATTTTCTTCACTTTTCTTCTCTCCAGATGGTGTGCTTAATCATAAATGGTTGGAATGGGTACACGCTTATGTTGCGTCTTTTTATAAATTTCCAATAGGCGCTCAGTCACTTGCTGCGACACAGGCTTCCCTTCAAGAAAATCGTCAATGTCATCATAACTCATTCCTAGTGCTTGCTCGTCAGCTTTTTGAGGGCTAAGGCTTTCAAGATCAGCGGTTGGGGGTTTATTCACCACATTTTCAGGGGCCCCAAGATAACTCGCTACCTGTCTAACTTGACGTTTATTCAAACCAAACAATGGCGCTAAATCACAGGCGCCGTCACCATATTTAGTATAAAAACCCGTAATATTTTCTGCGGAATGGTCAGTGCCTAGTACTAAACCGTCAAGCATGCCGGCAATTTCATACTGCACAATCATGCGCGTTCTGGCTTTCACATTACCTTTAACAAAATCGCGCTTGTTGTCACTATTCGGTAGAAGCCCTGCAGCACTTAAAGCAGACGTTGCTTGATCATCAATCGCGTCTACGCCAGGTTGCACATTGACAGAAATTGACTGGCTCGGCTGAATAAAGTTAATCGACAATTGCGCATCCTCTTCATCCGCTTGTACTTTATAAGGCAAACGTACCGCCACAAACTGATAATCAGATGTTGACTGTGAATTCAATTGATTCACTGCTATTTGCGCCATTCGGCCTAAGGTGCAGGAATCTATTCCACCACTAATTCCTAACACTAGGGTTTTTAATCCAGACGCGAGTAACTGAGACTTAATAAAGTTAACTCGAGTCTCTACCTCACTTTCTACATCTATTTGCGGTTTCACGCGCATTTCGTCAATCACCGCTTGCTTGTGCATTTATCTCTCACTCTACTAGTAAAACCGGTTATTACGCAGGCTCATTGTTAACGATAATCAGCCATAAAAATACAATCAGTAGCAAGCTCGTCAACATTTAAGGTTGAACGACTACCTCAATCCCACTGCCTTCAAGTACATTGTTTACTTCAAAGGGTGTTAAGGGAGCATGCCCCACTAGGCCACTATTTGAGCCATTCATTTGTGCATTAACGCTACTTCGACCTAACGTTAAGGTTTCAATAAGACCTCTTTGATAGCTAGCATAATAATCTTGGCCAACATTCTCAACCGTTTGTATCGCTTGTTGCAGTATATTTACGCTCTGGGTATCAGATGAGTGCCAATTAGCGAGCAAGGTCACGTTGACATCATAGAAGGGTATCAAAGAGAACCAATCATCATCCCTATCTTCGATAAGCGTGTTTAAGTAAGCAATGTCGTTGCTATACAGTCGTTCCATGTAGACGCTGTACGCCATCAGTTGAAACTGGCCAACCGGCAAATGGATACCCCGCCCCGAAGGCGGCGCAGGCAAAGCTCTATTTTGAATATGTGCAGCTAAAAGCTGCTTGATATAATCAGTATAAGCGTCGCGGTTAGAGAGCAACTCAAAATGACGAACGTCAAATTCTGTAATAGATAACGACGCCAGATCCGCAGCCACATGATAGAAGCCGTCTACCTGTTTAAATCGGCACACCTCTTGGTATTCATCTCCCTCGTTTATCGCCTTTATAAATGTGTTAGGGCTTATGCGGTTGTAATGTTCGTGAGCGCGCCCTGATTCGAGTCGGTAATAATTTTCTGTGCTCACGGTCGCACTTGTATCGTGATGATCGTTACAGCATTGCTCACACCTCGCATGCTGGGCTGGTTGGGCCACGCCCTTGCCTTTTATGGCATCACTGCCTTGCTGAGTGACAAACCTTCCTCCTTGAAGCACCGGCATGGCTGGAGTTTTACCTAAGCCACTACGAGACAACCGACATTCGCACCCAACCACTAACTGGCTTTCTATCTGAGTTTTCTCATACTCTGGTGATAACAACTCAACACGATTTTGCTCTATCTCTATTGCTACCTTGCTATTTATAACATCAATTGTCGGCGTGGTACTTTGTACTGCTAGGTCAGGGGTTAAGCGATGCAAAAAATCAATATTGTTATTCGTTGGCTCGTAAAAAACCTGTAGCCGGCGTTCAATCCCCATATTTGTATTGACCACATGTTGGCTTCGCGCAAAGGGAATCGGCGTAATTTGACTAGTGATAGCAACACTTAACGTATCGCCAAACTGATTTTGCCATGCAACGCTTATCCGCAATGACTTTTTCGGTGCGATAACAGGCAAGGTTTGCGGTAAATTCCCATCGCCTTCGGGTAGCCAAGTATCGGGTAGAGCGTCGTTGTCGGTATCGACGAAATACATATTTTTTACTTGCCAATGCAGCTCAAAAGGAATGGTCTGCGCTTGCGATTGCCACAAGTTTAAATCAATTGTCCCAGCGGCTATCACGCCCCCTGTGTCGGTATGAATATCTTGATAACTTGTTTGACCAGCACTGGCATGCAGCACACTAAAACGTCTTAAGTCATGTAACTTTTTATTGGCGAGGGTCAGTGCTTGCTGGCGTAAATTTAACGTATGATCAAGCTTAATGTAATGCGACTGCAATTGTACGTAGCCCGCTACACCAAATAGCATAATCGCTGTGGCAATCAATACTTCTAACAAACTAAAGCCTGAGTGAGTTTTCATTTAAAAATCACGCCAACTGCCGCTAACCTTGCCCAAGCGCTGCATATCCGCATCTAAATGCAACCTTGCCAAAACACTCGCATGGTATCGAACAGACAACTGGCTCATGGCAACCTCAATCGGAGAAAGTAGTACCAAGGCGCCGTTGAGCTGCGCGCTAGTGGCCATCGCTATGCGTTTTTCCGGTGCGGGGTTAAGCGTACTTAAAAAAACAACCAATCCAAAAATACGGCTATCTGCAGGCATCAGCAATGCTGAGTTTGCTAAAACTAAGATAACAGGCGCGCTATCAGAGCCTATATGCTGCCCTACGTTTAAAGCACATTCGCCTTGTACCCAAATAACGCGCTGACCTGTCACCGTAGCTTCATCACAATCTGAGGCGATAAGTGACACTTCGCTCTTCAAAATACGCCAGTCGTTCATAGGAATATTAAATAAGTAAGACAGCACATCGCCCGGAAATGCCGAGTGCTCCTTAAGCAGGTCACTGCCCAGTTGAGAATGAGCAGAGTACATATCAAACGCACAGCGACTTTCATCAAACAACTGTAGTGAGCAGGTCCGGCTATCGACATCAATATTGGGAATGGGTTTATCTGTCCACACTGAAACCGGAACGCCTTGACCACCGCCATTCGGATTTGCTCCCAAAATAAATGGCAAGTTTGAAGGCAGCTCGATTGCGCTTATCAAAGGAGCAGAAGGAACAGTATTTAAAAAGGGATAGCGCAGAACTTGCTCACTCACGTGATGATGACTTTGCTCATCGGCTGATTCCCCACTGGCATAAACAGTTGCCCAATGTAAATTCATGTTATTACGAGGGACTTGATGAAAGTCGGCCCATACCTTAGCGCGTAAATTATTGTCGAGCATGATAGTGTGCTCTTGCCCAAGCCATCCACTATCTACTTGAATACGGCTCATTCCATGTGCTAAACCACCTAAAGCAGTGGCAGCCGACTGCGCTTGGTTTTGAGTGTTAAGCAAAATCTTATGTTCAAGGGATTTGACCCGCCCTGTGTGCAAAGTCACTAAACTGGCAATCATCAACAACAGCGAAACACTGACCAACATAATTGCTCCTCGCTGTGCGAGTAAGCTAGGGAGGTTACTGCGCATGATTACGCACGGTAAAGCGCATAGTATGTTGCCGAGACACGTCAGGCTGAACTTTTAGGTTCGCCACTAGGTTCATCTCTACTTGGGTTAAGACTCGCCCACTTACCACCAACTCATGAAACGTGAAATGCAGACGCGTGATGTGCACCACACTCGAGTCTGTTAAGTCGTGCCAGCCGCCTGCGTCACATGGCGCCCCAGCGGTGCGCATTTCGATTGCTTTATTGCGCAGACGATAACCGTAATTTTCATTGCCATTTTGGTTATCAAGCATTCCATTAGCATTGCGATCGTATGCGAATAGAATACAGCTATTTAACGTTTCATTAGGGAATTGACCTAGGCGCAAAGAGCGCCCAAAGGAGCTCATTGCATTTTGTGGTTCAGTTACTTGAAGTGAAGCATTTCCATCAAAACCTGCTCTGGCGATATCCCGGGCTAACAGCTGAGACACTAGGGTAAATTCTTCATTCAAACGAGACGATGACAGTAAACTTGCATTCACGCCCACACCAAAACCGATAAAAGCAGTAAATGCTGACAAAGCTGATACCCCTAAGGACATAGCTATCATTAACTCAATGAGCGAGCTACCTTTGGCGTTTTTCAGCGTCATCAACATGCTGGATGCGCCAATATATTACCCTCGAGTACACACATACGCACCCGCCCCATATTACTCAGAATAAGCTTCAGTTGATCATTTGCGTCACCAAAGGTAACCGAACCAGAATTTCCCATAGCCATACCTCGCTCGCCATCGAAAACGGCACTGTTATTTTGACCAAAACGTACCTGTAACAGTGAAACAGAAGCGTAATCACTGTGCGCAATACGAGTTTGAACACCATGAACAGAACAATCATCATCGATTTGGCAATCACACCATTGGGATACATTCATGCCTAAACACCAACTTTGACCTGGGTGAATGCTCACAAACACATCCTCTGATGATGCGATGGCGCTGGCTCTTGCGTGCTGCATAAAGAAATAGCTCGCTTGAGTGGCTTGCTTAATGTGAAGCTGCTGTTTGGAATCTAACAGTGAGGGCACACCTAACGTCATAAGAATCATAGTGATAGAAATCACTAACATTAATTCTAATAACGACATTCCGTGGCATGTATTCATCGCTATCCATGTTTTTCAATCAAGTAGTGGCGTAACAATACGCGCAAACTAAAGCGAGAAACGATGTATTAATCAAACGTTCGATCATCAATACATTGAGCTTTGACGGCATTTTGCGTGGCGAAAATCAAAATATAGACGTATAAAGATAGACCAAATTGAGAAATATTTTAGGCGGCAGTAAAAAATATTTACGCAACAAAAAATAGCAAGGACGAACAGTGAAACAGCAGCTCTTTTTCGATACTAACACTGGCTTTAGTTTGCTTGAGTTAATGATAGTGTTGGCCATCGTCGGTATTCTCGCCATGATTGCCCTACCGACTTACCAAAGTCATATCATTCACGGCCGCAGAGTGGACGCACAAAACACTTTATTAAAATGGCACCTGCAACAAGAACGTTATCGTATCTCACATACACAATATGCAGATGAAACAGCGCTTCCTCCTCCCGCTGGAACGGCGTATCAATTTAGTGCAGCAGACATTTCAGCAACGCACTTCACTCTGACAGCAGAAGCGACATCAGCGCAACAAACAGATGTGGGCTGTACCACCTTAACCATCGACCAGTCTATGCACAAAACCCCACAAGCGTGTTGGCCTCGCTAGTCGAAGGAACGTCGTTTATATAAAAGAGTTCGAACCGTTAGGTATGTGCCGTTTTAATACCATAGCGGGTGTGTTCATACGTTACCCTGTCAGTATTCGCGATAAACTGACTTCATGAAAAAACTATATTCGAATTGCGCTAATAGCGCTTTTAAGCAACAAGGGGTATCACTCATCGAGTTGATGGTCAGTGTCAGTATTACGATCGTGCTTGCAGCCAGCGTTGCCCCCAGTCTGCAAGCTACAATCTCACAGAACACAATTGCAGCGCAGATGAACCAAATCAGCGCGCTGGCACAATTTGCTAGGGGACACGCCATCGACAATCAAATCGAGACGGCGCTGTGTGCCACCGCTGACTATTCAACTTGCTCTCATAATTGGTCTCAAGCCAAAATGGTTTTTGTCGATTCCAACAGTGATGGCGAACGTAATGCAACAGAGACATTGCTTACGTCATTAAGTAAAGAGGAAAGCAACATCGAGGTAAAGGGCCCGCAAAATGCAATTTCGTTTACTCAAAATGGAGGGGCAAATAGCAATGCTGATATTCTGTTTTGCGGTGACCAAGCATCATCTCATCGTGCATTACTTATAAGTATGCAAGGTAGAGTAAAAACCAGCCAAGACAGCAACAACAACAAAATTCATGAAGACAGAGACGGCAACGCTTTAAACTGTTCATAATTGTGCTAAGCAAAATCAGCTTACTTTGGTTTATTGCGTTGATTTATCGCGTTGGCTTATCGCCTTAACAACGCCAACAGAACTCCGCCGCAGAAAGCGCTCCGTCAGCGTTTTGATCCCACGCTTTACGCCCATCACTGTAATAGAATAGCGCACCTTGGCTTGTAATCAGGGGTTGCGCTTTAACCCGGTAAGCAGAACCTCCCCCCGTCAAAGAATCAATCGTCAAGTTGTAAGCTTTATTGCTCGCAGCCTCGCTAGCCGGTGAGTGACTCGAAAAAATGGCAGGAACTCCAGTATCACCACCTTCTTGCGCGGCACCTGCATAACTAAAATTAGCTAATTTATGCCGCTCTAACTGGGCGGCAAATGCCAATAAGTCTGCCTGTGCAACACTGCGCTTACTGTCGGTTATGTAACTTTGGTAACTAGGGTAAGCAAGGGTGCTAACAATCCCTACGATAGCCACAGCAATCATTAACTCCATCAAGGAGAAGCCACGACTGTAGGTTATCTTTACTGATTTGCGAATGGGCATGCTATTCATCTTCTTGTCGTTCAATTTCTGTTTTCCAACTGCTTTTTTGGATCCGTTCAAATCGGCCATATATGTTTTGCGCCAAACACCCGAATGCTGAAGTACAGGCTACTTCATTGCCCTGCTCGTCTATCTCGATAACAGCCGAAGCGCACTCTGTGCCTAAGCACACAACGGGCTGTAAGATATCTTCAATTAGAATCTTTGTATCAGGCGCGATACCGGTTTGCTTTAAATTGGTAAATCTATCTTGATGAGTGGTTTGATTATCATTATTTAAATCGACCACGGCATTACCATTAATCAATTCAACTAAATACGCACGACTGTTACCGCTAGGCGGGGCACACAAGCTGTCGTTTGCGGACGCAGGTAGATACGTGGTGAAGAATACTTGATAGTTTAATATGAGTGGTGAAGCCAGCACCTTTTCGCCGCCGCTACCAAGGTCTACGAGCCAACCTGCCCGATTAGCGTATATCGCCCCTTGCTCTTCGACTACCGTTTGATCAGACGATGTCAGCAAATGAGCCGTTGCATCATACAGATCATCGCGGGTGAAGGGATTTTCTGGCAAACCATAATCCCCCTGCTCGTCTTTAGTAAAAATACCAAAATCTTTTAGCATATAAAAACTGTCTTGGATCTCGGCATTCAAAGGGTGTGCTCTATAACCAGAGCCAATTGCGACAGCATAAAAGTTTTCATCAATCGTGCTTATTTGCGCAACGTCAGGTGCATAATAAAAGCGGCGATTGTCTTCTGCTAAGTCACCACCGAGATCAGCAAGTAAACCACCACTGACTAACTCACTACGCCCTAAACCATTGTGTATGTCCAAACGAAATAATTGGCCGCCTAAATCAGCTACATACATATGGTCGGCAAGCCCGTCATTATCTCTATCAATGACAGAAATACGCGCAGGAATACTATACTCCATGTCCCCCAATAAAAGGTCTGCACCGCTGTTACTTGCTGACCAAATTAACGCTCCGGTATCTGCATCAACAATAAACACAGCATTACCCACGCTATCGGCACTGCGAGCAACTTTATTGTCTTGCTCAACATCGTAACCGCCACCAAAAATAAGCACGTTACGTATCGTTTCACCGACTTTAATCTTAGTGACGGTTGGCCGTGACCATGTTTGTCCTAGCTTTTCAAAGCCGGTATTGCCGCCGACGATTTGATGTACCAAAATAGGATTCGTTTTACTCGTGATATCAAATGTATAGTAGTTTCGTCCCCCTCTACGCATCCCCACATACAGATAAATTTTATCCTCGAAATGGCGTAAAACTAAATCACCATCTAAGCCATAAATATGATTCGATGTGGTGTTTTCTCGGTAAAACTCATACAAGTTCCCGAGTAACTCTTGAGGAATAACGGCGAAATTTTCGCTGCCCGTTTGCGCGTCAAAGGAATGTAAAAAGCCCTGATTTGTAGCGACGAAAATAGCACTGTCGGTAGCAGAATAATTAACAATAACGGGTTGGGAATGAATCGGGTCGCCCATTTGCAAACGTATGTCTGAGGTATCGCCATCTCCGTCATCGTCTTTTAGATCAACGCCCCTTACCCACTTTAATAAGTTACTGCGCACAGTAGTTACGTCGCTAAGCATATCAATGTTCAGTAGCGCCCCTGTCAAACTGATATTGTTTTCATGCAACCGATTGGCGCTATTCGCCAACGGCCCCGGGACCGAGAAAGTAAATAAATTTCGCGCAAGACTTAACTTGCTCGCAGCACCGCCTTGGCGCACGTCGTTACCATCAGTTAGCACTGACCAATAGCTGTGAGCTTGCTCAGAGAAGAAACCATTACCGTCATCCACCGCAGGCAACCCATTTTTATCTAATATGGTATCCCCATCGATTTTATATTTCTTTAAATTGCCGGGCCAGTTACTGCCCTCAGAGGGCTTAAATAATGCAAAGTACAATTCGTCTTTGTGGGTTAAACGATTGAGTTGGTTGACTGCAACACCCGGGGATACAAATGTTGCGTTAACATCTTTCACGGTTTTCAAAATAGACTGGAACGCGCCAAGCAATTCTTGACTGTTGTCCGCTTGGTAGAATCCGCCGCCCCCTTGTAAGGCTATCTGATTTAAAAAGCTGTTGGCCTGAGTATTCGCTGCAAATCCAATGGTATGCGTAATAATGCGACTATCTATTACTGACTCTTCAGTATCAGCGATATTACGAACCAAGCTCAAGCCGCACTTTTCACCACCACTACCGGTACAAGATGCGCTTAATAATGTTTCAATTTCATCTACGCTGTGGTTGTTGTTAGCTTCTCCGTCGGAGAGTAGCACTATGTGATTGTTGACCTGACATTGGCGGTCAGTAATCGGCGATAAATAACGTGCACCTTGCGGAATTTGTTGAGTAATACAATTAGACGAACTTAAATTATCTTCCTCACATCCTGATGGTAACGTGGCATCTTGCCCTGTATACGAAAGCCGATGGCTGACACGCGTGTTGCGTCGCACAGTATTCGACACCGAATTGTTACCTCGGGTTAAACCGTAATCCACGTCTAACCCACCGTAATAAAGCACTCCTTCATATAAGGTGTCGACTATGGGGGTATACCCGCTGGCGCTTAGCTCATCCACTTTACTGACTAAGTGCTCTCGCACCGTTGACGTTTGCCCTGGGGTTGCCTGACCTTGAAATTCAATGACTAATTTAGCCGCCCCCGAAGGGCGTTCAGAATAGGTGTATGCCCCGCGCGTATTGTTGAAATCAGACAATATGAACATCATGTCATTCCCCGATTGCCAATCGCCGCGGTTGACTAACTGGTTAACAATACTGGCCACTGACGGGCTCTGATACTCTCGATTGCGATACCAGCGTTCGATACCGCTCCAAGTGACAGCCGAGGTTTTAGCTTTATTTCTCAACAAATACCGAGAATAATTATTAAAGCTTCTTGGATCAGCTTCATTAGCAGCTTCAATTGTCATCGAGGCGCTATTATTGTAACTATTTTGATAAGCGGTAAATTCAAGATAGGCATTGCTGACGACTGCGCCTTGAGGCAGGGCAATATTACGAAAGCGCAAGCCAATATAGTCATTACTATTGGCGTTAAATGTCAGCTCACTGCCCGTAGATTGATAGCCGTTATAGCGCTCTTCAGCATTATTAGATTGGCTATCAATTTGATAGGTTAAGTCGCCAGTAATACATCCCGTTGCCGTGGTTTCGTCGTACACCACCACCAGCTGTGGTGATAGCCCGCCCCCTTGCTCAAAACTATCGGCAAGGCGGTTACTAGACGCGCTCAACCCTTGGGCTGTTAAAATAATATTGAGATTATTGCCTCCACACCAATCTGCTAAATCCACGACTTCTTGGATCACCGAACTAAAATCAATCGAAGCAACCGTATCTCCCACAGAAGGCCAGTCATTTTCTTGATCCCAAATCACTTGATTAGAGGTTTGTGTTCGACTGCTGATATTTTGCTGGCTGCTTGTAAACGTAGTCGCGTTTGCCGTTAACTCAGCTGCGATATTTATTGTTGTGGCAGAGGCGTCATACCCTCGCGAGGTAAAACGCAAGTAAGCACTTGTTATTGTTGCGCCTTGAGGAATATTCAGCATTTGGTAACGTAAGCCAGTGATAACCTGCTCAGTTCCGGCGGATAGCGTCAAACTACTGCTATTTAAACTGACACTGCCTGAACGCTCAGTTGCATCATCTGAACTTTGCACAATGGGTGTAATCAGCTCAGGGGACACAGTGTCATCTATTGGGCGCACCGGATACAGGATTGGGCCGCCATAATCAGAAAAGCGCATTAAACCCGCGTTCACATTGGTCACAGAGCGCAGGGTTTCTTTTAGTGCATTTTGTACCCTAAGCATGCGAGATTCATTGGTATTATCATAGGCTCCCATACTGCCCGAGGTATCCATAATAAACAGCACGTTTGGGTCGTACTTCACCTGTTCGTTGCTCGTTCCAAAATATATCTCTAAATCATCTGCCCACGCCCGCATCGATGAACTCAAACAAAGCAGTAAAAATAGCATTCTGCAATACAACATAATGCCTCCGATTATTGTGATGCTGGCGCCAAGACGGCGGCAGTTAAACTGTTGGCGACAATCGAGCGGCGACCTTCCATTTGGCCGCATCCCTTAATAACAAAAACATGACAGGTAATATGGCTGCCACTGATCACGTTACTTGATCCTAAACATGCCTGCTCGCGCACATAGGCGGTGCGTGACCAGCTATCGATAGCTGGGCTTGTATCATAATGCCCCTGCTCTAGATGTTGTGCGCCGATTGAAAGCCCTGCACTGGTAACACGTCGGTTGATCCAACTCTCGTTATCTTGGCAACGCAAAGCTTCGTTTTGCATGTCTAGCGCGTCGTTTTGTCGTGCTTGGGTTAACGGGTCTATCATCACCAAATCGCTTATCACAGTGCTATCTTCAGATTCAAATACCACGCCCGCAATGGCCGCCTCTGCTGCATCAAACGCGAGGGTTTGGGTTTGCAACGACACCGCCATTTTATTTTGCAATAGTCCGCTAGACACAGATGCTATCCCCAGCACAGTCAGACTAACCAGTACCAGCAACGCAAAAACCATAACCAATCCCTGTTGCTTGCTTCGCTGATTAAGTCTCTGACAGCTTCGCTGATTGCCTAGCTGACTAGCGTGCGCAAATGAGTATTTACTCTTCATAATTTTCTACTTCGCATAAGATTTTTAACATTTCGCAGCGTTATCGTGGTTTCAAATGGCTTAAATAAGCCTGTTCCACTGGGTGTAATTACGGCTTCATTTAATAACTTGTAGCTTTTCTGAGTACTGACTTGTGCTTCCCCTTCCCCGCGCAAGAGCACCGCTAAACGCAAGGCAACAACCTGACTCCCGCTGGTCAATAAGACTCCGAGTTCATCAGCACGGACATAACGAATGGGACGACCCGAATTATCACCAGAGAACGCGTTATTCGTAACCCCGTAAAGCGCTTGAAAGCTAAACACATCATCCAGAATGATTTCTGCGCTGTTGTCTACAAGCGGGTTGCTCGCTAACGTTCCCCGCAGTACTCGCCCGTCAAAGCCTCGACAACGTAGAGCGTTATTTTGTACAAAGTAATGATTCACCACGTAAAACTCTTCATCTTGTGCATAACCCAAACGGTTACCTCTGCAATCCATACTGCCTTGAAATCCAATAACTAAGTTGTCATTCGCCCCGGCGCTGCCTTGCGTTGTGCCAAGCAACGGCATAGTGGTTAAATCGCCCGGCAATAAAACAGGTCGATTTTGCACAAAGCTTGCCTCCTCAATCACGTCAACAGCATTACTAAGGTTGCTGTCGAGTAAATCAGAGCGTCCTGCCATGAGCATTTCTTGGCGCAGGCGACTGATCACAAAGCGGCCATTTTCCTGTACTGACGTCACAGCTTGATTAACACCTTGAGTCACCCTTGAACTGACCATCACTTGAATCACAGCACCAGAAATCACCAAGCCCAAGGCCAAAGCGATCATCAATTCAATAAGACTGAACCCTGCCTGTGATTGCTTGAAGGTGGCGTTACTTTGCATTACAAGGTTAAATCCAAGGTGACGCAGTCGTGGGCAATACTCTGATTCGCATTACATTCAACATTTAAAATACGTTCTTGGTTTTGCCAGCTTTCAACCGGCCACGCCACCATAATTTGATGACGTGATCCCGCACTGCAACTATCTGCGTCCAATGTATTGTTGTCATCACAGGATAAAGAAACCGATAAACTAGGCGCAGCGGCAGTAACCGCACAGGAAACCTCATAAGCGTCAAATTGAGCAAATTGAGCACTAGAGCATTGGTTTTGTTGACAGTTTGGTAAAGAAGCAGGTAAAGCTAAGCAAAAGCACTCGTACGGGGAGCCCCCTGAATCACAAGAAAGACCAGCGAAATTGTATGCGTCTTGAACGAAATATTGATTATCAACCACCAGCCCAAGTCCCAGTGCAGACGGCTCGGCGGCAGCGCGTAAGCGCTCACTGAACTGCTGAGCCACTAAAACAGCTTGGCTACGATGTAACGCATCCGCGTTTGAAAAAGCACTGACAAATTGCAAAGAGGCCACGCCAAGTAAGCCCACCGTTAAAATAAACAAGGTGACTAATATTTCGACCATGCCCACCCCGTTCATCCTCCTTGGTGATGATGGACCTGCCGCTTGATGGAAAGTAGATATAGTTGTTTTGATAAACGCTAACCACGAACGAAATAGTGATATTGAAGCTTAGCGCAATGCAGGTGAAGTTTAGTTATCGACTTTAGACTATAGGTATATTTGCTAAAGGGCTAAAACGTGGCGTGGCCTAGGGGGCAAGAACAGATGGTTCAGATGAATAAAAAAGGAACAAAGGAGGTTATTGTGCAATGACGGAATAACGGAAAATGATAAGAATTAACGCTGTAAAAAATACGCAATGGCAGTTACACAGAATTCGTTATAGGCTCAAAACCATCGTTAATTCCACAGATGAATACCAAGCATGAGCGATAACAAACATAAGCTACTGAGCACACCAGAATGCCCCCAGCAACTATGTTCAACTAAAGATATTAGCTTACTTGTTTAACTCGTAATTCTTTTGGTACGGCAAACTCGATATTTTCGAGGCGGCCCGCACGTTCAGTGGCACTGCTAGCCCCCCAAAGTTTCAGGCGATCAACCACCCCTTGTACTAGCACTTCAGGCGCAGACGCTCCCGCGGTAACACCAATGTGCTTAGCATCGACTAACCATTCTTTTTGAATACAATCAGCATCGGCAATCAAGTGTGCTTTTGCGCCGATTTTTTCAGCCAGTTCACGTAGTCGATTAGAGTTAGAGCTGTTTTGTGCCCCAACCACAAGCAACACATCACAATCGGCTGACAGTTCACGCACCGAATCTTGGCGGTTTTGCGTTGCGTAGCAAATATCATCTTTACGTGGCCCTTCAATCGCAGGGAATTTTGCGCGCAACGCATCAATCACATCAGCCGTATCATCAACAGACAAGGTAGTTTGGCTACAGTAATACAGCGCGGATGGGTTTTTCACCACTAGCTTAGCAACGTCATCAACCGACTCAACCAAGTAAATGCCGCCATCTTGGTTATCATATTGGCCCATGGTGCCTTCTACTTCAGGGTGACCTTGATGACCAATAAGAACGCATTCGGTGCCTTTTGAACTGGCACGCATCACTTCCATATGAACCTTGGTAACTAATGGGCAGGTTGCATCAAATACCTTCAAACCGCGTGAGCTCGCTTCATTACGCACGGCTTGTGATACACCATGAGCCGAGAAAATCACTATGCTGTCATCTGGCACTTCCACTAACTCATCTACAAAAACAGCCCCGCGCTCTTTAAGTCCATCCACCACAAATTTGTTGTGCACCACTTCGTGACGCACATAAATAGGCGGTGAGAAAATTTCCAAAGCACGTTCGACAATCGTAATGGCTCGGTCTACGCCGGCACAAAAGCCTCGTGGGTTAGCCAAATGAATTTGCATAATGTTTCCTAGGGTTAACGTTTACTCAAAAAGGGGGATGTAAATTACACGACGGAAATAATTTCAACGTCAAATGTAATCGTTTGCCCAGCTAAAGGATGATTGAAATCCACCGTCACGGATGCACCAGCAACTGAACGTACTATACCGGGTAACTCACTACCATCAGGTTGAGAAAAGGTCATAATCATGCCCTCTTCTGCTGGCGTTTCACCACTGAATTTATTGCGATCAAGGTGATAAATATTATCGGGATTCGGAAATCCGAACGCATCTTGAGGCTCAAGCGTGAACGACTTTTTGTCGCCCGCCACTAATCCCAATAAGCAGCTTTCGAACCCTGGGGTTAAATTTCCGTCCCCTATAACCAACTTAGCAGGCTTATTGTTAACCCGCGTGCTGTCGGCCGCTGAGCCATCAGATAATTTCAAATCAAAGTGTAATACCACTTCACTGTTGTCGGTAATGACCCCAGATGAATCACTCATTTACATTGTCCTTATTTTTGAACATATCTATTACTAACAAAAAGGCCCCTAAACAGATTGCACTGTCAGCCACGTTAAATGCAGGCCAGTACCAATCTTGATAGTAAAGCACTAAGAAATCGATAACGAAACCATGCATCAAGCGATCAAACACATTGCCGAGGGCACCGCCAATAATCAAACAAAATGCCACGGGTAACATCACTTGCTGGCGAGTGGTCTCTTTCAACCACCACGTCACCAAGCCACATACTGCAATGGCAATACCGGTAAATAACCAGCGCTGCCAACCGCCAGCATCGCTTAAAAAGCTAAATGCCGCACCATAATTATAAACATGGGTCAGGTTGAAAAAAGAGGTGTACTGAATAGCTTGGTACGGCTCTAAATTCGCTACGATCCAGTGCTTAGTAACCTGATCGATGATAAACACCACTACGGCTAACCACAGAAAGCGCAGGCCACTTTGTCTAAATAAATTAAGCATAGGCGCGTGTTTCACCTTCACCGTCGACATTGGTTACACAACGTTGGCATAATTCAGGGTGTGCTTCGTTGGTTCCTACATCTTCACGGTGATGCCAGCAGCGAGCGCATTTCTCACCTTCTGACGCACTTATATGCAGCCACAGACCAGGCACTTCTGTTTCTGTGGCATCAGCAGGTTTGCTTTCAAGCGATTCAACTGACGCAGACGAGGTAATAAATACGAAGCGCGCTTCATCCTTTAACTTAGCAAGCAAGTCAGCAAGTTCAGGTGTCGCATAAATTTTCACTTCTGCTTCGAGCGATCCGCCGATAGTACCTTCTTTACGGGCAAGCTCGATTCTACGGTTAACTTCGTCTTTAACCGCTAATACTTGCTGCCAAAATGCATCATTGAATTGGGTATTCTGCGATTGAGCCGAAAGCCCTGTATACCAAGTGCCGGTAAATACGAACTCTTCTTCTTGCCAAGGCATCTCTTGCCAGATCTCTTGTGCAGTGAAGCTAGTAATTGGCGCCATCCAGCGCACAAGTGCTTCAACAATATGATAAAGAGCTGATTGACATGAACGACGAGCGTGACTGTCACTTTTGGCTGTGTATTGGCGATCCTTGATGATATCAAGATAGAAGCTACCCATTTCTATCGAACAAAATTGCATCAGCTTTTGAGTAACAACTAATAGATCGTACGCTTCATAAGCCTTAACAATCTCAGCTTGAATAGCATGGGCACGGCTGACAGCCCATTTGTCTAGCTCAACCATTTCTTCAAATGGCACCAGATCCGTTTTCGGGTTAAACCCATTTAAGTTCGCCAGTAAAAAGCGCGATGTGTTGCGAATTCGACGATACGCATCGGCTGAACGCTTAAGAATTTCATCAGATACCGCAATTTCACTACGATAATCAGTCGATGCCACCCACAAACGCAAAATATCTGCACCCAGCTTGTTAGTCACCTGCTGAGGCGCAATCGTATTACCCAACGATTTAGACATTTTCTTGCCTTTACCATCAACGGTGAAGCCATGAGTAAGCACTTGCTTGTAAGGTGCATGGCCTTTAGTGGCCACAGAGGTCATTAGCGACGACATAAACCAACCACGATGTTGATCTGAGCCTTCTAAATACAAATCAGCAGACGCTGGAATATCGTCGCGCTTGTCTACTACAAAATAATGACTGACGCCTGAGTCAAACCATACATCTAAGGTGTCTAGTACTTTAACAAAGGTATCGGCATCATCACCGAGTAAGTCTTGTGGTTCGAGATCCCACCATGCTTGAATGCCTTCGCTTTCAACACGTTGCGCGACTTGCTCAATGAGCTCGTCCGTGTTCGGGTGTAAATCACCTGTGTCTTTATGAACAAACAAAGCAATTGGTACACCCCAAGTACGCTGGCGCGAAATACACCAGTCAGGGCGTCCCGCAACCATACTCTCAATACGGCTTTCACCCCATTCAGGGATCCACTGCGTATTATGAATTTCTTTGATTGACGATTCACGTAAGCCATTTTTATCCATGCCGATAAACCACTGAGGTGTGGCACGGAAAATCAATGGTGTTTTGTGGCGCCAGCAATGTGGATAACTGTGACTATATTTGAAGTGATGCACTAAAGCACCGCGCTCTGATAGTACTTCAACCACATGCTCATTGGCTTTAAATACATGTTCGCCAGCAAAAATTGGTGTGTTTTCAAGATAAACACCGTTTGCGCCTACCGGGTTCGCCACTTCTAAATTGTATTGACGACCAACGTTGAAATCTTCTACACCATGGCCTGGGGCGGTGTGTACACACCCTGTACCTGAATCGGTTGTTACATGCTCACCTAAAATAAGAGGCACAGTAAAATCGTAGAAAGGATGCTTCACTTGCATATTTTCAAGAGTTTGACCTAACGCAGTCCCCATCACTTGGCTATTTTCGATGCCAAAACGCTTTATGCATTCATCAAGCAAGTCAGTTGCCACGACCAAGCGCTCGGAGCCGGTATCCGACTGCACCTGTACTAAGCTGTATTCTAATTCTGGGTGCAAAGAAATCGCGCGGTTTGCCGGTAATGTCCAAGGGGTCGTGGTCCAAATGACCACAGAAATAGTACCTTCACCTAAGCCTTCACCAGTTGCAGTGAATTGCTCGGTAAAGCTGGCTTCATCAGCCACGTTGAAGCGAACATCAATAGAAGGCGATACTTTATCTTGGTACTCTACCTCAGCCTCAGCTAACGCAGATCCACAATCTGTACACCAATGTACTGGTTTGAAGCCTTTTTCCAAATGTCCTGAACGCACAACATTACCCAACTCACGGATAATGTTAGCCTCAGAAACAAAGTCCATCGTCTTATATGGCTTGTCCCACTCGCCCAGTACACCTAGACGAATAAAATCTGTTCTCTGCCCGTTGATTTGCTTTTCAGCATACTCGCGACATTTCTGTCTAAATTCTGCAGCGGTGACTTTTTTGCCAGGTTTACCGACTTTCTTCTCAACCATCAATTCAATTGGCAGGCCATGACAATCCCAACCCGGAACATATGGCGCATCAAAGTCAGATAGCGTTTTTGATTTAACAATCACATCTTTAAGAATTTTGTTTACCGCATGACCAATGTGAATATCACCGTTGGCGTACGGAGGACCGTCATGCAATATAAAAGGTGTTTTGCCTTTTTTCGCCGCGCGAATTTTGTGATACAGCGCTTTGTTAGTCCAGTCATGCAGCATTTTAGGCTCACGCTGAGCCAAGTTTCCACGCATGGGGAACTCAGTCTCAGGCAAATTCAAAGTATGTTTGTAGTCACTCATTGATTGCTAAATCCAAAATCGTCGTTATTCGTCATTAATTTCAGTCAACACCGAGCAGTTGTTTCGCTTGCTCAGCATCACGTAATATTTGTTGATGCAACTGCTCGAATGAATCGAACTTAATTTCGTTGCGTAATTTTGCTCTTATGGCCACTGAAATAAAGCGCCCATAAAGATTGCCAGTAAAATGAAATATATGCACTTCTAACTGAGAGCGCTGACCGTTTACCGTCGGCCGTGTGCCTATATTTGCTACGCCGCTATATATTGTACCCGCTATGTCAACTTGAACAGCAAACACGCCATTAATGGGGGCATTGCAACGTTTGAGCAATAGGTTAGCGGTAGGAAAACCAATTGTGCGACCTTTTTTATCACCGTGCAGTACTTTGCCAGAAATCGTAAACGGACGACCAAGCATTTTTTCAGCTAAGGTAAAATTGTCTTCACTTAACGCCTTGCGTACTTCTGTAGAGCTAATGCGGTAATCATCTAACCGAAAACTCTGGGTGCTGACCACACTGAATCCGCACTTTTGACCTTCCGCTTGTAACATAGCGAAATTTCCGACTCGCCCCTTGCCGAAGCGAAAGTCGTCGCCCACCACCAAAAACTGTACGCCTAAATCTTCCACTAAAAGTTGCTCAACAAACTGCTCAGCGGTAAATGAAGCAAAGCGTTTATCAAACTTTAAGCACAATAGCCGGTCGACACCTAACGCTTTAAGCTGTACATATTTGTCACGTAATAAGCTTAAACGTGCGGGCGCATTGTCTGGAGTAAATAATTCTTCAGGTTGAGGTTCAAAAACCATTACCGTTGCAGGCAGCCCAAGTTCACGAGCCTTTACCACCAGCTGACTTAATACGGCTTGATGACCTAAATGCACTCCATCAAACTTACCAATTGTCAGTACGCATCCTCGGTGTCTGTCACGAAGATTATGTAAACCGCGGACTAATTCCACTGTGTTCCTCATTCACATCAGTTTCCCCAAGCTTTTAGCGTGAAACTGATACTATTGGCTAAAATCAAAGCGACGGATTATAACGAACTACGCGCAGAGATACAGCCCGTTATAGCGCAGTTCGCTTAATTTACCTGAATTGCTTTTGATAGTAGCTGTTTTGGCCGTATTCCTAGCGCTACACCACTGACCAAAAACACCAAACCTGCGCCTGCAATCATGATAGCTAACTGTGTTATTTGCATAGCGGGTGCCCAGCCTAACCAGCTATCAATCTCAGGGCGATAATAGAGTAACCCTGCGGTCATAATTAAAGTGGCTATCAATACTTTGGCGAGAAAAAATAACGTACCAGAAGACATTTTATACACCCCCAAGCGATGCAGTTTGCTGTACAACAACCCCGCGTTCATAGTGGCAGATAAACTCGTTGCTATCGCCAACCCCAAATATCCGAATGGGATAGCGAAAATCAGGTTAAACAGCATGTTAGAGGCCATGCACCAGATACCGTATTTCACCGGTGTTTTAGTATCTTGGCGGGAGAAAAAGCCAGGAGCAAGCACCTTAATAAGCATGAAACTGAGCAACCCAGTGGCATAAGCAATTAGGCTATAAGAGGCAAGCGTCGCATCAAGGGCCGTAAACTCGCCGCGCTTAAATAATACAATCAGCATTGGCTCAGCTAAGATCATCAAACCTGCAGCGGCTGGTATTCCTAATAAACAGACCATGCGCAGCGCCCAATCAATATTTGCACTAAATGCATTTGCATCTTTCGTTACATGATTGCGTGACAGAGTCGGCAAAATTACCGTTGCAATGGCAATACCAAATAAACCTAACGGGAACTCCAATAAACGATCGGAATAATAGAGCCAACTTATGGAGCCGGTTACCAAGAAACTAGCAATAAAAGTATCGAACAATAAATTTAATTGGCCCACTGATACGCCGAACAAGGCAGGTATCATCAGTTTGCGCACTTTGGTGACTTTGGGGTCTGACCATCCCCACTGGGGCTTAACTAATAACCCGGCGCGATACAAAAACGGGAGCTGAAAGGCAAATTGCACTATGCCCCCAATAAATACTCCCCACGCTAAGGCAAATCCAGGCTCGTTGAAGGTATCTGCCATAAAAATAGCACAACTAATAATGGCAACGTTTAATAACACAGGTGTAAACGCAGATACGGCAAATTGATTTAAGGTATTTAATATCGCACCGGTTAAGCCTGCCAATGAAATAAACATCAAATAAGGAAACGTGACCTTCAACATTAGCGCAGCTAATTCGAATTTTGCCCCCTGAGGCTCGTCGTTTAGGTACTCCATAAACCAACCTGTGCCAAATATAGCTGCCACAACAGGCGAGCCAATCACCCCAAAAAAGGTGACCACTGTTACTATTACGCCTAAGGTGCCTGATACTTTCGCAACAAACTGCTTCATTGCATTTGGGTCATCTTCATTGCTGACTTCAGTCAGTACAGGGATAAAGGCCTGAGCGAATGCTCCTTCTGCAAATAAGCGACGTAAAAAATTAGGGATTTTATTTGCAAAGAAGAACACGTCCGCTGCCGCACCTGCGCCCATTAAATTTGCAACCACTACATCTCTGACTAAACCTAAAACGCGAGATAAAAAGGTCATACAACTGACAATTAATCCGGATTTCAACAAACGATTCGACACATGATTTCCTTTAACAAAATAAACAATCCGAATAATTCCGCGCTCATTATGCGCTAAGGCTAATTTAGTTAGAAGCATTCACACAAAAAACTGTTTGCTACATAGGTAAATTACGAGGCGAGCAAAGATAGTTTAGGTTTGTTTGGATTAATTTTGCTTATATACATATTGCCGCTTCGCTCAATCAAGGAACTCAGGTAAACTATTGTTTGGCAGGTGCGAATGCCTATTAACGTCGCCCACTTCGCTGATTGTGAATACGATTCAGATCCAGCATTACGATACCTTGGGAATTAAGTGCTATTTTGCGCAATAAATACGCAAAAGCATTTGACAAACACAGGTCTGATAGGCACAATCCGCACCCTTGAATTTTGACTAGAATTTTTTGGGAGTTCCACTTGGCTAACATTAAGTCTGCTAAGAAACGTGCACTACAATCAGAAAGACGCCGCCAGCACAACGCTAGCCGTCGTTCTATGACACGTACATCTTTGAAAAAAGTACTTGCTGCAATCGCTTCTGGCGATAAAGCATCTGCTCAAGCTGCATTTGCAGCTGCTACACCTTTGATTGACCGCATGGCAACTAAAGGTCTTATCCATAAAAATAAAGCTGCTCGTCATAAGAGCCGTTTGTCTGCACAGATTAAAGCATTAGCTTAATATCTGTTCAGAGTTTTTATTGTCAAAAAAGCGCTTAGGCGCTTTTTTTGTGCCTGTCATTCTTCAGTTTATCTATTCTTTATTTTCTCAAGCGTATTTTGCAGATAACCTGTACCTGCTTACACGTACACAGAAAACTATTTTTCAAAAAGGAATCACATGAAAGCTGCGCTCTTTTACCCAACATTGGCACTTTGCAGTGCATTATTACTAAGTGCTTGTACATCAACCCCACAACAAAGTGCCGTTTCAGCCGACTTAGCACGTCTTAGTGATAGTGCGCTAAAAAGCGAGCTCGCTTATGATGTGGTCAAATCGCTCACCGTAGAAGTGGGGCCGCGAATTGCTGGCAGTGAAGGTGATAAACGTGCAGTTGCCTGGGCAGAAGAAAAATTCAAAGCGCTAGGGTTTGATAAAGTTTACAAAGAGCCTGTGCGTGTAAGAAATTGGTCCCGCGGTATTGCAGATGCAAAAGTTATTGCACCCTATCAGCAAAAACTGTTCATCACTGCGCTAGGCGGCTCAGTGGCCACACCTGAAGGCGGTCTCATTACCCAAGTTGTCATGTTTGACTCACTCGCCTCGTTAAAAAAAGCAGATGCCGCGCAAATTCACGATAAAATCGTGTTTATTAATCAACGCATGCAACGAGATCGCGCAGGTAAAGGATACGGCCCTGTTGTCATTGGTCGCTCGCAAGGTGCTATTGAAGCCGCCAAATTGGGGGCCAAAGCTGTGCTCATTCGCTCAGTAGGCACAGATAATTCGCGCTTTGCTCATACTGGGGTAATGCAATACTCAGATGACGTTGAGAAAATTCCCGCTGGCGCATTATCGAATGCAGACGCTGATAATTTGCAAGCTATGCTTGATGCAGGTAAAGACGTAACCTTAGCCGTAGAAATGCGCGCTAAAGAGCATGGCTGGCAAACATCTTACAATGTTATCGGTGAATTTACTGGTAGTGAGTCGCCAGAAGAAATTGTATTAATCGGTGCTCACTTAGATTCATGGGACGAAGGCACTGGCGCACTTGATGATGGCGCAGGCGTAGGCATAGTGACCGGCGCAGCCAAAATAATCAAAAATGTAATGGGTCAACCAAAACGCACCATTCGTGTGGTTTTGTATGCTTCAGAAGAGTTTGGCTTAACTGGCGCTCAAGAATACACTCGTAAACACAAAGCTGAATTAGGCAATATTATTGTTGCCGCTGAGTCTGATTTTGGCGCAGGTGAGATATACCAAATCGATACGCTTTTTGCTCCAAGTGCTGTACAGCAAGCAAACCCCTTGTTCGAAGCGCTTGAAAATATAGGGGTTAAGCAAGGGCATAACCAAGCTGGTGGTGGGCCTGATGTTTCAATGCTGCCCAAATACGGGGTACCTGTTGTATCGCTTCTGCAAGACGGTACCTTTTATTTTGATTATCACCACACAGCAAACGACACTTTAGATAAGGTTGACCCAAAAGCGCTAGCACAAAATCAAGCGGCCTATGCTCTGCTCGCGTATTTTATGGCAAATAGTGAGGTTGATACACGACCGGCACCTGCAAAAATAGCTAATTCGCATTAATCGTTATAGCATTCCCCAATAACGAAAAAGGCGAGATATCAGTGATATCTCGCCTTTTTTGATTCTTAGCCTTTACTCACTATTAAGCGAACTCATCCGCTAACGGCTCAATGTAAGCTAACGCTTCTTTTTCCGGCTCAAGGGTTTCACAAGCATCAATTTTAAGCATGTCAGCGACCGGCTTACCTTGTAATTCAAGCAATAACTCATGTAGCTGCTCACCTGCCCCGCAGTATGAATCGCAATAACTGCTGTCACCTAATCCTATGACAGCAAAAGGCTTTTGATCCATCAGTGGGAACAGGTCTTTTAAGTCAGAAACAAAAAACTCTAGATTAGGCGGGATATCCCCCTGCCCGGTCGTAGAAGAAATAAAAATATACCCGTCACAACGTTTAAAATCATCCACGCTTGGGTCATCATATATTTCGCTAACCACTTGTTTACCGTTGAGCAATTCTTGTACTTGCTCTGCAACATGTTGGGCGTTACCGTAAACTGAACCAACGAAAATACCTACTTTACTCATTTTTTACTCTTCCATTACTAAATCAAAATTAGTTTACCGATTAATTGAAGGCAGATCTAACTCATCTAACGATGGCACTTCCCAGCCCCACTCCGTCATCAGGGTAGACATCCGCGGATCGAATTCATTCACTATTGCTAGCTTTTCATTACTCATTGGGTGAGTGATACGCATCTGCTGGCAGGTTAATGCCAAACCATTAAACGAAAACTGATCACGCATAAACTTATTGTGCTTGCCGTCACCATGTGTGGTGTCCCCTACAATAGGATGATTAATATGACACATGTGTCTGCGCAATTGGTGTTTGCGCCCCGTTTTTGGGTGCAACTTAACTAACGTATAACGAGCCGACGGATAACGACTAACAGCAAAAGGCAGCTCAAATTGCTTTATCGGCACAAATTCTGTTTGTGCTTCTTGCGGGTCCTTATCTTGATTCGCACGCTTATCTGCAATTTTATCAAGCTTCTCTTTTAAGGCGTAATCAATGAAGCCAGGCGCTTTCACATGCCCCCGTACAATCGCGAAGTATGTTTTAGATACAGTATTGGCAGCAAACTGTTCTCCGAGTAGGCGAGCAATATCCGCTGACAATGCAAACACCAACACTCCCGAAGTAGGCCTATCTAAACGATGAACCGGGAACACATGCTGACCTATTTGGTCACGCAGCAACTGCATGGCAAACTGCGTTTCGTGACGATCAATCATGCTCCTGTGTACCAACAAACCAGCAGGTTTGTGTATAGCCACAATGAATTCATCTTGGTACAAAATCGTTAACATCATAGGGCGTCGTCACTAAATATCAGGTCAATTTTGTTAATGGTATCAAGAATGGCTGTCGTGTATTGGCGGTCGCATTTTAACTCTTTCGCCCACTCCTGAGCCATAGGCAGCAATGTCATGCGCCTGGGTAAAGGCAATTGTGCCTGAAGCAGACGTGTCATCTTGGGTATGAAAATAAACTGCAACCACTGTGCAAAATCCATTCGGTCACATGCAAAAGGCGCTTCGCTTTGCATGGCCCACTCACTTGGTGGTGACACTGACCATTGTTCAGCCCTTTTTAGCTGACTGATGAGCTGATTTAACAACGTCTCTATTTGGACTTCTGAGGCGCTACATGGCATGCTTCCGCTCATATTTATTCATCTCAAATTTGGGTTATTTCCGCTTATTGCGCGGCAGTTTATAGGTAAACATGAATCAAATCAGCTCCATCAGTGAATTTCTTCTTCACGCTCAAACCGAATATCATGTATTTGATATGGGACGCACCATTCGCTCTCTTGATAGCCAAACCTTTCTAAACATAGAAAACGCCAGCGAAGCTGCACCTTACCCTCGTCAAGAACATGCGTGGTTTGGCATCGTATTTTTTAGTCGTCAGTTAAGCCGCGAGCATTATATTTGGTTTGTAAAGTTGCCTTTAGACGAGAAAGGCCTTGTTATCAGCGCAACGCGAAACCACTTTTTACAGATCATTACTGATGCCCTAGGGGCACAATTAGAACGTAACAAAGAAGCCCGAGGGCGCTTACCTGAAAATCCATACACATTTGTACCGAATCAACAGCAGCTCGCTGATTTTAATAGTGTAAGCCGAGGTGTTTTGAAGCTTCCACCAAGCGAATACTATTCAGCTGCTGTGCGCTACATAGCACATCCTCAAGCGCACAATTGGCAAGAAGTTGCCTTACAAGGTATCGCAGATGTCGCAGCCAGCGTGCGTCGCAAAGACGGCGCCCAACTTATTACGGCACATCTATTTGAAACAGCGCCTCAAGTACAACAAGCGTTAATGTCTTCGCTAGAAAACTACCCGCTAGACAAATCTGTCAGCCAGCAGCTTATTGATAATGCAGAACAACACTTTGCCGATTTGTCCCTCATACAATGGACACTACGTGCGTTAAGTCAAAGCGTGGCCAGTACAATAGTTAAAGCCTTCATTCAAAAAATACTTGATTCACAACACAATACAGTACCGGAAATCATGTTGTTGATTGCAGCAAGACACTGGCAATACTTGCAAGATGAAAAAGTATTGCGCCAATATATTGAGCGCCTTGCTTTAATCGATATTGAGCTATGTGCTGATCTTTACAGTGACTTAGTACGAATTCCCAGTGTTCGACCCGCCATGCTTGGCATTATTCGCTGGCAGGACAAAACCTATGCTTTAACACAGGTGATTGGCCATTTATTTAGTGGACAACAAAAATGAATTTATTTGATTTAACCTTGTTCTTAGTGATCCTATTAGTGGTTTTTCAATTTTGGCGCATGCGCGCTATTACAGAAAAGGCCAACCAGCACTTAGCACAATACTGCGACCAGCACGGTTTGCAGCTTATTAGTAATGCCCGACATAAAACGCGGCTCGGTAGCTACAGAGGGAAACTAGATTGGCAGAGTTGTTTTGTGTTTGAGTTTTCTGGCAATGGTGAGAACAGCTATCAAGGTACATTAACCATGGCAGGTAAACATATACTTAAAGTTGATACCCCTGCTTATCGCATTGACTAACACTAAACGCCATACAATAAAAATCAGCTTGTTAGAGACGTCAAAACGAGAGTTTGATTTTAATGGGCTACGAATAGCGGAGTGTAATGGCGAGGCTTTAAAACTGTAAAGGCGCGGCCTGAATTTCTTCAAGCCACGCCTTTACATAAAAATTGAAGGTCCCTCTGTGCGCTCCTTCACAACATCTAACTCACACGATCCTTGTCTTGTCCTTCTGTCACTCATCCTGAATGCGGCACTTATCCCAAGTGTATCCCTTTCCCTATATCACCTTCCTAGGTGAGTGCTGTTGTCCTAACAGCTATCCTTATTGCATCCAATGCGCCTAATTCCCTTTAAGCAACTCTTCCTGAGTTTGTCCCATTCCTTACGCTCAATTGAGCAGCTTTATCCTAAAGCGTCCTTTTCGTCCCTGACCCATTCATCCTAAATGGGCACTCTTCCTGAGTGAGTCCAATTCCTTAACGCCAATGCGCGACTTCATCCTGAAGTATCCTTGTTGTCCCTTAACCATTCATCCTAAATGGGCACTCGTCCTGAGTGGGTCCTTTTCCTTGTTCCCATTTCCAAATGGGTTGCTCATACCGAGCGTTCCTACTTTTCCATGTACAGTTTATCCATTAAACTGTGTTGCTCTCCTGAGCCTGTCCTAGGTCGTCCTTGTGTCTTCCTGACTCGTCGTGTTTCCTTGTGACAGGACAAACTATATAACAATCAAAAACATTTTCGACATGCCTGCGTGACAATTGCGTGACAGTTATTAACCAAAAGTCTAAGAAAATAGAAAATTCATATAAATATCATATAGTTGATTAAAAACCACAGCGATCAACAAGGGAATAAAATGTCTTTGTCCTACACCTTTGTACGAAATCTCTTACAAAGGTGCAGGTCAATTACCTAGACTAGAAATTAACAGAAGAGAATAAATTTAACCTGCTTTTTTAAAAGTTCCCAAAATGGCAATTTAATATGTAATAAAAAGTAATGAATCTGACAATTATTGACGGTCACAAAACATTAAATGGCCAGTGATATGGCCTGTCTCCAGCGCCTCAAGCATTTTATATTGCCCATCTTCAAAAAAAGACAAACATTTAGGTAAGGTCACATAAACGCCTATTCCTTCGCTGCTGGCGTCTTCTTTCATCACGCCATCAATGGCACTCATTAATACGTGGCCTAAACCGTAGTGCTGATAATCAGGGTGCACGCCTATAAATGACAACATGTGATAACGCTGGGCCGGAATGTGTTCACGCACCTTTTGTTCTTTATCGACCATTTGCTTGGTACCAAAGTAGCCAGCAGTTAGCAGCATTTTGAGTCGCCAATGCCAAAAGCGGCTAGGCCCGAATTCGGCATCAGGGCCGATTAAGCATGCCACGGCTAAAAGACGATTATTATCGAACAGGCCGATCATAGGCTGCCGAGCCTGCCAGAATGCATTCAACTCTTCACGAATGGCTGAGCGTAAACGTGATTCGTACCCTTCTTTATTAACCTGAAAGATATCCATAAACAAAGGGTCATCGTGGTATGCCTGGTACAAAATAGATGCAGCGATTTTTAAATCTTCCGCGGCTAAATAGATTGCTTTGATGTTATCCATATCAGGGGCGACAACGGCTTGAGATAATGGCATGCTGATCTCTCCTAGGAGGTTTTAATTCTCATTACATTTCCATAATACATGTTAATATTTTGTAAAACGACAATTAAGTCAATCATAAACCATTAAAATATCAGGAGTATTCAATGGAAAATTATCACACAACTATGGGTGACCTCTTCGAACAGTTGGGATTAAGTGGTCAAGAAGGTGATGTTGAAGCTTTCATTGAAACGCACAAGGGGTTGCGTCAGGGAGTACACATAGAAGACGCTGAGTTTTGGTCAAAGGCACAAGCTGAATTTATTCGAAATGCATTGTTAGAAGATGCAGAGTGGGCCGAGTTAATTGACCAGTTAAATACGCGAATACGCTAAGATTACCATTGTCGCTTCACACCATGCGCTACGTGCATGGTGTGTTGCGAATTGCGAGTGACTACTGACTCAACATACCAAGTGCAGAATCCCCCCACCCTACAAGTTGATCATTCTTTAACACTAAAGGTGTGCATTCATCTTTCGTGGTTACGCCATCGTCGTCCATGCGCTGGGTTCGATAATATAAAACGTGGTACTGATCGTCACCTTTCTTAACGAATTCACTGAAATCGGCTACGCCCATGCGATCCATTACTTCACCTGTCGTTAAATTCGGCTGTAATCGAGCGACTTCTTTTCGATTATGTTTTTCCTGCTTTTGCCAATCAGACTGATATCCATCGTGACCGTCAACGGAAATAACACACCCAGATAACAATAAAGATAACCCAAAGGCTCCCGCAAGAATAAGTGGCTTCATAGTAAACTCCTGTTTTTGTTTATTTTTAAATTGTGCTGAAGTAAGTACATTTAGTATTCATTTACACAGGTATATACAAAATTAAAGCCAAAAATATATCTATTTGATTTTAAAGGCTATTTTTTATTTACAATAATAATCTTCTGATGTTTAATAGTCGTTATCACTATATTTTCGCTGAATTGACCAAACTATGACAAACCGATTATCTGAGGTTATTGCTCTGTGCCAAACGTTATCAAAAGAAGGTAAAAAACCCAGTGTAGGGTTAGTTAGAAGTCGAGCAGGAGGAAAACTTTCTATTCCAGAAGCCATTAAGGGTATTCAAAGCTGGCAAGCTCAACCCGATCAAACCGTTGAGCAATTGAATCCGACAGAAAAAACTGACGAAGCACCCGCAACATTAGAGGCCAGAGTTGCCTCTTTAGAAAAACAGGTGCTTGAACTAACCCAGCGCTTGGCGCACTTGACTTATACCAATTCCATTAAGTAGCCCGTTAGTCAGCAACAGCTGGTTCAATTTCAGTCAAAAACGTTGCTAGGTTTGCCGATATCTGCTCTTTTGGCTGCAAACCCACTTGTTCTAACATCACAGCGCCAGTTTGGTTTTCTACGCTAAGAATAAAGTCTTCTTCGTCTGTTAATGCGATAAATACGGTCTCTGGCTGGCGCAAGCGCCGTTTCATCAAAATATGCCCGACAATATTCTGCTGAAGGCGGTCAAAATCCTCTGCGTTCCACGCTTGCAATATTTGCAATTTACCGCTTGGGTGTTTTGCCACTATATTATCGCTCCAGTAGCGAGAATAAAACTGAACGAGACTAGGGTGCAACTCTATGTCCAAGGCATCATTGAGCGCGTCAAAATCAGCTGCGTGTTCTCGAACTTTCGGTTGCCATGATACAAGATCCCCACTTTGGCTATTTTCGGTTGCTTGATAACACACCGATGGCCAATCAGGGTCAAACTCAATAGAAGTAAGTTCACAATGATCCGCTGAAAAGGCCACAAAACGCGCCATAAAATCATCTAGCGCTTGATTTACCATTGAACTCATACGATTCGCTCTTCGTTGGTATTAAATGGCGAGTAATGTAGCATTAATTTGGGCTCATCTTCTGATAAAATGTTCCTTCACCTAATGTATTCTATCCCTATTCAGCTAATCACCTTGAGGCTCTTACAATGCAAGATAAAACACTTCCTTCTGATGTTCTAAGCTCCTTAACATTAGGTAAAGCAACCCAATATAAAGAGCATTACAGCCCCGATTTATTGCAAGGCGTGCCGCGCAGTTTAAATCGTGACGAGCTCAATTTAGGTGATACCTTGCCCTTTAAAGGTGTCGATCGCTGGAATGGCTATGAATTGTCTTGGCTTAATTTAAAAGGTAAACCGCAAGTCGCCATTTTACGGTGTGAAGTGCCCTGCGAGTCAGTCAATTTGATCGAGTCAAAGTCGTTTAAATTGTACCTAAATAGTTTTAATCAAAGCAAAGTTGAGTCCATTCTTCATGTGCAAAAAATGATCAGCAAAGATCTGTCCGCGTGTGCTGGTTTACCGGTAAATGTGCAGCTTTATGCTCGCGAGGCTTTTCCTGGCTTGCACCTTGGTACGCTCGAAGCACAATGTATTGATGATTTGGACATTGCAATTGATAACTATGAATTAGAGCCTTCAATCCTGCGGGTTGAAGAAAGTGAAGTGCAAGAAACGCTTTGCAGTCACTTGTTAAAATCTAACTGCTTGATCACTAATCAACCTGATTGGGGCAGCGTATTAATTCGTTATCACGGCCGGAAAATTGACCAGGAAAGCGTATTGCGTTATTTAATATCGTTTCGCCAGCACAACGAATTTCACGAGCAGTGTGTTGAGCGTATTTTTAGTGACATCATGAAATTCTGTAAACCACAGAAACTGACTGTCTATGCCCGTTATACCCGACGTGGTGGATTGGATATAAATCCATTTAGAAGTAACTTTGAAACTATTTACCCTGAGCTACGTTTAGCTCGCCAATAAAACACGTATTGAGATATGTAGCGTTTACTTTCTCTTGTTGCATATCAATGCTGTTTTCATTTAAGGAATTCAATGAAAAGTATTCAGTTAAATCCCCTTGGGGCAATGAGTCAGTTATCCAAATTAGAAGTTGATAAGCTTAATCAATCTGCTGATAGCCAGCTGTATTATTTATTTCGTAGTTGTTGCTTAGCCGTATTAAACAGCGGCGCTGAGACTGACAACTGCGAAAACCTATTTGATGAAAATGAACAGTTTGATATCAAACTAATTAGTCGCGAACGGGGCGTAAAAATCGAATTAGTGAACCCGCCCGCCATTGCATTCGTAGATGACAGATTGATCAAAGGTGTACATGAACACTTGTTTTCGGTTCTTCGTGACCTGCTGCACATGGGTGAAAGCTTCAACGGTGCTGAATTTCCAGGTGTGTCTGAGTCGGCTTATATCACTCACAAAGTTTTTGACATGATGCGCAACGCGCAGACCATCAAAAACACAGCCGAGCTTAACTTAGTGGTGTGTTGGGGCGGTCACTCAATTGGCGAAACCGAATACCAATACACCAAAGAAGTCGGCTACCAACTTGGACTGCGTGAACTGAATATATGCACAGGTTGCGGTCCCGGGGCAATGAAAGGCCCAATGAAAGGAGCAACCATAGGTCACGCAAAACAGCGCTACCGTAATGGGCGCTATCTGGGCGTCACTGAACCCAGTATTATTGCTGCTGAGCCCCCTAATGCTATCGTAAATGAACTGGTTATCATGCCTGACATTGAAAAACGCTTAGAAGCATTTGTTCGTATGTCCCATGCCATTATTGTATTTCCAGGCGGCGCAGGTACAGCTGAAGAGCTATTGTATTTGTTAGGGCTAATGTTAAACGAGCAAAATAAAGAGCAAGTGCTGCCCATTATTCTCACCGGCCCTAAGGTTTGTGAAGGGTACTTTAGTGCCATCGATAGATTTATTGGTGCAACGCTGGGCGAAGAAGCGCAATCACTGTATGAAATTATTGTGGATGACCCGACTCGCGTGGCCCAAACCATTAATGAAAAGCGAGCCGATGTACGCGCCTATCGTAAAGCAAAAGGTGACTCTTTTGACTTTAACTGGTCACTCAAAATTGAACAGGAGTTTCAGGTTCCGTTTGTTCCCACGCACGCCAGTATGAGCGGGTTGAATTTGCATTTTGATCAACCTAAAGCTGAGCTAGCGGCAAACCTGCGCAAGGCTTTTTCTGGCATAGTCGCAGGTAATGTAAAAGCGGAAGGCGTGAAACTTATACGCGAACAAGGACCGTTTAAACTTGATGGTGACCGAGAATTGATGGCGTTGATGGACGAGCTACTGCAATCTTTCGTCGTACAACAAAGAATGAAACTTCCTGGCAGCGAATACGTGCCTTGTTACGAAATTATGTAAAAAAATAAATCTGGGCGTGGTATTTTTATTCAGCACGATAAAATCTCGCTCAGATTTTCAACATTTATACTGACAGAACACAAAAAATGAATAAAAAAATAGTGACGCGTATAGGTATTGGGGTTGCGCTATATGGCGTATTCGTAGCCGCAGTACTGCTGTTTTACCCTGATAACGCCCAAGACATGGACTGGAAAGATCGCGAAGAGTACAACAAGGTACAAGTTGCAAAGCTTGAACTAGGTCAAACTAAGCAGCAAATAGTGGCACTACTCGGTGGCCCAGATATTAGTGAAGCAAAGAGAACGGGCGACGATACATACCAAGTCATGTTCTTTCGCACCCAACACGTCAAATCAGACGGTATCACCACGCAAGATGAGTGCACTGCGCTTCTGCTGCAAAATGACGAATTGATCGGATGGGGTGAGAGTGCCTACCAAGATTATTTATCTCTCTAAGGCGTACTCGCTCTGTGCCTGACCGCTTGATTAAACAGCAGTATCAGAGTTTATATACCCTGCTTGCACAATATCATAAAACGCCTTTACCTAATGATATTGTGCAGCAAACCTTAAATTTTAATAACCAGCTACTAAGTGCAATCAAACAACACCCTGAACTCATTTTTGCACAAATTCACCTGTATAAGTCGTCACTTGCGCATACGTATAACGTCGCATTTAGTACTTGCCTTTTTACCGCACTAATATGTATTCGTAATCGCTTTAACGAAACAACAACACTGCAATTAATGTGCGCCGCCATTAGCCTGTTTGCCTTTGACGCGCCACGTAAAACCAAACCTACAACGCCAGAATCAGTCGCACCGAAACATCAATTGAATAAAACGTTTTGCCGTATGTTGACTGAATATCAACAAGCGGTTTGGCTTCGCGGCTACCGGCAGGTTCAATGGTTAGAGAGTGACCTTAAACAACACCTGAAGCATTTGTCGAATACCTCAGCGGACGTAACGGTTTTAGTCATAGCTGCGCGTTTGACTTTGCTTTTACATCAACAAAACTCAAAAACGCCTTTGAGCTTTCCAAATGCCTTACGCCAGATAATACAAAATACACCGGGCACGACACAATCGCTGCTTGAACCTCTAATGTCTTACCCAGGCACTGCGCCACCAGGGGTATTTGTAATGATAGAAGATGGTTCATTAGCTGTTGTTGTAGCGGTGTTAGAGGGCAGCGTTTTGTGTTTTCCGCAACACTCCGCTCAGCGCCCCAGTACGCACAGTACGTATTTTTCAGTGGATATAGAGCACATTAAACGCGTATACCCTGCTCAAGCGCTTAAACAACTGAGCAAAATGCAAACTTGGTGGGGTGATGCGTGGCAACAACAGGTGCAAGAAGCGACAACAAAGCCCCTATCCCCTTTTACCCAAAGTTATAAAATGGACCGCCCACCAGCGACGTTAGTTGCTATCCAAAGCCAGTTAAACAAACCTGTTCAAGACATCAAAAAGCTAAGTACGGCAGTCGCACGTGAGCCATCATTCGCCCAGCATTTACGCCAAACGGCGACACAAAGCAGCCGCCAGAAATTACCCATGAAAGACATACAACATGGTCTGATGATGCATGGGTTTGAACGCTCCGGTAGCATCATTATGCAGCAAGCTTTGCTGAGCCGTTTAAACCAACATTACTTTCCATTGCAGCATGCGTTTATCAATTTCGTCCAGCTGCGCGGACACATTGCTAGCGCTTTAGCAAAAGCAGCTGATTTAGGGATCCCCGAACAAGCCTGCACGTTGTCGTATTTTGCCAGTGTAGGGCTATTCATTCATACCCAGCTAAAGATTCAAACTCAGTGGCGAAAGGCCGATACGAATACCTATGACATGGCCTCGTTAATACGCTGCGTAAAGCCTGATCAGCTGCGTATTCACCCAGTATCAATGGCACAAGCATGGCAGCAACCGCGTCACGAAATTGTCGCGTTGAAGCATTATCATGAAGCGCATTATTTAGACGAGAACACCCCCAATACGTCAGTTAAACTAGCCGCACTTTTAGGGTTAAGTTTAATCATCGCCAGAGAGCTGTACTTCAGTACATCACCACTGTGCGTACAAAGTCAGCACTATTGGCAAAGCGCAAGCAAGGTATTAAAAGTAAAGGAGCAAGAGCTTAATGAAATCAAACAGCAAGCTTATTCAATTTGTCACAGCTACTCACCTGTATAAAACCGCGTTACAGCTTATCACAGCTGGCTTTAAGCGCCGTTTCGTGGTATAAATCGAGCCCTAAAAATAATGGCCGTTAGGCTTTTTAATCATCACCTCAATAGCTGCATTCATAGCAGTACTCGACAGGCATTATTGACGCCTAAACGTCAGTATAAAATTTAACAGTAAGGATTATTTTATGACTAAGCAACGCATTACAGTCATTCGCGGAGACGGCATCGGCCCGGATATTATTGACTCAGCTCTGCAAATTTTAGACAAAGTAGGCTGCGATTTTGTGTATGATTTCGCCGATGCAGGTTTAGTTGCGCTAGAAAATCACGGTGAGCTTCTTCCTGAAGAAACACTTGGTCTTATCGCGAAGAATAAAGTAACGCTAAAAGGCCCATTAACCACGCCCGTTGGTGAAGGCTTCACTTCAATCAACGTTAGCCTACGTAAAAAATTCCAGCTGTATGCTAACTTACGCCCTGTATTGTCCTTTAAAGGAACGAAAGCACGCTACGAAGATATCGACATCGTTACTGTGCGCGAAAACACCGAAGGTATGTATTCTGGTTTAGGCCAAGTGGTTTCTGACGATGGTAATGAAGCTGAAGCGAAAAGCCTTATTACACGCGCCGGTGCTGAACGTATTTTGACCTATGCTTATGAAATGGCAATCCGAGATGGTCGCAAAAAAGTAACAGCAGTGCACAAAGCCAATATCTTAAAGTCTACTTCTGGCTTGTTCCTTAAAGTTGCGCGTGAAGTTGCACAGCGTTACCCACAAATCGAATCATCAGAAATGATTGTTGATAACTGCTGTATGCAGCTTGTTATGAATCCTCATCAGTTCGACGTTATTGTAACAACTAACTTGTTTGGTGACATTTTATCAGACCTATGTGCAGGTTTAGTAGGCGGCCTTGGTATGGCGCCGGGTGCTAACATTGGGCAAGACTGCGCAATTTTTGAAGCTGTTCATGGCTCAGCGCCTGATATTGCAGGCAAAAACCTAGCTAACCCGACCTCAGTTATTTTGGCTTCAATTCAAATGCTTGAATATCTGAACATGGGTGAGCAAGCTGAAAAAATTCGCTATGCACTAAAACAAGTCATCGAATCTGGTGACCGCACCACGCGTGATCTAGGTGGCGAACACGGCACCAGTGACTTTACCCAAGCGATGTTAGAACGCTTATAAACGACAATTTTCATTTATATTAAAGGTGGCTCAACTGAGCCACCTTTTTTTTGGCCATTTATAATCAGCCCCATTTCTTTACCTTCTTTAAAAGCGCTACTAGGCTTACTGCTGTGCAAATGCACCAATATGGATCAACTAAACAAGGAGTTTCATTATGAAGAAGTTTATCGCTACCCTATTTTTTGCAGGTGTTTTAATGACTGGCTTTATAGGCAACGTTGTTGCTGAGGCCAAAGTAGACAAAAGCAGTGTCTCGCAAATGAAGTCGCAAAAAATCAATTTGAATACGGCTACGGCCGAGCAGTTAGTCACATTGCCAGGTATAGGTAAGAAAAAAGCGGCGGCTATCATCGCTTATCGAGACAAAAGTGGTAAGTTCACTAAGGTGAGCGAGCTTACGAATGTTAAAGGTATAGGCAAAAAGATGGTGGCTAAACTTACTGACCGTGTTCAGGTCAAATAACCGTTAGCTAACACAAGGCACCAAAAAGCCCCGTGATGGAAAACATCACGGGGCTTTTCATTTAATAAAATGTAGTTATTTCACAAGTGTTTGTAAAAACTCATTAAACTCAGTGCCTAATTCAGGGTGACGCATCGCATATTCAACGTTTGCCTTCATGTAGCCTAGTTTACTACCACAGTCATGGCTTTTGCCTTTCATGTAGTAAGCATCAACTTGTTCGGTCTGCATTAGCGAATCAATGGCGTCTGTTAGCTGAATTTCATCACCTGCACCAGGCGTGGTTTTGGCTAATAGATCCCAGATTTTTTCTGACAATACGTAACGACCAACAACCGCTAAATCAGATGGGGCATCTGAAAGGTTAGGCTTTTCAACCATGCCATGCATTTTAGCTGAATCACCAGGCGACAATTGCGCACCGTCTAAATCAACGATACCGTATTTGCTGATGTCTTCCTGAGGAACACTTTCCACCATGATCTGACTAACTTGGCTAGTGTTAAACTTAGCTGTCATATCGGCGAGGTTATCCTTCTTAGGATTACACGTGCCTTCATCCACGATAACGTCAGGTAATACAACTGCGAAAGGCGCATCACCCACCATAGGACGAGCACATAACACAGCGTGACCTAAGCCTTTAGCAACGCCTTGACGTACGTGCATGATCGTAACGTCTTTTGGGCAAATCGCTTGTACAGCTTCAAGAAGCTGACGCTTAACACGTTTTTCCAATGTGGCTTCAAGCTCAAAACTGGTATCAAAGTGGTTTTCGATACTGTTTTTACTGGCATGAGTCACTAAGATAATTTCTTTTATACCCGCGTTTACACATTCAGACACCACGTATTGAATAAGTGGTTTATCAACAACTGGCAGCATTTCCTTTGGAATTGCTTTGGTTGCTGGCAACATGCGTGTTCCAAGTCCTGCTACTGGTATAACGGCTTTCTTTACTTGACTCATTTTATTGTCCTTTTACTGATAATCCACGACCTATTGCATAGTAATGCAAGCCGTATTCCAACATCTTGTTGGGTTCAAATAAATTCCGTCCATCAAAAATCAATGGGGTCGAAAGCTTCTCTTTGATTAACTCAAAATCTGGTGCACGGAACGCTTGCCATTCAGTACAAATCACCAAGAAGTCAGCGCCATTAAGGGCTGATTCTTTGGTACCAACTAAATCTAAATCGTCTCGGCTACCGTAAATACGTTGAGTTTCTTCCATTGCTTCAGGATCATATGCTTTGACCTTAGCGCCGGCTTTCCACAAGTTTTCCATTAATACGCGGCTTGATGCTTCACGCATATCATCGGTATTGGGTTTGAAAGACAAGCCCCAAATAGCCACGGTTTTGCCTTTCACGTCGCCACCAAAATGACGCATGATGTATTCGAATAACTTCTCTTTCTGCGCGTAGTTCACTTCTTCTACGGCTTCTAATACTTTCGCTGTGTAGCCAACACCCGTTGCACTGCGAACAAGCGCTTGAACGTCTTTAGGGAAACATGAACCACCGTAACCACAACCAGGGTAAATAAACTGATAACCGATACGCGGGTCTGAACCGATACCACGGCGCACATTTTCAATATCTGCACCCATTAGCTCAGCTAGATTAGACATTTCATTCATGAAACTAATTTTTGTCGCAAGCATACAGTTAGCTGCATACTTAGTTAGCTCTGCACTTTTAATATCCATCACAATAATTTTGTCATGGTTACGGTTAAACGGTGAGTAAAGCTCGCGTAGTTTTTTCTCAGCGGATTCACTCTGGGTACCGATGATGATGCGATCAGGACGCATGCAATCATTTACCGCAGCACCTTCTTTTAAGAACTCAGGGTTAGACACCACATCAAATGTAACGCTCTTACCAAGTGATTCAAGGGTCTCTGTCACTTTGGCACTTACTTTATCTGCTGTCCCTACCGGTACAGTCGACTTATTAATAATGATTTTGTGCGAGTCCATATGCTCAGCAATGGTTTTCGCCACAGACAACACATATTTCAAATCCGCTGAGCCGTCTTCATCTGGTGGGGTTCCAACAGCGATAAAAATAACGTCTCCGTGCTCTACGCCGCGTGCAGCATCTGTAGTGAAGTCAACTCGGCCGGCTTCATAGTTACTTGTCACCAAAGGCGTTAAGCCTGGCTCATAGATGGGTATGTGACCTTGCTTTAATCTGTCGACCTTATTTTGATCTACATCAATACAAACCACATCGTGACCCACTTCAGCCATAACCGCAGCTTGGACTAAACCAACATAACCAATCCCAAATACTGTAACTTTCATCGAAATACTATTCCTTAAATTTTAATTGCAGGCATATACTAGCGCCCAATTATGACAAACATTTGATCCAATCAGCATAAGCAATTTCAATGCCTAAGCGCAAACAATACGCTTGTAGAGCAGTTAGCCCCTTCAGCTGTCTTTTTTTCGCGACTAATCTTACATTTTACCCTTTATTGAGTACATTTGGGAATGCCTATAAAAAAAAGAAAGCCTTTCAATCTACCCTCCCCAATTAAAATACTAAACAGCCGACATTAATTGGTATGAATATAGGCAGTTGACATATTTTGAAATAGCCTCATATCATTGTTTTATGCTGCTTACTCAAGAATTTAATGATTGTTTTATCTACACCTATTGAGGTCAGTAAATTATTCCATTAGAATCGAGCTAGTCTTGATTTTACTTAACATGAAGGGATGTATTATGAAAAAGATTCTTATGGCTGCAACAGCAGCATTAGCACTTGCTGGTAACCCAGTAATCGCTCAAGAAAATGCAGGTGGTTCTGAGTCATCTAGCGCTACCGTAGGTGGTGTTGGTGTTGGTACTATCGCTGCCGGTGCTGTTGGTCTAGCTATCGCTGGTGCGATTGTTTCTAACAACCGTGGTAATTCAAACACAGTTGATGGCGGCGGCGACCCTACTTGTGGCGAAGGCGAAACTTTAGTTGACGGTGAATGTGTACCTTCAACCACTACTACAGTTACATCTACAGTTACAACTTCTGTAACTGGCACAGTAACGACTCCAGTAACTGTTACTGCAACAACGACTTCTTTATAAGTTTTATTTGTTGTTAAAAGCCGCCTTTAGGCGGCTTTTTTATTGTTAAGGCTTTAATTTTAGTTAACATACCTCGCTTAATGATCTAACTCGGACATACGCCCACCCATGACCATCAAAAGATTTGCGTTTGCCATTTTCGTGGCTATTGCTACTACCAGTTGTAGTGGTACGTATCACGCCTATTACGACACCCTTAAAATCGCATTTTCAGAACCTAAAGACGCCGACATGACATTAGCCCAAGTGGCCGAATCAAAAATAGATGTGATGTCAGTACAGCGAGGCGAAAGACCTAAGGCCATTATGGCGCTCGCCTACCTCGAGAACGGTAGACATAAATGGGTTTCAGGTGACAACGCCATGTTTGTCATGGAACAAGGCCGGGTTGTGCGCACCCTAGGGCTTAACAAAGACTTACTTTACTTAGGCAATAGTCAAGAGGATCCACTGAAACGCATTACTAGCAACGCAAAGGCCAATAGTAGTGCAAAACAAAGCAACCAGTGGCGCTACATCACAGATTGGTCAGGGGATGAATACGGTCACCCAATTGAATCGCATTTTACTGCTCCAGAAAACGAAACATTAACTCTGCTGAGTAAACCTATTCACACCTATCATTACGTAGAAACACTGAGTTATCAGGCCCCATCAGATTACCTTCGTTTTAATCAAAGCTGGCAAAATCATTACTGGTTTGACCAACAAAGTGGGGCTTTAGTCAAAAGCATTCAAACGCTGTCTCCTATTAGTGAGCCAGTAGAGTTTGTGTATTTAAGCCGTATCGCCCGTTTAGCTCATTAAGAATGTATTTACCCATGAATAAGCTTATTAAAATAACCCTGCTAAACCTGTGTATTTTTAGCAGTGCTTTGCATGCCCAAGTGACCCTCACTTGGCAGAACCACACCCAGTCATACCCGCAAGCGATTCGATTAACTGAAGCACTAGTGCCCTTAATGCAATCAGCATACGGTAATTCAGACCAGACGGCAGATGGTTTTAGCAGTAACAACATTAGCAATATTTACTGGCCTGCTGCGGCCCTATATGAAACTCAAGAAAGCAAAGTAGCGCCTCTTCAAGCCCAGCGCCAACGTTTGTTAGAAAAACTAACCACATTGCACCAACGCTTTGCAAATGATGACCGAGCTCTGCTTAGCGCGATCGATCAGCTCACTCAGGTCGTGAATAGCTGGCAGCTCGGTAAGCGCTCACCCATAAAGATTGACCTAGATTTGGCCCGTATACAGCCGCCCAAAAACCCGCTGTTAACCGAAGGCGACTATACCCTGAGTGCCAAGCCTCGTTCAAACACGATCTTTATTACCGGAGCGGTGAATCAAACGCAAGTTGTGGCCCATCAGGCCTATCAAGATGTAAGCCATTACGTGCCAGCAAGCGCGCGTATCGATAAAGCCAATCAGGATTATGTGTATGTGATCCAAGCTGACGGGCGCGTCATTTTTGCCCCCACAGCTTACTGGAATAAGCAACACCAGGAGGTGATGCCTGGCAGCCTGCTGTTTGTGCCTTTTAACACCTCTTTATTCCACCCTGAACTAGCAGAAGTTAACGACCTTGTTGTGTCTTTAGCAAAAAATAGGCTGCTGTAATGGCTAAAATGACCGAAACAAAACAGAAAAAATATATGAAATTTACCTGGCTGACACTCGCCTCTTCGTTAACCTGTTTGAGTAGCTACGCCCAACAAGATTCAGACTACAACGACTGGAATATTTCCCCCGTTGGCAGCTCTCTTATGGTGCATGGTGGTACCGGCCTTATTCAAACGCCAACGTCACGGATGTTAGCCGAAGGCGATCTGCGCGTTAGCTACACTGACAACGACGAGTATCGCTTTTGGTCTGCAACCTTGCAGTTGTTCCCTTGGATGCAAGCCACTGTGCGTTATACAGATACGCGAACTCGTTTATATAGTTCTTCTCCTGGCTTCAGTGGCGATCAAACCCTAAAAGACAAAGGTATTGATGCGAAATTCCGCTTACTAAAAGAAAGCTACTACCTGCCTGAACTATCGGTTGGTTTTCGGGATTTTGGCGGTACTGGCTTTTTTGAAAGTGAGTTTATCGGCCTAAGTAAAAAAGTGGGCCCAGTAAACTTTCACCTTAATATGGGATGGGGCTACTTAGGCACAGACGGTAATGTGTCTAATCCATTTTGCGACCTTACCGACAGTTTCTGTGACCGCCCAGGCGGGTTTACCGGCAATGGCGGCAAAATTGACTACCAACGTTTTTTCAAGGGGCCTGCGTCACTGTTTGGTGGCATCGAGTACCAAACACCGTGGGAGCCATTACGCTTAAAAGTAGAGTATGAAGGCAATAATTATGTCAATGATCGCGCCGGAGCACTTGAGCAAGACAGCAACTGGAATTTTGGTGCCAATTATCGTTGGAATAACTTTGACTTTAGCCTGAATTACCAACGTGGCAACACTATCGGATTTGGGGTTAGCTACAACTTCAACTTGCATCAAATTAGTCAGCTAAAGTTTGACGAGCCTCCTCGCGAACTAAGCGCTAAACCTAAAGCAAGCTCCATAGATGACATTAACCTAGCTCGCATGAATCGCGACTTATTCAGCCAAGCCGGTTTTATTACCACCGACAGCGACATAAGCGATGAGCAGGTGACAGTTTATGGGCAGCAAATTAGTTATCGAGACAACGACGTCGCCATCGAGCGTATGGGCCGTATTATGGCCTCTGAGTTGCCTGACAGCGTAAAACAGTACAAGGTGGTAAACACCAACGGCTCTGTACCCTTAGTACAAACCCAAGTTGACGCAGATGCCTTTAAACGTGAAGCACGCTATGAAACGGTAACGCCTGATATACAGAGCACCTATCAGCGCCAAGACATACAAAGCGATACGCTTGCCAACTATGACCCAGCTAATACCACAGGCTTTTTTACTGGTATCGAAACTTTTTGGGTGCAAACCTTTGGCAATCCAGAAGATTTCTACCTTTACCAAGCAGGAATACTGGCCAATGGCGGTTACAGTTTTAATGGTAAAACCAGTGTTGCCGGTACAATCAAAGTCAATATATTCGAGAACTTCGACAAATTTAACTTTACCACAGACAGCGCTGACAGTACCTTGCCTCGCGTGCGCACCAATGCGAGGGAATATGTGTCAGACAGAACCGTCACCATGGAAAACCTCTATCTGCATTGGAATGACCGAATCGCTCCCAACCTTTATGCACAGGTGTATGGTGGATATTTAGAGGCCATGTATGGTGGTGTAGGAGCTGAGTTACTTTATCGACCCGTTGACAGCAACCTAGCTTTCGGCTTTGACATCAACTACGTACAGCAACGCTCTTGGGAAGATGACTTTGCCTTTTACGATTACAAAGTACTTACCGGACATGCCAATATTTACTGGCAACCTAGCTTTTTACCTGACACACAACTGACTTTTAATATTGGCCAATACCTAGCTAAAGACAAAGGGGTGACCGTTGACTTTGCTAAGCGCTTCGACAGCGGCATTGTAGTAGGGGCATTTGCAGCATTTACCGATGTCAGCGCAGATGAATACGGCGAAGGTAGCTTTACTAAGGGCTTTTACTTATCGATACCCTTTGATCTGTTTTCACTTAAATCGTCAAAAGGCCGCGGGCGCTTACCGTGGATCCCGATTGCTCGCGACGGTGGTCAACCATTGGTTCGCCCAGTTACTCTTTACGGCACAACAAGTGAGCGCTCGCCATTTGCAAGATAATGATCAGACCCCGTCTCAGATCCAGCTAGGGGAAGATCCAGGTGAAGCAAAATAAGCGTAAGAGTATTCGACTTTATTAGGGATGGCATCTTGTTAGCTTTTAGTAATTAGCTCTTAGTAAAAAAAGCTAACACAAGAACGCTCACAATATAACGATTAAGCCGCTAGCCAGCGGCTTTTTTGTTGCATAATTTTACTCTGAGAAGCAACACTTCTAACCTGTACAACACTCCATTGTTCTTTCCCCCATTCCGCCCTGAACTAATACTGTAAAACCAACAAAAATGTGTTGCTAAAATGTCTTTAGCCACTACGCCGACGTTATGGGGGTATTACACAGGGGCGTGACAGATTAGGTCTTGTATTCAGTCACGTGAATACAAGAATGATGTCTAGAAATTCTGGCTGATACTAAAATAAACAGCAAGTGAGGGAAAACGAAAATCACAAGAGGTATGACGGAACAATAGTGAGTATGCTGCACTTTGTTTATACGATATAACAAGCGGCCTCAGCATCGTCCTTGTTCACCAGCCCAGAACCCTCTACGAGTTGCGTCAACCCAAGATAGGCAGACATAAACATTCATATACAAGTCTGTAATGCAATGCCAATAAAAAAACCCTAAGTCGGAAGACAAAGGGCTTAAAAAAATGATTTAGCAATTGTGAAGCTTTAAGTATCCTAGCCCTAAAACCAGGGGGGCTTAGTTTGTACTACGTCTGAAAAAGCGAGACATCTTCCACACATGAATAAAGGAATAATCATACAAAACGAATATACCGATGAATAACCCTAACATTACCACTTCAGGTATACGGTAATATTCACCAGCAAGACCAAACCCGGCCATCAACATGGCAATAGAGCCAATAGTAAATAAGGCTTGTACCGATGAGAAACCGAAACGCATAAATATATGGTGCAAATGATCGCGGTCGGCAGATAATGGCGACTTGCCTTTTTTAACACGACGGTGCATCACAGCGAACATGTCCATTAAGGGTACAGCGATAATCCATAATGCCGTTACAGGCCTAAAACTCGCTTCACCGTCTTGAGTGCCTAACACAAGTAGCCAGATAACACTCAAGCCAATCATCATGCTACCCGCATCACCCATGAATATTTTTCCGAAGAACTGCCTTAACCCACCTAAATTAAATAATAAAAAGGCAGATAGCGCTGCAACAAAAATCGCTGAGATAGTAAATAAGTCAACATTATTCGCCCAGTAAAACAACACACATAAGCTACTAAAAGTCACTACGCCAAGCACGCCGACTAGGCCGTCAATACCATCTGTCATGTTAAATGCATTAATCGCAGTGGCTACAGCAAGCAATGTTACAGGTAAGGCAAAAACGCCTAAATTAACATTACCGAAGCCTAGCAAGTCACCCATATCATAAAGCGCATGCCCTGCCCCAAGCACTAATATTGAGGCTATCAACAACTGTGCTACTAAACGCACTTTTGCGCTTACATCGTAAAAGTCATCCAAAGCGCCAATTAACACCATGAACGAGCAAGAGATCATATACAGGTTAACCAACTGAGATTCAGGTAAGAATACCTGCGACACAATCAACACAGTGAAATAAATAGCAATGCCGCCAATTAACGGTATTTCACCTAAATGGCGTTTACGTTCACAAGGCCTATCCACCAAACCTATATTGGCGGCTAAAGGCCGTAACCCAACAATAGATAGGCATGCTACAGCGAACGCCCACACAAACACTGAGTTGTAATCCCCAGATATAAAATCCATTGTATATCTCCAAAAATAATCTTCGACTATTGTAGCATGCAATTTATGAAGGAATCACTACGAAGGGTGGAAATATATTACACAATTTATCTTAACAAAGAGGGAGGTCTTCATTTTCTAAATACAGCCCTCCAAGCATAAAATAGAAAACACTCTAACGACTTGAAAAATCTAAGGCCTTCTACTTCGCGGTAAATTTGCCACTGTCGTTTAGCCTTTTTTACTTTATTTCTTGAAATCGAGTTCGGTAATATTCGATAACCAGTAAGAGGTTCCGGAATTACAAACGCTTTTTTTCCCGTTCGTAAAAGCTTTAACCAAGTAGCATAATCTTGCCCGGTTCTTAACAATGGCATTTGAATATCAGGGAAGGCATCCTTCCTAATCATGACTGTAGAACAACCTAAGGTGGCTTTTTTTCGCAACATATCTTCGTAAGTAAAGCTACCGTACTGTTTGGAATCTACTGTTTTTCCAAGCGTACTTCCATACGCGTCCAGTAAATAATAAGCGGTAAAGCTAAAATCGATGTCCGTACCCATGAATAGTAATTGCTGCTTTAATTTAGATGGTAACCAAACATCATCACTATCAATAAAAGCCAAATAATCACCTCTGGCTTCTTGAATAGATTTATTTCTCGATACAGCAGACCCTGAGTTATCAGCATTACGAAAGATTTTTACTCTATTATCATTCTCTAAAATATCCAAAAGTACCGACCAAGTTGAATCCATTGAGCAGTCATCAGTTACAAGCCACTCCCAGTTATCATAGGCTTGATTTTTTATGCCAATGTAAGTATCCAAAATCGTTTCTTCTGAATTAAATGTCGCGGTAATAATCGATATTAAGGGGTTATCAGAAGTGTTTTCATTACTCATTTAACTTACTTATTTCAGCCTCAACTTTTTCGACATCCGACGGGATGTCTACTGCAATAGAGCCATCTCCCACTTCAACCATTTTTACGTGAAAACCAGACTCCAAAAATCTCAAAATCTCTATATCTTCGATGGCTTCCAGAGGCGTTTTTGTGGGATTTTCTTTGAAGAATTTAAGATGAGCCTTAGAAAAAGCATAAATACATACCTGTTTATAACAACGCTTGAATAGGCCATCTTTTGAAGCTGGGATACCAGCTCGACTCATATAAATAAGCTTATTGTTATTATCGAACACCACTTTAGGTATGTTTAGCGAAAAAAACTCATTAGAAGATGATATCAGACACATTGCATTAGTGACCATACCTTCGGATTTATAACTTTCGATAACCTGACGAATATGTTCAGGTTTAATCAAGGGCTCATCGCCTTGAACATTTATGACAAAATCAAATTTATATTGTTCATTTGCTTCCGCAATCCGATCAGTGCCCGTCAAGCAATTGGCAGAGGTCATTATCACTTTTCCACCAAAGCCCCGAACGACTGAAGAGATATTTTCATCGTCAGTAGCGATGTAAACTTTCTCAATGCCTACTGCTTCAACAGACTTCTGCCACACGTGTTGGATCATTGGTTTATTTTGTATTAGCGCAAGAGGCTTTCCAGGGAACCTAGAGGATTTATAACGAGCTGGAATAATTACTGCAAAATTATCTTTTTCGGAGTTAGTCACTAAAAACCCTCGTAATCATATATTATTGGAAAGCGATATTTTAAAGCTAGTTTTTTCATTTTATCCTCAACATTGGAGTACGCTAAAAAAGCCAAAAAATCTATTCCGTTTTCAAACGCCGCTTCAAAGTCTGATACCGAATCGCCCACCATCAAGACTTTAGCGTCGGGATTATTTGATAATATCTTTTTGACAATATTTACTTTAGTGCTTGGGGAGCCGTACACATTCACGAAATAAGAGGCTAAACCATGCTTTTCAAGTACACTACGCAACTCATTTTGCTCAGACCCGCTTGCCACAAACTTTTGCCCAGGGATCCGCTTTACTAACTCTATAAAACCAGGAACTAATTTACATTGAACGTATAATTCAGAACATAAATAAGAGTATTTAGAGAGAATTTCTTGGTAAATAGAGTCTCTATCATCATTACCAACATTCAGGATTGTATCTACAAAGTGAGCGATATGATGAAAACGTGATTTACCAAAGTTATTTTTAAAGTAATCCACACAACTTTCAGTGAGTTGTGAACTGAAATTTTGACTTATTAGAGATTTCTTCATTGCGTCTATCTTAAAATCATTAGAATCCAGAATAACCCCATCGCAATCAAAAATATAAATATCAAATTCATTAATTAGTGTCATAAATTGAACTCCTAACAATCGGATAAGTAGTGGGAGTCAGTGACTTAATCGGGCACGCATTTTTAATTTGAGAATACAGAGTAAATATATTCACCATTTCTTGTTGCCGAATGTCTCCCATCCCATATCCATCAAGTCCAACGAACCCTATATTTTTAGCATTACCAGTATTTAATGCACCTAATATATAACCAACGGTAACATCATGAGGAATAGTGACAAATTTTTCTTCAATAGAAAAAACCTTATCCTCTACACTTAAGCCGTAGTCAAATAGTTTTAATGATTTAAGTGAAGCTAATTCATCCGTGGAAAATCTATGTTTAGGTAAAATTAATGAGCCTCTTAAGTTTTTGTATCTTTCTGAATCAGATAAATACTTTGTATTATGAGAAATCACATGATAATCAATCAGTTCTGGACTAACTCCATCAACAAGGTTAATAGCAATAACAATAGGCTTTTTCTGTCGGATATAAATCTCTATTGCGTTTTTATATCTTTTAGTACTTGGCCCATTTGTTAAGACAAGTATTTCTCGACCTTCAAAGAGTGAAATCATATCTAATGAGCCCAATACTTCTGCACTCGAATTGTTGAAATTTAAAGCCGCATTTAGTATTTCACCATTATAAGAAGATGTGCCCTCTATCGTGTTTAAATAATCTATAGCGCCTACTACCTCGCTCGAACCAAAGTGAGTATTGGAGAGTAAATTTTGAATGTACGTCGGATGTACTTCGTTCTGTGCGCCAAGAAAATATAATAAATTACTTCCCCAACCGTATTGCTTCTGCATTTTTTCGAAATAGTGTATTACAAGTTTATATATAGCTTTAGGTTTGTATTTTTTCTCTACAGTATCTAAAACTGCGAGTAATATTTCAGTTTGTGTGTTTCCTGCACCTCTTCCCATACCTGTAACTGTGCAGTCAACCCAATTAACTCCTAAATCCATAGCGGCTAGGGTATTATCTAACCCCTTCCCCATATTATTATGGGTATGAATACCTAAGAGGCTATTCCATCCTTCACGAAGAGCAGCTACTATCCGAGCAACCTCATTCGAGTTCATATTTCCCAATGAATCGGCAAAATACAGTACGTCTACACAAGACCACGCCCAGATTTCTTTTGCTTTTTCAGTAATCAATGCGGAAGACTTTCCACCCGATTGCATTAGATTAAAACCTACAATATAGCCCAAATTTTTCAAGTGCTTTACGAACGGACCACATTGTTCTACCTCGTCAAAATGAGCAGCAACACGCACAAAAGATAGCTTACTATTTTCAGCAGGTATAAATAATTCATCGATCGCAGAAGTAACTGAAAGGGATGATGTCAAAATAGTTTTTGCGTCAACCATAACACCATATTTTGGGCCTATCGGAAGCTCAATGGAATTCAAATGAAGTTCGGTCGTATAAGCGTATGCTCCCAAAAAACCTTCTTTCGAAAAATTTCGTAAACCAAGTTCAACATATTCTATGCCTGACTCAGCGATAGAGTGCAAATAGTTTTCAACTATTTCCTCCTGAAAGTCCCACTGATTATAATACCCTCCATCTCGTAAGGTACAGTCAAGCAACGCAAGATTATCTTTCATAAAGCTCTCTTCTTATATAAATTTGGTACTAAAGAACTGCTTGATTTTGCTACAAACAAACTGAATGTCCTCTATAGATAAATGCTCACCAATTGGTAGACTTAATAAATCTCGATCTTGTTTACATGCACTGAAATTACTACAGTCATCTTTTATATACCCGTATGCTTCTAATTTCGGGAGCGCTATTGGGTAATGAACTCCTGATTGAATATCATTATCACTTAGAAATTCTTTCAATTTATCTCTTTCAGATACACGAATTACGAATAAATGATATACCTGCTTTGCCCATTCTTCTCTTTTAGGTAAAATTAGGCCATCAATACCTTCCAATAAATCCAGATATTCTTTCGCTAGCTGTATCCGCTTCTCTGTCCATAAATCTAAATGCTTCAATTTGACTGAAAGTACAGCTGCTTGCAATCCATCAAGCCGTGAATTACGCCCTTCAAATGTATGATCGTACTTCTCTTTCCGGCCATGATTAGCTATCATTCGAGCCCTGATGGATAAGGTTTTATCGTTAGTGACGATTGCCCCCCCATCTCCGTACGCACCTAAATTTTTACCTGGGTAAAAACTAAATGTGCCAATATGGCCAATTGCACCGACTCGACATCCTCGGTATTCAGCAGCATGGGCTTGGGCGCAATCCTCAACAACTTTCAGATTATGTTGCTGAGCTAATTTTAAAATAGTATCCATATCTGCGGGATGACCGTATAAGTGCACAGCAATAATAGCGCTAGTTTTAGAGGTTATTTTTTCCTTCAGACTAGATATGGATATAGTATAATTATTTGGCTCATTATCACAAAATACCACTTTTAAGCCAGAACGTGTAACTGCTTCGGAACTGGCTATAAAACTATTAGCGGGTACTATAACTTCACTGCCTTTCGGTAAAGCTAGAGCTTCTAGAGCAATCTCTATTGCATCAGTACCATTTCCAACTCCAACACAGTATTTACTATGTTGGTAGTGCGCAAAGGACTCTTCAAAGTTCTTAACTCTCGCTCCACCAATAAAGGCTGAATCATTTAACGTTTTGTGAATCGCACCATCGATTTCTTCTTTAATCGAGTTGTACTGACCAGCTAAGTCTAAAAATTTAATCATTACTTGTTTTCCTAATAGTCAATTTGCCTAATAACTAAAGCTGGATGTCCTGCTACTACAACATTATCTTCAACATCTTTAGTCACTAAACTTGCTGCACCAACTAAACTATTTCTTCCTATTTTAATTCCAGGGAGGAGAGTTGAATTTGCACCAATTTTAACGTTTTCTTCTAACGTGGGTCCTACCAGATTATTTTTTACATCTGGAGATTGAGGATATTTAGCATTAGTGAACACAACATTTGGACCAATCCAAGTATTTAAGCCCAAAATAGAAAACTCAGGAATAAAAACCTGACTATGAATCCTCGTCCCGCTACCTATATTAATATGATGCTCTATAACGGACAGCGTTCCAATACTTACATTGTCACCAATTTCATTATTCTCTCTAATATTAGCTTTATTCCCAGTTTGAAAGTTATCACCTATTTTATTACCAGCATATATAACAGTACCGGAACGAATGACAGCATTTGCTCCTATAGTTGTAACCAAGCCTTCTTTCCCTTTAACGGGAGAGCCAATAATGCAATAGTCTTCGATTACAACGTTGTCACCTAACAAAACATTAGGATGAATTATGGCGCTTTCTGAAATATAGTTCAAAGTTATTCACTCACATTTAAAGGGCTTCATCAGATACTTAAAATTAATTTACACCGAGCTTGCAATATTTGGGTTTAAAACGTAAGTACACTTCCTTACCAGTTTCTATTGACTCGTAAATTGCGCTTATTAATTCCAGACTTTTCCTGCCCTTAAGCCCATCAACAAGTGCATTTTTATTGTTTAATATGCAATCTACTACATGCTCGTAATAAGCTTGATGCCCAAAACCATAAACATTAGGTGGATTTACGGAATATTTATCTAAAACTGAGTCATCTTCATCATTACGCTCTAAAAAGTTCCAAGTTTTCATTTCATTCACAGCAAAACCTGCAATTTCTACTGTGCCCTTTTCTCCAAGGACCGATATAGACCCCTCAAGGTCTTTGGGCCTTGCCGCTGTTGTAGCCTCAATAATACCGAGCGCCCCACTTTTAAACTTAACGGTTACTACAGCGGTGTCTTCTGCTTCTATATTTACTAAGGCAGTTGTACTTCTTGCGAAAACACTCTCAACGTCCCCCATAATCCACTCTAGTAAATCAATATGATGACTCGCTTGATTTGTTAATACTCCACCATCATTCGCCCAAGTCCCTCGCCAGCTATCTTGGTCATAATATTCTTGAGGCCTGCACCAACGAACACGAATTGTTCCGAGCACCATTTTACCAAACCTATTTTCGTCAACCGCTTCTCTCAGTTTCTGCACTGGAACATTAAATCTATTTTGTTTTACGACAAACAGCCTACAGTTATTTTTATCACATGCTTCTATCATTTTATCAGCATCATCGAGAGTAAGAGCCATAGGCTTCTCGACGACTATTGACTTTCCATATTCAGCAAGTTCAACAACGTTTCTAGCATGAGCACCTGATTCAGTAAGTACAACAACGACGTCAATATCTACCTCATTCATCATCGAGTGCATATTATCAAAGCTCTTTATTTTAAAAAGTTCTGATATTTTATTGGCTTTCTCGATACTGGTATCACATACAGCAACCAATTCAGCACCATTAATTAAACCATTTCCAAGTAACTCAGCATGGCGCTTCGAAATTCGACCACATCCTAACAACGCAAATTTAATCATTCCCCTCCCCTTAAATATAAAAATTAAACTACCAAAACTTAAATATCAACACATCCAATTTCTTAAAAACAAAATAGCAAGCCAAAATATTTGTAAAAAAAACAGAGCAACTGTACATAATAGCCGCACCTAAAGCGCCGTAAATTGGTATAAAATAAAATCCTAATAAAGTTGATACGAATACCGAGAATATTGATATATCTCTAAATAGCTTTTCCTGGCTACACATTTGTAATAACCAACCTACGGATCCTGTTATTATATTAACCAACTGTGCTAATAATATAACCACAAGTACGAATTCTCCGTTATCTCTAAAATAGCCACCAAAATATCCCAAAAGTTCGCTTTTCAGAAAAAATATTAATATTAACAACGGAAGTACGAAAAAAAGAGATACTCTACAAGCGAGAGTAGCTATGGATTGCAACTCACTTAACTTATCATTGGCGAATGCATGAGAGTACCTAGGCGCCACCACTCTATTTATCGGCACCATTACAAAAGATGATATAGTAGATATTTTCATACAAACAATAAATAATGCCACTTCTTTTGAATCAGCAAGCGCTCCAAGCAAAATGGGAGCAACACTACCGTTAAAGGTTCCTAAAATATGTGTAATTTGAAAATTTCTACTTTTTCTATATAGTGAAGGTATGTTAACTTGTTGAAAAACGAAACGAATTTTCACATTATACTTATTCAGCATAATTACTGATATAAAAACACCCCAAACACTAGAAAAACTGTATATAGCTAACAATGAAAACAAAGAGTCAACTTCGAAAAACCAAAGCAATGTAAGTAATAAAACTTGCCTGACTATCACATTATACAACGTACCGTGCCAAGCTTTTTTCAGACCTTGAAAAAAAAACAAATATAATTCACTAATCGTAGAAAAAACCACTATAAAAAAAAGAAAAAACAATTCGAAAAAAGTTACTACATTTGCCAAATTGGAGAAGTAGAAAAGGTAAATAACATATAGAAAACCACATAATATTGACATTAAAACTACTATTGTAAAATACTTCGAGACTGTACCTACTTCTTCTTTCGAAATATCTTTTAAGGAAAGGTGTCCGAATCCGAGTAATGAAAACGGAATGATGAACGTAACCATACTCAAGATCAAAAAATAATCACCCGAGCTCTCAACGGCTAAGTTATTAGTGATAAAGCTAACAACTACTATTCCAATAACAGCTGAAAAAATCCTAACTAAAAATAGATAAAAAGACTCTGTTAACATAATGCTAAGTCAGCCTACTTATAACTGAATCAGCTCTGGCTTTCCAAGTATGATTAGGACGATTAAGAGCGATATTTGATTTCGCTTTTTTTAACAAACTTGGACAGTCCATTATAGAGTTAAGTAATTTAGAAATATCCTCTTCCGTATAATTAATTGCCCAGCCAATGCCCAATTGTTCTACTAATCGTCCTGGAGGGCTATCTATGATAGCGATAATAGGTTTACCGTTACCTAAATATTCAAAAAACTTGAACGGGAACGCAAACTTTCTCCACCTTTGAGGTTCTAAAACGAGCGACACTACATCGCTATCCTCGTACAAGGAAGCTAATTCTTCACCTGATTTGTGAACTACTTCAACGTTTGCCGGAATTTTAACATTTTGGCGATTGGCCAACCAATCACTTTTCCTTGTACAGAGAGTCATTTCAACATTAGGCAAAAGTTCCAAGGTATTAAATAACTTTTGCATAGGATACCCTGGCCCAAATCCGCCAACATATAGCAAATTAAGTTTGTTAGAATCCGTGTCATTGCTATTTATACATGTATTAAAATCATGTCCAGCTGGCAGTTCAATGCATTTAACACTATCAATTAAAGGTATATAATCTGCCATTTCAATAGACGGTAAAAACAAAAAGTCAACTTGATATCTATACAAAATTAAATCGTAATAGTGAAAAAACTTAGAGACTATTTTATGTAAATAATTTGGACTGTTATAAATTTCATCAAACTTCCAATAAATATCACGATAAAACAAACCAACTTTAATGTCAGCTTTATTACAACGTAAAAATATCTTAGCGTCTAAAAAAGGAAAAGTAGGTATATGGTTAGGTTCGGCTAGAGCAGTTGGTATTGTTAATGATTCGGAATATAAGAAGTCAAACACATAACCATCTTTAATTTTCTTTTTCAATAAATGATACTTTTTTCTTCGCTCACTACCATATCCCGTAATTTGAAATACTTTGTATCCTGAATTTTCAAAAGCTTTAAGCATCTTGTAAGGTCTAATTTGACTCGCTACATTCCCATTTTCAACAATAGGTGCAGGATAATGAAAGATCATGCTTTTCAAACTCAATTCCTTAGACGAGATTTTGACGTCATAAAAAGATAACTAAAAAATATTATAAATAAAATCACATGGATCGGATTATAAATAAAATCATTTACTCCGCCAACAACTGGCAGTCTAAACGACAAATAAGCAAATAGTCCTAAATATATAGGATGTTTTTTTGAAGTAATAAAAAACATGAATATAGTTTGAATATAAAATCCAACTATAAATGGAGCAATAAAAACTCCAAATATCCCCCAATTCGCCCAAGCCTCTCCTATATACAGAGAGTTCATTAACCCAGCTGTTCCATTTGCGACACCTTTGGGGTTAACATGTTCCATTAATATTCGAGCAGATCTAGGAGAGTAATCGTTACCAATGATATTAGAAACAAATTGGGAGACTGAGTTCATGCCTAAAAATTCGTGATGTTTTGGAAATACATCCATTGAAAAGTATATTCCCATGGACTGACCTAATAAGACTCGCCCTCCAATTCCACTATTAATAGATAACAGATGCAAAATATCAAATGAATCAAAAGTTAGATAGTAGGAAAAAATAAGAATACAAAATAAAAACAAAAATAAATATACGATTTTTGATATTTTAACACCACCCTTAATATAAACGTTTAGAAACAACAAACCAATCAAGTAAAATACAATAGGAGATTTAGCTAAATTGTAAGAAACAATTAGTAGGCTAGCTATTAACATTATATAAAAAACCAATTTCATGCGTCGTTTCTTGTAATAAAAACTATATGCGAACCAAATATAAGAAAGAATTGGAGTCAAAGTTAAAGCAAAAATATTCCTAAATATAAAACTCCCTTCAAAACCTCTTCCTACATCCTCTCTTAGCTCAGCTGATAATAGTCCGCTCAAAGAAAAAAGCTTTAATTGTGGTATGAATCCGATTGTATAAAATGTATAACATACTGCAAGTAATGAAATACCAGTTAGCAACGAAATTAATTTAAATAGGCTTTTGTTATTTCTCGATGTAAACTCTTCGATGGGTTTTCTTATGTAAGTTAGGTATTGCCGCTCTGTACTTTTAAAACCCGAAAAAATCACTATCATATACATCGCAATTGGCATAGCTAACATTACCCACTGAACAGCTAGCCAACCATATAACCTAGAGTCCTGCGTGGTTAATTGTCTAGAAATTCGATAATGATCTTCCCATCCATTGACAACGATTACAGAAGATATAAAGCTTTGAAGAATTAAGTTTATATAAAACATCCAGCTAATCATATTTAGATTTCGGACAGCTAAACTACCCGCAACCTTCTTAAAAATGAAGCTAGATAGAAGGAGAATAATAAGAGATAAAAATGAAAAGTACATTAAATTACGGAATGCTCTGCAGCCGACAACTCATTTCGTAATTGATATAATTCTTCTAATTGACCTGAATACTCTTTCAAATGATGAACTACATTTTCATTTTTCTTGGAAAGACCTACATTTCCTCTAGTCATTTCAAAATTAAAGTTAAACTCTCTTTCCGAGCAAATATCGAAAAAATCACGTATCGGTTTTATTGCTTCGTCACTGGCATATGCGAACTTTTCAAAGTTTATAACCGCTAGTTGATTTGGAGGAAACTTTTTCAGCATATTTATTCTGCTAATATAAGTTCTTTTTGTTATATAAAAATATCGCTCTACTGGGTTTAAATTTTCTGTGCCAGCTCTAAACCTAGTATTACCATATTTCAAGTCATCAGCTAAGTAAATTTGTACAAACTGGTCGACAGGGTCGCGATGGACAAAAAACATTTTAGGATTTTCAAATAATTCACGCCAAATAGCGCTATGCTCTGGCGCGATATCGTCGTAATACGTTGGATTTTGTAATACAAGTTTTGCGTCGCGGTTATCGCTTATTTTAGTGAGCATAGCTAGCCGTTTTTTCCAAAAGGCAAGTTGGTCAAAATCCTTGTTTCTAATGTGTACTCTAAATGTTAAATAATTAAAAAGCATCAGGATGTTATAGTTAAGCAAAGACGGGTGATTAGGTACCTTTCCATTTATTGACTTGTTGAAAAACGCTTTTGTAGGCCTGAGCAATCCCTTACAAAAGTGCTTTAATTCACTATCTACAATTTGACATTTTCGCTGATGATCTTTTTCAACAATACAGTCATACAATCCCCCATACTTTCTCAGATCATGGAAATCACCTCTTAGATAATAATAAGACGAGAATCCATCTAACCAATCAAGTACCGCTGAATTACCAACATACCATCCCCCTAGGCTCAGTACGGTCATGTTAAATCCTCATTTCGTTTTAAATCATTAATAAGCTTTATCTCTCTGTTAATAGTATTTTCAGAGCAATACTTGAGGTTTTTAACAAATTTCGTTTGTTCAAAATCAGGCAAGGGTTGTATCGATTCATTATCTATTAAAGCGACATTATCAATCTCAGAAAATATCTCTTTACACACATCAATATTTGAAGTAACAGTCGGAATACCAAACGTTGCCATTTCACACACCATTACTCCTTGAGCATCTAGACGAGTCGGCATGAAAGCTGCTTTTGACATATTCAGCACTTTCACTATTTCGTTTTCAAATAAAAATTTTTCAAAATGTATAACATTTTCAGGCTTCTCAATGTATTCGAAAATGTTTCCCTCACCATAAAGAGCAAATAACTTACTAGGGTTTGCTTTTGCATATTCTAAAACAACATCTACTGCATATTTTTTTTCGTTAAGAGGTCTAATCGTTATATAATCAAATTTTTTTTCTGACTCTCTATCCCAAGACGCTGACACGTAGCATTCGTTAACTGAGTTAGCTATTATGTTTTCACTTAAAAACGCTTTCTTAAACTTAACATTCTTATAAAAATGTCGTTTCATCCATTTACTAACGTAAATCATATGGATTTGTTTACTGAATTGGTTTAGAAATAACCTAAGGCAGGTTAGCTTAATAACCTCGAGGCATTTCCTTGATATTGGATATTTAGTTCCATCATATCGGCCAGGATAGTACTTTGTAACGTCTAAGGCTTCGTGTCCGTGTATAAAAAAAACTATTTGTGACTTTTTTAGATATCTGAAAATATAACGAATATGATTTCTGATGTTTGGCGCGTGGGAAATGACCAAATCAAAATCGCCTGCATTTAATCTTTGCTCTTTCTTTACCTGCACACCATCAATTTCATAATCATCATTGGCTCTGAATGATAAAACTGTAACATCTAGTCCTTGCTTTAAATATTCGCGTACCCGAGTATGCACATACATTAATTGATAGGGTTTAGTTTTTTCAGGATAAGCTTCACACAATACTAAAATTTTCATAGATTACTTCTAAATTGTCATAGCGTTTAATATACTTTTTACGATATATTTAGATGCACTCCCGTCACCATAAGGATTATGTGCTCTGCTCATTTTTTCATACAGATCATTATTTTCAATAAGTTCGCTAATCGCTGATGTAATGTTCTGAACGTTTGTACCAATCAACCTGACTGTACCAGCTTTAACCGCTTCAGGGCGCTCAGTAGTATCCCGCATGACCAGTACGGGCTTGCCTAAACTTGGTGCTTCTTCTTGAATTCCCCCCGAATCAGTCAAAATCAAATAAGCTCTATCCATTAAATATATAAATGGAAGATATTCTTGAGGCTCTATTAAATATATATTATCTATATCCCTCAGTATTCGATTTACAGGCTCACGCACATTCGGATTGAGATGAACAGGATATAGGATTTGGACATCAGGGTAACTTTTTGCGGTAATTACTAAAGCTTCGCATATTTGTTCAAACCCACTTCCGAAACTCTCTCTACGATGTCCCGTTACTAGTATGAGTTTTCGTGATTTATTAATCATAGGAAAAGAGTTGTTTAGGGTCATAGATAGAGACGTATCATTGTCTATCTTTGATTTAGTCATCAACAAAGCGTCAATGACTGTGTTACCAGTCACCTCTATAGTTGATGCATCATAGTTCTCTTTAAGCAAATTATGCTTTGCGGTATCTGTAGGTGCGAAATGGTAACTTACAATTGCAGCAGTTAACTTCCGATTTCCTTCTTCGGGCCACGGAGAGTAAATATTACCGGTGCGTAGCCCCGCTTCTATATGGCCCACAGGTATTTGTTCATAATATGCAGCCAAACTAGCGGCAAAAGTCGTTGCCGTATCACCGTGAACCAGCACAAGATTAGGTTTAAAGTCGCCTAGTACGAATTTTAATTCTTGTAGAATAAGCGAAGTGATTTGATTTAAATTTTGACCAGATTTCATAATATTCAAATCGTAATCAGGTACGATTTCGAATAGCTTTAACACCTGATCAAGCATTTCTCTGTGTTGTGCTGTCACACAGACTTTAGACTCAATACTTTCGTTATCTGATAACGCTTTTATTAGAGGGGCCATTTTTATAGCCTCAGGTCTTGTACCGAATATTGATAGTATTTTCACAACTGCCCTACTTGAATTTAATATAATTTCGAACTAACAGAATTACGGAAGCTAATATACCAGCAAAAATAACTACTATAGAAACAATAATTGCTCTATTTGGCGACACTTTTTCTTCTGTTACTAAAGCTTTATCTATCGTTTTAAATATATATTCTTTGCGAACTTCTGCGAACATTAATGTTTTAGCTTGCTCTTCAACTAATTGATATAGCAATGCTTTTTGTTCAACAATATTCGTTTTTGATAGCTGACTCTCTAGATAGCTTATACTTTTTCTAGCTTCATCTTCATCGCGTTTTTTCATTACCAAATTAATGTCTTCTATAGACCAATCGACCCATTGCTTAGCTACAGAAGGGGAGTAATGCATTACCTCAATTGATATCATTCCAGTATCTATTGATTTATTGATTTTGAACGCTTTATCAAAATATATTTTTGCTTCCTGCATCGACGGCTTAGGCCTCTTAGGTGGCTTCACATTTCTGATCCACTCACCTTTTTTAGAGGAATAGATGTCCTCATCGTAGATAGTTTTATTCGAAACAGGGTCCCAACCTTTAGCCGCCACTAAATCCGGCAGGATTTGATGTTTCTCAGCGAACTTTGCAAAAAACTCACGGGATTTAAGTATCTCGATAGCAAGTGCAGTTTTGTCGGTTTTACCACCACCTAGATTTACACCAGCAAGAGATGCTAAGCCCCCTAGTTGTCCGGAAAGCCCTGATAACCCACCTTGCTGATCGGAATCCGCAGGGGCAAGTAGAGCTTCTGACCTATATATATTAGGAAGGCTTAAAGCGTAAAAAACGGATGCCACTGCAAATATTGTGGTAATCGCAATAATTAGCCACTTACCGCGCCAAATTACATTCCATAGCTCTCGTAAATCTATTTCGTCATCATTGTTTTGCGCCTGAAACATGTCAGGCGATATCGCTACGTATTGAACCTTGTCTTTTTCTGGCGTGTTACTTTTCGTATAAGTCATTTCAATTACTCAAATTTCTCATTTAACAAGTTAAAGATTGCCAATTGCTATCAACGCAATCGCTGACTGATAGGCTATTTGGGTAATGGTTTGCCATAATCCTAAACGCTCGTAGTTAGTTACGTCACGCGGTACCACTATGGTGTCGCCTGGCTCTAACACTGTCTCATTTGAGCTAAACCAGAATGATGTTTCAGGAATGGTCACTGAACCATCAGCTTTAACGATGTAAACATCGCCCATGTCTGCGCGGTCGGTTTCACCACCAGAGTTAGCTACATATTGCTCGAGTGTTTTGCCGTATTTAAACATATGGGTTGACGGTACAAACACTTCACCGACTACAGAAACCGAAGAAGAAATATTAGGCACAAACAGTTTGTCGCCGTCTTTAAGTGATAAATCAGCTGTGGGGTTACCTGCTATGATTTGCGGCATATCAATCACTAATCGGCCCACCGGCTCGACCTGCAGTAGTTCATCTAAAATTAATTTGGCTTCTTGATAATCAATAGTTTTAACATTTTGACTACCAGATAAATTTGTTGAAGCAATTTGCTGACGTAAGTTCTCTACTGACTTGTCTAGGTTTTCACGCTCACGCTGTTTTAACTCTTCACGAGTAAACACTACCGCCTTGACGGTCGCTTCTTCAGTTAAGCCACCTGCACGCTCAATTAACTGAGCAAGCGTTTCGCCTTTTTTGATTTGATAAACCCCAGGGAAAACAACCTCGCCTACCAACTCAACTTTTTTGTTTTCGTGCCAATCAGGGGTGCGTAACACATTGAGCGTGTCTTTACTTTGCAGGGCGATGTTATTGTTACCGAGCATTGAATCTATTAAATCAATCTGTATGTGCTCTATACGCAGCGCATTGCTGCTGTCTAAGCTAGTACGCGATATTTCAGCTTTTTGTAAATAAGCCGATTCTAACAAGCCTCCACCAGCTAAAATAAGGTCGCGCACAGTCGCGTTCTTCTGTACTGGGTAAACACCGGGGAATTTTACTTGCCCAGTAATTTCAACCAATTTCATTGGCGAGCTCTGTGTGCTCTCGTTTTGTAAGCGCTCAATAATAGGCGCTAATAGTTCTTCCCGAGACAGATACTTCGTTTTCTCTAAAATCAAATACTTTTCTGTGAAACTGGCTAAATCTAATTCTTGTAAGAGGTTAGCTTTGTTATCTTCATTGTTTTCGTCATCCTTGGTGCCTTTGTTATTCCGTGAATTACTTGCAGCACTTTGGTCGCGTAACGTATTTTCAAATTGCGGGTTTTGCGTATTGCTTGTTACTTGGCCGTTAGCCCCACTTTGCATAGGTATATTGTTTACATACTGCGTACCTTGCTTTTGTTGGTTCGTCGCACGCTTAGAGTCATTCCCCTTCTTTTCACTCTGTTTGTCGCTCTCTTCAGGGTCTACGGGAGTAAAACGGTTAAAAAATACGACTTTATCGAATGCATTCAATTCAACGTCAGTTTCACCAGAAAGTACTTTAGCTGGCTCAAATTGAATAATGTCACTCTGGCGCGCAAATTTAGCCCCGCGCATGATCAAGGCATAGTCAACGTCTGTTGTGCCCATCAAGCTATTACGATTAACCAGATCAGATAACATTAGTCCTGGGCGCCATTGGGTCAAGCCTGGGGTAGCATAAGCCCCCATTACCACAACCGCATTATTAAACTCGTTGCCCGCAGCGGGTACATTTATAAAGTCACCTGCTGATAGCTTTAACGAGCGCCCTGCTCTGTCTTGCATATTGACAGTTTTCACTTCAAAACCGTCACTGGCTGTACTACGTGCCACTTGTAAGCTTTTAGCCGCTGCTGTCGGTAATAAGCCACCAGCAATGTTTAACATGCTAGCCATGGTGTCGTTGTCTTTGGCTTCGTAAATAGCGGGGCGTCGAACCTCACCGTCAACGCTTACCAACTTTTTCACAATAGGGATAAAGATCACGTCACCCTGTTGCAAGCGCATGTCTTTGCTTGTGTCACCAAATACCAACAAGTCGTACAAGTCGAATTCGGTGACTGTTTTGCCAGCTCGCTTAAGCTCAATATGGCGCAACGAGCCCACATCGTTAATGCCGCCACTTGAAAACAACGCATTAGTAATGGTTGATAGCGCACTAACTGTATATGCGCCTGGTTGATACGCCTCGCCCACCATATAAACTTGGATTGTACGAAGCTCGCCCATACTGATGTTTGGCGTGACACCAATAACCTGTTCACTGTAACGCTGGGTTAATTGCTGTTTAAATTCGTTGTAGCTTAGCCCTGCTGCATTCATCGGGCCTAAGTCTGGCACTTCGATAACGCCTTCATTGTTTACTTGCAATGAATGTTGTTCACTCACTTTGCCGAATAGTTGCACGCGAATAGTGTCACCAGGGCCCAAGATATAATCGGCAGGTACAGGCAAATTAGTAGGAGGTGCAAAAGAGGCTGTCGCCGTTGATGAGTCGAACAAATCGTAGCCGAATGGCTTTAATTCTTTGGTTTTGTTTTTATTCGCACTTTGCTCAGCGAGACGCGCAGCAATTTCGTTGTCGTCAACGTAGCGGTTAACTTGGCTTTCAGGCTGTACTTCTACGCTACTATTACTTCCCCCTGAAAGGTTTAAGTCAGATAAATCAATACCCATTTGCCGAGCAAGCGCTTCTTGCTGTGCTTTTGGCATGCTTTTAAATTGCTCAATTTGTTGCGCAGACGGCGTAACGGCGTTCACTGGCGCGACAAACATAAACGCAAGCAATGCGATTATCTGAAAATTAAACGTTCTTAACATACTGCTATCCCTGTGGGCCTCAGAAGGTTGAAATCTGTACTATTGTGCCAAATAAATGGGGCAGCATGATATATGATTTGCTTATTGAGTGAAATGGTTAATTTAGACTATGGTTTTAGTCACAATGAACGGAGGGTTGTATATCTTTCGTGTTTAAATTTTAGAGGGCACAGTTACAATTTGACCGCGAAATAACCCTGCAACCTAATGGATTAAGTCAATAAGCCATGATTAAGTGTCAGGTTCTTTGATGGCACTCCCTCCTAGGCAGTGCATACATCCCTTTACAACTCGCTCCGTACTTTCAATACTAAAACTCTATACGCGCACACATTTGCTCGGCCGAAGTGGTTCGCAGACTGCTGAAAAAACGCGCCACAAACATATTTAAGCCCTAATAGTGAAGGAATAAATACAGCCACATTGTACAGCCTTTCTTGTCTTCATCCCTTAGCTCTAGTATAAACGTGGCTGAAAATCGTTAACTACCGCTAGAGTAGTCGGCAAAAACAATAATCAAAAACCAGACGGTTCAGCATCTTTCATTCCTGTTCCTTTTCTACCGGAAAGACGCTAACTAGGTTTACGGCAGGTAATATGACAACCAAAATAAAAGATTTCTTAGGCCAACCAGGGGGCCTTTCTACCCTATTTTTTACCGAAATGTGGGAGCGCATGAGTTATTACGGCATGCGTGCCTTGTTAGTCCTTTTTATGACCGCAAGCATCCAAGAAGGTGGCTTGGTCATTACGGTGGCATCTGCTACCGCGATATACGGTTTGTACACCGGCGCCGTTTATTTTATGGGGTTACCCGGCGGCTGGATAGCTGACCGCCTAATTGGCGGGCAACGTGCAGTTTGGTACGGCGGTGTAATCATCATGTGTGGCCACATTGTGTTGGCTATTCCTAACAATTCTACTTTTTTCGTTGGTTTGGTACTTGTTGTGTTAGGTACGGGCCTTTTGAAGCCAAATATTGGCGCTATGGTCGGCCAGCTTTATGCTGATGACGATGATCGCCGTGACAGTGGTTACACACTGTATTATTTAGGGATCAACCTTGGTTCCATCATTGGTTATATTGTTTGCGGTTATTTACAAGTTGAAATGGGTTGGCACTGGGCGTTTGGTGCAGCTGCAATTGGTATGGGTATTGGCTTAATTCAGTATCGCATGACCATTTACAAACTTGATGGCGCTGGGGCGCAGCCTATGGTTGCTATGTCTGCGAAGGCTACAAAACGCTCTTGGCAAATCATCGCTGCAGCCATGATAGGCCTCGCCGTATTAACGTTTTTGATGATCAGCGGTCAGCTTAGTTTTGACCCAGTCACTATGGCGCAATATGTTGCCATTGCTATTACTGTAGTGTTCTTAGCATATTACGCAGGTGTGTTTTTCTTCGGTAATTTAGACGGCAATGAAAAACGTAGTTTAGGCGCACTATTTTTGGTTTGTTTAGCTTCTATCTTTTTCTGGACAGGGTTTGAACAAGCGGGCTCATCGCTTAACTTATTCGGCCGTGATTACACTGAGCGTATGTTAGGTAGCTTTGAAATCCCGACAGCTTGGTTCCAATCGGCCAATTCTTTCTTCATCATCATTTTGTCACCGTTTTTCGCCGCCTTATGGATAAACTTAGCAAAACGCATGTTAACGCCTTCATACGGCCTGAAATGTGCAGTTGGCCTTATCATTATGGCAACAGGCTTCTTGGTGATGTTCTTTGCGGCACAAGCCGCTGCTACCGGTTTACGCGTTGCACCATACTGGTTAGTAGCTACTTACTTCTTACATACAGTCGGTGAGTTATGCTTAAGCCCTGTTGCGCTAGCAGCGGTAAGTAAGCTTTCACCTAAACGTTTTGCTGGTCAAATGATGGGCGTTTTTGTATTAACCTACTCTATCGGTAACGTTATCGCTGGCTTACTGGCTGGTAACTTTGATCCGAATAAAGTGGAAGATATGCCTAATTTGTATCTTCAAATCAGCTTATTCACTATTGCTATTGGTATCGTTATTTTCTTACTTAGCTTTAAAACGAAAGCGTGGGAAAAGCTAGCTGAACATAAGCGAGCCTAATTGGCGAAGCAGGTCAACAGACCAGCGGATGAATAGCCGTTCGCCAGTGGCGAAAGAATTAATAATATAATACTATAAATAGCGCCTACCTGTTCTCATACAGCTAGGCGTTTCTTTTAGATAAGCAAGAGTAAAATGAAGATCTATTTTTCATCTAGAGACATACCAAATATCGCCCACTTACCACTTACTGAGCGGTTAGCGGCTATTCAAAAAGCGCAAAACAGGCTAACAGGGCCTGAAAAACTTTTGCTCAACGTTTTAAAGTTAGCAGTACTCTTGCCTATATTTATTCTAATATTTAGAAGCACCGAAAGCTGGTATTCGTTGCTTTGGGCGGCATTAGTAGCCGCCTTATATCCTCTTGTGCTCAGGCCAATACAATACAGCTTGTGCGCGAAATACATTCCCCCAATTGACCACCAAGGAGAGTAACCCAATGCAAACAATTTTAGTAACAGGCGGCGCTGGCTACATTGGCAGCCACACGGTTTTACAGTTGTTGGAAACCAACAACAAGGTGGTTGTGCTGGACAACTTATGTAATTCCTCTCCCGAGGCGCTAAAGCGTGTCGAAGAGCTAACGGGTAAGCAGGTAACCTTTGTTGAGGGTGATATCCGTGACGCTGCCACGCTAGATGCGCTATTCACTGATTACAGTGTTGACTCCGTCATACACTTTGCTGGCCTTAAAGCCGTTGGTGAGTCAGTTGAAAAGCCGCTGATGTACTATAACAATAACGTGTATGGCACCTTGGTATTATGCGAATCAATGGCTAAGCACAATGTCAAAAGCTTAGTGTTTAGCTCATCTGCTACTGTTTACGGTGACCCTGTGGAACTTCCCTTACATGAAGGTTTACCCACAGGTCAACCGACTAATCCGTACGGCCAATCGAAATTAATGGTCGAATTAGTATTACGTGATTTATATAAGTCAGACAATAGTTGGAATATCGCAGTGCTGCGTTACTTTAACCCAGCAGGCGCACATCCATCTGGGCGTATCGGCGAAGATCCAAACGGTATCCCTAACAATCTAATGCCGTTTATTACGCAAGTGGCTACCGGTAAACGTGAATATTTGTCTGTTTTTGGTAATGACTACGATACACCTGATGGCACCGGAGTACGTGATTATATCCACGTTGAAGATTTAGCTGCAGGCCATCTTAAAGCACTCGACAAATTACAAAGTGATGTTGGCTTAGTTACCTACAACCTAGGTACTGGCCAAGGGTACAGCGTAATCGATATGGTCAAAGAGTTCGAAAAACAAAGCGGACAAACCATCGCCTACAAATTCGTTCCGCGCCGCGAAGGTGACGTAGCGGCCTGCTACGCAGATCCGAAACTTGCCAGCGAAGCCTTAGACTGGAAAGCAGAAAAAGGGCTAGCTGATATGTGCAGAGACTCTTGGAACTGGCAATCGAATAACCCTAACGGCTACAAGTAAACAGTTTTGTTAATCTAATAAAACCATAAAAACCCGATTAACCTAAGTTAATCGGGCTTTTTATTATAAAGTTTGTTAAGTCTTAACCGCTATTCGAGGCTATTTAAGTAAGCATCAATATCATCTTCTAATGCTTCTTCTTCTTGCGTTTTTTCAACCTTGCCGTCTTTCACTTTAAACTCTAAGTTTTGGAAATAAGCATTCTTAACAAAGCTGTAAGGATCAGCAGATTGATTAAGTTGTTGTTCCTGAGACATTAAAGCGGCGCGGCTTTCAAGTACTTTGATACCTGTTCGAAAAGCTGCAAAATAAAAATTAAGCGCATCTAACGGTGTATAAGATGTATCGACTACATCACCCACACCGCTTCGAATATCGTTAGGTCCTAAAGCAGGTATCATTAAATAAGGCCCGGTACCTACGCCCCATTTCCCTAATGTTTCACCAAACTCTTCTTCTTTGCGTGTTAAGCCTAACTCGGTGGCTACATCAATTGTGCCTAATAGCCCCACGGTCGAATTCAATAAAAAGCGCCCAAGGCTGATCAACATGCCATCTAACTTACCTTGCAGTAAGTTATTTAAAGAGTTTGAAGGCTCTTCAAGGTTTAATGCTGCGTTAAATAAACCGGTACGTGCGAACTGCGGCGTGTAGTCAACATAAACGACTGTGACAGGGCGTAGAACGTAGTTATCAAGGATGTCATAGTTAAAATCCCAGAATGTGCGGTTAACCGACTCAAACGGGTCTTTCGGATCGTTATATTCGCTTGCTTGCTCATCGGTATTGCTACTTGATGCGCAGCCGCCCAAGGTTAATAACACAAAAAACAGTGCACCTATCTTCGCCTTATTCACGGTAATTCCTCATTAATTAATATCGTTTGTTGTGTATTTTCAGCTTCGTTAAGTGTCACTTCTAACGTTCCTTGTAAATCACCGCTTGTTTCCATAACGTTTCCAGTGCGAGATATTTTAGCCACCAAGCGTACCTGTGATAATTGCGACAATTTTAACGTCGGCATAACTGAATTGCTGTCTGACAATTCAACGCTCACAGGTAAATCACCTAACGGCATTTTCACCACGGCAGCGGGCATTCTACTCTCACCATTTGCGTCTTGAGCGAACACAAACAAATAGCCATCTTGCGGTTTTTTGTCTGTAAGTGAATCATCTAACCTAACGTTAACGGTCACTAGCACTGCCGCGCTGTCCTGTTCATCTGTTAAAGGCGCGCCCTGCTCAAGCAACTCGGGAGCTGCGGGTTCATTTCCTTCTAATTGCGCTATTTGCGCTTCAATTGAAGCGTAAATCGGGGCATCTTCAGGTACGAACGCTTTCAGCCGTTGCCATGTATTAATCGCAAGCGTTTTATCACCTTGCTGAGTAGCAGCCATCGCTAGCATACCCAGTGCGCCGGTGTTTTGAGGGTCTAACTCTAATATGTGATTAAGGTGCATCTTCGCTTGAGCGAGATAACTCTCTTGATTCACCATTAACAATACCTGGCTGTAACTGGCGAGCGTTTCAATATTATCTGGCTCAATGGCAAGTGCACGTTCAAACGAGTCCATAGCGCTTTCAATATGATTAATAGCAACATATACACGCCCGAGAAGCGTCCAGCCAATGGCATCGTCATCAGAGCCGATCAGCTTTGTTCTTAAACCCAATGCAAATTTCTCTAGATCCTGCTCGGTGACTGACGCATCCCCTTGAGTGACAATACGCTCAGCTAATTCAGGTAACTTTGCTTTTGCATCTTGCCAATTCTCAAGCTCACTCACATTGTTAACTTGCCAATACAAAACCGCGACACCAACAACACTCAGTATCCCGCCAATAAGTAAAACACCGCGAGCAGATGTTATTTTCTGTTGCGCGTGTTCTTGCTCATCTAGTAACGCAATTTTCAAGTCTTTCTCGGTTTCAAGCCGGTCTTCGTGACTTAACAAGCCCTCACGCTCTTCACGTTCAAGTTCATTCAAACGTTGGCGAATAAGCCGCGTGTTTGTTAGCGTATCCTGACGCTTACGCCCTTCAAAAATCCAGGGAAACGCAACAATACCAACGGCCAGAGCAAACAGAGCGATACCCGCAATCCAAAATACGCTCATTTGTCTTCCTCCAACAACTTCTCTGCTGCTTCAAGCTTTGCGTTATCTTGCGTCACTGGCTTTTGCTGACGACTTCTGATCACAAGCACAATACCGATGAATACGAATATCAGTGGCAATAACCATAACCAAATTGTGGTGGCATTCACCGGCGGCTGGTAATAAACAAAGTCACCGTAGCGCTGCTTCATGTAATCGATAATTTCCTCACGAGACTGCCCTTCATTTACCAGCTGGTATACTTTTCGTCGTAAGTCAGCTGCAATCATGGCATCAGAATCAGCAATGTTTTGGTTCTGACACATAGGGCAGCGTAATTCTTTGGTTAATTCAAAGAACAATGCACTTTGGGCATCTGTTTCAAATTGATAGGTCTCTTCACTGGCCGATGTGTATGCACTAAACCAGGCAAATGAAAGAAAAATTAGAGCTTTAAAACGCATCATTCCGCGATTAACTCCTGATACACAGATGCAAACTTGTTCTGCCACACTCTAGGGTTAATATCGCCGATATGGTGTAAACGCACCTTACCTTGCTTGTCTATTAAAAAGGTTTCAGGTGCACCAGTTACCCCTAAATCTAACGACAGATCGCGCTTCACATCAAAAATATTGTACGCATAAGGGTTACCCAACTGACCGAGCTTTTGCTCTACTTCCTGCTGTACTCGCTCAACCGTTTTTATCCCGAAGTCGGGGTCAATGTCCTGATCGTAATACAGACCGACTATGTGCTTTCCTTCGTTTTTAAGTTGCTCTAAAAATGGAATTTCCACGGCACATGTAACGCACCATACACCCCATACGTTCAACAACGTGACCTTGCCTACGAATACTTCGGTTGTGTAGGTAAGATCCGTGTTCATCAAATCGGGCAATACAAAACTAGGTACGGGTTTGTTCAGCAAGGTCGATTCGTGTTCTCTGGGGTCGCTAAACAACCCTTGAAATAGGAATATCGCTAAGCCCACAAACAATATTAAGGGCAATACGAAAAATGAAACCTTTCTCATTATTGAGACTCCACTGCATCTTGAGAAGCTGACGCTTCTACTGAGTTCATTTTTGCTTTGTTTTTCACGGCTTTTTTGCTCGCCATCGCTTGCATGCGGTAGCGCTTGTCAGATATCGACAAAATACCACCAAAGCCCATAATGAAGGCTCCAGCCCAAATCCAGTTTACAAATGGTTTCACGTATATTCGTAACGCCCAGTCGCCGTCATCAAGTTGTTCGCCAAGGGCAACAAATAAGTCACGGTGGATATTCGAATCTATCCCTGCTTCGGTCATAACATTACGCTGAACGGTATAAATACGTTTTTCAGCTTCTAAATTCGCAACGACTTCTCCGTCTTGTTTTGCCACTACATGTGCTTGATAACCTGTATAGTTTGGCCCTTTAACATTGCTCACACCGTTGAAGGTGAAGTCATAGCCCATCAGTTGCACCGTTTCGCCATAGGCCATACGCACGTGCTTTTCTTGGTTGTAATTGCTCACCAAAGTGATACCCATAATACTCACAGCAAAGCCCAAGTGACCGACTACCATGCCCCAATGGCTGGGGGTAAGCTTGCGCAGCGCGGATAAAATCGGTTGCTGAGACAGCTTTTTATCAGCATTAATGCGTTGGTGTATTTCCATGATGGTTGTCACCACAATCCAGAACCCCATCACCATGCCCAGCGCCGCCATGTAAGACGTTTGCTCGAAATTTGCTGTGACTAATATGGCGGCAGACAAGCTCAGTCCGAAGGCGAGCAATAACTGCTTATATAGCGCTGACGGTTGTTGGTTTTTCCAACGAGATAAAGGCCCAATGCCCATAAGCAGCACAAATGGCACAATTAAATAGCTAAACATTTGATTGAAAAAGGGCGCGCCAATGGAGATAGAGCCCAAGCCAAGTTCTTTATGGACTAAAGGCAGCAGTGTACCTAACAGCACTACAAGACAGGCAGCGCTTAAAAACACATTGTTACCTGCGAGCATAACCTCGCGTGAAAACAATTGATAACGCCCTGCTCCTTTTAGCTGTGGCGCACGTAATGCAAACAGCAATAAAGAGCCACCTATTACCACCACCAACAAGCCAAGAATAAACATGCCGCGGCTTGGATCACTGGCAAAGGAATGCACTGATACCAAAATACCTGAGCGCACCAAAAACGTTCCAAGTAGGCTCAGTGAGAATGCTGCAATCGCCAGTAATACTGTCCACGATTTAAATACTTTACGTTTTTCGGTCACCGCCAAGCTGTGCATTAAAGCTGTGCCAACAAGCCAAGGCATAAACGAGGCATTTTCGACAGGATCCCAGAACCACCATCCGCCCCAACCAAGTTCGTAATACGCCCACCAACTGCCTAATGCGATCCCTACGGTCAGAAACGACCATGCAGCAATCGTCCATGGGCGAGACCAGCGCGCCCAGGTTGAATCTAACTGCCCAGAAATCAACGCGGCTAAGGCGAACGCGAAGGCGACAGAAAACCCGACATAGCCCATATACAACATAGGCGGGTGAATGATCATGCCAAAGTCTTGCAACAGCGGGTTTAAGTCACGTCCGTCAACGGGGTAGAACGGCAACAACACATCAAACGGATTTGAAGTGAGTAGCATAAATAAGTAAAAGCCGATGGCGACCATGCCAAGAATAGACAACACACGGGCGACCATTTTCAGCTCTATTGCTTTACTGAATAAGGCGACGGCCACAGTCCAGATTGAAAAGATCATCACCCACAGTAAAAACGAACCTTCGTGCCCGCCCCACACAGCTGTGTATTTATAAACAAGCGGTAATGTACTATTAGAAGTACTCGCCACATACGCTAGGCTAAAGTCATCATGCACAAATGCCCAGGTTAAACAGATATAAGCAAACAACGTAAAGGCGAACATACCAATGGCGAGAGGTTTAGCCATTTGCATCAGTTTTAAGTGGTCTTTTTGTGCGCCCCACAAAGGATAAATAGCGAGCGATATCGCCATTAGCAATGCTAAAACAAGAGAGATATTTCCTAGCTCAGCAACCATATTAACCGCTCACTTTTGGTGTTGAGTATGCTTGTTCAGGCTTCACGTGTTTGATGCCTTTCATTTTTTCAGCCAACTCTGGGGGCATGTATTCTTCATCGTGTTTTGCCAGCACCTCATGCGCTTCAATATGATTCGAAGCCGTCAAAACGCCAGTGGCAACAATGCCCTGCCCTTCACGGAATAAGTCAGGTAATAACCCGTGATAACTGACGGTCACCGCTGGCCCTGTATCTACTAAATCAAAACTTACCGCCAAGCTGTCATTGTCACGCTTTACAGAACCGGGAACCACCATACCGCCAATACGTAAGCGCTGGCCTACTTGCGGTATCTCTTTCACCTGGCCTATTTGTTTGCCATCAATCACTTCTGAAGGGGTGTAAAACAGATCAATATTTTGACTCAACGCATATAACATTAAACCAATTGCCGCACCGATAACCAATACGATAGTGGAGATCACGACCAGGCGTTTTTGACGTCTAGGGTTCATTGTTTCATTTCCTCATTTCGTGGCGACGCTTGTGCCTCAGAATAACTTGATTTCACTTGGCTGGTTGCAGATGTTTTCGCCGCTTTAATACGTATCTTTCGTGCTTGTTCTTTTTCGACGGCGTTAAACAACACTTTTTTCTGACGAGCCGCATCGAACGCAAGTATGCCTAAAGCCAACAAACTCACGCCAAAAGACAGCCACACGTAAAACCCGTAACCACCCATATCTACAAATGCACTAAAACTTTCAAACTGCATATATTATTTCCCTTTCGCTTCGGCGACTAACGCTTGAACCCAAGGACGATGAAGCTCGCGACGCAAAATCTCGTTCTGTAAGCGTCGAATAAATATCGCCGCCATCACCAGCGCCAAGCCTAGAATGCTAATCAATAACGGCCAAAGCATGTCAGGCGCAACCGAGGGCTTATCGAATTTAGTAATACTTGCCCCTTGATGCAGTGTATTCCACCACTCCACAGAAAAATGGATGATTGGCAAGTTCACCACGCCGACTATTGCCATCACACCTGCAGCTTTACCTGCTTGTTGCTTGTCTTCAAATGAGGCATATAAAGAAATAACCCCCAAATACAAAAACAATAAAATAAGTTCAGATGTTAAGCGCGCATCCCACACCCACCATGTTCCCCACATAGGTTTACCCCATGCAGCGCCGGTGAATAACGCAATAAAGGTGACGACAGCCCCAATGGGTGCTAACGCTATCATGGCCATAAAAGCCGTGCGCACCTGCCACACTAACCCAATAAACGCAGAAATCGCCATGGCACTGTATGCGCCCATTGATAAAATGGCGCTGGGGACATGAATGTAGATAATGCGAAACGAATCCCCTTGTTGGTAATCAGACGGAGCAAACAACAAGCCCCAAACCATACCCAAGGTAAATGAGATAAAAGCCGATACTACAAACCAAGGTAGTAAACGCTCACACAGCTGGTAGGCGTTTTGCGTTTTCGCGTAAGGATGTAACCATTTCCACATTAGTTCTGACTCACTCGTAATGCGTAAGCGATGGCAAAAGGCGCCAGCGCTAAAGAGATTAATAACATCGCACCAATAATGGCTAATTGTGCGCTGTAGGGTAATTGTAACGATGCAGCTTCAACTGCTGCGGTGGCAAAAATGAGCAAAGGAATAAACACCGGCAGCAAAAGTAGCGCCAATAACACACCGCCTCGGTTCAAACCAAGTGTTAACCCGACGGCTATCGCTCCCACTAAGCTTAATAAAGGGGTGCCCAGTAAAAGTGTACTCAATAGCGCCCAATACATGGGTTCAGTCAAATTCAGAAAAAGCGCTAACAACGGCGATAGCAACAATAGCGGTACTATACTCGTCAACCAGTGGGCCAACACCTTTACCAGCACAACTAACGGCAGTGGCGTAGCTGACAACATGATTTGCTCCAAAGAGCCATCATTGTAATCATCTTTGAATAGACGCTCCATGCCGAGTAAAGATGACAGAATTGCCGCCACCCAAATCACGCCAGGGCCCACTTTTTGCAAAGTTTCTGGATTTGGCCCAATTCCTAAAGGGAATAAACTGATCACCAATATGAAAAACATCATTGGCTGCATTAACTCAGAGCGCTGGCGATAAGCCAAAGCCAAATCCCTTTCGAAAACCGCTTTTAAAGCCATGCTCATATGCGGTACTCCAACTGCAGCTCTTTGGTTGGATAATCGACGTCCAGTGCCTGATGTGATGTCATCACCACACAACCACCTTGTTTCAAATGGGCAACAATTCTGTTGTTAAGCAGCGCTATTCCTTGTACGTCTAATGCGGTAAAGGGTTCATCTAAAATCCACACACGCGCTGCGGTTTGTAACCAAAATCGAGCAAGGGCAACCCGTCTTTGCTGGCCAGCGGATAAATGGCTTACGGTTACATCTTCTAGGCCAACTAAACCGAGCAGAGCTAAAACCTCATAGATCTCCGCATCATTATGCTCAACGCCATGCTGAGCGCACCAAAAACGCAAGTTTTCTAAGGCGTTGAGGCTGCGATTCACACCCAATGCATGGCCAAAATACAGTAATTGCTGGTGATATTGTTCTCGGGATTTTATGATGTTTTGCTCTTCAAACAGCACGGCTCCCTCATCGGGACTGACGAGCCCTGTTAGCACCCTAAGCAAACTCGTTTTACCTGCACCATTTGGGCCTTTTATATACATCAACTCTCCGGCCGCTACAGAGAAACTTATCTCATTAAATAGCAGTCTATCACGCTTGGAAACGGATAATTGTTGGGCACAAAGTAACGGCAAAATGGTCTCTGAGTCGACAAAAAAACGCGGCGATAATATCACAGCGCGGCAATCTGGAATACTCAGAAAAACAAATAAGTCGTATCAATTCATGTACTAAAGATGCATTTACCTAGGCCTAAAGAATGACCGGTATAAAATTATTATCTAACTTGATTTAATTAATGTGAATACCTAGAGAATATCGAAGATAGCGCATAGAGATTACAAGTAATAATTCCATTTACGAGCAATACCAATTCAATTAAATAGCCCTGAACGATTTCCGTCGTTGCTTACTTGCATGCTACATTTAAATTAATATTTTTCGCTTGCGGCCGATAACAACGATATGTCTGACAGCCCACCTATCCCCTCGAAGCAATCAGCCCATGTTGCGCCAACCCATGTGGCGCCAACCCATGTGGCGCCAAAAGTGCAGCAATCTGATGCGGCTAAAAATGCTAAGCAATCAGCGCCCGAGGTGATAATTAAGCAGGTTTCCCCGACGCAGGTAAGTGTTCGCAGCTCAAATCAGGGTCAATCCGTTACTCTTGATTCAACTGATATTAAAGGACAAATCGACTCTAACCAGCGCTACAACGTCACAGTTACTAGCCGTTCTGTTGTATCGAGCGCGAATAACGCCAATGTTCGTGCGGACGTAACATTAAGCGCTGCGGCGAGTGCCAGTTCATCTGCTAGTACAGCCCCGCAACCCACTGCAACATCAGACTCAACAACGTCTTCTCCGGCTGCGAAAGCAAACGCGGCGTCAAATTCAACGCCTCCACCAGCGGCAACATTACCTCAACCTCAGAACGCGACAAAAGATAGCGCATATAAAGCTGCGAATAGTGCAAAGACAAGCGAACAACTGACCAAAGCGATAACGGCATTGCAATCTCAATCGCCAACGGTGCAAAACGCTAGTCTAAGTTCATCGCAAAGTGGGGCTGAGCCGCGCATAGCGGGCGGGAGTAATGCACTAACCTCGAATAGCAATACAAGCAGTACTCTCCAATATCAGATAAATAAAGAGCAGGTTAATAAAAATCAGCTAACAAGCACGCCTGTTCTTGAGTTCAGCAAGGCGCAACCTCTAAACGCCAATATTGGCGAGCTCAATCGAACGATATCGAGCCAACAATTAGAAAGGATTTTGCGCTTACCACCGAGCCAATTTCAGGCAGCACGTATACCACCGTCACTCTTAACGACCCAGGCTCAAGTGGTCAGTCAATCAGGCCAAACGTTAACGTTAAATTTTAACGTTCTGAAAAATCAGCAAAACCTGAGCCTAGCCGTTTCCCCAAGCACGCCCTCAACAATTAAGAACCAAGACACGGTGAATGTGCAATTAAAACCTGTAGGGAGCCACTGGCAGGTATTACTGAGTAACAAGGATACTGGCACTCAAAGTATTGCGAGTAAGACGGCCAATGAGCATATTGCGCCCGTTTTAAAACAATTGCTGGTAAATGGTGCATCGAGTTCGTCAGTACCGCTTAGCCAGCGCGCCGCAACTCAGACTGCGCTTACTTCACCGATTCTTAGCATAAACATAGATAGTAAGGTGCTAAGTAAGTCATTAAGCCAAGTACTTAAAACGGCTCCTAATCCTGACAGCGCCCCTCATCTTGAAACAGCCACCCGCGCCCCGAATATTGCTTCATCTGAGCGACATTCGCCACAAAAGACACCAAGTAATACTGGTTTGCTTGAAGCGATACAGAACATTCCGCCCACTAAAATTTCGTTAGCCATCAATAAAGACGGCAGTGCAAATATACAAAATATGGATGCGCTATCAACTTCATCCCCGCCAGTTCAAATAAAAGTGACACAGCAAAATATCAGCAATGTATTGGCGCTTATAAAAACCTTAAATATCACTGTTGATCCCCAAACGCTAAAAGCATTAGCCAGTATGTCAGACGCGGCAAACAATGCTTTAGCGAAAGAAAATAGCGGGAGTAATCACCTAATTGATTCACCCACACCTAAAGACTTTGTAGCGAAAAACAGCGTTTCAGCAGTTGCTTCGGTGCGCCAAGGTATCAGTAAAATAATTAATGCGCTGGGTGGCGAGAGAGCTCCAGAGGTAAAGAGCGCAAGCGCGATGTTAGGTAAAGGCATCACACCAGAGGTCTCAACAAAAGCGCTAGGCCCAAATCCATCGGCAAATCAAAACGCTAAGGTAGAACCTACAGTTGCTCAAGCCGAGTCTGTAAAAACACCAACGCTAGATAAATTAGAGCGTCGAGAAACAGTCAATATTGCCGCTCCTGAAATGACAGCAAAAGTGAAAGCTCAAGCGATAGAGGTATTACACACGTTACTGCGCGTGGTGCAAGCTAGAGCTGAACAACCCAGTGAGTCGTTAAACAGATTGGCCAGCGCGCTCAACGATACCCAATTTATTGAAGAGCCTGCGGTTAAAAACATAAAAGAACAGGTATTAGAGCAAATAAAACAAAATATCCCTCAAGGTAAAGAACAAGACGCTGGCCAAATACGTCAGTTGTTGACAAACCAAGCGCTAAGCTTAAGTGCTACCCAAATTATTAGCCCCGTGGCCGGTCAAGGAATGTTGAGCGGGCTAGTGACCTTGATTCAAATATCATTAGCTTCTCGCTTCGCACGGAATCAGCCCCAACAGGGGGAAAAAGTGTCCCAAGGGCTTAATGCCCTGTTTAGTTCGGACCCAATCAGCTCTGCTGGTAAAACACAATCCAGCGCTCCAGTCAGTCCTAAAGGCCTGAGTGAATTTGCACAGTTAGAACAAAAACATCAAATTTTGCGTGAAATCAGCCGTTTTTTTGCTGGTCACCAAAGCAGCAAAATCAGTAACGCTGAACAGCTACTGCAAGGGCAAGACAGCTTCTATTACACCCTGCCCTCTGCTTTTGGTAATAAATTGCAAGACATCGAATTGTTGGTTAAGCGTGAAAATGACACTAGCAAGGATCAGCAGAATGAGGGCGCTGCAAACAGCCGAATTTGGCATCTCACTATGAAGCTAAGCGCTGGGGACTTAGGCGAGTTATTGACCAAAGCTAAATTGCGTCAAGGTACATTAGAGCTAGACTTCTACACTTCTAATGAACAAACCAAACACCAAGTTATGAATTACTTACCCTTATTTAATAAGCGCCTGACTGCTTTGGGTATTGAGGTCACAAAAAGCCAATGCCAGTTAGGAAAAATTCCTGACACACTTCGCCAACGGCCTTATCAGTTATTGCAAACCCAAGTATAACCGTTCAGGACGAACCATTCGCTAAATACCATTTTAATAGGAATAATGTGACAGAGAACAAATCTAAAGACGCAAAAACAGCTAAAAGCGCGGTTGCCTTAAAACATAACGAAGGTGATAACAAAAACGCTCCACAAGTGGTTGCGAAGGGCTTTGGTGAATTAGCAGATGAAATTATCGCGCTAGCAAAACAAAGCGGAGTATTAATTCACGAAGATCCATACTTAAGTGAATTTCTCGCGAGTTTGGATTTAGGCCAAGAAATCCCTGAAGAGCTCTATCACGTCATCGCAGAACTCATTAGCTTCTCATACGTGCTACAAGGCAAGTTCCCTGAAAGCTGGGCGAAAGACTATAACAAGGTCTCGAAAAAGGTGTAAATACAACGCTATGAGTTTGCTTTTTCTATTATGCTTTATATAAAAGTGATGTAACTCACTAACCTAGTAGCTAAACAATTCTATTTAACTTTAAAATTATTTTTAGAAAAGTCGTCTGCTCTACTTTTTATCTGGGTAGCTAGAAACAGTAACCTAGGGTAACCGCAGAGCTCTTTTAGCAACCGCCCTAACATTCTAGATGTACCTACATTTTTACTGTATGTATCTATCAGCTCCTTGCCCTGACCGCCGTAACTGGAAAACTCATCAGGAAAAAAGGCTTTATTTATCATAGGCATAGACTTTCTTAGTTTAACAATCTCTACCTCTCTACGCCCTAATATACTAGATTCGTTGGGGGTTCTTGGGGTCAATACCCAATTTAAATTTAAATTTACAGGAGCAATTGAGTGTACTTCGTGATACCAGTAGCGCGGTAAAAAAAGTACATCCCCACTTTCAGTATGAAAATCATAAAAATCATACTTGTCAGGATCATAGGTAAAGTTCTTACCAACAGAACCAGCAAACATGAAAGGAATATTCGGCAAGGGAGTATTCGGAGAAGTCAATATCCAGCGTTTTTTACCTATAACTTGCTGGTTAAGTCCATGCAAACTATTACCGTCGTAGTGAGGTAATGTCACATGTCCACCCGGTTGCATAAATAAACGCATGGGGGACTTTCGTACCGACATATCCTCTCTAGCTAACAAGGATTTGACTATCTCAGGTATGCGGATCGGACCGTCGTCGACTAGATCAGAGTCGAACCACCCTGCTTCTCGTTTATTTTCATCACTGAAATTTTCGACAACGTATTCAGGAGTCAGTATTGCGGAATCAAAAGTATTAACGCCGCGGATAACAATAGGCTTCTCAGGGAGCAAATATGAGTTTACAAATTCTTCGTAGCTTAAATCGTCAATATTTTTCTTTTCGATCTCTAATTTCATCACATAATACCTTCGACAATTGTGTCGTTGAATCGCCCTTTTAAGAAAGACTTTACCAGCTTACAGATCAAAGTCTATTCACATAAGGTTGTAGATAAAATATAGCTCAATGCCAAGTGAATAAAAATATCACTCTAACCCAACCAACCGATAGGTATTTATTACGAGTTAGAATTGCCTGCTCAAGGGAGCAGCTCATGTGTTTTATCTTTTCTATAGGTACAAAAAAAGCCGAACGTGTCGGCTTTTTTTACATTAAGATACTAGCAACTTATTTTTTGAATTTTCTGCTGAAGCTAAGGCCTAATAAACCTAAACCTAGGAAAGCCAAACCAGCTGGAGCTGGAACAGGGCGGTTAGCTAGACCGATAACGATGTTATCAAATTCACCAGCAATACCTGTGCTTGAAATAACAACACGGTCAAATGCGTCAGCAAATGCGAAATCAATGTTTACGTAACGGTTAGTATCAGGGTCTGTTTGGTTACCCGCATTAGCCGCTGTTGTTAGTGAATCACCACTAATTGTTTCGATTAATGTGTCACCTGAGTAGAAGCTGAAGTCGTTATATTCATCGATAGAACCCCAGTAGAAACCAATGTAAGTGATACCAACATCGCCTTGAGCCGCCAAAAATGCAGTGTAATCGATTTCTACTTCAGCTGGAGTAGAACCACCAATAGCTGGAGTATGGCCATAACATGTGTTGTCATTCGCCGGAGCCGCAGCGCCGTTATCAACATCATCATTACGTACACCCAAACCACCTGCAGAAGAAGTTACTACGATTCCGCCACCTGTACCATTTACTGCACAACCGTCACCAGCTGCACCCGCCGCATTGTATGCAGTCGTACCTGCACCTGCACCGTCGATGTTAGTTGCTGCATCAAATGTTTCAACGAAAAAGCCACCAGCACCATTATTAGTTGCATGAGATTTGTCAACTAATCTGCTGCTTGTCAAACCTGAGTCATCACCAGCGGCTTCACCACCGAATGAAACTGCTGCAGCGCTTGCTTGTGAGCTTGCTACGATTGCAAGTAGCGCAGCTGTAGAAACGAATTTTTTTGAACTAAAGAAGTTTTTCATAATGTATATCCCTCTAAACTAATTAATGTACCAGCGAAATTGATATTGCAAATAATACTGCTCGCGATTTATCACACTACCTGCTTGGTTAGATAAAAGCACTTAGCGTGCCAACATTAAAAAACATATATAAATCAGACGGTAATAAAATTTAGCTTATTCGTAATAAGTGATCTTGTAAATTATGCTGACAACAAATTTATCAATTTTTAATCACTTTAAACACGCATTAAGTCCGGTTAATAAAAAGGGCATATTAAACTTGCTGCTTTTTTAAAACTCATGTGCACCTTTGCTGCTAGTTACTTGCAAAGAGAAAACCAATCCTTTCGTATCTACTTTGAGCAGCCTTCTTATATAGCGGCGTATAGCCATATTCATTGGTCGACTATAACCTCAACATTCGAAGTGTAGATACAGATCTATTGTAGATGTGACATTTTTCGTGTCTTTCCACTACTTTGGCTAAAACCAACGCCACCACTCATTTAGTAAAAAAACGAACTGTAACTCTCAGACTTGGTCGAGACTTTCTTTCTGACACTTTTAAGCGATAAATGCTGAGTGTATTTATGTGCCTCATACATTTCTTGTACTAGCTCTTTAACAATTTACAATCCAAACAAAAAACCGCCTTACGGCGGTTTTATATTTTAGTGTAGAGAATGTCAGCCAAACATCACAAAGAGGCTTTATTCTTCGTCTGCTCTATTCTTCGTCAGCTTTTAACGGCTCATCAGCTTTAACTGTTTTCTTTAACAACAACTCTGCGCGTAATTTTTGTTCAATGTCGTTAGACATCTCAGTATGCTCTTTAAGGTACTTAACCACATTAGCTTTACCTTGACCAATACGCTCACCATTGTAGCTGTACCAAGCGCCAGCTTTTTCCACCAGCTTCTGCTTAACCCCCAAGTCAATCAACTCAGCTTCTTTACAGATACCTTGACCATACATGATCTGGAATTCAGCTTGTTTGAACGGGGGGGCAACTTTGTTCTTAACCACTTTAACTCTGGTTTCGTTACCTACGACTTCATCACCGTCTTTAATCGCACCGATACGTCGAATGTCTAAACGAACTGATGCGTAGAATTTAAGTGCATTACCACCCGTAGTCGTCTCAGGAGAGCCAAACATAACACCGATTTTCATACGAATTTGGTTGATGAAAATAACCAAGGTATTCGAGCGTTTAATATTACCCGTTAACTTACGTAGTGCTTGAGACATCAAACGGGCTTGCAAGCCAACGTGTGAATCACCCATGTCACCTTCAATTTCGGCTTTCGGTGTAAGGGCCGCTACAGAATCGACAACCACAACATCTACCGCACCAGAGCGAACCAACATGTCGCAGATCTCAAGGGCTTGTTCTCCGGTATCAGGTTGAGATACCAATAGGTCATCAATATTCACCCCGAGTTTACCCGCATAAACTGGGTCAAGTGCATGCTCAGCATCCACGAATGCACAAGTTTTGCCCATTTTTTGCGCTTCAGCAATGGCTTGTAAGGTAAGAGTGGTTTTACCCGATGACTCAGGGCCGTATATCTCAACAACACGACCACAAGGTAATCCACCTATACCTAGTGCGATGTCGATGGTTAGTGAACCTGTAGATACAGCCTCAATATCCATCGCTTGGTTATCTCCCAAACGCATGATTGCGCCTTTACCAAATTGTTTTTCGATTTGACCAAGCGCGGCAGTAAGCGCGCGATTTTTGTTATCGTCCATCAGTATGTCCTATGGTTCAGCCCGTGCACTTACACTTGGTTCAAGTCTAAATCGACACAGATAATTGAAGTTATATGGGCGTAGTATACTGTACAACCATACAGTTACAAGTGACTTTCAGAAAATTTTCATATTAGGTGAGATCAAAGCTGTTATGAATTGATAGCTCAACCGTTGAATCGGTTGAACTGGTTTAAAAGTTGAGCGCCGCCTACGTTAAAAGACCTCGTTCGACGATGCCATATTACGCCAGTATTGGTGCATTTTATATCGCCGAGGCTTCTTAGTCAGGCATTGAATCGTATTTTTTACACACCATAGCAGACTCAAACCAAGGGGCGCGTTCAGCGTAAAAGATTTGACTTGAGGGTTGAATATTAGGTGTTATATCTAAACAACCAGCAGGAATAACTAAAGCTTTCCCAGACAATGATGCGTAGGGTAAAGCACTACCACATTCACCACAAAAGGCGTTTGAAATGTTACGGCCAGGTACATTATAGCGTTTAATGCTGGCACTCCCTTTTAACCACTGGATGTTGTTCACCGCGGTAAACAAATTAGATGCATGGGAAGAACCTGTCACTTTTTGACACTGAGTGCAGTGGCACAAATGAAAGCTCTCAATTGAATCATCACATTCAAAGCGCACAGTGTCGCATAAACAACTACCCGTTATTTTCTTCATTGGTTGCTTTTCACCCATATATTCATTCCAAACGAACACCTATATAGAAATAAACTAAAACGCGTAATCCAGTTCATAACTGTGTTTGCCATCTTGCTGAATAATACGCATTGTGCCACTGATTGAGCTTAACTCGTTGCTGCCCGACCCTTCTAAAATACTTATGTCCAACGACTGTTCTTGAGCTGACATTTTCCCTTTGTGCAATAACGTAAACTGACCCGCTTTTCCGTCAAGCGCTGCTGTAACTTCTTCTATAGCAAAATAGATTGCGACACCATTTTCAGTACGCTTACTGATCATTTGCCCAACGCCAGTCCCAACCAAATCTCCTGCGTAGGTTTTCTCAATCAACATACGCCCCGCAGGCGCTTTTGTATCTTCCTGTGGTGATAAATCCACAACAAACGTACCTGCTGCTATCATGCAAATTCCTTCATAAAAGTGGTGGTTTAATGTAGCCAAATTTCACGAGTATAAACACCTGTTTAAAAAAAAGCGGCGATTACGATATTCAACTAATTTAATGATTATTCTTTAGTTTTCTGGTCAATTCAAACACCTCAGGGTGAGGTAAATATTTTGACACTTCAGGCTGAGGTAAACAGTCCTCTTGGGCGAATTCTAGTAATTCAGGGACCGCATCGCAGAGTAAAATATCTAAAGATAATCGGTCTAAACCGTATACGCCTCGATGGATCATATTAGCTGAAAATATCAGTAAGTCTCCAGCATGCAACGGGATAAGCTTTCCTGAGCTAAGCTCATCACTGTTCACCCGTCGGTTTGTTTGCATTCGTACTGAGAGTTCTTCTTCAGTGTCCCAATTTTTATGGCTTTTCGGTACAACTTCAATGCCTGGCTCATCGTTAAGCGCAATTCTGAAATGCACTACATCAGCCCCCTGCAATGCTCGCTCTTGTTGCTCTATATTTAAATGATATTGTGAGTCTCTATGCCAGTAGTTCTTCTGTTTCTTGTTATTTGGGTTAAAAAATAATTGTGTATTCATAAATGCAGGCGGGTGATCAAATACCTTTTGTATTTGGAGCTGGAGCTGCTTAGAGGCAATCAACTTAAAAAGCGTTAACCTATCCACTTCATTGATATGCTCGCCGTTCGTTAAATAAGCAGCATTAACCGCCCCTGTTCGATAAAACGCTTGATTGGTCGTTATCCAGCTAGCGTGACACCGCAACGCAATTTCTCGCAAAGCGATTAATTCAGCCCCGTGAATAAACTGCTTCACAAGGCAGTAGCCGTTCTCTGAATAACCTTGGTCAAGTGTCATATCAACGTACTGAGTTTCATTAATTCAATAGGCTGCTAAGCTGGCTTAATGCATATTCAATCGCTTTTGAGCGTACCTCATGGCGGTCGCCGGAAAAACACTGGCAAGCTGTTGATACATCGCCATTTATTGCAAAGCCGAACCACACTGTACCAACAGGTTTTTCAGCACTGCCCCCCTCAGGCCCTGCAACGCCGCTCACCGAAACAGCAACATTCGCCTGCGCAGCTTTAGTCGCACCCAGTGCCATTTGCTCTACCACTGCTTGTGATACTGCACCAAATTCGGCTAAGGTTTGCTCACTCACACCTAGCATGCTCTGCTTTGCTTCATTTGAGTAGGTAATATAACCACTTTTGAACCAGCTTGAGCTTCCAGATGTACTTGTGATGGCGTATCCTATGCCCCCTCCAGTGCATGACTCAGCACAAGTAACGCTCCAGCCTAATTGCTGCAGTTGTTCACCGAGTTGTTGTGCTAAATAAATTGAATTGTTTGTCATATTTTACATCCATTACCGGGTTACCTGACACGCTAACAAAAACACAGCGAGTCCCGTAAGCATGCCAAACATTAAAAGCTAAACAAAGCGTTAAGGTTACTTCTCGATACATTATCTGAGTAACCGCCGGACAAATAAGAGTGCCGTACCCAATGCCAAAAACGAACACATCAGCATCAACAACCTCTTCATCGTTGCAACAGCATACTCCCATGATGCAGCAATATTTGAAAATTAAAGCTGAGCATCCTGATATCCTGTTATTTTATCGTATGGGTGATTTTTACGAACTCTTTTTTGACGATGCTAAAAAGGCCTCTGAACTACTGGATATTTCCCTCACGGCACGAGGAAAATCCGGTGGTAACGCTATTCCTATGGCGGGCGTGCCCTATCATGCGGTGGAAAACTATCTAGCGCGCTTGGTGAAGATGGGTCAATCGGTGGCCATCGTTGAACAAGTAGGCGATCCGGCTACTAGTAAAGGCCCTGTCGAGCGTAAGGTACAACGTATCGTCACACCGGGCACGGTATCAGACGAAGCACTGCTTAATGACAAACAAGACAACATCTTAGCCGCCGTTTTTTGCCCTGTACAAAAAAGCAACCAAGCATTGGTATTTGGCTACGCAACCTTAGATGTGACCAGCGGACGCTTCACTTTGTGTGAACTTAGCGGAGAAGAAGCTCTAGCAGCTGAGCTTCAACGTACGAATCCAGTTGAGCTTTTATACCCAGACGACTTTGCTTTCAGTCATTTAATTGATCAGCGCAAAGGGCTACGTCGCCGCCCTCAGTGGGAATTTGACTTACAAACCGCTACCAGCCAGCTTACCAGCCAATTCGGTACTAACGAATTATCGGGTTTCGGCGTGCAGAATCATCAAATCGGTATATGCGCCGCGGGCTGCGTAATGCAATATATTAAAGATACTCAGCGCTCTGCATTACCTCATATTGACCGAATTGTGCTCGAAGCTCACAACGACACAGTCGTGATGGATGCAGCCACTAGGCGCAACCTTGAACTTACACTAAACCTATCTGGCGGCACTGAAAATACGCTGGCAAGTATACTGGATAAAACCTCGACACCTATGGGCAGCCGTTTATTGCAACGCTGGATCCACAGGCCACTAACTGACGTAACCGTGCTAAAAATGCGCCAACGTAATATCCAAGGTTTAATAGAGTCTCCCTATCCCCAATTACAAGACACCCTGAAAAAAATGGGTGACATACAGCGTGTACTGGCGCGCTTAGCTTTGCGCAGTGCTCGCCCCCGTGACTTCGCGCGTTTGCGCCAAGCATTCGCGCTATTGCCTGATATCCAACACTACCTAGAGCATGAAGTTAGTCATCTTGATAATGACTCACAGCAATGTGGCTTATCTCAATTAGCACAACAAATCAGCCAATACCCCGACTTCGCCGATCTATTAGAGCGTGCGGTCATTGACACGCCACCGGTATTGATCCGAGATGGTGGCGTCATTAAAGAAGGCTACAACGAAGAGCTGGATCATCTGCGTGCCCTGTCAAAAGGGGCTACTGATTATTTAGAAGAATTAGAACAGCGGGAAAAAGAGCGCACCGGCATCGCCAGCCTGAAAGTCGGTTACAACCGCGTGCATGGCTACTTTATTGAAGTCAGTCGCAGTCAATCGGATTTAGTGCCCGTTGAGTATGTTCGTCGCCAAACACTCAAAAATAATGAACGCTATATTATTCCGGAGCTAAAAGAGCACGAAGACAATGTGCTTAGTAGCCAAAGCCGATCATTAGCACTTGAGAAAAAACTATACGATGAGCTTTTCGATATACTCTTACCCAAATTAACACAGCTAATGCAAAGTGCTGATGCGTTAGCAGAATTGGATGTGCTAGCAAATTTGGCCGAACGTGCCGAAAGCTTAGATTACCACTGCCCTGATTTATGCCCACAAAGCGGTATTCATTTTAGCCAGGGCCGTCACCCTGTGGTTGAACAAGTAACAGATGCTCCTTTTATTGCCAATCCCATTGAGGTCAACCCCAACCGCAGAATGTTGGTAATCACCGGGCCGAACATGGGCGGTAAATCAACCTATATGCGCCAAACAGCACTAATCGTATTGATGGCCTATATAGGTAGCTATATCCCCGCACAAGACGCAAAAATAGGCCCTATCGACCGGATATTTACCCGCATAGGGGCGTCGGATGATTTAGCTTCAGGTCGCTCAACGTTTATGGTCGAAATGACCGAAACGGCCAATATTTTGAATAATGCAACCGCAAACAGCTTGGTTTTGATGGATGAGATTGGTCGAGGTACCAGCACCTATGACGGCCTATCTCTGGCTTGGGCTTGTGCTGAATACTTAGCCACTAAATTACAGTCGTTTACCCTTTTCGCCACGCACTATTTTGAATTAACAGGCTTGGCTGAAGCCCTTCCAGAGCTAGCTAATGTGCATTTAGATGCCGTCGAGCACGGCGATACCATTCGCTTTATGCATGCTGTACAAGATGGTGCTGCCAATAAAAGCTATGGCTTACAAGTAGCGCAACTAGCTGGGGTGCCCAAACAAGTGGTGCAAGCAGCGAAACGTAAGTTACATGAACTTGAAACCGGCACATCTGGGAACACGCCAGTAGCAAGGCCTGAAGCACAGTCTAAAGCCATAAAAGCGGATGAAAAGGTGGAAACTCAATTAGATTTACTCGGTCAACCCAGTGAAGCAGAAGAATTACTTTACAGTATTCAACCGGATGATCTTACCCCCAAACAAGCGCTTGAATATTTGTACCAATTAAAAAAGTTAGCAAGGTAGGATAAGGGGGAAATCCCCCTTACAGCCGTTCCAGCAAACTCATTAAACTCATGGGGGTCACAGGCTTTTCTAAAAAACCCACCGCCCCTATTTCATACGCAAGATTAATGGTTTCTTCTGAGGTATCGGCTGAGCACATGACTATTTTTGCCTCAGGTATTTCTTCATGCAAAATACTCAACAGTTCCAAGCCATCCACTTTAGGCAGTTTGATATCCATTAAGATAAGTTGATATTTCTTGCGGCAAACCCGAGACATGACCTCCGCAGAGTCATGTGCGATATCGACATGCACGTATCCGTTTCCTTGTAATACGGTGCAAATAAAGGTGCAGATGGCTTCAACATCATCAACTACCAAAATGGGACGCATTTTATCCATAAAGCTGATCCTTTGACTATTTGGTCAACAGTGTAAACCATTAAAATCTCATTTTCCGTATATTTTTTGCAAAGCGAAGGCGGTTTTCAATTGTCTGTCAGGCTGGGATTAAGTATACTATTGCGCCGTCCGGTACTGAATAATGTCACGTCTTTTAAAAGGCAGCTAGACAACCTCAGTATTAAAAAATCTCATTCAACTCCAACGCCTTAGGGTACTCATGACAAACTATATTTTCGTCACAGGTGGTGTCGTATCATCACTTGGTAAAGGCATTGCTGCTGCATCGCTCGCTGCTATTCTGGAAGCACGTGGTCTTAACGTGACCATGCTTAAGCTCGACCCGTACATTAACGTCGACCCAGGCACTATGAGCCCAATTCAGCACGGTGAAGTGTTTGTCACCGACGACGGCGCAGAAACCGACCTAGATTTAGGTCACTACGAGCGCTTTATTCGTACCCGTATGACTAAACGTAACAACTTCACCACTGGCCGTGTATACGAAGAGGTGATTAAACGTGAACGTCGTGGTGACTACTTAGGTGCGACTATTCAGGTTATTCCCCATATTACCAATGAAATAAAGCGTCGTATTGTCGCAGGCGCAGAAGGCGTCGATGTGGCCATCGTTGAAATTGGTGGTACTGTGGGTGATATCGAATCGCAACCATTTTTGGAAGCCATTCGCCAACTAGGCACTGAAGTCGGCCGCGATCACGCCATGTATATGCACTTAACACTTGTGCCTTATATCGCCGTTTCGGGTGAAGTAAAAACCAAGCCGACACAACACTCGGTGAAAGAGTTGCGGTCAATTGGTATACAGCCTGATATTTTGGTTTGTCGCTCAGAAAGTGCTTTACCCTCAAATGAGCGCTCTAAAATTGCCCTTTTTACTAATGTTGCCGACAAAGCCGTTATTTCGTTAAAAGATGCCAACAGTATTTATAAAATACCGGCTGCGCTTAAAGCCCAAGGTATGGACGAATTAGTGGTTCAACGCTTTGGTTTAGAATGCCCAGAAGCAGACTTAACCGAATGGGAACAAGTACTTTATGCAGAATCAAATCCAGTGGGCGAAGTTACCATAGGTATGATTGGCAAATACGTTGAATTGCCTGATGCCTATAAATCAGTCAATGAAGCGCTTAAACATGCAGGGTTAAAAAACCGCCTAACGGTTAATATTCGCTACGTCGACTCGCAAGATATTGAAAGCAAAGGTGAGCAAGTCCTTAATGGCCTAGATGCTATCCTAGTGCCTGGCGGTTTCGGTGAGCGCGGCATTGAAGGTAAAATAACTGCAGCTAAATATGCTCGAGAGCAAAAAGTACCTTATTTAGGTATTTGCTTGGGCATGCAGGTGGCAATTATTGAGTTTGCTCGTAACGTAGCAGGCCTTGAAAATGCCAATAGTTCAGAGTTTGATCCACAAACCCCTTATCCTGTAGTAGGCTTGATCACCGAATGGTTAGATGCCGATGGCAGTACAGCGCTACGCTCTGAAGCATCAGACTTAGGCGGCACCATGCGATTAGGCAGCCAATTATGCCACCTAATCCCTGATAGCAAGGTTTACGAGTTGTATGGCTCAGCTGAAATATACGAACGTCATCGCCATCGTTACGAGGTCAATAATAACTTACGCGAAAAGTTAGAAACCGCAGGATTGAAAGTCACTGGTCTGTCTACTGACAAACGTCTAGTAGAAGTCATCGAACTAGGCGATCATCCATGGTTTGTCGCTGGGCAATTCCACCCAGAATTTAACTCTACACCCCGTGACGGTCACCCTTTATTTGAAGGGTTTGTGAAAGCCGCGGGCGAATATTATAAAAACAATAATTAGAGCCTGTTACCGTTGGGGCGTATAACGCCCCGCGCTTAATCAAGGCAGAGTAACGATTGAAAACTCAGAATATCTGCTCGCAGATAAACGCTAAATTTTTATAAACAAGGCAACAACTATGTCAAATATCAGTAAAATCATTGGTCGTGAAATCATGGACTCTCGTGGTAACCCCACTGTAGAGGCAGATGTATATTTAGAATCAGGCGTAATGGGTAGAGCAACTGCACCTTCTGGCGCATCTACTGGTTCTCGTGAAGCGTTAGAATTACGCGATGGTGATAAAAGCCGTTATTTAGGCAAAGGCGTATTAAAAGCAGTCGCAGCAATAAACGAAGATATTGCCCCTGCGCTAATTGGTAACAGTGCATTTGAGCAAAAGAAAGTTGACCAAATCATGATCGACTTAGACGGCACCGAAAACAAAGAAAAATTCGGCGCAAACGCTATCCTAGCCGTTTCTCTTGCAGTGGCAAAAGCGGCAGCACTTGATAAGCAAATTCCTTTGTATCAGCACATCTCTGAGCTTAACGGCACAGCGGGCAAATACTCTATGCCAGTACCTATGATGAACATCATCAACGGTGGTGAGCACGCTGACAACAACGTTGATATTCAAGAATTCATGGTTCAACCGGTAGGCGCTGCAAACTTCCGTGAAGCATTGCGCATGGGCGCTGAAATATTCCATAGCTTGAAAAAAGTATTATCTGCTAAGGGTTTAAGCACGGCTGTAGGCGACGAAGGTGGTTTCGCCCCTAACCTTGCTTCAAATGAAGAAGCCCTTAAAGTAATCATTCAAGCCGTTGAAAATGCTGGCTACGAAATGAATAAAGACGTTACCCTAGCCCTAGATTGTGCATCATCTGAGTTCTATGTAGATGGTAAATACGATCTTAAAGGTGAAGGTAAAGTATTCGATTCAGAAACCTTCGGTGATTACCTTGCTGATCTTTCTGCTAAGTACCCTATCATTTCAATCGAAGACGGCCTCGACGAAAGCGATTGGGACGGCTGGGCGAGCTTAACGAAGAAAATCGGTGATAAAGTACAGCTTGTGGGTGACGACTTGTTTGTTACAAACACTAAAATTCTTAAGCGTGGTATCGACAACGGTGTTGCCAACTCGATTTTGATCAAGTTCAACCAAATCGGTTCATTGACTGAAACCCTTGAAGCAATTCGCATGGCACAAGATGCTGGTTTCACAGCGGTTATTTCTCACCGTAGTGGTGAAACTGAAGATGCAACCATTGCTGATTTGGCAGTTGGTACTGCAGCGGGTCAAATCAAAACAGGTTCATTGTGTCGTTCTGACCGTGTTGCTAAGTACAATCAACTATTGCGCATCGAAGAAGCACTAGGTGATGCAGCAACTTACGGCGGACGTAAAGAAATAAAAGGTCAATAAGACCTATATCGAAAGCGCTTTAGCCAAATGCTAAAGCCTTTTGATGTAAATGGGCAGCGTGTGCTGCCCTTCATTTCTTATGGTCACGCCTCCTGCGCAGCCCCAAGTAAATATATTCACTGACTCACATCAGCAGACTCAGTTTGCCGAAATTTGCAATGCGCTTTATGAGCGTGAGTTAATGACACTGGCTCAGCAGCCTTTTAGTAATATCAGTTTATTACAGCGCAAACTCGGCGGCTTACGTCATCACATCAAGCGCGCAGCCTATCATTTTATTCATCACAGTGGCCCACTCACAGTAGATGTGCATAACGCCAGTTGGCAAGCAAAGCAAAGTGCGAGCTGCATTGCCAAAAAGCACGACCCCGCTAAGGTGAGCACGTGGTTTTCACACTATGCGCGCTCTGGATTACCGGTTGCTATTTACAGCAACAATATGAATGGCGAACATTTAGAGCTAGATTCTATCGATAGAATTGATATCGATAATCAATTGCTTCACAGCAACAAATTCGGCTGGTTTAATATGGATGGCACCCGCACTTCCCATGAAACAGCAACTCATCGACCCACCTCTTCTAATGTGACTCAGCAATTGTTATTACGTCCCAGTCGCGCAGTTTTCAGCGCAGCGTGCTGCGGCCATACATGGAACCATAAAGGCCGTGGACAACCACGTACCCTGACCCTTCGCGAATTACTGTTGTCAGGCAGTATTAACTGGAAAAACTTCCGATAAGTCGTATTTGCATCTTCAGATTATTTTAGGCTCTGGTCGGAGTAGCCGCTAAACCGTTAGAAATCAAACTTATATGCCAATTTGTTATATGCCAATTTGTTAACTAAGGTTGACGCAAAAGGCGCAAAGAGTTACAAATACCGCACTGACGTTTCGAGCTTAGATAAAATGACTTCATTACTACTATCAACTCTACTTCTGCTGGCAGCAAGACTGCACGGGTAGGTTGTAAGCGAAACGCAAACAATAACTAAAAACCCGTGCCTAGCAGCACGGGTTTTTTCGTTTATGCGCTGTCACTAGCGTGAATTATTCAAAGAGGAAAACACATGTCTAACCAAGTCAAAATATTCGACACCACGTTACGTGATGGCGAACAAGCGCTAGCTGCAAGTTTGAGTATGAAAGAAAAACTGCAAATTGCCTTAGCGTTAGAACGACTTGGCGTCGATATTATTGAAGCAGGTTTTCCGGTTTCATCCCCAGGTGATTTTCAGTCAGTGCGCAGCATCGCACGAGAAGTTAAAAATGCCACCGTATGCGGCTTATCTCGCGCCCTAGAAAAAGACATTGATGCTTGCGGTGAAGCATTAAATATTGCCGAAAACTTCCGAATTCACACCTTTATCGCCACCTCAGATATTCACGTTGCCAGTAAATTGCGCATGTCACAAGATGACGTAGTGAACATGGCAGTAAAAGCGATTAAACATGCTGGGCGCTACACTGACGATATTGAGTTTTCCTGTGAAGATGCAGGCCGTACACCTATCGATTACCTATGCCGCATGGTCGAGTCAGCAATTAGCGCTGGGGCAACGACTGTTAACATTCCTGACACCGTGGGGTATACCACTCCAACTGAATTTGGCGGCATCATTCAAAACTTGTTTAACCGCGTGCCAAATATCGATAAAGCGACCATCTCTGTGCATTGCCACAACGACTTAGGGCTGGCCGTAGCCAATTCATTAGTCGCTGTCGAGTACGGAGCGCGCCAAATTGAATGTACCATCAATGGCATTGGTGAACGTGCAGGTAACTGCTCTCTAGAAGAAATCGCCATGATTTTGCAAACTCGCCAGGCCATGTTGGGGTTGAGCACCAATATCCGCAGCCAAGAGATATCTCGTACGTCAAAGTTAGTCAGTCAGCTGTGTAATATGCCGGTGCAATCAAACAAAGCAATTGTTGGGGCCAATGCTTTTAGTCATTCTTCGGGTATTCATCAAGATGGTGTCTTAAAAGCGCAGAACACCTATGAGATAATGACCCCTGAAAGCGTGGGTATAAACAAAAACAATTTGAATCTAACCTCTCGCTCGGGCCGTCACGTTATCAAGCATCGACTCGAAGAGCTTGGTTATAAAGCCCAAGACTATGACTTAGATACCTTATACGCTTCATTCGTAAAATTAGCCGATAAAAAGGGCCAAGTGTTCGATTACGACCTTGAAGCCTTACTATTTTTTGATAAGCAAAAGCCTACTGACGAACACTACAAGTTACTGTATTTGCAAGCCAGTTCAGGCAAAGAGATTATTCCTAGCGCAACCGTTAAATTACAGGTGGGCGACGAAGAAATCATCGAGTCTTGCACAGGAAACGGCCCAGTAGATGCAGCCTATAATGCCATCATCAAAGTATTAGGCCACGAACAACTTGAAATCGTTGACTTCAAACTGGACTCAAAAGGTGAAGGCGCAGATGCACTCGCCCAAGTGAGCGTCATTGTTGAATACAATGGCCGCCGCTTTAACGGTATTGGGCTTGCCACAGATATCGTCGAATCAGGCGTTAAGGCTTTGATCCACGTATTGAACAACACCCATTTAGCCGATCAAATTGATCATCAGAAAAAGCAACAAACACAAACTGCCGGAGTTTAAGTAGCACATGTCGAATTACAACATTGCCGTATTAGCGGGAGATGGTATTGGCCCAGAGGTCATGCAAGAAGCAAAGAAAGTATTATCAGTGGTCGAACAGCAGTTTAATGTATCGTTTACCCTTAACGAATTTGATGTAGGCGGTATCGCCATTGATAACCACGGCAAAGCCCTGCCCGATGCAACCTTAAAAGGCTGTGAAGACGCCCAAGCAATATTGTTCGGCTCTATTGGTGGGCCCAAATGGGATAGCCTTCCTCTAGAAGAGCGCCCAGAACGTGCTGCACTACTTGCTTTGCGTGGTCACTTTGATTTGTTCAGCAATTTACGCCCAGCGAAAATTTACCCTGGCCTTGAGTCGCTTTCCCCGCTGCGCTCGGATATTGCCGCAAGCGGCTTTGATGTTTTAGTGGTCCGTGAGCTTACCAGTGGTATTTACTTTGGCCAGCCTAAAGGCATAGAAGGCGAAGGTGAAGAACAATTCGCCTACGACACTATGCGTTACAGCAAAAAAGAAATCCGCCGTATTGCCGTAAGTGCATTTGAAGCGGCACAAAAACGCGGTAAAAAAGTCACCTCGGTTGATAAAGCCAACGTACTCGTATGCAGCCGTTTATGGCGAGAAGTCACTGAAGAAGTGGCTAAAGACTACCCAGAAGTGACCCTAGAGCACATATACATTGATAACGCGACCATGCAGTTATTGCGCTACCCAGGTGATTTTGACGTGATGCTTTGCTCTAATTTATTCGGCGATATTATCTCTGATGAGTGCGCCATGATCACAGGCTCAATGGGCTTATTGCCATCTGCCAGTATCAATAGCGAAAACTTCGGTTTATATGAGCCTGCAGGCGGTTCAGCGCCCGATATCGCAGGTAAAGGAATTGCGAATCCTATTGCGCAAATCTTATCAGCATCTATGTTACTGCGTTTTAGCCTAAATCTAACCGACGCCGCTGACGCAATTGACGCAGCAGTAGTCAAAACGTTAGCTGATGGCGTATTAACCGGTGAATTGTTAAGCCCCGAAAAACGCGACCAAGCCAAATCGACCAGTGAAGTAGGCGACTACATAGCCAATATAATCGCCAGCGCAAACGCATAAAGGAAAGACCAGATGAGTACCACCTTATACGACAAGATATTTCAGGCCCATATTGTCGATGAAATCGGCGACGATGCACTTTTGTACATCGATCGCCACCTGATCCATGAAGTCACATCACCTCAAGCATTTGACGGTTTGGTACAAAAAGGACGTAAAGTACGTCGTCCAGACCTAACGTTTGCCACTATGGATCACAGCATTTCTACCCGCTCGTTAGCCATTGATGCTTGCGGCCCAGCCAATAAATTGCAACTACAGACCTTAGCGGATAACTGTGCTGCAAACGGAATTGAACTGTTTCCAGTGGGTCACCAAAAACAAGGTATCGTCCACGTGATGGGCCCTGAGCTAGGTTTAATTAAGCCTGGCATGACAGTGGTATGTGGTGATTCACACACAGCAACCCACGGCGCATTTGGTGCCCTAGCCTTTGGTATTGGTACCTCGCAAGTTGAGCATGTATTCGCGACCCAAACCCTAAAGCAAAGCAAAGCTAAATGCATGAAAGTCGAAGTAACTGGTCCCCGCCCTCTAGGCGTGACAGCTAAAGATATTATTTTGGCCATTATTGGTAAAATAGGTCATGCGGGTGCTACGGGCTGCGTTATCGAGTACTGCGGAGACACTATTGAAGGCTTGAGCATGGAAGAGCGCATGACAGTGTGCAACATGAGTATCGAAGCTGGCGCAAAGGCAGGTCTTATCGCCCCTGACCAAAAGACATTTGATTACCTTGAAGGTCGTGAGTACGCCCCTAAAGGTGCAGACTGGGATGCCGCCGTTGCATACTGGAAAACCCTTAAATCTGATGCAGATGCTAACTTTGATATTGTGGTTGAGCTTGCCGCCAAAGACATCGCTCCACAAGTAACCTGGGGAACTAACCCTGGCCAAGTTATTGGTGTTAATCAGCCTATTCCAGCTCCCGAAAACTTCAGCGACCCAATCGATCGTGATTCCGCCGTCAAAGCGTTGAAATACATGGACCTTAAAGCCGGGCAAAAACTCTCTGACTTAACCGTCAACCACGTGTTTATCGGTTCATGTACCAATGGACGCATTGAAGACATGCGCGCGGCTGCCGAAATTGCCAAGCAAGGTAAAGTCGCCAATCACGTCACTGCCATTGTTGTGCCAGGCTCTGTAGCCGTTAAAGCGCAAGCGGAAGCTGAGCAGCTAGATAAAGTATTCCTTGAAGCAGGCTTTGAGTGGCGTTTACCTGGGTGTTCAATGTGCCTAGGCATGAACGACGACATTTTAGGTCAAGGCGATCGCTGCGCTTCTACCAGCAACCGCAATTTTGAAGGTCGACAAGGGCGCGGCGCTCGTACTCACTTAGTGAGCCCTGCGATGGCAGCCGCAGCAGCATTAGCCGGTCACTTCGCCGACACCCGTGACTTTGTTGGCAACGATTAATAATTAGGAATAACCATGAGCAATCAAACTACCCCAGCAACCACTGGCATCAGCGTTCATACCGGCCATGTAGCGCCACTGAATCAAGCGAATGTGGATACTGACCAAATCATTCCTAAACAGTTTTTGACCTCGGTAACGAAAAGCGGTTATGGAAAACATCTGTTTCATGATTGGCGTTATTTAGATTTACATGAACAAGAGCCGAACCCAGATTTTGTGCTGAACAAACCAGAGCATCAAGGTGCCAGTATTTTACTTACCCGTGAAAACTTTGGTTGTGGCTCAAGCCGAGAACACGCGCCTTGGTCCCTTGATGACTATGGTTTCAAAGTGGTCATCGCCACCAGCTTTGCTGACATTTTTTACGGTAACTGTATCAACAATAGCTTGTTACCCGTAAAGCTTGAGAGCTCAGAAATAGATACGCTTTTCGAAGCGGTAGCTCAAGATCCGGCCTGTCAGGTTATCGTTGATTTACCGCAACAAGAAGTACGTTTTAATGATCAGGTCATCGCCTTTGATATCGCGCCTCATCATAAGAACAACTTGATAAAAGGACTTGATGCCATAGGCCAAACCCTTGAGCTTGATAGTCAAATAACAGCGTTTGAAGAAAAGCAACCTGCTTGGAAATACTAGTTCACTAGGCGTTTTAGCTAACTATCGATTTTCGTTAGCTAAGCGTTTTAGTTAGCTAAGCATCCGCCCACGGCGTGGCCCAGATAAATTCAGGGCTACGCTGCTTTATTTTTATTATACAAATGAAAAAATCATACAAATGAAAAAACTGTCATTCGCTGCCACCTCATTAACAGTAAACATCGTTCCTTTCGCTAACCCACTGAAATAAAACTGTTTTTTAATGCTCCTTCTAAATAGGAGATCTTACCAGCACTGAAAACGTTTACACCCGCCTTGGCTAACGCTAATCTATCCATTAACGCGACTTCCCGTAAGAGAGAATTTTTTGGCTAAGCTAGGCATAAAAGACATTGCAGCGATTTCCGGTGTCTCCCCCGCTACCGTTTCACGTACTTTACGCAATCCCGATATTGTGAGTGAAGAAACCCGCAAGAAAGTCATGAAAGCCGTAGAAGAAGGTGGCTACACGCCCAGTCGTTTTGGTGCCAACTTACGCACCCAAAAAAGCGGTAATATTATTGTCGTCATGCCGGATATTACCAACCAAGTAAATGCTGGGATCATTCGCGCAATTGAACGCGAAGCGCAAAAAGCGGGCTATTCTATTTTACTTGGTGATACCCAAGGTCTAGCTGAGCGAGAAAAACACTATGCCAATATGGCCCAATCAGGGCAAGCTGACGGTGTGCTGTTGTTTACTTTTCACATGCCCTTTAATCTAACTAAAAATCTGCCTGCCGCCAAACAACTGCCGCCCATTGTGAACTCTTGTGAGTCCATCCCTATCGAAGGGATCAGCAAAGTCATGATCGATAATACAGCAGGCGCTAGGACCGCTGTGGAGCATTTACTCAGCCTTGGGCACAAGCGTATTGCTGCGGTTATGGGCCCTAGAGATACGCCAAGCACCCTTGAGCGCCTCAAGGGATACTATAGCGCGCTGAAAGAGGCTGGTATTGAAGTAGATGAACAATTAGTTATTCGCGGTGACTACGGCGTAGACTCAGGTATGGGCGCCATGGAGCAATTACTCAAGCTAAGACGTCGACCCACTGCCGTGTTTTGCTTCAGTGACGATATGGCCATTGGCGCGATGAGTGTATTGCAAGAAAATGGTTTTCATATTCCCCAAGATATTTCTATCATGGGTTTCGATGATATTCGCTACGCACGCTTAATGACTCCTGCTCTAACCACGATCCACCAACCATTAGAGGAAATAGGAAAAGCCTGTATTGAGCTGTTATTAGAGCAACTTGACGGTAAAACTGACAAGCCAAGATATGTTGAGCTGCCGTTTTCACTTGTGGTGCGTCAAAGTACCGGCCCTGCCCCCGTCGATTGATAACAAGATATTTATCACAGCCAGAATCCATTACACTAAAAGAAATATCCCTTTAGTGAGTGAAATATGAAAAAAGTACTAGCGATTTTCGGCAGTCTATTGTTATTAAATGCGTGTGATTCAAATGAAGTTGGCGACGTAAGCTTAGGTTTATTTACCACCAAAGACATCAAGTTAAATATCCTACAAGATCCACTTATCAGTGGGGTGACGTGTCATGTTGCCAGTATCGAAGCGGATCTCAGTTTCTCAGATCCATCCGATAGCGCTATCGCCTGTCGCCAAACGGGTGAAATCACCCCTGATATGATTGCTCAAATTGATAAATCAGCGTCAGGTGACGTCGTGTTTAAAAAATCAAAAAGCGTATTCTTTAAGAGCATGAAAATACGACGTATTTTCGATCCCCGCAGTCAAACACTGATGTACGTGTCTTATTCCACCAAAGAAACATCAGGAAGCTTTAAACACAGCTTATCTACGGTTCCTCTGTGGGGAACCAAGGCATACAATAGCTACACAGGCTCTTAGGCTTTGAGCTTTTGTAGGCTGTAGGCACCGCACGCGTAAATTAAAAAACGCTCCCACATGCAAACTACCTTGCGGGAGCGATTGAGGAAACTTGTCGAGGCCAGGTACTGAATGGCATCAAACTAGCTTTGTACGATCGTCGCCGTTATGTGGTGTTCGCCGCTATACTGGGCATAATCAATCAAATTACCCGTCACTGCTTTACCATCAATTTCTAATTGCACCTCACCCACTCCCAAACCATCTGGGTTAAGTACTTCAATACAATAATGCGCTTTTCTAAAGCGGCGGCTAACCACAAAACTCGGCCAATGAGCGGGGATACAAGGCGTAATGGTTAACCCAGCATAATCAGGTCTTATTCCTAAAATGTACTGCGTTGCCCCGTAATAACACCACGCAGCGGTTCCCGTTAACCATGAATTTTTAGCTTGTCCTGGCGTTGCCGCATCATTACCGGCAATCATTTGGCTATAAACGTAGGGCTCTGTTTTATGCAGTTTTTGCATATGCTGCAAGTAGGCTGGTGAGATACTGGCAAAGTACTCCAATGCTTTATCACCGCGCCCGAGCATGGCCTCTGCTACCATGATCCACGGGTTGTTATGACAAAATATACCGGCGTTCTCTTTGTAACCAGGAGGGTAAGAGGAAATTTCCCCTAAGTACTTGTCATAAGTACTAAATGCAGGCTGATTAAGCATAATCCCATGTGGGGTGGCTAAGTGTTTCTCAACCGAGTCGAGCGCCTGTCGCGCTTTACCGTCCGTAATTCCGATGCCCGCCATTACGCAAAATCCTTGGGATTCAATAAAGATTTTGCCCTCTTTATTCTCGTGACTACCGATTTTTTCGCCCTTGGCGTTATACGCTCGTAAAAACCACTGCCCATCCCAGCCGTGAGCGAGCACAGCTTCTCGCATTTTATCTACTTGCTGCTGAGCGCCATGGGCTATATCACTTTTGCCCAGTTGCATGCATAACTCGATAAAGTCTTGGCCGTAAAGCACAAATTGCCCAGCGATCATCAAAGACTCAGCCACGTCTGACTTACCGCGCTGAGTTGTTTGATAGGATTCATTTGGATCTTCAGAAAAGCAATTTAGGTTCAAGCAATCGTTCCAATCCGCTCGCCCTATTAAGGGTAAGCCATGGGGACCAAGATTATTAACGACGTGCTCGAACGCACGCCTTAAGTGCTCGAAATGATCGGGGCCGCCTGACTCATCCCCGTCAAATCCTACTTTTTCATCCAAAACCGTAAAGTCACCGGTTTCTTTTATGTAATTAACTGTAGATAGCACCATCCACATTGGATCGTCGTTAAAGTTGCCACCAATATTTGCATTGCCTTTTTTGGTCAGTGGCTGATATTGATGATACGCCGAGCCATCGCTTTTTTGGGTGGCGCTTAAGTCCAAAATGCGTTGACGAACCTTGTCTGGCACCATATGCGCGAACCCAATGGTATCTTGGTTCGAATCCCTAAAACCCATTCCGCGCCCTATACCTGACTCATAAAATGACGCACTGCGTGACAAATTAAAAGTCACCATGTTCTGATATTGATTCCAGATATTCAACGAGCGGTTTAACTTAGGGTCAGGGCTATTGAGACGAAAGTTCCCGAGTAAACTATCCCAATACGTGGCCAATGCATCTAATGCTTTTTGTACATCACACTGAGTTTTGTAGCGATTTATCATCTGTTTAGCGGGGGCTTTGTTGATAATACCTGGCGACTGCCATTTATCGTTTTTGGCCACTTCACAGTAACCCAATACAAATACGAATGTTCGCTCTTCTCCTGGCGCTAACGCTACTTCTAAGTGATGAGACGCAATCGGCGACCAACCGTGGGCATGAGAATTCGTCGCCTTGCCTTGTTCAACACACAAGGGATTTTCTACTCCTCGATAAGGCCCCAAAAAACGTTCTCTGTCGGTATCAAAACCGCATACTGGTTGGTTTACCGAATAAAACGCATAGTGGTTACGGCGCTCTCTGAATTCAGTTTTGTGATAAATTACCCCGTCTTCGACTTCCACTTCACCGGTGGACAAATTACGTTGAAAATTGCTGCCATCATCTTCTGCATTCCACAAACACCATTCAACATAGGAAAATAGACTGATTTTTCTGTGCACAGAAGCAGTATTTTTAAGCGTTAAACTGTGTACTTCTGCCGTTTCCCCTAAAGGAACGAAGCAGGTTAATTCAGAACTTATGCCTTTATGCGTGACTAAAAAGCGGCTGTAGCCCATACCGTGGCGACATTCATATTGCTCTGGTTGTTGCTGTACCGGCCGGCCTGACGCAGACCAAATATCATCATCGCACTTTAAGTAAAAATACCGGCCAGATGTATCCACCGGAACGCTGTTGTAACGATAGCGGGTCAAACGGCGGAATTTAGGATCTTGATAAAAGCTATAGCCCCCAGCTGTATTTGAAATTAAGCCGTAAAAACCGTCATTGCCCAAGTAGTTTATCCATGGCGTTGGGGTAAAAGGTGTTGTTATGACATATTCTTTTTGTTGATCATCAAAATAGCCAAATTCGGTGTTATTTGCATCTATGGTTGGCTCGCTCATGAATAAAACTCTCTATTGGTAAATACGCTGCTCGTTAGCAAAAGCGCTATTGATGATGGGTTTGAATGGCGCTTCGACGCGCAATAAGCTCAGCATTCATTTGCTGTTGGCGCTTTTCAGTCAAGGGGTAAAACAGCATCAGCAGTGCGCCTGCCAGCCCAAAAGCGGCAGGTATAAAGCTCATGAGTTGCTGCATGCCAGGTAACGAGGCTTCAACCGTCGTGGCATCCATTCCGTCGTATCCATAGCCTGCCAGCACCACAAGGACTAGGGCACCAGCAAAACCATTACCGGTCTTTTGCACGAAGGTGCCTGCGGAATAAACCAGCCCTGTGGCGCGGCGGCCATTGCGCCACTCTGAATAATCAGCAGCGTCGCCTAACATGCTAAAGAAAAGCGTCGGCATCATGGCGGCAAAAAATTCCGCTGCACAACCAAGCACAAATATGTAGCTCACACTCTCGCCTGGTAGCCAATAAAAACCGCAGGTGAGGACACTACTAAGTAGCAAGGCAACAATGAATAAATTGCGCCGCCCCAATTTGCGAGCTAAGTAGCTAGTGCACAGTGCCCCTAATATCGACACCACTAGCAAAGCAATAAAATACTGCCCTGTGAGTAATTCATCGCCCACAAAGTATTTAAAGTAATAGGCGATAACACTGTACTTAATCCCGTTGTACATCATGGTAAGAAAGCCCATTCCTAACAAAATCAACCAAGGTTTATTGGTCAGTAAATCAAGCATGTCTAGCTGCGTACCTGATTTATCTCCTTGGGGACGATTCAACATTCGACGTACGAACCATGTTGCGACCGCGAAAACCAAAACAAAGAAAAGCCCACTAATGACGTTGCGGTAATAAAAGAACAAGGTCATTGAAAGCAGCGGAAGCAGCACAAAGGGAGATTGCTTGGTGAGATCCCAAAGCTCACTACGCAGGCTATTGCGAGTTTGCACTATAGGAACAACGCGTTCTTTCGTGGTGGCCACTGAGGTGACCATAAGTGCCATCAATAATCCGGCGAACACATACATGGTGTACTGATACCCCTTGGCATCGTTACCATCCCCAAAAAGCGCCACCAACGCGGGCAAAAAGCCCATAACGAACAGTCCCCCTACAAAGGCACCGGCAAAGCGAAACCCTGATAAACTAGTACGCTCTTTATCATCATCGGTCATGACCCCCATAAGGGCTGAATAAGGCACGTTGTTGACGGTATAGGCCAGCGTTAAGCCGATATAGGTTAAATAGGCATACAGCAACTTTCCCGTGTCGCTTAAATTTGGGGTGGTGAAACACAGCACCATGAAAGCGCCTAGAAAGGGAGTAGACCACAAAATCCATGGGCGAAACTTACCCCAGGACGTTTGAGTGCGATCCGCTATCATGCCCATGATGATGTCAGTCATACCATCGGTAAGGCGGACGACCAAAAATAAAATAGCGGCGGCCGAGGCGGCTAATCCAAAAGTATCCGTGTAAAAAACAGCAAGGTAGGCTAATGCCCCGCGCCAGACTAAATTAGCCGCAGCGTCCCCCATGGCATACCCCACTTTTTCATACAGTGGTAGTTTATTCATTGGGTAGGCTTCATGAGTTCAAGGTGCTGATTAGATTGGTGCATTGTTGTTATTCCTTTTCCAGTATCGCTTGGCTTCTCGTCAGCCGCTTTAGCTGCGCACATCATAGTTAGGCAAGTGACGTGTAGCGAACATCATCAGCGCGAAAGTGAAAGGTCATTACGAACACGAAGCCACGCCTAATGTATTCAGTAATGCCTAACTTAAATGCAAATGAAAACGTTTTCAACACCTTTATACATTTTTAAATTCGCTCTCTAAAATGATGCAATAGCTGGCCAAATAGTAGGAAAAAAAGATAGCAGTGACCGGCGCTTTGCGCAGGCACTGTGATAAGCCATGTCATTAAGCTCGTGAAACCCAAGTTACGACTGCCCTGCCCTTAGGTTAGTCATCAGTGACTTTAGGCAAGGTTTAATGGCTAGTTACACTCTAGGATTAGTTGCACTCTAGGACTAGTTACTCTCTAAAGGTAGCTACACTTTTTGAAAGCCATATTGCACAACGTGCTTAAGCAATTGACGATTGCTTTTCAATCCGCCCATTAATTTGTGCAGTCGCTGCTGGTTCTCTTGCAGGTGCTTAATGGCGCTTTGCGGCGCATCAAACTCTCTGGAAGACACATCATTCAAGGTTTCAAACCCCATGCCATACAACACGTATTGATAACTTGCCGAGGGGAACATGATTTCATTTTGCACGAAATCACTGCGATTAGGTGGTTGATACCGCCACTGAGTGAGTAAATCATTCAGCCTAGGGGATACAGAGTCAGGTGCCCGCATTTGTTGCCAGTAGGGCTCGGTTCGCTCGCTTAACACATAGTGTAATTTTAAAAACTCGACGATATTTTCCCAATGTAAAAGAAAACGACGATTAAAATTATCACGGGTGATTTGCATATGCTGTGCTGTCACCGGTAGGTTTTCAGCAATGGCGGTGGCTGACAACTCTACTAACGCTAATGCCGAAGCTTCTAATGGCTCTAAAAACCCTGCTGACAAACCTACTGCTACACAGTTTTTATGCCAAAAGTGGCTGCGATGCCCAGGCTCGAAACTAATCTTACGAGCACTGAGAGAGTCAGCGACTTCGCCACCAACAGATTGGGCGACGTAAGCTTTAAGCGTGCGCAGAGCTTGTTGATCGTCTGTGTGCTTGCAGGAATAGGTATACCCCACGCCGCGTCGGTCCTGTAGGCCTATATCCCACACCCAGCCGGCCTCTTGCGCTGTGGAAATTGTTGCCGAAGCTATGGGTTCATCGGGCGTGGAATAAGGCACGTGTAAAGCCATGGCACTGTCGTTAAACAATACTGATTTTTTGTCGATAAATGGCACATTAAAATGTTGCCCCAGTAATAGCGAGCGTGCACCAGAACAGTCAACAAACAAGTCTGCGTTAAGCTCGCCATTGGCGCGAGTTTGCAATGCTTTAATATCGCCATTGTCGTGACTCACCACGCCTTCGACGTGATCTTGAATATAAGTTACCCCAAGATTCTGCACACAATGCTGCTGCAACATTTGGCTAAACTTACCCGCATCTAAATGATAGCCATAATTAAGTACTCCGGCATATTCGGGGGTAGCATTTTGCTTAGGCGCTAAGCCCGCTTGGCAAATCTGACTTTGAGCACAAACCACATCTGCAAAAGCGTGCCCTTGGCCGTGTGTTTTCCAAGCACTGTATTGATTCGCTTGACCGTAGCCATTGGGGATCACAAATGGATGATAGTAAAAGTCATTGTCAGCGCCGTTTTTCCAGCCAACAAATTTTGAGCCTTGTTTAAAGGCTGCGCCGCAATGTCGAATGAAATCTGTTTCGCTAAGGCCCATTCGCTGAAGGGAATTGCGCATTGACGGCCACGTGCCCTCGCCAACGCCAACTATATTCACCTCAGGAGATTCGACTAGGGTTACCTTTATCTTGCTATTTTGCTTGTTGCACTGATGCTCTGCGGCAATGATGCCGGCAGTTAACCAACCTGCACTTCCACCACCGACAACGAGGATATTTTTAATACTGCGATGACTCATTCGTAACTACCAATATTAGAATCAATGTTAAAACCTAAATATAAAACGAATTGCACTCCCTAACGAGATGCATGCTATCACTCAATACTAACGCAAGTGGGTGATTGTCATGCAACAAATGCCTTATGTTTTCTGCTCTTTAAATTTTCGTTTTATTTTAGCTACGCAACAATTTAGCTATGCAACAATATTTATTGTGAAACATTGCTGCTTATGCTGACGCGTTGCAATAGCGCGTTATAAATTGTTGGTGGCTGGGCAACTGATTGACACGCTGTTCAATAGCACTGCGTAATCCGGCTAAAAAGCGCGTAAGTTCCTCTTCACTCATTTCGTTGACAATCCTATGATACTGCTTAGGTTCAAGGCCTTGACCTAACATAACTTGAGTCCAAGAATCTACGCGGAAAATATCACCGTCATCTAAAAACACCCTGCCGGTTTCCTTAAACAAATGTATTTTATGAGCAAGAGTGTCTGGTACTTCCATACTTTGGCAATGCCGCCAAAAATCAGAATCATCACGCTGAGTGACTTTGTAATGCAGTACAATAAAATCACGAATGCTATGCAATTCACTGGTTAGCTTTTCATTGTATTCATCAATGCCTGACTGGCGCACACCATCAAAAGGAAATAAACGCATTAGTCGGACGATCCCGGTCATGATCAAGTGAATACTGGTGGACTCTAAAGGCTCAACAAAACCACTGGCAAGCCCTAGCGCTACACAATTTTTATTCCAGCCTTTACGCCTGCGACCTGTTTTAAATTTAATGACTCTTGGCTCGGTAATAGGATCGCCTTCTAAATTGGCTAACAGTGCTTGTTTAGCCTGTTCGTCACTGGCATAACGACTACAAAATACCATGCCATTTCCGACACGATTTTGCAGAGGGATACGCCACTGCCATCCAAAATCATGCGCTGTTGCACGGGTATAGGGAAGTGGGTCTGAAGTAGATTGAGTTTGTACCGCAACTGCGCTATCGCAAGGTAACCAGTGTGACCAATCTTCATAGCCAGTATGTAAGGCTCCTTCTATTAACAAGCCTTTAAAACCGGTGCAATCAATGAAAAAATCCCCCTCTACCTCTTGACCTGACTCGAGGGTTAATGAGCGAATAAAACCATTGTTTGTATGCTTATTGACTGTCGCTATTTTGCCTTCAATACGCGTTACCACATCAGCACAAAAATCTCTTAGAAATTGAGCATAAAGTGTGGCATCTAAATGGTATGCGAAGTTCATGGGAGAATTAGCCGAGAAGGCAAATTTGCCTTGCTTAGATGCTTGCAGCTCATAGCAATAATCACCGAACGGTACATTGATCCCTAATTCTTTCCCACGTAGCCAAAAATGGTGAAACTCCCCTGCCCAACACTCTTTACCTGTTACGCCAAAAGAATGGATGTAGCTGTCGCTTTTCTGTCCCCAGTGGCTAAACTCGATACCTAGTTTGAACGTGCTATTTGTCGCTCGCATAAACGCTTGTTCATCAATATTGAGTAACTTATGTAGTGTACGAATCGGCGGGATAGTCGCTTCGCCAACGCCCACAGTGCCAATTTCGTCTGACTCAACCAACGTAATGTTCAGGCTTTTCCCCAACAACTTCGACAAAGAAGCGGCCGCCATCCAACCGGCTGTGCCTCCGCCAGCGATGACCACATTTTTTACTTTTTCACTGTTCAAGAATGACCTCTGCACACATATTCGAACTCTGTATATTCACCTAATATAACCAAAAAATAAGCCGCGAGATATCGCGGCTTTAAATGCCGATTAAATCGGCGGACCTACAGGCACACACACTTTACTCATATTAGAAGGTATAACGGGCACCCAGCGCGTAGCGTGCACCAAGTTGCTCTAAGTTCCATAGTTGGGCTGAAGTACGCCCATGACGGCGACTGTTCTCTTCGGTTATGTTTATTCCTTCTAAGAAAACCGATAAGTCATCATTCACTTGATATGACACGTTAAAATCAATTTGCGAATAAGACTCAGTAAAACCAGGCTCATTAACGTATTGGCTAGTCGTATCTAAGAATTTGTCACGCCAGTTATATGCAATACGCCCTTGCCAACCGTCTTTTTCATACATGGCTACTAAGTTAGCGGTATCGCTTAACCCAACCAATGCAAATTGAGTAACAGACGGGTCAGCTGTGATGTCGTAGCTCACATCACCGTTAACAGTGGTGTAGTTAGCTTGCACACCAAAACCTGTGTCACCAAAGAAATGCTGAGCAGCTATTTCAAAGCCGTAAATATTTGCACTCTTGTTATTTACTGGCTTAGCATTAATGAAGGTCAATAATGGATCATCTTCATTCGGCAGCACATCATACTGAGCTTCAAATTGTTCAATGGTCAATGAGTCATACGCAATGTTGTTTTCCATGGCGACTACCATGTTAAACAAATTAGTGTCTGTAAGTGGCTGGCCTATACGCTCAAGCTCAGCTGCTGCCGCTTCTGCTCTGGGGCCCGCTGTGGCATCACGTAAACCGAACACGCTTTCTTCGACTTGCTCATTACCAATAAAGTTTTTCACTCGCTTATCATAGAAGCCTAATGACACGTAGCTCGTATCTTCGAAATAGTACTCAACCGACAAATCAACGTTATCGGACTCTAGCGGTACCAGTGAAGGGTTACCTGAACTTGCCGTTGCTGTCGCACCTTGAGTAATCAGTGTTGGGCCACTTGGCGTGCCTACCGATGCTGCTGCGCTCAAGTTGTTATAAGTAGGACGAGCAATGGTTTTACTGTACGACAAGCGTGCTTTGAGCCCATCCATCACTTCTATATCAAAATCGATGCTAGGTAGAACGTGGTCATAATCTGATTCCACCGCAACATCTTGGGTGTCTGAACCAAAGCGCACATTGAAGTCGTTATTGCCTTCCCAAGCAATCGCATTCGGTAAGCTGATATTAGCAACAGAGGTAGAGTCTGTGCTTTCATAGCGCACACCAGCAAGAATGTTATACGGGCGACCACCTAGTTCACCGTCTAATTCAAATTCAACGTAAGCAGCAAAAATATCTTCTTCGATTGTACGGTTTGTGGCAAACGGGTTGTCCGCTTCAAATGCAAAACCATACTCTTGGGCCGCGAACTCACCAATTTGCGCCAAATCACCCGTAAAGCCTTGGCTGAAAATGCCATTGGTGTTGTAGTCTTCGAACTCATCGGCAAAACTAAATGGCGTTAAGTAATCTGCAGGTAATTCACCTGGGTTTTCAATTCCCCAGTTACCCATGGTGCGGCGCGTCAATGATTGCAGAGAAGTACTTTCCATGGAGCGTGATTCAACACCAAAGTTAATACCACCATCATCAAACGAATACTCACCGTCTACGCGGAACTGGGTAATATCAGTGCGCTGAGAGTTAAAGTTCATATCAAGAATAGCCGTACCTACGTCGTCTTGGTCAAGTACGCCGTTGCCGTTTAGGTTGTCACGAGCCACATCATCAAAGTCCACCGTCATGATTGGGAACTCACCTGAAAAATCAGCACCTTGCCCACGGTTTACGTTTGCGCCTAACCCTAGGTTGGTCCAGGTGCCATAAGGCGCGTCAGGGCGACCTTCAGCCGATGAATCATGCACGTCAAAAAACATCACCAAACTATCGTTTACATGGTACTCAACATTAAAGCCCACTGATTTATTTTCATTGACTTGGTTCAGTTCTTGAAGCGCCAAGCCTAAATCTCTTGGCAGTAAATCACGGCGCTCTTGTTCAATTAATATCGGGGTTTTGACCACTTCATCATCAAAGGTTAGCTCTGAGAAATACCCGTCGTCCATCCATATCGACTGTTCTGCTCTGGCTTCGTACAAGTCCTGTTTCGAATAGGTGTAGTCTAAGGTAGCGGTTAAATCTTCGGTTGGCGCGTACTGGAACGTTAACTGCGCATTAGTACGTTTACGTTCACGATCAGCAATTGAGTAACGTAAATCAGCTGGGATGGCAAACAATTGTCCGTCTGCAGGACCATTATTGACGACAACGGCTGGGCCGTTAAAACCAGGTAAATTGGGATCAGTTTGATTAGGCGTTTGCGGAATTGAACCTTCATAGGGGTTCACCCGCCATTCGTTTACAAAAGCTCCGACAGCAGAGCTATCACGCTCTTGCACACTGGCAGATAAAGACACACCGAAAATACCGTCGTCATCTACAAAATTAAAGAATCCTGAAACCTCTGGGGTCACGTCATCTCCCACACGATTGGTGGTATCCATTAACGCTTTTGCGCCAACTGAGCCGGTAAAGCCGCTTTCTAAGGCATCTAGCGGCCGTGCGGTTTTAATATTGACTGTTGCACCGATGCCGCCTGTAGCGATGCTCGCACGACCGGTTTTGTATACTTCAACGCCGCGAACACTTTCAGAGGCCAAGTTGGCAAAATCGAACGCACGAGAGTTAGGGGTACCGCCACCGCCAGGTATTGCCGCACCAGGCATAGCGCGACCATTTAGCGTCACCATATTAAAATCAGGGCCAAAGCCACGCGCTGTAATCTGGCTGCCCTCGCCATTGCTACGACTAATAGAAATCCCGGTTATACGCTGCAAAGATTCCGCTAAGTTTGTATCAGGAAACTTACCAATATCTTCTGCAGAAATAGCATCGACTACCCCAGCTGAATCACGCTTTATTCCCATTGATTCTTGGATACTTGAGCGCATGCCTCGAACCTGAATCACTTCTAGGTCACTTTCGCTCTCTTGAGCAATGGCGGCCACAGGAGCCAGTACAGCACTACCTAAAAGTATTGAAATACTTTTGGTCAGCAAAGACTTATTAAATTTCGCGTATGTGTTCATATTTGTGCGTCCTTTGTGTTTCTATTAGTCGAGATACTTGAATGTCGTGTAATAACGATCCAAGTATTGAGCTATGCCAAAATTCGAACTAGCTCACTCATTTTCACTATGACGAAGAAACGCATCACTTAAATACATTGCACGGTCATGCATAACTTGCAGTGGGTAGTGCGTAGCGTTCTCGGTATGCGATTCGTACGTTAAGCTAAGAGCAATAGAGCTCTCAATGTAAACGTTTTCATCATGCTAATTTTATTTTAACAATTCGTCAACATTTTTACTTTTGCTGAGCAACCTGATCCTGACTTGCAACAACAAGATAATGAAATGTTATAAATACATTAATGCAATAAGTGTTTTGGTAGGTATCACAAAATCGGTCTTCTATATGACAAAATCGGCGCGACAAATATAATAAACTTACAAAAAGCCTTAATAGAAAGGGCCTGCATGGACATTTACATTAATTAAATATACGAAAAATAATCAATATAAAAACGCAATATGTTAAATTTAAATGAAAAAAACAGCATGAAAGAAACAAGCAGATATACGCCAACCCAATTAGGTGACCCTTTGGGTTATGCATAAAACGCCTCTCATTTCCTAAAATAATCCTTATTCTTTTAAAAAATGTGTCGTTATCCCATCGTTCTGGCGTTTAATAAGCATGAAAATCATTGAAACGATTGAAAACGAATACATACACGTGGGTGACGACGGGTGAATAAACGGCCTGAACATACTTGAACTTCAACGCTAAAGCGGTGAAGACAACTATCAGCTTTTTCACTATCCCCTGCAGCGCTGCGTTAGTCGCGCGGTGTTTTACCTGCCGGATTTCAGCAACATAAGCGCGGTTTATTGTGCAGTGATTATCTTAATGTAAACGTTATTGAAGTGATTGAGTTTGCATTAGTAGGTTAGCTGCATCAGCAAAACTCAAAGAAAACGTTTTCAACAAGTTTAAGTGTTGTTTGATTTGCTCACCTATGAGCAGGTCATGGCTAGGGTGAGTCGATGATTTGGCTAAAAATATGATCGATCTTGGCCTTAGTGCCATCTTTGCTTAGTTGTTGAAACGCTTGATTAAAGTTATCCATCCATTCGCGCCCATTTGGGTACGACTTTGAAATAATGAAATGCACAGATACCTGCTCAACCTCAGTAGGCAACACTAATAGCTTATCGTCGATGAGGCGCGTGTTGGTTACTTCATTCAATGACACATAACTATTGGTCAGTCCGGCGTCACTCCATCCTCGCTGTACATGCCCTATACAACCTGCCCCGTCGACCACTCGATTAATTTTGAGATTTAAACGGTCAACTATGCCCCCTGAAGCGAACTCGTCAGAATACCCGTAGGGAAGACACAAACGTTTCCCCGATAACTCTTGTATATCAGTAATGTTGGATGCCCTGCTTACGTAAAAACGCACAGGTATATAATTAATTGGTACGGAGAAGTAATATTCTTGCTCTCGCTTAGGGGATCTTACATAAGGAAATGTGCCTAGAAACCTGTGTTCATCAGTCCACATTTTGCCGCGGCTCCAGGGCAGAATATGAATATCCACTTCATAGCCCATTTGATGAAACGTTTGAGTTATCAAAGCTTGAGACCAGCCACCTTGAGGTAAGCTTGCAGACACAAAAGGGTAATAGCCTTGCCCAGTCGCAAGTCGAATGCGAGTGTCGGTTGCAGTGAGTGGGCTGGGTATGGGATCTGTTTCATCAGAAACAATAACGCGCGCATTGCGAACTGCGAGAGAAGTGCCCACAGCGAGAGGATCGCCCACAGCGAGAGGATCGCGCTCAGCGTGAGGATCATGCACAGCGAGAGGTTCGCCCACAGCGAACGAATTGTTTAGGTCATCACTGTTTAGCGTATTAGCGTTAATAACACTGCTAAATCCGGCAAAAAAAACGGCCACCAGCAAAACTAAGATGTAGTGCGAATCCTTGGCAAGCATATCTGTGCAATATCCATAGTTGTGGAAGGAAAACTCTGGGTATAGCAGGCATTATGCATAGTAAAAACTGGTTTTACTATGTAATCATACTTTTTACGTGGTGGTCGGCGCTCTTATGCACTTACCACTCACTTAACGCCGACATACTAAACGTTTGCCCTTGATAATTTAGGATCACGTTCTGCGGCTCAATATGCACTATACGCACTTTTTCGGCGATGATGTCCCCTTCATGTAGGCTTTTTCCATTCACTTTAACCCACCTATCTTGTGCTGAAGACGCATACATATGGGTTGAAAATACCATCGGCGGCAGTTGAGTTAACACCCAAGCCGGCAGCTGATCGATACGCGGTGTATCTTCGCTTTTGGTTTGCGTTGTTTCAAACGGTTGCGCAGGTTCTTTGTCTAATTCGGTAATCGCTTTTTCAAAGCGTTTCAATAAATCAGCGGATATTCTTGGCTCTGGCTCGCCTGCAACATTAGGTTCAGTCGTGGCCGCGATTTGAGGCGCATTACTTTTAACATTTCCAGAATCATTCACCGCAGCACTCAAAGCAGGTTCTTCTTGCTGCGCTTGGCTTGCAGATTGATGGTTAAAAGCCTCCTGAGCAACCTCTGGGGTTGTTGTATTAGTTTGAGTTTTTGGCGCTTTGTTGGCGATTACTTTTTCTTTTTGTTTGTGTTTTTCTTCACCTGTATCTGCGGCGTCTGGTAAAGCGACAGGAAGACTCGCTTGAGGCGCAGGCGTGTTTAACTTTGCCAATAACGTCGGCGCTAGGGCTGCGCCCCAGCCCAGTGCAAAACCCAATAACACCACCAGTAAACCTTGTACTATGGGTGTTGTGTAGTATTGCCAACGTGATGGCAATGCTTGTACCGAGGGTAAGAATAAACTGCGATTAAACTGATCAGAAACCGCTGCATCTGCACCATGGGCGCCAACGCGATCACTTTCTAACAATTCTTGGGTTTGTGACTTTTGAATTTTCGGGCGTTCAATTTCAACGGTTTGCGCTGGATCAATTTCCACCTGTTGAACACCCATTTCAGCTAACCCGGTGACCATCTCCACGCTTGTTACCAAGCCAGACTTACGAATTTTAATCGGTCCATTTTGCTGAGTGATCTTCACTATCACCATGCCAGGCGTTAATGCGTCGATATTGAGTAAATTATCCATACCAACTGCCTCCAAAAAAGCCTAGGCCAAACGCCACTGCAAATAAGCCAACGAGCAGTATCTTACGCTGCTTTCCTCGGCGCTGGGCCACCACGTCTGCCCCTAAAATTTGCTCAGCGGCGGCATAAAAAATGTGGGTATGCACCACAGGCGCTTGTTTTGTGAAAGTAAGGGTTAGTGCGCGGTCACAAAGCAAATTAATCACTCTTGGGATCCCGCCTGTTACTTGGTAAACAGCGCCTAGGGCCCCTGCACTGAAAACACTGCTATCGCCACTTGCTACGCCTAAACGATGATGAATGTAGGCTTTTACTTCACTAGAGGTAAGCGGTAACAAGTGATAGCGCGCAGTGATGCGCTGAGCTAATTGACGTAATTCATTTCGTTTCAACAATTGCTGCAGTTCAGGTTGGCCAATTAACACCACTTTGAGTAACTTTTCACGGTTCGTTTCGAGGTTTGTCAATAAACGGAGTTGCTCCAATACTTCGGGTAATAAATGCTGAGCTTCATCCACAATTAAAATAGTATTCAAACCGCTGTTGTGATTACTTACCAACTTGTTGAGGATCAAATCGGTAAAGTATTTAAGACTCGCTCGCTCATATTGATAATCAATTCCCAGCTCATCACAAATTGTGGCAAGCAGTTCAATCGCAGATAAGGTCGGGTTCAATACCATGGCTACTTGAGTATTGTCGGGCAACTGCTGTAATAACTTGCGAGACACAGTGGTTTTACCTGTCCCTACTTCTCCCGTTAACATCACAAAACCACCACTTTCCCTTAAACCGAAGGTCAAATGGGCAAGCGCTTCTTTGTGTCTTGGGCTCATGTATAAGTAAGCAGGATTAGGCGCGATGGAGAACGGATTATCTGAAAGTCCGAAATAATTAAGATACATAGCTGCGGTTCTAGTGGCCGATTGAGGAAAAGCGAAAGATAAACTAACGACTTCATGCAAACTTGTCAAAGGTAAGAGATATTGAATGTCGACAGAATTTCGGGCGGGTGATTCTTACCCATGCTGTACGCTTACAGGCCTTTCATTACGAGTAAGTACAATCTCTCAGTACTTTTATGCTTATTCGTCATTTTTGCTCGCCACGTTAATCAGGCATAATAGGCTGATTCTAATATTTAAGGTGTATATGCAAGTATATTTAGTAGGTGGGGCCGTACGCGACAAACTGCTTGAGCGGCCAGTAAAAGACCAAGATTGGGTCGTCGTTGGAGCCAGCGAAGCAGACATGCTGGCACAAGGCTATCAACAAGTGGGCAAAGACTTCCCCGTATTTTTACATCCCAAAACCCAGCAAGAGTATGCGTTGGCCCGCACTGAACGTAAGACAGGCCAAGGCTATGCAGGCTTTGAATGCGATACTTCCACCAGCGTTACTCTTGAACAAGATTTACTGCGCCGAGACCTAACCGTAAACGCCATGGCGATGGACGATAAGGGTGCCATTATCGACCCTTTCAACGGTCAACAAGACCTGAAAAACCGCGTATTGCGCCATGTGTCTGATGCCTTTGAAGAAGACCCACTACGCGTATTGCGCGTGGCACGCTTTGCTGCCCGCTACGCCAGTTACGGCTTTACTATTGCAGATGAAACCAAAGCCCTCATGGCTAACATCACGCGATCAGGCGAGCTTAGTCATTTAAGTGCCGAGCGTGTGTGGGTCGAAACAGCAAATAGCCTACTAGAAGACACCCCTCAAGTGTATTTTGAAACCCTGCGAGAATGCGGTGCGCTTAAGGTGTGGTTTCCTGAACTGGATTGCTTATGGGGCATTCCTAACCCAGCAAAATGGCATCCAGAAATAGACACAGGTGTTCACAGCATGATGGTACTTGAGCAGTCAGTGCGCGTTTCAAATAAACTCAGCGTAAGATTTGCCGCCCTCGTCCACGATTTAGGTAAGGGCCTAACAGATCCGGCGTTATGGCCGTCTCATAAAGGCCACGAAAAACTTGGCCTTGCGCCCATAAACACGCTTTGCGAAAGAGTAAAAGTACCCAACGATTGTCGTGATTTAGCCCTATTAACGAGTGAGTTCCATAGTCATGTGCATCATGCCTTTAAGCTAAAGCCGGCGACCATTAACGATTTTCTCGATAAGTGCGACGTGTGGCGTAAACCAGAACGCTTTGCCGATTTACTATTAGCCTGCACCGCCGATGCCAAAGGCAGAACCGGTTTTGAAGAACGCGATTACCCTAATGCAGATTACATTTGGCAGGCATATTTGGTCGCCAAAGAGGTAAACGTACAAGAAATAGTGCAGGCTGGTTACAAGGGTGCAGAAATAAAACAGCAACTGAGGCAAAAACGCATTCATGCTATTGCTGCAAACGTGGCATAATAGTCAGCCGCTTTTGTAGCACTCAAACGATAAACAGAACACACAAGGCTTACCATGTTATCCACCACTCAATTAAACACCATGCTAACACTGCAAGACGGCATGAACCGTAAAGTAAACCCTCAATGGCTTAGCGCAAACTATGCGTATTTACGCGCCGCTATGATTGAATCGGTTGAAGGCATTGAGCACCATGGGTGGAAGTGGTGGAAAGCCCAACATAAAGACTTACCTCAATTGCAGATGGAATTAGTCGATATTTGGCATTTTGCGTTATCGTCAATCATCATTCAGTTTGAAGGCGACATAGAGCAATCCTCTAGCACGATTGCCCAGCAGCTTGCATCAAATACAAGCAGTGTCACCTTTGATGGCAAAGACTATGATTTCACTCGCTTAGATATACTCGATAATTTACAACTCATGGCAGGTTTGTGCGCCGCCAATCGTTTTGACGTACCTTTGTTTATCAAAATTGTTGAGCAGGCAGAGATGAACGCCGACGAGCTTTATCGTCAATATGTGGGCAAAAATGTTCTAAACTTCTTCCGTCAAGATAACGGCTACAAAGAAGGTTCCTATTTAAAGCTATGGAACGGCCGTGAAGACAACGAGCACCTAGTCGAGGTATTAAACGCCCTAGATATAGCCCTGCCCGATTACAGCGATCAGGTTTATCAAGGGTTACAACAGCGCTACCCTAGCAACTAGTTAGGCAGTTAGCACAAATTCTCGGGGGCTGAACACACTTCTGGTCTCCTTAATATTAAGTACAACGTTAAGAAGCATATATACGCCATGTTTGAGCAATTAGAATTAGATGATGAACTTTGCCGCGCAGTCGCCGATTTAGGCTACAGCGAACCTACCAGTATTCAACAGTTGGTTATTCCTGCGGCGATGGAAGGCAAAGACATACTCGCGTCCGCCCCAACGGGCACCGGCAAAACCGCTGCGTTTCTATTGCCTGTATGCCAATTTTTACTCGACTACCCGCGCCGTCACCCGGGCTCAACGCGTATTTTGATTTTAACGCCGACCCGAGAGCTTGCCCAGCAGGTGTACAACCAAGCGCTTGAGTTAAGTCGCTACACAGACATAGTATGCGGCGTTATAACAGGTGGCATTAACTACGGTACCGACAAAGACACGCTTGAAAAAAACCTCGATATATTAGTTGCCACACCAGGTCGTTTGTTTGAACACATAGAACAAGAAAGCTTTGATTGTCGCGATATTGAATGCCTGATCTTAGATGAAGCTGACCGCATGCTAGATATGGGGTTCTCATCCATCGTCAATCAAATTTCAGCAGAAGCTCGCTGGCGTAAACAAAGCATGTTGTTCTCTGCTACCTTAGAGGGTGCCGGCATTAGTCGTTTTGCCAAAGACATACTCAACGATCCAGTAGAATTAGAAGCCGCTTCAAGTCGCAAAGAACAAGGAAAGATTCACCAATGGTTGCATCTGGCCGACGATGCAAAACATAAATATGCTTTGTTAAAGCACATTCTTACCCATCAAGTAGAATCTGCCGTGGTGTTTGTAAAAACCCGTGACCGCTTAAACGAGTTAAAGCAAATTCTTGAGCGTGACGGTTTTACGGTGTGCTGGCTACAAGGTGAAATGCCCCAAGACAAACGTAATTTGTCGATGGCCAAATTCCGCTCTGGTGAAGTCAAAATATTAATTGCCACCGATGTCGCCGCGCGGGGTATTGATGTTGAAAACATCAGCCATGTCATTAACTATGATATGCCGCGCACCGCAGATGTTTATGTGCATCGTATCGGCCGTACAGGCCGCGCAGGCAATAAGGGCACCGCTATCTCCTTGGTAGAAGCGCATGACATTGCCATAGTACCGAAAATCGAACGTTACACCGAGCAGCCCCTTAAGCGCCGAGTGATAGACGAACTACGCCCGAAAAACAAAGAAGCGAAGCCACCAGCCAAAAGAAAGATCAGCAAGCGTGCGAAAAAAGCCGCCGGGATCCCGTTAAAGAAAAAAGCCAAAAAGAAAAAGAATCGCAGTTAGCCCTTCCCTTTAAGCGCTGTATTTAGCTTGGTAGCAACGAGCCAATAATTTGTTGGTGAAACCTACAACCTTAAAAAGCCCCCAGACATTGCAATGTCTGGGGCTTTTTATGAGATGCATTTATACCAAATCCTTTAATTAATGAAATGGGTATCACTCATGCTTGAAATGAGCTGTTTGTAAAAAGCGTACCGTTTGCTCTGCCACTTCTGCGTTATAGCGCATTTGAGAATGACTCACCTCAATTGCAATAAAATCACTCATGTTGCTTAGCCTTGCTGATGCGACCGAGACCAAACCGTCATTTGGCCCATTAAATCGCGCACTGGTAAGCGCCAACGGTTTTGTACCTGCAATCACACCTAACTTCAGGCCTGAATTTACATCTAAGGCATCTAGCTTGTTACCTAAGCTGTTATCCCCTGTAACCAATGCCCGTGTTATTCCCCCTGCCGCGTTCATTAACCACGAATCACTTAAATAGTCAGCTAATTCACTGCCTTTATTGGGGGTGCCAATAAGTACAACCTGACCCATTCGCGCTTTTTTCAGGTTTTGTTGGTTATTTTGTAAATAAGCACGAATGACCAAGCCGCCCAGGGAGTGCCCGACAAAATGCACCTTAGGCGCTTGCGCTGTGCAATCATCAATCTGTTTACGTGTTTCGGCTAGCGCGTCAGCAACACTAACGCCAAAGGTGGCGTAGTCTAACCGGCACACTTTATACTGAGCGTCTTCCAATCGCTGAGCTAAGCGCCACATTGCCCAGCCACTTCTTCCCAAGCCATGAGCAAGCACAACTAGCTCATCATCTGGTTCATATATTAGAACGTCTGTCTTTGAGTTAGCGCATCCCATTAGGTGTAAAACGGCACATAAAATCATGCCCTTCACGATTGTAGCTGTTCCTTTTTTAGCTAGTTTTTTACACATCGAACCGACAACATATAACTCTTTTTAAGGGTTGTTCGGCGAATTTCCCCTTTATGTGAATTCCACCACGAATAAGCTAAGGTTCTCGCGTAAGCTTCTTTTTTCGCTGCGCTGCTGCTGGTCCAAAATTCGCTATACATACCTTGAGTGAGATACCAGTTAGCGAGCTTTACCCCAGCAGGGCGCGCAGAAAATTGATACTTATTGACCTGAGCCTGATCAAACTCTTTAAACACTGTGTTTGGCTGGTGAGCTTTAAGCGTAATGGCAATGTCGTTTTGTCCTCTCCAGCCTTCTTTGTTTACCTCCGGTTCAGCGATGCCAATGGTGCGCTCCAGCGCTTTCCAATCATTGTCTGAGGCGACACGCCATCCTGGTGGGCAAATATTTCGCTCATCAACCACGTCATGCCAATCATATAGCCTGCCATAGGGTAAAAGGTTCTTTTCATCATCATCAGGAATAAACCCCGTATTCACTGTCGTTCCATCTTGAAAGGTCGTCGTCCTTAGATTTTCAGCGAGCCAAATTTGCCCGCCAATTTGCACTGTTTGATAGGTGTTTCCTTGACTGTCTTGCACAACCTCTTGGTCTGCGTCCAGACCAGAGCATTTAGCTACGCCCATACGAGTACCTTTCGCTACGCCATTCGTAACGTGTGTAGCCGGTTGTGCAACATTCAGCTCATTACCGTTGTTGCTGGCTGTTGAGAGTACTGGTGTGAACATAAAAATTCCTATCGCTAAAATGACTGTTTTCATTATTGTTGCCTACACATGAGCTGGTACTAGCTGGGCTAAATTGACCAATTAAAGGCTGTTTCTTTCTCAGAAATAGCCCACAACTTCGTTAACACGGCTTTGTCTAGAACAAAAGACTCAAGCTTTCCCTCACCTACCGGTCCACCGAAGTTCATGAGCCCGGTAGGGCCATAATAAGCACGTTCTTTCAAGCTCCCTTGAGTGGCACACATCACCTCTGGGTAGGCGCCTTTTTCAGCCGTTTGAGCAAGGCCTATCTTGACCATGAACGACCAAGATATTCGGGTCATAAAACTTGCACTGTCTCTGATAAGGGAGGTGTTTGATGCCCCAGGATGACACACGTACACCTTTACCCCCTTACCAGCTGCTTTGATCCTGTCTTGTAACTCATACGCAAACATCATTTGGGCAAGTTTACTTTGGCTATAGACCTTATTTGGATGATAGTTTTTATCCCAATTCATATCGTCAAACTGAATAGTTCTTAAGCCCATTTTGTGACCTTCACTGGCTACCACGACAATCCTTCCTTGCGATGCTTCAATTCTTGCAAAAAGCAGCCCACAGAGTAAGAAATGACCGTAGTGATTCACCCCAAGCTGGCTTTCAAAGCCATCGATTGTATGCTGCTGAGTAGCGATTTGGGCAATGGCCCCATTACAGATAAGCGCATCAATTTTCGCTACCTTCGCTAAAACCTCATTTGCGGCTTGGCGTATGGATGCAAGATCTGCCAAATCCATACGGATATAACTCGCCTTGGTTGTTTGACCAAATTCATTTTTTAACTTGTTTATCGCCATTTCTGATTTATTAGAGTTACGGTTCAACATCACCACATTCGCCCCTTTAGAGAGCAAAATGCGCGAAGCCTCAAACCCAGCGCCAGTATTAGCGCCAGTAATAAGAAAGGTCTTACCCTCAAGTGAATCGAGCATCGCTGGTGTCCAGCCGTCAGGGCCAAATTGATTGTTCGTCGTCATAATGTACCTTTGAATATTTGTTTAAGCGGTCACGCTCTACTTTGAGCATAGGTGTGTGACCGAAGATGTCGGTGTGTGCAATATAAACACTGCATCATGTGATGCATTATAATATTCAAGGTACTTACTTAGCAGGCGAGATAGTCGCTAAAAATTGCCTATTTGTATCATTTTGATGATTTGTGCGATTTGCGTTTGTACTGCGGCAGCTAGGTGTGGGTGGTGACAGGGGCGTATTTACGTGAGCGAATATCCCCCTTTAGCTAGTCGAAAATCAGCTTTGTTAACTGTGTTTAGGTATTTCCAGTAAGGTGAATTGGCTGTTGGTATCGCCTACCACTCTTACACTGCAGCGGCCCCAACTTTCTGGGATGTTCCATGTGCTATCTGTGGTCGCTGTGTACAATTCTCTTTTGTTATGGCAACGTAACTCTACTGTTTTAAGCGTACCGCTCACGTTGCTTAAACTAAAAGAGTTTCGGCTTAATCCGTGCCACCAATCACCGTCTTGTTTAACTTCACCCGGAATAGAAATCACCTGATCACTTTCGAGTAAGTCGAGTATTTTGGTCACGTAAGGGTTGAGTAAAGCGATATTATCTTCGTTATTTTCTTGGGTTTCCACACGCTGAAATGTATCTAAAGCGTCAAGGTATTGCGCCTGCTTTAGTTGCAGCACAAACAGCCGGTTTAGCAACAAGCGATAGGCTTCGCTCCCCACGTATTCGCCTTTTTTGTCAGTGTTTAGGATCCGCTCGACGTATTGAAGCTCTGAAACCCCATCGTTTTGCGCCTTTGCCAAGTCAGCACGTAGCAACGAATAATAGGTAAATTCTATGCTATTGAGCAAGCCTTTGCCCTTCATGCTTTCAGTCAAATCATGTGCTAAGGCAATATCATTGCTGTCTAAAGCTTCACGCACACTTTGATAATTACGCTTGAATTTGCGTCTAACCCCTCTTTGTCCTCCGTCTAACCTAAAGTCTATTTGTATATCGTTGTGACATTGTTCAATTGGTTTACCATCGACATACGTGGGGCTGTATTCCCAGCTTTTTAATGCCCTGACGGCCGCATTCTCAAAATCTTCCATGCCACTTGAATCAACGACCACTATGTTGTTGACGCTACCATCAGTACCTACCACAAAATTCAGTTGCACCCAGCCCTCTGCCCCTTTACGAGCCATGCGTATAGGGTAGTTTGCCGCAACTCGCTTTATAGGTTTTGCCAGCTTAGCAGACTCTAAAAGCACTGTACTGGGTTCGCTCACGGCAATAGGATGCGCATTTGCGTCGGCTTGAGAGGGGGTGTCGTTAGCAGCTAAGGCATAGCTGGCTATCAGGCTTGCGCTACTCACTATCAATAATTTCGCTGGGATAATCATAAAGCATCCTTGCACTTGTTGAGGGTAAATTTACAGATACAACATTAAGACTAAATAATTTACCACTTCACTACAAGGTGTAATTGCCGTACTCACCTTTGCTAAAAATGAACATATGAGTGCTAAAAGAGCGCCACTGCGCAATATCAATTATGGCGCGAAACAGGTAAAATTCACGCAAATCAAGACAAACCAAAGAGCGCCCCTGTGACACGTAAAATCGTATTAGCCACCGGTAACCAAGGCAAAGTGTCTGAATTAAGTCAGCTGCTTACTCCTCTTGCAGTAAACATTGTTCCACAGAGCGAGTTCGACGTACCTGAAGAGCCCGAAACCGGCACCACCTTTGTTGAAAACGCCATCATCAAAGCGCGCCATGCAGCCAAAATTACCGGTTTACCTGCTATCGCTGATGATTCAGGTTTAGCGGTTGATGCCTTAGGTGGAGCCCCTGGCGTATATTCGGCACGCTATGCTGGTAGCAATGCGACCGATAGCGACAATATTGATAAATTACTCGGGGCACTGCAGGAAATCGAACCGGCTAGGCGCCAAGCTCGGTTTTTATGTGTGTTGGTGTATATGCGTAGTAGTGAAGATCCAACGCCTATTATTTGCCAAGGTGAATGGCACGGAACGATCACTCATGGGGGCAGCGGTGACAGTGGCTTTGGTTACGATCCTATATTTTGGGTAGAACAAAAGCAGTGCACATCTGCGCAGTTAAGCAAAGCGCAAAAGAATGCCTTAAGTCATCGCGGCCAAGCCTTGCAACAGTTGCTGGTTAAATTGAGCGCTGAACTTGAACACTAACGTGCGTTATGCCAGCGACACAACAGAGACAAACGCAACGCTTAGCGCAGGCCAATCAAAAACACTGCAGTTACCGCCTGTGTCTTTGTATATTCACATTCCTTGGTGCGTGCAAAAGTGCCCTTACTGTGATTTTAACTCCCATGGGCAAAAACAAGCGACACTACCCGAAGCCGAGTACGTCAGTCATTTATTGGATGATTTAGCCCACGATGCCAAGCTAATTGGTGATCGTGCCGTACACAGTATATTTATTGGTGGTGGCACCCCTAGCCTGTTTTCACCCGAGGCTATTGGCAGGTTATTGTCAGGTGTTCGCCAGCGCGTGAATTTAGCAGCTGATGCCGAAATAACCCTTGAAGCAAACCCAGGTACAGTGGAAAGCGAACGCTTTAAGGGGTTTGCTAAAGCGGGTGTGAACCGGATATCTATCGGGGTGCAGAGTTTTCAACAAGAAAAATTGGAAAGACTCGGCCGCATACATGACGAGCAGCAGGCCCTTAATGCGGCTAGTTACGCTCGTGATGCTGGTCTCAATAGCTTTAATCTCGATTTAATGCACGGCCTGCCTGAGCAGTCTATTGAAGACGCATTATTCGATTTGCGCCAAGGCATTGACCAACAACCGCCACATTTATCTTGGTATCAGCTCACCATCGAGCCCAATACTCAGTTTCACTCTAAACCGCCTACTCTGCCAGAAGACGACATACTGTGGGACATTCAAGAGCAAGGCCACAACATGCTCATTGCAGCAGGTTATGAACAGTATGAAATATCAGGCTACAGCTTGGCGGGTCAGCAGTGTCGGCACAACCTGAATTATTGGCGTTTTGGGGATTATCTAGGCATAGGCTGCGGCGCACACGGTAAAGTTACCGTGAAAGATACAGGCCAAATATTGCGTACTGTGAAGGTAAAACACCCAAAGGGTTATATGGATCTGACTCGACCATATTTGCATCAACAACATAACGTGCAAGACGAAGAATTGCCTTTTGAGTTTTTTATGAATCGCCTACGTTTGCTAGAGCCTTGCCCTAAACAAGATTTCACTGATTTCACCGGTTTAAAACTTGAGGAGCAAACAACGCTAGCAACCAACTTAGCCACTGCGGTGAAAAAGGGCCTTCTTGCTGAAACAGATACCCATTGGCAGGTCACGCCCCTTGGTAGGCGTTACCTCAATTCGCTGCTAGAAATGTTGGTGTAGCGCAACTCAGTAACACTTCATCGCCTATGCCGTTTTTATACTTTGCAATACGTTGTAATACGTTGTAATACGTTGCGATACCTTGTTATGCCTTTAATCGCTTGGCTGCATGCTCATGGGCTGATGGGGCAACGTCGGCGCCTTGCCATTCGCGGTTTAGGTTTTGCGCAGCCACTAAGGTGGCTCCTGAACCAAAGAAGGGGTCGATAACCAGTTGCCCAGCCGTTGAGCTTTGACCAATCAGCTTTTCAATCAAAGGCACTGGCTTTTCGGTTGGATACCCTCGCCAGACACGCTTTTCTTGTAGTACATCGGGCATGCCTAAATCTTGTAATTTGCGTTTGCCTTTCTCAAAAAAAAGAATAAATTCATAACGCGCGCGATAATGATACCCCATGCCAATAGCGCATTTGTCCCACACTAGTGGTTTCCAAAATTTAAAGCCCGCCGCCTCTGCCAAAGGTTTTATTTCAAACATGGTTTCTTGGTCACAAAATAAATAGAAATGACTGTTGTTCTTGAGCACACGGTAGATTTCTTCTACTAGCGCTACAAATCGCGCATTAGGGAAAATCGCAAACCAGTCATTGCTTGATGACTTGCTGTGTTTTAGACGTGTAGTGGTTCCCTTGGCACGGTGTTTCTCTAAAGATTCATAAGGTGGGTCGGTAATGACCAAATCGACACTGTTGGCGGGCAAGCTTTGTAGCCATTCAACGGCATCTAGTTGAAACAAACGCATGTAATACTTCTGACTGCTGAAAAACGGCGGCTATATTATATTATTCTGGGTAAATAAGCAGTTTGAATACGACAGCCCACACCAATTTATCAGCTAAATTGATGTGAAAAATTTAATGAGTGTGGCCTTGCTCACTGGTGACCACATCGTATTTTGCAAGCTGGGGAATATCACTGCGTAATCTATCTTCAACACGATCTAAACGCTTAAATTCATTGCAAAACCAATGTGCTTTTTGCTGCAGAGTTTGGCTTTTCTGGGTAATTCGGTCATCAACTGAATGACCAATATTGTCAATCTTCTCAGCTAACTTCGCTATTTTCTCTTCGGTGCTGGTGCTTTCTGACACCAAACCGCCGATCGCTGATAAAATTCCTCCTAACGAGGTGTTCATGGCTTCTTCAATTTGCGCTTCAAGCTCACGGTCGACTAAATCATCAACATTTTCTAAGGTGCCAGGTCCCATATAGAAATTACTGCCGGCGTGAATAAACTTTTCTTTGACTCTAGATTGCACTCTGGCGAGTGACGAGCGCAATCTTTGGTAACTTTCATGCTTTTCACCCACTAAACCGATATACACATGCTCTACTGTTTCTATAGCAAGCTCAACGCCTTCGCTGGCGAGTAGGATCATTTTGGGTACCACATGGTGCACACCTTCAGCGAGCTCTTTTAATTCCGCTTGCTGCTGCACAGAAAGCTCTATCCATTGCCCCTGAACGATAAGCTGGTCGTCGTTATTTATTTGATAAACCGTGCGGGAATCATTGATGATACGGATCTGATCGCTTGTCACCACCAAGCCGTAGTTTAGCTCTACATCACATTTATAATCGGCTTTCACACTTGTCACGTAAAAGCCCAGAAACATTAACCACAAAAAACGCATATCGGATCGCTAACTTTAAAAGACCGAGATATTCTGACCACTATCTCCCAAATTTAAAAGCGCGATACGATAATCGAATTAAAATATAGGTTAATCGACTGTTCTGACCAGTCGGGTATAGACAAATAAGCTTTTTTCTTTCAACGCATTACTGCTATTAAAAAAAGCGACTACCCATGCTCGGTCTGCATCAAGTAGTGACGGAGTTGAAGTCCAGTAATCATCAGACAAGGTATTGGGAAATACCGTTTCGTTGATTGCTGGGCGCACACAAGCTCGCTCAGTTAAGGTAGCAAGCTCTTTTAAGTTAGGCACACGCCAACCGCTGTAACCGGCAAAGGTATATCCATGAGCTTCCTCTAGCGCCTGTTGCCAATTCAATTCATCGGCTTCCCCGACACAGCTCTCAGCACTATAGGTTTGCCCTACACTGCATCGCATCCACATTAAGCCACTGGCTGTATGCGTGGCCGTTCCATCTGTATTAACCACAAATTGCGCTTCATCCGCCGTTTCATTGACATCATCGAGGCACGTTTGTGCATAGCTGCTGACACTGATAAACATTAAAAACAGTAACTTTTTCATATTATCGACCTGCTCTGACTAAGCGCACGCTAGCCGCTGTAGATTTATTTAAAAAATTGTCGTTTCCGCTAGCAAAGTCAATTGCCCATGCATTTTGCGCAGCTTCGTTGGTACCATCAACGCTGGCCTGTGACGTCCAGTACCACAAGATGCTGGTTTGCCCGCTATCCGCATAAGGAAAGTAATCTGTATCCAACATGGGGCTTGTCGATTTGCCAAAGTGAACAATAGACAACAACTCATTATGACTGGGTAATTTCCAATCGTAAAAACCGCACAAGCCTTCGCTATTCACAGCCTCTACAAAGGCTTGGGTATTACAGTCACCCAAAGTACAGCTTGGCGTTGCAGGGTTTAACGGCCCACTATAACCACCGTTGCTTTCTTCTGAGTACCAGCTGTACGTATGGCGTCTGCCGTGTAAATCACCATTGGTGGTCTTAATTTCCCAAACGAGCCCAGTAACATTGTCACGCACGCACCGCCAAGGTTGGCTAGTATCATCGACTTCATCACCAATGTTGTCTAACCGAGTAAAATCAAATCCGCCTTCACCGCGACCAGCTTTGGTTAACATGTTGTTGGTGGCAATGACATCTCGACCGCGCTGGCCGTCTTGTCCCGGGTAGTCCCCTTGGTGAGAGCTATTAATGGCGTTTGTGCTGCCTTGTCGTGTTACTCCGGTATCGTTAATTAAACTGCGGGGAAAGGGGTTTACCGTGACGCTAATACTGTCGTCTACTTCATTGTTGTTTGCATCCGTCACTTCTAACGTAAAGGTTAGTACCTGACTGGTGCTAACCATAGGTGCAACAGCGTAGGTTTGCAGTACGTTGGCGTTAGCAATATCAGGCTCTAATGAGGAATCCGTTAACCATAGGTAGGTTAGTGGTTTTGCTGAGGGAATAGTGGTGTCTGCTACGCCTGATAGCACAATACTTTCCCCAGAAAACACCTGATGATCCACACCAGCATCAACTGTGGGTACATTATGGCTGGCGCTTAAAATGGTTACCGTTAGCGCTTGGGTATTTGTTGCGCCTTCTTGGTCCGTCACGGTGAGCTCAAATGTTAGGTCATTGTCTTCATCACGAATAGGGGTTGTTAACGTAATGCTGCTTGCATCTCGGCTCACCCCTGCGAGAACATCGACTCCGGCAAGTTGTTGCCATTGATATGCGGCAATAGGGTCATCTGCGTCCGTCGCATCAGCGTCAGTGCTGGTATCACCCATTAAGGTGATTTCACGCCCTGCCGGTAACAGGTTATTTGAAAAACCATCAATGGGCTGGTAGGTAATTCGCGCCTCGGGGGGCGTATTAAGAGGTAACACTGTGACGTCTAAACTGTCAGATCCTACATTGCCATTACCATCAGTCGCTTGCAGCGTAAGGCGGTAGGTTAAGGTCTCTGTTGTGGTCGGTGCGACAAATGACGCCACCCCTGACGTTGTATCATCATGGGTTATCGCCAACGTGGGAGATGACGACCAAGCAAAAGTAAGAGCTTCTGTGGTACCCACGGCATCACCTTGTAGGCTAACTGTGGTTCCTTCGTTCACCGTGGCACCTGGGCCCGCGTTCACTATGACATCCGGCGTATTGTTATCATTCGAATCAGAAGAGCCACCGCCGCCGCACGCGGTTAAAAAGACACTAGTGAAAAACACTAACAGCCAATACTGTACTGAATTACTCGTTATTTTGTGCATAAATTTACTAACCCGTGAGGACTTCACCTCACGTTTACAACGCAAGGTAATTGTTAACTTAACGAAAAAGTTAGCAGTATTCGTACCACTAGCTGATGAGGAAAAAAATAATCGGTAGAATGATGGCCGTAAGCACGCCATTAATGCACAAACCTAACGTGGCAAAGGCACCAATTTTTTGGCTCATTTGAAACCCTTGCGCGGTGCCTATGGCGTGGCCTACCGTGCCAAGTGCTAAGCCCTGTGCTGGGGCTGAAGTAATCTTAAAAATGCGATAAACCACAGAAGCGAAAATAGCCCCAACGATACCTGTGAAAATAACAATGACTACGGCGAGGCCTGGAATACCGCCAATATGTTGACTGGTTTCTATTGCCAATGGGCTGGTAATGGACTTGGTTAATAAGCTCAGTCTGACATGCTTGTCTAGCACCACGAAATATAGCCCAGCAAGGGCTAAAAAAGGCGCGATCGTTCCACCTATCAAAATGGGGAGCATAATAGCCAATGTATTTTGTCGAATACTACTTAGCTGTGTGTAAAGCGGAACAGCCAATGCCACGGTAGCAGGTCCTAATAACCACGTAAGTACATTGGTATGGGCTTGATATGCCGTGACCCCTACCCCAGCATAGAAAAGCACAATCGTCAGAAGGGCAATACAGAAAATCATGGGGTGAAATACAGGACGGCGACCTAACAGACGAAAGATAACCAACGAGATTAGATAAACACCTATGGTGATAGTCAGCCAAATAATGGCTGATAGGTACGGGTTTTGGGCGCTATAGGTGCTTAGCATAGCTGTGCTCTGGGGTTATTCATTATCATTGGAGGCGGGCGAGTTAACCGTCTTAGCCTGCCACAGCCATTGGCACACCCACGCGGTAATACCAAGGCTAATCAGTGTGCTGATAACAATACTTAATACTAACCACAGCAGATTATCTGCAAGTGTTTCACCGTAAAGCAAAATACCCATAGTAGCTGGTACAAACAACACCAACATATGCCCAAGCACAAATTGAGACACGGTTAATAACGCATGAGGAATACGTTTAAGCCATACTAAACCTAACAGCAATATCAGCAGGCCCAGCAAGGAGGCGGGCAGTGGAATAAAGGTGCTAAGGCCTAAACCAATAAACCACAAACCAACCAAAGACAACAACGCCAAAGCGTATTTAAACCACTGCATTTACGCATACCCAAAACAAAAAACGTTTTACACCAATACCAGCTCACTCAATTGAAAAAATAGGTTAAGAGCCCGTTTTAATGTCCTCTAAATGGTATTTATCAATCAGTGAATACAAAGTTGGACGTGTCACGCCAAGCAATTCAGCTGTGCGTGACATATTGCGCTCTGCCACTTGGAATGCATAGCGAATAGCCTTACTTTCAGCCTCTTCACGCACTTCACGCAGGTTGAGCGTGCGCATCGCACTTTGCTCTTCGTTAACCTGTAGGCCTAAGTCATCCGGTTGAATATAAGCAGACTCTGCCATAATCACTGCTGACTTAAGTTTGTTTTGTAATTCGCGAATATTTCCCGGCCAACGATGCTGGAGCATGGCTTGCGCAGCGCTGTCACTGAAACCTTTGACTTTGGTTTTAAAGTCTTCGTTATATTGATTTAAAAAGGTTTTACCCAGCAAAATCACATCGTTTCCACGATCACGTAACGGCGGGATCATGATGTTAATTTCACCAATACGATAATATAAATCTTCTCGGAAGGTTTCCTCAGCCACCATGGCGGTTAGATCTCTGTGGGTGGCACATATCACCCGAATATCGACCGGGATCTCAGTGCGCCCCCCCACCCGTTCGATAACCCGCTCTTGTAAAAAGCGCAGCATTTTTGCTTGTAACCCTACGGGCATATCGCCGATTTCATCCAAAAACAGGGTTCCGCCTTGGGCGCTTTCAATTTTACCAGGCGTGGTTTTGTTCGCCCCAGTAAACGCCCCTTTCTCATAACCGAACAACTCACTTTCGAGTAAATTTTCTGGTATCGACGCACAGTTGATGGCCACAAATGCTTTGTTTTTACGTAAGCTGTGTTCATGAATACTGCGGGCGAATACTTCTTTACCCGTGCCGCTTTCGCCTAGCAACAAAGTACTGATATCAGTTTGCGCGATACGCTCCGCTTTTTTGCTTACCGCTAAAATCTGCTCGCTGTTACCAATGATTCGATCCATTGAGGGTGCTACAGCAGACAAATGACGATTCTCTTTTTCTAAGTCGTAAAGCTGCGCAGCCCTGCTAACCAAAACTTGAATGGTGTCTGAGTCGATGGGCTTTTGATAAAAATCATACGCTCCTAGCTCAATGGCTTTTAACGCATTCACTTTATCGTTATTGCCCGTCACGACTATGACTTTGGTGTTAGGCGACAAAGCGAGAATTTCCTGTAGGGCCGCCAAGCCTTCTGTGGCATTCGCTGGGTCGGGCGGTAAGCCTAAATCAAGGGTAATTACTTTGGGCTCGTGACGACGTAATTGAGTAATAGCTGTTGTACGATCATCAGCGAAGACGACCTCATACCCTGAGAAGCTCCACTTCAATTGTTTTTGAATACCTAGGTCATCATCGACCACTAAAATCTTTTCCATGCCTTTATCCTTGCAACCTATTCTATTAGTTCGCTGGAATGTTCAATGTGAAGACTGTACCAACATTTTCTTCACTTTGAACATATAAAAATCCACCTATTTTTTCTAAAAATGCTTTTGCATCGTAAGCGCCTATCCCCATACCCGCATTGCCTTTTGTGGTGTCAAATGGGGTGAATAAACGTTGCTGAATAAATGCTTTGCTCATACCCGAGCCGTTGTCAGATATAGTCACCACTATCTGTTCACTTTGAGGTTCGTGACTAACCTCAACCCGCACGAAACCATCATCTGCTGTGGCTTGTTGGGCGTTACTGATAAGGTGATACATGACATTTGCGAACTTGTCGTTATCCAGTACCACCTCAATTTCGCTATTGACCGTTAACTCAGCCTTAGGTAATTGCGTGGCGCAGCGCTGCTCGATGACCTTTTCTATGCACGCTGACACTTTACACAAGCGTTGCTGGCTAGTGGGCTCCGCATTCTTTTCAGACAGCTGGCGTAGCATCTTGTCCATTCTCGCCTTGGTGTGATGCAAGGTCTCAAAGGTATCGTCAATAAATTCAGGGTTATCCTTGTGTTGCTCAGCATTACATAAAATCAAATCGATTTGTGCTAAAACGTTTTTTAAATCATGTAAAACAAACGCCGACATGCGAGTAAACGCTGCAAACTGTGCATTCTCAGCCACTTCTTTAGCTGCTTCATGATGAAATAAGAAATTCGTGATCTGCGCAGTCACTGCGGTCAAGTAATCACGCAGCTCCCAGTTCAAACTGCGAGAAGTATCATTTGTATTGCTCATGAGGACTGCGCCCCACAAGGTGTCACCGCGATAAATTGGGATGACCATTTGAAACGCGATCTTATTTAATATCGCGTGATTCACTTTTAACCCCTCGTACACATAGGGCTTGGTGCGCAGCTCGGCCATATCAATAATCCAATTCTTTTGCTCAAAAAAGTCAAAGAACTGCTGTACAACCACCTGTTGCTCTTCACATAGCGGCTCGGCTTCTTGGTCAGCCAAATACTCCACTTTATTATCAACCCGCTTAATAAATAAGCCTGACTGATAATCCATCGCTTGCAGAAAAGCATTGAGCACAGTCTGATAAACCGTTTGTCCAGGCTGATTACTTTCCAGCGATTGGGTTAATTTAACCCACTCATGACGATAATCAAATTGGTTGGCGAAGAAGTGTTTGGTTATAAACACTTTGACCTTAGTACGGAAACTGGCGGACAAGAACACAGTGGCTAGCAAGGCGAGCGAGAGGAATATCAAGGTTATCTGTATGGTGGTGCTCCACTCACCTCCATAATATTTGACGACATAACCAATCAGTGACATTACAAATAAATAGCAACCAGCCACTAACAGTAATGAACTGTGCAGCACGACCTCACGGCTGACAAATATGTCTACACCCCAATGTTGCACTCGGCGTATAGCAAGCACTAACAACGGGATTAACGCAGTGTAAATGAAGCCTCTGGCCGCAATGTAGGTAAGGTCAATTTGCTCGACCATAAGCGCATTTGCGAAGGTCACAAATTCAAATAAATTCGTTGCACCTAAATATAAGATCAGCGGTTTGAACGCCCAACGGTTTTCCCCCGCTTGGCGATATATAATTTCCAGCAACACCAAGACCTGTAAAGCCAATACTGTTTGTAGCAAAAATAGCCAACTGTCATTGACATCAAACCCCAAAGGAATGATCAGGCCTGTTATCGGCAGGGCTAATATAAGCCAAGTTTCAGGGCGGGTTAATACCCCCGCTAAACTGGTAAAATTGTCTTTTAAGCACGCCGCCAGAAAAAGCAGCCAGAAAAGTTGTTTGACGTTATCGAAAACAATCAGCCTCTCGACCGTCATTTCACCAATAAGAAACGGTGACAAGGACCACACACATGTTGCAGCTGTGGCTAATATCAATAAATATTTAGCCAAACCCGACTTGCGCGACGTTAACAACAGCAGCAATAACAATGCGTATCCTAATGCACTGGCTGCGTATCCCCAAACTGCTAACATAATGGTGTGTCCTCGACGTTATTTTTCTTGTCTTATTTGAACGTCTCGACGTTACAAAACTACCTTTTTCTTACCAACAAGCTGCCAATTGAATAGCCTGCGCCAAATGAGCACAGCAAGCCATAGTCTCCGGCTTGCAAGTCTTTATGGTGCAAATTAAACGCAATAATGGACCCAGCTGAGGCGGTATTAGCGTATCTATCCAATACGATTGGTGCTTCTTCTAGCGTCGCTTCGCGGCCCAGTAATTTTTTACTGATCAGGCTATTCATGTTGATGTTTGCTTGGTGTAGCCACCAACGCTTCACGTCTGCGCTGGTTAACTCATGGCGCTCAAGATGCTCACTAATATGCTGAGCTGCCATAGGACAAACTTCTTTGAAAACTTTGCGCCCTTCTTGATGGAACAGTTTATCAGCGCCATAAGGGTCAACATCATTTGCTCGACTGACATACCCAAAGTTTGAGCGAATATTATTCGAATACTGAGTTACTGCTTTGGTACTTAAAATATCGAACACATGCTCTGATGTTGCAGTATCAGCATGTTCCACCACCATCGCGGTTGACACATCGCCGAAAATAAAATGGCTGTCACGATCACAATAATTAACTTGTGGTGAAGTCAGTTCAGGGTTAATCACCAACACACCTTTCGCTGTGCCTGCACTGATCATTTCATAGGCGCGATGCAGCGCAAACGTCGCCGCCGAACACGCCACCAGCATATCAAAACCAAATCCTTGAATGCCAAGTGCTTCTTGCACTTCAATAGCTAAAGCAGGATACGAACGCTGCGTATAAGCACAAGATACAATCACTACGTCGATATCATCTGCGCTTTTATTTGCCGCTTCAAGAGCCAATTTAGCAGCATTAATTGCCATTTCAGCTTGGTCAGATAACGCTTCTTCTGAGCGCTCGGGAATGGCAGGGCGCATACGATTAATATCAAGAACGCCATCTTTCATATAACAATAACGGCTGCGTATGCCCGATGCTTTTTGAATAAATTCGGCACTGGACAACGGCTTTGCTGTCACAGAACCCGACTCAATCTCATCCGCGTTTTGCTGATTAAACTGCGTAGCATACGCATTGTAAGCATCTACTAACTCTTCGTTTGAAATGCTGTGTGGAGGATTCCATAATCCTGAACCACTGATCACTACAGAATTTGTCATGTTTGTTTTTCCACTTGAAATATCCCCTTAGCTTATCGCTTTGCCAATGAAATGTCATGAATGTTCAATTGTTTAGCAAGCTAGGGGGACGTTTTGTAGCATTTTAATGAGCCACATCGTGTGCCACAGCAGAGTTCTCAGGGGCGTTAGCCTATTCAAAGTGGATAAAAAAACTGTAACAAACAACAAAAAAACAGGTGCTAAGTTGGTATAAATAAACAAAAACACCTGATTGTTTTAGCCAGCAAAACATTATTTATCGACGGCAACCTGATTAAAAGCTACCGGAGCACCGTAAGTAATGTAGCACCAAGGCTAGCATCAGTATCTCAGGCCACTGTCTGTGCATCATGCTGATGGCTTTCATGAGCAACCTCATGCTTTAAGGTCAAAGTAATTAGTAAAATCGCCCCAATACATCCACCGACTAATAACACAAATCCCCCGTCCCAACCGAAATGATCGACTGTGTAACCCAAGGCAATATTCGCGACAACCGCGCCACCTAAATAACCGAATAATCCGGTGAGGCCAGCAGCAGTACCTGCGGCTTTTTTAGGCACCAATTCTAGGGCGAATAAACCAATCAGCATCACAGGGCCGTAAATAAGAAAACCGATTGCCATTAACGCTGCAATATCAATAGTGGGATTACCTGCAGGGTTCAGCCAATAAATCACTACAGCCACAAGTACTAACACCATATACAAGATTGCCGCAGGTGCGCGGCGCCCTTTAAACCAACGATCGCTTATCCAGCCGCACAGCAAAGTGCCAGGAATGCCTGCCCACTCATATGCGAAATAGGCCCAAGAGCTTTTGTCGAATGAGAAGTCTTTCACTTCGTACAGATAGGTCGGGGCCCAATCAAGCACTCCGTAACGAATTAAATATACAAACGCATTTGCGACTGCAATGCACCATAACAATTTATTATTCAGCACAAATTGCATGAATATTTGCTTGGCTGTGAGCTCTACTTCGTGGTTTTTTGAATACTGGGCAGGGTAATCATTACGGTACTCTTCTATCGGTGGTAATCCGCAAGACTGCGGGGTATCTCGCATCACAAAGTAGATAAACACAGCAATCAAGGTTGCCGCGGCAGCGGGCACATAAAATGCGCTGTGCCAGTCATTAAACCACGCCATACCTAATATAAACAAAGGCCCGATTAAACCGCCCCCTACATTGTGGGCAATATTCCAAAAGGATACCGTTTGCCCCCTTTCATTTCCCGAATACCAATGCACCATAGTGCGCCCGCAAGCAGGCCACCCCATACCTTGAGCCCAACCGTTGAGAAACAGTAGAATGAAAATACTGGCCACGCTCTGGGTAGCCCAATCAGCAAAGCCGAACAGAAACATCACGCCTGAGGATATCAACAAGCCAGTCATCAAAAAGTAACGAGGGTTGCTACGATCAGACACACTGCCCATTAAAAATTTACTCAGTCCGTAAGCAATCGATACGGCCGACAACGCAATACCTAATTGCCCTTTGGTAAAGCCTTGCTCTTCAATCAGAAAAGGCATCGCCAATGAGAAGTTTTTGCGCACTAAATAGTAGCCAGCATATCCCACAAAAATACCAATAAAGACTTGCCAACGCAGGGCTTTATATTCTTTATCTATTTTTTCTTTAGGGAGTCGAGGTTGGTGTGAAGCAGGTTTGAAAATACCGAACATAGGTTTACTTTTACTTATAATTTTATTAATTAAACCAGATGTTCGGCGTTAATGATATGTTATGGATACGACAATTGTGTGGCTTTTTAGCCAGTAGCGCCGGTTCAACCTTCATTATATTGGCGCTGCACAAAAACAGCTTTCAACGATTTTAGGCGCTTACAGCCTGAAACTTGCGCATTTTATTAACCTTTAACGCTAACACTAACGCACAAAGACAACCAACAAACATAATGCCCGCCACAAATAGAAAATAGTATCCAAAGCCATCTTGCCCTGCATCTAACATTCGCCCCGAAATCGAAGCGAAGAATATATCTGGGGTAAATCCAAGTACGGATATGATCCCCACCGCTGTGCCTGTTGCTCCCATACGTATCTGACTCTCATCCACCAGTGCGAAGTAAATTCCCCGTAAGGCGAAAACCGCAAAAAAAGTAAATAACAGCATCGCCAACACTAGGGTTATTGCCGCGTCAAAATGTGTCATCCAGGCAATACCTGCAAACGCCAGCCCGAGTGCGGTAAATAAAAAGTAAGTCATTTTACTGGTGCGTAAGCGATCGGCGAGAATTCCAGCGACGAGCGCCGCCACCGGGCGCATATAGCTTGAGAACGTAATAAATTGCGCGCCTTCTACTTGCGACCAGCCATAATGTTGCACCACAAATAGGCTGTAATTATCCAGCGCTTTATAACCACAATAGGCACAAATGACGATGCCCCCTTGCAACCAAACCAAGGGGTTAATGAGCGTTGAACCAAGTGATGATGCTGATGAATTTTGCCCTTGTGGTTGGAAGTCATCTTTTGCGCCCGACTCAGTTTGCACACTAACAAAAAACCAAGTTAGGCCTGCGGCAAGTGCCGTCAAAACCGTGTAATAGATAATAAGCAAACGCATAGCATCAAATGCTTCACCTGCGTCACTAAAGTCACCTTGAGGGTTAAACGTGCCGAAACTTAACAGTAATATTCCCACACTCGCGAATAAGCTCGCTGCTAAGCCACGTCCACCGTCGAGCAAACCAAAAGCAAACCCCTGGCGATGAGACGGAGCCGAAAGCCGTGTGGCTTTGATCATAGCTGCCCAAAAAACCAAAACAGTGGTAGCCCCCCAGTAAGCGAAAAGTAACGTGAGTCCAAAATGGCTGGGGCCGCTAAGTAAATATAGCCCGCCTAGCGCCGTTGCCAGCAGAGAAAAACTCATTAATCGATTTGGGGGGTATTTGTCCGCGATGATGCCACCAGGGAAATAAGACAACATGGCCACAACGCCATACACCGCAAAAATATCACCTAACTGAGTATTGGTAAGCCCAAATGCCTGTAAAAAGGTAGGACGAAAAAAGCGCGCTAAATGAAACGGCAATGCAAAAATGAGCTCCCCCGCCAATATGATAATGAGCATGTGCCCCATTACCGATGTCATCTTGCCTTCACGAACCATAATCAATTAAACGCCTGTTAAATAAGTTTCGGTAGGGTTCCTGTTTTTGCCAATACTGTCAAGAAAGGTGGCAGCACCATAGCTTCTAAACAGTCTGAACTCACTGAGTAGCGTCGCCCAAAACACCCATATTGGGTATTTCAAAGTTGAGTCGCAGCACTGTACAAGGTAAACTGCGCGCCAAAAACAGCTATCCAATCTCTACGCTCTATTTTCAATGGAAATTAGCGTGACTGCCTCAATGGACTCATATGCAAAACACACACTCTAGATGGATTAAAATATTCATCGCCGTCATTCTTGTATGTTCCGGTTGCGCGACCATAGCAAACCTTGATTTCAACAAGCTTTACGGCCACGAAAACACTGAAAACCGTGAAGCAGCCAGTGTCACCCAAGCTTCTCTTGAAAGCCCAGCAACCACCTTTTATCAAACAAAAGTCGCTCCCGTAATCGAAGGGCGTTGCGTGGTATGCCATGCTTGCTACGATGCGCCCTGTCAGCTAAAAATGAGTTCACCCGAAGGGATTGAACGAGGAGCCAATAAAGAAATGGTTTACCATGGCTCACGTATTCTTGCCGCTACGCCCAATCGTTTGTTCATCGATGCATTAGGCGCCGAGCAATGGCGTGATCGCGGCTTTTATCCTGTTCTAAATGAACGTGAACAAAGCCCAAGAGCCAACACGCAATCGTCTGTTTTAGCTAAAATGCTAATGCTTAAAAAGCAACATCCGCTACCTGATGAAAAATTGTTGGACGAACGGTTCGATGTCTCCATCGATCGCAGCCAACAATGTCCTACCGTTGCTGAATTCGACGGCTATGCGAAAAGCCAAGCCTTCGGTGGCATGCCTTACGCATTGCCAGAGCTAACTGATACCGAGCATAATATTCTAATGTCATGGATAGACAGCGGTGCATACATGCCTGCCCGCGCGCCGTTAACTGACGCGCAAGCACAAGCGATAGATTCGTTAGAGCAATTTTTAAATGGCGACAGCTTAAAGATGCAGCTGAGTGCCCGCTATATTTACGAACATTTGTTTAGCTCTCATTTGTATTTCAGTGAAATAACCGAGCCTGGCACACAACCTACTTTTTTCAACCTCGTACGCTCTAGAACCCCTTCAGGGCAAGCCATTGATGTCATTCCTAGTCGTCGCCCGTTTGACGATCCAGGTGTAAAGCGGATTTATTATCGCTTGCAGCCCGTCATGTCGAGTATCGTTAACAAAACGCACCAACCCTATGCTATTCATAAGGAACTTACTGATAAATGGCAGAAATGGTTTGTTGATGCCGACTACAGCGTCACTGAATTACCCAGTTATAAACCAAAAGTAGCTGCGAACCCGTTAACCGCGTTCACGCAACTACCTGAAAATGCACGCTATCGCTTTATGCTAGAGCGGGCACAAAATACCATAATGGGATACATCAAAGGGCCTGTTTGTCGAGGTCAAGTCGCACTAAATGTGATCAATGATCGCTTCTGGGTATACTTCGTTAAACCTGAAGTGGTTGATTCGCCAAAAATCAGCGATTTTTACCAATCGCAAAAAGATAACCTGCGCCTACCGGCTGAGCACGAAAGCACAGCCTTAGCGGTGACTTGGCTTGAATATGCCTCTCGTCAAGGTGATTACATGCGCGCAAGGCACGAATTTATGGCCACAGCATTGGAAGACGGCCAACACTTTACCGAAAACGATATATGGGCCGGCGACGGTGACAACGACAACGCGACTTTAACGGTGTTTCGTCACTTTGATAATGCCACTGTGATTAAGGGCTTAGTGGGCAAACCACCTAAAACGGCTTGGGTGATTGATTATGCCTTACTTGAGCGTATACATTACTTGTTGGTTGCCGGCTTTGATGTATATGGAAATTACGGCCATCAGTTAATGACACGCCTGTATATGGATTTTTTACGCATGGAAGGTGAATCAAACTTCTTAGCGTTTTTACCCCCTGACACACGTCGCAAAGAATTAGCTTCTTGGTATCAACACGCAGGGCCAGAATTAACTGAGTTTGTTGAAGGAAAAATAAACCCATTTGACCAGCCTAGTGGCATGCAATTTAGCACCAAGGATCATAAAAAGGAATTGTACAGTATCTTTGCTGAGCACGTGAAAGATGTACAACCCAGCCGCTACAGGCTACAAGACAGTGAGTTAGGCGACAACAGTAAAGCTCTGCTGGGACAACTAGCAAACATCAAAGGCACCAGCGCCTCGATTTTACCTGAATTAAGTATGATCATGGTCCAGCCCACGGATAGTGACGAGCCTGAAATTTTCACCTTGGTACGCAACAGCGCACACTTCAATGTCAACAGCTTGTTTTCTGAAGATGCAAACAGAGACTACGCTAAGGATGATGTGACCTTAGTGCATGGATTACTCGGTAGTTACCCTGATGTATTCTGGCGAGTCAAAGAAGCTGATTTAGCCAAGTTAGTAGCCAAAGCTCAACAGATCAAAAGTGAACAAGATTACCAAGCATTCTTAGATTTATTTGCAGTGCGGCGCACAGCAAAAGATTTTTGGCAATTCAGTGATAAACTCAATCAAACGTTTATGCATCACAGTCCGATTGAAGGCGGCCTATTAGATTACAACCGATTAGAGAATCGCTAAGGCGCGTAATCGTTACCAATTAAAACGATTCAGGGGCTGTTTTACAGCGCCCTGAATACAAATCCTAAATACAAATTAAGTGAGGCTATGAAAGAGGCTCACTTAATTTGTTGCTTACGTCTGCGCATTCCCGCAAAGCTAAGAGCAAATGCTCCCACAAACAAACAGGCAAAAGTTGAAGGTGCAGGCACCGGAACATCTCCAACGATAATATCGATGGAGCTTCTAGCGAACTCAACGCCATTTGCATCCAACACAAGCAGATTGTAAGTAAACATACCTTCTGTTGCTGCGTCTAAGGTACCGCTAAATCCAAAGCCACGGTTTTGTGAGTTTTGGGCCACGCTGTAGTTCCCATAAACAGCAGCATAATTGCCCGGATCTTCAATCCCTTGTCCATTACCCGTCGTGCTGTCTCCCAATGAGTTATCTGTTTTAAGGGTGATCATATCTGCACTGCTAAATTGAGTACCTGCTGTTGGATCTAAGTCATATTCAAACAAATAGGTGAAATCATCTAACGTGGCCCCAGATGAGTTAGCATCAACATTTACCGCATACTCGAAGTTAAACACTGAACGATTAGCAGGAATTGAACTTAAGGTAGGATCAAAGGTATACGTGCGATCGCCGTCGTAGTTAAAGGTATTTTCTGGGGCGCCAGAAGCGTTATATCGCAGTTTACCGCGCAGTGCGACTTCAACCCCATTGACGGTTTCACCCGTCCACGAACCATTGGCATTGCCACTACCAAAGATAACGTCCGGTGTGATATTACCTGTACCATTTATTGGTGCTGCCATCGCATTAAACGACAGACTCAGTACTGCAGTTAAACTCAGTAATTTGATCACTTTCGTGGCCAAGTTAGAAGGTGTTTTTTTGCTATTATTTTTCTGCATGTGACATTCCTCTTGATAAAGTCACATGCAGTCGAGCAAGATCGACACCATAATTAAATAGAGTTAACTTTCAAATAGTTAACCGAGGACGAAAATTGCGCACTAGCCAATTGTAAATTAATTTGACATTTAATTAACATTTATCACTATCAACACAGTATTACGCAGTGAATATGGACTGAGTCAAAAAATTCACCATTAGACTAAGGTCTAAGTTCAAATAGTGATATTAAGGCTTATCAGTTTGTAATGCTTCTTGGCGTTCACGTTCATACTCTTCAAAACGTTTTGCTTCTATATTTTTACAGTCTTTAAATTGAACATCCGACAGTGCTGCGCGCTCGCACTCACTCTTTTGATAAGACTGCCCTACTTTATATAATTGTTTGTTGGTACATGCCGATAGGGCGAGTAGCAATAAAACTAACGTGGCCGAACGTTTTAGGTAGCGTGGATTTGCGTTCATCATCAATATCCTTTTATCCGTATCAATCTAAGCTTACAGCCCATAAGGTAAAGCTAACCAGCGTTAGAAGCTGTGATGCTGGCAAAAGTTCAGATTACATTTTCAGCATTATTCCCACACATAAGCATGTAACTTTATCCTGGGCTAATGTGCTCTGGTAACATCTCCTTGCCAGCGCAGGGCTAGAAAATCGATAAACGCACGCACCACGTTTTGTTGATGATCACGGGACAGATACACCGCCCATAAATTATGTCCGGGCGCCCGGTACTCGGGTAAAACCTGGGTTAACGCCTGACTGCGTAAATATTGATTAGCCAAGTCACAGGGCAAATTGGCTACGCCTAACCCGCGCAAGGCGGCCTTTAGAATGACGCCCATTTCATTGGCCTGAATGTTTCCTGACACCGAAACCTTCTCATCGCTGGTGGCTGACACAATGCGCCATTGATGATTGCTACTATGAATAAGGCAATTATGCGCGGCTAAGTCACTTGGCTGCTCAAGTGGTGAATCCTGTGTAACCTGTTTTGCAATATAATCAGGTGAAGCGCACAGCACGCTATCGATATGCATGAGTCTTCTTGCAATCAATTGTTGGTGCGGTTGGTCTATGTAACGCAAAGCAATATCAACTCGCTCCTCAACTAATTGGGATAACCCATCAGATAACACCATCTGAATCTGCGCTTTAGGATGTAATGCAACAAATTCTTCTACCGCATCGAACAGCAAGTTTTGCCCTAAACCGATAGGCGTGGCAACACGGATAGTCCCTACTAATTCATGGTTGTGACTGTGAGCACGGCTTTCAAGATCCACTACTGAGCTAAGGATTTTTTTAGCAAATTCAAGCGCTTCTTCGCCTTGCAAGGTTAGGCTCACTTTGCGCGTAGTGCGATGAAACAAACGCAAATTTAACCACTGCTCTACGTCTTGCACATGCCGTGTAACCTGTAAGCGACTCAGCCCAATGATCTCAGCAGCTTTAGTAAAGCTTCCACAATGCGCGACCTCTACAAAGCTTTGTAACGATATGATCCGATCCATTAGCATCCTAAATTGAACTAATTATTATCATAAATGAATATTTATCACTTAAACCGGCACAAGTAAACTGGCTTTACTTTCTTAACGCAATACAACAAATAGTCGGAGTTTGATAATGAAAATAGCAGTATTAGGAGCAACAGGTTGGGTAGGCAGCGCGCTAGTAACAGAAGCCAAAGCACGAGACCACGAAGTGATCGCAATAGTACGTGACCCAGCTAAGTTAACCGCTAAAGGTGTATCAACACGTGCATATGACTTACATAGCAACGGCGACTTCGCACCCGTTGTTGAAGGGGCTGACGTGGTCATTGCCGCAATTAGCGGGCGTGCAGCCGGCAATCACGAACTCGTGGCACAAACCGCCGAGCGTTTGTTGGTCGCGTTAGCTGATACAGGAAAACGCCTGTTGTGGGTCGGCGGCGCAGGAAGCTTAGAGGTCGCGCCTGGTGTAGCGCTTGTGACTTCATCTGAGTTTCCTGTCGAATATAAAGACGAAGCGATAGCACAAGGCGAAGCACTAAAGGTATTTCGTAGCAGTAAATCGAACACCCAGTGGACCTTTGTCAGTCCTGCAGCCGTGCTTTATCCAGGTGATAGTGAAGGCGATTTTCGCATAGGTGGAGATGCATTTTTCACCAACAGTGATGGTGAAAGTAAGATCTCGCTAACTGATTATGCCAAAGCCATGATCGATGAAGCACAGCGCGGTGAATACATTAATCAGCGCATTAGTGTGGCGTACTGATTGCCTGTACATTCAACATAGCGCAACACAAAAAAGTCGCTCAACACGTCACACGGTCGAGCGACTTTTTGATGCTTTACAGCAAGCTTACTTCCATATAACGCCGGATGTTTACTCTTGCACTTTGTCTTTTTTCGGCCCTAAGTTTTCAACGACTTGTCGAGCATCAAAACTGGTACTGGCATCGGGCTGAGCGCCTTTACCCATTTCTATATTTAAAATACTCTCAATTTCACTCTGCTCAGAACCGCCAATGAACACCCCAGTTTCAAATTGACTACGAGGAAATCGTGATGTACGACACGTAAGCGCACCGCAATCTGTAACCGTGGCGTAACGTCGACTGAAGCCAACTTGTGGGCTAACTTGCACGTGTTCTTTGTCTACTAAGGTTTCTCTGTCTGTTACCACAAACCAATCGTATTCTTGCTCTAAGGTTAGCTCTGCTGCACGTAACATGGCGTAATCCATGGCTTTCGATTTGTCCGTCCCGCGAGCTTTAAAATTTACCCGATATTGAGTATCGGTAAATTTACTCTCGGTATACCCGAAGCCCCCTCGAGTGGCCTCGCGATAATCCGGTTGGCTGGCGCAGCCACTAATGAATAAACCGCTGAGTAACAGTGCGCTAAGTAATAGGATGTTATTCGATTTCATTTTCTGTCCTTTTGCATTCGGCGTTAGCCAATATTGCGAATAATGCCCCTGTCGAACTGGGCGTTTCATGACTTTCTTAGTAACCAGTATACCATTGAAGTACAAAGTAGATTTACGCGTTAACTCTTGGCAAAGTTCATTAAGTGACTTGCTAATCGTCCAAATGATTACTTTTTTTCATCTTTACTGTTTTAGCAAAGCGAAAAATACAAAAATTCATAATCGATAAAATGAGCGCTATTTCATAGTTTTGGTAGGCCACGGCAATCCCGATCGCCCCAGTGTTCCAAATCCCTGCGGCAGTGGCCGTTCCACTTGCGCCGTCATCTTGTTTGAAAATAGCGCCACCTCCGATAAAACCGATCCCGGTGATAACGCCGTACATCACTCTTGCTTCGGCTTCTCCGTCTCCTTCAGCGTAGGCGTTCATTGCGATGAGCATAAACGCACATGAGGCTAAAGCCACCAGCGGAAAAGTGCGCAAACCGGCACCTCTAGAACCACTTTCTCGATTTAATGCGATGGGTAAAGCAAACAAAAATGCGAGACCCAACTGAAAAAAGTGATAAATAACGAGTTGTATGTCGATCTCAAAATTAATTAAATGGTCGGGAATAATATCCATACGGTTACCAGCCTTGCTTCTCAACGTTTCTTATTATTGCGCTGCTGGTTAGAAAGCAAAACCGAAGCCATATAAATTTTAATTACAAATCAATAACTTAAAAATTATAAAGCGAAAAGCACAGCGTAATTCGAGCCAGTAAATGTAAATTTTACCGCTGTATTTACTCTTTTGGTTGTGTCAGTTCGGGGCCATTATAAGAAGGTGCGCACGTTTTAAACGCACTCCTCAGGAGCACTCGCGCTTAGGCTTAGGTGATTAGGGTAGCCCCTGAACTTATAGATAAATAAAGGGGCAAAATAGTGACTTATTCGCCCGCAGCTAAACGCTCAAAGCGTAAGCCTTTGGCGGTGCGATTAGGAAAGCCTTTCCAGTAGGTATGCTCTGGCTTAGGGTTACCTTGCTCGTCGAGCGCATAAACGCCGTCATTAGCATTCGGCACAATATCCAAATAAGCCGCTTTGCTAACATCGTTTTTCAAATACTTATCAAGCCACGCTGTCACAAAATGCTGAGCAATATTGTTCATACGTGCGTTGTCCCATACGGCATCGATGTAATGTTCGCTGATGTTAAAACCCAGCTCTTTGTCAAATACATAAGACTCTTCTGGCGCGGGCATTACAGCGCCCGCGTTGTGATTAGCATTGTCATAGGTAAGCAGTGAACGGTTCACATTGGTTGCTCCTTGCCAAATGGCACGAACGCCATTTTCATAACCTGATACGTCATCTTGCGAGCCAGCCACTAACAACATAGGCACACTGATTTCTTGAAGCGTATCATGACTAAACATGTGGTAATTCATTCCCCAAGGTGCGAATGCGATTACCGTCTTCAAACGTTTATCAGTACTGGCTTTTATACCAGTTTGATGACGTTTCAGCGTACCGAAAGGTGCGCCTTGCTGACTCATTGCCGCTTGTTCCGTTACTCCCGCCCCAGCGTTAATCACAGCACCATAACCACCCATGGAATATCCAATTAAGCCAGTATCCGCGGTGTCAACTAAACCATATAAGAATGAGTTTTTGTCTTTCGACATCTCCTCAATTTGCCCCAACACAAAAAGCTGATCCACTGGGCGGTTGACCAAGGTTGACGAAAACGCCGCTTTAGTACGATAAGTAGAATCGGTGTGATCAATAGACACCACCACATAGCCCTTTGAGGCAATATTTTCAGCCAAGTGCGACAGCAAAAAACGATTTCCCGGGTAACCATGAGAAATCAGTACTAGCGGGAATGCTTTGTCAGTCATTTCTGGCTTAGCATCACGCACAGCCTTACCGTGCAAAGCGACTTGGGTTTTACCATCACGCATATAGGCTTTAAGGGTCGTATTGCCCGTGCTACTTTTTAGCGCGGGATACCATACTTCAAGCGTAAGCGGCCTATCATATCGCGGAAGCGTTGCGGGCTCAGGTTCAGTGGAATCGAGTTTTAGCATTTCAATTTGATTTGGGTTTGTCACCTCAAGCTGACGTACACCAATGCTGTGAGTACCATATGCAGCAAGCTCTGGGGCATCAGGGCGCTGGGTATCGATTCGGTTTTCAGCAATCGATGCGCCACTCAAACTCACGGTAAACACCACAAAAGCACTTTTAAGCCACTTGCCATACGTTTTATGGTTGCCCATACGCGTCAAACTCATTTCCTACTCCAAAAAATCTAAAAGGCCATTATGCCCATGAAAATAAGACACCTTGCAGAAAAAAACATGTTTTTTGCAAAGCATCCAAATAAAAGAAAAAGCGTCCTGCTGACTATGACGTCTTAGGTCGCATGATCATACATGTAGCAGAAGCATAGGCGTAAATTTTACCCGCCCCGTCAACTAACCTTCCCTCAGAAACGCCCAGTGAATTAGACATACTAATCACTTTGCCCTGGGCTATTAACGGCGTGTCTTTGGGTACCGCTTTCAGCATTTTTATATTTAAATCGATGGTACCGTAACCTATACCCGCTTCTAACATGCTATGCACTGCACAAGCCGTCACGGAGTCCAGTACGGTTGCGGCAAACCCTCCATGAACACCTCCTAACGGGTTGGTATGCCTATCATCAGCAGTCGCTTCAAACACTGCGAGGCCCTTGTCCACCGAAACAAACTTCATTGGAATGGTTTGCGCCATACTAGGATGCGGCAAGTCACCTCGCGCCACAGCCTGCATCAGTTCAAGACCTGTCATGCTTTCAATATTCATTTTTATACCTTTGTTCGTACTAACAACCAACTGGATCTATTGGGCAAATCACAACAGTATCTTGCCTAACGGTTCGACATAATGATTCAGCTAACAATTTATGGAACGAGCGCATCTATTACCAATCAATGTGGGTGATAGGCATTTATATCAGTGAATTAGTTAAACACTCGGCAATTGCGGTGGCGACAGCACAAGCCCCAAAACAAAAAAGCCGCTACTTCGAAAGAAATAGCGGCGATATAACACCTTATAGGTTGACTAACTCAACCTGAAGTTGCATTGCAAGGCGACAGCTTAAAAAGCATACACTTGAGTGTTTTGCAGTAAACGTTCCTGACTGATTTTGTCTTTTACGCACGCTTGAATATCACTGTGCTTGAATACATATACCCGGTCTTGGCTGCTTTGCTGAGCATGCCTATCTGATGAATCAAAATCACTCAGCACAAAATTTACATATTCTTTGTCATCAAGTGCTTTAAGCCCAGCACCATAGCGACATAACACCTGGCCTAAATTCTGTTCAAAGTTGGCTAAAAAGCGCTTACTTTCTTGTTCGGCAGCCTCTTTTCGTTGTTGTAATTGCGCTTGGCGTTCGGTCTCGGTTTTCGTTTTGTATCGTTCGATCTCTGTGCGCTTTGCTTGAAGCTTTTTAAGCTCAGTGTTTAACTCGCCCAACTGCTCTTCGATGTCCTCTTTACGCTCGTTATCGCTGTTGCTTTTCTCAAACTCTAAATCGCGACGACGGCGCTCATATTCGCGCTGTTCCCAGGAAATCTCTCGTAGCTTTTCACCGAGGGAGCGCAATTTACTGCTAGACTCCCGAGATAAATACTCCGCTCGTTCCATGGCTTCTTCTACCGCATCCTCTATTTCATCTTCGTCCATGTGAATGTCAATATCCCCGTCCTTAAGATGAAACACATTCGGCGCGATCGGCGCAACAGGCACAGATGGGTGACCATCGATAAAGGCAAATACTTGTCTGTAACCATAGCTGTTCATCGTCATTTTAAAGACCACACCTTGGCCATGCAGATACGTATAATCAATATTCCTAACACTCAAACGCCCTCTGGCGCTGTCTTGCTTGAGCGCCGTTTGCAAAATGCTGCTCATAATCTCTAGCTCACCGGTTAGTGCATTCATGTCAGTTTTTGCGGCAATGGGCAAAGCCCACATACTGGCAACTAAGGCGCTAAGAGCACAAATACGTTTAGACATTTTCATAGGGTTACCTCTACTGTTGCGTACCGTCTACTTTGATGCCATTCGCATCCAAGTAAACGTCTTGTTGTAATTGATTGAGTTGGCGAGCATAAAAAAGTTGGTCATCGCTACGCTGTTGATTCACGAACTTAATAAGTTCAGCGAAGTCTTCACGACGCTCTTTGCGACTAGAGGTCAAAAGGTAATTCGTTAGTTGACTCGCACTCTCTAGCTGTTGCTGCTGCAGCGTTTGCGCATACAAGCTAAATGCCTCTTGTTGATTCTGCTTAAAGGTATCTAACTTGCTATCGATCAGTTTGGACATTGCTAGTTGAGACTGTTCGTGGCCAAATCGAATGCGCAGCTCACCGCTTGTCAAAGAGACTTGGGTGCCCGTTAGCACGAGTACAATGGCAAGTGCTGACATGGCAAACGATACACTTGGCAACCATGCCCACCGCTGACGTCGAGCTGAGTACTCAAACGGATTTCGGCTATCCACTCGTTCTTGGCTATTTACCCGTTCTTGACTATTTGCCCGTTCTTGGCTACTTCCTCGTTCTTGACAGTCAAACGTCTTGCCTCTGTCCCATTGGGGGACATCAAAGTCTTGATATCCGTCAGCGTGCAGTTTAATCGTGCTCGCGGCTTCTACTTGCTGTGCGAAATCATCGTCTTGTACGCAGCGCTGTTCAAATATGGTGCGCTGTTCAGGTGTAAGGTTATCTTCTAACCACAAAGCCAGAAGTTCGGCGTTGTCATAGCTCGACATAATCCACCTCCATTAAGGTTTTCAATTTTGCTAACGCGCCATACAACCGAGACTTTGCCGTATTAACAGACATACCGGTTTGTTGGGCGATTTCTTCAAAGGTAAAATGACCAAAAAATTTCAGTTCAACCACAGACTTTTGCGCCAAAGGAAGCTGTTGCATTGCACTGACCAATTGCGCATTGCGTTGAGTATTTTCGATAAGTTGCTCTGCTGGCTGTGCAGTGCAGGGAATTTCCGGCGCATCATCCAGCCCTTGCTGTGGGCGTTTTCGCCGGTAAAACTCAATACAGCGATAATGGGCGATACGAAATAACCAGCCTTTAAAGCTTCCCTCATTTCGATAGGACGACAAATTCCGAAATACCGAAATAAACACGTCTTGCATTAGGTCGAGCGCGTCGGCGTTGTTTCCAGTCATGCGCAGCCCGTAATGATAAACGGGCTTTTCATAGCGTTTGAGTAAGCTGAACCAGGCTTTCTTTTGCCCTTTCAGTGCTTTCTCTATTAGCTGTTCGTCGCTCTTCTCAAACACCAAATTTTTTCCCTATTGTGTTGACTCAATATTAAGTCGAGACGTGGGTTTAAAAAGTTTGATTAAAGTAGAATTATTTTTTCAGGGTGGGGAGCGGTGTCAAAGGAGCCAACAATTCTGCTAGATAGCGAAACAAACGAACACGGGTGGTTGCGTTGCGCCACACCAAACCAATTTCCCGATAAGCACTGTCTTCTGCAGGCAAAGACACCAGCTTGGATGTACTCAGAATATGATTTTGTATCGCTAGTTCAGGCATAAAGGTGAAGCCGAGTTTACTGTTAGCCAGCTGCACTAAGGTATACAAACTGCTGGCAGCCAATGTATTGACCTGCTCTTTGTGACGCAAGTTACAGGCACTGACCGCGTGGCCGGTCATGCAGTGCTCTTGTTGTAGCAAAAATACGCTCTTAGCCGGCAGTGCTGACACATCCATTGGCATAGGTAAGGTATCAACTAAGTCCGAATGTGCAATTAGATGGAAGGGATCATGACCGATAACCAATTGTTTGCAGCCTGGGGTTTCCATGGGCAAGGCTAACACCAATAAATCGAGTACCCCTTCATTCAACTGACTCAGTAAATTGGTGGTGGTATCTTCTTGTAGTTGCAACGATATATCAGGCAAATGCTCTTGTACCGCACCAATTAACCCTTCAAAAAAGAACGGGGCAATCGTGGGAATAACCCCTATTTTCAAATTTCCCGATTGCCAATTTCCTGCCGTTTGGGCGAAATCCACCAGCTCATTTGCCTCGTTTAGCAAACGGCGGCTGCGCTCAACCAACTCCAAACCAAAAGGGGTGAACACAAAGGTTTTATGTTCTCGTTCCAGTAACTGACAGCCAAATTGCTCTTCTAAATTCTGAATAGCAGTACTAAGAGTTGATTGACTCACATGGCAGTGATCAGCAGCACGGTGAAAGTGTTGTTCTTGATGGAGTGTGACGAGGTAATGTAGATGCTTTAGATTAGGCCATTTCATATAAAACTCATTAACAAAAACGATTGATTCGCCAAGTTTAAATCAAATATGCAGACGTTTCTCGGCGATCTTGCATTCTTTTTGCCAACGATTAAGCCCCGTCGAATTGGTATTAGCTACCTCGCTATCTTCGGCAAAAGGGTTAAAAGCCAATTTGCCCTCTAATACCCAATACATTCACCGAGAAATTGTCTGGCGCTCCCTGCTCAATATCAAGGGCATCTGAATAAGACAAATGACCGTAATTAAGTATCAGGCGCACGTCATTTACCGGTGTCCAAATCAGGGATGCCATATAGGCATCTTGCGTTCCACCGACTATGCCCGCATCGACTAAATCGAGTCTGTCAAAACGAAAGTTAACTTGCCAAGCGCCTAGCCCGCCGTTACTAACAGGTTGATTCACCTTAACGCCTTTAAATACCCCACCTTCGTATTCACGTTTATCTTGTGTGATAAAAAATCCCGCTTCGATTGAGCCCCCAAAAAAGGTCGGATCCGCATAGGCTGTTCGCGTGACGTTTAACCAATGAGTCTCGCCAACGAGATGAAAACGCCCAGCAATAATCGCCGCTTCAAGACCAAAACTCGTTTCATCGCTGGCTCCAACAATTTCCTCGGTATTGATAAAGCGCGTATCAACACTATGTATGTGCGGTCGTTGGCGATAACGAACGCTATCTATTTCATCACCTAAATCACGGATATGAACTGAGCTACCGAGATGGATAAGCGCGTCGTGAATAGTCGTTGCGTAGCTAACACGGCCATCGACACTAAATGAATTATTTCCGCCCCCGATATCGTCGATGTTATCAGTGAACACTCCCCCCTCAAGCAAAAAGTCGTGCAACTTGTAAGTAGCCGAAAGGCCGACTCTGCGCTCAAACCCAAAGGCATCAGTATACGCTGCACGCTCTGTGAAACTGGTATCGTTACTGCTCGACAGCTCTTCGAGCCCCTGAAAGGTATTGTGTTGCCCTAGGGTTAACGTTAAATCACCCTCTTTAAAGCTCACAAAGGCATCGGTGAAGATGACATCATCAGCATAATCAGCGATAACTTTATAGCCAAAACCGCCCGGAGCAGTTCCCTGAAGGCCAAAACGAAGACGTCGCGCTTCGCTGCTACCACCGTCTTCGGCGTTAGTAATACTTGAAGGGACAGAGGATAGCTCATTGAAATCATAAAGCGCCCTCCCCCTAGGCTTAACACTCCATCCGCTGTTTGGCTTTTCATCTAAGATAACCTGATCGCTAGCGGATGCTCCAGTCACGGGCTCCAATTCGTCTTCAAGGTCGACGGTTTGTGTGTTTTGTTGTTTGAGAGTCTCGGGGGTAGCCTTGCGCTCACTATTTTGCGCACCTACAGCAGCTTGCGTTGCCATCGCGAATGGTTTGCTCGTAAAAATAACGTTCAGCAAACAGATTAAAATTGGGTAAGTTTGACTCTTCATACAAATGCGAATAAAAATCCTATTATGCGATAACAAAATCTCTTCGAACCCCAGATGCTTGCCACGTTTAGGTTCGCTATTCACCTGTGTTTTAACCCTAGCATCTCGTGAGGCTCGCTAAAACGCTTTCGTCACTGACAACATCAAGGCAGATTTTGTTTCGTCATTAGTTAAATGAGTAGTCAGTCAACACGCTCGAATTAAGCCGAGCACGAATAAGACAGGCCCTCAAAGTATTTGCGCGCAATGTATGATATTTTCAAGGGCAATGCATCAAAAGATGACAAATTTGTGACATATTTATGACTAAGGAATTTAGCTAGAAGAGGTTTTAATCTATAAGGCTTTACAGTGAACATTTACCGCTATTAAAAATAGCTAAAAAAGTAAGAAACATCAGTAGCCTCTAGATTACCTACCAAAAGCACATAATCTAGCGACTGATTTATGGCTAAGATTTATTTAATCTTTTCTCTATTTCATGCACGCTCGTATGACGAACATCATATCCTTTAACCAGATAAATAATATGTTCAGCAATGTTACGGGCATGATCGCCAATGCGCTCTATAGAACGCAGAGCCCAAAGAATATTCATTACCCGGCCAATAGAGCGTGGATCTTCCATCATATAGGTAACGATTTCTCGCATGGCTGACTTGTACTCTCTGTCGACCTGCGTATCTGCGCGGGCAACGTCTAACGCCTTGTCAGCGTCAAACCGAGCGAACGCATCAAGTACTGAATTCACCATTTTCTGGACTAACGCCCCCATATGGCGAATTTCTTCGTAACCACCAGGCGCTGCACCATCATCACTTAGAGCAATGGCCATCTGGGCAATTTTCTGTGCTTCATCGCCCATTCTTTCCAAGTCGCGGGTCATTTTCGTCACCGACAGCACCATACGTAAGTCAGATGCTGCAGGTTGGCGACAAGCTAAAATCATGGTGCAGTTTTCATCGAGTAACACTTCTCGGCGATCAACATCATTTTCGACTTCCAGCACATGTTCCGCTAAAGGTCTGTTGACAGATTCAATGGCTTTGACTGAATCAATAATTTGCTGCTCTACTATCCCGCCCATTTCAAGGACTTGGCTTTTCAGCGCTTCTAAGTCAGAGTCAAAGCGCTGAGAAATATGGCGTTCCATACTGTTCTCCTTAGGTTAACCGAATCGGCCTGTAATATAGGCTTCGGTAAGCTCATGCTCTGGATTGGTAAATACACGACGCGTATCATTCACTTCGATTAGTCGTCCCATATGAAAATAAGCAGTTCGCGTAGATACTCGCGCTGCTTGCTGCATTGAATGTGTGACAATTGCAATGGTGAAGTTTTGGCTAAGTTCAGCCATCAACTCTTCAATTCTAGCCGTCGCTATTGGGTCGAGAGCCGAACAGGGCTCATCCATTAAAATCACTTCTGGACTCACCGCTATGGTGCGAGCGATACACAAACGTTGCTGCTGCCCACCCGATAAGTCAGTGCCAGGTGAAAACAAACGATCTTTCACCTCATCCCACAGGCTCGCTTTACGCAAGCTATCTTCCACTATCTCGTCTAGTTGTGCCCGACGTGACACCAAACCATGTATTTTGGGACCATACGCGACATTCTCATATATCGATTTTGGAAACGGGTTTGGTTTTTGAAATACAATCCCAACACGAGCGCGCAGAGGCACCACGTCTTGCTTACGATGATAGATATTCTTTTCATCAAGGGTGACTTCTCCCTCAACCTTGCAATTATCTATGGTGTCGTTCATACGGTTTAAACAACGCAAAAAAGTTGATTTACCACAACCGGATGGCCCAATCATCGCCATAACTTCATTGCGGTTTATATCTAAGCTGACGTCATGAATGGCTTGTTTATCGTCATAGTACACATTCAAATTACGCACTGACATCTTGGCTTTTTCAGAAAAGGGGTTCCCCACTGTTCTTTGCCCAAGTCCATGTTGCGCAAAATCTAAAGGTTGCCCAGTCTCAGCCATGGGGTCAAATAATCGGTTGTAACCTGAATTCGAATTCACTACCTATTCCTACTATTATTGGCCGCGGCCAAGACGATGACGCAACCAAACCGCTAGACCATTCATCGTAATTAAAAAGGCTAATAACACCATAATGGCAGCAGATGTGCGCTCAATAAATGCTCGCTCTGGGCTGTCGGCCCACAAAAAGATTTGTACTGGCAAGGCGCTCGACGGATCTAATAAGTCTGCCGGAACATCCACAATAAAGGCAACCATACCGATCATCAACAAGGGAGCCGTTTCACCCAGTGCTTGAGCAAAACCAATAATAGCGCCAGTTAGCATACCAGGCATAGCGAGAGGCACAACGTGATGTAAAACGACCTGCATTTTAGATGCCCCGAGCCCAAAAGCTGCATCACGTATGGATGACGGAACCGCTTTAATGGCCGCACGACTTGATATAATAATGGTTGGCAAGGTCATTAAGGTCAACACTAATCCCCCCACGAGTGGAATTGACCTGGGCATATCGAAAAACCCAATAAAGATAGCCAAACCCAGCAAACCGAAGATGATCGAAGGCACGGCGGCCAAGTTGTTTATGTTCACTTCAATAAAGTCAGTTAAACGGTTTCTCGGCGCATATTCTTCGAGATATACCGCAGCCGATATCCCTATCGGAAATGATAAGCCGATTGTCACGAGCAGCATGTACAACGAGCCCATTAACGCACTACGGATCCCCGCTTGTTCTGGTTCCCGAGAATCACCTTCAGTAAAAAAGGTTGTGTTAAACGTTTGCCGTACTTGGCCATTTTCGACCCAGCGCTCGACCCACTTTTGCTGCTGAAGACTTAGCCGGCCACTAAAGCCTTGGCCGTCACGTCCTATGCTTTTAACGTAATTATCTACATCGTCATCAGCCGTCAGCCAAATCGAAACCGTTTGGTTGAGAGTTTCAGGCGCATTTTTTAACACCGTCTTTAAGCTGTACACTGCGCCTGTACTGACTAAACTCAACAATTGGCGCTTCTCAAGCGCAGGCAGCTCAGCGTCTAACAAAGCGCCATTATCACGCAACAGGGCATTTTCAATAACAGCGTCGTAATTTGCGTTATCTAGCTGAGTTTTAGATGTTGGGTCCGTTATTTGTAGTTGCTGAGCATTAAATCGAACCTGCAATTGAATCTGTGTTTGAAAAAAAGCGCCGTGTCCCTTGCCGATAATATCGCTGAAAAGAATCAATAAGCAGGCAAAACCAAATAAGATTGCCCCAATACCATAGAAACGAAAACGCCTTTCAGCACGCTTGCGTTTCGCAAGATTACGGTTCACTAGATCCATGGTAGTTAGGCGTTTGCTAGCCGAGGATTTAACACTTACCTTACTCATGGTTATTCATACTCTTCTCGGTATTGGCGAACCACGTACAAAGCAACATAATTAAGTACCAAAGTGACCATAAATAACATTAGCCCTAAAGCGAATGCCGATAAGGTTTTAGGACTATCAAATTCTTGATCCCCTACCAATAAAGTGACGATTTGCACTGTGATGGTTGTCACCGACTCAAGTGGATTAGCCGTTAAATGCGCGGCCAATCCAGCCGCCATGACGACTATCATGGTTTCACCAATCGCCCGTGACGCCGCGAGCAATACTCCGCTTATTATGCCGGGCAAGGCTGCCGGGATAACCACCCTCTTTATGGTTTCTGACTGTGTTGCCCCTAACCCCAAAGAGCCATCACGTAAAGATTGTGGCACGGCTTTTAATACGTCATCTGACAATGACGACACAAACGGAATGATCATGACCCCCATCACCAAGCCTGCAGCCAACGCACTTTCAGACGACACCTCGAGCCCCAAAAAACCGCCGCTATCACGAATAAACGGAGCGACCGTTAACGCTGCAAAAAAGCCATAAACCACCGAGGGGATCCCGGCCAATATTTCCAGCATGGGTTTTACCACAGCCCTGAGTTTTGGCGTGGCATATTCAGACAAATAAATAGCTGACATTAAGCCAACGGGTACAGCAATTAACATAGCGATAAAAGAAATCAGCAAAGTACCAACAAACAGAGGTACCGCGCCAAACGCGCCCGACGCCCCAACTTGATCAATTCGTAACGCGGTTTGCGGGCTCCAATGGGTCCCAAAGATAAATTCAAAAAAACTTATCGATTGGAAAAAACGCAATGATTCAAATAATACGGATAACACAATCCCTATCGTGGTCAGAATAGCGATACAGGCACACAATAATAGTGTCCACTGAAACACACGCTCAACCTGCTGACGCGCTTTTACTTTGGGCTTTATCCAAATCCAGCTTAGTGAAAAAGCACATACCAAGCTGATTAACACCACCACAGTGAGACTAAGCTGACTAAGTTGCTGCCATCGCAAGTAATCTTGCCCGGCTTGTATTAGGTAATCTGGTGTACTGCTGCTTATGAGTGCATTGGGATATAGCGCAAGATTAATCACTGTATTGACCATTAAGTCAATTTCACTTTCAGGTAAGTTTTGTGCATTTTCAGGCAATAAATTTACAATGGCCGCATGAACCGCATAACCGTCAAGCAAACTCCAGCTTAGTACAATGAACAAACAAGGTAGAGCACACCACAGCGCGCTAAGCAGGCCATAGTAATATGGTAGAGAATGAAGCGTACCTTGTTTGTTACGCGAAGCGATATCCGAGGCGCGATTGCGACCTAAAATGTAAGCTCCTGCAGCACATAATAAGGTGATGATAATCAGTGTGGGGGTTTCCATAGAGCGCATATCTTAACTACTAATGACCATTAGGGCGCAGAGCGTTCATACGCTGCTCTATCGCCTGACGTTGTGACTTAGGCAATGGGATCATCCCCTTGCGCAACAGATAACCACTTTCGCCTGACGCTTTATTACTCACAAACTCTCTTATAAATGCTTCTACCCCAGGGATCATACCGATATGTGCTTTTTTAACGTACATGTATAGCGGACGAGAAATTGGATAGTCACCACTGGATATAGAGCGAAACGAAGGTAAAAAGCCATCTATTTTGGCACTTTTAATACGATCTCTGTTCTGGTCAAGAAAGCTGAAACCTAATAAGCCTAATGCGTTTGGATTAGCATTAAGTTTTTGCACGATCAGATTGTCATTTTCGCCAGCATCAATGTAAGCGCCGTCTTCGCGGAGCATACGGCACAAGCGTTTTTGTTTATTTAGCAAAGCTTTTTTTTCTTTTACATCACGCTTAACTGCGCTTTGTGGTTGGCTCATTTGTGCCAACCATTCAAAGGTATGGCAGCCATAATCTAAGACCAATTCAGAAAAGGCATCGCGCGTACCTGATGTTGGCGGTGGGCCAAATACATTGATCTTTATCTTAGGCAAACTTGGCGTAATATCGTGCCAAGTCTTGTATGGATTTTCTATCGTCGTTTTACTACCGTCAGGGTTTGGAACACGTTTAGCGAGAGCAAGATAAAGTTCACGTCTTGTCAATTCAACGTTAACGCCTAATTTACTTTGGGCAAGCACTATCCCATCAAAGCCAATAAGTATTTCAATCACCTCATGTACCCCGTTTTGTTGGCACAAGTCTAATTCGGAGGCTTTGATGCGACGCGACGAGTTTGCAATATCCGGGAACTTCATTCCTACCCCTTGGCAGAATAGCTTTAATCCACCGCCTGACCCCGTAGATTCAATTTTAGGCGTACGAAACACTGAAGATTTGCCAAAACGCTCTGCCACGACAGTGGAAAACGCATACACAGTAGATGAGCCGACGACATCAATATAGTCACGCATAGCCGTAGCTGGGGCACTAAACATGCTCCAGAAACAGACTAATATTGACCAAATTGCACTCGATTTCATTCAACCACTTTACTAATTTAACGAGATTTGGCGCTTATAATATGACACTTTTATAACGGTTATATTACAGTCGCAATCATGTGCTCTATTTTTAAATTTCAGGTATAAAAAAACAGAACCCGTACCGACCTTTATCCAAGAAAAGTACGTAAGTTCTGCTTTTTAGGTGACGATTCACCAACCTTTCGGTTTATGGTGCAAAAATACCTTTAAGCACAAAGAAGAATAATATCGACAACCCTGCACCTGCTGGCAGTGTAACCACCCAAGAAACAACGATGTTTCGTACAACTCCTAGGTTAATCGCAGCGATACCACGGGCCATTCCTACACCTAAAACCGCGCCAACCAAGGTTTGCGTGGTCGAGATAGGTAAACCAGTACCAGAAGCTAACACTACGGTACACGCTGCAGCCAGTTCAGCGGCAAAGCCTCGGCTTGGCGTTAAGTGGGTGATGCCGTTACCAATGGTAGCGATTACGCGATGACCAAATAATGCCAAACCGGCCACGATGCCTAAACCACCTAAAGGTAGTATCCACCATACTAATCCTGCTTTATTACTGATTTCACCGTCACTATGGATAATACTAACAACCGCAGCCAACGGCCCAATGGCGTTAGCGACGTCATTCGAACCATGTGCAAACGCCATACAACACGCGGTGACAATCATCAAAATGGCGAATATTTTTTCAACATTTGCGAAATGGGTACGCTTGTCAGCTTTTGAGTCATATTGCACACGACTTATTGCGTACTTACCTACAATTCCTACTAAGATTGCGATGGCAATAGCGATGTAATAACCATCGGCTGGCTCAATATGTAAACCAACGTGCTTCAACCCTTTTTTGATCGTCACTAACGACATAACGAAACCCGCAAGGCCCATATAAAATGGCACATAACGTCTCGCGTTATCAAACGGCTTGTCGGTATCAAAAATCAATTTCTGTGCGCTTTGGAATATCAAAAAAGCAATAAAACCCGATATCGCAGGTGTTATAACCCAACTACCAACAATCCCTCCTACCGCGCTCCATTCTACAGCATCGGCACTTACGCCTACTGCTGCAAAGCCGACCAATGCACCGACAATAGAGTGTGTGGTAGAAACCGGCCAGCCCAAATAAGACGCAAAGCCTAACCAAATGCCCGCTGCGAGTAATGCAGATATCATCCCGTAAACAAGTAATTCAGGGCTATCAATGAAGAACGTAGAGTCCAATATACCTTTGCGGATGGTAGAGGTTACCTCGCCCCCCGCTAAGTAAGCGCCAGCAAATTCAAACACCATAGCAATCAATATCGCTTGTTTGATGGTTAGCGCCTTGGAGCCAACAGATGTGCCCATGGCATTGGCTACATCATTTGCACCAATACCCCATGCCATGAGGAAACCGACTAGAGCAGCTACCACAATAAGTGTGAAGCCGTATGTTTGTAAAATATCCATTAATGCTATCTCTTAATTGGCCAACATGAGTTCGAGTCTTGAACCAACTCGCTCTGAAATATCAGCCAACTCCCCAACCCATTCAATAATGCTATACAAGAACATTACATCAACTGGGTTGAGCTGTGACTCCAGATCCAATAACTCTCTGCGCACAGCAACTTGCATTACGTCAGTGTCATCTTCTATTTTATCTAAATCGACGATCATATCTTCTACTAGGCGCACCTCGCGGCCGCGAAACCCAGTTTCAAGTAAATCATCAAGCTCGTTTATTACGCGTTTGGCTTGCTTGGTGGCATCTAGGCAGCGCTCCAAGTAGGTCATGAAACTTTCTCGCATGACCACTGGAATGTCCATACGGCGACCTAAAACTCGACCAGAAATATCCTTAGCTTTATTCGCAATTTTGTCTTGCTGGGTTAATAGCTCAAGGACATCTTGCCGCTGAATAGGCATGAAAATACCACGGGGCAGACTAATTCGAAGATCTCGTTTAAGCGTATCGGCTTGCTTCTCTAGATTAGAAATTTCTTTCTGAAATAGAGCTGCTTTTTCCCAATCACCTGCGAAAACAGAATTAAAAAATGGAAGCAGCCCTTGGCTACATTTATTCACCACTTTTATATGATCTTCAAGTGGCTTTAGGGGAGATTTTGCGAAAACCCCAAGAAATGTGTTTGTTGGCATACGTTAAGTATCTCTATGGTTTAAATACTACAATTCGAATTTAATCGTCGCGCATGATACCTGAAGAAAAATGACAGTAACATGACAGTGACGTGCTTTTCGTATCAGTTTTACAACACATGGTAATAATAGCGCTCAATTGCCAATACAATAAACTGTCACATTACCCCTGACTAATTGGGGTAAAAATAGGAGGTTTTATTTATTCTATCAATTGATTATTAAGGAAAAATTACAAACATTCCGCCTGATAGTGCGCTATGCTAAATCTCAATACTCAGAGCATCACTTTAACGCGAGGTTCATTAATATGAAATCATTGATTTTTACACTTGTTGGAAAAGACAAGCGTGGCTTAGTCGATTCACTTGCTCAATCCGTGTTCAAATTGGGCGGAAATTGGCTAGGCAGTAACTTGTCATATATGGCTGGTCACTTCGCAGGCTTTGTCGAAATTCAATTACCTGAAGAAAAACAAGCCTCCTTAATAGAGCAATTTTCTACTCACCCTGACTTATCAATAAACTTGGTTGAAGGAGACAATAACCTTCCTCCTCAAACTCACAGTGTGCAAATCGATATTATGGGTAACGATAAACCCGGTATCGTGCAAGAACTCACCGCCATTTTAAACCGTTTTAATCTAAATATAATCAAGTTTGACTCGACCTGCGATAGCGCCCCTAATTGGGGAGGGTTATTGTTTAAAGCCAAAGCCTTAGTGGCTGTCGAAGAAGGGTTTGATTTAGATGAGCTAAGCGATGAATTAGAATCCATTGCAAATGATTTAGTCGTTGATATCAGCTCAACGAGCAAAGTCTAGCTTCTTCTAGGGCTTTGCTTGTAGGTAAAGCCCGTATTTTCAAAGACAAAAGTGTACGATGGTGGGATATAGCTGTCATAAATTCGTCATACACAATTGACACTATATCGCACAAATTTTTCTTATTTGACATTAAGATACAATGACTGCTCAACCTAATATCTATTTTTCTCGCGAAATCAGCTGGCTTTCGTTTAATCAACGCGTACTTCAAGAAGCAGCCGATCGCAAAAACCCTATTGTTGAGCGGATTCGATTCCTCGGTATTTACTCAAGTAATATGGATGAGTTTTACCGCGTTCGAGTGGCGGATGTTAAACGAAAAATTTACATCCACTTGGATGAGGGAGAAACAGAAAAAGCAGACAAAACCAAGCTACTCATGGAGCAAATCCAAGAAAAAGTCGTTGGCATGACAGAGGATTTCGAACGCGTCCGTGAAGATGTGGTTGCTCGTTTAGCGCGCTACAATATCTTTTTGCTCGAAGATGAAAAACTATCGGAATACCAAACCACCTGGTTAAAGAACTACTTTAAGAATAAAATTTTGCGTCACATCGCACCAATTTTACTGCATAGCAAAGTAAACCTTGTATCCCGTTTAAATGACTCAGCAACTTACCTTTATGTCGCCATTAACAACAGCGGCAAAAACACCCAATACGCTACAATCGAGGTACCGACTAAATCCCTGTCACGCTTTGTGGTCATCCCTCCGGAAAATAGCCGTAAGAAAAAATACATTATCTTGTTAGACGACATCATTCGCCACAACCTTGAGAGTATATTTAAAGGCTTCGTGGACTTTGAATCAGGTGAGGCCTATTCCTTTAAGATGACCCGGGACTCTGAATATTCTATTAACGACGAGATAGATGAAAGTTACGTCGATAAAATGTCAGAAAGCATGAAGCAACGATTAATCGCTGAGCCCGTTCGCGTAGTTTATGACGAGCAAATGCCAAGCGACATGGTGCGCAACTTAAAGAAACGCTTAAAAATATCATCATACGACAGCTTAATTGCAGGTGGTACTTACCGTAACTTTAAGGATTTTATTGGCTTTCCAAACGTTGGGCGAGACTATTTAGAAAACCCCAAATTACCCGCTGTCACATCAAGTGATTTCGCAGCACATAACACGGTATTCGACGCTATCAGCGAAAAAGATATACTGCTGTATTACCCTTATCACCGTTTTTTACACGTAACGGAGTTTGTGCGCCAAGCGGCTTTTGACCCTAAAGTTAAGCAAATAAAGTTGAATATATATCGCGTGGCGAAGAATTCGCGCATTATCGATTCCCTTATTGATGCTGTCGATAACGGTAAAAAAGTCACTGTGGTGGTTGAGTTACGGGCTCGCTTTGACGAAGAAGCGAACATTAGCTGGTCTAAAACCATGACCGATGCCGGCATTAAAGTCGTATTTGGTATGCACGCGCTGAAAATCCACAGCAAGTTATGCTTAGTCAGCCGTGAAGAAAAGGGTGAGCTGATCCACTACGCTCACTTCGGTACAGGCAACTTCAACGAAAAAACCGCTAAAATTTATACTGATTTCAGTTTATTTACCCGCAATCAAGAATTGGCATTAGAAGCAGAAAACGTTTTTAACTTTATTCAACAGCCTTATCGTCGCCAGAAATTCCAGCATTTACAAATATCCCCTATTAACGCCCGAACCAAGATACAGCTTTTGATTAGACAGGAAATACAGAACGTCAAAGAAGGCTTGAGCGCTGGGATTACGCTAAAATTGAATAACTTGGATGACCAACTGTTAATCGATGACTTGTACAAAGCCAGTCAAGCTGGGGTAAAAGTACGTTTGATCATTCGCGGCATGTGCTCTCTCGTACCTGGGGTTAAAGGCTTAAGTGAAAATATCTCTGTTATCAGCATCGTTGACCGCTTTTTAGAACACCCGCGCGTAATGGTATTCGAAAATGCCGGTGACAAACGTGTGTTTATTTCATCTGCAGATTGGATGACCCGTAATATGGACTTTAGAATTGAGGTGGGTTGCCCAATCTATGAGCCGAAACTTATCAAGCAAATTCTAGATATTCTCGAAATTCAATTTCAAGATACGCTGAAAGCCCGTATTATTGATCAACATCAGTCCAATAAGTATGTGCGCCGTGGCAACCGTAAAAAGTTACGCTCTCAAATAGAAACATACGAATACATAAAGCAGCAGGAAAAAAAGAAAGATGCCCAATGATAATGCGCCATTTGATGGTGTGGAAGTAAGAGACACCAGCAAAATTGCCGCATTAGATATTGGCTCAAACAGTTTCCATTTAGTGGTTGCAAGAGTCGTTGCAGGCTCAGTGCAAATATTGCACAGAGTCAAACAAAAAGTACGTTTAGCCCAAGGTTTAAACAGCGATTACCAGCTTGATGATGAAGCACAGCAGCGTGGCTTAGATGCATTAAACGTAGTCGCTGAAAGCCTGCAAGACTTCCCAGCTGAAAATGTACGTATCGTTGCCACTTACACACTACGCAAGGCACGCAATGCCAAAGGCTTTATTCGTGCTGCACGAGACATTCTACCCTACCCCATTGAAGTGATAGGGGGAGCTGAAGAAGCTCGCTTAATTTATTTAGGCGTCGCCCATACCAACCATGACAATGGCCAACGTTTGGTGGTCGATATTGGTGGCGGCTCTACAGAGTTTATTATCGGGCAAGGCTTCGAGCCCAAAATGTTGCGCAGCTTGCAGATGGGCTGTGTAAGTTACACTAAGAAATTCTTTAAAAACGATGAACTAAAAAGCAAATCATTTGAACGCGCCATAACTGCCGCCCAGCAAGAACTGGAGATGATTGACAAAGCCTATTTACGAGCCGGTTGGAAAAGCTGTATCGGCACCTCAGGCACTATTCGCAATATTATTCAAATCGCCCAAAATGACAGTGTGAAATCCACTGAAGGCAAAGTCACCCTGTCACAACTGACCCGTTTGATGAAAATATGCTGCGAAGCAGGCACAGTAAATAAACTCAATATCAGCCAAATGAGTGAGGATCGTAAACCCGTTTTCGCTGCGGGCTTAGCCATTTTGATTGCGATTTTTAAAAGCTTAGACATCGAGCATATGGTGTTTTCCACAGCGGCCCTGCGCGAAGGGGTTTTATACGAAATGGAAACGCAATTAACCCACCCAGATGTGCGACAGCGCTCAGCGGAAAGTTTGGCCACACGCTACGATGTAGATATTGAGCAAGCTAGACGTGTGCATAGCGTGACCATGGATATCTATCAGCAATGTAAAGACAGTTGGAATATCGCCTCAAAAGAGCTCAAGAGCATGCTAGGTTGGTCGGCGCTGCTCCACGAAGTGGGCTTGCAAATTAATACCCATGGTACTCAGCGTCATTCTGCGTACATATTGCAAAACATTGATCTACCTGGCTTCAATCAAGAACAACAAACCTTAATGGCAACACTCGTGCGTTATTATCGTAAAAAAATTCGCCCAAGTGAGATTGCTGACTTCACGCTGCATCCGGCGGATCATGTACACAAATTAATTGCGATTTTACGTCTCGGCGTACTGTTAAACATAAAACGCCAAGATGACATACTGCCGCCCATAGACATAAAAGTAAAATCGGCTAGTATCCGCGTTACATTTCCTGAAGGTTGGCTTGAAAACAAGCCCATTTTTAGTGCTGATCTCGCCACAGAAGAGCGCTACTTGCAGGCGCTAGATCTACAATTGCGCTATGAGTAAGACCTGCTTTCACATCTGAGCTGTAAAGCATATAACAGAAAATAAAAGCATAACCCCTTGTAATTGTTAATAAAAAAGCCTTATAGTTAACCCGCTATATTGTATATATCGATATGGTATTTCAAATCGTTAACTGCGTTTTAATATTTAATAACAAGGAAGGTATATTATGAAGGATCTTTTCTTCTTCGATTCAATGCTCACCCCAAAAATCATCACTTTCGTTTACTGGCTGATGCTATTAGCTGCTGTGGCGTCTGGTGTCACGACTATGTTTAATGCATACAGTGGAGGCTTTATCAGTGGTTTGGGTATACTCATTGCTGGTGTAATAGGTGCCAGAATATGGTGCGAGTTGTTGATCGTATTATTTAAAATTCACGAAAATTTGAAAAAAATCGCTGACAGAAACGAAACCAGCGAGCTTTAATACACTTTAGGCGGTTGCCAACTGGCAGCTGCCTTTTTCTACAGCTAGGACTCCGTAAAACATGCACGATCTTACCGCTCAAATAGCCTTCATGCTTGAAATAGACAAACTCAAAGCGGTGTACCGCAAGACTGTGGTTGAAGCTGATAACAACCGTCACGAAAACAGCGCAGAGCACAGTTGGCACATCGCCTTGTTAGCCCAAGTCATGGCTGATTACGCTAGTGAGCCAGTAGATATATTGCGCGTGACAAAAATGTTGCTTATTCACGATATCGTGGAAATTGATGCAGGGGATTTATTTGCATTTGCAGAAGTTCAAGATCATCAAGCACAAGAGCAAAAAGAATTAGACGCAGCCAAACGTATTTTTGGTTTACTGCCAGAGCCGTCAGGTCAAGACATGCTGAATCTTTGGCTTGAGTTTGAACAAGGGCAGTCAGCGGATGCCCAGTATGCCAAAGCAATGGATAGAGTATTACCTGTTCTGCAAAACATGAGTAATCACGGCGGTAGTTGGAAAACTAACAAGGTTAAAAAAAGCCAAGTGTTAAAACGAAATACGTATTTACAAACCATCGCCCCAAAGCTGTGGGATTACGTTATCGAGCAAGTGGATATTGCGGTGGGTAATGCTTGGCTGGTAGAGGATTAACGTCCTAAATACTGATCAATCAAGTCAGCTAGTTTTTCGTGAAAATGCGCTTCGAATGTATCTAGTTCTTGCTCGAATGCGCTTAGATATTGCCGCGCCTTAGTGTGATCCAGGCGTTTATTATTGGTTTTATATTCTGTTTCTGGCAAGCTTTTGTCATAACGAGGCACAATACGCCAACGTACAAAATCACTATACAACGAAGAAACATGTTGTTTAGCAAACTGGCAAAAACCTTCAATATGCTCGCTTCCGTCGGGCCCCAAGCATCCGGGTTCAACTCTAAAAGTCACCGCTAATTTCTTGTACAATGGCAAAGGCAAAGTGACTTGCATATTAGCTCCGTATTTTTATACCAATTCCATTAAATTTTCGCTGAGTGGTTAATTATATATTGTAATTGGTATTATTTAACGTTTTGATAAATATGAATTTATGATGTTAAATCAGCTGTTAGTTTTTAGATTACACTAGCAAGCATCATCAAATCTACTAGGCAAAGGTCTAGAGCGGTATTGACTATCGCAAAAACAAAAAAACCAAGCGAACGCTTGGTTTTTATACCGTATTTAGCAAATCATTAGCTCACAGAAGCTTGATATATACCTTCGATGGCTTCGTCTAACGTGGCGTTAAACTCATCATCTGATTGCTTAGCATTCACCCCTTCCGTTAGTGCGCGAGAGAAGCTGGCAATCATGCCTGTATTTTGTGATAAGCGGCGGTTCGCTTCCTGACGATTATAACCACCAGATAACGCAACCACTTTCAACACTTTAGGATGTTCCACTAACTCACTGTAGAAGTTTGTTTCTTCTGGTAGAGTCAATTTAAGCATTACGGTTTGATCAGCGTCTAAGGCATCAAGCTGGGCTAAAATAGCCGCTTTTAACAAGGCTTCAGCTTGTGCTTTTTCAGGGCTATTGATATCCACTTCAGGCTCAATAATAGGCATCAAACCCGCTGCTAAAATTTGCTTACCCACTTCAAACTGCTGGGCAACGATAGCGTCAATACCTGCTTTGTTGCCAAGTTTAACCACTGAGCGCATTTTAGTACCAAATACGTCCTGTGCGTTGGCTTTAGCGAGCAAACTGTCTAAATCGGCGATGGGTTTCATCAATTGAACACCATCAGCTTCATCTTGCAAACCTTTGTCTACTTTCAAGAAAGGAACCACGTTCTTTTCTTGCCATAGAAAGTGTGCAGATGATTTGCCGCTAATTTCACGATCTAATGTATTTTCAAATAAGATCGCGCCCAAGACACGCTTTCCGTTAAAGGCCGGGCTTGTCACAATACGCGTACGCATCAAATGAACTTGCGTGAACATCTCATCATCATTTGTGTATTCAGTTTCTTCAACACCATATAAGCGCAAAGCTTTAGGCGTACTGCCACCACTTTGGTCAAGGGCCGCGATAAATCCATTATCACTTTTTATTTTTTTTAGCATATCCAATTGTGCTTGTGATGCCATGAGCAACACTCCTTAATTGTGTTGTAAGCCGATGGGCATAACGGCTTGTAGGTTACAAAGGTTAACGGAAGCTTATGCTTCTCTTGTTATTTTTCGTGAAGTTATTAAGCCCCCCGAGCCTCTAACATAGTGACTGCGGGTAGCTCTTTACCTTCTAGAAACTCTAAAAATGCTCCACCACCTGTGGAGATATACGATATCTTATCTTCGATAGCGTATTTGTCTACTGCTGCTAACGTATCACCACCACCAGCAATAGAAAACGCGTTACTTTGCGCAATTGCCAAAGCAATGGCTTTGGTGCCTTCGCCAAATTGATCAAATTCAAACACGCCAACAGGGCCATTCCACACAATAGTACCTGCATTTTTAATTAATTCTGCAAGTTCAGCAGCGGTTTTAGGCCCGATGTCAAAAATCATATCATCTTCGGCCACATCACTTACGTCTTTTAACGTCGCTTGCGCTTGCTCAGAAAACTCTTTACCTGTCACCACGTCAACAGGGACCGGAATATTGCCGCCAGCGTCTTTTGCTGCCGCAAGTAAACGATTCGCTTCAGGGATTAAATCAGCTTCATATAAAGACTTACCCACATTGTTACCCGTCGCAGCAATAAAGGTATTGGCAATGCCGCCACCCACGATAAGCTGATCCACTTTATTTGATAAAGACTCAAGTACCGTTAACTTAGTCGATACTTTAGAGCCGCCAACAATCGCTAGCATAGGTCGTGCTGGGTTATGTAACGCCTTACCAAGAGCTTCAAGCTCGCCTGCTAATAATGGGCCGGCACACGCCACAGGCGCGTATTTGCCCGCACCATGGGTTGATGCTTGAGCACGATGAGCAGTACCAAAGGCATCCATCACATACACATCGCACAGGGCCGCATACTGTTTAGATAACACTTCATCGTCTTTCTTCTCGCCTTCATTGAAGCGTACGTTTTCAAGTACGACTAGCTCGCCGGCTTTCACTTCAACGCCGTCTAAATAATCTTGTGCTAGGGTGACAGAGCAATCTAATACGTCGTTTAGGTAATCAACCACAGGCTGTAATGAAAAGTCTTGATCGAACTGACCTTCAGTTGGGCGACCTAAATGCGACATGACCATCACTTTTGCGCCCGCTTCGAGTGCGTGTTTAATGGTTCCTAGCGATGCTTTGATACGGGCATCTGATGTCACTTTACCGTCTTTTACAGGTACGTTTAGATCCTGACGAATAAGTACTCGTTTCCCTGCTAACTCTAAATCAGTCATGTTGATTATTGACATATTTCCCCCATTTGACGTGTTAAACGTGAATTACAAATTAAAAATAAATTGGCTAACGCTTTTAATTGGCTAAAGCTTTCATTAGCTAAAGCGATAAATTAGCTGGCTGTTGTGTTAAGTGCCAATCGGTTCATTACATTGACGGTATCAATCATACGATTTGAAAAACCCCATTCGTTGTCACACCATACCAGCAACTTTACCAGTTGCTTATGACTCACTCGGGTTTGTGTACCATCGACAATGCACGAGTGCGCATCGTGATTAAAATCGACTGACACCAAAGGCTCTTCCGTGAAATCTAATATACCGCTCAAACGCCCATTTTTGGCGGTCTTTAAAGCTTGATTGACCTCTTCTATCGTGACCTTAGCATCGAGCGTTACGCTTAAATCCATCGCAGTCACATTGATAGTGGGCACGCGCACGGCAATCGCTTCAAATTTCCCCGCGAACTTGGGCAAAATGCGCTCTATTCCCCGGGCTAATTTAGTGTCTACTGGAATGATTGACTGACTCGCTGCTCGCGTACGACGAAGATCAGGATGATAAGCATCAATCACTTGCTGGTCATGCATGGATGAATGGATAGTCGTGATAGTGCCACTGGAGACAGAAAAGGCTTCATCAAGCACCTGAATCACAGGCACGATGCAGTTAGTGGTACATGAGCCAGCAGACACTATGCTGTCACTGGCTTTTAGAGATTCTTCGTTGATCCCCATAATAATGGTTGCATCAACATCTGGTCCACAAGGCTGAGAGAACAACACCTTTTTCGCCCCTTGAGCGATATGTTGTTCACCATGGGCGCGCTCGTTATTGACACCCGTACATTCTAACACCACATCAATATCAAGCTCGCCCCAAGGCAAATCTTCAATATTAGCCTGTTGCAATAAGGTGATGTGGTCACCGGCTACCACTAGCTGTTGTTTGTCTAACACAACAGGAAAACGGAAACGCCCGTGGGCAGTATCATATTTTAATAAATGTGCTACGCCTTCTGGCTCGGCGAGTTCATTGATCGCCACAATTTGAATTTGTTTGTTTTGCCCCGTTTCGTATAACGCACGTAGTACATTGCGACCAATACGACCAAAACCATTAATTGCTACTCGTATCATTTGGCTCTTACTGAAATTTAAAACACTCTTAAAACGCTATTTAAAATACTAAAACTGCGTCACTAAAATGACTAAGGCGCTCGAAAGCGCCTTAGATTATAGTTTTATTGTTTCAACTGAAAGGCATTTCCTAACAATTCAACAATCCTTGTGCTTTCTCAGCCACAGCATCAGCCGTGATACCGAAGTGCTTAAGCAGTGCCGCACCTGGTGCAGACTCACCAAAGGTAGACATGCCCACTACTGCACCATCGAAACCAACATACTTGCTCCAGTAATCTACATGAGCTGCTTCAACCGCTACTCGAGCAGTAACTGCTCTTGGCAGTACTGATTCACGATAGCTGTCATCTTGCTGGTCAAACACAGAGGTGCTTGGCATAGACACAACTCGCACAGCAACACCTTTGGCGCTAAGTTGCTCAGCGGCTTCCATGGCAACGCCTACTTCAGAGCCCGTACCAATTAAGATAACTTGAGGTGTACCTTCGCAATCTTTTAGCACGTAGCCGCCTTTAGCCACGTTGGCTAATTGCTCAGCATTACGCGCTTGAGCAGGCAAACCTTGACGACTGAAGACTAGGGCACTTGGGCCATTTTTACGCTCTAAAGCGGATTTCCATGCAACGGCGGTTTCAGCGCCGTCACATGGACGCCACGTAGCGAGATTCGGGGTTAAACGCAAGTTAGCCAATTGCTCGATAGGCTGATGCGTTGGGCCGTCTTCTCCTTGACCAATTGAGTCATGGGTATACACGAAGATATTAGGAATGCCCATCAATGAAGCCATACGAACCGCATTACGTGCATATTCCATAAACATAAGGAAGGTCGCACCAAATGGACGGAAACCACCATGCAAACCAATACCGTTCATGATGCCGCTCATGCCGAACTCACGCACACCGTAGTATAAGTAATTACCGCTGGCATCGTCAGCTGTCACGCCTTTAGAGTTTGACCAAAGGGTTAAGTTTGAACCAGCTAAGTCAGCTGAGCCCCCTAAAATTTCCGGCATGATCGCAGCAAATGCTTCAATTGAATTTTGTGACGCCTTACGACTTGCCACATTTTCCGCTTTTTCCTGAGATTGCTCGATGAACGCTTGGGCTTTTTCTGCGAAATCAGCAGGTAAATCACCGTTTAAACGACGCGTTAATTCAGCCGCTAATTCTGGGTGAGCTTTCTCGTATGCTGCGAGTTGTTCATTCCACTCTTGCTCTAACTCAGAGCCTGATGCTTTTGCATCCCACCCTGCATAAATATCTTCTGGAACTTCAAATGCAGCATGAGGCCATTTTAAAAATTCGCGGGTAGCGGTGATTTCATCAACCCCTAAAGGCGAGCCGTGAGAGTCATGGCTACCTGATTTATTCGGTGAACCGAAACCTATAACCGTTTTACAGCAAATCAATGTTGGCTGAGTGGTATTGGCTTTTGCTGTTTCAACCGCTGCTTTAATCGCTTCTGGATCGTGTCCATCAACATCAGCAATGACCTGCCAACCATAAGATTCAAAACGCGCAGGCGTATTATCCGTAAACCAGCCTTCTACATGCCCATCAATAGAAATACCATTGTCATCCCAAAACGCAACCAACTTGCCTAGGCCTAACGTACCCGCCAGAGAGCACGCTTCATGAGAGATACCTTCCATCAAACAGCCATCGCCTAAGAAGCAATAAGTGAAATGGTCAACAATATCGAAGTTCTCTTGATTAAATTGCGCCGCCAATACTTTTTCGGCTATCGCCATACCAACCGCATTGCTAATACCTTGGCCTAACGGGCCTGTTGTGGTTTCTACGCCAGGCGCATAACCATACTCAGGGTGACCTGGTGTTTTTGAATGCAATTGACGGAAATTCTTTAACTCTTCAATCGGTAATTCATAACCCGTTAAATGCAGCAACGAATAAACTAACATCGAACCATGGCCGTTAGACATAATAAAGCGGTCACGGTTAGCCCAATTTGGGTTCGCAGGATTGTGCTTTAAAAAATCGTTCCACAATACTTCGGCTATATCTGCCATGCCCATAGGGGCGCCTGGGTGTCCTGAATTAGCCTGTTGTACTGCATCCATACTAAGCGCACGTATTGCGTTAGCGAGTTGTTGACGTGAAGGCATGTGGTCTCCTGATTATTAATGACTGGTTGACGCTCGCTGTTAAAAGAATCCATCAAAATGTAAGCTAGCGATCGATAGCGCTACATTCTGGCTTAGGGCTGGCCTAACTGCAACGACAAAACTTAACGAAAGCCCATTTGTGATTGACTTTTTTTATTGGAACGGTTCGTTTACGCCCAGCCGTTTGGACGTCTAGAAGTAAAGACTGGTATTTTTGATCTTAATCAGTAAAATGTCACTATATTCATCAGACCATTTTATTTTATAAGGATCCTACATGACTAAGCATCTTTTTACTTCTGAGTCGGTATCCGAAGGGCACCCAGATAAAATCGCAGATCAAATCTCTGACGCAGTACTCGATGCCATTCTCGCGCAAGATCCCAAAGCTCGGGTCGCTTGCGAAACATACGTAAAAACTGGCATGGTCATGGTAGGCGGTGAAGTCACAACCAATGCATGGGTTGATATCGAAGAGCTCACTCGCAATACCGTGCGTGAAATAGGCTACACCCATTCAGATATGGGTTTTGACGCAGATTCATGTGCTGTGCTAAATGCCATCGGTAAGCAATCGCCTGACATTAACCAAGGTGTAGACCGCACTCGCCCTGAAGATCAAGGCGCTGGAGATCAGGGGTTAATGTTCGGTTACGCCAGTGATGAAACCGACGTACTGATGCCTGCACCTGTAACTTATGCACATCGCTTGGTAAAGCGTCAAGCTGAAATCCGTAAAAGTGGTCAACTAGATTGGTTGCGTCCTGATGCGAAGAGTCAAGTTACCTTCGTCTACGAAGACAACGTACCTGTCGGCATTGACGCCGTTGTTCTTTCAACACAGCATTGTGATTCTGTTAGTACTGAGCAGTTACGTGAAGCCGTAATGGAAGAAATCATTAAGCCCGTGTTACCGGCTAAGTGGCTCACAGCACAAACAAAATACTTCATTAATCCTACCGGTCGTTTTGTGATTGGTGGCCCAATGGGTGACTGTGGCCTGACGGGACGTAAAATTATCGTGGATACATACGGCGGTATGGCGCGTCATGGCGGCGGTGCTTTTTCCGGTAAAGATCCATCAAAAGTAGACCGCAGCGCAGCATACGCTGGGCGCTATGTAGCGAAAAACATTGTTGCCGCTGGTCTAGCAAAACGTTGTGAAATTCAAATTTCTTATGCCATTGGGGTGGCTGAGCCGACCTCTATTAACGTTGAAACCTTTGGTACAGCTCAAGTATCAGACGAAGCCTTGACAGCATTAGTGCGCGAGCACTTTGAGCTTCGTCCTTATGGTTTAATCAAGATGCTTGATTTAGAGCGCCCAATTTACCAAGCTACTGCTGCCTATGGTCACTTTGGCCGTGAAGAGTTTCCTTGGGAAAAAACCGACAAGGCCGAGGCCTTGCGTGCGGCTGCAAATTTGTAGTCAGAAAGAAGTTTGCTGACAGCAGTTCAGCTGTTAATCCAAATAGCCAGAAAAACGTATCATGCTAGTGCTGATACGTTTTTTTTTGCTCTAAGGACTTCATGAGTATCTCAAGAAATACTCAGGCGCTGCTAAAGAGTTACTCGGGAGTTACTCGGGAGTTACTCAAGAGTGGCTATTAACCCAAACGACATAACAAGGTAGTATCACACTTATTCCATTTACATTAATTTACAGGAAGTACGCTATGACATTTTCGTTAAATAAAGTACTCACCGCCGTCTGTGTTTCCACACTACTATTAACCAGCTGTGCTAAATCACCATTAGGGCGCAACCAACTCAAGCTGTATTCATCTGATCAGTTAGCTAATATGGGCCAACAAACCTTTGATGGCATGAAATCAGAACAAAAAGTCTCACAAACCCCAGTTACAAATCAGTTCGTATCCTGTGTAGCCGATGCCATTACCAAGCATGTGCCTCAATCTGTGTTTTCTGGCGAGTGGGAGTTGGTGGTATTTGACGAGCCTCAGGTCAACGCTTTTGCGCTTCCAGGCGGTAAAATTGGTGTATATACCGGATTACTCGAGGTGGCCGAAAACCAAGATCAGTTAGCGGCTGTTATCGGGCACGAAATCGGACATGTCATCGCAGAACATGGTAATGAAAGAATGTCTAGTAGCACACTGATAGGCATAGGTATGGAAGCAACCAATCAGTTACTACAAGCCAATCAAATTGCCAATAACAATATGATCATGGCAGCCATTGGTATGGGGGTACAAGTAGGGGTGCAATTACCTTTTAGCCGAACGCACGAAACCGAAGCAGACCTTATTGGCTTACAGTTAATGGCCAAATCAGGCTTTAACCCTCAGCAATCCGTCAATTTGTGGGAAAACATGGACAAAGCCAGCGGCGATAACCGCCAAGCAGAAATCTTATCAACCCACCCTGCTCCGCAAAGCAGAATAGAAAAGTTAGGTGAAAACATGGCACCCGCTTTGGCTATGTATCGCCAGACGAGTGAGCGCCCACAGTGCAAAAAGTCATAGAGTTTGCAACGCCTAAGCACTTAGCAACAGACATAAAAAATGCCGCTGAATAAGCGGCATTTTTTTAAGGCACAGAAGTTTATTCTGCGTCTTTGTGAAGATGCACATCCATTTGCGGGAATGGAATTGAAATACCTTCTTGGTCGAAACGTAATTTAACCGCTTCAGTAAAGTCGAATTTAACTGCCCAGAAATCCGCCGCTTTTACCCAAGGGCGTACGACAAAATTAACACTGCTATCAGCAAGCTCAGCAACAGCAATCGTTGGCGCTGGATCTTGAAGTATACGAGAGTCTGCAGCGGCTAATTCTTTTAACACTTCTTTGGCACGCTTAAGATCTGCGTCGTAACCAATACCCACTACCATATCAACACGACGTGTTTCTTTCGCAGAGTAATTAGTGATAGTGCCGCTATAAATTTGCCCATTAGGTACGATAATTTCTTTATTATCACCACTGGTCATAATAGTCGTGAAGATACTGATGCTTTTAACCACACCGGCTGCACCGCCAGCTTCAACAAAATCACCTGCTTTAAATGGACGAAATACCAATAACATAACGCCAGCAGCGAAGTTTTGTAATGAACCTTGTAAAGATAAACCGATGGCTAAACCAGCGGCACCTAAGATAGCGACAAGAGACGTTGTATCAACACCTAATTCGTTTAACGATGCGATGATGACGAACAGCATGAGTATCGCGTTCAATATCGCTTTGATAAAGTCAACCAACATATCGTCGTATTTAGAACGCTGCATTACCTTGCCGAACACGTTAATAATAATGCCAACGACTATTTTACCTACGATATAAATCAAGATGGCCATTACGATATTAATTCCCCAAGGAATTACGTAAGTGTCCATCATTTGGGACATCTGTTCTGAGTCAAATTCAAACATATATTTCTCCATTTGTTTCATTATTTTTCAATGGCTACTCCGATTCCTCAAGCCACCACACCTAGCATAACCGTGCAGGTATTATTCAATATTACATATCGATTAAATAACACTAATTCAGTGCTTTTTAAGCACGCTTAATATACCTGTAATTTTAATTAATTATATTGTTTTTGTTTACAACTTTTGGCTACTACCCTTTAGTTGTAAGCGTTTAATGAAATATTGTTGTCTTTTTTGAACATGCTTTAACGTTGATGATATACTCATCGGGTCGATTCGCTCGACTAGGCATAATATTTTTAAAGGAATTGAAAATGATGCTACTCGTAATACTTGCGACAATCGTTGCAGCACTCTTGGCTTATTCGTTATTTAAAGATACGGGTAAGAATACAAAACATGCACGCAAGGGGGCTAACGCCATAGCTCAGACGTCATCTTTAGGTGCTGGTGAGGTTGCAGAAGTAAACTAAATTAAATACTCGATAGGCTTGAACCCCCTATCGAGTATTGTTCTCGCAAAATCCCCTTAATTTAATCCTCTTATTAAATTGCAGTTTACCTGCGCCGACACACTTCCCTCATACAAAGACTCCTTGATACCATAGGCGCAAACTGACTAACTGTTTGAACTATGCGAATTTCAAGAATTTACCACCCGGGGGCTCTGCACTCAGATCAAGAGCTGGAATTAACATCCGACGCCAGCAATCATGTTGCTAATGTTTTACGCTCAAAAGTAGGTCAACCCGTTGTTCTCTTCAATGGCGATGGCAATGAATACAGCGGTGAGTTTATTGATGTTTCAAAGCGCAAGGTGCGAGTGCAAATCGACGCAAAACTCAGTATCAGTCTTGAGTCGCCGTTAAGCATCCATTTAGGCCAAGGTATTTCACGCGGCGACAGAATGGATCTAGTGCTGCAAAAGTCAGTTGAACTCGGAGTGGCTGAGATAACACCACTGATCACTGAACGCTGCGGAGTAAAACTAGACGCACAGCGCTGGCAAAAGAAACACGCCCAGTGGCAAAAAATTATCATTGCAGCATGTGAGCAATGCGGACGAAATGTTATCCCGACACTGCACATGCCTACCGAATTTCAAAGCTGGGTGAATCAATCCACTCCGGCGCTGCGCTTAACACTGCACCCTAGAGCCGAAAAGAGCTTTCGTCATACGGCAGTAGGAAGTGACGGCGTGAGGCTGCTTATTGGCCCTGAAGGTGGCTTTTCAGATCAGGAGCTATACCAAACAGAGCAAGGCGGATTCCACACGGTACAACTAGGGCCACGCGTTTTACGTACAGAAACCGCTGCAATCACCGCTATTAGCGCCCTTCAAGCGATTTACGGCGACTTGTAACCATTAACACTTTCTTTACTTGAGGCCTTAATGTGCTATTTTGAGCATTCCAAACGCGATGAAAATACGCTAAATGGCAATACAAAAAACAATGTGCATTGACGATGCATTTTAAATCAAAGAGGTTTAGGCTGTCGCTCTGCATGTAGATAGCCTTAGATGTAAAAACCCAGATGTTGAGGTAAGGTAACGTGATGAAGCATATAACGATTAGAGCGCATAACCTTGGCGACTGATATCTTCAAATCACAAGTGCTTGATGCCCTTTTATCTAAAAGCTCATCCGCTGTAAGCAGCTTGGTCATATTGCTGCAAGAAACCCTTGAGGCGCAATACACTGTGCTATGGCGCACTGAGCAATACGTTAGTGTGTCAGTTGAACTCGCTTTAACAACTCCCCCTACGCTAATCGATGCCATTTTGGCGTTAAATGATACTCAAGCGAAAAGTGCTCCTCATTGCGTGCTTAAACACAGGCGCAGTGAACTGACAACGCAAATTAGCGGTCATGCTGATTGGGCCCAACTGCATAGCTGTGCAGCAGATTTAGCCATTGAAAACTGTTTAGCACTACCCATTACAGACAACGTAGAAAGCATACTGGGGGTTGTCACCCTGTTTAATGTTGCGCACACCGAGTTGACCGAGCAACAACAAAAGCGCATAGAAATATTATGTTCTGCTATTTCTCAAGTACTCCAACAAGTCGCATCTGAGCGACATTTGAAATCACTGCAGGATGCCCATAACGCACGCGCTGCTGAGCAACGAGTAGAACTGAATGAATCGAATTTATTGCTCAAAAAAGCCATTAATCAACGCAATCGTATTCAAGAGCAATTAGTTGAAATGGAAAGCATGGCTGCATTAACCACTATGCTATCTAGCTTAACCCATGAAATGAACACGCCTCTTGGAGCTGCTATCACTGCCACTTCGCATTTGCAGGAATTGAGCGCTCAATCTGAAGCGAAATTTGAAAATAGTAATCTTAAAAAATCTGATCTGAAAAAACTTTATCAAGACACAACAGACGCGCTCGCTATCGTGCAGCGCAATGTATTGCGCGCAGATCAACTCATGCGTAATTTCGAGCAACTAGTTAAAGACCAACATCATCATACTTCTCGTGAGATAAACCTTTGTCATTACATGACGGAAGTATTGTTATCCCTTAAACCAAAACTAAAAACCACTCAGCATCGATTTTGTTTAGATGTTCCCAGTGATTTAACGCTCGTGTGTCACCCAGGAGCAATTGGCCAAGTTTTAACACATTTGATCTTAAACTCGATTGAACATGCCTTTACACATGAACAGTCGGGCAAGATCAGTATTCAAGCATATAAAACCCACGTCGATTCTGGCGCTTCATTAACCATTATTTATTCAGATAATGGGCAAGGTATGGAGCCAGAGCGCGTCGCTAATCTGTATAAGCCGTTTTTCAGCCTAGTTAATGGCAGTAGCGAAAATGGGCTTGGCATGCATATCTGCTACAACATAGTGGTAAAACTCTTAAAAGGCACAATTGACTGCCATTCTTCAACAAACAATGGCGTGCACTTTGAAATCAATTTTCCATTAAATACCAATCCGCATTAATAAGTGACCGCCTCAGAATGCGTCCAGCGGTTTTTGATTAAGGCGTCGCTATGTAGTAATGGTATAACACACCACTAAGCAAAAACGAGCTTGTTATTCAAAATTGCAACTCGGTCCTGCACGCTCATTTGTATGTACTGCTTGCCTCCCACGCTATCTAACAGGGCCAAGGCCCTTTCTTTGTCATCTTCGTTTAATAGCTGGAATGTGTCTAACACCCTTTGCAACTTATACTGATGAAAACTAGATATTGCCCGTTGCTCTGAAACGCCGCCAACATGAAAGCTGTGTTGCCCTATACTACGTGGAATAACCTGCTCATCAGAATGCGTTTTTCGCCACTCACTCAGTTTACTCTCTGTGTCACTTAGTACCGGCCATTGTTGCTCAAACATGTCTTGTAGCAAAGGCAACAAGGTATCAGGAATATCATCGTCAGCGATAAACTCCCCTAACGGCACATTCGATTGATTCATTCGTTCAACCCAAGCAACTACATGGGGCGCTATGCGTTTCATCAGCTTGCCCGGAGCAGGATCTCGATATAGGTGAGCGTATAATGGCCCCATTAATGCAAAATCCCCGACACACGGGCGACTGCCCAATAAATAGTCATGCTCAGCAAAATGACGATTCAAATGATGCAGCACGGTGTTTTCATACCAGTTTTCTATACTGGGAATGGTTTGCGCAGTGATACCTAATATCGGGACAAAACCACTGAATTTTTTCGCCAGTTTCTTGCCAAAATACGCACGAATAAAACGCGGGAATTTGGCGGCAACCACTTGGCCAAACTCTTGATATATAAAAGGGAAGTTCTCTTTGTTCCAGCGATAATGCATTGCTGGGATAACCAACCATTCGTCACTCCACAAGGCGAATAATTCGCTGACTAAGTTCTGCGTAGACCCAGTTGAAATAACCGTTCTTTGTGAGTTATGCGTTTCTAAATATTCGATAATACGGGCGGTATCTTGTAGGTATTGACCGTTAGGTGTTTTCACAACCGGAATAAACGTCACACCTGTATTAGGACGTATTATTTTTTTATACACGCCGATAGTACTAAGAACCTCTTTGAAAGGCAGTTGCTTAAAGCGTAAATAAGCGCGAATTTTTCCCGTATAAAGAGAGACTTCAGAGCCATACAGAGTATACATATTCAATTACCCACAAAAAATGAAGGTATTAGACTAATACGTAAGTGCGACAGTTATTATTTTGTTCATTGATAGTAAAATATAACTATCCCTTGAGCATTTGTTTCACATCAGGCGCTACAGCGTAACAGGAGCGCCTCTGCGGAATAAGGCGCCCGCTGCGGAATAAGGCACCCGCTGCGGAATAAGGCGCTCGCTGCGGAATAAGGCGCCCCGGCGAGTAATAGAGAGCATCTGAGTAAATGGCCTCGCATCACCAAGCCATACAAAGGTTAGTACTGTCGAATAAACTCGTTCATTGCCTCAAGCATTTCTGCATGCTGTGGGTTCGCACTGGGAATACTGCAAGGTAAAATCTCAGTCACTTGGCTTTCGTCAAAGTTCATCTGTTTAATTTGCGCTTCGTTTACCACAACGTCGGCATGACATACATCAAACTCCTTATCCACAAGAAATAAAGTGTTCTGCCCTTTATTGTATGCCATTAAATCTTTGACACCAGAAATGGGCGTAGTGTTGTCTGCTTCAGAGTGCGCCGCGAAAATAGCAATATCTAGCGGCTTTTGCTGCTTTATCAAATCACGTACCGAGAATATGACATCGGTCAACTGAAACGCGGAATAACGCGCCACACTGGGATACTTAAACGGGTTAGGGCCCATAGATTGATAATCGCCGTCTAAAGTTTTGGCTAACCACTTAATACCCCATATGCTCGCCATGGTTTCTACACTTGAATCTAGGGCCAGTGCACCTGAAAAAAGCAATAACCCTTTCACTTCCCCCGGATGCTCCAGAATGTATTCGGCAGACAACGCACCGCCAGTTGAAAAGCCCCCTAAATACAACTGTTCGCCAAACTCAGGAGCCAGAGCAATCATTTCTTGTACGTTACTGCGCCAACGCGCCGCTAATTCAGGATCTTGCATATCTTGATCTGCATCTTTTTTACCATGCCCAGGTAAAAGCGCGACTAAAACGTTGTGGCCTTGCTTATGTATAGCTTGCGCCACCGTTGTTAGAAAAAAAGGGGAATCACTTAGGCCATGAAAGAGCACGAATACTTTTTCGGTTTTATGAGTGTGATGCAGCACAAAGGGAGCATTGCCTTCGTTTTTCAATTGACTCGAGCAGGTAGCATGACGCGATTCGGTTTGAGATTGACAGCTTACTACGCCACCGAGCTCAGTTTGGTACAACTGATCAAAGTGAGTTAAACCAGTGTCGAGCGAGGCATCCGCGTGAGAGGCGAACGAAACGCTAACAGCGGCGATTAAAAAGGGTAAAAATACTGAGTGAATCAATCTCATAGGGTACACGTCTGAGCAGTTAGTCTTAGCCTTATCATATCTGGCAGCGCCAATGATTGCTACGCTTAGAATGTAAGCAACTTCCATAAAAAAAGGGCTAACATTGTTAGCCCTTTAAGCATCTATTTAATAATAAACTTACTTGTTAAGGAAGGTAGCTAAATCATCACTACCACCAATGTGTTGGCCATTGATGAAAACTTGCGGCCATGTGTCATTGCCTGAAATAGCTTTCATACCTGTGAAAGTGATTTCTTTACCCATGACTAGCTCTTCAAACTCATAACCTTTTTCTGTTAGCAACGCTTTGGCTTTTGCACAGAATGGGCAGCCTGGTTTGGTAAAAATTGCCGCAGGAGCTGGTTTTGTTGCATTAGGGGCAACGTATTCCAGCATAGTATCAGCGTCAGATACTTCAAACGGGTCGCCAGGTAAGTCAGGCTCAATAAACATCTTGTCTACTACGCCGTCTTTTACCAACATAGAATAACGCCAGCTGCGCTTGCCGAAACCAAGGTCAGCTTTGTCTACTAATAAGCCCATACCATCGGTGAACTCACAGTTACCATCAGGCAACAAGCTAATGTTTTGTGCTTCTTGGTCTTGTGCCCAAGCATTCATAACAAAGGTATCGTTTACAGAAACACATACGATTTCATCAACGCCATTGGCTTTAAATACTTTCGCCAGTTCATTGTAACGCGGTAAGTGTGTGGAAGAACACGTAGGCGTGAACGCACCTGGAAGAGAGAATACTACGACCGTTTTTCCAGCAAAAATTTCATCCGAAGTGCGTTTTTCCCACTCGTCATTCACGCGAATTGGGAAAGTTACATTAGGGACACGTTGACCTGATTTATCTTCAAAGTTTGGATTAGACATAATATCTCCAGTTGTTTAAGGGGTTAATTATTTTGATGGGGCTAATATAGCTCAGCCGATTGAATATAAAAAACAATTAAAATCTATCGATGAAATCTAATAAAGCGATTAAGGGCAGTATGCCCTCTCACACCGATGTACTTTGCCTAGCATCACTGTTTAAAAAAGTCATCGCTTTGCTCACTGAGCATCGCTTCAATCTCTTCTATATCAGGTAATTGTGACATTTCTGCGTCTTTCGACGGACCACAAGGGATCGCTTTTTGTTCATCAGCCCACTCACCTAAATCAATAAGTTGACATTTTTTACTGCAAAAAGGCCTAAATGGACTTGCTTGATTCCACTCAACAGACGTTTTACAAGTCGGGCAATTGACCTTCATCACCAGCTCCTTTCTTCAACACTTATTATGACTAACAACAGGCTAACTTACAGGTCACCTGTTCATCAACTGTGGTGCCACCTTGTATATTCGGTGTGAACAACATAAACCGAATAGCGTAGCGATATTTGTTGCCACTTAACATAGGGTAATAACCTTGGTCTGTAGCGCTTATCACTCGGATCAGCTCATTCTTGTCATCAGCGACCCCTTGATAAAACCCTTTAGCTGCTTCTATTGTACTAAAGCGCCCTCGTTCACGTAAAAATGCCAATATGATTTGTAAACCTCGGTCGATCAAATCGATCTCAGACATCCACCCTTTAATATCATTTTGAATACGTTCGTGAGGTTGCTGTAACCAGTAATGCAGGCTGGGTAAATCAAAGCTGCACGTTCCACCGGGTATGGCAAAACGCTGACGAATAGCCGCTAAAAACCGATCTTCCTTAAGATCGGAGCCAAACTTTTTGGCACTTTTGAGCTCTTCGCGCAGCCGAAGAATTTGTTGTAGCGCAGATTGCAACGCATCATTATCAATATTCGGATGCTGAGACCATAACACCAAGTTTTTCTCATGCGCCTCAATATCTTTCAACACATCAGTGCGTAAATCTAAGCGTTCGAGCAAATCTAGTAAGGTGAATAAGGAAGATAAAAAGTGGATATATTGCCCATTTTCAGTGGCTTGTTTCACCTGGTTTAATTGTTGAAAAAGTTGCTCTAGGCGCAGATAGGTTCTGACCTTTTCATTGAGCGGAAATTCATAAATAGCTTGGGGCATCACTCTCTCAAAAAGTTGTGTGAATATAGGTAAGCGAAACGACACTAACAATTTGACAACTAAATAGGCAAATTGTTTAGTTTTAGATTTAACCCGTCGACACTGCTAAAAGACGTCGTTTATCAGCGTTAAATCAAGACTGGGCGACAGCGTTGGCAAACTGTAAATAACGCTGATGGAGCGCTAGTACTTGTTTTGTCAACTCACTTTCGTTGCCACTATTATCTATCACGTCATCAGCAACCTCAAGTCGTTGTTGACGGCTCGCTTGCGATGCCATAATAGATTTTATTAATGCTTCTTCTGCTTTATCTCGCGCCATGCTTCGGGTTAGCTGAATTGACTCGGGCACGTCGACGATTAAAACACGATCGACATTTTTGTAACTTCCGTTTTCAATCAGCAAGGGTACGCTCAACATACAATACGCTGACGTAGCATCTATGGTCTGACGCAAGGTTTCTTGCCTAATCAAAGGATGCAGTAGTTCGTTCAACCAACTTTTGGCCTGCTCGTCACTAAAAATAATTTCTCGTAACGCTCTTCTATTCAAACATTGGCCTTGATCCAGTATCTGTGAGCCAAACTTATCTACAATGGCACGTAGGCCCTTCGTTCCAGGGGCAACAACGTCTCTGGCAATAACATCTGCATCGATAATATCCACATTCAGTTTGGCAAATGCATTGGTCACCGTTGTTTTGCCACTACCAATGCCACCACTAACACCCACAACAAACTGACTCATAAACCTACCCACTGCCAATATTTAGTTGAAATCCAATCCCCGTAAAGCAGGGTCAACCAACCGGCAATCGCTAAATAAGGACCAAACGGGATCGCCTGTCCTTTATCTTTGCCCTGAAAACTCAAAACACTTATGCCGATCACTGCCCCAACCAAAGAGGACATCAAAACGACAATGGCTAAATACTGCCACCCCATCCACGCACCCAGCGCGGCAAGTAACTTAAAGTCACCGTAACCCATGCCCTCCTTACCCGTAAGCAGCTTAAAGGCCCAGTACACAGACCAAAGGCTCAAGTACCCAACGGTTGCTCCAATGATCGAATCGGCACTGCTTACGGCTGGGTTTACTATGCTAAATAGTAACCCCATCCACAGTAGCGGTAAGGTGAGTTGATCCGGTAAAAGCATGGTATCAATATCGATAAAAATCAGCGCCACTAAGATCCAGGTCATTACAACACCCGCTAACGCTGACCATGAATAGCCAAAGTGCCACGCAATCCATACTGAGCAAAGTGCTGTACCTAACTCGATAAGCGGGTAACGAATAGAAATAGCATTTTTACATTGACTGCACTTTCCTCTGAGCAGCAGCCAACTTATCACAGGGATATTTTCCCAGGCGCGAATTTTATGCTGACATTTAGGACATGTAGAATCAGGTTTAATCAGATTGAAGGGGGTTGACTCCGTCGAGTCAGTATTCGAGCCTAGAGTGGATACATCTGTTTCAAAATGCGCTTGAAAGTCCGCTTTCCAGCTTCGCTCCATCATAACCGGTAACCGATAGATCACGACGTTCAAAAAGCTGCCTACCATCAAGCTGACGATGAACACAAAACTGAGAAAAAATAGCGGTGAGTCAGCCATCAGCTGAAAAATAGCATCCATTACACAAAGCTTTTAAAGGCGATTAATGTGGGCTAGCTTGCCAGAAAAGGTCATACGAAACTAGGCCTTAGGATACTTTGCGTAACCGTTGCTGGCTTTTTAACCTTAAACTACATTGCCCATTTCAAAAATAGGGAGATACATAGCGACAATTAAACCGCCAATGACCACGCCTAACACCGCCATTATCATAGGTTCAAGTAAGCTAGTGAGACCATCTACCATATCATCAACTTCTGCTTCGTAAATGGTGGCAATTTTGCTCAGCATATCATCAACAGCCCCGGCTTCTTCACCGATAGCCACCATTTGGGTCACCATATCGGGAAACACTGCTGTGGCGCGCATAGCAGTATTCATTTGTGTACCACCGGCCACCTCTTTTTTAACAAACAAAATAGCGTCCCGGAAAACCGCATTTCCCGAGGCGCCTGCAGCAGAATCTAACGCCCCTATTAACGGCACGCCCGCAGCAAATGTCGTCGCTAAGGTACGACTAAAACGGGCCACTGATGCTTTTTTAAGGATTTCGCCAATCACGGGGATTTTTAGCATTTTGCTGTCAAGGCTGTCTCGCAGACGTTTTGATTTTTTATAGGTTTTGCTAAACAAAATCCCAGCCACCACTAAACCTGCAGCGACAAATAATCCGTAATCTTGCAGAAAACGAGATATGGCTAAAACAAATTGGGTGAAGGCCGGCAACTCGGCACCAAAACTACTAAAAATCTCTTCAAACTGCGGCACCACAAATATGAGCAAGATAGTGGTTACGATAAAAGCCACCACTATTACCGCCACAGGATAGAACATGGCTTTTTTAATTTTCGACTTTAGCGCTTCTGCTTTTTCTTTGTAGGTGGCGATGCGGTCATAAATGGTTTCTAGCGCACCGGATTGCTCCCCTGTGGAGACCAAATCACAGTATAAATCGTCAAATTGGTCTGGGTGTTTACGCAGCGCGGTTGAAAAGGGATTACCGGCTTTCACTTCGCCCCCAATTTCACCAAGCATTTTACGCATATTGGGGTTGTTATGACCGGTCGCAATCATGTCTATGGTTTGAATCAAGGTCACACCGGCGCTTAGCATAGTGGCAATCTGACGAGAAATAATACTGATGTCCACTGGCTTGATTTTTTGCCCACCGAAGAAAGGCTTTGCCAGCTTTTTCACTTTCTTGGCTGAAACGCCTTGTCGGCGCAGTAGGTTTTTTGCCTCTAAAACCGATACCGCACTGATCTCCCCTTTTACAGTTTGACCTTTACGGTTCGCTCCGCTCCAAGCAAAGGTAGTGGTGGCTTTAGGCATAGGGCACTCTCTTAAATGAAAAAGCCCAGCGAAAGGCTGGGCGAAAAAATCATTACACTAGCGGATTAACATAAGTTAGCAGCAGTACAGCCGCCTGATGTCGCCCAATTAACAGAGCCTGCTGCAACGGTACCAGTAAGCACGTAAGTTTCAGCTGCGGTCACGCCCGACTGTACATTAGCGTTAGGTGTTACTGTCACAACATAACCAGCGGCTTCGGTTCCAGTGATAGCGACTGAATTGACTAAATCACCTGACGCCCAACCGGCTTGATCTGCAATATCGTCACAGTTCGCCGGGATACCGGTTTGCACACAAATCTCCACCGCTGTTTTAGCTGGGCCTGCTGCTGATACCACTTCACTGAAACCCGCTTTTGCTGTGTAGGTTTGATACGCAGGTAAAGCAATCATGGCCAAAATACCGATAATGGCGACCACAATCATTAATTCAATTAAAGTAAAACCACCTTGTTTTTTTGTCGCTACTGTATTCATATCAATTGTGTTCATGAAGCTCTCCTGCACTCGTTCGGTGCATATGTCGTTAAGTTGGCCTTAGTCACCAATTTGTAACAAGGCGTGTTGTAATTTCAAAATTAGTATAGAACGCTCCGACCATCTGACAAGTATGCAGGGCTATACCTAGGTGTATGAAATTAGTAACTTAACTATTTGAGCTGGCTCATTTGATAATCATCACAGTGGATAACAAAAATTACCCTACCACGCGCAAGGACAAATCAATGGCCTGCACATGTTTGGTGAGCGCACCACTGGAAATATAATCTACTCCCACTTGCGCCAATTCAGCAATGCGCTCCTTGGTGATATTGCCAGAGACTTCTAGCTTACTTTTACCCTTGGTTAACACCACCGCTTGACGAGTATCATCTAGGGTAAAATTGTCTAGCATGATGATGTCAGCATTGGCATCTAATGCTTGGCTGAGTTCATCTAGGTTTTCAACCTCAACTTCCACTGGAATGTCTGGATGCATTTGACGGGCTTTTTCGATGGCGTTGGCAATCGAACCACACGCTAAAATATGATTTTCTTTGATCAAATACGCATCGTACAGCCCAATACGGTGATTTTTACCGCCACCGCAGGTAACAGCGTACTTTTGTGCTAAGCGCATACCTGGCAAAGTTTTGCGTGTATCTAATAATTTGGTTTCACTGTCGCCGAGGGCCTTCACGTAATCCGCCACAACGGTTGCTGTACCACTGAGGGTTTGTAAGAAATTGAGCGCGGTACGTTCTCCCGTTAAAATCATCCGCGCATTACCACTGATTTCACATAAAACAGTGTCGGCTTTAACGTGCTGTGCATCCTCTACTTTCCAGTCAATTTTAATGCCTTTATCAAGTTGTTGAAATGTGGCATTTACCCATTCTTTTCCCGCTACAACGCAGTCTTCACGGGTGATGATATTCACTTTAATATGCTGCGGCTCTGGAATAAGGTTCGCTGTAATATCTCCGACGATGCACTCTGAGCCGCCTAAATCTTCGAGTAATGCAGCCTTAACGGCTTGTTGAATAGCGTGTTGTAACATATTGACTCTTTATATAAATATGAAATATTAACCAATGAAGAAAGCGTGAATTCCTGCGCAAGTTCTATCACTCGCTACGCAGTATCAGTTGCTCACCTCGTTGAGCGAATTCTACTTGTTTCAGGGCACTCATCCCAAGCAATATCTCATTGCCCATCATGCCTGGATTTAAATGTGCAGAGACGTTTCGCAAAACAATCCCACCAATTTGTAACTCATCAATGCTGGTTTGAGCAACGCGTAAGCGCCCATTGGCCGTTTGCACCCATGCTTGCCGGCCGGGCGTTAAGCCAAGTGAAGGCCCAAGTGCGCTGGGAATTGACACATTTGTAGCACCTGTATCGAGCATAAAGACAACAGGCTGGGCGTTGATCAAACCACTGGTGACATAATGGCCATAGCGATTTTGCTGCAGTTGTACCTCTATACGCTCACCGCGTATCTGGCTTTTTGGAGAGCTATTCGGGTTCAACTGCTGCGCAAGTTGTTTGTGAAACAATAAGGTCAATAGCCCAAGTCCAGCGGCCCAGGCGAGTATCAACATCCATTTCCCCATGGGGCTTTGGCTCGCTTGAGCGGCCTGCGATGATCCATCTTTTGACATATTCGATTCGACTTTTACCGTGTGACGTTAAATAATACCAACCTTATTGAGATTTAACAGGGCTGCTGTGTTGTCTTCCCCATTGCCAAACGAATTTCCCTACGCATTTACCATCAACCAGCACGAGCTGCTCGATGTACGCCAACTCACGACCACACATAAAGATCAACGCCCTGATCCCCGCGATATTTCTTTGCTGGTTATTCACAATATTTCATTGCCGCCTAATCAATTTGATACGCCCTACATTGAAGACTTTTTTGCCGGCAAACTTGACCCCAAGGCGCATCCGTATTTTCAAGTGATACATGAAATGCGCGTATCTGCACACTGTGTTATCAAACGTGATGGAGAACTGATTCAATTCGTGCCCTTTGATGAACGTGCTTGGCACGCCGGCCTTTCTAGTTTTCAAGGACGCCAGCGATGCAACGACTACGCAATAGGCGTTGAATTAGAAGGGGCTGATCACATCCCTTACACAAATCAGCAATACACTGCTTTGCTCAAATTAAGCCAAATACTTATGCATACTTACCCTAAAATCACCCTTGGGCGAATAGTAGGCCATAATGATATTGCTCCTGGGCGTAAAACCGATCCAGGGGTTGCGTTCGACTGGCAACGCTTTCGGCAAGGTTTGGGTTTGCTTTAAAACGTAAAAATAACAATAACTAAAACAAAAAAAGAGGAATTAAACATGACCTTGATCAGTTTACTGCTGGTACTGTTTGTGGAGCGTGTTACAACGAAATCCCGCTATTGGCAGGCGGATTTCTACAGTGCAAAATACTTAGCAGGCTGGCAAAGACGTGACGGATTAGCGGGGGAAACCTCTGTACTCTTACTGCTGCTTATCATCGCGCTTCCTGCGATTATTGTATTTTGCATACTAACCTTTGCTGTTGGGCAGATTATCGCGTTCATTCTTAGCACGGGTATACTCATGGTATGCGTGGGCTGCCCTAACGTTCGCGCCACGTATAAATGTTATCTACAAGCGGCTAATCGCGGTGACATTGAAGCCTGTAGCTTATACGAAGATCAAATCTGTGAAAATCAGAATATCCCCGCCACTTTCGGTCAAAATCTCGTCTGGCAGAACTATCGCCATTATGCTGCTGTGATTTTATTCTTTGTGATATTCGGTGCCGCCGGCGCTGTATTTTATGTATTGGCGCGGGCCGTTCAATCGCAAATCGGTAACGAAAACCCACACGCCAATCAAATCATCCACGTACTGGATTGGCTTCCAGTACGCATTACCTCCCTTGGCTTTTTGTTAGTTGGGCACTTTTCTAGAGCACTGCCAATTTGGCTAGGACACTTCTTTGCAGTCAATCTTTCTGCCAAAAAATTGCTTGTTGATGTCACCCAAGCGGCAGAAGAAATAGAACCAGATGAGCGCGATTACACAGAAGAGCCCTGCACCTTAGTTAAATTAGCAAAAAGAAATATTTTGTTCTTAATGGCTGTTATTTCAGGATTAACCTTAGGTGGCTGGCTGAGCTAACAACTCAGACCAGTCAGTGCAAAACGGCTAAAACTCCCGCAATTTGGGTAGTCCGTCAGCTTTTTTTTACTTTATTCAGCACTTTTAAAGCAATTAGACATTTACCCAATGGCGATACTGCTCTAAGCTATTGGGTTAATTGGTCTTACCAATTGTCCAATTTGTATATTTAGCGTCTAAATGTACGGTTTAAAAGACAGGAGCGGTGAAGCGACATGCAGCATGTTCGTACAAAAAAATTGTCTGACGAAATAATGGAACAAATAGAATCCATGTTGATCGACGGCACTTTTCTTTCTGGACAAAAAATGCCGTCGGAACGTGAACTTGCACTCAAGTTCGCTGTGTCACGCCCTTCCGTTCGAGAAGCCATACAAAAATTGGAAGCCAAAGGATTAGTTGAACGAAAGCAAGGCGGTGGTACGTTTGTAAAACGCCGGATGAACACCTTGATCACTGACCCGTTAATGGCCCTGTTAACCACTCGTCCTGAAACGCAATTTGATTTATTGGAATTTCGTCACGCCCTCGAAGGAATGGCTGCTTATTATGCTGCGCTACGAGGACAGCAAAGTGATTACGATGCGCTGCAAGATGCACTAGAAAACTTACCTAGCGCAACCCAGCAAAGCGATCACAATAGAGAAGCTGAAGCACTGGTTGAATTTTATCTTACGATGGCTGTCGCAGCACATAACGTGGTGTTGTTACATGTTATGCGCAGCTTCGAAGCGCTATTGAAAGATAATATTTATCGGAACTTGGTTTTTTTATCCGCTTACCCTGAAGCTCAACTGATGATTAACTCTCAGCGCAAAAACATCGTGCAAGCCATCATTAAGCGCGATCCTGAATTGGCGCGTGAGGCAAGTAACGAACACCTTGGATACATTGAAAAAACTTTGTTAGACATTAACCGTCAAGACATGCGTATGCAAAGAGCGTTACGCAGAATAGAAGTAAAAGAGTAATCGTTTTAAGTAAACAATGAATCGCTTTTTGTCTTCAATTAACGCGAAAATCGCCACACTGAAGTCAAAAATAAATTTAATAAACAACTTTTAATATAGGAGAGCACCATGGCTGATATGATGCATCCGGATGTGGATCCACAAGAAACGCAAGAATGGTTAGATGCCCTTGACGCAGTACTAGAAGAGGAAGGCATTGACCGTGCGCACTATTTGCTAGAAAGCTTAATCGAAAAAGCCCGTCGCAGTGGTGCTCACTTGCCCTATGATGCGACCACAGCATATATCAATACGATCCCAGCAGGTCAAGAACCTACCATGCCTGGCGATCAAACCATTGAAGCTAAAATCCGCAATGCCATTCGTTGGAATGCGATGATGATGGTGCTTCGCGGCTCTAAGAAAGATTTAGAGTTAGGCGGCCATATTTCAAGTTTTGCCTCTTCAGCCATGCTGTACGATGTTGGCTTCAACCACTTCTTCCGTGCACCTAACGAAAAAGATGGTGGTGACTACTTGTTCGTACAAGGTCACGTTTCACCAGGCATATATTCACGTGCGTTCATTGAAGGGCGTTTAAGCGAAGACCAACTTGATGGTTTCCGTCAAGAAGTCGATGGGCAAGGCGTATCGTCTTATCCGCATCCGAAATTAATGCCTGATTTCTGGCAGTTCCCAACTGTATCTATGGGCTTGGGCCCGATGCAGGCGATTTATCTAGCACGCTTCCTTAAGTATCTTACCAGCCGCGGTCTTAAAGACTGTTCAGAGCAACGCGTATGGTGCTTTATGGGTGACGGTGAAGTAGATGAGCCAGAAAGCTTGGGAGCAATTGGTCTTGCGTCTCGTGAAGGCCTAGACAACCTTACGTTTGTCATCAACTGTAACCTTCAGCGTTTGGATGGTCCGGTACGTGGTAATGGCAAAATAATCCAAGAGCTGGAAGGTACGTTCCGCGGCGCAGGCTGGGAAGTATTGAAGGTTATTTGGGGACGCTACTGGGATCCACTCTTAGCGCGTGACTCATCAGGTAAATTACTTGATTTGATGAACGAAACGGTAGATGGCGAATACCAAAACTACAAAGCGAAAGGCGGTGCTTACACTCGCGAAAACTTCTTTGGTAAATACCCTGAACTAAAAGACATGGTGTCAAACATGTCAGACGACGACATTTGGCGTCTGAACCGTGGGGGTCACGATCCAGTTAAAGTTTACGCAGCTTATAAGCGTGCTACTGAAACCAAGGGTCGTCCTCAGGTTATCCTAGCGAAAACCGTTAAAGGTTATGGCATGGGTGCAGCTGGCGAAGGTAAAAACATCGCTCACAACGTTAAGAAAATGGACGTTGAATCTGTTCGCGAATATCGCGACCGTTTCAATATCCCTGTTGCTGATGAAGACGTAGCAAACCTGCCTTACTACAAATTCCCTGAAGACAGCGAAGAAATGAAGTACATGCGCGCACGTCGTGACTCGCTTCATGGTTACATGCCGGTTCGTCTTGCGAAAAGCTCTGAAGACTTACCCGCGCCACCCATTAAAGCGTTTGAGTCGATAACCAAAGGCTCAGGTGATCGTGAAATTTCGACCACTATGGCATTTGTTCGCGTATTGACCGTGATGCTTAAAGACAAAAAAGTCGGTTCTCGCGTTGTTCCTATCATTCCAGATGAGGCCCGTACCTTTGGTATGGAAGGCTTGTTCCGTCAAGTAGGTATTTACTCGAACGGCGGCCAAAAATACGTTCCTCAGGATAAAGACCAAGTCGCGTATTATCGTGAAGATGAAAAAGGGCAAGTACTTCAAGAAGGTATTAATGAGCTAGGCGCAATGGCTTCTTGGGTTGCTGCCGGTACATCATACTCGACAAACGACTTACCCATGATCCCAGTTTACATCTACTACTCTATGTTCGGTTTCCAACGTGTTGGTGACATGGCATGGGCAGCGGGCGATAGCCAGACACGTGGTTTCTTAGTTGGCGGTACAGCCGGCAGAACGACCTTGAATGGTGAAGGCTTACAACACCAAGATGGTCACAGCCATATCCAAGCAGGCTTAATCCCTAACTGTATCTCTTATGACCCCACTTATGGTTATGAAATTGCAGTGATTGTGCAAGACGGTATGCGTCGTATGTTTGAAGAACAAGAAAACGTCTTCTACTACCTAACCGTAATGAATGAAAACTATGTTCAACCAGCTATGCCAGATAACGTTACCGAAGGTATCGTTAAAGGTATCTACAAGCTTGAGCATCAAGGTAATGCCAACAACAAGACTAAAGTGAAGTTACTTGGTTCAGGCACAATCTTAGAGCAAGTACGTGAAGCCGCTAAGATATTACATGACAAATTCTCTGTTGCTTCAGAAGTATACAGTGTGACCTCGTTCAACGAACTAGGCCGTGATGGTATTGACTGTGAGCACTTTAACTTGTTGAACCCTGAGCAAGATCAGCGCATTCCTTACATCACTAAGGTATTGAATGACGGTTTTGACGGCCCAACCATTGCAGCAACAGATTACATGAAGAGTTATGTAGACCAAGTGCGCGCATTTGTTCCTGGTCAATACAAAGTGTTGGGTACAGACGGTTTTGGCCGCTCTGATAGCCGTGCGAACTTGCGTCATCATTTCGAAGTAGACGCAAAATTTGTGGTTATTGCAGCCCTTCGTGAGTTGGTTACTGCTGGTGACATCGACAAAAAAGTGCTGGTAGATGCCATTGCTGAGTTCGGTATTGACCAAAACAAAATTAACCCGCTTTACGCATAACCATTGAGGATTAAATCAAAATGTCAGATATGAAAGATGTATTGGTACCCGATGTTGGTGGCGAAGAAGTAGAAGTCATTGAAGTACTTGTCGCCGTTGGTGACGATGTTGACGCAGAAGCATCCCTGATCACAGTGGAAAGCGACAAAGCGAGCATGGATATTCCTGCTCCTTTCGCTGGCACAATCAGCGATATTTCAGTCAAGGTTGGTGACAAAATTAGCCAAGACCAATTGATCATGAAAATGTCCAGTGGTGCTGATGCACCACAGGAAGAAGAAGTACCAGAGCCAGCGAAAACAGAAGCAAAATCTGAAGAGCCAGCACCCGCTAAAGAAGAGGCTCAATCGTCTTCATCAGCTTCTCAAGTGATTGAAGTGACTGTCCCAGATATTGGTGGCGACACTGATGTTGAAGTCATTGAAATTCTCGTAAGCGCTGGTGATAGTATCGAAGAAGAAACTGGCCTTGTTACCCTAGAAACAGACAAAGCAACAATGGATGTCCCTTCACCTAAAGCGGGTGTAGTGAAAGAAGTTAAGCTGAGTACCGGTGACAAAGTATCGGAAGGCTCGCTTGTGATATTGCTAGAAGTAGCAGGTAGTGCACCAGCACAAACCGAATCAGCTTCTCAAGAAACACAAGCAGCCCCAGCTCAAGAGCAAAAGCAAGAGCAAGCTGCCAGTGCCCCTGACGAAGAAGAACAAGCGTCTGGTGAGCCAGAAACGATTGAAGTGACGGTACCTGATATCGGTGGTGACACCGATGTTGAAGTGATCGAAGTACTTGTAGCGGTTGGCGATAAAATCGAAGAAGAAACCGGTTTAATCACACTTGAAACAGATAAAGCCACTATGGACGTTCCGGCCCCTAAAGCCGGTGTCGTCAAAGAGCTTAAAATCAATGTCGGCGACAAAGTTTCCGAAGGCTCAGTAGTGCTTATGCTAGAAGTGGCTGGAAGTGCACCAAAAGCAGCACCAAAGACTGAAAGCAAAGCCCCTGCTCAGCAAGCCGCTCAGACATCTGCTCCCGCTCAGAATACGCCTAAATCAGCGCCTGTTCCTCATCACCCATCAGCGGGTGAACGTGGTAAAGCAGGTAAAGTACATGCATCGCCTTCAGTTCGCCGTGTTGCCCGTGAATTCGGTGTTGATTTGACCCAAGTGAAAGGTACAGGCCCGAAAAACCGCGTCCTTAAAGAAGATGTTCAATCGTATGTTAAATATGAATTGTCTCGTCCTAAGATGACTGCTGGTTCTTCTGTCAATAACGGTGGCGGCGGTTTACAAGTGCTTGCGCCACCTAAAGTTGATTTCAGCAAGTTCGGCGAAGTGGAAGAAATTCCGTTAACCCGTATCCAGAAAATCTCTGGACCAAACTTGCATCGTAACTGGGTCACTATCCCACACGTAACACAGTTTGAAGAAGCCGATATCACAGATTTAGAAGCCTTCCGTAAGCAGCAAAACGCCGTTGCCGAAAAGAAAAAGCTTGGCTTTAAAATAACGCCATTGGTTTTCATGATGAAAGCTGTAGCAGACGCGCTCAAAGCGTACCCTGTGTTTAACTCTTCACTGTCTGAGTCCGGCGAAAGCTTGATCCAGAAGAAGTATTTCCACGTGGGTATTGCGGTAGAAACACCGAACGGTTTGGTAGTGCCTGTTGTACGTGATGTAGATAAGAAAGGTATCTACGATCTATCAAAAGAATTGATGGAAATCAGTATCAAGGCGCGTGACGGAAAACTTAAAGCCGCTGACATGCAAGGCAGTTGTTTCACCATTTCTAGCTTAGGCGGAATTGGCGGAACAGCATTTACACCTATTGTAAATGCACCAGATGTCGCCATATTAGGTGTGTCTAAAAGTGAAATGAAGCCGAAATGGAACGGTAAAGACTTCGAGCCAAGGCTAATGCTGCCTTTATCATTGTCTTACGATCACCGAGTCATTGATGGCGCAGTTGCTGCACGCTTCGCTGTTCACTTGGGCAAAGTCCTAGGTGACTTGCGCGAAATGTTACTGTAACGAACAGCTAGGCGATAATGTATAAAAAGTTATCGCCTTTTCTTTGCTAACCAGACACCGGCTAGGTAGAATTTCCCGGAGTCTGGAAGAAAATCAATAGATTGAGGTCAAAATGAGTGAAATTAAAACTCAGTTGGTAGTGCTTGGTGCGGGCCCTGGTGGTTATTCCGCAGCTTTCCGCGCTGCTGACTTAGGAATCGAAACAGTAATTGTTGACGTAAACAGTAAACTGGGTGGCGTGTGCTTAAACGTAGGATGTATTCCTTCGAAAGCCTTGCTTCACGTTGCTAAAGTGATCGAAGAAGCCAAAGCATTATCTGCCCACGGCGTTGATTTTGGCGCGCCAAAGTTTGATCTCGATAAAATTCGTGACTGGAAAGACAGCGTAGTCGATAAGCTTACTGGCGGCCTTGCTGGTATGTCTAAAATGCGTAAAGTGAAGCACGTTCAAGGCTACGGCAAATTCACTGGTAGCAATACCCTTGAAGTTGAAGGCAAGGATGGTAAAACCACTATCTCTTTCGACAACGCCATTATTGCTGCTGGTTCAGAGCCTGTTAGCTTACCTTTCATCCCTCAAGATGACCCTCGTGTAATTGACTCAACTGGCGCGCTAGAGATGAAAGACATCCCTGGTAAAATGCTTGTTTTGGGTGGTGGTATTATCGGCCTTGAAATGGGTACGGTGTACAGCGCACTAGGCACACAGATTGACGTCGTTGAGTTTTTGGACCAACTTGTTCCTGCGGCCGACAAAGACATTGTTAAAATTTACCAGAAAACCGTTAAAGACAAATTCAACATCATGCTTGAAACCAAAGTGACTGCGGTTGAAGCAAAAGATGACGGTTTGTACGTAACCTTTGAAGGTAAACAAGCGCCATCTGAGCCCGTTAAATACGACAAAGTATTAGTGGCTGTTGGTCGTCGCCCTAACGGTAAGTTAGTCGATGCTGATAAAGCAGGCGTAACGGTTGACGAGCGTGGCTTTATCAATGTTGATAAGCAAATGCGTACTAATGTTAGCAGCATCTTCGCTATTGGTGACTTAGTGGGTCAGCCTATGCTTGCTCATAAAGCGGTGCATGAAGGTCATGTGGCTGCTGAAGTCATTTCAGGTATGAAGCACTACTTCGATCCAAAATGCATTCCTTCTGTTGCCTACACAGAGCCAGAAATGGCTTGGGTTGGCTTAACAGAAAAAGAAGCGAAGGAACAAGGTATTAGTTTTGAAACAGCTAGCTTCCCTTGGGCTGCATCGGGCCGAGCAATTGCCTCAGCTGCAACCAATGGTATGACGAAGCTTATTTTCGACAAAGACACACACCGTGTTATAGGTGGTGCGATTGTAGGAACGAACGCTGGCGAAATGCTTGGTGAGATCGGTCTTGCTATCGAGATGGGTGCTGATGCAGAAGATATCGCATTGACTATCCATGCTCACCCAACGCTAAACGAGTCTATCGGCTTAGCGGCTGAAATGTACGAAGGTAGCATTACAGATTTACCAAATCCGAAAGCTAAGAAGAAAAAGTAAGCAATACTTTACATCTTTCTAGTAATTTCTTGAAAAGGGCCGTTAGGCCCTTTTTTTATGATGCCCTCGCCTGCCACACTTCTGTTTAAATACCGCTTTCTTCTGACAAAATGCGCTGAAATAGCTTGAAATTCAGCTAAATGTCGTATGTTACAAATTATCACACTTATTCAATCAAGGATTTTGCACTTATCGTTAGGAGTCATTAGACTGCTCAGTGCCTAAACGACAGAATGAAAGTGAGTACACCCCACCAAACGGAACTTTAGGCGTAACTGTGTATCATCACTTCACAAGGAAAAATATGAAAAAGCTATCTTTAGTGGCAATGAGTGTCTGCATTGCATTGGGTTTAAGTGCATGCAGTCCAGGCCCAGAAAAAGACTCTGAAACCAAACAAGAAACAACCACTAGCACTGAGAAAAAAGCACCTGAACTTTCAGGCATTGACTTAACGGCCATTGATGAAACAGTACGCCCTCAAGACGATCTGTTCCGTCACGTAAATGGTGCATGGCTCGAAAGCACTGAAATTCCGGGCGATAAATCTCGTTACGGCGTATTTAACGTCCTTTATGATGATACCCAAGAGCGTCTCAAAAGCATGATACAAGAAGCCGCTGACACTGACGCCAAGCAAGGTACAAACACCCAAAAATTAGGTGACATGTACAACAGCTACATGAACGTTGAACTAGCCAATCAGCTAGGCCTTTCTCCGTTACAAGCTGAGCTAGATAGCATCAAAAACATCAGTGATATCCAGCAAGTATCCGCTAAATTTGGTGAGCTATACACCAAAGGTGTTGGTGGGATATTTAACTTTTATGTATCACCTGATGCCAAAAACCCTGGTGTAGTCGGCATGTATTTGGTCCAAGGCGGGCTAACATTACCCGATCGCGATTATTACAGTAAAGACGAAGAAAAATTCGTTAAATTCCGTGATGCAACTCAGACCTACATGGCCGCTTTGTTGTCAAAAGCCGGCATCGCCAACCCCGAGCAAGCCGCTACTGAGTTAATGGATTTAGAAAAAGACATTGCTTCTAAGCACATCTCTCGTGTTGAAAGCCGTGATGCAGAAAAGAACTACAATAAACGCAGCGCACAAGAAGTGAAAAGCCTTATGGGCAGCAGCTTTGACTGGCAAGCTTACGCTGATGAAAGCGGCATTGGCAGCGTTGATGAAATCATAGTACGCAACTTACCTTACTTCGAAGCGGTCGGCGAAATATACGCGAACCACGACGTACAAGTATGGAAAAACTACCTGACCTATAACCTCATCGACGCCTACGCCACCCGCTTAGATGAAGAGTTAGTTAACCTGCATTTTGATTTTCACTCAAAGACCCTTAACGGTATTCCTGAGCAGCAACCCCGTTGGAAACGTGCCGTAGCCGCGACCAGTGGCGTATTAGGGGAAGTATTAGGCCAACAATACGTTGAACGTTACTTCACCCCAGAAGCAAAAGCCAAAATGGATGAGCTGGTTAAAAACCTAACCAAAGCTTACGGTGAAAGCATTGATCAACTTGAATGGATGACGCCTGAAACTAAAAAGGCCGCGCGTGAGAAGTTAGCTAAATTCACACCAAAGATCGGTTACCCTGATAAATGGTTAAACTACGATGATTTAACCATAGCTGCAGACGATCTTGTGGGAAATTACGTTCGTTACTTTGAGTTTGACCACGCTGTTGATGTCGAAAAAATTGGCAAGCCAGTGGATAAAGCCGATTGGGGTATGACGCCGCAAACAATCAATGCTTATTACAGTCCAGTACGTAATGAAATCGTATTTCCAGCAGGTATCTTGCAATCACCATTTTTCGATATGACCGCAGACGACGCAGTCAATTATGGTGCTATCGGAGCGGTTATAGGACACGAAATTGGCCATGGCTTTGACGACCAAGGTTCAAAATATGACGGCGAAGGCAATTTACGCAGTTGGTGGAGTGACGAAGATCGCGCCGCGTTCGACGTGCTTGGTAAAAAGTTGGTTGATCAATTTAATGCGTACGAACCTATTCCAGGACAAAACGTCAACGGGGAATTAACACTAGGTGAAAACATTGGTGATTTAGCCGGCGTAACCATTGGCTACAAGGCTTACCATATGTCACTTGGTGATGAAGAAGGCAAAGTGATTGACGGCCTGACAGGGGATCAACGCTTCTTTATGGGTTATGCCCAGGTATGGCGTAGTAAAATGCGTGAAGATGCCTTACGCGCACGTTTACTTAGTGACCCGCATTCGCCTGGCGAGTATCGAGTAAATGGCATAGTCGGAAACGTTGACGCTTTCTATGAAGCATTTGATGTCAAAGAAGGTGACAACATGTATTTGAAACCTGAAGATCGCGTAAAAATTTGGTAACGCAAACCTCAAGGTTTTAAACAACACTATTGTCAAAAAGCCACCTAGGTTTCACAGCCTAGTTGGCTTTTTAGTATCTTGCCAACCGGTTTGTGTCACCTAAACAGTACCAATTCCTGCTCACTCGACGTAAACTTTATCCATCCGTAATAGTTGAGAGTCGTGCATGCAGCAACTTGAAATATTCCAAATAGAAAGCCCCTGTATCGGCGTTTGCCAAGCGGGCCCTCGTGGATATTGCTTAGGTTGTTATCGCTCAAGAGAAGAGCGTTTGCATTGGGTCAAATTAGAGGATGAGGTGAAAAGCAAAATCGTTAAAGCCTGCGCACTTCGTAAAAAGCGTGCGTTTGCTCGCAAGCGCAGTCAAGATCCTCTCTCTGTCGACACGCCCACCCAAGGCAGTTTATTAGACTAACGTTCGTTGCTGGCCCTGATATTTAGCGCTAGCTGTGTTATTTCAGCAATTATTGTTGACCAAAGTTCAATGGGTAATGTATGTCCCATACCTTCATATATACATAGCCGAGAACCATATATAGCATTCGCTGTTGCATAACCGTTACTGACCGGCAACATAGGATCGTTTTTACCGTGTATAACTAAAGCCGGCAACGACACGTTTTTGAGGTCATTTGTACGCTCTTTGGCGGCGAGAATAGCGGCAAATTGGCGTAACACTCCTTGAGGGTTGACCCCGCGCTCATAAATTTGCGTTACTAGCTTCTGCGTTCGAATAAAATCAAACGTGTAAAAGTGGCCATGCAGCGTTCGCCAAAACTCGACCATATTAGCAATACTTTTATCTCGTGCCTTGGGCATAGGTTTGAGCAGTTTTAACAACACGTTTTTTTCTGGTTTATGCAAATTTTTGCTGCCCACACTGGACATAATTGAGGTCAGACTAAGCACCCGATCAGGATGCTCAATAGCCAATATTTGGCCAATCATGCCTCCCATCGATGCTCCAACGATATGTGCCTTAGGCAAATTAAGCCATGTCATCAAACTGATAACATCATCGGCCATATCACTGAGAGTATAAGGGATAGAGATTTTAGCCCCCAGGAAGCCACTCGCTGCCAAATGCACTAAACTTGGGGTAAACTGCTCTTCGACAAAAGCGCTTTCGCCTACATCACGATTATCGAACCTTATGACCCAAAAGCCTTGATTTGCAAGCATTTTGCAAAAGGCATCTTCCCATAAAATACGTTGCGCTCCCAACCCCATAATAAGTACCAATGGCGCATCTTCTTGCGAGCCAAATGTATCATACGTCAAGTGAATGTTATCAACATGACGAGTGAGAGTGACCGGTAAACTGTGTGGCATATGTATTACCCTTACTCCAATTCCAATTCCAATTCCAATTCCAATTCCAATTCCAATTCCAATTCCAATAAATAATTAACCACTGGGCGAAAATTTAAAATGACTTAATTAAGGCGTGTGAATGATAGCCCTTTATTAAAAACTAACCTGTGCTCTTTCCTGTTCGAGCCACACAGAGTAAGTCTCTTTGAAACTGGTATTAGTTCCATTTGAGCATAAGCTGTACAAACTTTATACTGATGGAAAATAACAATAATAAAGAGTCTATAATGTTATCTGCTCAGGATTACGCCCTAGGTGCCACGCAGTCATTTGCCTTACCAGAAATTTGTGTGCAAATACGCTCATTGTTGGACAGCAATAATGCGAGCACTGATGATATTGCAAAGCTGGTATCAACTGACCCTGCCCTTAGCTCCAAATTATTACAATTGGCAAACAGCGCTTTGTTTCGTTTTGAATCACAGGTCGATAACATCAGCAAAGCCGTCAATGTTGTGGGAGGGGAAGCCCTATACAACTTAGTGATGGCTGAAACCGCCTGTTCAGCTTTCGAACATTTCAGCAGTGATGTGATTGATCTGAAACGCTTCTGGCTACAAAGCATTTATGCTGCGCTCGTGGCTAAACATTTAGCCAAAATCGCTAAAACTCGAACCAGTGCCCGTTTTTTTGTGATCGGTTTACTGCACAACATTGGTGAGCTGATCGTAGCGGTTCAAACACCTGCACTCGCCATTGCTTGTAATCAATATGACCCACAAATTCCGCCGTGGAAACGGCAAAAGTCGGTATTAGGCTTTCATTACACAGATTGTACGTACGCATTACTTCAACAATGGGGGTTACCTGGCCATTTATATCAAGTATTACCCAATACGAACAACGAATCCGCCGCCTATATGAGTCAAGAAGCCAGTCTGATGTTCACAATCTACCGCATAGCGATTGCCATGGTCGCCCCTGAAAACATGAGTCCGTTGAGCTCGATCCATCCTCTTATTTTGCGCAAAGCGGGGTTGGAAGAGCAAGATATAACGGACGGTATAAAATTCGCTCATATGGAAGCACAAACAATGATAGGTTTACTTAAAGGCTAATCACTAAGAAAACGGCGAAAGTAAAAGGCTAGCAGCGCGTTTTGGGATGCATTTATAATCCCAGTTAGATATACTGCGCAGCATTGTCTTTTAGCCATCTATCATGTTTCGAAGAATAATGCTCAGATATCTAATTTTGCTGGCGCTTTGCTTTCCCTGCCATGCTCAAATAAACATTATGCGCTCGCTTTACATGTCAGACAGCGGTGGAACCCTACCAGCGACTGATAGCAATATATCTGCAACTGGTGAACTGGGCTTACTGTATAACAAAGGCAACACCAATTCTTCTAGCATCAACGCCAAATTTAACATCAGTCAAGAACTCGAGAAATGGAGTTATCAAGCCATTGCTAATACCCGCTATAAAACGTCAAAAGAAGCGGATGACGGTGGTGATGAATATGATGTGACAACGGCCCAAAAGAATTTCATTTCCACCCAGATCGATTTCAAACTCGCCTCTCCTGATGAACGCATATTTATATATGCTGAATATGAGAACGACCGTTTCGACATCTATGACTATCAAACCCTAGTGGCCAGCGGTTGGAGCGAACGCCTGTGGCGCGACGAATTTAGTGAGTTTAAATACAGCGTAGGGCCAGGTTATGCGATTGCCGAAGCCAAAAACGATGAAGATAACGACGATTTACAAGGTGTTATTTTACGTACTGCGTTGGAATACACATTAGAAATCTCAAAGTCAGCACAATTTCGTCAGTTCATCAGTACGGAAACCGACCCTGAATACACCAGAACAAAATCAGAAACATCACTTTCCACTAAGATATTTGGCTCTTTAGCGATGAAGCTATCTTTTATTATGGAACACAACAGTAATGCTGAAGTGACCCAAGAGAGCCTAGACACAGAAACGGCCGTCACCCTCGTATATCAATTTTTCTAATTCGCCATTGCCCTAATACAAATAAATTTTCAACTTAAGGATATGTTTAAATGAAAAAAACGCTTATCGCCACCGGATTACTCCTCACCGGAAATGCCTTCGCCCAGGAAGAAGTCAAACCATTTACTATGGATGGCGAGCTAGGCTTTATCGCTACATCGGGTAATACTGAAACAACTTCTTTAAACGCAAAATTGTCGGCTCATCAGGAGCTTGAACAGTGGAGCAATGATTTCTTGTTTGAAGGACTATACAAGAAAGACGATGTCGCTATCGACGATGAAACCAGTGAAAGCCAAACCACCGCTCAAAAGTATTTCTTATCGGGCCAAGGTAATTACAAGTTAGCCAATCCTGATCATCGTCTATTTTTATTCGGTTCGTACGAAGATGACCGATTCAGCAGCTTTAACTACCAATCAACGCTTGCAGCGGGTTGGAGCCAAAAGTTGTGGGATAATGAAACCACTAAGTTCGAGTACAGTGTGGGTCCTGGTTACTCATTTGCTGAAACCTCTGAAGGAGAAGACGCCGATAGCTTCATCGTTCGTGGGGCATTAGGTTTCAACTGGAAGATTTCAGATACAGCTACGTTTAAACAAACAATGAGTACTGAAGTCGGTGAAGACAACACTAAATCAAAATCAATCAGCTCTTTATCAGCTAAGATAAACAGTTCTTTGTCGATGAAATTGACACTCACCTTCGATCACAACTCAAACGTGACCAGTGACACTGAAAAATTAGACACGCAAACAGCGGTCACCATTGTTTATACTTTCTTCTAAACAAAACTCTGAACAAAAAACGGCAACCTTTAGTTGCCGTTTTTTTGTTTTATAGAGCCTCATTCATCAGCTTAGCGCCATCTAAACTGCACCACAGCTAAGGTTTGCTGTTGATTTTGCTTTGCTGCTTCATCAAGCGTGGTACGAATATCCGCTTTATTTCGGTTAATGTGTTGCTCTAGTCCTACCTGCCAATTTGTATTCAGCTTGTAGCGCCAGGCAATCGTCAAACCTTGGCCACTACTGTTGTTCATATCTTCTGGAATAATGTCGTCTTCTTTTACTTTGAAATCGTCGTAACGCACGCTGAGACGATGTGCCCCCCGTTTATGGCTAATCATCATGTACCAAGCATCAAAATCAATATACACAAATCGCTGCCCCATATGGCTACTACCCGACAACCACTGAGAAATGAAGCGGGTCGACGGGGTAACATCATGAGAAAAGGCCACAGAATGAAACTTCGTGCGCCAGGCGTATAATCGTTGATGATTAACCACAGTTGGCTTGGCTTGATTATCATAAAAATAGTAACGTAGTTGTGTGCGTTTGTAATAACTCAGGTGAACGCCGAAGTAAAAGCCAACGCGGCTGTCTAACTCATGAAAAGGCTCTACATAAGAGGGGTGAAAAATACCGTTTGGGTCAATAACAGATGGGTAATCAGCAAAAACGATTTTATCATTATGTAAGCTTTGTCGGTCATGCATCGCAAAGCCACGCCAACTTAACAGCGTACCAAGGGTGTCATTTCCTTTGAATGCGCCTGCGGTGATTTCCCACGAAAAAGGGCTTCGTCGATTACGCCCTGCGCTAAATAGAGTTCCTTCTAAACCCGCTATTCTAAGTTCTTCACCAAACCAACTGTTGACCGCAGATTGGGTATAGGTGTATGGCGATAACCAACCTAAATCAACATTTTCTAACGACAAACGGGGGTAAAAAAAACCAGCGCGCCCTTTAAAACGAACCTGACTATTTGACAGAGGCTTATATTGAATAGCAGCTTGGGTAATCCCTATATGTTGCTCCCCTAACTGATAAATATTGGCCGTCACATCATATGAGAAAGCAGAAGACAGTTTGTCGGTTATTCTAAGTACGCCCTGTTGCAAATTAACGCTATCATCCTGATAGGCAACAATACCTGTTCCTTTGTCAAGCCAGGGCTTTTGATCATCTGCCTTGACCATATTGACCTGAACCAAGCCGCTGATTTGTTGTGCCGTTGAAGGCAGCACGACAACTATTAAGAATAAAAATGCAATTAACCCATTGTACAAAATCAATCGCGCCACTAAGTTAAACCATTACGTATGAAGTTTTGATACCAAGCGATCAGTTCATCAGCTCGCAGCGCCTTTGTCATATAGTAACCTTGCGCCTTGGTACATCCTATCTCGGTCAAAAATTCCAAAGTGGCAAGATCTTCAACGCCTTCGGCAACCGTGGTAAGCCCTAAATTTTGCGCCAAACTCACTAAGGTTTTCACCATCACCCGGTCGTCTTGGTTTGTAGCCAAATCAAGTACAAATGCCTTATCAATTTTTAGCTCATCAACTGGCATTTTTTTCAACTGAGCCATTGATGAGTATCCGGTACCGAAGTCATCTATTGATAAAGTAATGCCCATATTACGCAGTAAATTTAGTGCTCTTAGGGCGTTATGGGGATCGCTCATAACGGCGCTTTCCGTTACTTCCATGGTGAGTGCACTAGGAGGTAGATCAAACTCCACCAGCAATGACGCTATGCTATCTGGTAGGGATAAATCAACCAAATCAATCGCTGATATGTTTACCGCTACGGTAAAATACACATCTTGCTCTCGCCATTTTTTAAGCTGCGCGCACGCTGTTCTCAAGGCCCATTGGGTAACATGTCGAATTGAACCTGTTTGCTCAGCCAGTGGAATAAAGTCGTCAGGGGGAACAAAACCATGCTCAGGGTGAAACCAGCGTATTAAGCACTCTAATGTTTCAACCTTATGGCTGTGAATTGTTAACTTAGGCTGATAATGCAGCTCTAGCTGCCCCTCAGCTAATGCACTTTTTAGTTCAGACATTAGACTGAGGCGTACCACAGAATGTTTGTTTAAGGCGTCATTATAGACAGCAAACGGGTTATGCTGATCTTTACAACTGTACATAGCAATATCAGCGCACTGCATCAAGCCCTGCAACGATTGCGCATGCTGTGGGTATAAAGCGATACCAACGGAACAATCAACGTCCAACACCACGTTTTCAATTTTAAAAGGCTGCTCGAACACTTTGATTAACTGTTCTGCTGCTTCTTCGGGACTGCTATGCGCCGCTTGATGACTCACTAGTGCATACTCGTCTCCGCCCAAGCGGGCACAAAATCCGTTTTTCGTAGCATAGCCACTCAAACGCCGTGCAATTGTGATCAATAAATCATCACCCAGGTCATGGCCGAGGGTATCATTTATATCTTTAAATCGATCTACGTCTAACGTCAGCACCGTTAGCTGACATTCGGGCTGTTGCTTAAGCATATCCCTTATATGATTGGAAAACTGTATCCGGTTAGGAATATTGGTTAGCTCATCAAAGTAAGCAAGATGATGAATTTGTTCTTCACGATCGCGGATACCCTGCTGCATCTCATCAAAGGCACTGGATAAGCTTTCTACTTCCAAGGTATTAGCACTAGGAAAGGTTTCAACGAACTCGCCTGCACGCATTCTGCGCGCCGCTCTAATTAACTGATGCAGCGGTTTGGTAATTTCTCTGGATAATAACGTCGCTCCTAACAAGCCCAACGTCGCCGCTGATAACAAAATAATAAACAACTGGCCAATTAAACTCTCACTGGAAAGATACGCATCATCTTCACCAGTCGATAGCACTATGTATACCGGATCTTCTCCCCAAGAGCCTAGCTCAATCGTACTGTAAATCGTATTTTTAGACGACAAAGAAACACGATGTAGTCCAGTAGACGCTTCGATTCTACTCAGCATAAGGTCGTTAACAAACGGCGTTTCGGGGGTTGCGCCTAACAGCACATTTTTTTCAAGACTCAGCAAAGAGATTTGCATATTGGTTAGCTCTACCAAATTCTGCGTGAATAAAGTCTCTGCATTTATTCCCATCACCACCCAAGCATTAATTTGCGTCGAATTTTCGACAAACCGAACAGGGGTTGCGCGTATAAGATAGAAATGATTGTTGAATGAAAACCAATGAAGCTCAGGCGTGGCAAAAGAAGGCACAATTTGGCTGCTATTCTCTAGCGGCTCAGACGAGCTAGCCAGGGGTGAAAAATCACGCCCTAAGACCCAAAAAATATCCGCATCTAATCGGTTTTGGTAGTTAGACATAGCTGATTTCAAGGATTGTGAGTCATTACCAGCAGTAGCGATCAATTGTTTAATACTAAAATCTTTAGCCAGAGTAATCATGCCATTATCCAGTGCGCTCGCTCGCCCTTCAAAATTATCTCTAACCACACTGGCTGAAGTTTGAATATGACTAAGCAATTGCGCACTAGAATGCTTGTACGTCGCTCGCTGAACAAAAAATAGCGTTACCAAAACAATAATGGTCAGTAACAGTAAGAAGATGAACGACATCCTCATCTGTAGGGATGTCTTGAAAAACGTTCGTGTATTACTCATATTCGCCGAATTCATCACTGTTATTTTCGTACGCATTCACATCAGGTAACAGTGCAGAAGGCACCTGCATTGTCTCGTGAGAATCTCCTTGAACAGGCATAGTCTTTTGAAAAGATTCGGGCGTGTCGCTAATGCGTGGATGCCAAGCTCTAATGATATATTCGCCATCAGGTACTTGCATACTGACAGAGCCTTGCTGATCCGTTTTAGCAAAATAAGGGGTATCAACTACATAAATATAGCCCAACATCCAATCATGGACGTTACAGCCCATTTCCACGACGCCTAGCTTATCGAATAATAGCGGGTTAGCGCGCAACCCCTTGTACAGCTCTAATTCGAACGCCTTGGCAGAGGAAAATGAATAAACGTGATGCTGAATAGAATCTGAGTTTGGAAAGCTTACTTGGGTATTTTTCTGAACAGCAAGAATGTGCGGAGCAAACTGGGTATTGACTTGGTCCATAATTGCCATGCTATTGCTGGGCGCTGCCGGAGTATCTTTGCCTAGAAGATAAACCACCACATTAGACATGGGCACCTGCTGATTGTCGGTAACGACAATATTAATGTTACTGCTATGGCTAGCGGTACTTACCAATAACAAGCTCAAGACGAATCTAATCACTGCTACCTCAATTTTTTTAACAAATACTAACTGATTTTTAGCCAATGTATTAAAAATGTCTTGTTTACAACATAGATAATATAAAAAAAACGTCGAAACTCATTCGCTTAATTGACGTTATGCAGCTTATTCTTCTCCTTGTAAGCTGGCTAAGACACGCTTCGCCTCATCAGATTGAGGTGGGTGACCATACTCGATAATATCTTCTAATAACTCTGTGGCAGACTCGGTCTCTCCAATTTCTATATAAGCATGAGCTAAATCCAGTTTAGCACCAAACCCATCGTCGCTGTCCACATCAACATGGTCCGAATCTTCCTTAGCGGTAGAAAATTCGCCCATGATCGACTCTAAATCAAGTGCTTTTTCGGGTAAGGGATCTGCCGTGATGCTATCATTTAGCAAATCATCAACGTCGACAAAGTCGCGTTCCGCGTCATCTGGCGCTTCCTCTTCAAGTAAAGTGGCGATATCCACTGCACTATCAATATTTTGACCAGCTTGGTTAATGTTGCTTGGAGCTTGCTCTTCAACTGAAGCAGACTCAAGGGAGTCGCTCAAGTCATCATCCAGACTTTGCAACATGTCATCAAACGAAGCTGACTCAAGTTCTTCTATAGAATCTGTTTCATCTTCGTCGACTTCATTTAACCAATCTTCGAGTTCCGGAAATTCATCTAACTCATCGTTTTCTTGGGCCTGTGAAGGAGGTAACCTATGATCTGTTGATGCTTCGTCGTCGTTACTCTGCTCATCATCTAAAACAAAATTCTGTAGCGCAGATTCTAGTTCATCGTCATCAAAATCTGCCAAAGCATCAATGTCGCCTAGCTCAGTATCAGTTAATGGCTCTTCAACAGGTTTCGCAGAAGGCGTATTTGATTCGAATTCGTCAGTATCAAAATCAGCTAGCGCTTGCTCTAACGCGTCTTCCTCACTAGCCTCCCCATTTTCACCTGGTTCACTTGCCTCTGGAACAAACTCAAGTTCATCGAGTGAATTTTGCTCAGTCGTGGTTTCTTGCTCGTCGCTATGAATACCAGTAGGGTCAACCTCAGCAGGTTGTGATGTAAGATCTGTTTCGTCTTGCGTTGGGGAGGATGTGGCAGTATCTGGTTCTGCTAATGCTGCATCTTCTTCTGCTGAGGGTTCTTGTTCTGCTGAAGGCTCTTGTTCTGCTGAAGGCTCTTCATCCGCCGCGGGCGCTATGTCAGCTTCTGATACATCCTCTGTCTCTAACGCGTCGTCGAGTTCCAGTGCGCTATCATTTTCGTCTTCTTCGGGTTCATCGGCTTGCTCTGATAGAGATTCATGGTTTTCATGTGTCTCATCATCAGCTTGTTCTGATAGAAGCGTTTCATCTGCCGCAGGCGCTTCATCCGCCATGGGCGTTTCATCCGCCGCAGGCTCTTTATCCGCTGAAGGCTCTTTATCCGCTGAAGGCTCTTGTTCTGCTGAAGGCTCTTTATCCGCCACGGGCGCTACATCAGCTTCTGGTACATCCTCTGTCTCTAACGCGTCGTCGAGTTCCAGTGCGCTATCATTTTCATCTTCATCGGCTTGCTCTGTTAGAGATTCATGGTTTTCATGTGTCTCATCATCAGCTTGTTCTGATAGAAGCGCTTCATCAGCCGTGAGCGTTTCGTCTGCCGCAGGCGCTTGTTCTGCTGAAGGCTCTTTATCCGCTGTGGGCGCTACGTCAGCTTCTGATACATCCTCTGTCTCTAACGCGTCGTCGCGTTCTAGTGCACTATTGTTTTCATCTTCTTCGGATTCATTGACCTGCTCCGATAGCGGTTGTTGTTTTTCTAACGGCGCATCAGGCTGCTCAGATAAAGGTGCGAGTGCGTCCAAATTAGACTCGTCAGGTTCAGAATTTGAGCTTTCTGCATCAGCGTCAGCAAAAATGTCACCTAAATCTTCGGTAATTTTATCTAATTGCTGAATATCGCGCTGTGGGGTGCCTGTAAACTCAGGCTCTGCTTTCTCTTCCCCTTCTGGCAGCATATCCTGCATCATTTCAACTTGTTCAAGCTCGTCAATCAGATTACTAGTAATGTTATCTAGCTCTTCACTTTGCGATGCAATCTCTTTATCAAGCTGCTCTAGCATATCCTCGTTAATGGGATCGTCTGCATTTACTTCTGACGATTCTGGAAGCTCAGGTTTAGGCTCAACCAGTAAATCATCAATATTAATTTCCGGCTGTTCATCAGCATCTTCAACAGGAGAAATATCATTAATATCGCTTTGAACGTCTTGAGCTGAGTCTGTTGGAGTGTCCACTTCACTTTCAGCATCATCTATTTCAGAAGCAAGCTCTTCTTCAAGGGCTTCTTCTGGCCCTTCATCTATCATTACCTCACTATCAGTGCCTAATTCATCCAGCGCATCTAAATCGTCTACATCTAACCCCAAAGACGCATCTTGCTCATCGGGAACAGACTCTTCTTTATCAGTATTTTCTGCTACATCCAATTCGATTTCGTCAACTTGACTGTCGTCGCTATTATCCTGTTCTTCATCGTCTGACAAACTGATGTTATCCATCTCATCATCAATTTCAGCCAACAAGTCATCTTCGTCTTCAAATAAGTTGTCTAGATCGTCTTGATCAAGCTCATCGCTTCCGGCTTCAAAGTCTTCTGTTGGATTGAGTTCACTATCTGGCACCAACATATCATCGCCAAGATCATCAAACTCTTCCTTGTCATGTAGACCATCCTTCTCGTCAAATGACTCTTTTAACTCCTCGGCTAATACGTCATCTCCAACGCTCTGGTCGCCAAACAAGTTTTCGTCATCTAACTCTGAGCTTAATTCTTCGCTTAAGGCATCAGATAAATCGTCCATTTCACTGGCTACATAGGTATCAGCGGGTTCGTCTTTCGTTGCCAGTAAATCTAGATCCATCTCTTGTGGCTTTTTACGCTTTATTAACCAGTAAGCAAAACCACCTAAGATGAAAAGAGACACTAAGATTGAAGTAATAATTAGGGTGAGTGGCTTCATCAGCCAATCGGTAAAGCCACCTTTTTGCTGTTCGGCTAACGCCTTTGCCTCGGCGTCTCGAGATTTAGCCAGTAGCTCATCAATGCTTTTACCCATCTGCACTATTTGCTCATCTCTCAGTGCTTCTTGACTGCGTATTTCAGCTAAGTCTTTATTTACCGAGTCTAGGCTTTCGAACACTCTTTGATTTTCATTCAGAATACTTTGAACACTGAGAATCGACTCGGCAAACTGTTGCCGGATTTGCTGGAATTGACGATTTTGTTCCTCATCAATGGCCCCTAAGCGTTTTTCAATGATATCTTTTGTTTCATCTAGGTCGTCCTTGCTGGCCAAAGTCTTATTGGCGTTAACTCCGGCACCGCTGCCAGCGTCTTCACCGCCTAAATTGAGCAATTGATTATCATAGCGGACCTTCGCAATCGCCTGGGCTTCATTCACTCTGCTCACATACCCAGAAGCGGGCAGGCGCAAGATAGCGCCGTCTCGCATCAGATTTATATTATCGCGTTCAAAAGCGTCTGGGTTTAGCTCATACGTGGCGAGCATCACCTGATATATGGAATGACTAGTGTTTTGTCTTGCTTCGCTGGCGATGCGCCAAAGTGTGTCAGAAGAGGTTATCGGGCCATAAGTTTGGCCAGAGAAATCCGAATCGCTATTTTTAGGCCCTTTAATACGGATTTGTTGAAAATCGGCTGCTTCAAGACCGATAGCAAAAGTTAGTGTGAGGCTCGCTACAAATAAAAGGGCTAGCGTTCGCAAATTCATTGATCCTTTATGCCTCAAAATTAGGGTAAATAACCCGCCATCAGGGGTATTTACAAAATCATTTATTCTTATTGATACGCGCACTTGCATATTACAACAAATGAGAGCAAAAAATATTCCACAAGTACATATATCAAGTGGATAACGTCTTCATATCTTACTATAAACCAGAAGGTTAAGATGATCTAGAATGGCATTTTAGTGACGTTTTTCCCTTGTTTCACAAAGGGCATGTATCCTAAATTTTTCTTGATTTACGCTAAGACTATAAAAGGCTATCGGCACTTCCAATTAAAATATGAATATATAAGTGGCTAAACTAAAAGTGAATATTCAAAGTGGCTTGCTTTAAAAACAATTAACCCACGGGCATAAAATACGCACCGTGGGTTAATTTTATTATGTTCGTTGATTACATGTAATCGCGGATCAGTACCTCAGCAATCTGAATGCTGTTGGTAGCAGCGCCTTTGCGCACATTATCAGAAACAACCCACATGTTTAATCCATTAGGGTGACTGATATCATTACGTACACGGCCAACAAAAACATCATCATTGCCGCTTGCATCACCTACTTGAGTAGGAAAGTCCGCAGGGTCTGCTTTTAAAACAATACCAGGGGCTTGCGCTAACAGATTTTTCGCATCTTGCGCATCTATGGGCGTACGAGTTTCGATATGAATAGCTTCACCGTGACCATAAAACACGGGCACTCTTACTGCGGTGGCGTTAACACGGATGCTTTCGTCACCTAAAATTTTCTGAGTTTCCCACACCATTTTCATTTCTTCTTTGGTGTAATCATTGTCTAAAAACACATCAATTTGAGGGATAACGTTAAACGCAATTTGACGACTAAAGGCTTCAGGTTTTGCTTCCTGACCGTTCAATAAGGCAGCAGTTTGTTTTGCTAACTCATCCATAGACTCTTTGCCGCCACCAGAAACAGACTGATAAGTACTAACGTTAATACGATCAATACCTACCGCGTCGTGAATAGGCTTAAGGGCGACCATCATCTGAATCGTTGAGCAATTAGGGTTAGCAATGATGTTGCGATTACGAAAATCGGCTAGCGCGTGGGCGTTAACTTCTGGTACCACTAACGGGATATCAGGTTCGTAACGGTAGTGCGATGTATTATCGATAACAACGCAACCTGCTTCTGCAGCAATCGGGGCGAACTTTTCAGAAACACTGCCACCGGCCGAGAAGAAACCTAATTGTACTAAACTCCAATCAAAGGTATCTGCGTCTAACACAGTTACTTCTTCACCCTTAAACGTCACCGTACCACCAGCAGAACGTGAACTTGCCAATGGGTAAAGTTTGTTGACTGGAAATCCTCTTTGTTCAAGAATTTCAATCATGTGTTGTCCTACTAAACCAGTAGCACCCAACACGGCGACATCAAAAGACCGAGACATGTAGCATAACTCCTAAAAAATGTTTATTTGTTTAAGTAACTTATTTACGGTTGAATCCGAGTGCGTAGATTGCCTCTGATCCAGGATAATTTCCAGTATTTACGCTAAGTGCAGCGAATTCTCTTCGAATAGAATAGTTTTTTCGGATATATCTAAATTGATCTGGTTGCGCAATGGTGTTTTTAAATTGCGCTGAGTCCATACGGATATCATAAACACTGAGCACCAACGCACTGAGTAGCGCCTGCCCTTCAAGGGTTTCATCAAGGTTAATACAGTTCGGCTGTGGTGACGGTAAATAGTCACTAAGCTTCTTCGTCGCATCAAACCCAAACTGCTCACAAACTTGTTGATAGAGCATTTCAGTACCACGGGCTTTTCCTTCAACGGTATGCCCAGCAATGTGCGCGGTGGCTAATGCAATATACGGCACAAGCGCTTGGTCGATATCTGGCTCGTTCTCCCAAACATCTAATACGATATTCAGTTTACGGCCTGCTACAAAACTCGCTAATAGCGCTTTGTTATCAATCACTTCACCTCGACAAGCGTTAATCAAAAGCTGGTCTTCCCGCAACTGAGCGATGCGAGACGTGTCAAACATGTGCTCTGTGTTGTACTTACCGCCTTCAATAAGGGGAACATGTAGACTAATAATATCGCACTGCATGATGGTATCCATCGTAACGAAGTCCCTACTGTCACCGGCATCTGCCAATGGGGGATCGCATAAATAATACTGAATACCAAGCGCGGTCAATTTCTCGCTTAAGCGAGTGCCGACATGCCCTGCCCCTACTATACCAACGGTTTTATCGGTTAGCTGCCAATCGAGTTTTTCCGCCATTACAAATAAAGCGCTCAACACATATTCGGCAACCGCAACAGCATTGCATCCCGCTGCAGATTGAACGGCTAAGCCACGACTTTGCAGATAGGCTTTATCTAAATGGTTAGTGCCGGCGGTTGCGGTGCCTACGTATTTGATAGCTTTATTAGCATCAAGAAGCGCTGCATTAACCTTAGTGGTCGAACGTACCAATAGCACATCGGCGTCTGCGACAAGTTCGGCATTGACATCTTTATGAGAAAAAACCTGGCTATCACCTAGTCCTGCAAAAAATTCAGCAGCGTAAGGTAGACTGTCTTCATAATAAATTTTCACCAGATAGGCTCCATGACACGCCAGCGAAATAGCGCTGCGCCCGAATACGCGTTAGGTTCAGGCTTAAAAAAAGAGCGCAAGTATGCCACGGCAGGACCAGAAGCTAAATGCCCAGAAAGAATTTTATGTACTGATTTGACAATGGTCTAATCACTTTCCTCTTGGTCCGTAATTTTACAATCCTGTGGTTTACTATTCGTCTAAGCCCTATTTATCTAAGGACTATTTGGATAATGCCTAGTTACTATCTAAGTGCGGGCTAGTTGCTATCTAGCTTCGGATTAGTTGCTATCTAGCTGCTATCTAGCTGCTATCTAGCTGCTATCTAAGTGCTCGCTAGCCAAGATGATTGACGAATGCTAGGTAGAGAGCGGTGACCTCTTTTGGCGCTTCAAGTTGAGGATAATGACCGACTTGCAAGGCATAAGTTTGCGCATGGGGTAATAGGTGTTCAAACTGGTTCAACATATGTTGGCCCGATATTGGATCATGCACACCATTAATAAAACACTGGGGCACCGATGTGTGTTGCATGGCGTTAATCCAGCGAGAGGCCTGAGCTTTACGCTCATCTATATATTTCAATAAATGTGGAAGCACACGTTTTCCCTGTTTCCATTCCAGCAACGCATACAAGATCGCAATGTGCGCAGCGTCAGGCGGGCTACTAGGGCCAAATATTTTAGCGAAACTGCGGTGCAAACTACTTTGACTCATGAACCTTGCCATAAGCGGCCCCAAAGGGCTTTTAAGCAGTTTTTGCGTTAACAGTGGACGGTGACAATCAGCGAATAATCCGCCATTCAAATAACAGACACTTTGAATACTCAAATTTGAGCGCTTTTCAGCATGGCGAGTCAATAACTCTTGTGCCACTGAATCACCGTAATCATGGGCTAAAATATGGCATCGCTTAATATGCAATTGCGCCAACAGCACTTCGAGAATATCCGCTTGCTCAAGTAAACTGTAATCGTGTTTATTGGGTTTATCTGACAGCCCGAAGCCCAGAAGATCGAGACACACTAAGCGATATTTTGGGCGTAATACGTGCCATTGATTGTGCCAATCCCAAGCAGCACTGGGGAAACCATGGATCAATAAAACCCACGGCTCGTCATTTTCAACCGCCACTGCATCTTGTGCAGTCCAGTATGCGATTTTGTGTTCACCAATTTGCGCGTAACTGGCACTCGCTTGATACTGCTCAAAATTGGGAAAGCGCTCCATTATTGGTCATAACCAGGATTGGTTCGATCGAGTTGACGTAAAATACCCGGCCAAGCAAGCGCGCCGCCAGCAGAGCGAGTAACTTGTTGTGCTTGGGCTCGAATGCCCGCCAATATTTGTTCAGGGATGGGTATCAGTTCTTGACCAGACGCTTGTGCTTGTAGTTGTATTTCACACGAGCGCTGCAGTAAAAACATTCCCAAAAATGCATCCGCGATAGAATCAGCGCACGTCAGCAAGCCGTGGTTGCGTAATATCATGAAATTAGTGCTGCCAAGGTCAGCCACCAGACGCTTTTTCTCATCAGGGTTTAACGCAACCCCTTCATACTCATGATACGACATAGAAGACAGCGCAAATAAAGACTGCTGACTTAAAGGTAAAAGCCCTTGTTTCTGGGTCGAGACCGCGATACCGGCCGTTGTGTGCAAATGCATAACACATTGCGCATCTTCGCGTGCTTCATGCACCGCACTGTGGATCACAAAACCTGCCGGATTAATATCATAATCAGACTCCATGACCTTTTCGCCTTGCAAGTTCACTTTAACTAAACTTGAAGCCGTTACTTCGTCAAACATCATACCGTAGGGGTTAATTAAAAAATGATGTTCTGGCCCCGGCACACGGGCTGAGATATGAGTAAAAATCAAATCATCCCAACCATAATGGGCCACCATACGATACGCAGCCGCTAAGTCGACTCTGGCTTTCCACTCTTGCTCACTAACCTGTTGCTTTACTGCTGACATAAATTTGCTTCTTTAGATTGTTAAATTTGTGTCAACAACTTAATCTACAGGTAAGTTACAAACTGTCGCTAATACGACAATTCAAGATAATTCCTATGCATTTAGACACAATTAGACCCATTCTTAGTCAGAGCCCTTGGTTTAAATCACTTCCGCAAGACATTATCGAGCAACTCGTCACGGCAGCGAAATTAAAGCGCCTTGAAACAGGGCAACTTGTTTATCAGAAACATGATTTAGGTGACGGTTTGTACTGCGTAATGTCAGGTAAGGTCCGTTTGAGTAATGTAACCCTTGAAGGCAAAGAGCTAATTTTAACCTGGATGCAACCAGGGAATTGGTTTGGCGAAATATCCTTGTTCGACGGATTGCCCCGTGCTCATGATGCGCATGCTGAAACACCCTGTGAGCTATTGAAAATATCTAGCCATGACTTCAAAGCACTATTGGTAGAACACCCAACACTGTACCCGCATTTCATGCGCCTGCTTTGCCAACGCATTCGCACCACATTTTCGTTTATCGATGAAACCGGAAGCTTATCGTTAAAAGGCAAATTGTGTGGACGAATTCTGTTATTAGCCGAGGGGTTAGAACATCAGGCACCCATCGAAAATGGTACCACCTTACGCATCTCCCAAGAATCGCTTGCCTTAATGCTTCACAGCTCTAGACAAACCGTGAATAAATTACTCCAAGAGCTGCAAGCGCAAGATGTTATTCAAGTTCACTATGGCCAAATGACGATTATTGACTACATGAAACTTAAAACCCTGTGTCAAATATAACGTGGCCGTACCTCGCAGCGAAGTGCTGAGGATAAAACCACAGATTCACAAACTAAAAGTTGGCGATAAAACCAAGTCTGATTTATATCTATGTCTAATATGAAAAAGTAAGTTGGCCAGCTAGAGTTAAACCTGTGCACATGACCTAGATTGACAAGCATCAAGTATTCACGAGCAAAGCGGTTCAACTTATAATTAAAAAGCATATATTTGCTTGGGTAGAATATTAAGGAAAGTAGTATTTCATGCAGATTTTTTTCCCCGGGCCTCAACACATTCTTGCTCTTTTTTTAAGCTGCATTCCATTTATCCTCAATGCCGAGAACCTCGGTAGCGACTTGCTGGGAGACAACGCGCGCTGGTCTGTTGATGCGTCTGCTAGACTCAATCGCAACACAGATACCCAGCACAATGCCTTTACTTATGTATTAGGGCTAGACGTGCACAAGGTGTTCAGCCATAAAAATAGGGACATAGGCACCCTGATGTTTCAACCGTACTTGGTATCATTAAATAACGCTTCGTCTGTGCCATTCTTCTTCGACGATGGTGATGATACTCAACTGACTTGGCGCATCACCAACTTTAATTTTACGGCCTTAGCTCAAGGCAGACTCAATATAAAACTAGGCCATTTCGAAATTCCTTATGGCTTAGAGTATCAGGAAGATACCAATGGAACGTTACGGCAATTCACATTTGGTGACCGAGGGATAAAAGCCGATTGGGGGATGTCAGTGAACGGTATTTTGCCTTATCTAGAATATGAAATCGCATTCACCAGAGGCTCAGGAAACGAGCTAACCAGCTCCCATAACCCGCACATTTTTTCAGGTCGTATTGGTTCACCGAGTCAGAAAAATATAACGGCAGGTTTTTCTTGGTTTTACGGAGATGTGTTGACTGGTTCAGGCACTACCGAGCATAAAAAGTTAGGGGTAGATGCTTCATATTTTTACTATCAGTGGCAATTTATGTTTGAGTCATCTATTGGCCAAAAAGCAGGGAACGATACCCAAAATAGCTTCGCCGAAATTGCTTGGATAGGCGCCAAAGAGCAATTTAAAAGTTATATGCAACTGGGTTATCAAAACATTAAACAAATGAATAAAAAAGATTCTGCCAGTTACTGGGTAGTGGGTATGCAATGGCAAAATGCGTACGGTTTTGACATAAGCGCACAGTTTAAACATAAATTAAACGCAGCACCTACACTTAACATAGAGCCTGACTTAAGCATTCAAATGAGATACAGATTGTAATGGCAAACATTCAAGTAAAAAAACCAGCAGATCTTGCAAAGGCAAGTCTGGCAAAATTAGCGGCTTTTTTTGCGCTTACATTTTTTATGCTCACAATAACATTTCCCTCTCAGGCCGCGTTCTGCTCATTGCGCGATCCCATCTCGGCTATCCAAGCTTTATACAGTCAAGAGTATCAATTTAGAACTGTGGTAACCGATGTTACCGAAGCAGATCGTGAGCAAATGAAGCAGCAGCTACCCTTCACTATCCATCAAAGCGAAGTCGCTAAGCACACCTTATACGTCTTGTATAAAGACCAAAAAGCAGAAGGTTTTTTACAAGCACGTTCTGAATGGGCAAAGTGGGGGCTCGTTGAAATCGCTTGGGCTATCAATTTAGACAGGACCTTAAAAGGGTTTTATTTCCAGCGCTGCAGAAGCCCACAATGTAATGACACAGTGACCCGAAGCATCAGTCATGTAATTCAAGGCAAATCATTTTCTCAATTAAAAAGCTTATTAAGTGACGATGGGGAAACGCTTTCCGCTTACGGTCAGTCAGTATTTCCCATCGCACCTAGATTAGCATTGCTTACCTTGCGATCAGCACTAAAAACGCTTGCCATTACCGATATCAGTTGGAGAAAAGATCTACAAAATCTAGCCATAGCGCATTAACCGAAGGACAAAAATGAGAATAAGAAGTTACCTCGCCCTATTAGTCTGCGCATGTTTGCTGGGCGCTTATATACTAGAGCAAGTCTTAGCTTATCGCTTTAACAGCGTGCAAACTCTAGAGAGTGAGCACAATGAAAGTTTGTTGTGGCAAAAGGATCTTCAACGGATAGAAAACACCACTTCACAATTCTTAGTTTCTGCAGACCTTGTTATCGGCTCAGGTAACACATACCTGATTTTTGGCGCTAAAAATATGGGTGACTACCTCATAAAAGAACTTGCGCAAATGCAAAGCCATAACCGATTCCCGCCATTGTCAAAAAAGATATCAGAATCTGAGACCTTAGTGGCAAATATCAACGATGTATTAGTCGAAGTGCTAGACCTCCCCCCGAATGACCTGCAACAAAGCCTAGGCCAATTACTGGAGCAATATGATCCTATCAGCCTTTTACTTTCGCGAAACATCCAGTTTTTAACACAGGAAACCAGTAATACTATTGAAAACGAAGCGCGGTTTTTGCAGGCGGAAAAACAGCGAATGGAAGAAGTCAGTTGGATCACCAGAATAGGCTTCTTTCTGGCGATTATCGCCCTATGGTGGTGGGCTAACAGCAGGATCTGTAAGCCATTAAATGGCTTGATTTATTCATCTCATCGAGCACTAGCCGGCCATGATTTTGAGGCGACCAAGCGGGCCCCGACTGAAATATTAGAGCTAAGCAACGATTTCAAACACTTAACAGAGACCTTATTTCACCAAGCGTCACACGATCCCTTAACCGAGCTACAAAATAGGCGAGCATTCGAGCGCAACCTCAAACAAGTTATTCAGGACAATCAGCACAACTACTTTTTATGTTTTATCGATTTAGATTATTTTAAAACAATTAATGATACGTGTGGTCATGCTGCAGGAGATGAGATCCTCGTTAGCGTTGCGCGTATTTTAAAAAGTAATGTGCGCAGCAATGATATAGTTGCGCGTCTCGGGGGAGATGAGTTTGCTATTCTCATTTTAGATTGTCCCTTTGAAAAGGCCCTGCAAATTGCAAATAATATCAAAGAAAATATACGTACTCTAACCTATCACTGGGAAGGTGAAACCTTTCATTTAAGTGCCAGTATCGGCGTCGCCCCAAAAGTAAAGCATAACAGCACCACAGATTTATTAAATGCCGCGGATGTAGCCTGTGGTTTAGCAAAAAGTGCAGGACGCAATACAGTGCGTCTATACGATGCAAGCCAAGAGAAGGCCAATAACAAACAACAGGATATCCTATCGGTACATCAAATTAATAACGCCTTAAAAAATGACCAATTCATCCTTTATAAGCAGGATATTCTGCCCTTACAAGACAACCAGAGTGGCCACTATTTTGAAATATTGCTGCGCATGAAAGGGGTTGATGGAAAGGTCATTAGCCCTGCAAGCTTCTTGCCCATCGCTGAACGCTATCGATTAACAAGCCAAATCGATACTTGGGTGGTCAGCGCCGTTTTCGCGCATTTTCGTCAACACCAAGATCAACTTGAAAATATCTATATGATTTCTATCAACCTGTCTGGTCATTCAATGAATGATCACGAATTAGAAACCTTCATTATCGACAAAGTTAAAAAAGGCGGGATCCCCGCCCATAAGTTGTGTTTTGAGGTGACCGAGACGGTGGCAATTGCCAATATCAAGCGCGCTAAACTATTTATAGAAAACATAAAAAAACTTGGCTGTAGCTTTGCATTAGATGATTTTGGTAGCGGCCACTCTTCCTATGCCTATCTGAAGGAGCTGCCCACAGAGAAAATAAAGATCGACGGTACAATTATCGCGAATATGATGGACAACCCGTTAGATTACACCACAGTTAAATCTATTTGTGAGATCGCCAAAGCAGCCAATCAAGAAATTATTGCCGAATTCGTCGAAAACGAAAAAACCGTAGACGCATTAAAGAAACTAGGAGTTGATTTTGCTCAGGGCTATCATTTTAACCGCCCAAGTGAATTACGCTAAATCGTGCGTATTACCCATGGACACAATTGAAAAAGCCGCGACATGAAAAACATGCTGCGGCCGGGGATGATACGACAGTTCACTAGGCTGTCGAAAGGTTAGTCGCTAAAAATAGGCAGAAAGTTTAATTGAAATTAAAAAAAATATTTTGCTGAAGATTTAATTACCCTAACTCAGCCTTCAATCAAGTAATTTTTTTACCTCCAGTAAGAATGACTTATCTCTGTATTAGACTAAATATCAATACTTTTCAGAGATTTACTTTTTGAATAATCTGTTATTACGTTTTAGACTGATTGAATACAAAGTAATAATTTTTCGCCCAAATCGATACCATCGAGAGAAATGAAAATACGTTTTTATCTCTCCAATCCACAACCAAGAGAGCATTATGTCAAACAGTACTTTTCGACTCATCACCCGCAGCGATTTTGACGGCTTAGTATGTGCCGCTTTGCTGAAAGATATGAACATGATTGACGATATTAAATTCGTTCACCCCAAAGACATGCAAGACGGCAAAATTGAGGTAGGGCCTAGAGATATTCTCACTAACTTGCCCTATGTAGCAGGTTGCCATATGTGTTTTGATCACCATCACAGTGAAACGATGCGTAACGAAGCACACGACAATCATGTCATTGACCCATCGGCCCCTTCTGCTGCTCGCGTGGTATATGATTACTATGGCGGTAAGAGCAAGTTCCCGAAAATTACTGATGAGCTGATGGATGCTGTTGACAAGGGAGATTCAGCCAACTTTAACCAGCAAGAAGTCCTTGACCCTCAAGGCTGGGACTTAATGAACTTCTTAATGGATGCGCGCACCGGCCTAGGACGTTTCCGAGAATTCACCATTTCTAATTACAATTTAATGATGGAGCTTATCGACTGCTGTTTAGATCTCAGCGTTGATGAAATTATTCAGCTTCCTGATGTGCAAGAGCGCATCAAAATCTATCAAGAACATCGCCCACTTGCGATTGAACAAATTAAACGTTGTGCGACGATAAAAGATAACTTAGTAATTTTAGATTTAAAAGACGAAGACCCAATATACGCCACCAACCGTTTTATGATTTATGCCCTATTCCCTGAGTGCAATATTTCTATTCACAAAATGTGGGGCTTCCAAAAACAAAACGTGGTTTTAGCGATCGGCAAGTCTATTCTGAATAAAAGCTCCAACACTAATATTGGTGAAGTGTGCTTAAAGTATGGTGGTGGCGGGCACGAAAACGCCGGCACTTGCCAAATTCCGACGGATAAAGCGGACGAGGTATTACAAGAAATTACACAAAAAATTAATCAAGACGGTTAGTAAAAGCCTCCCCAAATTAGGCCTGCATTTGCAGGCCTATTTCTTCCAGCAAATCAAAAATGCCGGTTTCATCGACTTTAATTTCATTATTCAAATCACTTCTGTGCTCTGCATAACGATTTGCATATCGCGTTTGAGTATAGGTATCACTATTTTCAAATATCTCATCATCGATATGAAACGCATCATTGTGCAACGACAATGGCTGGGGGTGCATTGCTAACCACAACTGAGCATTACGAATGCCATCACCATGCAAAATCTCAGTAGTGGTATCAGCCAAAAGCCAGTCTTGGGCAAGTGCTTGTAGATGGCTTTCTGGGTAGTATGAAGTCACTTCATCTTCGGGCCAGCTGGCTTCAGCGTTTACCGGGCCAATACGCGGGCGAGCCAATATATCTTGCTGCAGCATTGATAACAGCAAAGCGAACTTTTCTCCTTGCTGCGACGCACGGTTAAGCGCTCCGCTAAATTCAAGATCTAACGCGGCCTGATTAACAGCTTGCTTATTTTGTGTTGCTTGTGTTTCCTGCAAACCTAGCTCACCAATGGCTCCCTCGGTGAAAACGGGGGATACGAGAATGATTAATTAATTAGGTTATCGCTCGAGCGGGCTAATTCTTGAGGGGCACAACTGGGGAAGTTGTAAATGAAGCGTTTAAATTCACGAAAGCACACGCCAGTCAGTAAACCTGACTAACGATTCGCTTCTTTAGCGTTTAGGGACTAATAACGCTGGATCAATTCGCACATTCATCCAGTTCATTCGCCAATCTAAGTGCGCACCAGTGACGCGGCCTGTGGCGCCTATTTCAGCCACTAATTGTCCCTGCTTTACGTTGTCCCCTGCTTGCACTAACCCTTTGCTTAAATGCAAAAAAGTAGAAGAAACACCTAGCCCATGGTCGATAATCATCGTACCGCCTGAATAATACATATCAGGCACAAACAGGGTAACTACGCCATCAGCTGGGGCGTAAACAGGTGTGCCCGTTGGCGCAGCCACATCCACACCGTAATGGGGGCGTTTCGGCTGACCGTTGAGCACTCTTTGACTGCCATACACCCCGCTAATTGGGCCTTGAGCAGGCCATATAAAATCTTGAGAGAAATCAGTCCGCACGTCACGACGTGACCGTGCAGAAGCAACTTGCACATTATCTTGACGAATTTTATCCAATACTTCTTGAGGCGGTGAAACCATTTTACTAGGTAATCCCTCAATACGCTGTATATCGTATTCTCGTGAGGTTAACTTAATGTTTTTCTCATGTTTATTGCCTTCTGGGTCACGCCATGTGAGCTGATGTTCTAACTCAGCATCACGGCTAAACCCAAAAGCAAAGTGACCATCATCACTTATCAATATTGGCTTGCCGTCTAGCCAGATTTCACTGCCAGAAGGAGCGCTGCCTCTAAGTAAACTGCCTTGGGTTAACTCCCCTCGTAGCTCTAGCATCTCGGCCTGCGCGCCCATCATAAACATTAGGTTGATAAACGCCCCAAAGATATATTTATGCATAAGCAATGGCACCTTTACCGACGCCTTCAAACGCAAACACCTTAAATTCACTGTCGGGCACTAAACGCTTTTGTTCATCAGCAATGTACTGTGCAAGGCATTCAACCGTGGTATCCGTGTCGACCATTTCTGTTTCAGCTTTAGGAATAGCTAACTCAAACCAGCCCTGGGAAGACTCATAGCCAAATAAGAAATGCTCTGAAAAGTCAGTATCACTTTTCACAAAGTTAACCTTGTCAGCGCTAACTAAATCTTCGTTAGAGCCTACGTATATATCGCACCAGCGCTCTGCCCAGTATTGTTGCCACTCTTGGCTTTCATGTTGGTTCTCCACAATAGTAATTTTCGAGCGATGTCCGTGGGCTATCCGCTGGCAATTACCATCGTGTTTCTTCAAACCGTGGGTATAGTGGTAGTACGGCGTCGTTATGACTTCAGCGCGTAATGCCAACTCTAGCCCTGCAACATTGTCAGGCAAATGCGTGGCAATAACTTGTTTTAGATATTGGCTAACTGATGACATGGTCACGTGCTTGGAGTACACAAAAGCATATGCTTCTGAGGGGCAGTTAAGATGGATAGAGCGGCCATCTGGGCGCATAAAATCCACACTGACTCTGTCATTCTTTTCATCTCGCAGAATATGGCTATATTCATGCTCAACGGGGATCAGCAATTTATGGTCGACATATTCGTCAATCAAGTGCTTAAGCTGCTTTTTAACCTTAGAAAAATCGAGCACCATGCTCTCTTCATTTAAATCGCCGTCTAATACGACGTCGACTATCCAACTTTCTCCCACCATGCCGCGCTTAGGGCACAAATAGGAAAAATCCATAACGGTTAAATCGTTAACGAATAATTGCATAAAACAGACTAAATACCTTAGTTAACACAATGAGTGTTGAGAAAATGAGTAGTTTATTACGAGCTTAGTATATCGCGGGTATGAAACTTTATCATGTGTTTACACCAGCCATGCTTTTCAGGCTGGTGTATTTTCGACCTAAATAATGGTTACTTTTGAGCCTTTAGCAACTGATCTTTCAAATTTGGCGGAATACCCTTAATCATCAGCGTGTCTGAGCCCGCATCATAATGCACTCGTTCACCATATAAATTACGCTCGAAACTCAAACTAATACCGCCCCCCTGGCCGCTGAATTTTGCTAAGGTTTTCAGCGCACTACGATCCGCTTGAAAGGTTTCTTCAATAGGGGTTTCACTGTTCGCGACAAACTGATAGAAGTCATCTCCTTCCGGCTCTTTCGGCAGCTTATCGGCTAATTCTTTAAGTTGAATGTCTTCACCAGCGTCAAGTTTCTCTTTGTAATACTCAGAAACAGTTTTGCGGGTCGCATTCTTTTCGCTGGCATCCATTTGTTCAGACGCTAAATACTCATCCACCGAGCTAAGCAACTGTTTATTCTGCTGCTTAATATCGACCAATTCTTCACAGCCTAAAAACTGCATAAAGAAATCAGACACCTTGCGTCCCATTCGACCTTTAATAAAGCTGATATATCTATTTTGCTCAGGTGTAGTCGATAGCTGGGTGAGGTCGATACGTACCGCGAGTTGCATTTTAGCTAAATCTAAGTGGTCGCTACTACTCAGCTCTAGTTCACGGTTAATTTCAACGTGTTGCTTGGTGTTTAAAATGGCAATCATCAGGTACTCAGTGGCAAGAAACTCATAATGGCTAAACACCACAAAGCCGGTTTCTATACTTGCCATGTCTGTCATTGTTTTTTTCAGCATCTGGCTACTTTGAATACTAAAATCAACAAAGGTCTCGGGATCGTCAAGCATCGCAGTTAACTGTGCTTGAAACGGACTGACAGGAATATCTTCACCCTCTTCGTCTTTGGCCGGCTCAGCACCTTGCTCTATAAACCCACCAACTCCTTTCCCCGGCTTTGTATTAAAGGCATGGTTAATTTGCTGGGCGAGATCTTCTATTTCAGGGGTAACAGAAAAACAGCTATTACGCGGTACAAGCGTTAGTTGTTGCTGTTCATTAATCGCTAATTGATGTACCACAAAGTGACGAATGAGTGCGCTCACGTTGGCTCCTTTATCTTGGTTAAGGGTCTGCGCTTCAAAAGCATAAACCTAAAATGGTTCTTGTTGGACGAATTACGCCCTTTTCAATGACTATTTATCTACCTACACTGCGCATTACTCGCATTTTGAGCAGACCATTGTTACTATCTCGCCATTACTATTGAGAGAAAAAATATGCCTCAAAATTCTAAATATTCGGATACCCAATTCGAAAACCTTATGCACGACATCATCATCGCACTGGAAAAGCACCAAGCCGGACGAGATTTATCATTGATGGCGCTGGGTAATGTCATCACAAATATTTTTATGCAACAGGTCAACGAAAGTCAGCGTAGTGAAATGGCTGATAAGTTTACACAAGTACTTTTAAAAAGTATCAATGCTAAATAGATAAATTCATGATTTTAACAGAAACGCCTAGACGTAAATTAGTCACGCAGTTAGTTACTTGGGGTCATTGGTTTGCGCTTTCAAATATGATACTGGCGATCGCGATTGCCAGTGTGTACATATTTAGCTCGCCTGCTCCTGAGACGCCATTGGGGATCATTTATTTACTGTCCAACTGGATCAGTCATATAGGGTTTCTGACTTTCTTTGGTTTTATCATTCTCATTCTGCCCCTATGTTATTTGGTGCCAAATGCCCGAACAGTTAAGGTCATTAGTGCAATATTGGCGGCAGTGGCCTTAGCCATGTTGGGTTTTGATGCCCTGCTGTACAACAAGTATGGGGTGCACTTAAGTTTCGCTACCGCAGAGATGCTCAGAAGTGAGGCCAACGTCGCTCGTTCGGTGTTAAGCTGGCAGAGATGGGCGTTCTTTTTTCTGATCTTTTTGTTCTGGTTATCGGCGCAGTTAGTACTTGCTAACGCACTGTGGAAGCGCGTAGCGCGCTTGCAAAAGCGTAAACTCGCCTTGCCCATTAGCAGCTTTTTCGTCGTCTGTTTTGTGTCTAGCCATGCTATGCACATTTGGGCTGACGCGAACTTGTATCACCCTATCGTTCAGCAAGATGATCTGTTCCCTTTGTCTTATCCTGCGACGGCGAAAACATTAATGTCCCGTTATGATTTGCTCGACAGAGACAACTACGAACAGCGTCTTGAGCTACAATTTGATGATAGAGTCAGTCAAATTAACTACCCTTTATCTCCTTTGTATTGCTCAGTTTCAGGGCAAAAGAAAGTCTTAATGTTAGTCAATACTGATGCGCCTGGCAGCGCTTTTCAAGCAGCATTAACCCATAACATACCGCTCTATGCAGGGCAGTCTTCTACGGCTGCTAATCAGCGTAGTTATTTATTTGGCCTGCCCGAGCTTTATCATTCTGTGCTAGCAAAGAAAACACCTATTTTGCTTGATCTGCCTTCAGCGTTAGGGCTTAACGTTGGAATATATGCTAGTGATTTAGACGCGGGCAAACAAAGCAAGCAGTTTAGCCAGCAATGGGCAGACTTTGAACAAGGAGTGACCTCAGCGACAACGCATCTCGCCATTGGTTTTATTAACAGTGAGCAACTCAGCGCCATACTCGCTACCCCACAGGTAATGCGGCAGTATCAGGTGTTAGTCGTAACGCGAAATGAAGCAGGCGGGAATAGCCTATTCAGTAATACTGAACTATTTTCTGACTTTGCCAGCAGCGAAGATTTAGCCCCTACCATATTGAATTTACTGGGTTGCAACGCGCCTACGCAAAATTACAGTACGGGGCGAGATCTAAGTCACCCTGGGCGTGACTGGTTAGTGACAACACATGAGCGCATGGTTATCGTCATGCAAAACGATAAACGCATCGAAGTTTCTAGTAACGGCAACAGCAAAGTGTATAACTTGTTAAGTGGCAAAGAATTAGCTGATGAAGCTGATACACGATTATTAAGCCAAGCCATTAAACGGTTAAGCAGTTTTGCAACAAATCCTTAAGCACTAAACCTTAGGCACTGAACCTTAATAATTTCCTAAGCCTGCAAATGCAGGCTTTTTTGTGCCCTTTATCCGGCTTTGCGTAACAAGCGCAACGAAAAATGCGCACTGACATGCGTTAATAACTCCTTAATGCGCTGGGTATTTTCGACTGATGTCGACCAGTAATATGGTGTCATCATCAGTAGGTTCATGCGCATATCAGGGGTGGCTAAATCAAAGGAAAAGGTTAAGGTCTCTTCATGGGCAAGTTCGAATCCATCTGGCACAGCAGGCGGCGCCTTGTGCTCAGCAGGGGCTGCATACACACACGCTTTTAGCTCAGCCAGATGCTCAGGAGCTGGGTTAACTTGCAACCACAGACCCTTGTCAGCCAAAATGCGTAAAACTTCTTGCTCACTACTTGGCGCGAACACCTGAATCACGCCTTGTTGGCTAGCATCAGGCACGGGAATAGCAAAACTGCTCGCAACACAAAATGCACTTTCAGGGTACTTTTTCGCTGCTTTTTGCACTGCAACCTTAGAAATATCTAACCCAGCGCCGACCACTTTTATACTTGAAGATTCAGCGTTGAGCGTCGTCAAAATGCGCTGTAAATAATAACCTTCACCACAGCCTGCATCGAATAGCGAAGCTGGGGCATTGGGCTCAGTGCTGACGGATGAGTTACTGGCTAAATACGTTGCCAATAATTCGGCCATTTTACTCGCTAATGGTTGGTAATGACCTTGCTCCAGAAATGAGCGTCTAGCGTTGACCATCTGCTTATTATCACCAGGCTCTTTACTGTTTTTATGCTGAGCAAGCAGTAAGTTAACGTAACCTTCCTTTGCCATATCATAGGTATGCCCAGCGTCGCATTTATAAGTACGTTCAGTTAAAAGTAACGGTGACTGACAAGCAGGGCAAATCCACATGGTATTTCTCAGATGTTTAAAAGGCGCAGTGTAGCAGAATATACCTTTGCTTTTGCGCCCAAGTCAGGGTTGTTGATTAATTTACGCCTAGTTTAACCTGAGCAATATGACGCTTAACAAACCGGCTATACGCCCACGTCATCGCCCACAGCCATGCTCCACCGATAGGGATCACCCAGAATGCAGTCACTAGCGGCGCATAATGCGCCCAAAGCCCAGTACTAAATGAAGCGACCTGCACACCAATTGAAGAACCAATAACGCATAGCCCTGAGATAATCGGCCCTTTATCACTGTCTACGTCCATAGCGGCCGAAAGCATTAGCGGGAACAATCCACCTAACCCCAAGCCCAACATGAAATTACCCCATGACATCACCACAGGATCAACCGCTAATTTAATCATAAAGCAGCCTGTTACCATGATGGTGGCCAAAATTAGCATCAAACGATGTGACGTAAGCCATTTAAGTAATAAAGCAAACACAAGCCGACTGACCACCATACCAGCGGTAAAAAAGGCGAATATCAAGCGCGACTGCTCGCCGCTAAAGCCGTGTCCATTTTGTGCGTAACTGACAAACCAATTGGCGTTCCCAAACTCCACCATGCCGTAACCAAAGGCAGCGAGGGCCAAAAATATAAACACTGGACGGCGAATAATGTCGCCATAAGAAAGACTTTTACGGTTCTTCTTCGCCTCCTCTGGGGCAACAAGTTTTTTACCTTGATGGGCCACGCGCCAAGTATACACAGCCAGTACTAACATACCGGCGGCTAATATGCGCAGCGGCCAGCGCCAGTCATGCTCAATTAAATACAAGCCAGAGACAAAAAACGGTGCGGCCAAAGTACCAAGACTAAACATGAAATCCATGAAGCCCATCATGGCAGAGCGCCGCTCAACATGTAGGCGCGCAATCACCGTGTGCCCTATGGTGAACAAGCTCGACGCAAACATCCCTAGCACTAGCGCCCCAATGAGCAACCAAAACCAATGTTGCACAAATGAAATAGCCAGCAACAAGAGCAATACGCACACAAGCAGCACCGCAAAGAGCGACATAAAATCAAATTTTTGTGCGTATTTTCCACCCAATATGGCGCCGAGGATCATGCCTATAGATATCAAAGTAAAAAAGGCGCCACTGACCACTTCATTCATAGCAAGGTTTTGTGCTAAATCGGGCAGCAATACTCCCCATAAAATAAACACCATGCCCAAGAAGAAAAACCCAGCAAAGATGACAGACGTAGCCGCACGGCGATCCATAAATACTCCAGTCTAAAACCCGTTGAATAATGAGAACAAAAGAAAAGCTAAGCCCTGAAACGTAAATTCAAGGTTGCGTTAATTTGATTTAGTTGCGCGCAAGGTAACCAACTTAGCACCACTGTTGCAATGCTAATCTTTCATAATGGGATTGATTTATTCCGTGATTGCAAATTCATAAAATATTGTTAACGCTGTCAGAACAAGTATGCATATTTTCTAACACAAACCAGAGGGTTTCTAGGAGCGTGTAATGCTTTCTCAAGAAGCAAGAAATTGCATTTGAAACCTAATAGCCGATGCCTTAGACATAAAAAAGCCCGCTAAGCGTAGCGGGCTTTCTCATAATTGATGCGCTGGGCTACTAGCCTTTGTAGCGTTGCATCACCAAAGTACAGTTTGTGCCACCAAAGCCGAAGCTATTTGACATAACCGTATTTAACTTGGCATCGCGGGTTTCGGTCACCACGTCCATACCTTGTGCCGCTTCATCTAAGGTTTCAATGTTGATAGAAGGCGCAATAAAGTCGTTTTCCATCATCAATAAACTGTAGATAGCTTCGTTAACGCCGGCAGCGCCTAATGCATGGCCTGTCATCGCTTTTGTTGCACTCAGTGGCGGTACTTTGTCACCGAACACTTCACCGATGGCCCATAGCTCTTTTACATCGCCTACAGGAGTTGAAGTACCATGCGTGTTGATATAATCAATTGGTTCGTCCACGCCGTTCATTGCTTGTTGCATGCAACGAATAGCGCCTTCGCCTGATGGTGCAACCATGTCTGCGCCATCTGAAGTTGCGCCATAACCTACAATTTCGCCGTAAATTTTCGCACCACGGGCCAAGGCATGTTCTAGTTCTTCAACTACAACCATACCGCCACCGCCAGCACCAACGAAACCATCACGGTTTGCATCATAAGTGCGCGATGCCGTGCTTGGGTTGTCATTGTATTTAGTTGAAAGTGCGCCCATGGCGTCAAATTCCATTGATAAAGTCCAGTGCAGCTCTTCACCGCCACCAGCAAAAATAATGTCTTGCTTACCAAGCTGGATTTGCTCTAGAGCATTACCAATACAGTGCGCACTGGTTGAACAGGCTGAACTAATTGAGTAGTTAACACCTTTAATTTTAAACGGTGTGGCTAAACAAGCAGACACAGTACTGCCCATACAGCGCGTGACCATATAAGGGCCAACACGACGTAAACCTTTTTCACGCAAAATATCAACTGCGCCAACTTGATGCTGAGAAGACGCACCGCCTGAGCCGGCAATGATACCGGTGCGAACGTTTGAAACCATTTCTGGTGTCAAACCTGAATCTTCTACCGCTTGCTGCATCGCAATGTACGCATAGCCAGCCGCATCGCCCATGAAGCGTAGCGTTTTACGATCAATATGCTCAGATAGGTCAAGATTAACCTTGCCCCATACATGGCTGCGCATGCCATTTTCAGCAAATTCTTCAGAATAAGTGATGCCAGAACGCCCTTCTCTAAGAGATTTCGTGACTTCAGTTTTGTTGTTACCAATGCTAGAAACAATGCCTAGCCCGGTGATAACCGCTCTTCTCATGATAAACCCTTCAAGCAAAAAATTGCCGCTTTTAAAATTGCCGCATATGGTAACGATTTTCGCGATGTAACTGGTCTGCTCTTTTGCGTAACGCAATTATGCACAGCTGCTGTACAACACATCGTTACCGGTTAGGAATAGCAACGCTATTTGGTTAACACTATTTGGTTTGTGTAGACTGTTTGGCTTGTCCAGATAGTTACCTTAAACTATCGTGCTTTTGAAGACTAGCCCAAGCATACTCGGAGACCCTCACGATTGACCATTAAAACAGCAGATATTCAGTTTAACGCTGACGGCACCCCCGTCGCCACAGATTTCGACGATGTTTATTTCTCTTCGTCTGATGGCGCGCAAGAAACTCAGTACGTATTCTTGCAAAACAATCAGCTTCCATCTCGCTGGCAACACTGGTCAAAGCCGACCTTTGTCATTGCCGAAACAGGATTCGGCACTGGGCTCAATTTATTAGTAACATTGGCTGCATTCAAAGACTACTTAGTCCAAAACCCTGCCAGCACCTTTACTCTGCATTTTATCAGCACCGAGAAATATCCTCTTAACCATGCTGACTTAGTCCAAGCGTTGGGCGCTTTTGTTCAATTCAAAGATAGCGCTAACGCATTAATTGCTCAATATCCGATGCCACTTAACGGCTGCCACAGGATGGCATTTTTGAACAACCGCGTGATAGTCGATTTATGGCTAGGCGATATTCATGACTCATTGCCCCAATGGCATACCAATGAAAACGGCCTAGTCGACGCTTGGTACTTGGACGGTTTTGCGCCAAGTAAAAACCCGCAAATGTGGTCGGCGCAATTGTTTGAACAAATGGCCCGTTTGGCAGCAAAAGACTGCACCTTTGCCACCTTTACCGCAGCGGGCTTTGTAAAACGCGGGTTGCGTGATGCGGGTTTCATCGTAGAAAAGCGCAAAGGTCACGGGCGCAAGCGAGAAATGCTCGCCGGATATATCGCCCCCAAATTCCAAGCGCAAATTAATCGCCAGCAAGCCAGATATTATCAACGTAGCGCGTATGCACATGTTGAAAATATGGATGCCACAGGTGCGAATGCAGCAGATACCAAAAACCGCACCCAAGGCGCCGCAACCGAAAAGCCTAAGGTTGCCATCATAGGGGCTGGCATAGCAGGGGCCACTATCGCCTATGCCATGGCGCAAAAAGGTTATGAGTGTGATGTGTATTTTAAAGAAGCCGAGCCCGCACAAGGCGCTTCGGGTAATCCACAAGCGGGTTTTTACCCGCAACTGAATGTGGATGCCAGCAACGCTAGCCAAATTAACGCCCATAGTTTCGTATATGCCGCGAATCAGTACCGACAACTTTTATCGCAGGGTTTTGACTTCGCCCATCAATGGTGCGGCGTGCTGCAACTTGGTTTTAAACCTGCATTAGCCCAGCGCTATGCAAAACTTACTGACAATCAATTATGGCCCCCTGCCCTTGTACGCTATGTTGAAGCAAACGAAGCAAGCCAGATAGCAAACTGTGAAATCCCCTACGGTGGCCTTTTTATGCCTTTAGGTGGGTGGATAGATCCCCTGCAATTAGTCAATGCGTTATTTAACGCAGCGGCGTGCTTGAGCAAGGTCACATTGCACAGCCATCATTGCTTAAGCAGCCTAGAACAAAAAGCAGAACACACAGAAACATCGCAACTTCAGCCTTGGCAGCTGTGTTTTAACCAAACCGCTGACAAGATAAGCCAAACTAGAGTAAATGCTGATATTGTGATTTTTGCGACGGGAGCGCAAAGCCTCGATATACAACACCTTACTGAGTATCCGCTGCGTATGGTTCGCGGTCAGGTTGAAGCGGTTCCTACTCAGCCTGCTCTCAGTGAACTTAACACAGTGCTGTGCCACAAAGGGTATTTAACCCCCGAATACAATGGGCACCACGCCTTAGGCTCAACCTACATAAAAGACGACTTAAGCACTGAGTACCGGCAAAGCGAGCAAGATAAAAACCTAGCCACTCACTATCAGTCACTGGCGCAGTGCCGCTGGGCACAAGAAGTGGTTGGTAAGGCAGAAGGCCGAGCAGCCGTGCGCTGTAGTTCACCGGATCACCTGCCCCTAGTGGGCGCATTAGCAGATATAAGTAAACAAAAAACAGAATTAAACGATTTATACAAAGCCTTGCCGCTAAACTATTACCCAAAAGGCAGTGATGTGGAGAATCTGTATATGCTCACGGGGCTTGGTTCCCGGGGCCTGACCACCGCACCGTTAATGGCCGAATTGCTCGCCAGTCAAATTAGTGGTCAACCCCTGCCCATGGCCAACAATTTGCTGAACACATTAAATCCGAATCGTTTTTTGATCCGTCAATTGATCCGCCGAGAAATATAGGGAATTTATTTTCACTAAGTCTAAAAGAGCGTGCTGATCTTTACTCTACGAATTTTGGTCTAAATGGAAGCGTTTTAAGCGCGAAACAGTTCTGTGAGCCTAGTCAGCCGATGCGTTAACCGATAACAGCGTCACTGTTATCGGTTAACCTATGGTTTTGGCGGCTACTTATACCAATCCGCATTAATAAGTGACCGCCTCAGAATGCGTCCAGCGGTTTTTGATTAAGGCGTCGCTATGTAGTAATGGTTGTTCCCTTTCAAATAGTGAGAACGCAGAGCAAAAGCCGCTGGGGCATTCCTTGCAGGCGAGTTTTAAAAGGGCTTACACTGCGTTGCATGACTTCGAAAGAGAACAACTATTCATTCACTCATGCGCCTTGTTTAAGCCCTTTTAAACTCTCGCTGAGTCATCACTTATTAACGTGGAATGGTATTACTATCTTCTGGAACAACTTAGCGCTCTGCTTTGGCAAACAACTTGTCCCATAGGGCTGAAACCTGTGCTTGATCTTGGCCTTCAACCTCATTATTGGCATAGGCTTTTTCCAAACTGGTTAGCATGTAGCTATTCAATGTTGCTAATGAATAGTCATCTAATGCCAATGCATTGCTGGTCACAAGCGAAAAGTGGCCAGTTAAATAACTGGCGATAAACAATTCTTGATCACTGCCATCAACGACTACGCTATCGAGGTATTCCTGAGTTGAATCGACAAACTCATCAAAGGTTTGTTTTGCTGCATCACTATTTACGGAGCCACTCATATACTTAGTTCAATTCCTATGGTTGAGTCGGTTTAAAATTTGGCAATAGGGTACAGCACTTGGTCTTTGTACCCCGTGGTAACACTGATGACACCTGCAAGCTGTGCATCTAAGTCTGCGTCCCCAGTATCGGCAATTAAAGGCTTACCGTTTAGCCCTTGGAGTTTACTTTTAGTGGCAACCAACAGGAAATGTTCACGGCCAATTTGTTTGAGTACGTCAGGGCTAAGTTGTTGGTTCCCCCTGCCGAATATATGCCCTTGGCCACCAATTAAGGTAATTACCAAGGTTGTAGCTTGTTTTGTGGTGTATTCGAGCAATGCACTGGCGGTCACGTCATGGGCAACAATTTGCTGGTTCTGTACAAGGTCCACACCAAGCAAGGTATTGCTTAACCCCAACTCCTGCATGATAAAATCCACGGTCGAGCCTGACCCCATCACAAACAAACGTTCAGGGTGTTCTTCCATGAATTCAATAACATGGGCTGCAATATCGCTAAGCACGAGTTCATCAGATTCCTTACCGCCCATTTTCACGGCCTGAATATAGCGAAGTTCACTTGGCACGCGCATTTCACCGTACTGGCGAGCATTCACGCGGCCTTGGCGAAAAAGTGCCTCGTCAATGTCCATCACTTCGGCTTCTTGCAGAGTGACAATTTCCCCCTGAATCATCATCGCTACCACACGACCGGCAGCTTGCGGCGTCACTGCGTACACCCCTGAGTGAATTTTACAACCAGCAGGTACACCGAGCACAGGTAGGGTTTCACCAATGATATGGCAGACATTACGCGCTGTGCCATCACCACCAGCAAACAATAACAAATCAACATTGTGCTGCATTAACTGCCGAGCACAGCGCTCAGTATCTTGGGCTTCACTTTGGGCTGCTTCTTGTTGATATACCACTGTGTAGTCAAAGCCCATCTCGGCAACAAGAGTTTCCCCCATTTCACCGCTCGCCGTATAAATATGCACCTTATCTTTCAAACTAAGGAGTTCTTCAAGTGCCAGGCGTGTGCGCGTGTTTGCTAACTTTATTGCCCCAAGCGCGAGTGCTTTTTCGCGGGTTTCAACACCATCGCTGCCTTTTAGCGCTACGCTGCCGCCAATACCTGCAAACGGGTTGATCACCAAGCCAAGTTTAAAACAGGGAATGCGCATCACAGAAGATCCTCACTTTGGCTATTAGACCACTCATTGGGCAATCTAAACTGCTCGATGTTGAGCGCGGCTGTACCATAAAATTCAGTCAAAGCATCGATAAAAAGCGCCGCACGTGGGGGAAAGCCATCACGCAAGTAACGCAATACTTGCTGATGAACCTCTAAAGTAAACGCTTGGGTGTCGCCCTGTTCACCATTTAGGTTATCCGTGCTGACTCGAAAACGCTTGTTTGCTGCAACTGAAAACGCCCACTCAATGGCTTGCGGCTTCACTTCAACTTTCTCAAATGCTTTTTGCTCGGCTTCATTGCGGCCATCTGGGCAATACCAATAACCATAATCATTTAATAAACGCCGCGCTTTGCCCGCGATGCACCAATGGGCAATCTCATGTAACGCGCTGGCATAGTAACCATGAGCAAAAATAACTTGATGAAAATCGCACTGATCGTTCGCAGGAATATATTCTGGCTCGCCTTCGCCTTTGATCAAGCGCGTATTTTCGCTTTCTTTAAAGGCAGCATCAAATAACGCAACCACATCTTGATAACGATGTAATTCTGCGCTGGGCTCTCGACTTGGCGGCTCGCTAAGGTCGTTTAGATAGGTAGAAGCGGTAGAGGTATTCATTGGGGCGGCATTCTACCTAACCCCTGCCTATAAACTCAAGCGAGGAACAGCCTATTGTGTTAACTACTGCTTTGCGTCAAGCTAAAGAGATTGACTCAGCGTGTTGATTATCACCAACTTAACGCCCTCACCTACAAGGAATTATCATGTTTTCAGGCCTATTAAAATCACTGCTTGTGGCGTCTTTTTTTAGCAGTCTTTCAGCCCACGCGTTCGACGTAACCTACACCTCACAAGCCCCCGTCATTGATGGTGCACAAGAAGCCGTTTGGCAACAAGCGTCTTGGCACGACATGCCTTATTTGATGGATGGTACGTTACCCGAGAAAGCCGATTTCACTGGCCGTTACCGCTTGTTATGGGATGAAAGTTACTTGTACTTACAAGCCGAAATTACTGACGATGTGTTAATTGATACCCATGCAGATCCTCTTGAGCGCTATTGGGATGACGACGCACTGGAAATCTTTGTTGATGGAGACGCATCTGGCGGCATTCATCAGTTCAACCATAGCGCACTGGCCTACCATATTGGCCTTGATAACCAAGCAGCAGACATAGGCGATGATGAAAAAGCTCACCTGTATAATGACCACATAAACAGTCGCTGGAAACGCCAACTAGATGCGCCGAATACCATTTTATGGGAAGTGGCTATTAAGCGTTACCCTAATGACTATACTGATGCCGCCCCCAAAGCGCCTATCCCGCTAGAAAGTGGGGATGTTATGGGGTTCATGTTGGCCTACTGTGACAACGATGGCAGTGAAGTACGCGAACATTTCATGGGCTCCCACGATTTCGCTGCACAAAACGGCAGTAAAAATTTAGGTTTCATTACCGCAGATGTCTTCGGTAAAATCACCTTAAAAAAATAATGCCTTTTCGCAACACAGGGGTTCTTAAGCAGAGCCCCATGGCCGATATGCCATCGTATGACTGACTTAGTTGCTCAGGTATCACGTCATTTGCACCGCGTTCACGCGCTGCAAGAAATGGCGACTGAGGCAAAGCTGTTACCCCTTGTACAAGGGGTGCAGCGCTGGCAAACCTTACGTATGCAAGCAACCCATGAAGGGCATATTAACGACCCTCGAACTGCCGCTGCTTTGGCGTTTTTTGTTGAGCAAATATATGGGCCCCAAGACTTCAGCCAGCGCGACGCGGATATACAGCGCGTTGTACCTAAAATGCACAAATACATGCCTAGCCAAGCGTTGCGCTCATTAGAAAGTGCCCTGCGACTACATGCCTTATCCTATGAACTGGATTATGCGTTAGCTTTGGCACTTAAAAGCATGGCGCAAGCAGCCGATAACCCCTGTGCTAAAACATCCATAGTGATCAACAGTCAAACTTATGCAGCAGCCTACTGCAAAGATAACAATGCCGATTTGCGACAAGAGCAAATTAGCTTATTGATTGAACTCGGGGAAAACCTTAGTCAGGCTGTCGCGATAAAAGGCGTTGCCATGATGCTCTCGCTGTCAAAACACCCAGCTCGCATGAAAGGGCTACAGGCACTGCATCTTTTTTTGCATGACGGCTACAAAGCGTTCAAAAAGATCCCTAACAGCCAACGTTTCATGGATGATATTGTCAGTAAAGAGGCACGACTTGTTGCCATATTGTTTAGCAAGCAATTTTCCGAGCAAGTGTTTAGCCAACAAGTGTTTTCCCAACAAGGTATTAACCCGTTACCTTGTCTTCCCAGTATTGAAATACCTATTGAGGCATAGCCAATGACGCCAGATTCTTCCCCACCCCTTGCATGGCAATTCCCTCATCCGTTTGTTTGCCAATGGCAGATAAGCCCTGAACAAATTGACCATTACAATCATGTGAACAATGTTGCCTATGTAAGCCAATTAGAGCGCACTGCCTGGGCCCACTCAAATGCGTTAGGATTGAGTATTGAACAATACCAAGACCTTGACCGAGGTATGGCGATTAGTCGTCATGAAATAGATTACTTAGCTGCGGCGGTATTGGGTGATACGCTGGCCTGCGCCACGTGGATAGTCGCCTGCGATAACAAATTGAAACTCGCTAGGCAGTTTCATTTTATTCGGGTAAGTGACGGCCTAACCATGCTAAAAGCACGCACTGAATTTGTTTGCATTGCTCTTAGCTCTGGTAAACCCAAGCGTATGCCTAAAATATTTTCTGAAACCTACTTCAACGCCATGCTGACATCGCCTGAAGAATAAGAGTACCAATGCCATGACGAAACTCAATACTGCTCTGATTGTGACGTTAGCTATCTCTGTGACATTCAATGTTTATCAGTATCTGAGCTTTAATGAAAAAGGCGCTTTAGCGCCAATGCCTGCTCCTTCAAATCAGGGGGAGTCCAAAGTGCCTACTCGCCTTCAACCCGGCCTTACTGATGAAGACTCACCCCCTGAAACTGATCAGCCGTTCAATGATCACGACCCACGTTTTGCTACTGACACACCTGCACAAGCCCCAAAGCGCTTTAAAGCAGATCGCCGCGAAGCCTATTTGGCCCAAACTCGGCGCTGGCTTGCAGCACAAGAATACGCCAAGCTTGATGCGTTTTTCCCGCTGTATCTGCGCCAATACCCGCAAGATATCGAATTTTTGCTCCTAGAGGCCGAATATATCGCTCATACACATTTACTCAGCGATGCCATCATTCATTACCACAGCATGCTCAATTTACCCCTTAGCAACGCCCAACAAGCGCAGGTACAAAACACCATTACGCGATTGACCAACGACACCATCACGCAACTGAAGCAAGCTAACTCTTGGGATATTCTGGCGCAATTCGTTGAGCCCTTATTACAAGTTAGTCCAACTGACCGAGGGTTAATTTTAGCCTTGGCCACGGCATATGCTCGCCAGCAACAAGCGGGGTTAATGGAAAACGCCCTAGCGTCAATCCGTTATGATGATCCACAAGCCATGGAGATTCGGCAAATCATTCAACAAAATAATGATGATGTAATAGCCAATAACGATGGTACTGGTTCTGCTAACAGTCACAGGCCTAACACGAATACGCCCGCTGGTGGTATGTCTATTGAGCTACAAAAATATGGCGACCAATACATAGTCGAAACACGGCTTAGCGCGCAGCAGGTACACTTTTTGATTGATACAGGTGCATCGACCACTGCTATTTCGCGGCAGAAATTTAAAGCGTTATTCAAAACCGTTGAAACCAAATTCGTAGGGCAATTCAATGTACAAACGGCTAATGGCGTGGTGCGTTCTCCCATGTATCAGTTCGCCAGCCTTGAGATTGCGCAAGCTAAGGTGAGAAATATCAACGTGATGGTATTACCCTTAGATGAACTAGGGCACAGTGATGGCTTACTCGGGATGAATTTTTTGCGCGAATTTGATTTTCGAATTGATCAGAACAAAGCTCTGTTGCATCTACAGTAAATTATTCAGCTTGATTGAGTTAAGTCGACTGAGTGAGATAAACAGTGAGATAAACAGATTAATAAGGTGTAATACTTGCAGACAAACTCTGGCATTTTAGTTTACCAGCCCTAGTCTTCGTCACTAGGGCCAGCGATACGCGCTTTTCTTGCTTGCTCTTCTTCAAAAGCCGCTTTGATTTCTTCCAGCACAGTATCCACGTCTGCTTCATCATCTGGGAACTCAAAATGCCCGGTCAGTTGGGTATCCGCCTCAAGCTCGCCGGCTTCAAACAAAGACCACATTTCTTCTGCATAATGGCTGTTTTTCAGCTCAGGAGCATATTGTGCATAATATTCAGTCATGTTGCGTACGTCGCGCTGAAGCATGCTAAATGCATTGTTATTTGCTGCGGCATCTACCACTTGCGGCAAATCGATTATTACAGGGCCATAAGCGTCGACTAACACATTGAATTCTGACAAATCCCCATGCACCAAACCGGCCAACAGCATACGCATAACATACACCATGACCACAGCGTGATCTTCTATCGCTTGTTCAGCCGACATAGTGACATCGTTTAAACGTGGTGCCACATCGCCGTCGTCATCGGTGATCAACTCCATCAACAACACACCGTCATAACAACCATAAGGCTCTGGCACGCGTACGCCTGCTTTAGCCAGGGTAAACAAAGCGTCTACCTCTGTATTTTGCCAAGCATCTTCTTGCTGCTTGCGACCGAATTTTGAGCCTTTCTCCATGGCGCGAGCGCGGCGAGAGTTACGTACTTTACGCCCTTCTTGATATTGCGCTGCTTTTTTAAAGCTTCGCTTCATGGCTTCTTTGTAAACCTTCGCGCAGCGCGTTTCATTGCCACAGCGCACAGCATAAACCGTCGCTTCTTTGCCACTCATTAACTGATATAGCACTTCATCGACAAGACCGTCGTCAACTAAAGGTTGAATTCTTTTAGGTATTTTCATGGCGTCGTTATACAGCAGTTAAGGCTTGCTTGGAATAGCAGCAAAAAATTGACATACATTTACTCAATGAAACACCTTAGAGAAGAGATTAGATATGGGTTGCGCACCGACGTTAAACATCGCTCAATACCTGTGACCAACACAGCAAAACCAACAGAACAAAGTAAGCTCAGTCAAAGCCAATACGTAGTGCTTAGCGAACAGATTAATCTGCTAATGTTGCAAATTCAAGTGCTTAAATAATCTGCTTGATAAAACGCGGGGCAGCTGATTAACAACCTGTTTTTGTTATCACATTAGTCTTATTACACAAGGTTAGCGTTTGGTGTTGAACAATCTTTTAGCACCTACACCCGTGATTGTTGCAAGCAAGCACTAAGTGCTATGCTGCATATTCGGTTCAGTTGTTTACGTCATTAGGACCCCAATGAAATTACTCCGGTTACCTTGTATAGTGTTAATCAGTTGCATGTCACTTACCTGTTTGAGTGTTGCTCAAACGCCTTCTCCCCATATATTAGAACAAACCACAGGGCTTAAACGCTTTGATTCCGCTCATCGTTTATCCGGTGAAAATAGTCGTAGCACCTTAGATATTAAACAGATCCATATAGGTGATAATGTGCTTGCCAGCGCCATCCCCTTGTACGACCAAGGCGCTAAATTACATCACATTGCCGGCAGTAGCCGCAGTGATAAAGTCCGTTTGAGCTTTTATCAGCCTTATCAAAATTCTCGTTTAGAACAACGTATAGCGCTGCACTTTAACAAGTTCAACGGCTTTATTACGCAAATTGACAGCTTGTACACCGTTGAAAGTGCCTACGTGGGCATTAAAGATGTGCTCAAAGATGTGTTGTCGTCAGCCATTGCTAAGTACGGCGAGCCTATTAGCCTAGCCGATGCTCGTAAGCAAACGAACACCCCGCAAGGCGATGTCGCGCTAAGTGCTTATATTCAAACCCTGAAACCACGCGACGATGTCGCAAATGAAGTGCTGGCATTTTTCAATGACTTACGGGTTTCACGCAGTGCTAAGTTTGTCGGTGATGAGGCCGGACACGCCCTGTTGCACAGCGGATTTAACCGTTGCTACCTGTGGCAACGCGACAGCTATAACCAAATGCTCACTCTGTGTTTCTTCCCTCCCAATTCGGCAAATTCAGCCAACCGTGGCGTTGAATTACAATTGGTAGATTTTGCAGTACAGAAAAAAATAGCCGCGACACAGAAAATCAGAGACGAACTTTCATTAAGTTTGTAAGCCACAACTGGTCTGAGAAGCTCATGATTAGGGCGAATATTATAATTTATAAGTAAATGGGGGCTGTCAATTAGCGCGTTTCACGCCATAATTCGCCCTCAATTTTTAAACTATCGAAACTAGGAAAGATAAATGACTGTAAAACGTATTGGTCATCGCTACATTGATGCCGCCAGTGGTAAAACGTTAGATGTGTGGTTCCCCCGCGCGAACACCCAAATTGCGCGCAGTTGTCTTGCGCAAAAAGTGGGCGTGATCAACAGCGATTTCGTTGAAGTTGAACTTGAAATCGATGGCGCACCACAAAACATCGAAGACGCTTACCTGCGTTTGCACTTGTTGTCTGAAGGCGCAGTTACCCCAAATAACATTAACCTTGAAGGTATTTTTGGATTACTGACCAATGTCGCTTGGACCTCTGCAGGTCCTGTTCTACCAACCAAGGTAGACGAACTACGCGCTGCAATCGCCAGTGAACATCATCACCTAACCATTAGCTCGATTGATAAATTCCCACGTATGACCGACTACGTTATCCCTGAAGGTGTGCGTATTGGTGATGCAGATCGTGTACGTTTGGGCGCCCACTTAGCATCAGGCTCAACGGTTATGCACGAAGGTTTTGTTAACTTCAATGCTGGCACTTTAGGCAGCTCTATGGTTGAAGGACGTATTTCACAAGGTGTAGTTGTGGGTGACGGTTCTGACATCGGCGGTGGAGCTTCCACTATGGGCACATTGTCTGGTGGTGGCAAAACGATTAACGCCATTGGTAAAAACAGCATGGTTGGCGCGAACGCAGGTATCGGCATTTCATTAGGTGATGATTGCATCGTAGAAGCCGGCTTGTATGTGACTGCAGGCACTAAATTAACGACACCAGACGGCGAAGTTGTCGCTGCGCGTGAGTTATCTGGAATGAATGGTTTGTTGTTCCGTCGTAACAGCCAAAATGGCGCAGTTGAAGCCATTGTTGCTGATTCGTCTAAATGGGGCGGCTTAAACGCCAGCTTACACAGCAACGACTAATTACTAGCGTTCAAAAAGCGCATGGCCAAGGTGCATTCCTATGGCCATGCTTATTACGTGTTATGCCTGTTGAGCTGGAAACCACGCCTTTGTGCGGTTTGCAAAATATACTAACGAAAGCATGACCGGCACTTCTACCAGTACCCCTACCACAGTCGCTAACGCCGCCCCTGAATGTAAGCCAAATAGCGATATTGCCACCGCCACTGCCAATTCAAAAAAGTTAGACGAGCCAATCATACTCGCTGGTGCAGCCACGTTGTGAGGTAAACGCATACGCTTTGCTACGTAATAGGTAATGGCAAAAATGCCATACGTTTGTAGCAATAACGGGATAGCAATCAAAACGATCATTTGCGGCTTATCTAAGATGGTTTGCGCTTGAAAACCAAACAGCAATACCACAGTCGCTAACAAACCAATGATAGACCAAGGCTTAAGCGCAGCAACAAAGCGCGCTATTCTCACTTCCCCATTGTCAGCGCTGCTGTCTAGGTTATTCGCTGTATTATCATGGCGTTTATTCAGCCAAGAGCGCGTCATCGCACCAGCCACTAGCGGCAGTAATACATACAAAACGACCGAGATAATCAGGGTTTCCCATGGCACTTGAATATCGCTCATGCCTAACAGCAATGCGCTGATTGGGGCAAACGCGAAAATCATAATGATATCGTTCACCGAAACTTGGACCAAGGTGTAGTTTGCATCACCCTTAGTCAGTTGGCTCCACACAAATACCATGGCAGTGCACGGCGCAACGCCCAGTAAAATCATGCCCGCTATGTATTCATTTGCGGTTTGAGGGTCAACCCAATCGGCAAACAAACCTTTAAAAAATAGCCAACCTAACGCGGCCATGGTGAATGGCTTAACCAACCAATTGATTACCAGAGTTAACGCTAGCCCTTTGGGTTTGCGCCCTACATCTTTAATCGAAGAAAAATCGATTTGAATCATCATGGGGTAGATCATCAACCAAATAAGGACCGCCACTACTAAGTTAACGTGTGCATACTCAAATCCAGCAACCACGGCAAATACATCCGGGAAAAAGCTGCCTAATATCACACCAGCAGCAATACTCACCGCTACCCAAACCGATAAATAACGCTCAAATAAACCCATTAGATTGACCTCCTTAAATAGAGCGTTGATTAACGCGTTGGCTTAACTGCTCAGCAGACTCAACACGCTCAGAATAACGATCAACCAAGTAATCTTTATTGTCGCGCGTCAGCAAAGTGAACTTCATTAGCTCTTCAAGCACGTCAACAATACGGTTGTAGTAAGAAGAAGGCTTCATGCGGTTGTCATCATCAAATTCCATGAACGCTTTTGCCACAGAAGATTGATTCGGTATGGTCAGCATGCGCATCCAGCGACCTAATACCCGCATTTGATTTACTGCATTAAATGATTGAGAGCCGCCGCTCACTTGCATAACCGCTAAGGTTTTCCCTTGAGTTGGCCGAACTGCGCCCACCGACAGTGGAACCCAATCAATTTGGCTTTTTAAAATACCTGTCATCGAACCGTGACGCTCAGGAGAGCACCATACCTGCCCTTCTGACCACATCATCAACTCGCGCAATTCCGCCACTTTAGGGTTTGATGCGTCATCCCCATCTGGAAGAGGCAATCCTTGTGGGTTAAAAATGCGCGTTTCTGCGCCCATGGCTTGTAATATACGCGCGCTTTCTTCCACCACTAACCGGCTAAATGAACGCTCGCGAAGTGAACCGTATAACAATAAAATACGTGGTTTGTGAGCCGATGGCGTAGTGCTAAACTGCGCAAACTCTGGGGCAGCAAACGACTTACTTTGCACATTTTCAGGTAAAGCGCCCGAGTCTACGATTTTAATATCTGTCATCACTGTGCTCCTATTGCTTTAAACGCTTCGCGCAATGCTTGTTGGTCTTGCGTGTTTACATTTATGCTCAGCATGGCGTTAACACGCTGAGTGATTTCATCGATAGTGCCGCGAAACGCTTGGGCAATTTCCTCTTCACTACCGGTTAATTTTGAAGGGTCGGCTAAGCCCCAATGTACTTTTACACTTTTGCCAAACCAAAGTGGGCAGCTCTCTCCGGCCGCACTGTCGCATACAGTGATCACTACATCGGGGGCGAAACCTTCAAACTCGTTCCACGATTGGCTAATTAAACCTTCGGTGCTAATACCGGCTTCTTGCAAATATTTAATCGACAGCGGATGTACTTCGCCAACAGGTTGGCTGCCCGCACTGCGCGCCTCAATCTTGCCTTGACCAACATGATTCGTAATCGCTTCGGATAAAATGCTACGGCAGCGGTTATGGGTACAAATAAATAAGACTTTCACGATGATCCTCACTTAGCGTTTAAAATGACTCGAATAAAATGACAGTGTTTAGGTTGGCGCTCAGCTAAGAGCAACATTCGCTTTGTTTGGCCATATTCAAATTGGTGATGTGCTCATTCAAATAGGCTTCTGTGTTGTGTGCCGTTAACTCCAGCACTTTCATTGCCCACTCTGGCAGCTTAGGGTTAACCGAGTAATACACCCACTTCCCGCGACGCTCATCAAGCAAAATTTGGCACTTACGTAAATCAGCCAGATGCCTAGAGACCTTAGGTTGGCTCAGCTCAAGCGCGGTTATCAGGTCACAAACACACAATTCTTTTTCAAGGTAAATCAGCATTAACGCCTTCAGCCGCGTGTCGTCAGACAAGCATTTGTAAAACGAAAGGGGTGACAAAATAGGGGTAGACATAAAAACACTCCGCTTTTTAATATACGAAATATCATATATATGTTTAATCGCATGTCAACTAATCAAGAAAAGAATTTGTCTTGCCTGTAGCTTTGACTGGGGACAGACGTTGCGATATGTGTACAGGGGCCCTGTATAACACGGGCAATGAGGTGTAATATCAAGGTATAACAATAAGATATGTGAGAGTTTATGCCTCTTTCCTATGAGCAAACAGCAAGGGAACATCTATGCCTTTAAGCGACAACTTTATCAGCGATTGGCTGCCTGTCATCATCACCTTACTGGTCTTTGGCTTCTTAACTTGGTTAGCGCAATCGTTATTGCTCAATAAGCTTAAGCACACTGGCAACGAAAACATATTCGCCCGACAACTTGGCGTATTAATGTTGATGTTAGTGGGATTGGTCACAGTGGTGATTACCTTACCTTTGACTGAAAACACGGAAGTACAAATTCTCAGTTTAATCGGCTTATTGCTATCAGGTATTTTGGCGTTTTCGTCCACTACTTTGTTTGGTAACTTATTAGCCGGCGCCATGATGCGCTTTACGCAACCCTTTCGCACCGGCGATTTTATTAGTTTCGACACGATTTTTGGCCGCGTAACTGAGCTTGGTTTATTTGACTGCGAAATTCAAACCCAGACCCGTGAATTGATATCAGTGCCCAATAGTTTACTGCTCAATAAACCCGTCAGTGTTATTCGCCGTTCCGGCACCATCATCAGTGCCGAATTATCGTTAGGCTACGACTTACATCACAGTAAAATTGATGAGTTGCTGCTTCAAGCTGCCGAAAAAACGGGGCTTGAAGAACCCTTTGTACACGTTACTCAGCTCGGTGACTTTTCAGTCAATTACAAAGTCAGTGGACTATTAGTTGAGGTGAAAAACATATTAACCGCTCGCTCAAACCTGCACAGACATGTACTTGATTGTTTGCACGACAACGACATCGAAATTATGTCTCCGACCTTTGTTAGCCAACACGCTGGCCCTGATGTGCAGCGGAAAATCGCCCACTCACCGGCATTTAACCAAGTAAAAAGTGACTCCACTGCCGAAGATGTGGTGTTTGATAAAGCTGAGCAAGCCCAGCAGCAGGCCAGTGATAAGGTAGAACTTCTAGCACAAATCAAAACCTTAGAAGAGCAAATGCAAGATGCAGATAAAGACCAGCGTACTGCTATGGAAAAACGCATCGATACCCTAAAACAAGAGCTTGCCGACATAAAAGAAGTGGTCGAGGTTCCAGAAGATGAATAACCCCTAAGGCCAAATTTAGTTCAGCTAAGTTCCGTTCCACTCAACTTAGTTCAGCTCCCTTACCTCTAAAGAGCCTATTAAATTGTTAGTGGCTAAGCTAGATATCAGCGAAGGCACGTGTTAGCTGTATAAGCATTTGGACGTGCTGCTTACAAGCATTAGCTAATATAACTCATAACAATACGAAGACACCCAAGTTAAATCCGATATAAACAACAAGGATAATATGGAGACACCCATGATAAATCCGGTATAAACCAGCAATGTTTAATCCTAAACCAACACCGTTCGCCCCCTTTTAAAAACCACTTTCAAGGTGAGACACATATCGATACACTGCTTTTTTCGTTTAAATGCCAAAGCTAATGACCACGCCGTTTAGTTACTCGACAACCTATGTGTTAGACAAAAGCCACTTCGTAGAAACCTACGATGCCTCTGCTCCACCAGCTACGCCGATAAAAGCCTATACGATAGCAATGGCACTGGGTTTAGCGGGGTTAATGTTGCTGATGTTTACCGAGATAGATCCGTTTGTGGCTTGGTTTGTTGTCGCCTTGGGGGGCCTTGAGGCTTTCAGTGTGCGTTATAAAAAAGCCTGGTGGTTGGGCCGACAACTAATCAGTAAGGCAGCAAACACAGAACTGAAATTAACGGTTGATGAAGAGGGGATCAGTAGCGAGTCGATTCACGTAAAAAGCACATTGCCTTGGGTTGAAATTAAGCAAATTGAATCAACTGAAAACGGCTGGTTGCTTTACCACAAAGGCGGAAAAAATTACTTGTCCGCCAGAGCCTTATCTGAAGAAGCTAAAGTGTTTGTCGTGGCAAAAGCAGAGAAAGTTAACCTTAAAGGGGCTTAATCTTTAGCAAACAATCTATTACGTTTGGCATACATACAGGTCAAAACGAGAAACGTTAAAGTAATCACTCCACATACCAGCAAAAACTGTTCGCCTAATATTTCACGGTATTTCTTTGACCAAAACAACGCAAAAAAACCATGAGACGTAAGCAAAAAGCCACACCAAAAATTCACACGCTTGGCCCACTGGCTCTGAGTTAACCCATACCACGCCATATTCCCAAACAGCACTGTGATTACCAATAATATGGTGGGAATAATATAGTGCTTGCCTATAACAAATGTTTCTAAAACCGCTAAACCCGCTAATAAAGCCAACAGCGCAAAAAACCAATCTAAAGAATTTGCCCAAGTAAGTGATTTTTTCATACCGTTTGCCTTTTATTTTTATTGTCCGCTTTATCCTACTGTAAATTCCAACAACAAAACTAGTATAAATAACAGTACAGTGACACCCATGTTAAAAATGGTTAATTTTCATCCCTAAACTACACTTGATACGTGTTCCACTTTATTGAGTCGACTGTTATGCCTCAGTCACGAAAAAGCCAAATCAGCTTAGTCGATACGCCTTATTACCACTGTGTTTCCCGTTGTGTACGCCAGTCTTTCTTATGTGGTACTAACACGCTGACAGGGCAAAGCTATGAGCATCGTCGTGGTTGGGTAGAGAAGCGTTTGTTGTTTTTATCGACCGTGTTTGCTATCGACATATGCGCTTATGCAGTGATGAGCAATCATACCCATGTGGTGCTTTGTGTGGATAAAACCCTGGCTGATAACTGGGATACCGAATCGGTACTAAAGCGTTATCACATACTTCATAAAGGTACGTTACTCACTCAAAAATTTATAAACGGCGATACCTTAACCCAAGGGGAGTTAATCACCCTTGATGATACCGTTGAAATTTACAGAAAACGCTTGTACGACATTAGCTGGTTTATGCGTGACTTGAATGAATATATTGCCCGTCAAGCCAATCAAGAAGATGACTGCACCGGTAGGTTTTGGGAAGGGCGATTTAAATCTCAAGCCCTATTAGACGAAAGTGCCGTGCTGGCTTGTATGGCCTATGTGGATTTAAACCCAATTAGAGCGAAAATAGCCAAAACACCTGAAACAGCAAAACACACCAGTATCAAAAAGCGCATTCACGCCGCTAAACATCACCACGCTCAACCAAGCACGCTAATGCCCTTTGCGGGAAGCTCAAGGGAAAATATGCCCAAAGGAATAGCTTACTCCCTTAAAGACTACTGTGAGCTTATCGATACCACCGGTCGCTGTATTCGTGATGATAAGTCAGGTTATATCGATAACTCTCAAAGCCCTATTCTAGAAAGACTAGGGTTAGATAGCGCTCAGTGGTTAAGCTTAACCACTGAGTTTGAAAAACACTTCTGCTACGCAGCAGGCGCAGAACAAATGATGAATGCCTTTAAGCGTCACACTCATCATCAACGAATACGAGGGATGGGCAACGCAAAAGAGCTACTGAAACGCGCTTAAACTTAAACTAATCTCAACAAATACACTTAATGCACAGCTTGTGACGCGGGCGCTTGCCTATACTTCATCAATCCACATAAATTCCTTTCTCAACGTTCAATTTTTATCGAATATCTTCAGTTGTTCAGCTCAAAAGTGCAGTTATTTAGTATCTAGGGGAATTCTTACCAATGAACAACAGTGCTGTTGGTTAAAGCGTTTTAAGCAATATTAAACATGGATGTCTTTATAAATTTGATAAAATAAGCGGAGCGCGTCTTAGCATATTGTAACAGTCTCGGTTGAAACACTTACTCTGTTCAAGCAAAGGGTTATCTCTGGATTATTGATTCTCCTGCATCACCTTTCATTGCTTTTCCAACATCGCTGTCATTACTTTTCCAGCACCACTCTCATTACTTTTCCAGCGTCACTTTCATTGCTTCACCAGCATCACTCTTATTACTTTTCCAGCGTCACTTTTATTGCTTCACCAGCATCACCTTTCTATCATTTTCCTTCAGCATGCAGTCACTCTGAATGTCACTTATTTTACTATCGACTTTTGAGTCAAATGCACCGGTAGCAATGGCTGCGCGGCTAGTGAACTCCCCTAAAATCACATTTAGCAAAATAGAGGTTGGCAGCACCGACGCCACGCCATTGACTAATTTTTCACGAATGGTGGTTTTATGGGACTCAAGGGAGGCGATATGCCCATGTGCTTCCTCGCAATTTACCGCTTTATTTATATGCTCGGCAGCCAGTTCATGGCGCTTTACGGCCGACGCGCAGCCGGACATTAAAAGTACAGAAATAGGAACGATAAATAACGCTTTCATAGTAGGTAGCAGCCTGTTTTGTAATGAACAACATCAGTCTAAACAGACTATTTTTCAAACAAAAGAGCGTACCTTGCATTGTTAATAAATAGTGATAAGCCACATACTTTTGTGATAACTGTAAGTGCATCGTTATAGGCAACAAGTAGGTGTTTTTTAAAAATCGTGGGATAGAAAAGCGGGTCTGAAATCAGTTGAGAAGCAACGGCCGAAAATGGTGGGCTCGCCTACCCGAACGCTATTGAGCCTCAGATGCTAAAGTCTCAGTTTACCCACCTTGACTCACTGGGGACGGCTCGCGCCCGGCACTTTTGCAAGGTGAAAGCGCGCAACTTACCCGCAGCCGATTATCTAACAAAAGGTTAAGCCTATCCCCGAGCCAGAATCACCCTTTTCGATTCAATAATACATGGCATCCTAGGCAGCCAAAAAATACAATATCTAACAGTTCGCTCAGTAAAGGCCCCATGTTAATAACGCGCAAGCTGCAACGGTTTATTCGGATATCCCTCTAACCTTCTTAGCGATGCTTAAGCACCACACAACTAAATACGCTAAGCGCTTACAGTATTCGAACTATCAAACTCAGTGCTTCAGAACTTATACAAATAAGCGAACATCAACCTATTTTCAGTGGAGCTATCCACTAGCGGGCTGTCTTTAATTTCATCACCAAGACTGATAATACTGGCATCGATGAAAATCGAACTTTGTCTGTTAAACAAGTATGCCGTGCGTAGGCCCATTTCAATGTTTATCGTTGAATCGCCACTATACGCTTGCCGCTCTGCTGTCGCTTCGTTGGCACGAACACCGTACTGGTAATCCACGTAGCTTTCATCTAGCCAAGTGGCAACAATTCTCGGAGATAACATCACTTGCTGGCCGAGCATCCATCTTTTATCAAACCCTAAGCTGAAAGTGTTACCGTCGCGGTCGCCTGAAATATCCCCAGTCCATTTAGCGCTCACATTCACAATTGGGTTTTGCCACTGTGCTGTGGCACCGATAACAAAGCCACCGTCACGTTCGTCCATGCCTTGTAGGATTGGCGTATCCTCAATATCGTCATCATCATATCCGCTAAAATCATAGCCAGCAGATAGCGTAAAGGCGATGCGCTGCTCTTGGTTTATTTGCAGGTTAGGTAACTTAACGTCTAGGTTCGGGCCAAACCAACGGACATAGCGATTCTCATAGCTGATAAACGGAATGACATTGGTGTTTCTGTCGATATCTTTTATGCCCAACTGTTGGCTTATGGCGCCGATCCCTATTCCCCAATGAGACTCAGTTGATTCTGGTTGTAGACCAGCGCGCTGGTGAGTCGGAGCTTGCGCAGATGCAGGAGCGCATAACCCCAAAGCAAATGTGAGCGCAGTAAAAGAGCACAGGCTTTGCTTAGATAATTTAAAAACAGGTAAAAACGCGAATGACATTAATGATTCTCCAATAGATTTTAGCAGGTGGCAGCTAAAGCTGTGGCTAGGGATATATGTAATTTTGCATGTCATCGAATGATGAACGCGCTGCATATCACTCGCTGTGCGTTAAAAAGCACTCAAAGTGATAATTAACTTACCGTCTCTCACTTCTAACGACTCTAACGACGCCTTGGCTAACTTCTGCTTAAGGTCGCTATCATCTAATACATAAATCGGCCGAGAGCCTAAAATAGTCCCCACCACCGGCTGGAGTAGCTTTTTGATATCCTCTTGTTGCTCAGCAGATACATTATTTAGGTTCAACTCCAACAGTTTAGCGTTAACAAAATACAGCGCGCCTTGCTCCTGATTGTAAGACAAACTTCCCGTTAAATACCCACTACCACTGCCGCCATAAGACCCTAACGCACTGGCTTTAATATTCGCCCCTAAGCCAATTTCATTACTGGACTCGAGTAAATCAAGTCGCGGTTCAGACAACGTCATAGTGACAAAGAATTTACTTCGCGTGATAGGCATAATGGCACTCACCATTTCCTGCAACTCAGCCTCGGTGAATTCCTTCGTAAATGCGAACGCCTGACTGATACTCATCAGCCAAATGACACCGATTAAATATTTCAATTTTTACCTCGTTAATACTGACACTAGGTTGCTAACCGATTGATTCCTGATATTCGCTGTTCGTGCTCAACCTTGACTAGAAGTTTTCACGTGCCTAAATAAGCAATTTAAGCGACTGAATTAAATGAGAAAAATAAAACTAGGCTAAAGTATAGATTTAACCCCCATCATTAACTGTCATTATTGTTGTATTCACCAGCACTTTGCAATATCGCTGAGTAAAAAGCTAATCAACTAACGTTTCAATAAGTCGTTGATAAATCGCTTTTAGAATGCGTTTCCCTATTTATTACGAAACACATAGAACTAACTCATCCCTACCCTTGACATAATTTACAGCACGCAAGCCAATGGCTACTTTGTCGAGTACGGCCTGCGCTCTTCGTTTAATTATTCACCCCACGTCAGTGTTGCTCCCTTTGTGAAAACCGCATTTGATTATGGTTATGCATCCAATAGCCACGCGGAGCACAATCATTCAACTTTGGGAGTTACTGCAGCTAACGCCACGATTAAGCATACAGCTAATCGCAGAACGCACGATTGGCCGCAGCTTTATTGCCCGCCAAGCAGGCACGCCGCGTCACTTATCCTGGGCTGGGCTGAATGTTATATCTCAGTTTTAACCTGCCAAACAGAACTCATTGGCTCATCCCACTTGGTTGCATTTTTGTTAACACGCTATTAAGTATCTAGTTTAGAGCATAAAATTCTGATAAAAGGCTAGTTTTCAGGCAGACCTTTGGTACTGTAAATCCTAGCTACTTTCAGCCCTTCAAACTGACTCACGATAAGGAGCAAACCATGAAAAAGGAAACCATCTGTATCCATGAAGGATACGAGACCGACCCGACAACCAAAGCCTGTGCAGTCCCCATTTATCAAACTGTCGCTTACGAATTTGATAACGCCCAACATGGTGCTGACCTATTTGACTTAGCGGTACCGGGCAATATTTACACGCGTATTATGAACCCCACATGGGACGTGCTTGAAAAGCGTGTAGCAGCTCTTGAAGGTGGTGTAGCAGCCTTAGTGGTTTCTGCAGGTAGCGCAGCAATTAACTACGCAATTTTAACCATAGCCGAAGCTGGCGATAATATAGTTGCAACTCCGCAGTTATACGGCGGCACGTACACCTTGTTTGCTCACTTATTACCTAAGCAGGGCATTGAAGTACGCTTTGCTGAATCAGACAAAGCCGAAGATCTGGCCAAGCTAATGGATGACAAAACTAAAGCAGTATTTTGTGAAACCATAGGTAACCCAGCGGGCAACATAGTCGACATTGAACCCATAGCCACTATGGCACATGAACATGGCGTTCCCTTGATGGTGGATAACACAGTTGCGACCCCTGCACTGCTTAACCCCATTGAATATGGCGCTGATATAGTCGTACATTCTTTGACTAAATACATGGGCGGTCATGGTAATTCTTTAGGTGGGATCATTGTCGATTCAGGCAAGTTTCCTTGGGCTGAGCACAAAGAGCGCTTTCCTATGCTCAATGAGCCAGAGGCTGCCTATCATGGCGTTGTGTATACCCGTGAATTTGGTGCCGCGGCATTTGTAGCGCGCGCCCGCACGGTACCACTTCGTAACACAGGCGCGGCGCTCTCCCCAATGAATGCTTTTATGCTAATGCAAGGCATGGAAACACTGCCTTTGCGCATGGAGCGCCATTGCGACAACGCGAAATCTGTCGCTGAATATCTAAAAGCTCACCCAAAAGTTGAGTGGGTTAGCTACGCTGGGCTTGAAGGCGACAAGTATTATCCAATGGCGCAAAAATACTTCAACGGCCGCCCATCGTCTTTGATGACATTCGGTATTAAAGGCGGTTTTGATGCTGGGGTGAAATTCTACGATGCCCTTAAATTAATCAAGCGCTTGGTTAATATTGGTGACACCAAAACCTTAGCGTGTCATCCGGCTTCAACCACTCATCGCCAATTAAATGAGGAAGAACTAAAAAGTGCAGGTGTAAGCCCAGAAATGTTGCGCTTGTGTATTGGCATAGAGCACATCGATGACATTCAAGCAGATTTAGCCCAAGCCTTCGAGGCAGTTTAAATTCCAACATTTCGCTATTTGAACGTTAGCCCGCTGTTTTACATAAACGGTGGGCTTTTTTGTATGTGAGCTTATATTCTCAAATAAATGTGATTATGATTCAGCTTCTGCTTCGAATGCCCTAGAAAGCACAGCCATTATCCAAGGAACAGGAACATCATGACATATTTACAACTTGCCTATTTTCACCTCGCCACGGTTTTGCCTGCCTTTCTAATTGGCACGTACTTATTGGCCAATCGAAAAGGGACACCAACGCATCGTATGCTCGGCAAGGTATATATGAGCCTAATGCTTGTCACCGCTTTGCTCACGTTATTCATGGCAGCGCAAGTCGGCCCCGTGCTTATTGGTCATTTTGGATACGTACACCTGTTTAGCCTGCTAGTACTATACGCCGTACCGAGTGCCTATTTCGCCGTTCGAAAAGGGAATATTGCGAAGCATAAACGCAGTATGCTCCTGCTTTATGTTGGAGCAATACTGATTGCCGGCGGCTTTACCTTTACCCCCGGCAGAATGTTGTACGACTGGTTTTTAGCCTAGAACGTGTTGACCTTTGCTGAACATTTTTGCCGTAAAGATCAACCTGCCCTAGTATCATCAGCGACCTCACTGATTAAAAATAGGCAGTGCTTTACCAATAGGCTGACCATTTTCCTTGGCATAGTCTTGGGGCTTTTGCTTCAGTAATTTTAGAGCAGTCGCCGCAATTTGATTCAACTGATATGTATGGCCGTCACCTATCTCACCATAGGTTTTCACATCAGGGCCCATCGCAGCGGCCCACACTTGGTTCGAACCTTCAATGCCATTCTTATGCTTGGCTAGATTACGCAAATAACCTTGGGTCGCTTTAGGACTCGCGTGATGCTGCCAAGTTTCATTGCTGTTACCTCGCCCGTGATCAACTGTTATCAGCAAATTGGTATTGTTCTTATAGTGCGGCATGCTTTGTAGCATGTGCCATAAACGCGCAATAAACACGTCACTTTGATGGGCCGAGCGCAAATACGCTGGATAATCTCCATCATGGGCGAAATCGTCTGTTTCACCGAGTGCCAGATAAATCACGTTTGGTTGTTTGGCTTTCACATACTCCTGAGTAAACCCCACCGTAAACGCATCCAGACGTACATTGTGCCAAGGGCTAGGAATGTCTTTTTGCAGCGCATTTAACCACGTCGCTTTAGCCGATAAATTGTTCCAATCGGCTGACATAAAACCCGCATTAATTGGCAATTGACTGCGCTGCTTATTCAAAATAGCTGGGAATACATCCCAACTGCCAAAAGCAGCTACCTTATTTTTGAAGCTTTCTTGGTTGTTCAACCACTCTAAAATACTAATATTAGGGTTCGCCACAGGTTTATTCGAATCTATCTTAGCGTCAGCCTTGCCTGTGAGTAATTCGTTATAACCAGGGTAAGAGAACCACCAGCTATTGCTAACATCCATCGCAGACTGCTTATCTCGATTTCCTATTAGCACACCTTCTTTCACCACCTGCCCCCAAAGAAAAGGCATTAGTTTTTCACGCTTAGCATTAGGGCTCTTGCCGTCAAACGCAGCTGCTATTTCATCTTGCTGTCCAGCAAATTGCGGTTGCGCCAACAAAGTAGCGTGATACCCCCGAAATACTTCTTGCCAGCGTAAGCCATCAATACTGATGATAAGCAAATTATCTGCTGCACTCACGGGCGATGCGACTAACACGATACACAAGATTTGGCACAAAATAGCCAGCCGTTTCACGAATGTCATTGGTTTTATTTGCTTCATATGAGCCTCGTATACAGAAGAGGAATAATGTCTGCCACCGCAAAGGGAGCGTTGTTGAAAGCAAAAAAGGCGAGCCAAAGCTCGCCTATCATGCTTGAAACGCGTTCGTCTTAGAAGCGCGCTTGAACGTTAAACGCCGCAGTGCGCGGTGCGCCAATCCATGCAGATTGTCCCGCAATGCCGCCCAAGTAACTCTCATCAAACATATTATTTACGGTAAAACGTAAATCAACTGCTTCAATACCTTGAACTGGCGCATCTAAGCTAACCCCAGCGTAAAAGTCAGTGACTAAATACGCTTCAGCCACTTGGGTGTTTGCCGCATCAATAAAGCGGTCGTCTACCCATTTGGTTGATGCACCTATGAAGTAATTACCTCGGGTCCAGTCAGCTGACACAACCGCCATATTTTCAGGTGAACCAAACACAGTATTGCCTTCAGGGAAATCAATTGAGCCGTCAGTGTATTCTGAATCGTTGTAGGTAAATGACCCATACAATGCCAACGAATCTGTCACGTTGAATGACAAAGACGCTTCAAAACCTGATGATTCAATGCCCCCAACGTTAACGTAACTGCCGTTAGTGCCGATTAAGAAATCGATGCCATCAGGTGAGTCGGGAGCAATGAAAGTCAAACGGTTATCAAACTTGATATTGTAGTAAGTCAAACTTGCATTAAAATCACGTGACACATAGCGCAAACCTACATCAACGTTTTCCGCAGTTTCTGGCTCAACTTGAGTTAACGTAGACGCGTCACGTTCAAGTACGGTGTCTTTAATCGCAGCGAAGTTTTCTGCATATCCAGCAAACGCTTCTAAGCCATCAATTGGCATTTGAACCACAACACCACCTGAGAACAAGGTATCAGAGTCTGAATTCATTTCCGCTGTATTGCTTTGGTCGAAATTATCTTGACGCTCTAAGTCTACGTAGAAGCGCTTCACGCCTAGGCGAACGCTAGCCCAGCCCATGTCTAGCTCGTCTTCTGCGTAAAGCATCATTGTTTCCACAGGGAATTCACGCGAGTATTGCACCCAGTAAGGCGTGTGGTCGAATTCAACACCTGAGCGTGAATCAATGATTTTATGCCAATCACGTGATTCTTCACGGTTATAATCTTCGTACCAAATACCACCGCGTAGCGTGTTATCCATATCATTTATTTGGGTATACCAAGCAAAATCAGCATCAAAGCCAAAGCGTTCTTTTTGATAATGGGTATGACGATATGAGCCAACTGGCACAGCGCCTTGGGCGTAACATGTTGGATCGTATTCAGGGCCAGCGCCGCCGTATGGCGCGGTGATAGAGCTTGTGCAACCGTCAGTTGGGCTCAAAGCGAAACCGCTGCTATCCACATAATAAAGTTGGCCTAATGCGCTGCCACCATACACTGTATTACCAGATACCAGTTCAGAGTGTGCAACACCGTCGCCGTCTGCCTTTACATCAACCACGTAAGGGGGCACCCAATCACCACGCCCTTCGTTATCGTGATAGTAAACATTACCGGAGATTTCAAAATTATCAGTCGCGTAATCAGCTTTTAAATAAGCGAAAAGGTTTTCACGTAATGTCGCCCAACCTTGACGGTGAACTTGATCAACATAAGGGATACCAGTCCACTCACCGTTTAAGCGATCACTATCTGGATTCTGCTCAAACTGCGCTAAGCTAATACGCTGATAATTTGCTTCGTGAACATCATCCCACGAAAAATAGCCTTCAATTTCAACGTTGTTGATCATGCTAATAAATTTACCAGCTAAGTGATCATGTTCATTTTCTGCGGTTTGCGTGATCCAGTCTGTATTTTCACTGCTAGAAACACTGACCCATGCATAGGTATCTTTAGCAATTTCACCGGTTTCATAACGTAGGAAATATTTTTGTGCATCAAAGCTGCCACCAGAGATACTGATTAGCATGGACTCTTCTACACCTGGATCAACTGTGGTGAAGTTAAGCGTGCCGCCTAGCGCTTCGTTTGAGCGCGACGCGATATCACCCGTTCCTTGCGATACCTCAACGTTGGCCAAGTTTTCGGTGTCGATGTAGCGATTGGCTTTAGCACCGCCACCATAGTTAGAGTTACCGTTAGCAATGCCGTCAATAGTGATGCCGATTTGCTGCTCATCTAGGCTTAACTGAAAGCCACGAATGGATACTGTGGTTGACCAATCATCGGAGCCAAACGTATCACCTTCGTTGATCAAAACACCTGGCAAATTATCGATAACGGCCAACGCACTGGTCAACGAGCTCTGTTGTTTTGCCATCTCATCAGAAGTTTGGTTGTTAGCGTAAGAAACGCTTTTACCCACGACCGTGATCTCTTCGATTGCGGCGTCGTTGGGAGTTTCCTGTGCATTTGCAGAGCTAATAAATGATTGGCTGCCTATCGCCATTGCTACGCATAATGCTAAGTGTGTTTTAGCGGTTGTTTTCATTTGTGTGTGGTCTCTAGTTAAATTGACCGCAACAATGTGACGGCTTCGCGTTACAATTTGAGTGTAAAATTATGACGATCTTGTGACGAGTTAAGCGTCTGAATTTCAAAGAGCAACAAGTTGAAATGTAGCCAAGGTTTACTACAACAAGCTTCACATCAAGCTCTTATTGCCACTAGCTTGGTAAAAGCCGGATGAGTTTTAAGCTAGTAAGATGCACGATATCGGAGATTAAACTTGAAAACAGGAATGATTATCAATAACATCTAAAAACCTATCATCACTGCTAAATCTCCATGTCTGCGCGTATATTAATCATTGAAGACGATATCGTATTAGGTGCACAAGTCGCCAGATTGCTCGAAGAGAGAGGTTTCAACACAGAGCAATGTCGGGACGGACAAAGCGGGTTACAGTGTGCCCTGCAAAAACGTTTCGATTTGATTTTATTAGACGTACTTCTACCGACGCTTAATGGCTTCTCAATACTGAACAAAATACGCAGTGTGAAGCAGACGCCGGTTATGATGATCACCGCCTGTGGTGCTGAACAAGAACGTATTGAAGGCTACCGCAAAGGCGCCGATGATTACCTACCCAAACCATTTAATTTCACTGAAATGATGCTACGGGTCGAGGCTTTACTGCGACGCAGTCTGCATACGTTACAAAGCGACACACACACCTCAACTCTTAGTGCAGATCGCCTGTTACTCAATCGGGCTAAACAACAGGTTTTCTTTGCTGATTGCTTGGTTGAACTCACCCCCCTTCAATTTAGGTTACTTTGGGTGCTGGTCGAAAACAGAAGCGACATCATGAGCAAAGCATTTTTGTATCAAACGGTGCTAGACAGAGCATTTAGCCGCTACGACCGAAGCTTGGATATGCATGTTAGTCGGGTACGCAAAAAATTGGTCGAGGCCGGAATGCCCCCTGAGCGCCTATTGACTATGCACGGAAAAGGCTATCAATTTTCATGAAAAACACGCTTTTTTGGCGACTTTGTGCGTTTATCGCGTTGGGAACTGTTCTGTTATTTTGGGCGTTAAGCTGGTTAACAAACCACACTGAAACCAGCATGAGTTTTATTGACGCCCAGCACCAGCAGCAGTTACTAAATTATGGGCGGCAAGCTGAAACCATTTTACGTCAAGACGGCGAAGCAGCACTGGTGGTTTGGTTAAAAGCACTTCAGCAAAAAGAAAATACGTGGGCCGCGGTCGTGCGCTCAAAGATCACACCTTTCGCTGATACCAGCCTACCAGAAAACTATCTTGAACGGTTTCAACTCGGAAGAAGTGTTGAGTGGAAAATACACCTTTATTTTGAAGAAAACCCGACCATGGAAATCCCCTTTTCTGATGCATCAAGTCATTTCCTTATTCAGCTACCGCAACGAATGCGTCCCGGGGCATTTTTGCTTTATGCAAAACTATTTTTACAAATTGCTCTGCCGTTAATATTGCTTTGTATTTTAAGTTTTGTGCTTTATCAACATGTAATGGCACCTCTTAGAAAACTAGAAAACGCGACAAAAGCGTTCAGCGAAGGAAAGCTGGATGTTAGAGTGGCGCCATATCTACCACACAGAAACGACGAGCTCACCCGTCTTGCTGAAACGTTCGACCACATGGCACAGCGTATTAGCATGCTTATTTATAATCAAAGACAACTGCTCGCTGATTTATCCCATGAGTTGCGCACCCCGCTAACTCGAATAGACATGGCTGTGGATTTTGTTGAGCAAAATATCAACCCCAAGCAAGCCCTTGAACGTCTGCGTTATGAAGCCTCTACCATGCGCAATTTAGTAGAAGATACACTTACACTCGCGTGGCTAAATAATGAATCGCCTCGCCTGAACACAGACGACTTTGACTTAGTCGAATTACTCGAGGTTATTTGTGAAGATGCGCGCTTTGAATACCCTAATTGCATGTTAACAACAGACTTACCGGCAAATGCTGATATAACCAAAAGTAGCCAAACCGCATTAGGTCAAGCTTTTGAAAACATCGTACGCAACGCCCTGCGCTACACTCCAGCGACGCGTGAAGTAAATGTGTCGCTAACCCAAAGTGATAAGTGTTACACCTTAACCGTTAGGGATCAGGGGCCGGGCGTTCCTCAAGATATGTTGTCAGATATATTTAAGCCCTTTTTCCGTGTCGACAAAGCACGAGTTTCAGATAAGGCGTTAACGCAATCCGCCCCGCCAAGTGGATTCGGCTTAGGGCTCGCTTTGGCCCAGCGACAAATCGCAGCAATCGGAGGGAATATGAGCGCGCAAAATTATTTTGCTAGCGACGGCGCGTTATTAGGCCTAGAAATGGTTATTCGGCTCGGGCGATAATATGCTAAAGCGCGAATATTCTGCAGCCCTGTTTTCATTCGGACATTTGCTTTCTTTGTTTAGGTGCAATGATCAATCGCCGCCAAGCCAGTAACATACCTGTGTAAACTAAAATACAGGCTATTAAAGACACCAGGCCTGCAATGGTCTGACCGATGACGCCGAAATATTCGCCTGTGTGTAAAAAGCGCGCTGTGCCCCACGCTTGACCACCTCGAGACCAGTCTGATTTTCGCAGCACTTTGCTTATGTCTCCACTGCGGGTATCAAAATACAACGAATAAGCCAACTCTTGCCTATGCCCAATACTTTTATCGATATAGAAACGTGCCTCGTTGAGCTCCTCTCCTATCTCTAACCACATGGAATACCAATCGGTAAACTGATTATGCTTGGCATGATGAACTGCACGTTGAAACAACACCTCATAGGGTATGACATCAGCGTCTAAACGGGTGACTTCCTCATGTTGCTCACGCTGGGGCACCGTTTCACCAAACGCGCCATATAGTGCTTCATTGGCCCATGTGAAATGAAAGAGTGTGGCGGTTAATGCAATAACAAATAGTGCTGGCAAGCACCAAATACCAAAGACTAGATGCCATTGCCGGTGACGATGCTGAGTGTTTTGGTATCGTTTGGGTAGCCAAAAAGCGTGTTTAAATGCCGAGCGATTAAAGCGTTTCGGTAGCCATAAATACAGACCACTGAGCAACAGAAAGATAAACACCAAATTCGCGTACGCAGTGATATTTTTACCAATCGCCCGAGAATCTCCTGTTAGCAAAAGATAGCGATGTAAATCAGTCACTTGGTGAAAAAAATCAGTAACAGTACCTTCACCAACCCTTAGCACTTTGCCAGTATAGGGATGCAGTAAATAGTTATTTTTACCCGCCCATACGGGGATTGCCGCGCCCTCCTTATTCACCCATCGAATATAAATATGCGGTTCGTCAGGATGAAGTTGTTGCAATACATTTACGACTTCATCGGTTGTTAGCCGCCTAGCTGAGTCTTCTGGGGCAACGCGATAGTGCATCTCACTCAGTTCGACAATTTGTCTCTCATAAGTCAGTAACACTCCCGTAAATGCCATGCAAAAGACAAACATACCAGCCACCAGCCCTGTGACTAAGTGGGCCCAAAAGACCCACCTTTTGATTGTGTTAACGCTCATATCCTAAAATGTCGAGGCGCTAAAAGTCGTACGACACAGATAACCTGATGTCTCTTCCGGCTTCATAAGGGCCAATTACCGTAGCAAATACCTCGCTATAGTCGCCAACGCTTGAGTGGTCGATATACAACTTATCAAATAAATTGCTCACCGCTAAATTGAGCATTAGATTATTTGTCACATGCCATTTTGCGTAAATATCAACAGTGGTATAACTTGGCTTGTTGAGTCGATACAAGGAATCTGTCCAAGCTAAATCTACGGCTTGATGTAGGGTGTCAATGTCGATTGAATCCACTTTTGCCAAACTCAGCCCAACACTCACATCAGGGGAGATGTCGTAGTCGGCGCCTGCAACCCAAGTATCGCCTCGGCTGTTGCCTAAGCCGACAAATTCATAACCGTTAATATCAATTGATGAATAACTGACATTGTACAAGTCGTCTCTAGGCTTTAGCTCAGTATCAGCACTGGAGAAGCCAAGAAATAAATCTACTTCGTTCCAACGATAAGCGACGTCAAACTCAATGCCACTTGTATCGAGTGTGCCGATATTATTAAACACCGCATTGCCTTCATACCCTTCGAAAATAACATCATCCAACGAAGAGCGGTAAACGCTTAGTTTGGCGTTTAGATTGTTGGCACTGTATTCAATTGACGCTTCGATATTTTCAACGGTCTCAGGCACCAAATCCTCGGCCACAACGGGTATATCTGAGCCATCATACAAATAACCGTCAATGGTAAACCCATCACCAATTTGCTTGCCTCTCGCTGCCTGTGCAAAGCCTAGTCCGAGTGTCCAGTGTTGGCTGAGTTCATATGCTAGACCTACATTAAAACTAAGCTCTGAGTCATCAATTGACGCTGCGACGTCCGTTACCGGTTCGCCATAGTATTCATCTACCAAGATGTTTTGCTGAAAGTCATAGTCATCATAGCGAACACCGTAACTTAGCAATAGCTGTGGCGTAATATCACTGTAACCTTGCACATAAATACCGAGTACGCTGCCTTCTTCCGCGTTTTCAACAGCACCTTGAGCCGGCCCGCTAGTCACTTCATCGTTACGATAGTCAACACCATAGACGAATTTATGCAGCCCTGTTTCACTGGTATTACGCAGATCAAAGCCGTAGGTATCGATTTCAGCTAGCCAATCAAAGCGACCACCGCGAAAAGAAGAGTCAGTTTGATAGGCTGTTGCTTCAATATTAACTAAGGCACTGTAAGCAAAGCGGTAATTCGCCACATAGGTATCACGCTCGGCCTCACTTGCGTAAAGCGCGTCACCTTCTTGTACCGCCCAGTTAGGACGCGCTGAGAACGCACCTTTTTCGTCACGTTGCTCAACACTGAGCGACAGGAATTGATTTTCTGAGATATCACCACTGACCTTTAAAAATGCCATGTCTTGGTCGGCTGCAGTGCCGTATATTTCATCGCCGTTGCCATCTTCCATGTTGTCGCGGTCGATCGTGCTGTAATAGCCAAGCACACCCCAAGAATCGCTTAGTTTGCCGTAAAGGCTACCACTATAACGAGTCGCATCGTTTGAAAAATAGTTGGCTTTTACACGACCACCGAACTGCTCTTCGGGTTTTAGCATGTCTTGTGCATCTTTTGTTTTAAAACGGATGGAGCCGCCTATAGCGCCCGGCCCGCTTGTGGCTTCCCCCGCCCCCGCTTGCACATCTATTTGTTGTAGCAAATCAGGATCGATAGTCACCCGGCCTATGTGATGGAACAGCGTCGAAGTTTGCTGAGCACCGTCTACCGTGACATTTAAAAATGCATCTTCTAAGCCGCGAATATAGATTTTTTGTGCGACCCCCACTGAGCCCCCAACACTAATGGATGGTGAATAGCGGAATATATCCGCAAGATCGCTCGCTTGATATTGCTCAATGTCTTCAGCGGTAATACTGAGGTTGGTAGCTGCGCCCACAACCGATATTTTCTCTACTGCTGCCGTAGTTTCAACTTCAGTCGTATCTGCATATGCCAATGTGCTTGTTAGTGCACTTGCGCTGGCTAATGTGCACATTGCACCGATCATCACGCGTGTTTTCAAGAAAAGCTCCCTATTGATTATGATTATTTCAAATAAGAAGCATTCTCATTAAGTTTTAACTAAAAGCCTAGTACTTTTACATTTGTTACATTTGCCTATCCCGAAGAAGTCTTTCAAAAACCACTGCTAGCTAGAGACAAAAGTACTGGTGAAAAGAAAGATTTGGTTGACTGTCGAAATGGGTAGTAGCGAACACAGGAGATGATTCGTTTCGGATTAAATCGGCTTACTCACTTGGGCGATTGTAACGAGTCAGGCCCATCGAATGGCAAAGAACTTGAATAAGAGCGGCCTCTCAGACAAGCTCAGAAACCTAATTAAGTATATTGCCTAACTTGCTCAATGCATGCCACATTGCTCAACGCATGCCACGTTTTTCTTTAATCATTTCATAGGCAGCTTGAATATCTTGGGCCTTATTTTTAGCGATTTCTAGCGCCTGTTTAGGTAACCCTTTTGACACTAATTTATCGGGGTGGTTTTCACTCATCAGCTTGCGATACGCTTTTTTCACAGCCTTATCATCATCTGACTCACTCACGCCAAGAATTTGGTAGGCGTCATTTAATGACTGCTGGGTAGAGTAAGTAGATTGACTACCTTGATGGGCGCGATGAGAAGACTGACCGCTTCTTTGGCCCCCACGCTGGCGGAAACGTATTTCGGCTTCATACACAGACAATAAGTAAAGTAATTCATTTTGCTTGAACCCTAAGTGCAGCGCTGCGGTTTCAAGCACTTTTTGTTCGGCTTTATCTAATCTTCCATCAACATATGCCGCTTGAATTAGAATTTCTAAAAAGACCTGCAAAATATCTCTGCGCCCATGGCAGGATTCTTTTAGCTCTAAAATAATATCTTTTAAGGCGAAATCAGCTTCTTTGCCATCACGAAACGCCTGTTGAGCTTCTTTGCGCGTGTCGCCTTCAAGCCCCATCTGATCCATTAGCGAGCTAGCCATTTTGATTTCTATGTCGCTGACTTTGCCGTCCGCTTTCGCGATATGCCCCATGACCGAGAACAAGGCATGAAAAAATATTGCCTGCTTTTTAAAATCATCTTGGCTAGTAAAAAAACCGCTGAAACCGCCCATTTGGTTAAAGTCTTGGCTATAGCCTTTGTCGAACATATGCCCGACGATAAAACCTAAAATAGCGCCGGGGATGCGCCCGAACATAAAACCAAAAATGGTACCTAAAATCTTGCCAATCATTATTTACCCTGTTTATAAATTAATTTGCTCGCACATTCTTAATGCGCTGTATTTCAACGCTGTGCATTCAATTGCGTTAAGCGCTCAGGCGTACCGATATCAACCCATACACCTTGGTGCAAGCTTCCGCTAACTTGATTTTTTGCCATCGCGTCTACCAGCACAGGCGCCAAACGTTGACTGGCTTGCGATAGGCCATCGAACAACGCTTTGCGGTACACACCTATCCCACTAAACGTATATTTGTGTGGTGCTCTTTGTTCAGCGCTTACATCTTTGTATTGACTTTTGCACACACGGTTACCGTGCAAGTAAAAATCGCCTTCAGGGTTGTGTGGGGGGTTTGGCACTAATATCAAGTGGGCCAGCGGCAACTCTTTTGTTAAACCTTTACCATGATCTATCAGGTTTTCGAGCAGATTTGCAAAACAAAAGTCAGTAAATACGTCGCCATTAACCACTAAAAACGCATCGCTGGCAGTGTGTTCACACAACTGCGGGAGTGCTTGTTTTATCCCCCCAGCGGTTTCTAGCGCTGTTTCCTCTGGGGAATACACTATATCCACATTAAATCGCGAGCCATTACCGATGCGCTGAACAATTTGCTCGCCAAGCCATGCGTGGTTTATCACGATGCGTTTAATACCGGCTGTCGCTAAACGTTCAATATGGTATTCGATCAAGGGTTTGCCGTGTACTTCTAGCAAGGGCTTTGGGGTGGTATCTGTCAGCGGACGCATGCGCTCGCCGCGCCCCGCCGCCAAAATCATTGCTGTATTAATCTGCTTGTTCATCTCTTATAGCGACCCAATTGACTAGCGCTTACTGCCTGCAAGTGACACCACCTTACCTTTCGCTGAATCTGCTAATGCCAACACACTGGGTAGAATTTCTTGTTCAACAAATCGTGCGAACGCCTCAAGCTCAGAATATTGCTTACCTATATCCACCAGATACCCCAAAGTTCGCGGAATATCATCTAAATAGTCACTTTTGCCATCTCTGTGATGCAAACGAGCAAATATACCACTGGCTTTGATATGCCGTTGCATGCCTGTTAAGTCAAACCAACGAGTGAATTTAGCAAGTGGGTATTGCGGGTAAAACTGTTGCTGAAATGCAGCTAACCAGTCACTGACCCATTCATCGGGCCAGCGTCGATAGCAGTCACGCAGCAAAGACACAGCATCGTAGGTAATCGGGCCAATCACCGCGTCTTGAAAATCAATGACGCCAATTTCATCATTTTGCAGCATCATTAGATTACGGGAGTGAAAATCGCGATGCACACCGACCTTGGGTTGCTCAAAGAAGTTGTCTGCTAATACGTTGAATGTATCATTCAGCATCGCATGCTGCTCAGGCGTCAAACGATAACCCAAATGCACATCTAATAACCATTGAGTGAATATTTCAAACTCGCGCGTAAATAGTTTGTGGTCATAGGCAGGTAAAGTTGCTTGAGATGTAGCTGTACATTGCTGTACCTTTGGCAAAAGTGCTAAGGCCTTTGGGTACAACTGATGACAACTATGGTCATTTAGTTGATGGGCCAATTGCTCATCACCAAAATCATTGAGACAATAAAAGCCTAACGTGTGATCTGCGGCCAATATATCGGGCACGCGTAATCCGTTAGCAGCAAAAGACTCTGCGACTAACGCAAATTTCTCGCTGTCTTCAAATGTTGGTGGAGCATCCACTGCGATAATCGTGCGCTCATCAAAGGTGAAGCGAAAATAACGCCTAAAGCTGGCATCACCATAAACCATGTGTAATTGTTGACACAAAAAAGGTGTGGAATGATTAATCCAATCCATCAATTGTGCTTGTCTTTGTGCCAATGGGCTCACTTAGGACCTCATGTTGGGGTAAAATTTGACAGCGAAGAATGGCGAAATATCTCTTTTTTTGCAAGTTTACTAGTAAATCTGCGCGAAACCCTTAAAATTGGAGCTTAACTCCCGTGACTTTAACCATTATCAGGCTGCCTTTTTACCCTACCGTATGAAAATCAAGCAACCTCTTCACGTGCTCTGTTTCTCTTTATGCTCGCTTAGTGCGACAGCTCAAGAAACGTGTCCAGCACCTGCAAATACTTTCGTGGTAGAGAAGCGTCTGCCTAACGGACAAATTCAAGTTATATCTAATATGACCTCAATTCAGCAAGATAATTTCGCAGAATTTGAGGGAGAAGTAGAAATAACCAATAAAGATTCGCAAATTATTGCGAATCGAGCGCAAATTGACCGTACGACCCAGCAGCTCATTGCAACAGGAGATGTTACCTATCAAACTCCTGAGCTGAGTGTTACCAGTCAGAAGGTCCTGCTCAACACGCAAAACAATCGCATGGAAATAGCCGACACCCAATATGAATTAACGACGCTCAATGCGCGGGGTGACGCAGAACTTTTGGTTGTGGATCAAACCCAAGGTTTAGAATTAAATGGGGTGACTTTTTCAACGTGCCCTACAGGCCAAGAAGATTGGTTAGTTCGAGCTGACAGCATCAAAGTCAAACCCGATGAAACACGCGGTGTGGCACGAAACGCGGTGTTTTATGTGCAAGATATTCCTATTTTCTATCTGCCTTATTATTCTTTCCCTGTTACGGATGCAAGAGAGACAGGCTTGCTTTTTCCTCAGGTAGGCAGCAGTAGCAGTACCGGATTTGCTTACGAGCAACCTTACTATTTAAACCTTGATCAACAGTATGATGCGACTATTACGCCTCGGTACATGACCAAACGCGGTTTACAGTTAAAAACAGAATTTCGTTATTTAACTGAGCAAAACAGTGGTCAGATTGATATTGAATATTTACCTAACGACTCTGACTCAAGCACTAATGAAGACCGTTACTTTTACCGCCTCACCCACAAAGGCGCCTTGTCTGAAAATTGGGAAGTAAATGTCGACTTCAACGGTTTGAGTGATGATAACTACATTGTTGATTTGGGCTCTGACTATTACAACTCAGCTGATACCCATTTGTTCAGAACCCTAGGCTTGCACTATTACTCAGATGCATTGAATGTCAGTTTGCAACTGCGGGATTTTGAAATATTAGGCGATCATGATGATACCTACCGTGCTTTACCTGAGCTAAAACTCGATTACGTAAGCGACTTACCCGCTGGCTTTAAGTTTGATATTCACTCGGAATTGGCTCGTTTTGACAATGCCAACGGCACAAGCCCTAAGGCGACACGTGCGCACATAGCGCCAACAATAAGCCTGCCACTTGAAAACAGTTGGGGTGAATTCCTCGCCGAAACATCCGTTATGCATACTGTATATCGCCAAGAAGACATCGAAGGAACCGACCTTTCTCGTGATGTGTCACGTACTTTAGGTCAAGCCAAACTATACGGTGCCTTGGTATTTGAAAGGCAAGCTCATTGGTTCGGCTCAGACGTAACTCAAACATTAGAGCCAAGAGCTCAGTATTTGTACACCAGTTACCAGGACCAATCAGATATCGGTTTATATGACACAACTCGCCTGTTTAACGATTTCGGTGGATTGTTCCGAGGGCAGGAATTTACTGGGTTAGATCGTATCAGCGACCAAAATCAAGTGACCCTTGGTGTCACATCGCGCATAATTGATAAAGATAATAGGGAACAATTTAAACTTAGCTTGGGTCAGATTTTCTATCTTGAAGACAACAAGGTCACAGCAGCAAGTAAAGAAGACGACCGTTCAGCCTTAGCCGCCGAGTTGGACTGGCGCATCGGCAGTAAGTGGTTAGCCCACAGCGAAGTGCAAGTATCCACCGAAACTGACAAAGTTGAGCGCAGTAGTATTGGCCTTGAATATCGACTAGCCAGAGACAAAATGGTGCAGTTTAATCATAGATTTGTGCGTGATTTGTCTGGCGAACAAATTAGTCAATTGGGGTTAACCGCCAGTTGGCCTATTACTCGCGATTGGTATTGGGTAGGCCGTTGGTATCGTGATATAGAGCGTCATCGCACCATCGAAAGCTACACAGGTTTGCAATACGAATCCTGTTGTTGGGCACTGCGCATCGTCGCTCAGCGTCAATTAACCAGTCGTTTTGATGATGACGGGCTACAAAGCACAGACGAGTTTGATTCAGGTATCGCCATTCAATTCTTGTTTAAAGGGATTGGCGGTGATAGTTCAGGGCGCGACATGTTAAGAGATGGATTGTTCGGCTATCGACAGCCTTATCTGTTAGATTAGCCCCATGTACAATAAAAATATAACCCAGACACCTAGGTGTAAATTTTAATTAATAAGTAACCATAAATATGAAATTAACTGTAGTCACTTTTGCCCTTTTGGCATTTATTTCGTTTAGCACATTCGCCAAGCAAACCCGCTTGGACAATGTGGCAGTCATCGTCGATCAGGGCGTGGTACTAGAAAGCCAAATTAAAGAGCTAGTTAGTACTGTAAAGCGTAACGCGATAACCAATAATCAAACCTTACCATCAGATCGCGTACTACGTACCCAAGCGATAGAACGTTTGATCGTTGATAGCTTGCAAAGCCAAATGGCTGATCGCATGGGGATTCAAATTAGCGATCCTCAGTTAGATCAAACCATTGACAATATTGCAAGAGAAGACGGCACCACTGTTGAACAGCTACGCCAAAGTCTTGCTTCTGAAGGCGTCAGTTTTGAGGTCTATCGTGAGCAAGTACGTAAAGAGTTGATCTCTGGTGAGGTTCGCCGTGCGAATGTGCGTCGTCGTATTTACATCACACCGCAAGAAATTAGTAACCTCGTTAAGTTAATTGACGAGCAAGGCGGCCAACAAGCTGAATATCACTTAGGGCATATCTTGATTGGCTTCCCGCCAGAGCCAACTGACGCCGATGTGAGCAAAGCCAAAGACACAGCTGAAAAAGTGCTCGAATTACTAAATAACGGCTCTGAATTCGCCAAGATAGCGACAGCGTCTTCTTCTGGCTCTAAGGCCCTTGAAGGGGGTGATTTAGGCTGGATGAATATTAACTCTATGCCAACTCTGTTTGCCGAAGCAGTGCAAGGCACAAGCAAAGATGATCTTATCGGCCCTATTCGCAGTGGCGCGGGTTTTCACGTATTAAAAATTATAGATATCCGCGGTATTGAAAAAGTTGAAGTCGCCGAGCTCAAATCACGCCATATTTTGATTAAACCGTCGGTGATCCTGAGCGACGAGAAAGCAGAAAAAATGCTGATTGAATTCAGAAAACAGCTACTGGCGGGTGAAGCTGACTTTGCTGAGTTGGCCAAAGAACATTCTGCCGACCCTGGCTCGGCGCTACGCGGCGGTGATTTAGGGTGGGCAGACCCTAACGTATATGTTCCCGCTTTTAGAGACACATTGCAGAAACTAGAGGTCGGCGAAATCAGTCAACCTGTACGCTCTACCCACGGTTGGCATTTAATGCAACTGATGGACAAACGTGTGCAAGACGCCACTGAAAAACGTAAAGAAGATAAAGCTTATCAGTTGTTGTTCCAACGTAAGTTTGCTGAAGAAACCGAGGCTTGGTTGAAAGAAATGCGTGACAGCGCGTACGTTGAATTACTTGATAAAAAAGACAACAGCTAATCAATGACCACTAAGCTAGCTATTACACCGGGCGAACCTGCAGGGGTTGGCCCCGACTTAATTATCACCCTTGCTCAGCAATCGTGGCAGGCAATGCTAGTGGTTTTTGCCAGTGCAAAACTGATGCGTGACCGTGCAAATGCACTAGGCCTGCCTCTAGTCTTATTGCCTTACGATACAAACTGCACTGACGTTCAACCTGCAGGCGCATTATATATTGTTGATATCCCGCTGTACGCCGATGTCACCCCAGGGCAATTAGATAAGGCTAACAGCCAATACGTGCTCAATACTTTGTATCAGGCATGCCAAATGAACCTCAGTAATGAGTTTCAAGCATTGGTGACAGGCCCGGTACACAAAGGCATTATCAACGAAGCAGGTATTGCCTTTAGTGGGCATACTGAATACTTTGCCGAGCAGTCAAATACGCCAGAAGTGGTTATGATGCTTGCTACCGAAGGTTTACGTGTGACGCTTGCTACCACGCATATTCCGGTAACTGCGGTATCAGCTGCGATTACTGGGCCTAAATTGGATCGGGTGATCCGTATAATAGATCACGACCTTAAAACCAAATTTGGTATTAACCAACCGCATATTTTTGTCTGTGGGTTAAACCCCCACGCCGGCGAAGATGGACACATAGGCCGCGAGGAAATCGATACTATCATTCCAGCTCTGGAAGTGTTGCGTCAAGACGGCATTCGCCTCACGGGGCCGCTACCAGCAGATACCATTTTTAACCCGAAGTACTTACAACAAGCTGATACGGTACTTGCCATGTATCACGACCAAGGTCTTCCTGTGTTAAAATACAAAGGCTTTGGACAGGCAGTCAATATCACTTTGGGATTACCCTTTATTCGTACTTCAGTGGATCATGGAACCGCACTCGATTTAGCCGCTAAGGGCCAAGCCGATGTTGGTAGTTTCAGCATCGCTATTAAGGAAGCCATTTCATTGGCAAAAAGTAAACAATGAGTAAACAACACTTAGGCCATACAGCCAGAAAACGTTTCGGTCAGAACTTTCTTCATGACCCCTACATCATCGATCAAATCGTTTCTGCCATTAACCCACAGAATGGGCAAAATGTAGTGGAAATTGGTCCTGGTTTAGGTGCAATCACAGAGCCTGTTTGCGAACTCATCGATGAATTAACGGTAGTCGAGTTAGACCGAGACCTTGCCCAACGTTTGCGCACACATCCCTTTATTGCCAGCAAGCTAAACATTGTTGAAAAAGACGCCCTGAAATTTGATTTTTCTGAGCTGTTCAGTGAAGAAAATCCCCTTAGGGTCTTCGGGAATTTGCCGTACAATATTTCAACTCCTTTGATGTTCCACTTGTTTTCCTTTGCTCATAAAGTACAAGACATGCATTTTATGCTGCAAAAAGAAGTAGTGAACAGACTTGCCGCCTCTCCGGGTAATAAAAATTACGGGCGTTTATCGGTAATGGCGCAATATCACTGCCATATTATGCCGGTTATCCACGTACCTCCAGGCGCGTTTAACCCACCGCCTAAAGTGGATTCAGCTGTCGTGCGCCTTATTCCGCATAAAGTAAGGCCTGTGGCGGTTAAAAGCGAAGAGGTACTTAATCGAGTCTGCGCCCAAGCATTTAATCAACGTCGCAAAACCATACGAAATAGCTTGAAAGAAAGCGTAAGTGAAGCACAACTACTTTCACTGGATATTAACCCTGAGTTGCGTGCTGAGAACTTGTCATTGGCTCAATTTGGGCAAATAGCTGATCTTGCGTTTAGTATTCAGGAGAATTAGATGACTACCCCTTTCGTTTCTGGTCACGAGCTAAGTGACAAAATCAATGTGAGTGTCAATACCCAGCATTTGCCGGAACATGCTGCTAACGAAGCAGACAAATATGCCTTCGCATACGAAATTACCATAGCCAACAATAGCCACGAAAGCGTGCAACTGATTAACCGTTATTGGCTGATCATTGACGGAAATGGTAAGCAATCTGAAGTTGAAGGCGCGGGTGTAATCGGCCAACAACCTCAAATAGACAGTGGTAACAGTTTTCAGTATACCAGTGGCGCAGTGCTGGATACCCCAGTTGGCTCTATGCAAGGTTTCTATGAAATGCAGGATAAAGATGGCGCGCTGTTTCGTGTACCCATTGATATTTTTCGCCTAGCTGTGCCTCATCAAATCAATTAAACCCGAATTTACTTATGGCTGATTATATCGTTGGTGATATACAGGGCTGCTTAAGCGGCCTTAAAGATCTGTTGAACAAAGTTGGGTTTACCCCAGGCTCTGACACACTTTATGCGGTGGGTGATCTTATAGGGCGCGGCACTGAAGCCCTAAACACGCTTAAATATCTTTATGGATTAGGTGATAGTTTTCAAACCGTTCTGGGAAACCACGACCTTAATCTGTTAGCCATATATTGCGGTGTAAAACGCGCGAAAAAAGGCGATAAACTAGACGCTGTTATTGCCTCGGCGGATTTTGCCAAATATTGCCATTGGCTGCGCACAAAACCGCTGGCGATGAATATCAACGACACGACGCTTGTGGCTCACGCCGGCCTTTATCCCACCTGGTCTTTTGACAAAGCGCTCGAGTTAAGTGCTGAAATAAGTGGCGCTCTACAAAGCACACAATGGCAGCAGTTAGTAAAAAACATGTACGGTGATAAACCAAACCGCTGGCGTGATGATCTGACGGGTGAAGCACGGCAACGCTTCATCATCAATGCATTTACCAGAATGCGATTCTTGGAAAAAGACAATCGGCTAGACCTCAACTGCAAAACCCACCCAAGTGATGCGCCAAAATCCCTTACCCCCTGGTTCACAATTGAAAACCCACAGCTTGAAGCGCAACAAAAGGTTGTTTTTGGTCATTGGGCTGCGTTAGACGGCGACACAAATAACGAGAAATTTATAGCTCTGGATACAGGTTATGTATGGGGTGGGCACATGACCTTGCTGCGAAGTGACACGCAGCAACAAATATCGACGAGTTAAGCCATTTCCCCTCAAGCCAGTGGCGAATATTAGCCCTTGGGTAAGGCTTCCTTATTTACAAAATAATTAGAGTAAAGTCAGAAAGTTAGTTAATGTAACTCGAATGTATGTCGATACTACATAGAAGAGATTAAATAGCTGATATAGAAAAGATAAAAAGACTGGTATCGTTTTTTATAATTAAAGGCCAAATGGCATACGCCTAACCTGATGGAAGACGATGAGCTCTGTGTAACACTCGCTGGCTCAGTTTAGCTTGAATCGACAGCATAATAATCGCTCGAACACATATAATAAATTCGTTTCTTGGAGATCACACATGAAAATGACAGTAGCTATGCGCGTTGTAGGCGGTTTCGCCATTATTACTTCGCTGCTTATCGTCATGGGCATCTTTTCACTCGCCACTTTAAATGATATTGACGACGCCACGGAGGAGGTGAGTAACCTAGCTTTCCCCACCGTAAGCGGAAGTAGCCAACTGAAGGTATCATTTCTAAATATGGGGCGCTTAACCGCCGAAGCGTACTATGGCGATGGGCTCAGCGGGCTAGATGAAAAGAATGAAGCCTTCAACAGTAGCCAAAGTATTTTCGAAAGCGAGTTTAATACCCTCAAACGTGTGGTTAGCCAAGAGCCAGACTTGAAAGCCTCACTCGCTGAGGTTGATACTATTTATGAAGACTACAAAGTTAACGTCCTGACACTGTTTAATAGCCGCCAAGACGACTTAGAATTACGCAATACATTGCAAGATCAGTTAGGGGATATTGAAGACAATGCAGACGATACATCGTCGTTAATCCTAGACTTCTCAGATTTAGATGAAGTACAAAATAACGCCCAACTCACTAAAGCATCAGAATTAGCGAATCGCCTCGAAACAAATTTAATGTCACTTATCACTGTCAGTGCCGAATATATAAAAACCCAAAATCTGGTTAGAGCCGACACCTTGGGTAATGAAGTTAAATTGGTGCTCAATCAAATCCGTGAATCCTTGAGTGATATTCAAAATGCTGCGGGGGGAAGAGATCCAAGCGGCAGTTTATCTGAGATATATCAGATGACCGGTTCAGTCTTAGATTTAGTCAGCTCACCAACCGGCTTGTTACAAAACCAAGTTAAAAAGATCAACAAACAAAACGATGCGACCGCGGCCTACAGAGCGTCAGATGCGAATATTGAACTCGCGATTACCAAACTTAATATCTTGTCGAAATTGGCAGACAACAAGGCAACGGTGGCCAAAGAATCAGTTAAGAGCTCTATCAGTTCAGGTAACTTAAAAACTATCTTTATTGTGATTATTTCAGTGCTGATTGCCAGTGTCATCGCTTTCTTTGGCGTGCGCGCCATCATCAAGCCTTTACACAAAGTAAATGAGATGCTGAAGGTGGTTTCCTCTGGCGATTTAACCCGTCGTTTAGACGATTCTTCAGACGATGAGTTTGGCACATTAGCCACCAACTGTAATAACCTCATTGATAGCCTAAAGCTGCTTATTTCTGGAATAGGCTCTCGCTCAGCACAGCTTGCCGCCGCATCAGAAGAAACATCAGCGGTAACGATGCAAACGACCACATCGATTCAAGAGCAAAAATCTCAAATCGCTCAAGTGGCGACGGCAACCACTCAGATGCACAGCACGTCAATGGTGGTTAGCCAAAGTGCAGAAGATACGTTACGCCAAATTCAACACGCTGATGAAGAAGCAGAGAAAGTTAAAGCCATTTCTGAAGAGAATATTCGTACTATTGAAGTGCTTGCCCGTGATGTTGAAGAGGCAGCTGAGGTCATTAATAAACTTCATCAAGACAGTGCCAGCATAGGCGGCATTTTAGACGTTATTCGCGGCGTTGCTGACCAAACAAACTTATTAGCACTCAACGCAGCTATCGAAGCTGCCCGCGCAGGTGAGCATGGCCGCGGCTTTGCTGTGGTAGCAGATGAAGTTAGAACGCTTGCCAGTCGAACGCAGCAATCAACACAAGAAATCAATTCAATGATTGAAGTGCTTCAAGCCGGTGCTGAAAAAGCCGTAGCGGTAATGAATCAAGGTAAAGAACAAACCACTGTCTGCGTAGAGAAAACCGAAGGCTCTACCCGTGCGTTACAACTCATTTCTGACGCGGTACACAAAGCCTATGACGTTAGCTCACAGATTGCTCAGGCAGCGAAAGAGCAAAACGTGGTATCGCAGGAAATCAGTCAGAAGCTAGAAAACATAGTAAATATCGCCGAAGAAACCTCTGTAGGGGCACATCAAACGTCTGAATCGAGCCACGAGGTGGCCAAGCTTGCTGAAGAGCTACAAAGCTCTGTACAGCAATTTAAGGTTTAGTTAGCCTATATTGCACATTCATTTGGGCACAAAAAAACCGCTACGTTTTGACGTTAGCGGTTTTTTTATGGCTAAAACGCGTTAATTATTCAGCTTCAAACAAACTCTTATGCAGGGCTTTCACCACATTTGAACTGTCTTTCTCGCTCACTAACATAGACATATTATGTACGTTCGCGCCAAAACAAATCATTCGTAAGTTAAAATCAGAAACAGCGGCAAATATACGGCTAGAGACGCCAGCGGCACTGTGCATATTGTTCCCAACTACAGTTACAAGATCAAAATGCTCTTCTAACTCAACCTCACAAATCTGGCTAAGCTCTTCAATAGTCTCACGGTTTAAACGCTGCAATACTGAATTCGGTGGGTTGTCCAAAGTGAATGACACACAAATTTCAGATGTGGTAACCAAATCAACACTCAGGTTATGCTTAGCGATAATGGTAAACACGTTCTGCAAGAAGCCCTGTGCGTACATCATCTTGGGTGTTTTAACTGTCACCATTACTTGATCTTTACGGCGCGTGATAGCTCTATACGACGGCTCATACTCACAATCACGTACAATCCAAGTACCACCTTTTTCCGGCTCTTTACTTGAACCCACAAACACTTTGATATTTTGACGAAGCGCTGGCTCCATGGTCGCAGGGTGTAAAACCTTAGCGCCAAATGTGGCCATTTCAGCTGCTTCTTCAAAGCTAAGTTCAGGTAACGGGCGTGCAGCATCTGTGATGCGTGGATCTGTGGTATACACGCCAATCACATCTGTCCATATTTCACAGCTTTGTGCGCCTAGTGCCTCGGCTAATAACGCAGCGGTAAAGTCAGAACCGCCTCTGCCAAGCGTGGTGGTATTCCCAGCCTCATCAGAACCGATAAAGCCTTGAGTAACCAGCACGGTTTTGGCAATTTCAGGTGCCATCAATTGCGTCGCGCGCTGTTTGATCCCCTCAAGTTGCGGTGCGGCTTGGCCGAATTCACTGTCGGTGAGTAAAACCTTACGAACATCAAAGTTATCAGCAGGTAAACCTTGTTGGGTCAAAACTTCGCTGAATAATAACGAAGCCATTCGCTCACCGTGCGACAGCAAACTGTCTTTAAGATCTGGGCGATGAAGAATTTCTTCATGAAACGCCAATTGCTTCAATGACTCAAGAAGTTCTAACAACTTATCGGCGACCAATTTTGGCGCACCTAAGTCATTTAATATTGCGAATTCAATAGCTTGGATTTGCTCTACATAAGCGGAAATTTCATCTTTGGTAAGCGCTTTATGTGCAAGCTCAACCAAAATATTCGTTACCCCAGCAGACGCGCTCACCACAACTACCTTGGTATTGGGGTTGCCCATGACAACTTTGGCGCAATTAAGCATGGTTGCGTAAGTTGCAACACTGGTACCACCAAATTTAGCTACATTTATCGAAGAGTCACTCAATGTTTTTCCTAATTAAAATATGTACAAAAAAGATGCCATAAATTACCAGTTTTTTAGCGCAGATAAAGTACATTTTGCCTGTTTCTGTACACTTTTTTTAAATAGCCTATGCGATAGTGGTCCTAATCTGTTATTAACAAAGTATAAAAGCTTTCACAAAATACCAAGTGAATAATAATAATATGCCATAACGATTTAAATTAATGGCGAAAAACAACTCCCTAAGGAAACCGATATATGCGCCTATATAAAACCATAATGAAAAGGCTAGTCGCTGGCGTCGCCATTACTGTATTTAGTGCAAACTCTGCCTACGTTTTTGCCAATGCGGGCCATGTCACGCAAATGCATGAACTCACTCTTATCCAAACCCAAACATTGTTGCGCCAAGGTACATTAAGTGTCGCTCAATTACGTGACTACTACTTACAACGAATCGAACAACTTGATGATAATGGCCCTAAGCTCAATGCGGTGGTCACCTTTAACCAGCAACTTGATCAACAGGTCGCTGCGCTAGACAAAAAGCTCAAAAATAAAGTACCTCTTGGTACTTTATTTGGCGCGATGGTATTACTTAAAGACAATATAGATACCACTGGTATGCCTAACACTGCAGGCTCTTGGCTTATGCGCGAACATATACCTAGTAAAGACGCCTATTTAGTCGAAAAATTAAAAGCACAAGACGCCATCATTTTAGGTAAAACCAACTTATCTGAATGGGCAAACTTTCGCTCAACTATGTCTTCCAGCGGCTGGAGCAGCCTTCATGGCCAGACTCTCAATCCTCATGATCCCACTCGCTCTCCCTGTGGCTCGAGTTCAGGCTCAGGTGTCGCCGTCGCTGCTGATTTGACCTTGTTAGCCGTAGGTACAGAAACAGATGGTTCTATCACTTGCCCTGCTGCCGTAAACGGCATTGTAGGCATTAAACCCACGTTAGGCCTTGTTAGTCGCAGCGGGATCATCCCGATCGCTCATTCACAAGACACAGCAGGGCCAATGACACGCTCAGTAGCCGACGCCGTGATAATGTTAGAAGCCATGATGGGCCTAGATCCCAACGACGCAGCGAGCATTGCTCCTTTGTCTTTGTCTGAACACTTGAAAATTGATGGGCTCAAAGGCAAACGTATTGGCGTAGTGCGCAATATGATGGGCTACCATCCACAACTTGACGACGTATTTGAAGCCCAGTTAAATGTGCTTAAAGAAGCTGGTGCAATTATTGTAGACAATGCCAATATTGTAAATAAAGGTGAATGGAATGAAGACGAGTACAGTATTTTACTCGCAGAGTTTAAAGCAGGCTTAAATCACTATTTAGCCACCAGCAATGCCCCAGTGAAAAACTTGCAAGAAGCAATAAAGCGCAACCAAGCGACTAAAGAGCGCACTATGCCGATCTTCGGACAAGAAATATTCCAAAGCGCCCTGCATGCCCCCAAACTCGATGAACAAAGTTATCTTGATGCATTAAGCAATGCAAAACGTAAAGCAGGCAAAGAAGGGATTGATGCCACTTTGGTAAAATACAAAGTCGATTTACTTATTGCCCCGACTACTGCCCCCGCTTGGAAGATAGACCACATTGATGGTGACCACTTTCTTGGTTCGGCCAGCGGTGCCGCAGCAGTGGCAGGTTACCCACACATTACCGTTCCCATGGGGGCAGTTAGAGGCATGCCTGTTAATATAAGCTTCTTCGGTAAAGCGAAAAGCGAGGGTCTATTGATAGAGGCCGCTTACGGATTTGAGCAAGTCACAAAAGCGCGCATCACTCCTTTTTTAAACGAGCAGGCATCAGAGTAACTAAATAAATCTCTGTATAAAATTGCTGTGGCTGTATGTATTTAAAAGCGACCTGAAAAGATAACAAGCTGGTAGGCGCGATGAATTTCGCGCTAAAGCCAGCTAATATCACCATACCTTAGGGGGTTTTGATAACCATTTTATCACCCACCTTGATACCGTTTTTAGCAAACCACCCTTGGTTCATCTCTAATGCATAGAGTACCGCTTCAGATGCGCCAACTGAGGTCAAATCATGAGGCTGCATAGGCTTAATATCGGTGATAACTCCGTCACTTGTGATAAACGCTACATCGAGTGCCAAAAAGGTATTTTGCATCCACATGCTGGCTTTTTTAGAGCCAGAAAATTTAAATAACATCCCGCACTGTTCACATAAGGTTTTGCGATACATCAACCCCATGGCGCGTTGCTCAAAGGTATGGGCATACTCGACTTCAAGAGGGATATCTTGTAGCGTAATTTTAACTGTTGGCAAAGTCTGATGTTGTTTCGCTTCCTGCGCATTAACAGCTTGAATGGGTAGCGTAAAACTGCCTACAAGTGATACACAGCAGAATAAGCGTAAAAATTTAAATGTCATAAGCCTTCCATTTACGTAAATAAAACACCTTAGCTCATTGATGACTACGTGCCAATATGAACGGGGTCTTTGTAATTAACCCGATAAAATCATCTTGAAAACAATGAGTTAGTTTCGCGCGTTAGACTAAAGTCTACTTCACAGTAATCCAGAAAGGAATAGTTGCAATACAGCAGAGTGAGAAAATACAGAATTAATCAATAAAAAAGCCGAACAAGGAACTAACCTGTTCGGCTTACGTTATTTTACCCTAATTTAACGAGTTAAATCAGTGATTAAGCAATGTTTAAAGCAGGGATGATCTTCTCTTTCGCTGCTTCTTCTGCTTGTTTGAACTCGTTGATACGATCGAAGTTCAAGTAGCGGAACACGTCACCTGACATAGATTCAATCTTATTCGCGTATTCCATGTACTCAGCAGTAGTAGGGATACGACCAACAATTGCACCAACAGCAGCAAGCTCTGCAGAACACAAGTAGACATCAGCACCATCACCTAAACGGTTAGGGAAGTTACGCGTTGACGTAGACAACACAGTTGAGTTGGCAAGTACACGTGCTTGGTTACCCATACATAGTGAACAACCAGGCATTTCAGTACGTACACCTACGCGACCATAGATGTTGTAGTAGCCTTCTTCCATCAACACGGCTTTGTCCATCTTAGTTGGTGGAGAGATCCACAAACGCGTTGGCAACGTTTTGTTGTATTGCTCAAGTAGTTTACCTGCAGCACGGAAGTGACCAATGTTAGTCATACAAGAACCGATGAACACTTCGTCAATTTTCTCGCCAGCTACGTCAGACAAGGTTTTTGCGTCATCTGGATCATTCGGGCAACAAAGAATGGGTTCGTTGATATCAGCAAGGTCGATTTCGATGGTCTCAACGTACTCAGCGTCTTTATCTGCTACCATTAACTCTGGGTTAGCCAACCACTCTTCCATCTTACGAGCACGACGCTCAAGCGTACGAGGGTCACCGTAGCCTTCGTTGATCATCCAACGCAGCATAGTGATGTTAGAGTTCAAGTATTCAGCGATAGATGCTTCAGACAATTTAATAGTACAACCCGCTGCTGAACGCTCAGCCGACGCATCAGACAATTCAAACGCTTGCTCAACAGTCAAGTCATCCAAACCTTCGATTTCTAGAATACGACCAGAGAAGGCGTTTACTTTACCTTTTTTAGCAACAGTCAATAAACCTTGCTTGATACCGTATAAAGGAATGGCATGAACCAAATCACGCAAGGTGATACCTGGTTTCATTTTGCCTTTAAAGCGAACCAATACTGACTCTGGCATATCAAGAGGCATAACGCCTGTTGCGGCAGCAAAAGCAACCAAACCAGAACCTGCAGGGAATGAAATACCCATAGGGAAACGCGTATGTGAGTCACCACCTGTACCTACAGTATCAGGTAACAACATACGGTTTAACCAAGAGTGAATAATACCGTCACCTGGGCGAAGTGAAACACCGCCACGGTTCATAATGAAATCAGGCAAGGTGTGCTGAGTGTCAATATCAACAGGCTTAGGATAAGCCGCAGTGTGACAGAACGACTGCATAGTTAGATCAGCAGAGAAACCTAAACATGCTAAATCTTTAAGCTCATCGCGGGTCATAGGGCCAGTTGTATCTTGTGAGCCCACAGTGGTCATTTTAGGCTCGCAGTAAGTGCCAGGACGAATACCGTCAACACCACATGCTTTACCTACCATTTTTTGAGCAAGGGTATACCCTTTACCCGTGTCAGCTGGTTGGACAGGCTTACGGAACAGGTCAGAAGGCCCTAGACCTAAAGACTCACGGGCTTTTTCAGTCAAACCACGACCGATAATCAAGTTGATACGTCCACCAGCACGTACTTCATCTAACAATACGTCAGACTTGTATTCGTACTTCGCTAACTCTTCGCCCGTTTTCGCATTTGCGATACGACCTTCAAGAGGGAAGATGTCAATCACATCACCCATGTTCATTTGGTCTACGTCAGCTTCAAATACCAACGCACCAGCATCTTCCATGGTGTTGAAGAAAATAGGGGCGACTTTGCCACCGATACACACACCGCCACCACGCTTGTTAGGTACGCCAGGCAAGTCTTCGCCGAAGAACCACAATACTGAGTTAGTGGCTGATTTACGCGAAGAACCGGTACCAACTACGTCACCAACGAAAGCAACAGGATGACCTAACGCTTTGATTTCTTCGATTTGCTTAAGAGGGCCTACTTCACCGTGAACTTCAGGTGTTAAACCGTCACGCGTCATTTTATAAGCAGCGCGAGCATGTAAAGGAATATCAGGACGTGACCATGCATCAGGTGCTGGTGACAAATCATCAGTGTTAGTTTCACCGGTGACTTTAAAGACTGAATAAGTGATTTTCTCAGGTACGTCTGGGCGAGAGGTAAACCACTCAGCATCAGCCCAAGATTGTAATACGTCTTTTGCAAACTCATTTCCTGCGCGGGCTTTTTCTTCCACGTCATGGAACGCATCAAACATAAGCAAGGTATGCTTCAATTCTTCAGCGGCAAGTTCGGCCAATTCACTGTTGTCTAGTGCATCAACCAAAGTGACGATGTTGTAACCGCCGTGCATGTTACCCAATAACTGAATAGCCGCGTCTTTGCTGATCAAAGGAGACGATGCTTCACCGCTTACGATCGCATTTAAGAAACCCGCTTTTACATAAGCAGCTTCATCTACGCCCGGCGGAACTCGTTCTGACAACAACTCAAGTAAAAAGTCACCTTCGCCAGCAGGCGGCGCTTTTAGTAACTCAACCAAACCGGCAACTTGCTCGGCGTTTAATGGTTTAGGTGGGATACCTTCGGCAGAACGTTCTTCAACATGTTTACGATATGCTTCTAACACAATTAGGACCTCTTGGTTGACTCAAAGAACACCGGACGTTCTTGAGTATGTATATAAAACCGAGCAAGTATAAGGCTTATGGCGTAAAAATAAAAATAACCTGTATGTTTATGGCCTTATACCGGCTATTCCCTACAAAAATAGGGGTTAATAAGATGTTAAGTGCAGCGATAATGGTTTTTAATGGCGATAAAATCCGCTTTATCGGCGATTTTTAATTTTATCCCTCAGCCCAGTGAGCGCTATACAACACAGAGCTCTCATCCGGATATCAGCATACTTCAGCTTCATGGCTATTAAATGACACGATCATTTTACTAATCAGGTAAATAAATAATCCTGAATAACTATACTCAATTTAACTCGCCGATAGCGCCATGCTATACCTGCTTTAGGTGCTTACTCGTTGTTCATATCAAGAAGATACTATGAAATTTCTCACACTCAGCCTACTCGTGCTCGTTGCGCTGCTCAGTTATTTGCTTTTTTGGCCCGTTCCCGTTGAGCCTGTGGCTTGGCAGGCGCCGAAAAACCCAGGTTACTTGGGACTTTATGCCTCCAACACCAAGCTAGCAAACCTAGAGAGTATTTCGCTAGACGGTCAACACGGGCCTGAAGATTTCGCCCTGAAACCCGATGGCACCATTGCTACAGCGACTCACGCAGGGGATATCATGTTGCTCTTACCAGGGAGTGAAAAATTCACGACTTGGGTCAATACCAGCGGCCGTCCACTAGGCATTGAGTTTGATAAGCAAGGTAATTTGTTGGTTGCAGATGCGCTAAAAGGCTTATTGTCAATTAGCCCCAGCGGGGAAATCAGCCTGTTGACGAAGCGAGTCGCCGGAACGGACATAGTGTACGCAGATGATGTGGACGTTGCAGATGACGGCCTAATTTACTTTAGCGACGCAACCAGTAAGTTCAGCGCACAGACATTTGGCGGTACTCTGGCAGCAAGTTTACTTGAGATCTTAGAGCACAAGGGCAATGGGCGCTTACTCGCATATGATCCCAAAAGTCGTTCAACCTCTGTCTTGCTTGAAGGCTTAGTCTTTGCCAACGGTGTCTGCGTAAGCCACGACCAACGCTTCGTGCTTGTGAATGAAACAGGGAGTTATCGGGTAATGCGTTACTGGCTATCGGGGCCAAAAGCGGGCACCTCAGATGTATTTATCGATAATCTACCCGGCTTTCCCGATAACATAGCTCGCTCACCAAGTGGCGGCTATTGGCTTGGTTTTGCATCACCTCGCTCCAACAGCCTTGATGATTTATCTGAATCCCCTTTTTTGCGCAAAATAGTGCAGCGCCTGCCTAACGCCATGCGCCCTCAAGCACAAGAATATGGTCACGTGATTAAAATCAATGAAAATGGCGAAGTCGTCATGGACTTGCAAGATCCAACCGGTAAGTACCCCCTAACGACTGGGGTGCTCGAAACAGAAGATGCGCTATATATCAGCAGTTTGACCGCCCCTAGCGTCTCCCGAAAATCCCTGAAGTAACGTTATCACCGAGTCACTATAACTGAAGCATTTATAGCGGCGCCTTTGTGCGCGCGCTTAGCGCATGGAAATCTAATATTTTATGGGTACTTTCTCCTTGTGAATACTTTCTCCTAATGAGTACTTGCTTGTTACGGGGATTTTCGCCTCATGAGTATTTCCCCGTTCTGTAAAAATTGCCTTAATCGGTAAAATGTCGTCGCTGAAAAAGACGAGCTAAACGATATCCCCTCACCTCAATTTCACTCACCCTTTAATCGGCGGGGCGTACAAGCTAACTTATCTAGGCTGCGTCTCTGGCATGCCCTTAGCATTTTTTTGTGTAAATATTTACGCAGAAATGAAGGAGAAATTATGACACAGTCACTAGAAAACAAACGCGTTGCTATATTAGCCACCAATGGATTTGAGCAAAGCGAATTATTTCATCCCCTTAATGCTTTGAAAGACGCAAACGTAAAAGTAGATATTATTTCTCTTGAGAAAGGCTCAATTAAGGGATGGGACGAAGATAACTGGGGCGAATCGATTGAGGTCGACTTAACGCTACAAGAAGCCAAAAGTGAGGAATATGACGCACTGGTATTACCCGGTGGGTTATTCAACCCTGACACCTTACGTACCAGTGATGCGGCCATTGCCTTCATTAAAGATTTTTTCGCCGATGAAAAACAAAGACCTGTCGCAGCAGTATGCCACGGGCCATGGTTACTGATTGAAGCCGGCATCGTTAAAGGGCGAAACTTAACGTCTTATCCGAGCATTCAAACTGATTTACGTAACGCGGGCGCTAATTGGCAAGACGTTCAGGTATTAATAGACGGCCAGTTAATTACGAGCCGTAATCCAGACGATTTGCCCGCATTTAGCGAGCATATTATCAAGGCGCTCAGTCAGTAAACGACTGCGTTTTATCTTCACCTTTAAGCAAAAAGCCACATTTAATGTGGCTTTCTTCGTTTTTGACTGTTGTTTTTGCGCCGACTACTTGGGCCGGATTCGCCCGCCTTTTCCGTGCCGCCCGCTCTGTTATGCGGCTGATTGTCGCTGAAACGTGTTAAGCCTTGTTGCGCTTTTTTGCCTTTAGCTGATTGATGACCATTGCCCTTCCCTTTGGCGTACGCTTTATTTGCAGCGCGTTTGGCATATTCTTTTTGCTCTCGGCCTTTTAGCTCATTACGGCTCTCTGCTGGCACCAAGCATTTAGGACCATTGCCAATCAGATACCCTTTGCCCATGTCAGTAAGCGCTTTGCGTAGCATGGGCCAATTTGCCGGATCATGATAACGCAAGAAACCACGGTGCAATCGTCGGCGTATTTCGCCCTTCGCTACCGTCACCGCTTCACTCTTATGATTCACCTTGTGTATCGGGTTTTTCCCTGTGTGATACATAGTGGTCGCATTCGCCATAGGTGACGGATAAAAGTTCTGCACTTGGTCGAGTTTAAAATTGCGCTCTTTTAACCACAGCGCCAAGTTCAACATGTCTTCATCTTCGGTGCCTGGGTGCGCCGAAATAAAATACGGGATCAAATACTGCTCTTTGCCCGCTTCCATGGTGTATTTGTCGAACAATTCTTTGAATCTGTCATAAGTCCCCATGCCTGGCTTCATCATTTTGTCCAGAGGGGCTTTCTCGGTATGCTCAGGCGCAATTTTTAAATACCCACCGACGTGATGGGTGACCAGCTCACGAACATAGTTTGGATCTTCAATGGCTAAATCGTAACGTACGCCCGAGGCAATAAGCACTTTCTTAACCCCTTCCACGTTACGCGCTTTACGGTACAACTCCACTGTTGGCGTTTGGTCGGTATCTAAGTGGCCACAAATCTCTGGCCAGACGCACGACAAACGACGACAAGCTTGCTCTGCTTTCGGGCTTTTACAGCGCAATTTGTACATATTAGCGGTTGGCCCGCCTAAATCTGAAATGACCCCAGTAAAGCCTGGCACCTTGTCACGGATCTGTTCGATTTCGCGAATAATAGATTCTTCAGAGCGGCTTTGAATAACGCGTCCTTCATGTTCAGTAATCGAACAGAACGTACAGCCGCCGAAACAACCACGCATGATATTCACTGAAGTTTTAATCATGTCGTAAGCCGGAATTTTTGCCTTGCCATAACGAGGATGCGGCACCCGAGCATATGGTAGGTCGAATACGGCGTCCATTTCATGCGTTTCAAGGGGAAATGCCGGCGGGTTAATCCAAATAATTCGATCCCCGTGGCGCTGTGCCAATGCACGCGCACAACCCGGGTTAGTTTCTTTATGCAGTATGCGCGATGTATGTGCATAATGCGTTTTCTCAGCGCGCACTACATCATAAGGCGGCAACATCACATAGGTTTTGTCCCAAGGTTTACGGCGCTTGGTTTTCGAGGTAAACGGCTGCACAACAACCGGTTGGGCTTTTTGTTCTTCAATCGCAGCTTGTTTGTCTGCTTCAGAGGAAACAGCACATTTATCTTCAATGATTTCGTAAGGGCTGATGACTGGGTCAATTTTACCTATCGTATCAAAGTGTGTTGAGTCTACCCCTTGCCAGCCAGGCAATGGCTCTTTACGGATCACGGCCGTGCCGCGAATGTCTTGCATTTGCTCTATGGTTTCGCCAGCGGCAAAACGGTGAGCCATTTCAAGTAACGGACGTTCTGCATTACCAAACATCAACATGTCAGCTTTTGAATCAAACAGGACCGAGCGACGAACTTTATCTGACCAATAATCATAATGCGCAATACGTCGTAAACTCGCTTCAATACCCCCTATCACCACAGGCTTTTTATACGCTTCTTTACAACGCTGGGTGTATACCGTCACTGCGCGATCAGGGCGCTTGCCCCCTTCGTTATTGGGAGTGTAAGCATCATCGTGACGCAATTTACGCTCAGCAGTGTAGCGGTTGATCATGGAGTCCATGTTGCCTGCGGTAACACCGAAAAATAAATTTGGCTCACCTAGCTGCATAAAATCGTTTTTATTGGTCCAATCTGGCTGAGAAATAATCCCAACGCGAAAACCTTGCGACTCTAGCACTCGGCCAATGACTGCCATACCAAAGCTAGGGTGATCCACATAGGCATCCCCCGTTACGATGATAATGTCGCAGCTATCCCAACCTAAGATCTCCATTTCTTTGCGTGACATGGGTAAAAATGGCGCAGGGCCAAAACACTCTGCCCAATATTTGGGGTAAGAAAAAAGACCGCGCTCGGCTTTCATACGCTCAGCAGGCTGGCGTTTAACAGGCGATTTAGCGACAGGTTGACTCAGGTTGGACATACAACTCCACAAAACGATAGAAAAACAATAAAAAAGGTGCTTAAAATTTGACCGCGGGAGTATATACCTAAAGCGGCTTTTATACCAATTCCATTAAATAATTGCTCACTCAGAATTCAACCAGCGGGCTTTGAACAAGGCGGCGGTGTGCAGTAATGGTTGTTCCCTTTCAAATACCGATAACGCAGTGCAAAACCCGCTGGGGAATTCCCTACGGGCGAATTTTCGCTGAGTAGTTAATTAATTGGTGGAATTGGTATTAGCCCAGTAAAGTCGCTAAAAAAGCCAAATACATATCCAATAAAAGTGTAGCGATTGGCCAACTAAGAGCAGTCGGCCAATTAACGAGTGCAGATTAAGAGTTACTCGGACTGGGCTGGTTCATTAATGCATCAAAAACATTTCGCGCGGGGTAGCCATCTGCAATCATGTTTTTAGATAGCTGAAATTGGCGAATTCCGCTGCGCGTGCCGGGGCCTAAAATCCCATCCGCTTTGCCCACATCGAAACCTAATTCATTGAGTTTATCCTGCAACTGACGCATTTCATCTACTGTGTAATCAGGTAATTTAGGCAAAGGTTTCGACAAGGTGCCCAAGCCTGCAATGCGATCAGCTAAATGCCCTACCGCAATGCCGTAATACTCAGAGTTGTTCCAGCGTAAAATCACATTGAAGTTTTTATAAGCCAAAAACGACGGCCCTTCATGCCCAGCAGGCACCAGCAATGCCCCTTTAATATCCGCCGCACCTACAGGCTTACCATCTGTGCGAGTCACGCCGGCATCGTTCCACAGCGAAAGTGTCTTAGGGCTGTTTTTACCTACTAGCGTATAATCAAACGACTCAGGCAAACTAACCTCACGGCCCCACTTATAGCCCGCTTGCCAACCTAAATTTTTCAAAAAATTAGCCGCAGAAGCCAGCGCATCTTTCTCGCTATTCCACAGGTTAATTTGCCCGTCTTTATCACCGTCTACGGCATATTTCATGTAAGCGGAAGGCATAAATTGGGTATGACCCATAGCGCCAGCCCATGAGCCGACCATTTGCTTGTCATCCAGTTTTTCTCGGTCAATAAGCAGCAAAGCTTGCATTAACTCACTGGAAAAGTAGCGACTACGACGGTTATCACAAGCGAGTGTCACCAAAGAGTCAATGACTGGGCTTTTGCCTTTGTAAGAGCCAAAATTGGTTTCTAGCCCCCAAAAGGCGAGTAAGTACTGAGCGGGTACACCGTATTCTTTGTTTAATTCGTTTAGAAACGCACGATGCTTGGCAAGCATTTGTCGGCCTTTATCAATACGCCAAGTATTCACCCGCTTTTCAAAATAATCAGTAAAGGTTTGCACAAACTCTGGTTGGTTACGGTCCAGCGAAATAATTTTTTCTTTGAACTGAGCTTTGCCTAACACTTCGTCCGTCACACGCTGAGAAACCCCAACTGATTTGGCCTGTTGCTGCAAATCGACAACGCACTGGGCAAACTGCTCTCTCGGAGTGGGCGCGTTAGTATCGGCATTCGCTTGAGCCAATACAGGCGTACTTAAACACCCCAGAAGTGACCAACGCGCTATAACTAAAAATTTACTTAACACTGCTTGCAACGGATATCCTTACTCTTATAAACGGTATTCACAGATGTAGCTTTATGCTAAATCTCAAATTAAAAAATTAACAGCATTGGTTTAAACCTACCAGCATTCATTTGTATACATACTTTACAAAATTACGCGGGTCGGGGAGACAAAACTAACCAGTGCTATCATTTTGCGGCTCAACAATACCTGCTACTTTCTTACGCCAAACCGATTCAGCCATAATATCGGTATTCACTTCAACATGATCCAGCCATGTTTTGCCAATAAGATGGTCGAACTCATGCAAAAAGATACGGGCCACAAAACCACTTAAACGTGTTGAAACCTGACTACCATCTCGCTGTTGATACGCTATTTCAACCCAACTGGCACGGCGAATATATCCGCGTAAACCAGGAACAGATAAGCAGCCCTCCCAATCTTTTACGCTCTCTTGTGCGCTTTGTATTACTTTGGGGTTAATCAGCACCAAAGGTTCCATTTCAGGTGCGTTTGGATAGCGCGGGCTTGGGCGCGATGCAATAATCATCACCGCGCGCTCATCAAATACTTGAGGAGCTGCGATACCCACACCGTTCGCATTTTGCATAGTGCTTAGTAATTCATCTACAAAGGCCTGAAACGCATCGCTTTTGATCGCTTCTTCTGCAACCGGTTTAGCCATTTGATGCAAAATAGTTTCGCCAACTTGGGCTATTTTCATGGGCTTTCTCTTATTCGTAGCTAAAAAGCAGTGTTAACTAACCAGTTGCAACTGGGCAAATTCGCGATAAAGCGCATTGCTGTGAAGCAACTCTTGATGCTTACCTACGGCGATTATTTTGCCGTGTTCCATCACCACGATGCGATCTGCATTTATCACTGTGGCTAAGCGGTGGGCAATAATTAACGTGGTTTTATGCCGCATTAATTCATCCAGCGCGAGCTTTATATACTGTTCATTAGCGGCATCTAACGAGCTGGTTGCTTCATCGAGTAACAAAATTGGCCTATCGGCCAGTATCGCTCTGGCGATAGAGATTCGCTGCTTTTGCCCACCGGATAAACGCACACCCCGCTCGCCCAAATAGGTTTGATAGCCATCAGGCAATTGCGCGATAAATTCATCGGCTCTGGCGGCCTTTGCCGCACTGTGCACTTCTTCATCAGTAGCGTCTGGTCGCCCATAGCGAATATTTTCTGCCACACTGCTGGCGAATATCACTGATTCTTGGGGCACTAGGGCAAATTGCTGGCGTAGCGTGTCTAAATCGAGTTCAGCAATATTCACCCCTTCTAAACTAATTTGCCCCGATTGAACATCATAAAACCTAAGCAACAATTGGAATAAACTTGATTTTCCTGCTCCGCTGGGGCCCACCAAAGCTATACGTTCACCCGCCTTAATATCGAGGGAAATATTCTGTAAGGCAGGGCTACCCTCTCCGCTTGGATAGCTAAAATGAACATCAGTTAGGCGCAAATTCCCATGCACTTTATTTGCCAAGGCAATTGGCTTTTCTGCGATGACGATCGCGCTGTCCGTGTGCAGCAGTTCCATCAATCTCTCGCTTGCCCCTGCCGCTTTTTGTACTTCGCCAATCACTTCACTTAGGGTCGCCACTGCGCCCCCCGCCATTACCGCATAGAACATAAACGCGGTCAGCTCCCCGGCGCTAATACTAGCGGTTAATACCTGTTTGGCCCCTAACCAGGCTACAAGGGTAATGGCCGTCATGCTGATCCCCATGATGGTAGCCATCATTAGAGCGCGAAAACGAATACGACTGTTCGCTGCACTCATGACATCTTCAACGCGCCCAGCGAACATACTTCTGTCGAGTTGTTCATGTGAGTAGGCCTGCACCGTGTGAATTTCATGCAATGATTCGTCTACGTAAGCCCCCAAATCAGCCACTCGGTCTTGACTGTTTCTGGCGTGTAAACGCACTTTAGCGCCGAAAAAGCGAATAGGCATCAATACAATAGGCACGGCGATAAGCACGTACAACGTCAGCATCGGGCTAGTGATTAGCATTAACAACAGCGCACCGATAAAGGTAATACTCGCACGTAACGCCATTGATAAGCCCATGCCCACCACCGACTGCAATACAGTGGTGTCACTGGTAAATCGCGAAATGACCTCGCCGGTGCGGGTTTGCTCAAAAAATGCAGGAGGCAGAGTTAAAAGGTGTGAATAGACTGACTGGCGAATATCGGCGCTGACGCGTTCTCCAAGCCAAATCATCCAATAAAAACGAAAATAAGCCGCGATACTACCCAGTAGCGCAATCGCCACCACAACCAACATCATTTGATTTAACATGGCTGCATTGTTGGCCACAAAGCCCTCATCCACCACGACTTTCACCCCTTGACCTAATAACAGCCAAGACCCCGAGCCTACGATCAATGCAGTAATGGCATAAACCACTTTTGTTTTGTAAGGAGCAAGCTGGCCAAATAACCAACGCATTAAGGTGAGGGTTTTAACAGTTTTCACGGGCATCCCAAAAATACAGTAAAAAATCGGAGTGAATTGGCCGCATTTTTAACACGCAAAAACACAGCTAGTTAGGATGTTGGGGCATTTACTCATGTTTTAAATCAACGCCTAGTAATTTGTTAATCCTAGCGCGTTGCTATTCTCTGTGATGGCATTTTCGCATAAGCCAGCAACAGCCTGTGGTAAATACTACCAATACTAGCTGATTGCCAGCAGCTAACCGAGCCCGTACATCTATAAAAACTCGACCTCACGGGTTTTCACTGAGTGCTTTGTTTCAATGCAAGGTAATACAAGGTTACTTAACTCTATTATTCTAGGGGAAGGTCAACCTCACTCCAAAGCATACTAAACCTGTGTCGGATTTTTTTGCAACACAGCTCATTTTTTATACCAAAAACACCTAACCCATTGATTTTGTTAGCAGGCTCGAAAAATGCATTGAAAATTTTTGGCATGTTAATTCCTCGGTGTTTTGGAGTCTTCTGTGCTGATGCTTGTCCCTGAAGGGATAATAACAACAATAAATTCTAATTGGCGTTGGGCAGTAAAGAAGCGCCGTAAGGTGAAATAATGAAAAAACAATACCTTCCGCTCACCCGCGGACTATGTACTTTATTCAGTAAAATCAAACAAACCCTTTCAATCAGTGGCGCTTCGTTGCTTTTACTCTTCTGCACGTCGGCAAATGCTGTACCTATCAGTGATATGCATGTATTTGGTGATTCGCTTTCAGACACAGGCGCGCTTCAAGTTATCGCGCCTAGTTTCTGTCCCGACCCACCCTACTTTGAATGCCGGTTTTCAAATGGACCTGTGTGGGTTGAACACTTAGCAAGTGACTTAGGTGTCTCATCGAATACCGCTTACGCAGGGGGCACAAATTGGGCCATCGGAGGGCAACGAAGTGACGAAGTCCTTAATGGGCAATTAGCTGGCTACTTAAACTCCACAGGGGGCTCAGCGGACGCCGACGCACTGTATGTTATTTGGGCGGGAGGTAACGACTTTCTACAAAATGGTAGTTCGGGTACTTACACCCCAGACCAAGCTGCACAAAACATCGTTGACAGTGTGATGGGCCTTTCGCTCGCTGGGGCTATGCATTTTCTAGTGCCAAATCTACCTATTGCCGCCCCTTGGGCGTTTGAATTTAACACGGCATTGGCAAGTGGCTTAGACGGCATAAGCAGTGGTTTGAACATTACCCAATTTGATGTTTTCGGTACGTTTGTAGATATTTCAATGAACCCGAGCGACTATAACTTAAGCAATGTATCAGACCCCTGCATCGACGAAACGAATATGACGTTGTGCACCAATCCAGACGAATATTTACTCTGGGACGCTGTGCACCCCACCGCTGTTGGTCATCAATTGATAGCCTCTGCTGCACTGGCGGCACTGGCCGTTTCAGAACCTTCAGTCATCGCTTTGTTTGGTATGGCGTTCTTATTATTGATAAGAGTGCGCCGCAAAACCTTAGCCTAAAGTTTACCCCATGCTTACCGCTATCAGCTATCAGCTGGGGTAAGCATGGATGATAACCTGTGTTTGGTGCGTTAGTTAATCTATGTGAGCTAAATGAGTTCTTGCTCTATGAGTATTTCTCTATGAGTAATTACTGTATCAGTTCGCCGGATAGCGAAAATCAAGTGCATTTTCTGCTGGAATAGGCTTGCTGAAGTAATAACCTTGTACCAAGTCACAGCCAAGTTCATCTAACAAAAATAACTGCTCATGTGTTTCAACGCCCTCAGCAACAACGCTCAAGTCTAAACTATGGGCCATTGCTATAGTGGCTTTAACAAGATCAAGATCTTCTTTCTTTTCAGTGATACCACTAATAAAACTACGATCAATTTTTAGTACGTCAAACGAATATTGGCGTAAATAGCTCAAGGAAGAATAGCCAGTACCGAAATCATCCATTGATAACTTCACTCCCAGTTGATGTAGGTTCTGTAAAGCATCATCAATATAAGAGTTTCCAGCCATTAACACCCCTTCGGTAATTTCGAACTCTAGGCTTTTTGGTGCGATATTTTCATCGTGCAACGTTTGCTCAATAAAACCAATCAGGGTTTTATCTCTGAACTGCCTAGGGGATAAATTCACAGCAATCGTATACGTTTGCTGATGAGTAGTGTTCCAGTTATTTAAAAAAGCCAATGACTGCTTAACCACATACTTGCCAATGGGCACAATCATTCCCGTATGCTCAGCAATGGGAATAAATTCGTCAGGCGTCACGTTACCTAAAAGCGGATTTCGCCAACGTAATAACGCTTCAGCACCTATCATTTTTTTACTTTTCACGTCGAATTTAGGTTGGTAATACACTTCAAACTCTTCGCGCTGCAAAGCATGATTCAACTGTTCTTCTATTTCTAAACGACGCAGCATGACGTCACTCATTTCTTTGGTAAAAAATGAGTAGGTATTGCGCCCTGACAGCTTTGATTGGTACATAGCTGCATCCGCATGACGCAATAGGTCAGAAGCGCTATCACCGTTTTTGGTATAGGTCACAATGCCAATACTTAAGGTTAGTACCAGCTCTTTGCCATCTATTTCAAATGGCTCTCGAAAAATTTCCAATAAATTTTCAGCGATATCGATGGCGTCACTATCTCCTGTTAATGAGCGTAATAACACGATAAATTCGTCTCCACCAAGGCGCCCGACAGTGTCTGCTTTACGTAATGCTAAGGTTAATTTATTGGCAACCTCTTTAAGTAACTTATCGCCAACTTCATGGCCTAGAGAGTCGTTTACTTTTTTAAAGTCATCTAAGTCTAAAAACAGTAACGCGACTTTTTCTTTACTTCTTTGCGCCTCTTTAAGCATCTGCGACAAACGATCCAGCGATAAAAAGCGATTAGGTAGCGAGGTTAAACTATCGAAGTAAGCATGTTGGCGTATACTCTCAGCCGCTTTATGCTGCTCGGTAATATCACGGATAATAACCACCACCTGCTTATAAGCGTTCAGGTGGCTTAATCTTGCTTCAAAATAGCGGGTCCCGCTCGCCAGTTCGACTTCGTACTCAAAGGTAGAAATGCCACCTTTGGTGAAAGCAATGGCGTTGTGCACAGTAAACTTACGTGCCACAGGCTGAGGAAACAAACTCGATACCGATTGACCAATGCAATCTTTGGGAAAGACATAGAAGTCTTCATTGTCTCCGGCGTGATAATCGATGATCGTGCCATTTTCATCTATCAACAAAAATACATCTGGGGTTGCCTCGAAAACGGCTTCGAGCATGTTGTCTTTGAATTGGGCTTGGGCCTGGGCTTGTCTGACTTCAGCTAAGTTGATATCAATGCAATACATTTCATGCTTGTTATGCTCATTGGTAAACAAAACATGGCTTGAAAATACGCTCACATCACTGCCATTTTTATGGCGCAGCGTCAGTTCTTCAGCAGGAATTTTAATGCCTTTGTTGATCCAATCGCTGTGGGCAGCAATAACAGGCTCACGCATAAAATCAGGGAAAATAAGGTCTTCAAGCTTTTGGCCTAAGGCTTCTTCTTCCGTGTAGCCATAAAGTAATTCACTTCCTAAATTCCAGTAAATGACATTACGCTCTTCATCGTATCCTTGCACAGAGAGTGCATCAACTTCATCAAATAACTGATAAACCGCGTCTTTTATGGCTTCTTCATGAACTATCATAATACTGAGGTGACTGCCTCTTGGTTAAGTGAGATAAAGCGTTGTCTATCATTACCCATCAATATCGCGTCTAAAGTAGAGCTCAGGCATAAAAAGTTCCGTTTACTCTTACAAAAATAATAAACGCTAACTTTGATCTTCGCAATTTACACAAGATGAATATTTGTTACTAAACCCGCATTGTCATGATATGTGCAAATGCTACGTGCAAACGCATCAACGGATAAATTTATTACCAAAAATAAGCAGTTTAATGAAAAATGTCTGTTAACGACAATTATCTTTTTCATCTGTGGTCTATTAATGAAAGTTATCTTAAGGAGTAAATATTTGCTCTTATGCTCGGTGGGGGCCATTGTTACGCTGGGGGTAGGGCATTTCGTTATGCTTGGCCATTTAAGCAGGTGAAGGGTCAGTATTTAATATGGCTAGCACCAATACAAAAAAACAAAGCACTAAATTGAATAGCGGTATCTGCAGCATTGGTGGCATTAAGTAAATCAGTAAGACAGAGGGGATCCAGACTAACCAATTAGTGATGATTGTGGTGGGTAAATAAAGTAAAAACAGTCGTTTATCCAGCGACATAATCGTGCTCTTCAGATTAAACTGTGCATCTTTATAGTGATAACATAGGGTTAATAAAGGGCAAGTTAACAGCGCGCTAAATACAAACTGATCGAAGGCCATTTTTTTAATCAGCGTAGTCACATCTGTATCACTACCAAATAAGGTAATTTGCAAACTGTAAAACTCATCTACTAGCCACCCCATCGCCGCCCATAAAACACAATAGAACAAGAGCTGGCGAAGAGGTTTGAAATGCACCTGTCCAGACAATAGTAAATACAAATAAGGCAATAGCCCACCGAACAAAGCTGTTGATGCAATCGCATAGCCAACGCCGTATTGAGCTTTAAGTTCAGCGAAAAAATTGAACACAGGCTGACTTGCCGGCCAATAAAAAAAGCTCAACCCAATGCCTAACGCAATCACCTGTAAACATACCGCTGGGACAAAATTAAACTTTAACGCTCGTTGAATATTTAATACAAGTTGAGATTGGCTCATAAATCGGCTTTGCTAATCGGTAAAAGCTGTTTCAAGTAACCTTAAAACAGTTATCAAGGAGAGTAATCAAGCGACGAAGCTTGTCGTGCTTTGGCCCACAATTCAAGCACAATAAATAAACCCGTAAGCTGAATAAGATAAAACGCAAACCTTAGTCAGTTGAACGGCATTATGGGTGATAGGTCATTAATACGTTCCGCCCTTCGCTTAGAGCGACAAGGCCCGCTCAGTTTGACTTACCATAAAGTCGTTGATTTTAACGTGTTCTGGGCTCCAACCGAGCAAAAATCGGTTAAAATCGGCCCACGCAAAGGGGATAAGCTCACGCCATTCTTGCTCGAGCTTTACTACCTTGTCTTGGCTAAACTCGCTTGAGCTGCGTGCCAGCAGCGCTGTTTTTAACGCTGCAAAATAATAATCCACATAAGTGTCATGTTTTTCCAGTAATTGCCTGTCTGTTAAACAACTACCAAGAAAGTACATCACGTCTTTCACCCCAACGCCTCGGCCTACATATTGAAAGTCCACCGCGGCCACTTGCTCTTGTTCACTAAAACAGAAATTCGCCAGCTTAGCATCGCCATGTAAAAGGGTTTGAAAACGGGCATGATTTAGCCGGTGGTCAATACGCGATGCATTATGCTTTAGCGCGCCATCCTCCATGGCAGCAAATTCTGCTTGGCGCGTAGCCAAATACCAATAGCTGCCAACCGGCCACAAAGATGAGATGTCTATGTTAAGAAAGCGGCCATGAAAGTGCGCCAACCAACTAAGTACTGTTTTAACTTGGGCATCTGCCACCCTTGTATGCACAAGAGTAAAACCACTGCTTTGTAAGTCCTCCATAAGCAGGGTTTGCTGCTCTGGGTGGTTTGGCTCTTTGATTAGCCCGATAAACTGCGGCACGTAACACGTCTCATCACAACTCCCAGCGAAAGATTGGTAAAACTCAGCTTCCACTTGATAAGAGCGCACTTTACGTTGATGCCCCACGTCACTGTGCCAACCACGGGGATGATGCACCTCATTAGGCGGTGAAACATGCTTCGCAATGAAAGACATGCCCAGCTTAGGGCTATAGTAGCGGGCAATCTCACCGTACTCGCTCCACAAGCGCTGTAATAGCTCGCGCTTGGTAGCGTGGGGATCGTCAAGGTGATCACGTATGGCTAAAAGTAACTGGGTCTGCATGTGTGCCTATGCTCAGCAGGAAACTGATATTCGAATGGTACAACTATTTTGCCTTAAGGTTACTTTGGCAATCAAGGCTTTAGGCTGTCACAATAGTGTGCTGCTAGCGCCTCACTGTTTTTTGGCGTTAAATTTGTACACAGGACCAGACCAACATGACCATTTATCAAGGTAATATTCGCAAAATGCGTGTATCCACCGATGCCGAGCATCAAGCTCAGTACCAATTGCCCATAGGCGAGCAATTTATCGATATGAACCCGCTGCTCGGTAAAACGCTTACCGTTAGTTTTGATAACCAAATCAACTGCGTGCATTGCCAAGCTAAAACCAAGAAGAGTTTCAATCAGGGTTACTGCTATCGCTGCCTAACAAAATTGGCCCAATGCGATACCTGTATTATCAAACCAGAGCTCTGTCACTATGATGCAGGCACCTGCCGCGAACCAAGCTGGGGCGAAGCAAACTGCCTAACTGATCACTACGTATATTTAGCGAATACCGGCACCATCAAAGTAGGAATTACTCGTCATGTGAAGGATGCCGTTTCAAGTCGCTGGCTCGACCAAGGCGCAACGCAAGCTATGGCGATAATGCGCGTACAAAACCGGCTCACCAGTGGCTTGGTTGAAACCGCAATGAAAGAATTTATTGCAGATAAAACCAACTGGCGCACCATGCTCAAAAGCCAACCTGACACGGTTGATTTGCAGCAATTAAAAGAAGACTTAATTACCCAGATAGAAGATCAGTTAGACGAAATCACCGAAGAATACGGCTTTCAAGCTATTGATATACTGGATTTACCCCCAGTAGAGATCCACTACCCCGTGACGCAATACCCTGAAAAGGTTAAGTCTATTAATTTAGACAAAGAGCTGTCTTTCAACGGTGTTTTACAAGGCATTAAGGGTCAATATTGGATGTTGGATGGGGACCGCGTGATAAACATGCGCAAATATTCAGGCTATTACCTAAGCATAGAAACCCCAGAATAATTTGTTGCGTAAGCTAAAAACCGATTCACTCTATTAGCGCATAAAAAATCGGCCTCAATTAACACTGAGGCCGATTACATTTGGCTACTTATTGTTCGCCTTTTTTATAGCCCTATGCAGTCATGTATCACTTAGAAAGTGACGGATACCTTACCGTAAACAAAACGACCTGAGAAACCAAACGGCGAGAACCCGGAATACGGAAATAAACGTGAGAACGTGCCTACGTCTTCGACCAGTTCGCGTGTCGTATCAGGGTAAACATCAAACAAGTTGTTTGCCCCTAAGGTTAAGGTTAGGTTTTCAGTTACATCGTAGCCAACATCCAAATCCGTGACCCATTTTTCAGGCAATACTTCATTGGTAGCAGGGTCGCTTGAAGGCTCTTGCGTTTCACCGTAGCGAGTGGTGCGTAGAGTTGCATGCCACTCATCCATACTCCACACCGCACTCAAGTTAAGTTTGGTTTTCGGGGAGCCCACTTCAAAACGACGTAGCTCTACATCAGAGAACAAGTTACCTTGGTCCACTCCTGCACCAGCCAGCACTGCTGGCGGGTCGATGATGTCAGTCACTTCGTTTTTGTTGTAGTTAAAACCGGCATTAAAGGCAATGTCGCCCCAGTTTTGAATGTCAGTGTTATAAGAGGCCACCACATCCACACCGGATGTTTCGCTATCAATGGCATTTAAGAAGAAACGAGCGCGGTTTGCACCTGTGCCGACTAATAACGCTTCAATTCCCTCACCGGATAAGTTATTCGACAATACAATTCGATCGTCAATTTCAATATTGTAGTAATCCACTGACAAGCTGAAGTTTGAATCTGGCGACCAGGTAATACCTGCACCATAGTTCACCGCTTCTTCTGCATCCAAACCAGGTGAGCCAAGCGCTTGAGCCACGTCACTGTTTGGTGCAAACGTACCGGTTTCTGTGGGTTCGCCATCTACGAATACCGTCGCGATAGAAGTAAAGTACTGCTGTTGTAACGAGGGTGCTCTAAAGCCTGTCGATACTGACGCGCGAAGGGCAATCTCTTCGGTTAGCGTATAACGAGTAGCAAATTTGCCATTCACCGTTGAACCAAAGTCAGAATAGTCTTCATAGCGAGCAGCGATCGTTACATTCCAGTTATCTGTGATATAAGCTTCTAAATCGACATATAAACTGACGTTGTGCCGGCTATTGTCACCCGCAGATTCTGGGGTAAACCCAGGGAATACTTGCGAGCCCGCGGCACCTTCAAACGAACCTTGAATGTAAGACGCTTCTTCACCGGCTTTTATCTCGTAGCCTTCACGGCGATATTCTGCACCAACTGCCACGTTAACCCCACTGGCTAGACCGTCCACATCAATTTCACGACTTAAATCTAGGTTAATGGTCAGTTGGTCATAAATGAGCGTGCCTGCATCAAATACTGTTTGGCTTGTGGGCCCGAGTGAGGTGTTCAAGCTATTTTTAACCCCGAACTCGAACTCATCTTCACCGTACACAGCCGACAGATCATAGTTCCAATCGCTTAAAAAACCTTTAACACCTGTGGCAAACGAATAATCGTTGATGTCAGATGTGATAATCGGCAAAAAGCCATCAGGGTATATCGCTTCAATGTTACGGCTGTCTTGAGCACGGCGATAAAAGCCGCCTCCTTCCCCTTCTCGCGTGCTGTATGAACCAAACGAGTACAGTTCAGCATTTTCATTTAGCTCAAGTCCGGCATTATAAAACACCGCCATGTCTTCAACGTCACCATTGCCAAAGTTGTGGTTGTAACGATCCCAGGTTAATTCACGAGGATCTAAAGAGCCGTCTTCTAGACGAGCATAGTTTTCACGATTGTCATAATCTGCACGGTTACTCGCGCTACGATCACGAAATTCAGCGGACAAATTAAAGAAACCATCATCTCCTAATGCAAAACCCATGTTGGCGCGCATGGTGGCCGTTTGCCCGTCTGTTAACTCACGGTCGCCGCCTTCGGTGAATGCCAGATCGCCGTTCTCGTCGATGCCGACGTCTTTTAGATCAGGTACACCGTCCATTGTTGTTACGTTCGCACCGTAAGTAACTGACGCCGACCCGCCACTGCTAGCACTCTTTAGCACTATATTGATAACCCCTGCAATTGCATCGGAACCATACTGAGCTGCTGCACCGTCGCGCAGCACTTCAATGCGCTCAATGGCATTGGCCGGAATAGCGTTTAAATCTACCGCTGACGAGCCGCGACCTGTAGAACCATTTAAGTTAAGCAAGGCATTCGAGTGACGGCGTTTCCCATTAACCAACACCAAAGTGTGATCTGGTGCTAGGCCGCGCAACTGCGCTGGGCGCACATGGTCAGTACCATCGGTCAATGAGGGCTGAGGAAAGTTGAAACTCGGCAACAAGTTGCCCAAAATCATGTTGGTTTCAGTTTGACCTGTAGTACTAAGTGAATCAGCACCAATAATGTCGATAGGCACAGGGCTGTCTTCAACGGTGCGCCCTAAACGGCGAGAGCCGATAACACTGATTTTTTCTAGGTCCTCTGCGGCTTCTGTAGTTTGCTCTTGAGCATAAGCATTCGCTGAGCTCAAAATGACTGACGATGCACTCATCATCAGCGCTACTTTTAGCCAATGGTCTTTTGCTTTAAAGGTATGTGTTTTATTCATTGTGTTGTGTGTCCCAATGTCAATGTGGAGTAATCAACACTGCATCGTCTTCTGTTATTGCAATCTGTCCGGTCAGAAGTACGATTTATTATTATTTTTATGACAGGTGATGTGGTTGCCCAGTTGCCTGAGCTGAGAATACTATTACCACGAAAATTACCCACCAAGGCAACTTCACATATTCAGTTACAAATTTCACAGCGAAATGCTTAAAAACAAAGCAATGAAATCAACAACTTAACCTCGCCAAAATGATGCCAAATAGAGAGAAAAACATTACATTTTCGCTCATCTACCGACAATATCTTCGATCTACCGCTCACTTTAGAGTGTGTTTCTAATTGTACGCTTCTAATTGTACACTTCTAATTGTGTAGCTCTGATTGCTTGTTTCGGATTCAGTGTTTCTGCTCGCGTAGCTCTGATTGTGTATCCTCGTGACAACAAACTCGCTCACACAGGGTGACAACAAACGCGCTCACACAGGGCAATAAAAAAACGCATATAACGGGAATCAACTAACACGAGAAAAGACCAACAAAAGCACTTAGCAAAAAATTGCCAGCTCTATTTTGCTCAGAGCGAATACAGTACACTGTTTGTCTGCTGTAAATGACTCGAAAAACCACTAAGGACTTGGCGTATCAACATTCTACACACCTCTGATTGGCACCTAGGGCAAAACTTTTTTACGAAAAGTCGCAAAGACGAACACCAAGCCTTTTTAGACTGGCTACTTAACGTCATACAAACCCGGGAAATTGATGCTGTTATCGTCGCTGGGGATATTTTTGATACCGGTACGCCCCCAAGCTATGCGCGGCAAATGTATAACCAATTTGTAGTAGAACTGAGCAAGCTAACCTGCACACTAGTCGTACTAGGGGGCAATCACGATTCAGTATCCACCTTGAACGAATCTAAACAATTGCTCGCTTGCCTGAATACACATGTGATTGCCAACACCAGTGGCGATATAGACCAACAGGTTATCGAGCTAAACGATGAAACAGGTCAAGTGGGGGCCATATTGTGTGCCATCCCCTTTATTCGACCTCGCGATGTACTGCAAAGCCGCTCAGGAGAAAGCAGTGAAGACAAGAAACTCGCCCTAAGCGATGCCATTAAGGCCCATTACGCCACGATTTATCAACACGCCTTAACGCGCCGCGAAAAACACAAGAACAGTGTGAGCAAGCATATTCCCATCATCGCCACGGGCCACTTAACGGCGTTAGGCGTAAGCCAGTCTGAATCGGTGCGCGAGATTTATATAGGTACCCTAGATGGCTTCGCAGCAGATGGTTTTCCGCCAGCAGATTACATCGCGTTGGGGCATATTCACCGCCCGCAAAAGGTGGCGAAATCTGACCACATTCGCTACAGCGGCTCACCTATTCCTCTTAGTTTTGATGAGTTAAAGTCGCAGAAACAAGTAGTACTTGTTGAGTTTGATAAACAAGGCCAGCGCAGCATTACTCCCCTGGATATTCCACTATTTCAGCCTATGGCTATGCTCAAAGGTGATTTAGACAGTATAAAAGCACAGCTCGCCCACTACCCTGCAGCGGGTGATGAAACGAGCGATACCGCTAGCACTGCAGATGATGTGTTTGACCAAGCCCCCAGTGAAGGCCAAGGTGATGAAAAAGATGCAGGGCAAGGCGAAGCACAAAGAGAAGTAGAAGGAAAAGACCCAGCCACCGATAAACCCACTTGGCTGTGCATCCATGTAGATGTGCAAGACTACTTGAGTGATTTACAACAAAGCATTCAAACCTTAACTGAAGGGCGCAACGTAGAAGTGCTGCAATTGCGCAGAACACGCACCAGAGCAAGCCAAGGACTAAACCAAATCAACAACGAAACACTGGCCGAGCTCACCCCTTTTGAGGTATTTGAAAAGCGCCTTGAACTTGAAAATTTTGAAGGCCAAGAAGCACAGCAACGCTTAACACAGATTCGCCAAACCTTTAGCGAGATAGTAGAAGAAGTGCGCCACAAGGAGGCTAAATAATGAAGATCCTTAGCCTGCAATTTAGCAACCTAAACTCATTAAAAGGCCAATGGAAAATAGACTTTCGCCAGGCCCCTTTCGCCGACAATGGTGTGTTCGCCATCACCGGCCCCACTGGCGCAGGCAAAACCACCCTGCTAGATGCCATCTGCCTAGCGCTTTACCATGAAACCCCGCGCTTAGGTGCGTTATCAGCCACCAACAATGAAATCATGACTCGGGGTACTGCCCAGTGCAGCGCCGAGGTTGAGTTTGAAGTAAAAGGCGTAGCTTACCGAGCATTTTGGAGCATGCGTCGCTCACGGGGCAACCCAGAGGGTAACTTACAAGCCGCGGTGGTTGAATTAGGTGAAGTCGCAACCCAGAAAGTGCTCGCCAGCCAAATTAAGAAAAAAGCCGAATTAATAGAACAAATCACCGGCCTTGATTTTGGCCGTTTCACCAAATCCATGATGCTTTCTCAAGGGGAGTTTGCCGCATTTCTAAATGCTGATGAAAAGCAGCGCGCTGAGCTACTAGAAGAACTCACGGGTACTGAAATTTATGGCCTGATATCAGAAAAAGTACATGAGCATTACAGCCAAGCCAAACAACAGTTAAATGAGCTTGAAGCGCAGGCCAAAGGTGTGCAACTGCTCAGTGAAGAGCAAAAGCAAACACTCATCAATGAACAGCAAAACCTGCATACAGAGCAAAAAGAACGTCAAGTACAAATAACCGCCACCCAAGCTCATGTAAATTGGTGGCAACAGCGTAACGCAGCCGAGCAAACACACGAGCAGGCCAAGCAACAACTTGCCCAAGCTCAAGCAGATAAAGTACACCATAAAGCAGAATTACAGCGTTTAGCCAATAGCCAACCGAGTGAAGCACTACGGGCCCCGTTTGAGTTACTCACCGACGCCCAAAGTCAGAGCAAACGGGATGAAAACACCCTAGCGCGTAACGAGCAACTGCTGCAAAAAAGTGAAGCAAGCTTAGCCCAATGTAAAGATACCAGTTTAGCGCTAAATAATGAGTTTCAAGCAGCTAAAGCGGCTTATCAAGCCCAAGAAACCCTGCTGAATGATGAAGTCATTCCCCTTGATAACGAAATACTTAAGCACAAGGATTTACTCACCCAAGCCACCACACTGCATACACAGTTAAGCAGCAAACACGCACAGCTGTTAAGTGAAGAAGCGCAAACACAAAGCGCCCTAGCTAACCAGCAAACAGGCTTAAAAGCAGCGCAAGAATATGTAAAACAGCACAGTGCTGATGAAGCCTTAAAACAATATTTAGGCCAGTGGCAGGTTCAAGCACAGCAGATCAAACAAGCGCAACAGCACCATCAGCAACTGGCAAATAAGCTACAACAAGAACAAAGCCAACTGCAGCTTGCACAGCAAGAGGTAAAGCAAAAGAAACAGCAAAGCGATGCCCATACTGCACAAATAACACAATTAGAAAGTGCATACCAGCAACAGGCTGAACAACTTACAATTCTTGAACAGCAAGGAACACTGGAGTCACAAGAGAAACAACTCGATACCTTACATGGTTTTGCCCCTATTTTGCTGGCGATCAAAAACGCTCACCAACAATGGCACAACCAAGCCCAAGAGCTTACACAAAAACAAGCACAGCTCAGTGAAAATCAACAGCAGCAGATAAAACTCACACACGAGCGCGAAAATATAAAACAGCAATATGTGGCTAAAAGCCACCAGGTCACTCTGCTTAGCCAACTCATTAGCCAAGAAGAACAGTTAATTCATTTTCGTGCGGCCTTAAAAGACCAACACCCCTGCCCTTTGTGCGGCGCAACTGAGCACCCGTTGAGTGCAGAGCAAGTGGTTGATATTCCTCATAGGGTTGCGCAAAAGCAACAACACCAAACAGAGCTTGAGCAACTAGAAGAGCAAGGCAAAGAGGTTCGCGCAAAACTCGATGCCTGTATACACGCTGAGGCAGAACTTAAGCAACGTGTTGCATGGCTGAACGAACAGCAAGGCCACATAAGGGCTAACTGGCCTGAAATGTGCCAACCACTAGAGCAACATTTTGCCCTGCACCTTGCTATTGAAAATGCTGAAGGACTGGCAAGCCTTGAACAACAAATCAAACAGCAAACACAACAGTTACAAAACCAGATTAACCAGCTAAAAAATCATGCCCGAGCCGCACAAGCTAGCAAAGAAGCCTGGCAACAAAGCCACGCACAAAGTCAAAACTCAGCCTCGGCTTTGTTATTGGCAGAGCAGTCGGTTAAAAACATAGAAAACAGTGTGCAAAGTCTCACAAGTGACATGCAAGCGGCCAATGCTGCTTTGGCAACCATGAGCCAAAACGTATTAGCGCAAATTCAGCAACATGGCTATGCGCCGCCTCAACCAGAAACGCTAATGAAGTGGTTGACCAACAAAGAGCAAGACGCCAAACAATGGGAGCAACATATTAGCCAGCTGAATGACGCTTCGGCAAAAATTGACAAGCTTACCAGCACCCAGCAACATCAACGCAGCCTGTTAACCGACATCAACAACCAACTTACAGAAGTACAGCAGCAGCGTGAAGCACTCAATAATCAGCTTGAGGCACTAAACACAAAACGGTTCGGCCTGTTTGCCGACAAATCAGTAAAAGCGGAGCGTGAAACGCTCGCAACGAAATTAAGCGCGCTAGAATCCAAGCATGAAGATGCCCAGCAACAACTACGACAAGCTGAGCAAAAACACAATACTCATTTGGCCGACGTACGAAATGCCCGCGCCCAACTGCAACAAAGCCAAACCCGCTTGCAAGCAAGGCAACAAGAATGGCAAGAGAAGCTTCAAGCAAGCCCTTTTACTGACCAGCAAGCCTTTGAAGCGGCCTTACTTGATGACACCACCCGCGAGCAATTACAAACTCTTAAGCAAACGTTAGACGACAATATTGCAAAATCAGGCGCACTCCTTGAGCAAGCACAAACCCAAGTTAACGCGCTGCTAGCACACAGCAATGCCGCCTTGTGGCAACAGCAAACACTCGACAAGGTCAATGAGACATTGAGTATACTCACCGACGCGCAACACAATGCCAATAAGCGTGAAGGTGAAATTACTCAAGCGTTGAACTTCGACAAACAGCGTCGTAGCGAGCAACAAAGTTTATTCACTCAAATAGCGCAGCAGCGAAGTGAGTTTGAACATATTCACTACCTACACTCGTTAATTGGCTCGCAAAAGGGCGACAAATTCCGCACCTTTGCCCAAGGGCTAACCCTTGATAATCTGATGTATCTGGCCAATAAACAGCTTGAGCGCTTACACGGTCGCTACCTACTTAAGCGCAAGGCCAATGCCAGCCTAGCCCTTAGCGTAATTGATACCTGGCAAGGTGATATTCAGCGCGACACCAAAACCCTCTCGGGCGGAGAGAGCTTTCTAGTCAGCTTAGCACTCGCGTTAGCGCTATCAGAATTGGTCAGCCATAAAACCAGCATCGACTCGCTGTTTTTAGACGAAGGCTTTGGCACGCTAGACAGCGAAACCCTAGATATCGCCCTAGACGCCTTAGATAACCTGCATGCCTCAGGCAAAATGATTGGCGTGATAAGCCACGTTGAAGCCATGAAAGAGCGCATTGTGGCTCAACTGGCAGTGACGAAGAAAAGTGGATTAGGTTTGAGTGAGTTGGATCAGCGGTATGCTGTGCGTTAAGCAAACGCGTTGCTTTTTTATGCCCTGCGGGCACAGGGCACAGCTTCGCTGCGTTACGCACTGCGTGCACCAAGCAATCGCTTTGCTCACTATGCGCTTCGCTTATCGCAATCCATTGCGTTTTTGATACGGCATCCCTGCCGCACCAGTAACTCTTTCTTCAACAGCTAAGAAAGAGTAACCAGAAAGAAGCCGCCTCCGGCAAGTCACTTATCCCTGCGCGTCTCGTCTAACACTGGTCGTGAAAACGCGTTCCCGACGCGGCTTTCACT
>BAEM01000034.1 GCA_000314955.1 Paraglaciecola chathamensis S18K6 | reverse complement strand
TTAATGCGGATTGGTATTACATTTAAAAAAGAAAAGATGTTCGAGTAAAAAGAATTATCCTTTTACCCAAACATCATTAAATATTCGAAAGGGTCAATGGTGATTTTTATATATGTGGCCGAGTACAGCAGCACCAAAAAATAAGCACATAATTAGCATGACGCCTAGCATCCAGAAGTGAGTTATATCAAAATCTTGCATGAGTTTTCCTCTTTAGGTGATGTAACATACGGCTATTTATCTTTCATGGTGTGCAAGCACCTGTAGATGACATAGCCAATCAGCATGATCGAACCTATCATGCTCAATGTTTGTAAGAATATCTGCCAAAACATAAGTGTCCTTATTTACTGAGTGGTTGTATTTGCCAGCACTTTTACCTTGTACTCATCTGATCCAAAGTATTTCGGACGACTTGGGCACAGAAGGTTCGTAAGCGTACCAATGAGTACTGTAAGGGTTAGCATGACATATGAGTTTGGTAGTTCTTCCATGCCCAGCCAATGGGGCATATTGGTAAATGACCACAAGGTGTTCACTACCCATACCGTTATCAAGGTTATACCTGCCCCTATGTTCGAGCGTTTCCAAAACAATCCAGAGACCAAAAGCCACAGAACGGGCATCAACCAAGCTAACACCCAACCAACGGATGCCAGTATTTGTGGCAAAAATGAACCAACAGCGACCGCGATAATAGCGAGTATAATGATCACTATTCGTGTCACTTTTTTAATCTCTTTTTCACTTGCCCCCGGGTTGTAAAAACGACGATATATATCATTACTAAATATAGTCGCAGGGGCGAGAGCTGTCATGGCGAATGAGGATAGAATTGCTGCCATAAATGAGCCAACCAATAAGGTTACAAGCCAGCCAGGCAACAGCTCTACCAACATGGTTGTGGCTGCAGTTTTTGCACCTAATGCCTCAAACTCAGGGATAGATTTAGCCGTTAAGCCGATCACGCAAATAAACACGCCAAACATACCGTTCACGGGTGCTGCTATCCACAGCGCTTTGATGATCGTTTTCTCGTTTTTAGCGCTCATACATACTTGTAGTAGAGGCTGATTAGCGGGCTGGCTGAAGACCAAAGCCACGACTAAGCCAAAGGCAAAAGTCCACATTAATTCCGGCGGACCGAATATTGAGAGCATCTGTTCGTTACCACTACTCACGTAATATTCAGTCACAGAGCTAAAATCACCATTGGGCAACTGTAAAGCGATAAACAGGGTGGCTAATATGACACTGATATACATTAGCACTGCATTGGCGACGTTGATCCAACCGACTTCTTTAATACCCGCTAATACAACATATAAGATCCCTAGCGCGCCTCCAGCGACAGCACTGTAATGAACATTCCAACCGGTCATGGCTGACAACAAAATAGCCAAACCTTGGGTTTCTAAAGTCAGTACGCCAAAAATTGAGCCTGCCATCACGCAACCCACAATGACGCGAATGGCTGGGTTGTATAAATCTTCTAGCAACTGGGGAACAGAATTAACCCCAGTTCGGCGCATCCATAAACCTGTGCTTAAACATACGATAACCAGCAAAATTACGTGAGCAATAGAGAACCACAGCGCTGTTGCACCCATATTCCAGGCCATCTCAAAAATGCCCATAATATGTGGTGTGCCTAACACCGTGAGCGCTAAGGTTGCGGCGATGACACTCACTCCAAGTTGGCGGCCGCCATGGGTAAATTCGGCATCGTTGTTCAATGCTTTTTTCTTGATGCGACGTGAGACTAAATAGCCTACCCCGAGGATCAATATGAGTTCGTATGCCAACACGCAGATTATTAAAGAAATATTCATAGGGAAAAATGCTCGTCGGTTGCTTTAGGCTGTTGCGGGGAATGGTTAGGAATGATTCTATTTATGACGCTACCTAGGCCAATTCGTAGGCCAGATTCGTTTTGGCAAAAACCACGTAACTCGATTTCATCGCCGTCCTGTAAAAATGTTCTCTTTTCGGTGTCCGAAATCGTAATTTGCTGTTTACCACCTGCTGTTAATTCTAATAACGAACCTGCTTCATCTGGGCTAGCCCCAGACTGAGTACCGGACCCCAACAAGTCGCCTGGGGTTAACCCGCATCCGTTTACTGTGTGATGGGTAATCATTTGGGCGATTGTCCAGAATGAGTGCTTGAAGCTAGTTTGGCTCAGCTTTTTGGCAGGTTGCTTGTTTTGGCGCATTTGCGCTGTGCTGAGGTAGCATTCCATTTGAATATCAAGTGCGCCATGTTGCTCGTTTTGCTCACAAAATAGGTAGTCCATGGTTGGCTTGTCTTGCGCTTCTCGTTGCATAGCAGTGCGAAACGGGCGCAACGCTTCAGAACTAATGATCCAGGGGGAAATACTGCTCATAAAGTTCTTAGATAAAAAAGGCCCGAGTGGCTGATATTCCCACGCTTGAATATCTCGGGCTGACCAGTCGTTTAACATGCAAACGCCAAATGCGTGTTGCTCTGCGTGTGTCATAGTGACTGAATCAAAAGGGGATACGTTTTCGCCAATAAATACGCCCAGTTCGACTTCGTAATCGAGACGTTCCGTTGGCTTTAATAACGGTGGTTGGTTGCTATCGACGCTGACTTGACCTTTAGGTCTTGTAACCTGTGTACCAGACAAATAAATAGATGAAGCTCGGCCGTGATAGGCGATAGGGATCCATTTGTAATTAGAAAGTAGAGGATTCTCAGGTCTAAATAGTTTGCCTACTGACGTTGCATGATGAATCGATGAATAAAAGTCAGTGTAATCTCCTATGTGACAGGGCATTTGCATGGCTACATCTGTCATTGGTACCAAGGCACGGGTGAGTGCATTTTTATGCTGTGAGCCTATGCGTAGCGCTTGAGAAAGGGCTAATCTGATAGCCGAAGCAGCGTTGTTGCCAAGCGCCATAAAACGGTTCAGCGTTTCATCAGTTAGTGCTTTGCTAGCTTCCCCGGCAAGTCCAGTAAAGAGGCCTTCAGAGCTGAGTTTGTGCATATCGATAATATAATCACCAATGGCAATACCACAGCGTGCTTGTTGATGACCTGCTGGTTTGAAAACACCATAGGGTAAGTTTTGAATCGGAAATGTGTCATGCCCATTTGCCGAAGAAACCCAACTTTCTAATCCCATTTGGTGGGTCTCATTTAAATGATTGATAGCGTGCACCATGTTAATATCTAATGCCTCGTTTCATCATCTCTGTGCCTATTACCCCAGCCTTTTTCTTCAGTTTACTGATTAGCGATGGCTCCAGCTTTTGCCCAAAACGCGACGAGGGCATGAGCACAACAATAGCTGCAATGGGTTGACGAATACTGTTAAAAATAGGAACGGCAACGGCACTAATGCCTAAGTGTAATTCTTCGTCATCCGTGGCGTATCCTTGCTTGTTATATTCAACTAAACGCTGACGAAAAAGGGTTTTGTCTGTGATGGTATTGGGTGTGACCTGAGCCAGCTCACCTTTTAATAACATATCAACCCGTTCAGCATGGATGCACGATAAAATCGCTTTTGCACCGGCGGCGGTATGCAAAGGCAATATTTCTCCAGGGGGAAGTTCAACTTTTAAAGGGTGTTGAGATAGTGCTGAATATGTGGGAACGGTAGAGTTGCCGAGCCAGATTTCTAAGGTAACTGTTTCTTGCAAGGTATCTCTTAACTCATCAATGTGGGTTCTGGCGAGATGCAGAACATCATTGAAATTAACGTCAGCCATGGTCATTGCCAATTGGTAAATCGCAGGGCCAAGCCAATATTTTCCGGTTTCTTTGTTTTTGTACACAAATTCATGCTCTGCAAGTTTAAGAAGCAGGCGCGAAACGGTCGCTTTATGAATATTAAGCTTGCGACCAAGGCAAGTGGTGCCTATTTCCTCGTTCTCTTGGGCAAGAGTGAGTAATACACGAATGGCCTTGTCGACAGTTGATGTTGAGTCACACTCTTTCATAAATACTCCTAAACCTGTCTAGTTATCCTATTTGAGCAAGGAAATTAAGCAACGCACCTGTCTCATTATTTGAGACGAAATGTATATGTTTTGTTATCTTTATGTAATTGTCTTTGTGTTGCAAGTACGTTGTCCGACGGTAGTTGTTAGCACGCCAATCCCTTGTACTTCTAACTCAATTACATCCCCTGGTTGTACCCAGCGATCTAGTTCGTCACCACAGCCAAACGCAACAGTACCAGAGCCAATGAAGTCGCCAGGGTAGAGGGTCTCTGATTGAGATATATATTCGATGATTTTCGCGAAGCTCCAATACATGTCCGAACTATTGCCAGTGGACCACACTTCACCATTTATTCTGGCCTGCATATCTAGTGAGCTAGGATCGAGCTCGTCAGGGGTAACTAAGCAGGGGCCCATTACATTTCCCATGTCCATGTCTTTTCCTTTGGCGGGGCCAAGAAGCATGGTGATTTCTTTTTGCAATACATCCCGAGCGCTGATGTCATTGAAAATGGTATAGCCAGCGATATACGCATGGGCATTTTCGGCTTTTATATTGCTGCCGGTTTTGCCGATGTACACGCCAAATTCCAGTTCATAATCCAGCTTTTCTGTGTAGTTTGGCCAGGGAACTTCGGTATTGTGGCCTACCACAGTACGAGTATTGCCCTTGTAATAAAGGGGCTGCTGATACCACAGTTCGGGGATCGGTTTACCAGTACGTTTTTCGAAGTTCTTAGCATGGGTTTCAAAACTGATGGTGTCGCGAATTGAGCCAGGGTTTGTTACTGGTGCGAGCAATTCAATATCTTTTAATGCATAGAGTAAAATCTGTTTGTCGGGACCTCGTAAAGCTTGGTTATTTGCGCGGCGCTGTTGCACAAATTCTATGGCTTGTTTGGCAGCAGACATGCTTTGTTCGCCCCCTTGTAGGAACGTGATCATGTCGGATGGCACAAGGGCTTCAGCTAAAGGGTAATAGCGTTCTGTTTTGCCTGAATCATGCAACATTGCAGCGTACGCAAAGTTCAAATCTAATGCTTTATCACCAAGCAAGGCACCGATTCGGGTCTGCGTGCCTAAGTGTGTTTGTACACTAAAGGTAATCAATTTCACGGGTATCTCTCCATTTATGTGGCTAAATCAGGTTAATTTTGCTGTTGAAAAAGCTGTAGCTGACGAAGTAACCGCTGATTGTTGTTTGCTACTTGTTGTGCTTTTTGGTCGTCAGGATAGTGGTACCAGCCGGTTCCAGATTTTATTCCTGTTTCTCCCTTGTTCACTTTTTCAATGAGTTGTTCAGATGGGACAAGTGCATTACTCAGCGTAGGGAAAATATTAGCTGAGGCGCGAGCGGCAGTATCAAGGCCAATCATATCTTCTGCTTCCATTGGCCCTAAACAAGCGAGTCTGAATCCGTAGCTAGCCTTAACAGCGGTGTCTAAGTCTTCTGGTGATACAACGCCTTGCTCGAGTAGATAATCTATTTCTCGCTCCATGGCGCCAGTTAACCGATTGATAATAAAACCAGGTATTTCCTTGCGCACTAATACTGGTTTTTTACCAATCTTGGTCATAAGTGCCTGGGTGAGATCAATGGTATTCGTTGAGGTTGCATTGCCAGTATGAATTTCGACTGCAGGGATGATATGGGCTGGATTAAAATAATGTAAACCGATAAGACGGTGAGCACTTTTCATCTCTTGGCCTATGGAAGACACCGTCATACTGCTGGTGTTTGTAGCAAAAATAATATTATCTGGCAGGTTATCTATCTGCTGAAAAAGCTCTCGTTTGAGAGGCAGTATCTCAGGGAGCACTTCAATCACATAATCAACGTTAGCAAGATCTTGAGCCAAGTTGCTGACTAGGTAATACTCAATTCTTGCGGTGATGGTATCTTTGTTTTCATTAACTAATTGGTAGTCAATAAACGCATCAATATTATTAGCGATGTTTTGTTTGCACCTAGTTAAGGCCTCGTGATTATTATCAAATACGCTAACGTGTATTCCGGCTTGAGCAAACCCTTGAGCGATGCCTTCCCCCATTATGCCCGCACCAATTACGGCAACATTCTTGACCTGTTCAACATTTTGATTATTCATCTAACGTTACCTGCCTTATATTATTACAGTGTTAATAAACCGTTAATAAGTGTAGGTTTGTCCTAGAATGCACTCAATGGTGGTGTCTTGAATAGTAAGACACCTTTCATATTGCTTGTGTAAATGCGTGGATGAATGGTGGAGGGATTCTTTTTAAGTCGTCGCAATAGTTGAAACAGCCTAATTGACCCTAAGTGTAAGCGGTCATAACCTAATTTTAACAAATTGATTACATCTATATGTAAGTTAAATACGGTAGCCAATGCGGCACTTAGGAGCATGTATGACCCTAGAAAATAATGATAAATTCAAAAAACATCCTATTCATATTGCAATCTGTGGCTTGCTATTAAGCCCTTGTTTGCCTTTTGCAACAGCAGATGCTCAAGAAGAAGCGAGTCAAGTGACAGAGCAAGGAGCAACTGAAGCTGATGTTGAAAAAATACTGGTTTTTGCACGTAAAAGAGGCGAAGAAGTTAAAGATGTTCCGGTTTCTTTAAGTGCGATGAGTTCAGATGCATTAGCAAAAGCAGGAGTGAGCGATATCACGAGCTTGTTTGCTTTAATGCCCGGTGTTGAAAACAATGCTGATGGCAGCCGAATTGCCAACAAACCGGCTATTCGGGGAGTCGGATCGACAGAAAACTCGTCTATTCGTGCGAAAGTAACGACCTTTGTTGATGGTATGCCAATCGTTGGTGCGCAAGGGATTAGCTCATTCGCGGGATTAGAGCATGTTGAAGTGCTGCGCGGACCGCAAAGTGCGGCCTTTGGGCGCTCTACCTTTGGCGGCGCAATAAACTATGTTACTCGGGATCCTGATACCCTGGGGGAGTTTGAGTTTGACGGTCGTGCCACCCTTGGCACGGATGACACGCGAAACTTAAGTTTAGTTATGTCCAGTGGGTTAATTGACGACAAACTCGCTGTGATGGCAACGGCTGAGACAAAGCACTATGGTGGTCCAAGTGATTGGGTGACAACGTCAGGGGATCAATTGGGCGGTACGAGTGACACACTCGCATCAGTTAAGTTCGTTTACACCCCGACTCAAAATATCAAAGCAGAGCTTATGTATTTAACCCAAGAGGTTGATGATGATCACCCAGCGGTGTTGTTTGCAAACTTAGATCAACTAGAGCCCTATGCGCTTGATAGCGACGGATTATGCGTTGTTAATGGCGGCAGCAATGCCTGTGTAATAAATGGAGAAGTTGACTCAGTACCTTTAGTTTTTGATTTCAACTTCGATCATCCGGTCAACCCCATTTTAGACCCTGGTACTCGCATTGACCGCGACCGTCTTCAGGGCTCGATTGATGTCGAGTTTGATTCTGGTTTGACCCTTACCGCGCTAGGTGCAATGACTGATGAAGAAGGTGAAACGTGGTTCGACCGCGATGCCTATTCAGATGTGACCACCATTCATGTTGGATCTTCTCCTAAAAGTGATGAAAAGTACGCTGAGGTACGCTTGGCTTCGCCAAGTGACGGTAACTTTGATTGGTTGGTTGGGGCTTCTTTATATGAATATGATTATTTGAATACGGTATATGCCAACCGTTCAACGGGCGCCGTGATGGATTTATTCTCTGAAGGTGCCAGAAACAGGGGAGTCTTTTTTAGCCTTGGTTATGATATATCAGACAAGCTTACTGCCTCATTTGAAGGACGTTATCAAATCGACGAAATCGACGGAAAATACCCAGCAAATGCAGCAAGGGGGGTTGAAAATGACATTACCTCAAGCAGTGAAACCAAGTCCTTTCAGCCTCGTATTGCACTTAGTTATGAGTTAAATGATGAAAACAATGTCTATCTGCAACTCGCCAGAGGTACAAACCCGGCGGGGTTTAATGCCAATGCCCTAGACCCGATTTTGGTGCAAACAGCGAATGAAGAAAATTATGACTTAGAAGCTTTTCAGACTTACGAGGAAGAAGAAATACTCAGTTATGAACTGGGTATTAAAGGCAATATTCGTGAGCATAACTTACGTTATTCGTTAGCAGCATACTATTTGGACTGGGAAGGATATGTACAGCCTGCAACGGCAAACTGGACACCTGCCGATGGTGAGTTTCTGGAAGGTACAGCAAGCGATGATTACTTCTCAAGGTTATTTTTAAATACCGGTGACTTAGATGGCTTTGGACTAGAGTTTGAGGGCCAATGGCAACCCTTTGACGCCCTCGATTTAGGCACTAGTTTTGCGTATACCGGTTTGGAGTTCAAAGAGGATGCTTGCTCGCCTATACCGTTAGATTACGGGGTCGCTCCTACGTCAACGTCACCTTTTAATTGCGCAGCAACGATTGGTGGCAATGCGCCACCTATGTTGTCTCGATATACAGCGGCACTGAATGCCACTTACACGGTTCCACTGGATAACGGGTTGAGTGCCTATGCTCGCGCCGATTATCAATACCGCTCAAAGCGCTATGTAGAACAAATCAATACTGACTATTTACCTGCTTATTCTTTAGTGAACTTACGCGCTGGCGTGCGTGCAGATGAGTGGTCAGTGGAGCTCTTTGTGAATAACGTCTTTGATGAAGACTCGCCTGCAGGGGCAGTTAGGTTTTTTGATGGGCGAATTGCAGGCATGTCATACAACACCAGTATTAGACTTCGCCAACCGCGTACGGCGGGCATTAACTTAAGCTACAGCTTTTATTAATTAGGCGAAATTTCGGATGATAAGTATGAAAAAAACACATTATTTAATCGGCATTTGCTGTGCCTTTTTACTTCAGGCTTGCCAAGGCTCAGGTTCATCAATTGTGGTTACGAAGCAAGAAAATAACCAAGCCACCGGTGCACCGAATATATTGTTCATCTTACTCGATGATCTTGGCTATGGAGATGTTGGGTATTTAGGTTCTCAGATACAAACCCCAAATATTGACAACTTAGCATCACAGGGTGTCACTCTTAAACACGGTTATGCCTATCCCATTTGCAGCCCTACAAGAGCGGCACTGATGACGGGCAAAAACCCGCTTAATTTCGGTATAGACGGGCCGATGGAAAACGACGCCATGTTACCGGAAGACCTGACCACTATGCCTGAGCGGTTTCAGGAGGCAGGGTATCAAACCTGGATGGTGGGCAAATGGCACTTAGGCATGGCGAAGAGAAGCGCCATGCCGCATAACCGTGGTTTTGATGACTTTTACGGTTTTTTAGGGGGCTTTGTTGACTATTACACCCATGTGTATTTTGGTGGTCTGGATTGGCAAAATAATGATACATCACTTCGTGAAGAAGGCTTTGTTACTGAGTTATTGACCGCAAAGGCGATTGATAAAATCACTCATTTTAAAGGGGACAAGCCTTTCTTTATGTACTTATCGTACAGTGCGCCCCACACCCCACTGCAATATGTGCCTAACGCTATAAATGACTATTCAGGATTTGAGTCAAAGGACAGGCAAGTGTTTGCTGATATGACCTCAGACGTTGACCAAGACATTGGTGAAGTATTAGCGGCGTTAGACAAACGAGGCATAGCCGAGAACACCATAGTGGTATTTATGAGTGACAATGGAGGAAATTTAGAAGCAGGGGCAAACAATGGCTCACTTCAAGGAGGGAAAAGCAGTGTGTACGAAGGAGGTGTTCGGGTGCCGGTGCTAATTCGCTGGCCTGCACAGCTTCAAAGTAAAACCATGACCCAGCCAATGTTTACCCAAGATTGGGCACCCACTTTACTTGAGGCTGCAAACATCGATTATCAACCTAATGACTTTGATGGTGTTAGCCAGTTCGTTAATCTTAAAGAAGCGCAAGAGAAAACGTTTAAACGTGAAGTTGTAGTGGGAACAGCTAAGCAAAAAGCCGTTTATCAATGGCCGTGGAAATTAATTGTTGATGCAAAAGGTAATAAACATTTATTCAATTTATCTCAAGACGAATTTGAACACAGCGACGTTGCGATGGAGCACCCTGAGCTAGTGGCTCAATTAATGTCTGAACTAACCTTGCTTCCTCATTTACCCTCAAAAGCGGCGAAGGGGCCGCCTCCAGAATCTTTGTTTTTAGATGCCCATGGGCTGTTTGACTACAATGTTCGTAAGGCAGAAACCAGAAAACCTTGGTTAGAAACTGCTTTGTAGCTGAGATGTAGTTGTGTTGATAACGATAAAAAAGGAGTGATTTGATGGGAGCGAAATATACCCAAGACGTAGAGTTTAACTCTGATTTTGGTGCATTGCAGACACCAGTGCATATTTGTACGGCAGCGATGCTATGTGGGTATAACGGCGTTAACATCAATGGCTCATTTCGCTATTTAGACATTGCGTGTGGCAACGGTCACACATTGTCGATACTGGCAGACGCTTATCCACAAGCGGAGTTCGTCGGTATCGATATCAATCCGGCACATATTGCGAAAGCAAGTGAATTGGCCCGACAAGCCGGGTTAACGAATGTGCAATTTATCGAAGGTGATATTGCTAATTTAGCCCCATCAGGGTTTCAGCCGTTCGATATTTGCACTGTCAGCGGTGTCTACTCTTGGTTAGATGCACAGCGGCAAGCGCAATTACTTGATGCTGCTGAGCAGCTTGTTCGCCCAGGCGGACTGTTTTACCTAGATTATTCGGCCATGCCAGGGGGCGCACAAACTGCGCCGTTATATCAAATGATCCAGAAGTTATCGGGTCAATTTGCTGGCAACAGCGCAGATAAACTAACCGGTGCTAGTCACCTGCTATCGGCTATTCGCGATGGGGGAGGGCAGTTTTTCGAGCAAAATGAGCAGGCTAATCAAAGGCTATCGAGTATTCTAGCGAACCCAGCAGAAGATGAAGCGCATGAAGTATTGAATATGCAGCCGCATGGCCTTTGGAGCGCCGATGTGATCTCATCTTTAGCAGAAAAAGGGTTTAGCTTTTTGGGCAGTGCGGGGTTGCAGCATAATTTAGCTGAGCTATCAGCCCATTTACCTAAGCCTAAAACAGCCACTGAGTTATCTATCACGAGCCAGCAGCTATTACAGGACGTCGCATGGAACGTTGCCCAGCGCAAAGATATTTACCTCAAAGGTGAGTATGCAGATTCGATACCGCTGATAACGCGTTTACAAGATTACGGATTTTATATTGCCCCTGGCGCCTTAGATGATCAAAACGTGGCGTTTGTGTTGAAGCAATTTCCTGGGGCGAATTTAATTACTCGAACACATATTTCCCAGCTGAATAAAGGGCGAGATTGTCAGACGTTTGCTGAGCTAACGAAGCATTTTCATGCTGTAGGGCTAACGGATGACACAATAAACCGACTTTTTAGCCAACTGTTAGCGACGCGGATTGTATCGCTGGCGCAGCCTTTGCAAAAAACAGATAAGCAAGGCTCTGCACTTAGCATGCCCTCGGCTTTGAATCGGCTTATGCTTGAACAAGATATTCATCTTGAACACGGACGCCCGTTTGCTTCTTCAACCATAGGCTCTCGCTTACTGTTGCCGATCAAAGATAGGTTGTATTTGTGGGCGCTGGTAATTGGCGACGTTGGGAGCGCATGGGAGAAGCTCGGCGATTTACGCAATGCGTTTCACGGCCCGAATGGGCAACCACTGAACAAAGGTGAGTTTGTAAATATCATTCAGCAAAGCTTACCGGCCTTTAAAGTAAAGGTGGTGCCTGAGTTAGTGCGTTTGGGGATTTTACGTTAACAACGATATACACCTTTGTTCGAAATGAAAGCGTTAATGGAATTGGAATAACAATACAAAGGTCGCGACGGGCAGTGAGATACTGCCCTTTTCGCTAAGTGGTTAATTATTGATTGGAATTGGTATTAGTTACAGGAAAAGCCACCATCTATGTTGATGATTTCACCTGTGATTAAGTTTGATGCCTGCGATGCCAGAAACATGAATATGCCATTAAAGTCTTCTGGCTCACCAAGGCGTCCAATAGGAATTCGGTTTAGCACTTGCTGACGTTTATCAGCTGATTCAGGTTCGAACAGCCAGCTTGTCAGTGAAGAGCGAAATACCGTCGGGGCTATGGCGTTCACGCAAATATTGTGAGGGCCAAGCTCAACCGCTAAAGAACGCGTCAACATGTTAATGGCGGCTTTCGACGTACCATAGGCGGATGTGCCAGCTGGCGTGGCAAAATGAGCACGAACCGATGACACTAAAATCATTTTGCCGCCGCGGTTTTGTTCAATCATCACTTTACTAGCTGCGCGGCATACTAGCCATGACTGACGAACGTTGGCATCCATGACTTTATCAAACTCGCCAGGTTGCATATCGGTAATGGGTTTAACAACACTGGTACCTGATGCGCATACTACTATGTCTAAAGGAGAGGATTGTGTAGCAGTGTTTATCATCTCCTGAGCATCGTCTTGTGTTTCAGGACGACCGATGTGCACAGTTATTGAAACACCGTAGTGCTCCATTTCCTGCGCTAGGCTTTTTAGTGTCTCACTATTTGAGCCAGTTAATGTCAAGTTTGCACCCGCTGCAGCCAAGGCATGGGCCGCTGCCCCACCTAATGCGCCTGAGGCGCCGACCACGAGTGCAGATTTACCTTTTAAACTAAATAATTCGCTGGGTGTAAGAGTGTTTTTCATTCTGTTTCCTCTTCGGTTTTGGCCATAAATATTTTCCGATAGAGCTAGTATTTAGTAGGACAAAAACAAAAACCATTTATATTCGTTGAGTGTTTTAATAGTTGAGACACCCATGTCGAATAGCGAAAAATCCCGTGCAATACTCGTTTCACACAAAGAAAAAGTGGAACAAAAAAATGTCAGTGCGAACCGAACCAACAACCGGCCTTCAATTCGTTGAACTGAGCCACCCATGGGAACATAACCAACCTGTTTTACCTGGTTTTGATGAACTCATTCTTTATCGCTCAGTAAACCATGCTAAGCATGGCGTAATGAGCCAAAAATTCAAAACAACCTTTCATACCTCGACTCACGTAAATGCGCCGATCCATCTTATTCAAGGCGGAAAAGGTGTGGGTGAGCTGGATTTAAACCGCTTCTGGGGCACAGGCATAGTGTTGTCAATCCCGAAATCAAAATGGCAACTGATTAGCGTTGAGGATCTTGAGCCGAGTGCAAAATACCTAAAAGAAGACGACATAGTGCTTATTAATACTGGCTGGCATCAACGTTACGCTGATAGCCAAGAGTATTTCGGCCACTCCCCGGGTTTATCCGAAGAAGCTGCACAGTGGTTAGTCGACAAAAAAGTCAAAATGGTGGGTGTGGATACCCCACAAGTTGACCACCCCCTTGCTACCTCATTAGGTGAACATAGAAATGGCCCTACCATGAAGCGTCTTGCCCCTCAATACCAGCAAGAAACGGGGCGTAAGGCCAGTGAAGACTATCCCGATTGGATCCCTGCCCATAAGTTGCTGCTCAAACATGGTATTCCGACCATCGAAAACGTTGGTGGCGACTTAAATACAGTGACTGGCAAGCGCTGTACTTTTCATGCCATGCCATGGCGCTGGAATGAAGGTGATGCCTGCGTGGTGCGCCTAATGGCCATATCAGATCCAAATGGCAAATATCGCATCGAAACCGGTGACAATTAATTCAGGAGGAGCTGTTATGTCAGCATCAGATAAAGGTTTACAGTATTTTGATTTAAGTAACCGCTGGGGACATGGTATGCCTCAGTGGCCTTCAAGCCCAAAAGGCATATCCGTTACCAGTCATCAGTTTCACGCCATGCATGGCTGCCAAGTCATGGAGTGGGAAGGGATTATGCACCGGGGGACACATATGGATTCCCCTATACATGTGACGGAAAACGCCCCTGACATCGATTCATTTGAACCATGGCGCTTCTTTGGTACCGGTGTTGTAGTTTCTATCCCTAAAGGCAAATGGGGGGTGGTCACGCCCGAGGATTTAGAGAACGCGCGACCTAAAATTCGTGAAAACGACATAGTGATTATCAATACCGGTAGCCACAAAAACTTAGGCGACAACGATGAGTACTTTCAATACAGCCCCGGCCTTTATAAAGAGGGCGCAGAGTGGTTGGTTGAGAAGAAAATCAAGCTGTTAGGTATTGATGTACAAGCCTTAGATCATCCTTTGGGCACTAAGCTGGTCGATCATGGCCCGGGCCCCACACATCACCATCTTTTTAAAGAATATAAAGAAGAAACCGGCCGTGATGTGATGAAAGATTTCCCTCACTGGGAGCCGTCGCATAAAGCGTTGCTAGCCGCGGGAATTCCAGGCATTGAGAACGTAGGCGGTGACATCGACAAAATTACCGGCAAGCGGTGCACCTTCATGTGTTACCCATGGCGCTGGCCCGGTGGTGACGGCTGCGGCATTCGTTTGGTAGCGCTACTTGACCCAGAGCAGTCATTCACAATAGACACAGGAGAAGATTATGCAGGTAACTAAAATTAACGATGCAAAGCCCTATGAAGCTAAATTGCATTGGGATGTTTCGGCGCTACGCCTTCAGGGGCTAGAGGCCAGTAAGCTTGAGAATTTCTCCTGTAGCTTGTCTTACTTTTTACCCGGCGGAGGATGCAATTGGTCATCTTCACCGAATGAAAAAGTGTATGTCGTACTCGACGGTCAGGCCACTATCTTGACCAAAGAGGGAGACAGAGAAGTCACCACAGAGCTGAGTAAATTAGATTCTTGTGTCATTGGTTACAACGAAGAACGCTCAGTTGAAAACAGAACTAACCAGGTGGTGACCATGTTGGTCATTGTGTCCAATAGCTAATAGGTGCTCCCATGATTTCAGAACCCTTAAAAAACCCTTTGTCGTTATTCGATGTTAAAGGCAAATCAGCCTTGATCACGGGGGCATCTGGTGCCTTTGGTCGCGCAGTGGCCATCGCTCTTTCATCTCTTGGCGCTAAGTTAACGCTGGTGGCGGGCAATAATGAAGAGCTGCAAAGCGTGGCACAAGAATGTCGCAGCGTGGGTGGTGAAGTACAAACCATCAACCGTCGTCCAGATTCCTTAGACGATGCAAACGCTATGATCAACGCTGCGGTTGAGGCCTATGGCAGCATTGAATTAATGTTCATCGGCTCTGGATACAACAAAGCAGGTTTTATTCATGAGCAAGACTATGAAGATTGGCAGGCCGTAATGGATGCCAACGTACGTGGTAATTGGTTTATGGCGAAAGCCTACGGAACTTGGCGTATTGAGAATAAACTCAAAGGTGGCAAAGTCGTTATGGTGTCATCAGTGCGTGGCCGCCATGGCAATATTTCTGGCTATACCGGCTATTGCACCTCAAAAGGCGCTACTGACATGTTAACCAAGGTGCTGGCTACCGAATGGGGCCAACATGGCATCAATGTCAATGCTATCGCGCCTACGGTCTTTCGTTCAAAACTGACCGCTTGGATGTTCGATGAAGACAATGAACTGGGCCAAGCCACCAAACAACGCTCACTTTCACGCTTGCCTTTAGGGCGCTTGGGTGAGGCTGAAGATTTGGTTGGTATGGCGATTTATTTACTGTCACCGGCCTCGAATTTCTGCACTGGGCAAATAATGTATGTGGACGGCGGCTTTACAGCGGGTTAATGACGATGAGTAATATTCAAAACATTACTGTTGTGGGCGCCGGTTTGATGGGGCACGGCATAGCGCAGATATTTCTTGCTGCTGGTTATCAGGTGAGTTTACTGGACCCAAATGAAGACGTTCTGTCGCAAGCACCGACGAAAATCGCTGAGATATTTCAGTTGTTCGGTTTGCCTAGTGATGCCCTTACGCGGCTTTCTACTTTCACTGATCTTGCCCAATCAGTGGCTAACGCGGATCTCGTGATTGAAGCGGGCCCTGAAAAGCTCGCGGTGAAACGCAGCATTTTTAATGAATTGGCAAAGCACACATCAAAAGACTGCATTTTAGCCACCAATACCTCGGCGATCCCTATTTCGGATATTGCCCAAGGGATAAGTCACCCTGAACGCATCGTTGGTGCCCATTTCTGGAACCCCCCGCACCTTGTGCGCTTGGTCGAAGTGGTACAAGGGGATCAAAGCAGTTTGGCCGTTATTGCTACATGCATCGAATTACTCAACAGCGTTGGGATGAAGTCGGTACATGTGAAACGGGATATTCCGGGCTTTATAGGCAACCGTTTACAACATGCGATGAAACGCGAAGCCATTGCTTTGGTGTCAGCGGGAGTGTGTGATGCTGAAACCATTGATGATGTTGTAAAGCACGGGTTTGGCCAGCGTCTGGCAGTGCTGGGCCCTCTTGAGCAATCTGATTTGGTGGGGCTGGATTTAACATTAGATATCTATAAAACCTTATTTCCTACGCTAGACAACACATCTCAGCCGCCAGCCTTGCTGGTGGATAATGTGGCCAATGGCCGCTTAGGGATGAAAACCGGACAAGGTTTCAGGCAGTGGACGCCACAAAGCGCAGAACAAGTGAAACAAAATTTACGTAATTTTTTAGTGGAAAAAGCGAAGCAGCAATTGAGCTAATCATAAACGAATTAATGAACATAGAAGGTAAACATCATGGCGATTAATCAATATTATCAAGTACCTAAATTGGAAGAATACAGCGAAAAGTTTAAAGATTTTTTTAAATTTAAGCGTGAAAACGGCATTCTTGAAGTGAAAATGCACACCAAGAATGGCCCAGTAAAATGGAGTTACCAATTTCACCATGCGCTAGCAGAGTTATGGACTGTCATCGGTCACGATAAAGAAAATGAAGTGCTTATTTTGACTTCAACAGATGATAAGTGGATCAACGAATGGGATACCGAATCGTTCGCTGAAGTTGAGCAATCACCAGATGAAGACCAAAGATACAACGTACAAATTTACGATACACTGAAAATCGTTGAGAACTTTATAAACGATATTGAGATCCCGACGATCGCCGCTATCAATGGTAAAGGGATTCACTGGGAAATGTGCATGATGAGTGACATTACCCTATGTACTCCTGACTTCGTTTTGCAGGATGATCATTTCGGTATGGACAGCGGCCATGTGCCAGGAGATGGTATGGGCTTATGTTTACAAGAAATTCTTGGGGTTAAGCGCGGTAATTACATGATGCTGACATGTGAAGCGATGGACGCGCAAACTTGCTTAGAACTCGGTGCGGTTAATGAAGTGGTTGAGCGTGAAGATATTGTTGATCGAGCGTGGGAGATTGCCAAAGGTATTATGAAAAAGAGTCGCTCTTGTCGCCGCTTAACCCATTATATTTGTGTGCGCCCATGGAAAGCCGTCGTGGAAAGAGACTTCAGAATTCATGTGTTATCAGAGATGTATTCGTTCAACATGTCTGACTCAGCTCATGACTTTGAATACATAAAATACGACGACAAGTAATACCATTTTAGGTTGATAAGTGATCACTCTGCGAGAGTGTAAAAGGGCGTAAACACGCGCATGACTGAACGAATAATGGTTCTATTTTCGAAGTCACGCAACGCAGTGTTAGCCCTTTTTCTATTTGTCTGAAAGAATTGCTCCAGCGGCTTTTGCTCTTGCTAGGAACACGGTAAAAGTAGCTGCTGCACAGGCGCAGTATGTAACGTATCTTCCAGTCGTTTTAGGCCTTGTTCGTGAGGGATACCAAAGCGCAGGGCATCTTTTTCATCACAGAGGCGTACGTAAATACCTTGTTGGCATAAGGCTTCAAAAATAGCTGGGGCTTGGGGCGTACGTACGGTTTTAAACAGGCTGGTACCGTGCACTGGTTGAGCGAAAGCTTGAGTTAATACGGTTTCTAACGCGCTGCTTAACCGCGTGAGTACAATGCATTGTTCTTCTTGCCAGCGATAGTCAGTTAATGCCCGTTCACCGACAAATTGCGCTGGCCCGCTAACCGCCCATGGCCCTAAAGAGGAAGACATAGCACTGAGCCAAGACTCACTCGCTAGCACAAACCCTAAGCGAACACCGGCTAAACCAAAGAACTTGCCCACGGAGCGCAGGATAATCAATGCATCGCTTTTATCCGTATTGTGGGCATAGTCACTTGAGCTGCTAGTTTCTGTTGAAAGCGCACGGTTTGACATAGCACGGTTACGCCGCCCGAGTTCTTGAGCCATGGATTGTTGCCCAGTGGCATCCATAAAGGCTTCGTCGATGATCAATAAGCCTTGTTTGCTGTGGATCTCTTCAAGCAACTGGCATACATGTTCTTTTAAATATAACGCTCCCGTGGGATTATTTGGGTTGATCAGTAATACAATATCCTTGGGCTTTATCCGATCAAGTTCATTGATATCGGTGTAATCAATAGTTTGGTAGCCCGCCTTTTGCCATGCCTTTCGATGTTCTTGATAGCCCACTTTTGGCAGCCATACCTTGCTGCACGCAAACCCTTGAGTGCTACAAATTTGCGGTAACATTTGAATGATGCTTTGACTACCAGGAGTAGGGAGCACATTTGGCGTTTGATAATAGCGACGAGCAGCTTGCAATAGCCGCTCATTGTGTTGTGGTAGCCGCTGCCAACAAGCGCTGGGGAGTATGCCGACAGGGTAAGCTATCGGGGCAATACCGGTGGATAAATCAAGCCAGTCTTTCTCTTCAATTTGATAACGCCGCGCCATATTGCTCAGTTGCCCGCCATGCACTAAGGCTTGCTCTTGTAAGGTATTAGGCGCTGAGGTTTGTGCTGATGGGGTCGTAATCAATGTCATATTTTTATCCATAAAAATGTACTTATACCAATCCGCATTAATAAGTGACCGCCTCAGAATGCGTCCAGCGGTTTTTGATTAAGGCGTCGCTATGTAGTAATGGTTGTTCCCTTTCAAATAGTGAGAACGCAGAGCAAAAGCCGCTGGGGCATTCCTTGTAGGCGAGTTTTAAAAGGGCTTACACTGCGTTGCATGACTTCGAAAGAGAACAACTATTCATTCAGTCATGCGCCTTGTTTAAGCCCTTTTAAACTCTCGCTGAGTGATCACTTATTAACGTGGAATGGTATTAATTAAAAGAGCGTTTGCATAATAATGCCAAGAAGCAGCAGGGCACTTGCTAGTAACCAGGCGCTGCGATTGACCAGAGCAATACTGCGGGGGATATCCGCTAACGCTACCGCTTTGCCGTGCCCCAACACTGGGCTGTGAACTGTTTTGCCTTGATATTGTGATATACCACCTAGGGTGAAGTGCAATACGCCTGCACCGGTTGCCATGCATCGCCCTCCATTTTTGCTTTTGTAGCCTTTCGCTTGTTGCCATGCTCGGCTTAAATGCTTGAAGCGAAAAGGGGGCGAGGCCGCTAGAACATACAGTATTGATGTGCAATAGGTACTTAACCATCCTAAGTGATCGTCGGCTCGGGCTGACCACCAACCAAAATGTAGGAAACGAGGGGTTTTGTAACCCCACATCGCATCAAGTGTATTAGCAAGGCGATGTAACACCGCCAGCGGCGCACCGCCAACCGCGAAGTAAAACAGACTGGCGATGACACCATCGTGACCATTTTCTAAAACCGATTCTACAGTGGCCCGGCTCATGTCGTTAGGCGTTAACGCTTTGGTATCTCGGCTGACAATATAACCGGTAAAATGGCGGGCTTTGGTGATATCGCCTTGTGCTAATGGCTGGTAAATCTGCATTGCGTGCTCTTTTAAGCTTTGCATGCCAATGGTCAGGTACAGCAGATAGCCATTTACTAAGCAGGCCAAGGCGGTTAGTAATAGTGAGGTAGTGCTTTGGGCGTACTGCATTACAAAATAGTTGAGCACCCACATCACAATAGGCAAGGGCAGAACTAACACCAGCCAGCACAAGGTGCCTTTTAGGCGCGCCTTGTTGTGTGCTTTTGTGCTGCTTACTTGTGAAGGCTGTTTACCCGGTGACGCCTCAGTGCTCAATGGCGCCTCATTGTCCGGCAACGCCGCTTCAAACGGCGTGGGTGGATGATATTTTGTTGCAACCCGGTTCGCTAAACTTCCAAAGTACACAAGGGGATGAAAGCGTGTTGGCTCGCCTAGCAGTTTATCCAGAAGCAAAGCAAAAAGCATTTGCGCGCCTATGATAGCCAAGCTTGAAAACGACATAAATGCCCAGAGCAAGGTCGTTGCGCTTGCGACGAAATAAGTTGCCCCGTCAGCTACAAAGTCAATCAATGAGGCCGCCCCATTCTAACGTGCCATTTTGATAAGTGAGCAGCATGCCTTGGGTATTTTTGAGTAACACGGGCTGGGTGAATTGGCTCATCAAGCAGGCAAGTGCGTCGCCGTGGCTGATAACCAGCACATTTAATTCGCTTGATGAAGAGCGTGTATGCAACTCGGTCATTTGAGCGATATCACGCAGTGCGTTTTGCATGCGCTGGCGCACGGTATCTGTGCTTTCGCTTTTTTCTTGGCTGTTTATGCGCTCACGCTTCTCATCTGGCTCAAGGCTGTTTAAACGCTCACGCTGCTCATCTCGCTCAAGGCTGTTTACTCGCTCACGCTTCTCATCTGGCTCAAGGCTGTTGGGCGGGGTGAGGTGCGTTTGTTGGTAGCAAAGTGTATTAAATTGGTGAAACTCAGCCAACTGGGCAACTGCTTTGCCTTGCCAAGCACCTAAATGTCGTTCGGCTAGATCCGCAGTGCTCTGGGGCGTAATTAGCTGTAAATGGTGTACTGCTTTATTGATAAACTCGGCGCAAATGTGGGCGGTTTGTTGGGCGCGGCCAAGGTGCGAACTTACAATATGGTCAATCTCCCACTGCTTCGCTTTTAAGGCCAAAGATTCTGCTTGAGTTATACCCCAGGAGCTTAGCGGGCTTTCTAAGTGCCCCTGTAATAACCCTAAGGCATTAAACTCACTCTGCCCATGTCGGCAAAGATAAAAGCGTATTATGTTACTGCTATTAGAGTAGGAAGACATACAACCTAGGCTTTTCTCAAGATGCGCATTCTTTGCGTTGGCCCCATTTCTTTTAAGCTTTGCATGTTTCCCTCAACTCATTCACTGACAGGCGTATCGGCCTGGTAAAACTGCCGAGCTTTATCGATTTGCTCGCACATAAGCGCTACTTCGTCCAGCATGCGGCTTGTCATGCGGTGCACTTTGTCGGCATTGGGATGAAAAATAAAGCCATTTTGCGCTGCAGGAATATGTTGCCACTTGGCCCAATTTAACGCATCAGGCGTATCGGCTGCGTGTTGGGTTGGCTGTATGATCACCTGAGGTAAGGTCACCAATACCTGCTCTAAACCAACTGACGGGTAATCATCATTAGCATGTGCAAAAGGATTTTGTGCTCCGCAAAGGGCCAACTGTTGTTGCGGCCAAGCATTATTGGCCACTGTACGCAGCGGGCGTGACCATAATTCGTAAAACGTGCGTATTGGGGCTTGCTGAGCATAGCGCGTTTTAAGGGAGTTTAGCTGCGTAGTGTACGCAGTTGCGGCTTGTTCTGCAGCCGTTTCACGCCCAGTCAACTGGCCGAGCATGAGTAGTTCATCTGCCACTTGTGACAAAGTGGTCGGGTTAGAATATATCACTTTCACCTTGTACTTCTTCAAGCGCGATAGATCATCACCTGGGTTACCGGTTTTCCAAGCAATAACGACATCAGGTTGCAGTTGCACTATTTTTTCAATTTGCAGGCGTGCGTAATTACCAATTTGTAGAATGTCTTTGGCAGCTTCTGGGTAATCCGCGTGAGCCGTAGTAGCGATAATTTGTTGACCTGCGCCGACTTCAAACATTGATTCAACAATATGCGGCGCTAGCGCAATAATGCGCAGTTTTTGCCTCTTTTCTTTGTTAAGTGCGGTTATTTCCTGAAATATAGCATCACTTTCGGCTAACCTGATGGTGGCGCTTTTAGCCGGTTTTGCTTGGCCTGTGTGTTGATCTTCGCTCTTTTCACTGAGCCTCTCACCATTCCCTTGGCGCCCTTCGTCGTCGCCGCCGTTCGCTTGATGGCCTTGACTCTCCGTGCTCGCAGCTCTGGGCGTTGCTGATTCTGCTATGTCAGCTATTTCGCTTGTTGCAACTTGGTCAAGGGCATGTGCAATGTTGCAAGTAAAAGCGCTGAAGGTAAAAGCACAAAGACATAAGGTGGTTAGCCTAGTGGGCCATGAGATTACCATTACCAGTCGATTCCTTTTTGCGCTTTTATTCCCGCTTCAAAGGCGTGTTTAATGGGGCGCACTTCACTTACTGTATCGGCTAATTCAATCACCGCTCGGTGACAGGCGCGGCCAGTGATCACCACGTGTTGGTTCACAGGGCGATTTTCAAGTGCTGCTAACACATCGTCTAGGTCAATGTACTTGTACGTCAGCATGTAGGTGATTTCGTCTAGTAGTAGCAAATCGATGGATGGGTCCTGCAAGCATGCTTTGCTAAATTCCCATGCTTTTTGTGCTGCGGCGATATCGGTTTCTTTGTTTTGGGTTTCCCAGGTGAAACCTGTGCCCATAACATGAAACGCTACGCCTAGCTTTTCAAGTAGATCCCGCTCGCCACAAGGCCAAGTGCCTTTTACGTATTGCACCACAGACGCGTTTAAGCCATGACCTACGGCTCGAGCAACGGTACCAAAACCAGAGGTGGATTTACCCTTACCGTTACCAGTAATAACGATCAATACCCCTTTTTCTACTTGGGCATTGGCAATGCGCTCATCTACTTTGGCTTTTTGCTGTTGCATGCGCGCCTTATGGCGGCTGTTGTCATCTTGTTTGTCGTTTGCGTGATTATCAGACATGAGTTTGTACTCCTGCTTTGCTGTCAGTGGTCGCGCCAGAATGTGTTGGCGCGGCAAATTGATTATGAATAATGTTATTGATGGCGTCCCAGTTTAAATGGGTTTGGCATACGTGCGCTAAGCGCGCTATTTCGTGCTCTTGCTGGGCGCTATAATCTTCGGCAAGTTCGGTGTTAGCGCCTGCCCAGGCAAGTAGGTGTTGTAAGGCTTGTGGCGAATCAAATAAGCCGTGTAAATAGCTGCCCAGGATTTGGTTGTCATCGCTGATACAGCCTTCATACTCGCCGTTGTTTAATAAGATCAATGGGTTGGCATTTTCAGCACGGGTGCTGGTGCCAATATGAATTTCATACCCGTGAATTGGCACCGGCTCGCCTGACGTTAGCAACAAGTTACCTTGACTGTGGGTAAGCTGCTTTTGAGGGTGTAATTCGGTGTTAATGGGTAAGTAACCAAGGCCTTTGCTGGTGCCCGGTGTGTCTTCTACACCATGTGGGTCGGCAATAGTGTGGCCTAACATTTGATAACCACCACAAATGCCCAATACCTTACCGCCATAGCGAAGGTGTCGCTGAAGTGCTTTATCCCAGTGCATCTCTTTAAGTAGCGCCAAGTCGGTGCGCACATTTTTGCTACCAGGCAGAATAATTAAATCACAAGGGGGAATAGGGCTACCTTGGGCCACAAAGGTGAGTTTTACCTGAGGGTGCACCCGTAGCATATCAAAATCGGTGTGATTGCTGATGCGTTTAAATACCGGTACACATATGTGAATTCGTATGTTTTCTTCATCAATATTTTGTTCGGCTTGAATGGCATCTTCTGCGGCGAGTTGTAAGTTATGAATGTATGGCAATACGCCGAGCACGGGCTTTTTGGTGCGCTCTTCTAGCCAGGTTAAGCCTGATTCCAGTAGTTTTATGTCGCCGCGAAATTTGTTGATCACAAACCCTACAACGCGCTTTCGCTCTGACTCGGCCAGTAAATCTAAGGTGCCTACCAGTTGGGCAAACACGCCGCCGCGATCGATATCCGCCACTATGATCACTGGGCAATCAACCGCTTCAGCAAAGCCCATATTAGCGATATCACCTTTGCGTAAATTTATCTCTGCCGGGCTGCCTGCGCCTTCTACCACTATCACGTCATATTCGTCGCTTAAGCGCTGGTGAGAGTTAAGCACGGCTTGCATAGCGACTTGTTTATAGTCGTGGTATTTCTTGGCCTGCATGTCTGATACGGCTTTACCTTGAATGATCACCTGTGCGCCTGTATCTGAGCTGGGTTTTAATAACACAGGGTTCATGTGAACGCTTGGCTCGATACCAGCTGCTTGGGCCTGCACAGCTTGGGCGCGACCTATTTCGCCGCCGTCTTTGGTAACCGCACTGTTAAGAGCCATATTTTGTGGCTTAAACGGGGCGACGTTCCAGCCGTGGTTTTTTAAGCAGCGGCAAAACCCTGCGACCAGCATACTTTTGCCCGCATCCGAAGTGGTGCCTTGGATCATAATGGTGGCGGTTTTATGTGTCATAGGGGCAGCTCATTATAAGGCGGTTTGGCGATAAAATTCACCACAGGGGTGGCGTGCTGGTATTCTGCAATTGAGATGCGAGACACACTGGCGTAACCGATTTGCAACGCGGTATACCAATTAGGGCTTTGCCAATCGCCGGCCAGTACAGATGCTAATATTTGGCGTATTACCCCGCCGTGACATATGACTAGGCAGTTCTTGCCTTGATGCTGGCTGATTAAGCGTTGCCAGCACTGGTGAACGCGGCGATGAAATGCTTCCAGTGGTTCTGCTTCGGGTAAGGTTGATTGCATTGGGTTGCGCCAAAAGTCGTTTAACTCAAGCCATTGATCGGTTAAATCATCAAATGCGATGCCGTCATACAAGCCAAAATCACACTCTTGCAATGCATCTTCAATAATAAGCGGCGCAGATAAAGTCTGAGCTAAGGTTTCGGCAAAAAGCCGACAGCGCAAACGAGGAGAGCTGATGATCACGTCTGCATTTGGTAAGTGTTGCACTTGGGCTTGCATGGCGCGTAAACCCTGTTGGCTAAGTGGAACGTCGGTTTTGCCATACAGTGCGGCTGGGCCGTCTACTTGACCATGACGCATTAAATTGAAGGTGGTTGGGGTAGCGTGCATCTGGTTATTACTCACCTTAAGGGCGCTTTAATGCCATGGGTAAACCCGCGGCAACAAAGGTGACGTGATCTGCATTGCTGGCCACAGCTTGGTTCAGCCAACCGGCTTGATCAACAAATTGCCGTGTCACTTCCCCCATAGGAATAATGCCCAAGCCCACCTCGTTAGCCACCATAATGATACTTGCTTTGCTGGCACGAATCGCTTGAGTAAACCCCTGAAATAACATGCTGAAATCTTGCTCTGGCTGGTGGTACAAATGGTTGTTGAGCCACAAGGTCAAACAGTCGATAACTAAAATAGGCGGCTCACTGTCAGCCACTCGTTTTTCATCAGAATATTGCTCGATGTATTCGGTTAAATTTAGGGGGACTTCGGCTAAGCTCCAGTGTGCTGGCCGCTCTTGTTGATGGCGGGCGATTCGTTTGGCCATCTCTGCATCTGTGGCGGTAGCAGTGGCTACATAAGTGACATTTTTGCCCGATTGTTGGCTCAGGGCTAACGCTTGCTCTAAGGCATAATTTGATTTGCCAGAGCGTGCACCACCGATAATAAAATGAAGCATTAACATGCCCTCCAATTAAGCTGACGTTGGCCGCTAGATTTTACCTGTATGCAAAATATTCGAATGGTTTGCATATTGCCCCTTTTAAAACAACTGCGCGAAAATGTGCTCATTCATCACCTTGGGTAACGTTGCTATCAGCAACAGGTAAATAAGGAGCTCTTGTACTTGTTGTGCAAACCCCAAGCAATCACCGGTATAGCCTGCAATGTGTTTGTGAAACCAGTGTTTAAGGGCTAAGCGTAAGGCGCAGCCACTGAGCAAAATAATGATGGCACTGGGCAGCGTTAAAAACAGTAAACCCGGTAGGCTACTTGTTACCAGCCACAGTAACACTCGGGGCTGCATGGGCTGGGCAAGTGCTGCACTTTTGCTGGGGTCGTTATTTTGTCGTGCGTAAGCTAGGTGCTGCACATGAGAAATCGCCAATGCGCGAGACAAAGGATAGGCAATGGCCAGTGCAAGCAGCAGCTGCTGGTTCACAGCTAACGTGCTAAGCAGAATAAACTTGGTAAGTAGCAAACAGATCAACGCACAGGTGCCATATGTACCGATTTGGCTATCTTTCATTATGGCTAATTTGCGCGCAGCGGTATGCCCGCCCCAAAAGCCATCCGCGGTATCGGCTAGGCCATCTTCGTGTAGGGCGCCGGTTAGCACCAAACTAAGGATCATGAGCAAACACACAGTCACTGCTACCCCAAAATAGCCGATAGCAAAACAATAAAAAGCGCTGAGCAGGGCAGCGAGTAACCAGCCAACTAAAGGAAAATAACGCCCTGCTTGATGTAGCTTTTGCGGGCTGTAATCGAGTGAAAAGGGCACAGGCAAGCGCGTGAAAAAGCTTATGGCTAATAACACTAAATTGAACTGATACCTTAAAAATCGAAACATAATTTGCCCTGTTAGTTGCCCCTGTTTTTTACTAAAACACTTTTTACTAAAGCGTGTAATTGCTAAAGCGTAAAATAGCTAAAGCGCGCATCAAGGCTGCTTATACCGTAACGCCAGCGCTTTCAAAGCTGGCCATGTCATTGTAAAAACTTGCGGCAGCCTGCAGTAAGGGTAATGCTAAGGCGGCTCCAGTGCCTTCACCTAGGCGTAAACCGAGTGACAATAAAGGCCGCGCATCTAATTGCGCCAATACTTGCTGATGGGCATGCTCGGCTGAGCAGTGTGCAAACAGCATGTAATCTTGTGCCTTAGGTGCGATACGGGTGGCAAATAAGGCCGCCACACTGACAATAAAACCATCAACTAAAATGCTTTTACCTGCCTGTGCACTTGCGAGCATTGCACCGATCATTTGCGCTATTTCAAAACCACCGACTTCTGCTAAAGCGGTTTGCGGCGTGAAGGCTTTGGTTCCGTGAGTGTTTTTGACCCGCTCTAGGGCATCTGTGATGAGTTGCACCTTGTTGGCGAGCTGGTCATCGCTAATGCCTGTGCCTTTACCCGTTGTGCGCTCAGGGCTTAAGCCACAAATGAGCGACAACAGCGCTGATGCACTGCTGGTATTGCCTATACCCATTTCGCCGAAGGCCAGTACATTACTGCCTTGGGCAATTTGCTCTGTGGCTACTTTCGCACCCATAAGCAAAGCTTGTTCTGCTTGGTCTTGGGTCATTGCAGCTTGTGTTGAAAAATCAGCGGTGCCTGAGCCCATTGGTTGCTCTATTAGCATATTGCTTGCTGAAGCTCGGGCGATTTCGTCAATTGGGCTGAGCATACCGGCATCAATGACTTTCATTTTCCAGCCTAGGGTGCTGCTAAAACAGTTAATGGCGGCGCCGCCATTAAGAAAATTAAGCACCATTTGTTGAGTCACTTCAGGCGGCGCAATACTAATGTTATGGGCCGCGATGCCATGATCTGCCGCAAAAACGAGCATCACAGGGCGATTGATCTCAATAGGCTTTGACTCTTTAGGAGCCGGGTGCTGAATTTGCGCAAGCTGGCGAGCGAGATCTTCAAGTTGGCCCAGCGCGCCTAAAGGTTTGGTTTTATTATTAATTCGCTCGTCTATGCTAGGTAGACAAGCGCTATCGACAGCGGCGATTTGCCAATATGCCTGTTCGAATACAGACGTGGAAGTTGTGTTTTGTTGTGGCATCTTTTGTTTCGTCCTTGGTGCCTGTTGTGGATAATTTGTTGCCTTTGGCGCTGCTATTACATCTTCATCTAGCATAGCTGTTGTTCCACTCCTGTTTTAGTGTGTGATTCAGTTTCAGTTTTGATTTGCCTTGGGCTTGCGTCGCGTTCATGTTTGGCGTTGACGAATGGCCAGTAAGAAAAACACGCTGCCTATGGCTGAGGTGATAATGCCGATTGGGATTTCTTGGTCTGATAAGGCTGAGCGGGCAATAATGTCTACTAGCACCATAAAGCTTCCCCCTATCAATACACAGCCCAAAATAAGTGCGCGGCTTGTCACGCCAACCCAGCGCCGCACTATGTGGGGGATCATGAGCCCCACAAACCCGATGCCGCCACAATACGCTACGATACAAGCGGTTAAAGCGGCGCATATTGCTAACGCCATTAAGCGAATGGCCGTAACATTGATACCTAGGGTTTTGGCATTTTCATCACCCAATAATAAGGCATCTAAGCGTCGGCCAAATAGTAAGAGGAGAAGCACGCTGCCCATCACAACGGGGAGCATGATCCACGCATACCACAATTCGGTGCGAGCAAGACTGCCCATGAGCCAGAAGATCACTTTATTGGCCGCAAAAGGATCGCCCAAAAACAATAAAAAGTGACTCAGGGCACTGAGCATAAATGAGACGGCAACGCCTGCGAGTAACATGTGTTCACCACGCCCGCCAAAAGAGGTGGCGGCCAGCGCTTGCACCAAGGTCACTGCAAATACGGCCCCTAAAAATGCGGCCACGGGCAAGGCAATAGAGAACGAGACGTCTGGCAGCATGCCAAAAATTGTTAAGGTTTCGCCAATTTGGCTATCAAACAGCAGGGTGGCAATACTTGCACCAAGGCCCGCGCCAGAGACGACGCCGAATAAATATGGGTCTGCTAGGCCATTGCGGGTAATGTTTTGCAAGGTTGCCCCGGCCACTGCAAGCCCAGCTCCCACTAAAAAGCCAACCAGCACGCGAGGTAAGCGAATTTCCCAGAAAATAAGGGAGTTAATTTGTGTCGAGCATTGACCTACTACGCATTGATACAGCTCCTTGGGCGGCAAGTCGGCGGCGCCAAAAAAGATGCCGATAACGGGGGAAAGCACAGCCAGCAAGATAAGAAAAGACCAGCGATTGTTCATGACGAATGGCCTTGGTCGCTGTCAGTCGTAGTTGGATACTGCATGACTTCTGGCATAAAGGGATGTTCTTGTTCATCAGGGGGATAAAAGTCGACGCGCAGGTTTTGGGTGAGGTCGTCGCGGCGAATTCGACAGGGAATATTAAACACATGTTCAAGGGTCTTGGCTTCTAGCACTTTTTCAACTGGCCCTTGGGCGATCATTTTCCCTTCGTTTAACAGGCATAGGTGATCGCAGTAACTGGCCGCTAAATTAATGTCATGCAAGCTCATGACGACTGTCATTTGTTGTTGGTGCGCTAGGGTGCGTAGCAGCTTAAGTACTTGATGTTGATAATAAATATCTAAGTGATTGACCGGTTCATCTAATACTATCAGTGCCGCTTTTTGCACCAAAGCCCGTGCTATTAAGCCCCGTTGTTGTTCGCCACCCGAGAGAGAACTAAAGGTTTGATGAGTTTTGTCGCTCAGGCCAACTTTGGCGATTGAGGCGGCAAGGTGTGCATGATCTTGCTCGTTTTCTCGCGACAACAGGGTTTTATGAGGCAACCAGCCCATGCGCACGATTTGCTGCAAACTTAAGGCAAACACACTTTCATTTAACTGATTGACCACGGCAATTTGTTTGGCGCGCTCTAATGGGCTGAAGTCTTCTAACGCTTTACCGCACCATTCAACTTGCTGCTTGCTGGCGGTTTGACCCGATAACATTTTAAGCAAGCTGGTTTTACCTGCACCATTAGGGCCGAGTACACCGAGTACTTTGCCGCGCTCAAGTGAAAGGTTAATGTCAGACAAAATGTGCTTTTGCGCTATCTCATAGGAAAGCTGTTTTGCCTGTAGGCTTGCTGATTCTGGCATGGCACCTGTTTTATTTTAATGATCGCGCACGATCTTATGGGGAATACACAGCGCGCTCAGAAGAAACCCTGAAATGACAATCTGTTATTCACGTATTCCCGCGTGATAAAAATGAAAGATAAGGCTGGTATCTGACTTACAAGCCGGTATTCGCTGTGTATCGCGATACCTGAAACTTGTTTACAGTTGCGGGTACAGTTCCGGTATCTCACCAGATTCCCATTTAATTTACGCCTTCGTCATATTCGTTAAATCCGAAATAAGCACAGCATAAAACCTATATATGGCGCGCAATATAGCAAGTATTTAAACGCCCGACGAGCGCTAAATACAGACGTGTAGAATACTTACCTAGTTAGACTTGCTGAATTTCACGCCTTTGAGGTTTCAAATAGTGAATCATTCTTATTTAATCACAAAAACTACTGAATAAACATCATATCGCAATTGAAAATCATTCTCATTAACTGTATGGTGTGCGCCTTTTTCCGGTCCACATTTTGAGTAGGAAGTTTAATTAATGGCTCGCAACGTTTCTTTCAGTTGTTTTTTATCAGGTATAACCGCCTTAAGTTTGAGTTCTGGGGCAGTAGCCCAAGGCCAAAATGAAGACATTGAGCATTTAGAAGTGACGGGGCGTGCGCAGCAATTTTATTTAGACACCCGCACTAAGTTGGGCACTAAAACGGATGCAGATCTTCTTGATATACCTATGTCAGCTCAGGTGCTTACCGCTCAGCTTATCTCTGACCAAGCAGCCCGTGATATTACGGACTTGTATCGCTCGATTGCAGGGGTTAGCGAATACAGCTATTCAGGCGTGACCTTTCGTGGTTTTCGCGATGATGGCAATGTGTTTTATGACGGCGTGAGAGGCGATCCGTATTCAGGATTTAGCGTGCCTGATTTATTTAATGTTGCCAGAGTAGAAGTACTCAAAGGCCCAGCCGCTGCACTTTATGGCGGTGGTGAGCCTGGAGGTATGATCAATTACGTAACCAAAAAGCCCACCTTCAATGAGTCTGCTGATGTCAACCTGACCGTTGGTAATTATGACCTACTGGGGATCTCAGCCCAAGCTACAGGTGGGTTAAGTGACACCACGGCATATCGCTTAGGTGGCTTTTATGAATCTCAAGATAGCTTTCGCAATAATGCTGACATGGAAAACATCGAATTGGTTGGCGGCCTATTGCATGACTTTAGTGATGACACGCGTTTAACCACTACGTTTGATTACATTGTACAAAACCTTGGGGGGCACAGATTACGTGGCGTACCGGTGGATGATAATGGTAATTTCCTGGTTGACCGGAGTTACAACGCCAACGAAGAAAGTGATTTTCAGGATCTTGAGGCTTGGGTCGTGCAATCACAGCTTGAGCATACATTCAGTGACACATTTAGCGTTAACTCAACCCTAAGATTGATGACCAATGAACGCGATCAGGCGTACCACGAGTCTCGCAGTTGGGTGGACGTAAATGGAGATGGCGAAGCTAATATCGAGGATGAAACGATACGCAGAGAATATCGCTCTCAATACCGTGCGAATGATGAAGTGAGTTTGACCACGGATTTTGTTTATGACTTTAGCGTTGCTGGCATGGACCACCAATTATTATTTGGTGGTGATTGGCATTATTTAGACTCCGACTATGACTACCTTCGTGCTCGCTATGAAGCCGATGGTGTTGGTAATCTGAATATTTTTGAGCTTAATTACGGTGAAACCGACCCAAGTACCTACAACCTGACAGATCAAAATAGAGACGGTATTCGGCGTAACCGCCAAGGCTTGTACCTACAAGACATGATACAGCTAGCCGATAAATGGACACTGATGCTAGGTGCTCGCTTTGATCACTTTGATGAAAGAGACAAAGAAAGCGGCTATGAGTACGGTGATCAAGATGTGACGTTTCGCTCTGGTTTAACCTTTAAGCCAACGACTAGTATGTCGTTGTATGCTAATTACTCTGAAAGCTTTAACCCGGTAGACGCCACGGACCAAGCGGATGCCAGCGTGACAGATCTTAAACCTGTGACCGGTGATTCGATAGAGTTTGGGGTTAAAAACGAATGGTTGGGCGGCAGTATTATGACCACCTTTGCTGTGTATCACATCAGCAAAGAAAACTTAGTGGCCAGCAACCCAGATTATATAGCAGGAGAGAATGACGACACCCAATCGGCGTTGATCAATTTTGGGGTGGTGGAAAGCGACGGCGCTGAGTTTACCTTAGTCGGTGATATTACCGATGAATTAAGTATCACCGCCAACTATGCGTATAACGACACGATAGTGGTTGACGGTAGTTCAAACAATACCTTTGGGGAAGGCGATCGCTTTGTGAATGCACCCCGTCATCAAGCAGGATTATGGGGACGCTATGCCTTGCATAGTATCAATTCGTCTGTTGCCCTTGGGGTGAACTACGTGGGTGAGCAAATCAGCTCGGACGCGCAAAAGGTCAAAGCGTTTACGGTATTTGACGCCAGTTGGACAACCAAATGGGACAACATACTGTTTAGCCTAAACGTGAATAATGTATTTGACAAAGAGTATGCAGTCAGTGGTTTTAGCCAGCGAAATGGTCATTTTCCCGGGCAACCAAGAGAAATCATTGCCCAGTTAAAATACGACTTTTAGCGCATTTGGGATAAAGGCATTGGCGGGACACCTTGGATAGTGCAAATTGAATAGAGCGAATTGGTTTAGCGTTCACAGTTGGCTTGGAGTGAAGCTGGCTATTATGCTGTGCTTTATCGTACTGACCGGCACATTGGCTGTTGTTTCTAACGAGCTAGATTGGTTAGCTAACCCGGCCAAACGGGTTGCACCATCAAGCGTTGATAGTATGAACTGGCAGAACGTCTACGCCAGTGCTCAGCAACAAGTACCTGTCAATTCGTTGCGCTCTATTCAAGCCCCTTTGCATCGCTGGTATAGCGCTGAAGTCATTTACCTTGATGTTGATGGGCAGCGACACCGCCTGTTTTTTCACCCTACCTCAGGGAAGTTCTTAGGAGATGGGCGCTGGCTTAACTGGCAGCGTTTTTTTCGTATGCTGCATCGTCACCTAATGCTGCCACTCACCCTAGGTATCACGGTGGTGAGTTTGTTTGCTGTGGTGCTGTTGGCGGTGCTGGTGTCTAGTTTGTATATCTATAAAAGCTGGTGGACACACTTTTTTAGAAAGCCACGCTGGCAACATCGTAAAACCCGTTGGGTTGACCTTCATCGTTTGGTTGGGGTGTGGAGCTTATGGTTTTTGCTGATCATCAGTGTAACGGGTTGCTGGTATTTGGCAGAACGTTGGGGGGCCAATGCCACAAGCCCTGCACGTTTGACGGCAACCAGTACAGAGGCGTTAGCTAAACAAACGATGCCCAGCGTACCTACATTTGCGGCCATGCTGGTGCAAACGCAGCGGGCGTATCCTGAACTGGCTATTGAAAGGGTTAATTTTGCCCAGGCGTCATCAGACGTGATTGAAATTCAGGGCCAAGGGAGCGCTGTACTCGTGCGCCCCAGAGCGAATTTCGTGACCTTTGACCCTGCTACAGGGCAGCTTATTCAACACCAAGATGGCCGTGACTTAAGCGTACATAACCGTATTTCAGAAGCGGCTGACCCATTACATTTTGGCGTTTGGGGGGGCATGTTCAGTAAAATAGTGTACTTTTTGTTTGGCCTTTTTCTGACGGGCCTCACCGTGACAGGCACCTATATGTACGGTATGCGTGTGGCGCGTATATCACGCCATGAACTAAAACCGCGCAGACGTATTTGGCGCCAAGCGTTTTCTCACATGAAAGCACTGGGCTGGGTCTCAGCGATAGGCGTATGCGCCAGTATTTTTTATGGCGTATTTATCTTCTTTGCTTAAATCTATTAAGTCATTATGTGTTGGTTAGGACAGTGTAAATGGCAAGCTTCTGAGAAGGTGCAAGCTTGTTTTCGCTTATGGCCAACCGTTGCTTTGTACTAATGCTCAGTGGGAATACTAACGCTCAGTGGCACTCATTGGATTTATAGGGAAGGTGACACTAAAAAATATTTTCATTTCTTCAATACTCACTGAAATTTCAGCGTTAACAGCATCACAAAGGGTTTTAACGATACAGAGGCCTAGCCCAAAGTTGTTCTCTGAACTTCTTGCGTTGTCTTTTTGCCAGAGGGGATCGAACATCTGCGAGAGATCACCCTCGGTAAGTGAAACCTTCATTACATTGCTGATAGTGAACTTAATTTTTCCTTGTTTATTGCTTATCAAGGCTACGTTGATGGGCGTTTCGAGCTTACTGTGCTGGATGGCGTTATCAAATAGATTATTCACTATGGACTCTATGGCCATCCGATTACTTTTGATAATGGTCGACGGTGTAGATTCAATGTCGGTAAAGATATTATTAAAATTCTTTTGCTCGGTGATGTTATCGATAAGCACATCGAGCTTGATATTGTCGGCTAAGTGAAGACTTTGATGACTGTATTTCTGAAGAAGCATCAAGCCAGATATAATACTTTTCATTCGATTGGCGATTTGAAGAACAGTCGGTTTGAAGTCTTTTTCTATTCTATCTTCTCCTGGGAATTTCAGGGCGACCTCGGTCATGTTAATTAACTCAGTGACCGGGGTTTTAAGTTCATGGGCAATATCAGACGTCAGCCGTTTTTCGCGAACATACAGTGAGTAATTATCTTCGATGAAGTGGTTAATACTGTCTGTGATAGGGGTTAATTCTTCTACATCGTTTTCGAAAACGGTGCGAGATAGCGGATCACTGAAACGCATTTCTCTGATTTTTTCGTTCAAGTTATCAAGAGGAGTTAAAGAATAAGATACCGTATTCTTTACCACAAACCTGACGACGAGAGGGACTAGGATCAAGGCCAGAATAAATGCGACATCAATAAACCATAAAGTGAAGTTCAATAGTTCAACAGATGTTGCATAGGCAATGATCATCGGTGGGGCTACAGGCCTTGATTCGCCAACTAACTCTTCTTCCATTTGAGGGATAAATTTAGAGTAGACTATTCTTCCCGAACGTCCGTCTGGTAAGGTCATGTCATTAATGACAAACTCATTCAAATTGATTGCGATTAACGGTAATTGATTGTCTTTGTACAAAGATAGCGTAGCTGATTTTTTAAATGCTTTGTTGCTATGCCAAAGCTGAAAATACTCAGGTGAGTCAGCACCTTTGAACTCAGGTAAATATTCGCCTGAGAAATGGAAGTTTATGCCGTCTATATCTTGTCTAACTAAGGTTTGAAGCAAGCCGATTTTAGCCTTCATGGCATGGTTGAACTCGTTTTCCACCCAGTTATCTACGCCAATGTCGGCTGCTAACAATACGCTTATAACCAGTATTGATATGACAATTGAGAGTCGTCTGGTTAAGGTTTTACGAATTGACTTCATTTATCCCAACTATTTTATAACCAAAGCCACGTTTGCTCTTGATAGGAAGAGATGCTCCTATGTTTTTGGCCTTTTTTCTGGCCGACGATAAATGTGCTTCAATGGCATTCTTTGAGGTGTGGTCATAATTGCCTGACAGATACTCACTGAGTCTTTCAGAAGTCACTACACGGTCTCGATTCAAAAACATACACTCAATGATTTTATATTCATTCGGTGTTAACTCTATGTCTTGTTGGTGGTAACTCAAGGATTTAGTCTGGAGGTTTAACACAAAATCATTAATTTCAATTCGATCATTTGCATGAGTAGCAGGGCCTCTTCTCATCAGGCTTACCAAGCGGGCGCTTAATTCATCAAATGAAAAAGGTTTGGTCAGGTAATCGTCTGCGCCAGAGAGAATACCGCTGACTTTATCATCTGTTTGTGAACGAGCGGAAAGTATTAATACCCGCACGTTTAGATTTCTTTTTCTTAAGGCTTTTAAAATGGCCAGACCATCAAGTTCTGGCAACATAAGATCAAGAATAACAATTTCGTAGTCACCCATCAGTGCCATGCTGAGGCCTGTGGTGCCATCAGCTGCAACATCTACAGAATACCCGAGTTTATCAAGCCCAAGGCTTAAGCTGTTCCTGAGGGTAGCTGAGTCTTCGATTAGTAGTATTCTCATGACGTTTCGCCTGTTTTTTTCATACCTCTAGTATACCTCAGCTTTCTTAAGATTCGCTGAGGGTAGAAGCCTAAAATGAACGTAAAGTTTATCGTCAGTTAACCTTAAGTTTCGCTTGATACTGTTTTGAAGTCGCCGAATGGGTGGAAACGTATGTCAATTCGACAATAGAGGGTTGTGTGAAAATTTCAATAGTGATACCGGCAAAAAACGAAGAAGAAAACATAGAGCCTTTGGTGCGAGAAATCTGTGAAGCGCTAGTGGATACACCAGATTATGAAATTATCTATGTAGATGATGGTAGTACAGATAGAACCTATCAAAAAATTCGTGAGCTTAGCCTGAGTCGCTTTGAGCATGTAAAGGCGATAAAGCATCTATATTCTGTGGGACAAAGCACGGCCATTTGGAATGGTGTTAAGCAGGCAAAAGGTGAGCTTATTGTTACGCTTGATGCTGACGGCCAAAATGATCCTGCGGATATCCCTAAACTTATCGCACATGCTGCACCATTCCCCGAGGGAATTCACTTTTGCATTGCAGGAAATCGCAAGAACCGAAAAGACACTCCCTGGAAGCGGCTTCAGTCACGCGTTGCGAATCGCATACGGGGTCAAATTCTCAGAGACAACACTCCAGATACAGGATGTGGCTTGAAAGTGTTTCCCAAACAAACATTCCTCACATTGCCTTATTTTGATCATATGCACCGCTTTATCCCTGCACTCGTGCGCCGTCAAGGTGGAACGGTAAAGGTTGTGGATGTACATCACAGAAACCGAGCGTACGGAAGCTCTAAGTACAATATGTTGGGTCGCCTAGGAGCAGGAGTATTGGATATAGCCGGTGTTTTGTGGCTACAGAAGCGCAGTAAGCTCACAGACATTGTGTTGGATCCTGAGGGGGGATCAATAGATGCACAGCAATCTAGTTAAGCTTACTTTGCTGGTTAGTTTACTCTTTTTACTAGGTCAATTTGGCGAACAATTACCATGCGGTGATACGTTTAGTCAGCAATGGATCGATAGTCATACACGTGACAATGGTTTTGCTGGGGTAGTGAATTACTTTGGCATTTCTGTGTGTTTGATGTCTTTTGGGTTGCCTAGACAACTTGTGGCCTTTATGGGGGGCTACGCCTTCGGAGTTGTACAAGGGTGTTTATACTCGACTCTTGCTGCTGCGACGAGCTGTATTGTCGTGGTGTTTTTCGCCCGATATTTTGCCCGCTCTTTTATTCAAATCCGCTTAAAAGAAAAAATGACTCAGATAAATCGTTTTTTAAAGCAGGATGTTTTAGTTAAATCGTTAGTGGTGCGCTTGATGCCGGTTGGTAATAATTTAGCAACCAACCTTATTGCGGGCGTAACACAAGTTCGAGTCTTGCCATTTGTGACTGGTTCAACCATAGGTTATTTGCCCCAAATGATTATTTTTTCACTGATGGGAAAAGGGGTATTAGTGAGCTCTGGTGCAAACCTCATAGCGAGCGTATTGCTATTTTTGTTAGCCAGTCTGCTTGGTGCGTATATTCTGAAAAAATACCGCAATCAATTTACCGGTAAATCAGATCATCTCAACGAGACTAAAGTAAACGTTAGCGCGCTACATACCAATGAATATGAACGATAGAAAGCGGCAACAGCAGTTTGCTGGCATTGTACTTTTACTGACAGCCGCAGCACTGATTCTGATCGGGTTGGGGTTAAGAGAACCTTGGCCTGCTGACGAGCCGCGATTTGCTCAAATAGCGAAAGAAATGGTTGAAAGCGGTCAGTGGCTTTTCCCTACTAGAGGCGGCGAATATTATCCTGATAAGCCACCTGTTTTCATGTGGGCAATTGCCTTTTTCTATGTGCTAACAGGCTCGATACATATTGCGTTTTTACTCCCATCAGCATTGGCGAGCCTATTAACTGTATTTTTGGTTTATGATCTAGGCAAACGTCTTTGGAGTGAACGTGTAGGATTAACGGCAGGGGCGCTTTTACTATTTAGTGTGCAATTTTTATTGCAGTCAAAAACTGCTCAAATCGACGCTATGGTGAGTTGTTGGATTACCATTGGCTGTTATGGATTGTTGCGTTTTATATTAATTGAGCGTCGTTGGCTCTGGTACTATCTAGCATTTTTCTTTATGGGCTTAGGAGTCATCACGAAAGGGGTTGGTTTTCTTCCTGTCTTGATGTTGCTCCCTTATTATTTTTTACGAAAGACAAACACAGTTAATTTAACAATGCATGCGCAGCGCTATGACGTATGGCGTTGGTTGGCCGGTCCATTATTTATGTTTCTGGCGATTGGATTGTGGTTGGTACCTATGTTGATCCAGGTTGAGTTAAGCCAAGACCCTGCTTTGATTCAATATCGCGATAATATCTTATTTAGGCAAACAGTCACTCGTTACGCTGACTCTTGGCATCATTTAAAACCATTTTGGTATTACTTGGTTGAAGTTATTCCTCTGTTTTGGCTTCCTGTCAGCGTGGCTGTGCCCTGGCTATTACTTAAGTGGTATCAAGCATTTAAAAATTGCGACGCACGGATTATTTTGCCAGCAACTTGGATTTTATTATTAGTGTTGTTTTTCAGTGTGAGTCCGGGTAAGCGAGGTGTGTATATTCTGCCGGCTTTGCCTATGCTGGTTATAATTAGTGCTCCCTACGTAAAAGAGCTGATATCCAAAACGAGCTTGCCACGTTTGCTTTGGGTTGTGGTCGCTGCTTTATCTATTTTATGGTTAGGCGTTGGCTTTGCTGGTTTAGCAAAGTTGACATTTTTATTAGCGCTCGAAAATAAGTATGGCCTTTCGCCATGGCTATTTTTTCTTTTTATCGGTGCACTAGGAGTTGGAATATCACTGTTTACCGTACGTAAAAAGATTTGGCAGGCCTGGCCACTTTTTATCAGTCTACTCATGGTGGGATACAGTACGTGGGGTTACATTCTTTTAGATGATGTAAAAACGCCCAAAAATATCTTTAGAAATATTCAAGCTATCGTAAAAGAGCAGAATGTCACTATTGGCTTGGTGAATTTTTCAGAACAGTTTATTTTATTTTCCCCTTATTCGGTTGTTCATTTCGGCTACCACTCTGAGCTTCCAAGACAAGTTAATACTGCCTATCATTGGTTGGGCCAAGGAGATGACGCTCGCTACGTGTTGGTTGATGAAGACAATATTTCTGGAAAATGTTTTGATTTGCAAAAGGCAAAGCCGGTAGGTTATGCGCATCGCAAGAATTGGATTTTATTATCCGCCGATGCCCGAAAATCTAAATGTGGGTTAAGTGCACTTACACCTGATTTAAAAATTTATCGTTATGAAAAAGCGGTAGCAACGTCAAGTGGGTTATCTCATAAAAGATAATCCACTAAAGTTAATCTTAAGCATTGCCTAAGTTTAAAAAATTATTCTATGTGAAATTCTACATAGGAAAGCTTGTTTTGAACTTAGGTCGAACAGTAAATATAAATCCGTCCTCATCACAGTTTGTAATATATTCATCTCTGATTATTACACTTGTTTTTAATTACCCCTTTATTTCAAAAGTATATGAAAGCGTACGGCCAAACACGCTGTGGGAATGGGGTATTTTTTGTTTCTATTCCAATATTATTGACCTTGATTAATATTCTTTTTGTTAGTGTATTTGGCGCCGTGTTTTTCCCCCGCATAACGATTGCATTTACTTTTCTTGTCTGTGTGTTCTTATTTTATGCTTCGGTAGTTTACGGTGTTATTTTTGATAGTAGTATGCTGCAGAATATTGTTGAGACTAACTCTGGAGAAGCACTTTCATATTTAAATATAAGCTTTTTACTCTTTTTTATTTTGTTAGGCATGCTCCCAGTATTTGCTGTACTCAATCAAGAAATAAAGGGCGGATTTACCTCTAGAATTAAAAAGTTGCTGCTGATCAATTTAGTGGCGCTGTTAGGAATAATATTAATCGCTGGGCTTTTTTACAAAAGTTATGCTGCGGTCGGCAGAAATAATAAAGGCTTGATAAAACACATCATTCCCTATGCATTTTACGATGCAGGGTATAAATATTTGCGCGATACGTACTTTTATCCTCCTTTGCCATACCGAGTATTGGACAAGCATCCTGTCATTAATGACTTTAAACCCATGCAGCCACGGACGCTTGTTGTTGTGGTAGGCGAAACTGCCAGAGCAGATAAATTTGGCAGTAATGGTTATTTTCGAAACACCACCCCTAACTTACAGCGTTTAGGTGCTGTGAGTTTCAATAATGTCACTTCATGTGGCACCGCAACCGCTGTATCCGTACCTTGTATGTTTTCTAGGCTGCCACGAAAACAATATGACTCGAGAATAGCCAGTAGCCAGGACAACGTATTAGACATTATTCATCGAGCCGGTACAGCGGTAACTTGGATCGATAACAACAGTAGCTGTAAAGGGGTCTGCAGTAGAATCGACTCGATAGCGTTTGACCCTCACAGGGATCCTATTTTATGCGACGGTGACTTTTGTTTGGATGAAATTTTAGTCAATCAACTTAATCGTACGCTAAAAGAATACTCAAGCAGTAACAGAGTCGTTATTTTGCATATGATTGGCTCACACGGTCCGACTTATTATCGTAGATATCCAGAAAACTACGGCCGTTACCAACCAGATTGCCCAAGAAGCGATATTCAAAATTGCACGGCTCAGACGCTCAATAATACTTACGACAATACCATTGCATACACCGATTATGTGCTGGGGAAGGTGATAGGCTTATTAGCGAATGTGCCTAATTCTGCGATGTTATATATTTCAGACCACGGCGAATCCCTAGGCGAAAAAGGACTTTATTTGCATGGGTTCCCATACAAGTTAGCACCAGACGAACAGACCCATGTACCTATGGTGTACTGGGATTCGAATCTTGGCAATACAGCATATAAACGCTGTGTTGCTCAACGTGTCGATAACCCTTATTCACAAGACAATTTGTACGACACATTGTTAGGATTAACATCCGTGAACAGCGTTACCTATCAAGCCAACTTGGATATATTTAGCCCATGCAAGATTTAAAAAAGCCTGTTACACCATTACGTTTTGATCCGTTAAGTAAGCCTAAAGGATGGTTACGTCTTACATTAGCTTGCAAAAACTCCTTTAAGGCTCTGCTTTGGTTGACTAAAAATGAAGCTGCCTTTAAACAAGAGTTAGTGCTGCTATTTGTCGCATTGCTGGTCTTAGGCTATTGGCAAATTCCACTATTCCAAAGTGGAATACTGATAGTCTCAATATTATTTGTTCTTTTTGCCGAGATTGTTAATACCGCTATTGAAGTAACAATAGATAGGGTAGGGCAGGAAATTCACCCGCTATCGGGCTTAGCAAAAGATCTTGGCTCTGCAGGCGTTTCACTGTCGATGATAATGGCTGCTGTGCTCTGGATATCTGTTTTGTTCAACCATCTTTAAGGTTCATCGTTTCTGGAAGTCTGCCACAAACCGCTTTGTACCCCACCCGGGTACAAAGCACGGAGTTTGTTAGTATTGCTATTTCAAATGAACTTGGCCATCAATACATAAACATAATTAGGCCACCGGCAATCATAAACAGGTTTTCAGACAAGGACACGAAGCCCAGTGGCACATTGCTGTCGCCACCTACGCAGGCGCACTTTAATTCGCGTTTATCAATATAGACAGCCTTTATCACCGAAACAGCCCCGACACAGCCGATAAATATCGAGAAAGGAGCCACCGCCAATGCTGGCAACTCGGCGACCATAGCGACACCGGCATAAGCTTCAATAAATGGATAGATATACGCGTAGCGCATCCACTTCATCGCGAGTAGATCATAAGTGATAAATGAATTAGTAAAGCTATACAAATCTTGTAGCTTTTGCACCGCGAGCATCACCATGGAAAATGCGATAAACAACATCAGTGAGCGAACCGAAAGGAATTCGCCAGCCACGAAGTATTGCATGGCTGCAGTAAGCAATACGGCTAATGCAAATATGCTGATTACGGGGGCATAAGTGGTGCCTGTTTGCCCGGCGGGCCCTTTATCAAAATAACTGCGTAGATCGTCGTACCCGCCCACACGTTCATCGTCAATAAAGGTTTGTGGTGTTGTTTTTACATCGTATTTGGCTTGAAAACGGTCGGTTTCTTCACGAGATGTTAGCTTGTGGTCATCAACGCTAAAACCCTTTCTTTCCAAAAGATCTTTTGAGCGCAATCCATAAGGGCAAATGTGTTCATCGGTTACCATACGATAAAGGCTGGCAGTTTTACTCATTTTGGCCTCCTTGGGGTGAGGAGTTGTTAAATTTAGGTACCGGTCGCTGCTGGGCGTCGGCTTGTGAGAGCGCTTTGCCGTTTTGCTCTATATCCTTGATTAACCATTGCATTTGTTTAATTTCATCACGCTGGGCCTGAATGATGTTATCTGCTAATTCACGTACGCGCGCGTCCTGAATATTGGCTCTTTCACTGGTCAAAATAGCAATAGAGTGGTGAGGGATCATAGCCTTCATATAAGCAGAGTCAGACACGGTGATTTGCGATCGAACCAGATATAGGCACAACAAAAATACCGCGACGGCGCCAATAAAGATCCCCGTGTTGCGCTTTTTATCGCGATACATTCCAAGCATAAACAACAGCATAATCACCGCCATCACCGACCCCATATAAAGCGCCATGTAGGTTCTTGTTTCACTGAAAAACAGATGGGATAAGGCGTACGTGTTCAAGTACATCATAATGAACATGACGAGTGTAGATACGCCAATCATCCCCATGAATCTTAAGTAGGTCATCGGTAATCCTTACGTCTTCGAAGTGGGTTATGTGAACAAAATACACACATATCGCCGCATAGTGTGCCGTGTGGAGAGACGTACAAGATGTATACCAAACACATAAACCGGCGTTGAAATGACCCACTGAAGTAATACCAATCCGCATGAATAAGTGACCGTCTCAGAATGCGTCCAGCGGTTTTTGATTAAGGCGTCGCTATGTAGTAATGGTTGTTCCCTTTCAAATAGTGAGAACGCAGAGCAAAAGCTGCTGGGGCATTCCTTTCAGGCGAGTTTTAAAAGGGCTTACACTGCGTTGCATGACTTCGAAAGAGAACAACTATTCATTCACTCATGCGCCTTGTTTAAGCCCTTTTAAACTCTCGCTGAGTCATCACTTATTAACGTGGAATGGTATAAGCTACCAAGGTGACGGATAAAACGAAGGTGACGCATGCCTTGATAGCCAGCTCGTACTCGGCGTATGCTGATCGTTAGTAAACGCTGCGTAACTTAACCTTCCCAACAACCTAAACGCTGCGCAACTTAACCTTCACAACATCCCCACAAGATCCCAGGAGAACTGATGTGAAAAGACGCCCTATGCCGAAAAAGGCGCAACCGCCAACATTCAAAAAAGCGCTTAATAGCGTAAAGGTGAGCCGTGCGCAACGCATTGCGACCCGGATTGAGAAGTGGCACATCACCCGTATTTTTGCTGGGTTAAGTTCATTTCTATTATTGCCCACATTGCTGGCCATTATGGTAGACATATACCTAGTAAAAGAAGAGCGGGCAGCGAGAGAGCATGCCCGCGTTGTAAGCGCTTGGCAGCTGGTGACGACGAAAGCGTCTGGAAACAGTGGAAAACGTGAAGCGATGGCGTACCTAAATAAGCAAGGTCATTCTCTTGCTGGTGTGGATATCTCACCACCGGAAAATGCTAGCTATACCTATTTATATGAGGTGGATTTGCTAGCAGCGAACCTCCGCGGTGCCGTATTAAGTGGCGTTGATTTGCGGGGCGCGAATCTTAAAGGTACCGATTTAAGTGGAGCAGAGTTTATTCGCTCTAAACTATCGGGCGCGGATTTTACTGGGGCAAACGTTAATGGGGCGAATTTTTCAGGTAGTTTTATGAGTGGAGTTGAACTTAATAATCGTCATATAAGTGAAGCAGATTTTACGCGCAGTGATTTATCGAATGCTAGGTTTGATGTGAGTGAAATATTTCGTAGCAGATTTACTCACGCTTACATGAAGGGGGTTCACTTTCGCGCGAGCAAACTTTATAACGTTAGTTTTGAGGGCGCGATATTAACAGACGCCAACCTGCACGGCGCATCCCTATTTCAGACTCGCTTTGATGATGCAGATATTCGAGGGGCTGATTTAACTGGAGTTTCTTTTTTGAATTGTGAGCGTTTAATGAAAGCTAAGAATTGGCAATATTCGTTGCGAAACAAAAGCCTCGCCTGTGGTGCAAAAAGCAATCAATAACCCTGCATTATTCTTGCGATTATTCTGGTAAATTTCACAGCAATACAAAATGCAGGGCTCCAAAGATACCGATTTGAGAAGACCTAAGCTTCCACTATTTATCAACACTTTGCCGGACTTACGCTGTTATACGTCAGCTGTGCTATGGGTGAAAAATCATTCTAGCAAGCAAATGATTACTGGGTATTTAGTGAGTCATAAACAACCACTTTGCGCCACAGGTGAGCATAATCTTTGACGAACTGCTTGTGAATAGGGTGACTTTGGTATTCGTCTTGATCCTTAACACTGTTAAAAAACATCAGCTCTGAGACTTGATAGCTGCTGTCAATCACATCCCGAGAGACGGTAGATGCAGGCACCCCAACATGCAGCGCTTGGATTTGTGGAATGTCACGCAAGCTGTTTAGCCCCTCTATAAGAGATTTGCGATCGTCAACTGAGTCAGGGTTTTTAAGCCAGAAAAACACCGAATGAATAACCGTTGGTGTTGCCATGGCGTCAGGGTTTGTCTGTGCATTAATCGGTAAAGCGGTAGCGAGAAGTAAGCCTATAGCCAGCCCAGCGTTGAAAATCATCCGCGTAACGGCGCCCGTTTTTTTAATTTGCCTCATGTTTAACTCCTTTTTTGGTTAATGATTCATTGGCCCTTTTGCTGAAATATTTTAAACAAGAGCGAATTTTAATTTAACCGCGCGCCAGTGCCTTTTGTAAAGGTAATAGAGATGGTTTAGGGGGATATATTTTTCGTTTTGCGCACACGAAAAACACCCATAAGCCATTCAAGCATCCGTCGAAAGTTGCTGTGAGCAGTGTTTAACGCCGCTTTACGCTAAAGCGTTAGGGGATATTTATGTTGCTATCGCTAAATTTAATAGGGCAGTGATGGAGTGTATTGTCGAGAAAAAATGGTGGCCCAACCCTGACTTGAACAGGGGACCTACCGATTATGAGTCGGGTGCTCTAACCAACTGAGCTATTGGGCCATTTTGAAATGTTGTTTTATTTGCTAAAGAAGTTAGCAAAGGTATAAAACGACGCGCAGTATAAGCAGTTTTTTTGGCCTTGTCATCTGTTTGCTCTGCTTTGTAAGACAGTTTGCTGGAAAAATGCGCAAATTGCGGTGTTTATCTTTTACTGTTCTGGTAAATGTATGCACTTAAGGGGCTCAAGTGTTCTTAAAAATTGCCAATTGCAGATTTTAAGCATGTGGGAGACGTTTATTTTGCCTTTGTTTTACTTTTTTAGCCTAGAGCAAAGATGAAGTGTGTACGTTTTTCACACACTTGTTCGAATTCGTCTTTATGAAGTTAACTTTAAACTTAACAAGGACATAACAAAGATGTGCAAGGATAAATAAACTTTGTTATCTTGCTGCTTATAAAGTAAGCCTTAACATAAAAATCAAAAGGGCAGTTGGAGATAAGCATGACCGAAAAACCATTTCTAGTCAGTGGGCGCAATACACTAATTCATAAGATCAGAAAACTGGATCTGTTAGTGACAAATGGTGAAGATAATCCGGCAATTATTGTTACCCATAAGAGTATTAAAGAGTTTACCGGCACCATCCCTGAAAACAAACGCGAAGCAAAACAGCAGGATATGGAATTGGTCGATGTGACAGTGGGTGATGTGTTCGGTGAAGAAAAAACATTAATGTTTGTACAAACCATTAATGGCAAAGAATACAAAATTGATTACAGTAAACACGGTACGCCTTTGTTCATTAAAATTCATCAAGACAACGCGTTCTAAGTCATTCTCGCCGCTCAAGCAGACTCAAGCATATGTATCTATGCTTGATTTGGCTTTTTCTTTCTCTTTCCCTTTTACTACTTCTTTCTTTAGACATTCGATTTACTTGCTCTCACCTTAGGATTGCCAGCTTTCAAATGGTAATGAGTTATACCAATCCGCATTAATAAGTGACCGTCTCAGAATGCGTCCAGCGGTTTTTGATTAAGGCGTCGCTATGTAGTAATGGTTGTTCCCTTTCAAATAGTGAGAACGCAGAGCAAAAGCCGCTGGGGCATTCCTTGCAGGCGAGTTTTAAAAGGGCTTACACTGCGTTGCATGACTTCGAAAGAGAACAACTATTCATTCAGTCTTGCGCCTTGTTTAAGCCCTTTTAAACTCTCGCTGAGTGATCACTTATTAACGTGGAATGGTATTATACCCAGTAATGGTTTTTGACTCGCCTTTGAACTGCACATATTGTTCTTGGAAAACATCAAAGCGGCATATGTCAATTGGTGTAATTTCTGAAGCATTAACACTGCCAATGATCTTGCCGCGTTCCATGGCTTCAGCGACAAGTTCAGAGCAAAACCAGCTCGAAAAATCTTCTGAATTTAAGCTCATCTCTTTTAAAAAAGGTATGTCGTCGGTAGCGTCTACGGCTGAGCCGAATAGCTGACATATATCGTACGGCTTGTGGTTTTGCTGAAACAGAAAATCGAAAAATGCTGTTTTGTTGTTTTCTAAGTTGGCTCTGGCTTGGCTGTTCAGCGGCAGCCACCACATATCACCATTATACGTGGCCGCGCGCTCGCTTAATCGAGTGAGCATAACACCGCACTTGCCGTTGTAACTGGTGGCCTCTATAGCTTGATTGAAATAGCGCCCGTTGGCTTCATTTATTACTTGGGTTTTTATGACTACCGCGACGTGGGTGACAGCGGAGCGAGTGGTGAGCTTCGCCCACTTCGAAAACAGGCTATTGCCACCAAAAGCGATGATATCTCCTGGTTGCATTTTGTCTCGAATTTGGGGGTAACTTCTTTGTTGGTGTTGCTGGCAAATCGTCATCATCATCCCTCGATTAAATAATACTGCCTTGTATGTTTTTTATACTATCTAATGACTGACACGTAACAAAATAAATCTTTTATTAGTTCAAATGCAGTTTATCTAGGGCAGTTTATCGCGGGGGATCATGACTTAACCGCTTCATCTCATTCTGCCGCGTTTAAGCGATATTTAAACAACTTTGTCACATTCATCATCTACTTATTAGCTGAACCAGCCAACATATGGCTTTTTAAGCGAACAGGGGAATGTTATGAGAAATTTAGTGGTAGCGAGTGTTTTTGGATTCAGTGCTTTATGTGCAACATCAGTTAGCGCGGAATATATGGACCCTTCAGTAGAGAAAAAATTAGTAAAAGTATGCGCGGCAATTAAAAGCGATAGCCGAGTACGATTGCATATGGCCATTAAGCGCAGTGGTATCAAGCCGCGTGAACTGGCCAAAGGGTTAGTTTGCAATGGGCATGACCCAGTGACCTATGCTGCACTTAATAACGCAAACAAAACGGGTGTGTTGATGGCGAAAAAGCTAAACGTTGACTATCAGGAATTGTTGGCCAAGTTATGAGTTGTATTGCCATATTACTGGGTGTGTTAACGTCACGTTAGCGCAGCCAGTAACTTCCACTCTTTTTCTATTTGGTTATTTCCAGCGGCTCTTATCTGCATAAATGGTAAAAATGCTGTTTTTACACCACCGACTGTTTGTTTCATCCCTAATCTGCTTCCCAAGTTGAACTTTTTGTTAATTTCAAATTATCGGGCTGTTGCGCACGCAATTTACCGATTAATAACAATTAAAATTCATTTCAGGGAGTCATACATGAAACATACAACATTTAGACGAAGTATTACCGCGCTTGCGGTGGCTGCGTCACTGGGTTTTGCTCTACCTGCCTTTGCAGATAACACTACCGCAAATATTTCTGGTTCAATTAACGCAAATGATTACTCGCAATACACAGTGATTGCCAAAGACCCCGCCACAGGGTTAGAGCGCGTTATTGCCGTTAGCGATGAAGGTAGCTTCCGTTTCGCTAAGCTACCTACTGGTACGTATGACATATCAGTAATAAAAGGTGATACTGTTGTAGCCGAACAAAAAACACGTATCAGCTTAGGTTCTAATACTTCTTTAGCATTTGATTTCATCGAAAACGATGGCACTGAGCGAATTGAAGTCACTGGCGCTAGAATTTCAGCGATTGATTTAAGCTCGGCGGATTCCGGCTTGATTATTGATGAAGTAGAGCTGGATCGGATGCCAGTGTCACGTAACATCACCGCTGTCGCTTTGCTTGCACCTGGCACAGTGATGGGCGACTCAAGCTTTAGTTCACCTAACTCAGGTGGTACAGCTTCATTTGGCGGCGCGTCAGTCGCTGAAAACTCCTGCTATATCAATGGTATGGAAGTTACAAATACCAGCCAAGGCTTAGGTTGTGGTACGGTTCCTTTTGAATTTTATAAAGAATTCCAAGTTAAAACCGGTGGTTATTCTGCTCAATTCGGTAGAACAACCGGTGGGGTATTAAATGCCGTTACCAAAAGTGGTTCTAACGAGTGGGAGTTTACTGCTACCGCCTTGTTTACCCCTAAATCACTTCGCGAAGATGGCCAAATTTCATATTCTGCAGGTGGGGCTGGTGGCCCAGTGGTTTTCAGAAATCAATCTAAAGATGAATACAGCAAAAGTGAATTTACACTCTCTGCATCTGGCGCATTAATTGAAGATACCTTGTTTTTCTATGCGTTAGTTAATCCTCGCGATGTTGAAAATAACTTTGCTTCACAATCAAGTGGCACCCAGCAATACGCGCCCGATGATAACTATATAAAGCGCGACTCAAGTGGTTCAGATAATTTGTTCTGGGGGGCGAAAGTCGACTGGTTTATTACCGACGATCATAAAATTAGTTTATTTGGTTATTCAAACAAGAGCGACACTGAATCTACCGCTTATGAATTTGATCGCAGCACTGGGGAAGTGGGTGATGCGCTACAAACCACTATTCGCGAACGAGGCGGCGATCTTAAAAGTATTAGCTATACGGGTAACTTCACTGACGAATTAACCGTGTCAGCTATGTATGGTGAGATTGAAACCTCGTACACCAATACACCGAGTAACTTAGACTGCCCAACCGTACTCGATACAAGAAACGTGTCTGACAGCCAGAAAATCACGAGCTGTGGCTCAGGCGGAACGACAGGCGTAAATGAAGATAAAAACAAACAAACGCGTATTGATATCGAATATGCTTTTGAAGATCACTTACTAAGAGTGGGTTACGACAAACAAGAGCGCGAGACTTTTCATACCTCAGCGCCGATTACTGGGCATAGCTGGACATACTCATCGGTTAATCCAAACGGCGTTATAACCGGTAACGATGGTCCTCTATTTACCAATACGACTGGTGCAGCAATTGATGTTGTGGCTGATCGTATATTTACGGGTGGCGGTGGTTTTAGCACCGACTTAAATGCTTGGTACATTGAAGATGAATGGCAAGTAACAGAAGACTTGATGCTATCAATAGGTCTTCGTCGCGACGAGTTCGAAAACTCTGGTGTAACGGGCAAAGTTTTCTCATCGTTTAAAACAGATGTTGCTCCGCGCTTAGGATTCAGCTGGGATCCCACAGGAGAAGGGGACTCGAAAGTTTACGGTACCTATGGTACGTACTATTTACCGGTAGCAAACAACACCAATTACCGTGCTGCGTCAGGACTAAGCGATACCACTACCTACTACACATTTGATGGCGCTGACGCAACGGGTGCGCCTACTGGTACTTCGCCAGTATCAGGCACCGTAGATGCTTCGCAAATTGTTAACTCGGTCCCTAACCCTGCCACGCAAGAAACTTTCCAAGCGGAAGAGGCTGAACCATTTAGTAAAGACGAGTATATCGTCGGGTACGAAAAACAAATTAATGACGAATTCTCATTCTCAGTCCGTGCGATTTATCGCGAAGTTGCCACCGCGTTAGATGACTACTGCGGACCGTTGGCCTCGCAAGCTACGTGTACATTGCTCAATCCGGGTAAGTCTTCAACCTGGCAGCTAGATAATGATTTTGACAGTGTGACCGATCCAGATAGCCGCAGAACGTACACGGCTGAAGAAATTGGTTTACCGGAAGCGGAAAATGAATATACGGCTTTGCAACCGCAGGTTAATTATCGTGGGGATAACATGCGTATGTCGTTGATATACACATGGAGTCGAAGCGTGGGGAATTTTGAAGGGGCAGTTAAGTCTGATATTGGGCAAGCGGACGCTGGCGTAACGCAAGATTTCGACTTCCCTGCATTAATGGATGGTTCTGATGGTTATCAGCCTAATGACAGACGCCACGTATTTAAATTCTTTGGTTCGTACGACGTCACTGAGGCCTTAACCGTTGGCTTTAACTCAACTCTTTCTAGTGGTCGTCCTCTGAGCGCCTTTGGTCAAGGGTATCCTTCTGATGACCCCGCGATTTATGGTAGCTACGGCGATACGTTTTATCTATACACAAATGAGTGTCCAGATGCCAATGGCAATGGTACTTGTGAGCAAAGTGAGAAAATTTATCAATATAGCCCACGTGGTTCAAAAGGACGTACACCTTGGACGTTCAATTTAGACTTATCTGCTAACTATAACTTTACCGTGAGTGATATTGATATGCGCGCTACGCTTAATGTGTATAACGTATTGAATGGCCAAGCGGTTACATCACAAAATGAGCACTATGAAAATAGACGTTCTGAGGGCTCGTTTAACCAATATTACGGTGCAGCATATACCTGGCAATCGCCTAGATATGTTGAAGTAGGTTTCGAAGCTAGATTTTAATTTAGCCGGATACTTATCGTGAATTCAAACGGCAACTTAGGTTGCCGTTTTTGTTTTTCAGATAGGTCGCACAGTATTGGTGCTGAAATATCGCACAGTATAGGTACTGAAATATTGCTAAGTGTTTCCGCAGGTAACTGAGTACGTTTGTCCCAAAAAATGCGAGATTCGTCACAAAATTTACTAAAAGAGCCCCTTGCTAGACTATAATTCGTGGCGTCGGAGTAGTGACCCGATTGATACATTTAGTGAACATGTATCGCTTCCTGGACAAAGGACTTTGCCATTGGCATTGTCCTTTTCTTTCTACCCCGTTCGCGCTTTTTTGCTCCTTTTTTGCCCCTTTTTTGCTCTTTCTTTACGTTTATTTTACGTTTCTTTACATTTCACCCTGTTTTGCCGTCGCTTATCTCACCACAGTTCTTTATTCGTACCCTAGCTTGTATATTCCGTTTTCATTTTTTGTAGGGTTTATGGAGTAACTCTGATGTATCGGTGTATTGTTATAGACGACGAGGCTTTGGCACGTGAGCGCATAACGCACTATCTCTCACAATCCTCTTTATGCGAGGTCGTTGCACAAGCGAGTAATTATGCGAGCGCGAAGCAGCTTATTCTTGAGCAGCAACCCGATATCTGCTTTTTAGATATTCAAATAATAGGCGGTAGCGGTGTTGAACTTGCAAAAGAGCTTAAAAATTGCGTTTCATGTCATTGGGTATTTACTACCGCATACAGTGAACACGCATTAACGGCTTTCGAACTAGACGCCACGGACTACCTGTTAAAACCATTCGAAGACAGCCGCATAGCACAGGTGATTGCCAAAATTCACAAGGCAAATAAGTCGGTGCTTTCTGCACCTTCTGCATCCAGAGTGCGCCGCCAATTGCCTGTTAAATCAGTGGGCAGTGTCACGTTTATCAATACTCAAGACATTATGTGGGTCAAAGGCTCAGCCAATTACGTTGAGTTGTATTGTGAGGGAAAAATGCACCTGCATCGAGAAACACTGTCGGCGCTGGAACAAACATTAGATCCCAAGCAGTTTATTAGGGTACATCGCAGCGCAATCGTTAATATCGAATATGTGCGCTCTTTAAACAGTGAGTTAGGGCGCTTTTCTTTATTGCAATTAGACAATGGCGAAGAAGTTAAAATTGGCCAATCGTATAAGGCGCAGTTACTTTCTGCTTTGGGTGTAGATGCAGACTAATAATGTTGTTTGGGGTAGGGAAAAGCCGTGAGTATTAAACAGTTTTTTGCCAATGTGGGAGACACCAAACCCAGTTTTTGGACATTGCATGTGCTTGGTTGGGCGTTTTACGTGCTGATTTTCACCATTGAATACGCTGCGTTTAACCCCTACACAGCGAAAACCGGCTATTTAATCTTACTTCCACTGATATTTTCGGGCGCCGTGGGTGGCATTTTGACCTGGCCGTTACGCAGTATTTATGGCTACTTTTCAAAAGGTGCTCCTTTGCAAGTGATGGTCACCATCGTTGTGATGTGCATTTTAATCGCTGCGATTTGGACCCCGATTAAAAACTTACTGCTGATGTATTTCTTTGACCACGTCACTTTGTATGATTTGTATTTAGGCAATCAGCCTGAGGACTTTCATTATGGCGAATTGTTTTTAACCGTGACCTATTCGTTCTTTATGATCATGGTGTGGAGCTGTTTGTATTTTGGCATTAATTACCATTTTAAATTGTTGCGCGAAAAACAGCTGCACTTAGAGGCTGCTCGTTTGTCTCATGTTGCTCAAATCAAAATGCTGCGCTATCAAATTAACCCGCATTTTTTATTTAACACTTTAAATGCCATATCAACCTTGGTGTTGCGTGGCGATAAAAGTACGGCTAACAGTATGTTGTCTCGCTTAGCGACATTTTTACGCTTCTCTTTGGATAATGACCCGGAACAGAAAATTCGTTTGTACGATGAGCTAAAAGCACTGATGTTATATTTAGACATTGAGAAAACACGCTTTGCCGACAGGTTGAAGGTAAATTTTGATGTTCAGCTAGAAGCTGAACGTTTGTTGGTGCCAGGCCTACTGCTGCAGCCTTTAGTAGAAAACGCCATCAAGTACGCAATTGCCCAAATGGAAGCGGATGGGGTGATAGAAATTCGCGCGCAGGTACTCAACAACTTGTTACATCTTACGGTTGCAGATAACGGGCCGAATACAGATAGTATTCCCACATCAACAGCGCAATTGCTCAAAGAAAGCCAACGAGGTGGAGTAGGATTGAAAAATGTAGTGGAGCGTTTACGTGTGCTTTATGCTGAAAACTACCAATTTTCTATCCGTCGGGGCGCTTATGGAGGGTGTGTTGTGAAAATTGTATTGCCAATGGAATTGCCTGCATGAGTGGAATTTCAGTATTAGTTGTGGACGATGAACCCCTAGCAAGAGAAGGGCTAGCCCTACGTTTAGCTGAGTATGAGAACATCACTGTATTAGGCTGCTGTAATAACGCAAAGCAAGCTTACGATGCAATAAGTGTTAACCAGCCAGATGTAGTCTTTCTAGACATTGAAATGCCAGGTAAAACCGGACTAGAGCTTGCCGAACAACTGCGCGAAGAAGGTAACTCGGCAACGATTGTTTTTGTTACCGCATTTCGCGAATTTGCAGTAAATGCGTTTGATTTTCAAGCTTTTGATTATCTACTTAAACCGTTTTCAGAAGAACGGTTAAAAGAGTGTATCGAAAAGTTATCCAGCGCTATGGATATGACTCAAGTAGTCGATCAACATAAAAAGCTAGGAACACTGCTGAGCCGCAAAACCGGAAACTCAATTGATAGCTTCATTCATAGTTTAGAAGTGTCTAATGAGTTATCTAATAACAACGAATTGCACGAGTTACAGCAGATCATATCCCTGAAAAGTGGCTCTCAGTGGATAAGAGTAAAGTTAGATGACATCGTATGGATAGAAGCCGCAGGTGATTACATGTGTGTGCATACGATTAACGACACTCATATTATCCGCAAAACTCTCAAACAATTTGAAGAAGAACTCGACAGCGTGCATTTCCCGCGGGTGAGCCGCTCGGCCATCATCAATATTGCCAAGCTTTCAACCTTAACACCGAATTCTAACGGCGAATATGTAGCAGAACTAGGGAATAACGTTCAAGTGAAGGTTGGCCGTAAGTACAAGTTTTGTATTGAAGAGCTCAAACCTAGGGCGTGTTGATCTTTGCTCTGCGCTTTTCAGCGGTTTGTGTGCCGTTTAGCTAAGGCGATAGTTCGATTCTACTTGAAAGCATTGCACTCATTAATGCGGTTTGGTTTAAGCAAATAGGCAAGTTTCGGAGACTACGTTCAGTTTCTGTCATCAAAAAACTTGCCTCTTCGTGTAAGCAAATCTCTTTATTTTCTGTCTGATTAGCTATCGCATACTTGAAATTACGATAATTACCTCAAAATTAGCTTAATCTATGGCATATCCTTTTTCTGATTGCCTTCTAACGTTTTTAAGGACTGACCCTTGACCATTAAACTTGGCGTAGTAATGGATCCTATTGGATCGATCAATATCAAAAAAGACACTAGTTTTGCCATGCTATTAGGGGCAAAAGCGCGCGGCTACGAAATATTTTATATCGAAATGGGCGACCTGTACTTAAACAATGGCAAGCCTATGGCCCAAATGCGCCGCTTAACTGTGCAGGAAGATGCCAATAATTGGTTTGAGCTGCAAGCAGAAGAGAATCGCGGACTAGGTGAGCTTGATGTCATATTAATGCGTAAAGATCCCCCTTTTGACAGCGAGTTCTTATATGCCACTCAAATGTTTGAATTGGCAGAGCAAACAGGCACTTTAGTTGTGAACAAGGCGCAGAGCTTACGTGATTTTAACGAGAAGCTATTTACCTCTTGGTTCCCTGAATTAATTCCCGATACCTTGGTAACACGCAGCGCCAAGCTAATCCGTGAGTTCCATGCAACCCACCAAGACATGATTTGTAAGCCGCTAGATGGCATGGGCGGCACGTCTATTTTCCGTGTAAAGCCTGATGGAAATAACCTTGGCGTTATCATCGAGACCTTAACAAAACTGGGTACTCAATATGCCATGTTCCAGCGCTACCTGCCTGAAATAAAAGACGGTGATAAGCGTATTTTGATTGTTGATGGTCAAGTTGTTCCTTATGCATTAGCGCGTTTACCGCAAAAAGGCGAAACGCGGGGTAATTTGGCAGCAGGTGGCACGGGCCGCGCACAACCTTTGTCTGAAAGTGACCTAAAGCTGGCTAATACCATTGCCCCGTTATTGGTAGAAAAAGGATTGATTTTTGTAGGCTTAGACGTGATAGGTGATCGTATTACTGAAATAAACGTTACCAGCCCGACGTGTGTTCGAGAGATTCAAGCGGCCTACCCAGTTGATATTGTAGGTATGCTATTTGATGCTATCGAGAAGCGCTTAAGTGCGCGGGACAACCATTAATATGTTAATAAGCACGAGTGTGGCGTTAGGATGAACAGTTTTCAAAATTACTTGCTAATTGCGATGCCGAGCATGGAAGACCCGTATTTTTCTCGCTCGGTCACTTACATTTGCGAGCACAATGAGCAGGGCGCTATGGGTTTGGTGATCAATCAACCTGCGGGAATGAGTTTAAAAGAATTGATCAACCAGACCAATAAAGACGCTCTAGTGGACGCCGATAAAGCGCAAGAGATTGTCCTTGCAGGAGGGCCTGTCAGTCAAGATAGAGGCTTTATCCTGCACACAACTCAACCCGGCTGGAGCGCGAGTTTGGCTTTGACTTCTGAGATTATGGTGACCACCTCTAAAGATATTTTGTCGTCTTTAGGCAATAGTGAAGCACCAGAGAAGTCCATTGTTACCCTTGGGTACGCGGGCTGGTCAGCGGGACAGTTGGAAGAGGAAATACGTGAAAATTCTTGGTTAATGGTTGAAGCAGATACCGAATTATTGTTCGACACACCTATTCACAAAAAATGGGAAGCCGCTGTGCACAAGTTAGGTATCGATACATGGCAAATCGCTCCTAATGCTGGTAATGCTTAATCAGCATTATTATGCCTCCTTTTCTTTACTTTAAAGCGGCATGGCCATTAATGTCAGCCGCTTAACCTATTTGAGTCACACAATGACAAAGTCTGTACAGCGCACCGTTCTAGCATTTGATTTTGGTACTAAAAGTATTGGTGTGGCCGTTGGCCAAGAGGTGACAGGCACCGCCTCTCCGCTTGATGCCATTGATGCGGTTGATGGTATTCCTAATTGGGACATCGTGGCGAAGGTTTTCGAGCAATGGCAACCTGACTTGGCCATAGTAGGATTACCGTTAAACATGGATGGCAGCTTTCAGCAGGTCACTTTCGCGGCGAAAAAATTTGCTAATCGATTGAACGCCAAGTACAGAGTGCCAATCGAAACGGTTGACGAGCGCCTAACCACAGTTGACGCCAAAGCGCGTTTGTTTGAAATGGGCGGTTTTAAAAAACTCGATAAACGGAAAATAGATAGCGCATCGGCGTGTTTAATTTTCGAGAGTTGGGTAGAGCAAAGCTACAGCTAAAAGTGCCGCGTTACTCCGCTTTATAATGGCGAACCCTGTATGACATCGTCCCGAATTTGAAAGTTTTATTGGCTTGGCGCTTTCTTGTTTGCATTACAGTCTATTGAGCAAGCACTATGCAAACGCTAACTTCTATTCTTCGTTATCTGTCTTCTTATTCACCTTCTTATTCATCTTTCATTACTCATTTAAGCAAGCCACACAAGGCTCGGGCTAATATGTTTTTTACGTTGCTTATATTGCTATTGACCTTGTCAACGCTTACCGCACGAGCCACTGAGACTGATAGAACTACTGAGACTGCCAGAAGCACCGAAACTGCTAGAGCTATTGAAACTGCTAGAGCCAGCAAAACTGCCAGAGCCAATAAAACTGCTAGAGCCAATAAAACAGAACAGAAAAGTCCGGTACAACAAGCAGCGCTTAAAATGGCACCGAGTTGGAGCTTGTTCGACGCTGAGGGGAATTTGGTGTCCTCAAAGGATTTTGCGGGAAAGCCATTGATTATTCATTTTTGGGCGACTTGGTGTCCGTATTGTAAGAAGCTGCTTCCAGGCTTAGATCGCCTCTTTGAAAAGTATCAAGATCAAGGCTTGCAAATGATTGCCATCAGCTTGCTAGAAGAAGAAGGAGCAAAACCTCAAGAATTGTTAACGGCCAGAGGTATGTCATTTAAAACCCTAGTGGACGGAGACTCAGTAGCGATGGAAAAATTCTTTGTGCGGGGCACACCCACGACCTTTTTTATCAACGCGAAAGGGCAGGTCGTTGTTGCAACACGGTTGTCTGATCCGAATGATCCACGCTTAGAACAAGTGGTGAAATCGTTAATGGTAAATTAATCACTGTATTGTTCATTATTTATCACAGATTTTACGGGATAAGCTTCCTTATAAGCGCGATTTCTGCTATTTTTTGCGCTGGCAAATAGACGTCCAGATGTCTTCTTATTCTTCATCAACTTGGATACCGCAATGAGCAAAGTTTCGCTTCAAAAAGACAAGATTAAAATTTTACTTCTCGAAGGTTTACACCAGAGCAGCTTGGATACACTGAAAGCCAATGGTTATGAGAATATTGAGTACTTGAAAACGTCGTTACCTGAAGACGAATTGATCGAAAAAATTAAAGACGTACATTTCATCGGCATTCGCTCGCGTACGCAATTAACTGAGCGCGTTATCGCAGCAGCTAATAAATTGGTGGCGGTAGGGTGTTTCTGTATCGGTACCAACCAAGTCGATTTAAAAGCAACCCAGAAACGCGGTATTCCCGTTTTTAATGCGCCGTTCTCTAATACGCGTTCTGTGGCTGAGCTCGTTCTTGGGCAACTGATTTTATTATTGCGTGGTGTGCCTGAGCGTAACGCCAAAGCCCATCGTGGCGAATGGGACAAAAGTGCTGTTGGCTCGTTTGAGGCCCGTGGCAAAACCTTGGGCATTATTGGCTACGGCCATATTGGTACGCAGCTGAGCATTTTGGCTGAGCATTTGGGTATGCGCGTTCAGTTTTTTGATATTGAAGACAAGCTCGTATTGGGTAACTCGACACAAGTTAAAACGATGAAAGAGCTTATGAGTACCTCTGATGTGGTGAGCTTACACGTACCAGAAACCGCACAAACGCAAAACATGATAGGCGCTACCGAATTATCATGGTTGAAACAGGGTGCCATTCTAATTAATGCGGCACGCGGTACTGTGATTGACATACCCGCCTTGGTTGACGTGCTTGAAGCAGGCAAGTTAAGCGGTGCAGCGATTGATGTGTTCCCCGTTGAACCTAAGTCAAACAAAGAAGAGTTCGAATCACCTTTGCGCCAGTTCGACAACGTGATTTTAACTCCGCATGTTGGGGGCAGTACCCAAGAAGCACAGCAAAACATTGGTATTGAAGTGGCTGGAAAGCTAGCGAAATACAGTGATAATGGTTCGACTTTGTCTGCGGTTAACTTCCCTGAAGTATCGCTACCGTCTCATGCTGACCGTTCGCGTTTGTTGCACATTCATAAAAATGCGCCGGGCGTGTTAACCCAGATCAACCAAGCGTTTGCCCAGAAAAACATCAACATTGCCGCTCAGTATTTGCAAACAGACGACACCATTGGTTACGTGGTGATTGATGTTGAAACTGACGATGCTGATGAAGCATTGGAGCAACTAAATATGATTGATGGCACCATTAAATCACGTATTTTGTTGTAATAAATAAACGACCTGTTTAAAAACGGGTAAAGCGCTATGGTCAATGCCTAGCGCTTTTTTTATGTCTTTATCATTGGTAGCTCAATCTGAATTCTGACGGTTTCGTTTCAAATAATTGGTAGAACTTACGGCTAAAATAACTGGCGTCTTGAAAGCCGACTTCTGCCGCAATAACGTTAATCGGGAGAGTGGTTTCCACCAACAAGCGCCGGGCATTTTCAAGCCTGACTTGAATAATGTAATGTCTAGGTGTTAAGCCTAAGTACTTTTTAAATCGTCTCTCTAGTGCGCTGATCGATAGGTGAGACAAGGACGCTAATTCATGCATCGACAGGTTTTGCATATAATGCTGGCGAATATGGTTCATTGGGGTTTTTAAGGCGTCCATACTGTTTAAGGCAACAGAGGTTTTTTCAAGGTGACGGGATGTGCCATAGGAGCCAATGATCTCGCCGTCTGCATCATAGAGTGGGCGTTTAGACGTGGTGAACCAGCACACTTCGCCGGATTCAAGCACATTCATCTCGAGGCGTTCTGTCACGGTTTCGCCTTTGACCACCCGTTGATCATCATTCAAAAACTGCTTGGCAATATGACGAGGCGCAAAATCTGCGTCGGTTTGCCCACGTGCTTGCTCAAGGGTGGGAATGCCCACATGTTCTAAATAACATTGATTGGCGTGGATTAGCCGGCTATGGGTGTCTTTAATCCAAAATAAGATATCTGGCAGTAGGTCAAACATGGCCAATAACTGGCTTATGTTGCTGCGCTGAATGAATTGAGCGCTTTGTTCGCTACTAAAATGCTGGGTTGCCATGCGCTAGCGTCTCGGGTTTTGCAGTGTTATACGTGCCAATAATATAATCAGATAAGGTTGAACTGTACACCGCTTAATTCCATTGCGTATTAGAAGATTAGCTTACTTTAACCATTTTTATATTTTTAAACGCCGAAATAATCCTACTTTAAACCGATTTTGCGTTACCTAGCATTAACGATTTCCTCTTACAATCATTAACAAGGTATTAACTTGGATGGCGTCAATGACAGCATATCTGCTGTCTTGTTGAACTAAACCTAAGTAATGATTACTTAGCTAAGTAGGGTTTGAGTACAGACTAAACGGACTGCTCTTTCCGTGGGTTGGCAAAGGACCTGTAATTACGGTTTGCATTGGTTAGGCTCAGCGACATTCAATTTCATAATTAAAGGTATTTCTCATGCGCGGATCACAAAACTCGTCTTCTGATGAACAAGTGGCATTATCTGATACTAGCTCGAATGAGCATCTCGAGGTTGAAAACCCTAAAAAGCGTTCATTTTTACTTGGCTTAGGAGCCTTGATTGGTGCTGCAGGAGCTGCAAATTTACTGGGGGGCGGAGGCTTAAGCGTGGCCATGGCGTATCAAGGAAACCCACAAAGTTGGCAGTCTGCTGGACGCTTGTTTACCCAAAAGCAGATGCAACAATTGCGCGACATTTGCCAGTTGGTGATCCCTAAAACCGATACAGCTGGTGCAGGTGATGTAGATACCCATGGGTTTATCGATAACCAATTGGTGCGTTGTCATGCAAATTGGCAGCAAACACAAGTGGTTGATTTACTAAAGCGCATTGACGCGGCAGCGCAGAAACGTTTCAAGAGAAGCTTCAGTGAAGCAAGCGAATCTCAACAGCTAGCCTTGCTTAGCGCGATTGAAGAGGCCGAAAAAGAGTTTGGCCGAGATGACGCAGAGCACTTTGCTTTTTTGAAACACATGATTGTATTTGGCTATTTCACGTCAGAGGTAGGTGCGACTCAGGAGTTAGCCTATTTACCTGTGCCAGGCGGCTTTAAAGGCTCCATTGAGTATTCATCAGTCGGCAAGGCATGGCTTGTGAATCAGTAGTCTTATCAGGCTTCAATGAGCACCACAGTGCAGTTCAAGCGCAAATCGAAAGTATTTAGAACAGGAAGATGTAATGAGTGACCAGATGTACATAAAAGACACTGATGAGACCTTTGATGCCATTGTGATCGGTTCGGGGTTGTCCGGTGGCTGGGCTGCCAAAGAGCTATGTGAGCGGGGCTTGAAAACCCTGATGATTGAGCGGGGCCGCGTGGTAGAACACAGAAAAGACTATATCGGTGAGGGCGTAGCGCCATGGGATATGCCCATGCGCGGCAAAGTAGACAATATTTTACTTGAGCAACGTTATCGTATTCAAAAGCAATGTTATGCCTTTAATGATGCCACTAAGCACTTCTTTGGTAACGACCGAGATTTACCTTATACCACTAAAGATGATACGACGTTTAGTTGGATCCGGGCTAATCAGTTGGGCGGAAAATCTTTGTTATGGCATCGACAATCATATCGTTTGAGTGACCATGATTTTGCTGCAAATAGTCTCGATGGCCACGGCAATGATTGGCCGATACGCTACGCAGATATAGAAAAGTGGTATGGCCATGTCGAGCGTCATGCTGGCATCAGTGGTGCAAAAGAAGGCTTAGAGCAGTTACCAGATAGTGAGTTTTTACCTCCTTTTGACATGACAAAGCCTGAAGTGGATATTAAAGCGGCCATTGAAAAAGTCTATCCCGATCGCAAAATGATCATGGGGCGAATGGCACATTTAACTCAACCTTCTGAACTACATATAAAGCAAGGACGGGTACAATGCCAAGCGCGAAATGAGTGCCAAAAAGGTTGCTCATTTGGAGCATACTTTTCAACGCAAAGCTCAACATTACCTGCCGCCGCAGCCACGGGAAATTTGCATATCGCTCCTGACAGCGTGGTGCACAGCTTGATTTATGATGAGCAAAGTAAAAAAGTGCGAGGGGTGCGGGTTATCGACAACGATACGCTGGCCGAGCGCGAGTATTACGCAAAGGTTGTATTTCTGTGCGCATCAACGCTCGGGAGCACTCAAATTATGCTCAACTCTACTTCTCGCGCGTTTCCTGATGGTATTGCCAATAGCTCTGGTGTATTGGGCCACTACTTGATGGATCACAATTACAACGCGGGGGCCACAGGCGATGTACCTGGCTACGAGGATGAATACTATCGAGGAAGAAGGCCTGGGGGCATTATTATTCCGAATTTCCAGTATGAGCCTAAGCGTGGCAAGAAGAATTACCTACGGGGTTACGCGTTGGCTGGTGGTGCCTATCGTGAAGGCTGGCAACAAAACGCGTCAACCAAGGGTTTTGGGGAGAAGTTCAAGCAGCAAATGACCCAAGCTGGCAAGTGGCGCTTCGGTTTGCATGCCCAAGGAGAAATGCTTCCACGCTATGAGAACACGGTGAAGCTACATCATTCGTTAAAGGATAAATGGGGGATCCCTCAGCTAGAAATCAACTGTCGCTGGTCTGATAACGAATTAGACATGATGAAAGATGCCGCCGATACAGCCGAGGAAATGCTCAAGGTAGCGGGTGTAGAAAACGTCAGCAGTTATGTGAACCAAGGCCCTCCAGGGTTGGCGATTCACGAGTTGGGCACCGCTAGAATGGGACGCAATCCTAAAGATTCTGTGTTGAACCGTTTTAATCAAACGCACGATATAGATAATTTATTTGTAACAGACGGTGCGAGCTTTAGTAGCTCGGCCGTGCAAAATCCCTCGTTAACCTTTATGGCACTCACTGCAAGAGCTGTCGATTATGCCGTTAGTGAGATGAAACAAGGTCGAATATAAGTATGAAAACCTCGCACAGTTAATGTCGGTATTTTATAAATCGAGAAGGTGAGGGGATATGATTAGCTGTTTTAAAAGGAAGCAAAAATGAGATTAACGAATGTAAGCATGCGCTTAATATCGATGATAGGTGCCATCGTTATTACACTAGGGTTATACGGCTGTGGCCAGAATGAAAGTCAAAACCAAAGTCCTAATGAAAAAGGCATAGCACCACAAGTGAGTGTGCAATTGTGGTCTGTGAAAGATGAGGTTAAGCGAGATTTTGAAGGGACACTGACTATACTGGCTGACATGGGCTTTGACGGTGTTGAATTTGCAGGAGATTTTGGTAAATACTCAGATGACCCTCAGGCGCTTAAGGGATTTCTTGATGGTTTAGGGCTTAAAGTGAGTGGTGCGCACATTCCCTTTGAAAAGCTTAATGAGCAACAATTTGCTGACACGGTTGCCTTTTATAAAGCCTTAGGTTGTACAAGTTTGATTGTACCTTATGATGCACGCGCATTTGACCCGCAACAGATTGAGGCTGTTGTGGCCGATTTGAATCGCTTGTCGGAAAAGCTTGCCCCACAAGGGATGAAGATTGGTTATCATAATCACGAAAAAGAGTTTAATGATTTCCAGCAAAGTACTTACTGGGATTACCTTGCACAGAACACCAATGAAAACGTTATTTTGCAGCAAGATGTTGGCTGGACGACCTATGCAGGTAAGGACCCTGTTGAGTATGTTAAGCGCTATCCTGGTCGCACTTTCACCACTCATTATAAAGTTAAACTGCCGGATGACGCGCAAGATAAATTGCCATTAATTGGCCAAGACACCATAGACTGGCCGAGTTTGATTGAAGCTAATATGTCAGTAGGCGGAACGCATTGGCTGGTGGTTGAACAAGAAGAATACCCCAATGATTTAAAACCTTTAGAGGCTGTTAAAATATCCAAACAAGGATTAATGGAATATCTTGAAGTGCGCTAATGCTAAATCAATACGACCCCGTGCGCGTGATGCTCGCGGGGATATTTTATAGAATATAGAAAAAACGCTGCGCTAATTAGGTCGTAGTCTCCCTGCCTAAACTCACATAATCAGAACGAAAAGCCTTCGCTTTCCATACCAAAGCCCATCCAGGCTCTCCAAAAATTTATAAAGACAGCCATGCTTACAAGAAATTTATCAAGACAGCCATGCTCAACTTATCAAGACAGCCAAGCCAATTTATTAAAACAGCCATGCTATAGATGAGACATAGAGGAAATTATAAAGACATCCATGAATTGTTATCGCTTTCGTCATCTTCAAGAAGGTCGCTAAAAAGACACTAAGGTACTTTTTCGTTGAACGTCAGGGGTTTTGTTTGCATTTAGGGTGTTAAAAAAAGAATACGGCGAGTAAGGTGTAAAGTTAGGCGAGCGTCCGCTTCACAAGCTGTGCATTAAGTGTATTTGTTGAGATTGATTTAAGCGCGCTTTAGCAGCTCTTTTGCTTTGCCCATCCCTCGTATTCGTTGATGATGGGTATGGCGCTTGAAGGCATTCATTATTTGCTCTGCACCTGCGGCGTAACAGAAGTGTTTTTCAAACTCAGTGGTTAAGGCTAACCACTGTGCTGAGTCTAATCCTAGTCGTTCTAGAATGGGGTTTTGAGTCTTATCAATATAACCTGCCTTATCATCACGAATACAGCGACCTGTGGTATCGATAAGCTCACAGTAGTCTTTGAGTGAGTAAGCAATTCCTTCGAGCATGTTTTCCCTTGAGCTTCCCACAAAGGGCATTAGCGTGCTTGGTTGAGCTTGATGATGTTTAGCGGCGTGAAGACGCTTTTTGATGCTGGTGTGTTTTGCTGTTTCAGGTGTTTTGGCTATTTTCGCTCTAATCGGGTTTAAATCCACATAGGCCATACAAGCCAGCACGGCACTTTCATCTAACAAAGCTTGTGATTTAAATCGCCCTTCCCAAAACCGGCCTGTGCAGTCATCTTCTTTATTGGCTTGACGGGCAATGTGCTCATTCAAGTCACGCATGAACCAGCTGATGTCGTATAAACGTTTTCTGTAGATTTCAACGGTTTCATCAAAGGTGATTAGCTCTCCTTGGCTCAGCGTATCGCCATTCATGAATTTTTGAGTCAGCAATGTGCCTCTATGCAGCTTGTGATAGCGCCTCAACACTTCATCGCTATCCCAATTATCAGCCAAGGCTTTATCCACACTAAGCACCACATGAGTGTGATTATTCATGACCGCATAGGCACAAATGTCTATTGCGAATACTGTCGCTAGAAACAATAAACGCACTTCTACCCAGCCACGACGATGTTCATAGCTTTTCCCTGTCAGCGTGCTTGTACCGCATAAGAAAGACTGGCGAACACAACGGGACACACAGTGATAATAAGGCGTATCGATTAAACTGATTTGGCTTTTTCGTGACTGAGGCATAACAGTCTACTCAATAAAATGGAACACACAACAAGTATAGTTGAGGGATGAAAATTAACCATTTTTATAATGGGTGTCATTATATTTTATATTCTGTTTTATCATGGGTGTCTTCATATTTGGGCTTTATATATTGGGATTGGGCGGTTTTCTGTTGGGGGAGGTGTTTGTTATTGAGAATGGGCGACGAATATAGCTATGGGGGGCATTATTATGTTGCTATGGATGTCATTATTATATTGCTATGGGTGTCATTATTATACTTGTCAGTATTAGGCTTTGCGCTTACATTTGTGTGAAGTTCGGCAAAAGTGTGGCTTTACAGTCGTGTGGGGAGTAACGAGAAAGGTATAGTGAATGAAAAGCTGGAGGCTATTGCCGAGAATAGAACATCTTGCTAAATATATTGAGTGTTATTGGTTTTTAGAAAAAGAACCTCACGACCAAAATTTTAATTTTCCAAAGTTATATCCAGATCCTTCCTCTCATTTAATTATTGCTCGTTCAAACCGAGCCTATGCGTATACACATGGCTCTATTGTGCAAAACGCTAGAGGAAGTCATTGGGTTTTCCCGCATGTGAATACCTTTATGCTGGATCATTCAGCTCCTTTCGCGATTCTCGGTGTTAAATTTAAGATTGGGGCGCTTTACTCTTTAGATATAAATAGTGTTACTTCTTGTCTGGATAAAATTGAAGAGGTTGAAGTCAATTGCCTTAGTGGCACTGACATTTTCGATTCAGAGCTGCTTTTAATTGCCGCTGAAGATAACAAACACCAAGCCATTTGTAAGTTAGAGCAATTACTGTCGCCGTGGCTAATAGATAATTACGAAGATAAACATAGCCGCTTGGTGCGCCAAATCTTACCTTTATTGAGTCACACACCAGTTAATGAAATTGGCAACCAACTACATCTTTCACAACGTACCACTGAGCGTAGTTTTTATAGGGTGACGGGCTTATCCATGAAACAAGTCCAGTCTATGCTGCGGTTAGAGAATTTGCTTAATGATTTATATCAGCGCGATGAAAGCGATATTAATTGGGTAGAAATTGCCTATAAGTATCGGTTTAGTGATCAATCTCATTTAATTCGTCAACTCAAGAGCACGATTGGAAGTACACCGGCGCGTTATGCGCAACAACGGGATCTTACGATAGATATTTACGGTAATTTCGAAATTACCTAAAACTGTCGTTTTTCTTCAATCTTAGCCTTTCGTAAGTCAGTAACATCAGCGTGATTGACTTGAGAGAGAAGAGAAAACAATGAAAGTAAACATTCGCCAGTATTTGGCTTCAGATTTACCCTTAGTACTTAGCTCATGGGAAGCGGCAACACGTTTAGCACATCCATTTATGACTGACGAATTCATCGACCAAGAAGGAATAAATGTCGCTGAAGTATATATGCCAAATACGAATACATGGGTAGCAGAAATCGACAATATTGTTGAAGGCTTCATTGCGCTGATGGGCAACGAAGTAGGCGCAATATTTTTGCAGCCATATTGTCATGGAAAAGGTATCGGCAAAGCCTTAATGGATAAGGCTCAAGAGCTGCACGGCGATCTCGATGTGGAGGTGTTTAAAGATAACTCAATCGGGCGAAGTTTTTATGCTAGGTACGGCTTCAAACAAATAGAAGAAAAACTACATGCCCCTACAGGTAAACAAATTTTGCGCCTAACATTCACTGCTAATGCAGATGCGCCTCGTATGGGTCGATAGCGACTAGCCATTGACCCAATCGCACTAGCGATACCCTAAGGCTGCGCTTATACATCTATATGTAATAGCGCAAAGTACCTTATCCGGTCAAATCATCTAGGGTTTGTTTAAGCTGTTGTAGTTCATCACGTAATTGCTCGACGGTATCTTCTAGCGCCGCTATACGTGCTTCTTGCGAGGCGCTGTTGGGCGTGAATGAGGCACTTGAAGTGCTAGGCGTACTGGCCGAATAGTCCACTGCTGGTTCGTGGCTAATCGCTTCGTTGGTGTCTTTGTAAAACTGCTGGGCGTAGCGTGATTCTCGTTTGCCAGGTTCGCGTTCTAAGCGCACGACCAATTGCTCACCGTTAAAATCCATTAATTCATTTAGGGCCTTCTCGACTTCATCCACATGGCTAAAACCAGCCATACGCTGGGCACGGGTGCGTAGCTCCCCAGGTGTTTGCGGACCACGTAATAACATCACGCAAATGATGGCCAATTGCTGTGGCGTTAACTGTAAATCGCTAAATTCAGTATTACAAAAACGATGTTTATAGCGTGTGGCGCGACTACCGCTTTGCTCAAATATCATATTTTTTGCGCGCAGCTCATCAAGGGTATTTTGCACTTCAAGCTCGGTGAGCTCCATTACCGGCTCACGGTTACTTTTTTGATTACAGGCGGTGGTGATACTGTTCAATGAAAGTGGGTATTGCTCAGGTGTGGTGACTTCTTTTTCAAGTAGTACACCGATTACGCGCGCTTGCAGCTGGGTTAAGGTAACTAACAAGATAACTCCTTAGAAAATAAATATGCCTTGCAGCGAAGGAAAACCGACGAGACAATAAGGTAAATAATGCTCTGGTCCGAATATTGGGCTGAAGCTAAGTATATGAATGAGAGCCATCTTTTGTCGACACCTTTAGTTTTTCATCCCATTTACAGTCAGCTAGATTTACCCTTTAAACACCGATTTCCCATTGAGAAGTATCAAGCTATCTACGATAGGCTTATCAGCTTAGGCGTACCCAAAGCGCAGTTTTACCAACCGGATGCGCTCACACCAAGTCAGTTAAAACGCGTTTACAGCCCCGATTATGTCAACGGGCTTACCCAAGGTGTGCTTGACCCTAAAGCCATGCGTAGGATCGGCTTTCCTTGGTCAGAGCAACTGATTCAGCGCTCGTTAACGGCTGTTGCAGGCACAGTCATGACTTCAACCCTAGCCCTTGAACAGGGCAAAGCATTGAATTTGACCGGTGGTTATCATCATGCATTTGCGAATTTTGGCGCAGGGTTTTGTTTGTTTAATGATCTGTATTTAGCCGCTTTGAATATGTTGCAGGCCTCAGCTATTAACAAAGTATTGATTTTCGATTGTGACGTTCACCAAGGAGACGGCACCGCTAAATTAGCCTCTAACAACCCGAAGGTTTTTACTGTATCTCTGCATGGCGAGAAGAATTTCCCACATCGCAAGCAGGTTTCTGACTTAGACTTTCCATTAGCGAAGGGAACAACAGACGATGAATATTTAACTGTGGTTGAGCGCGCTTTGCATCAAGCATTTAGCACCGTTCAGCCTGATGCAGTGATATACGATGCTGGTGTAGATATCCACGTTAATGACGACTTAGGGCATTTACATATATCTACCCCAGGGGTGTACGCCAGAGACTGTATGGTGTTCGACGCTTGCAGTAAACAGGGAGTGCCGGTGGCGGCTGTGATAGGCGGTGGGTATCAACGGGACATCAGCGCGCTTGTTGATGTGCACTTACAGTTATACCGAGCAGCGGGGGTTGTAGCCTAGATTTTCTCTAAGTGGTTAATGATTTACCGGGGTTGGAATTAGGGGGCTTTCTTTAATAACTCTTGTACGGATCCGACAACCATTGGCTTTTTCCGGCCTCCCATTCCCGCATAACCATTATTTACCCTTGCGGCCAAACTACCTTTCGGAGCTATACGGGGTTTCCACGTTTCGTTCCTGTGACTCGATGGGTTAGGTCTCTCTTTTACACCGGCGATGCGTATACTCAGGATATCCCATCTGTGAAAGGGTATTCTTGATCGCTTACCATTTGGTTGAAGCTTGTCAGCCGCTTTAGCTTCTTAACAGTTGCGATGCTTTTCGAGATTTGCATTTGCTGACCTTACCAACATCCTTAGCGCCTTCACCGCTTGCGGCTAGCAGTTTCGGAGCTACCTTTACAGGTTGCACCTCAATGTTACCGTCAACGCACAGCTGAGTAGGGAACTACTGGTGAGACAGTAGGTTTAACATCCAATCCATTGGATTAAATAATCACAGGAGCAACTTCGTGTCGCACCACAAAATTAATTACAGGCTCCAAAAATAAGTGTCCGGTTGGAGTTCAGGTTCTTCAGCGCCTTTCGTTTTTTTCAAGCGTTTCGATTTCGCTCCACAGTGCTTCAGCTTCAGCTGTTAATGTCGCGTAGGCCCGAATATCGCCCTTTCTTTGCGCTAACATAGCGTCTTCAAGTTTTTGGTTATATTGTTTCTTGAGCTTTTTTACGGGAGACGATTTTAAGAAATCAAACATACATTATCCTTTTGCTTGTGCCGAAATGGTTATCCGAATATCAAGGTTTTACTCTTTTAGCCGCATTTAAGATCAAATTCGCTTACGTTTGAGAACAGCATATACATATCCGCGCGAGCGCTTATCGGTTTAGGTTATACAGTGTTCTTATTTTTGTATGCTAAACGTGAAGCATCAGGGAGGTTGCCTTATTATTTACTCAATATTATGGATTGTATTTCGATGGGCTGAGCTAATATCTGGTTTTTTATATAAGGATCTTCCACGGCTTTGGTCTGCCTATTACGCTGTATTTTTCTAACAATATCCATTCCTGAAATCACTCTTCCAAAAGCGGCAAAACCGAGACCATCGGGATTGCGTTTACCACCGAAATCGAGCGCTGGTTGGTCACCAACACAAATGAAAAACTCTTGAGTCGCAGTATTTGGGCCGCCTCGTGCCATTGATAAAGTTCCATCTTGGTGCTTGAGGGATGTGTACTTTGTTGTTTCGAGCGAAATGGGGGGGAAATCTTTGTGGTGTAAATTTGTTCGACCTTGAATCACTGATATTTGTGGCGTGCCTTGATCATTGTCTGGCCCTACAACACGGTAAAAATCGCCTCCGTTGTAAGCGGCATCCTTGATATAGGCAATAAAATTGCTCACCGTGGCTGGGGCTTGTTGCGAGTATAGCTCGATAGCAATGACGCCGAGCGAGGTCTGAATTGTAGCCTGTTTGTTTACCTGCTTAGTCTGCGCTTGGGCTTGTTGTAATGCTATTGGACTAATGCAGATAAGCAATATTAAATAGAAATGCGCTAAACGTATGTACATGAAAATTCCTTTTAAAGAGTAAGAGTAAACGAATACCAATCCGCATGAATGAGTGCCCCTTCAGAATGCGTCTAGCGTTTTTTGAACAAGGCGTCGCTATACAGTAATGGTTGCCCTTTCAAATAGTGAAAACGCAGAGCAAAAGTCGCTGGGGCCATACCTTTCAGGCGGGTGTTAAAAGAGCTTACACTGAGTTGTAAGACTTCGAAAGAGAATAACTATTTGTGTATTGCCCCCAACCAGTCATGCGCCTTGTCTAAGGCTTTTACACTCTTGATGTGTGTTCAGATTATTAAAGTGGAATGGTATAAATGATATGGAAACGATATCTAATGTACAGCGACCTTGTAAAAATAAAGCCATAAATACGAGAAGTGAGTATCGTACTTACGGCTTTGGTTATACCAAACGTCCATAAAACCCTTACCAAGGTTATGGCATAGACTTCATGACTTGGCTGAATTTATTCTGGCCGCTGACTACCCAGCCTGGGGTGGCTTCTCCTGAACCTGCATATTGCAAACTAGGATGGCTACTCGCAACGTCTCGCAGAATCGATTGCTGCTCGGGGTTTATGTCAACAAAGAATATGTGCATTCCTTGATTAAGAAGTTGCTGAAAGCGTTTAAACTGATAATTTGGGGTTTGTATTCCGATTAGGCCACCTTCCCAGGTGCAAAAGCCCAGAATAACCACTGCACAGAAGCCGAATGGGATCCAACCTACTGCTGTGGTGTACCACTCAAAGAAATAAGCGACGACTAGTATAAGTAGTGCGCCAACCACGCCGATGATCGCACCACGCTGGGTGGAGTGCACGACGTCTTTTTTCAAAACCGCTTCAATAGCATGCAGGTGGTGCTTTTCAAGAGCAGCATCGTTCTCGCTTAAAACGTGAAACTGGGGGACGGTTAGCCCACTATCTAATAGTTCTTGTTCAACCTGTTTTAGGTCTTCTAAATCATCTGTTATGTAGTAATGTCTAAACATTGGTTTCTCCGACTGTTTATTAACCACTTGTTAACGTGGTAAGTATAGCAGCGCTTGTGAAAAGTAAATTATTTTGACTATCTAGGCTTAGCTAAGCTGATGTGTTCGCGAGGTATGGTCTGATATGATCATGCCTAATATGTGTTTTAGGAAAGTCAGATGAGCTTAATGGGATCCGCGGTAGTATTTTTAGTAGCAGCTGTGGTGGCCGTTCCTATTTTTAGGAAATTAAAGTTGGGGGCCATATTAGGCTATCTTGTAGCAGGCGTGGTTATCGGTCCGTCGGTTATGGATTGGGTGAATGATCCGCAGACTATTCTACACATAGCGGAATTGGGCGTCGTTTTTCTGTTATTCATAATCGGTCTCGAGCTTGACCCAAAGCAACTATGGGACATGCGTAAAAAAATTATGCTGACAGGGGGCTCACAACTGCTATTTAGCACAGTGTTTATTGGGGCTATGTGCTTGTTGCTTCTTTCCTTATCACCTGTCACCGCTTTGGTGGTAGGTTTGTCTGTTGCACTGTCATCGACCGCATTTGCGGTACAGTTAATGGAAGAACACCGTGTATTGAAAACACCTCCTGGGCAACAGGGGTTCTCTATTTTGTTGATGCAAGATGTCGCTGTCATCCCCATATTACTGCTCGTAGCGAGCCTGTCCCCAGGTGATGTAGCAAGTGGACCTGCTTGGTGGGTAAGCGTATTAGCTTTGTGTGCTGTGCTTGTGATAGGCCGCTTTCTTATAAATCCATTTTTGAGCTTGATTTCACTTTATGGCAATTCAGAAGTAATGACTGCCTCGGCCTTGCTTATAGTTATAGCGACAGCGTTAGGCATGCAAGATGCCGGACTTTCAATGGGGATGGGGGCATTTGTTGCAGGAATTTTATTAGCCAACTCAAGCTTTAAACACCAGCTTGAAACGGAAATTGCTCCTTTTAAGGGACTATTTTTAGGGCTGTTTTTTATCGCTATCGGGATGAATTTAAATTTAGCTTTGTTGGTATCCGAACCCTTGTTCATTTTGGGGGCTAGCGTGCTTTTGGTCGTGGTTAAAGGTGGAGTAATCTTCGCTATCTTAAAAGTAGCTAAGCAAAATACCACGGATGCCGTGCGAATAGGGCTGATGCTTTCCCAAGGTGGAGAATTCGCCTTTGTAGTGATGTCTCAAGCAGAAGTGACTGGGGTTATTGAAACTTTGATTTCTCAGCAAGTGACTTTGATTGTGGGCATCTCTATGGCGCTGACCTCACCATTAGTTATTTTGCACAGTGTTTGGTTTAACAGTAAGAATTGCCCTGCGGTATATGACGCAGAGCCGGATGAAAAAGAGCCTAAAGTCTTAATCGCGGGGCTTGGACGATTTGGACAGGTATCAGCACGTATTTTAACGGCGAATAAAATCCCGTTTATTGCACTGGACAAAGACCCTGAACAAATAGAGTTTTTGAAGAAGTTCGGTAGTAAAGTGTTTTATGGCGATGCTAGTCGCCTAGATTTATTACGAACAGCTGGTATCAGCAAAGTGAAGGTGTTGCTGATAGCCATAGACAATGAACAAGAAGCGCTGAAGATCGCCTACTTAGTGCGTGATCATTTTCCGCACATTAAGATTATAGCTAGGGCGCGTAATCGAATGAGTGTGATTAATTATGCAAGGGCCGGTATTAATACTTATGTACGAGAGGTATTTCCTGCAGGATTAAAAGCAGCAGAGAAGCTGCTTCAAGCGTATGGGTTTGACGAGGATAGAGCGACCCGCACAGTTGAGGTGTTTGCGAAACATGATGATAAGCTGGTCAATATCAGTGCGACGAAGAACTTAAATTTACAGCAAATGATTGATATTAATGAACAAGGAAAGTCAGAGCTACAATCCCTGTTTGAGAAAGACGAAAAAGGGATTGATCGTTAATTAAAAGCGGTAATTGAGACTTGCTGTAAGACGAGAATCGGTGATATCTCGACTGTCGTCTTCTGTTTCTCGGTCAACATAGCGTGCAGATACAGTAAGTTTCATATCTCTACTTAGCGCTCTTGTGAAACTAGCTCTGATGTTCAACACGTCATTTTGTCGGTCGGTGTCGCTGTAATCTATGGTCGAATAACTCGTTGTAAGGCTGATATCATTACGGCGGCCCAATTGATATGCAATATTCAAGGTAGCGACTCTACTGTCTTGTTCTCTGGCTGATTCAAGATATTCAGTTCTATTATAATTTAGGTTTAAAGAGGCTGAGAGACGACGTTTGTTGAAACCGAAGCTAATCTGGCCACTTTTTCTAAACAAGGTTTCGTCGGTAATGTCCGTAGTGAAACTATTCAAGCTGCGGAATTCTTCACCCGCTTGTAAAACATATTCTATTGATGTCGGTTGAAAACACTCAGCAAACTCAGTAGAGCCAATAGGACAAACAAATAAGCTACTAGTCCCTTCTACAATGCTTAATCTTGAATAAGACGTCACACTTTCCGAGTAGCTAGCTTGGGTCTTAAATGACTTTAACTTATAAGCGAAGTCCATGTCGTAAGCATCGCCATAAAAATTTTTATCATAGGTAAAACCCAAAAAAGTGCGCTTCGAAAATGCCCATTGGGTATTTAATCCTACATATCTGCTATTATTATCACCCTCGTCCAAATTGTTATAAGTGACATCGATAAAACGGTCATCCGATGGTTGCCAACGAATGCCCGCGCCGTAGGACGTGGTATCTAAGTTCTGCCTATTTGCAGTGGTTATTGAATTCTCATCAATGTCGTATTTTCTGTCGGTCGCGGTAACAATCAATGAGTAGTCATCGGTGAATTTGAAGCCAATGTTGGCGCTCGTTAAAGTTGACGTCAGATCACTCGTGCTTTCACGCTTAGTGTCACTGAATTGAGAGCTGAGTAGAAAACTTAAGCTTTGCAGCCGACGGCCTTGATATATCTGTGCGGATGCAGTGTAACCTTCGCTGTTGAGGTTGGTTAAACTGCCTAGGGTTTCATTTGACTTTGTTTTTGAATACCCACTTTGAACCGCCATACCAATATAGCGCGGATTAGGAGTGACAAAGCTTAATTGTGCATTATGGCTCGATACTTTACTTAGAGCACCGCTACTGAGAACTTTGTCACTTATGTAACTTTGCGAGGTATCAATAACTCGATAATTTTGGCTTCCAGCCAACGATAAAGACAAGACATCTTCGATTATGCTAATGCCTGAAGAGTATGAAAGTTCTGTAAAGCTCTTGTCCGTATTCGGCTCACTGCTTTTTTGTTCAACTGTTGTATTTTCAAGTACAAGAGAACCGCTGGCACGCTTTCCGGCAAAGTAAGAAACTAATTTAGGAGAAACAGACACTGCTTCAGTGCCTGTGCTAGGCTCATTTCCCGTTTTAGTATCGTATACATAACCAGTGGTCGATATAGAAGGTAGAAATTTAAGGTCGGCAGCGTACAAGCCACCTGGGAACCAACAAGCAACAGAAATAGCGATTACAAGTTTATTAGGTTTGGAGAACGCTGTCGTGCGCATCATTAATTTGCTCCTGCATAGTAATAGCCGTAACCTGTTCCATCTTTTCTAATCTTTTGTGCTTTATTTACTACAAAACCAATAGCCATGTCAGGGTTTAAATGGCCAACTGCTTCTTGTATGTCCGTGATTTTAGTTGACTGTTCTTCTGCCACGACAATCGCTTGACCGGCTAGGTTAGCCAAGATTGCCGTTTCATTAATGCCTAATAACGGAGGCGTATCTACGATAACGACACGATCCGGATAACGATTTGCAAACTCTTGTACTGCTTCATACATTTTCTCACTGGCTAGTAATTCAGTTGAAAGGTGGTGAGATTTACCAGCTGGGATAATACGTAAATTTGGTACATTGGTTTGGCACATGACTTCGGCAATATCAGACTTTTCACCGAGCAGATATTCCATTAGTCCATCTTGGTTTTGCAGTTCTAGGGTGCGCATAACGTTAGGGCGAAGTACATCAGCATCCACGAGTAAAACGGTTTTGTCTTGTTCGAGAGCAATGCTCAAAGCTAAATTAACTGCGGTAAATGTTTTACCCTCACCCGGACGAGAACTGGTGACCATGATAATATTGCTGTTATTCAATGATTTTGACAATGGACCAAAAGCGTTATCAAGGATTTTGCGTTTTATCGCGCGATATTCTTCATTAATTAGTCGACGTTTGGCACTGGTTGAAACAAAGCCCTTCTCTTCCATTTTGAACAGATCGATTTCAATGCTCTCAGGGGGGGGCAATGCATTAGATGCACCTTTAGCGGTGTTGGCAGTAGCTACCTGATTAGAGCCAAAAACCTCGTCTTTCGACATTGAGTCTTGTGATGAACTAACATCATCAGATTTGGCCTTCTTATCTTTTTCCTGTTTGGATAGAGCACGCTCTATTGTGTTCATGCTAATACCCTCGATATGACATCGATGTTCATTATTTCAGTGGCCATCAAGGTCCCGTATAAAATTAAAATTACACCCGAAGAAAACGCAAATACCAAGATCCGAGCTCGATTAACTTTGCGGATCCCTTTGACATTTAGATGAGAAACAACGCCTAAAACCGGATAAGACGTTAATGTAGTAAGCTGACTACCCCGGATAAGGATGGGGTTAATTTGACTGATTAAAAATGCGATGCCCAGACCGGCTCCAAAACCGATAAATACAACTGCAGTATAACCAATTAAACGGTTGGGCCCGCTTGGGCTCAATGGAGCAAGGGGAGGGTCAATTACTCTGAATTGGACATCTTCAGATGATACGTCAGCTTTTTGAGCTAAATCTGCTGATTCTCTTCTGGATAGGAGTTCTTCGTACTTTCGCTTAGTGATTCCGTAATCACGATTTAAAGCAGTATATTCAGCTTCTACTTGAGGCACCAAATCAATTTTTTGTTGCAGTGATTCAATTTTTTGCTCAAAATCGTCCCTTCGCACTTCCAAGGAAGCAATATTGCTTTGTAAGCGGCTTATTTCAATCCTAATTTCTGTGGATAGAGCATTTAAACTTCCACCTCCATTCTCTCCTGCATTGGCTGATGCTAAATATTCGTCTATTTCCTCTTGTCTAGATGCTTGAAGTGACTCTAGTAACGAATTAGCTTCAATCACGTCAGGGTGCAGGTCAGTGTATTTGAGTTTTAATTCATCGAGACGCTCTTCTAAACTTCTAATTCTGGCATCGAAACGTGTAGATAAAGAAGACTTAGAATCGGACGGCTTGACAGCAAAACCGTCGACACGGGAACTAGATTGGTTTATTTCTCCAGTTAATGCTTTGATCTGCTGTTCAGTTTCTTTTATTGTGAGTTCAGTTTGCTCTTTTTGCTCTTTTAACTGAGTATAGTTTTGATAGAAAGAACCCTTATTCGGAAGTAATGTGGCATACTTACGTTTGAAATCAGCAACGCGTTGTTCGGCATTGGTCAGCCTAGCCTCATACTCGGAAATTTGCGCTTCAATGAATCGGCTCGCCGAATCTGAGTCCTTTCTAGAGCTGCCAAGTGCTCCCTCCACGAACAAATCTAGCGTCTCCTGAACGACGGTTTTCGACATTTGTGGATCGCTATTGCTATAAGAAATAGTGTATAAATTATCTCGACCTACAGCCCGTAACTGTAAGTTACTATCTAGATCACTTATAACCTTTTCATAGTCTCCAGGGGTAAGCGCAGTTATGTCTAAATCAGACTCTCGAGCAATTATTTCTAGGTTAGGTCTGCTCAACAGAGTCTTAACCATCATAGAAATCTCTTGCTGGGGATTCGTTTGAACAGCTAAACCACGTAGCAAAGGCTGTAAAACAGAACGTGTATCTACATACACGCGAGCTTGGGACTCATAGGTGTCAGGCATAGATACCACATAGGCAAAACCTAAGGGGCAAATAAGCCATGAACAAATCATGATGTAACGTTTTTTTACCCAAACGCCCCTAATATAATCAAGCAGCAGCTCGATCGTTTTGTGTAAATCTTGCATCTAAATGTCCGTATCCTTCTAAATGTTGCCTAGAACCAAGCTTCAGGGATAATAATGATGTCACCGGGTAATATATCTATATTCTGTGCAATGTCGCCGTCGCGTATCAGCGAATCGATATTAATACCAAAAGTTTGCTGCTTGCCGTTAACAGTACGAATTAACTTGGCATTATCACCAGCTGCATATTCTGTCAGACCACCCACTGAAATCATTAAATCCAGTAATGTCATTTGCTGAGTATAATTAATTGCACTGGGGTTTGTGGCTTCCCCAATAACTCGCACTTGCTCACTTAATGGACCAGCAAAACGAGTGACACTGACAGTAACGCGAGGACTGTTAATAAATTTACCCAAAGATTCTTCCAATTCTCGGGCAAGTACGAAGGGCGTTTTTCCGGTAACCTCAATGTCTTCTACAAGTGAAGTAGTGACTTTACCGTCTGGTCGAACAATAAAACTGCCAGAGATATCGGGGTTACGCCATACAAATATTGATAATGTATCGCCAGGACCGATTAGATACTGATAATTATCTACAGAAGTAGTCAAAGAGGGGTAGGTTGACGCATTAGGAAGGCTACTATTACTGCTTGAGCATCCTGCCAGGGTTAGAATTGATAAAAATACTAAATTGAAGAATGCTATTTTGTTAGTCTTCATGTAAATTGTAGCTCCGTGTGTTGAACTCATCGATCATCAATGTAACAAGATTTAGACTTATTTCAAAACATAAAATAATGAACAATAATAAAAAGTTAATCGGACTCAGATACTGATTTATATTTGAGAATAGTAAATGATTAAGTCGTTACGAATAGAGGAAAGAGATTAATGAGTTTTGTTAATCGAAAGGAAGTAAGACGTTCTAACATACTGATGATTTTAGAAGCATCAGTAGTCGCGTATATTTTGTATTTAACCTTGGGGATTGTAAGTGAAATCACTGGGTCATCTACACCGCAAGTAGGAGATGTATCACTTTACATTGGTTTATTTACGTTTTTAGTGATTGTTTCGGCACTTTCTGTCGGGCTCTACGAATCGAAGCTACGTGAGACATTTCGCGGGATTATTCGTCGAATTTTCGTCAGTGTTGCTCTCGGGTATTTCGTTATGGAAATCTTGGGGAACACGGTTCTAGGGTATATCGATTTACATCAGTACTTCCTGCCAATCGCAGCGGGTTTGTGCATCGTTGCCTTAGTTATCTTTCGCTATTTCATCAATCGGCTTGGTCTTCTGGGCTTAGGCCAAACTAAAATTGTTGTTATTGGAGCTGGTGAACGAGCGTCGATTATTGAAAAGCGTATGCGCCGTGAGGTAGACCGCTTCGGCTTTGAGCTCTTAGGTTTTATCCCTATTCCTGGCGACAACCGTGAAGAAGGAATTCAAAACGAGAAATTAGTTCACGTTAAAGTTGATGAAAATTTTCGCAATTTTATTACGGACAATGATATTGACGAAGTCGTTATCGCATGTGACCAAAGGCGTGGAACGCTACCGGTCGAAATACTTTTTGATTGCCGTCTTCGCGGTGTTGAAGTCACCGATTTGCTTGATTTCATGGAGCGCGAAACCGGGCAGATTGTGGTTAATCTCATGTACCCTAGCTGGGTTATTTACTCCAACGGTTTTAATTCGCAAAACTACCTGCGAGATGCACTCGATTACGGAATGAATAGCCTTTTAGCTTTCGTCGTATTGATGTTTACTTGGCCATTTATGCTGCTTACTGCACTGATTATTTATTTTGAAGATAATAATGGGATCAAAGCTTCTGTTTTTTATAAACAAGAGCGAGTTGGTTTGAATGGAAAGTTGTTTAACATTATAAAGTTCAGAAGTATGCGTCCAGATGCAGAAAAAGACGGTGCCAAATGGGCGACAACGAATGATGATCGCGTGACGAAAGTCGGCCAGTTTATACGTAAGTACCGAATTGACGAATTGCCCCAATTATTAAATGTCTTTCGTGGTGAAATGTCTTTTATCGGACCGCGACCAGAACGCCCGCAGTTTGTCGAGCAGCTTATTCGTGAAATTCCTTATTATAATCAAAGGCATAATGTGAAGCCGGGCTTGGCAGGTTGGGCGCAGTTAAACTACCCATATGGCGCCAGTGTTGAGGATTCAATGGAAAAGTTAAAATTTGATTTGTATTACGTTAAACATCAAAGTTTAATGCTCGATATTCTTATTTTAATCCGTACCGTTGAAGTCGTGCTATTCGGTAAAGGGAGATAACCATGTCGGATAGCGTATTAAATGCTATGACAGTCGATGTAGAAGATTTCTTTCATGTTTCAGCCTTTGAGTCGGTCATTTCGCCAGAGCAATGGAAGGACTATCAGCCCAGGGTTGACAAGAATACGCGTACCTTGCTTGACATGTTTGCCAAGCACAAAGTCAAATCAACGTTTTTTGTCCTCGGCTGGGTTGCTGAACGCTATCCCGAATTGATTAAAGAGATACATGCTCAGGGACACGAAGTTGCCAGCCATGGGTACGCTCACAGGCGAGCAACCGAGCAAACTAGAGAAGAATTCACCGCTGACGTGACTCGCTCTAAAAATCATCTTGAAGATTTACTTGGCGAGGCGTTAACAGGTTACCGCGCACCCAGTTTTTCAATTGGTTATGATAATGAATGGGCATTTGAAGTATTGGCAGAGTTAGGCTTTCAATACAGTTCAAGTACTTATCCAGTGAAGCATGATTTATATGGCACGCCAGATTGGCCACGGTTTGCTTATATGCGAAAAGAAGGGATCATAGAGATTCCGATACCTACGCATAAAGTGATGGGACGCCAAACTCCAATTGGCGGAGGAGGCTACTTTCGCTTGTATCCTTATACATTAACGAAATCTTTGATTAGTGGTTATCTTAAAAAAGAAAAGCAGCCCTATTCTTTTTATTTTCATCCGTGGGAGATTGATGCTGACCAACCTCGTATGGTCAATGCTCCTCTTAAATCCAAATTCCGACACTACGTGAATTTAAATAAAACGCAGGGAAAACTGGAGCGTTTACTTAATGATTTTTCATGGGACACCATGAAGAGTGTTTATAATATTGATAAAACTAGCTAGGAATAGGACGGAGTCTTTCCAATGAATGATGGAAGTATGCATGCCCCTGAAGAACGTCATTCAACAAGAGGGATTATAGCACTGCTAGTTGTTGTCACGTTTTGGGTGTTGACATTTTGGCAAGGTATTGTCACTGCAATCGATATCTGGATTATTTCAGATATTTTTAATCACTGTTTATTTGTTATCCCCGCCAGCATTTATTTTATTTATTGTAAAAAAGAGCAACTCTCGCTCTCTGCGATTAAACCCAATTACTGGGTTTTAATTTTATGCTTTGGTAGCTTAGGGCTTTATGGTGTTGGGCTTTCTGGTGGTGTTCAGCTTTTCATGCATATTGCTACATTTACCTTCTTACCCTTTAGCATTTGGTTTCTATTAGGAAACGAGCAAGCTAAAAGAATCCTATTCCCATTATTCTTTATCGTTTTTTGTATTCCGGTTGGTGAAGAGTTAATTCCTACGTTGCAAGCTGTTACAGCAGATCTGTCTGTCATGATGTTGCAGTGGGTCAATGTGCCAATCTATCGCAGTGGTTTATACATAGAGATCCCGGAGGGACGGTTTCTAGTTGCAGAAGCATGCTCAGGTATCAGCTTTTTTATTGCTTCGATTGTGATTGGTTCGTTGTATGCCTATATGAATATGCAGTCGCGCATTCGACGAATCTCTTTCGTCATTATCGCGATTATATTTCCCATTATTGCAAATGCTATTCGTGTTTTCGGCATCATTTTAACAGGCCATTTAACGAATATGGAACATGCTGTCGGCGCTGATCACCTTATCTATGGATGGGTGTTTTTTAGTTTGGTGATCATATGCTTAATAGGGCTGGGCGAGTTAATAAGAGAAAAGTCTTCTGATCTGAAATCAGAAACACCACTTGCAATCCCCTTCGCACCCTCTAATCAAGTTTATATAAAGGCAAGTGTGACAATATCGGTTGCTATGTTGTTTTTCCTATTCTGGTACCAACTTATTCAAAGCCAATTAGTGGCAGGAACCTCACCTGAGCGTCTCAAAGCACTGCCTTTTACGGGGGAAAAAGTAACAGCTAACTGGTCGCCTGAGTTTGTCGATTATTTTGACAAAAATGCTTCTCGATTCATGTTCGAAAGCAAGGCGGTTGATATGCATGCGGTTTGGTACCCTAAAGGACGCGGAGAATTGGTGAGCTTTGCTAACCGTATGTATTTGGAAGACTTTTGGACATTAGAGTCGGTCTATTCAGTCCCTATGAACACAAAGACAGAGATTAACGTTGAGCAAATAGTTAATGCGCGCGGTGTACGCTTGCTTGGGTATTGGTATTTCGTTGATGGTGAGATATTTTCTAATAAAAATCATGCAAAGTTATATGAAATTTATCAAATAATGTTAGGGCAACATTATGGAAGTGGTCTTGTTATGGTCTCAGCAGAAATTGAATATAGTACGTTAAACACAGATAAGGCATGGTTCAGTAGAATGATGAGCAGCAAGTTTAGCGCTATCAATCAAATATTTCCGTAACTAGTAATAATATGCAATCTTTCAATTTTGCTAAGCGGTACTTTAATCCTCTTGTTAATCGTTGCTTGGTTTGGGCGCAAACTCATGAATGGCGCGGAAAGCATCATTTTTATCTATGGATGAGTGCTAATTTTCCGCAAAAACTGATCCGTTATAAAGTCAAAGAACGTTTCTTTTCTGTCCCATTGGCCGAATTGTGTTTTTGGTTGGAAGGTGGGCCTAATAATTACTACTTAGAAGAGTTTATACCCTTCTGCGATTTACTGAGTGACTTAGAAAAGCCTTTTACTCTTTTAGATTTAGGGGCCGATATCGGCACAGTCTCGTCTTTAGTTGCATCTCGCTGCACGAACTTAAGTAACATTATTGCATTTGAACCAAACCCAAACTCTTTCATTGTACTCGAGCATAATTTTTCTCAATTTGCGCTCGATGTAATGGCGCTAAATTCAGCGGTGTCTGACTTTAACGGTAAGGCTGACCTTGAAGCTGATATGAGCCGTGCTAACGACCATGAAGGCCAGATAATCAGAGCTGATTCGGGAGCTGTCGATGTCGTCAGTTTAGATAGTTGGTTTAGATTGAATCCCCAGGTGAAATTATGTTCCCGGGTGGTCGTTAAAATTGATGTCGAAGGGCAAGAACAACAAGTGCTGGCCGGTGCGGCTCAGTTATTAACCAGTGTAGATTCAGTCATTTTGCTGCTTGAAATTCACCCTGACGTGCTCGTTAAAACGAACATTACGCCCGAAGAATTGTTTCGCCAAGCTGAAGCATTACGAGGGTTCGATTGGTATGTACCTATCGTCTCCAAAGATAAAAAGGTCGATAGAACGACAGCGTTTTTCAAGCAGTACGAAATGAAACAATACGATGTGATCGGTATTTCGATTCCAGTTGAGCAACAATAGATAACAAAGGAAAAGCTATGTTCGGGGTGTATCGGTTTATATTAGCGGTTAATGTGGTGATATATCACGTACTAGACGTCGCTTCTATTGGTCCATACGCGGTTTATAGCTTCTTTGTGCTCAGCGGCTTCTTGATGACCATGATAATGAATGAGTCCTATGGGTATTCATTAGATGGTTTTAAGCGCTATGCTTTAAACAGATTTCTTCGTCTTTATCCTGTCTACTGGTGCCTCTTGCTATTAGGTATCTGCATAATATTATTGATTGGAAATGAGGTCTCAGGCGTATTTCACGCTAAAATGATTTTACCTAATGACTTTGCAAGCGCGATAGCAAACGTCACTATGATCTATCCTGCATTTGAGCCTGTGACTTATCCAGTGCGTATTTCTCCCGCTACTTGGGCCTTGAGTATTGAAATTTTGTTCTATGTATTGATTGGATTGGGTATATCCAGAACTCGTATGATTACTTTGATCTGGCTATTCGCTAGTATGTGTTGGGTTGGGGGAAATATGTTTCAGACAGGTTCATTTTCAACAGGATATGGAAATGTACTGCAGGCCGCCTTGCCGTTTTCATTAGGAGCTTGGGTCTATCATTACCGAAAATGGGTCACCAGCGTAGTTTATAAAATTGGTATGCCCTTGATCGTATGCCTTTACATAGGAAATATTGCGATTGTGGTGCTGTGTCAAGTTCTGATAGCTGACAAAGCTTGGTTCGTAAGTCTTATTGGAAGTTGGCTAAATTTAGGGCTTAGCACCTTAATGACCGTGTTGTTGTTTGAGCAGGGTTCTCGTTTTTTTAGTAAAAAGGTTGATAGAGTTCTTGGGGATTTATCATTTCCCATTTATTTATTTCATTGGTCAGGAGCGGCCTTGGCTTCGTGGTTAATCACAGAGGATATGAGTAAAGGCGCTCTTGTATTTACTTTGGGACTCCTCATTACTGTTATTATATCCGTATTGGTTAATATATACGTTAATGAGAGCATTGAGAGGATAAGAGCCCGCATTAGACAAGGCTAGCTTCACTAAATTTTTCTCTTGTTCCATGTCAGGGGTCACTGATTTTCGGACCAAGATAAAACATCGAACTGACGTCGTTCTTCTTTGCTAAGCATTTCTTTTAAATTTTTAACCCTTGTATTGTTTATCAGCATCGCTTGTGCACCATTTCGCTTGCGCACAGGCTTGTTGGTAATATTGTCTGCTATCACAATATTTTGCGTATCAGCAAAGCGATATTCTATCGCGTTGGGGTAGCCGTGCTCGAGGTATATTCTGTTATCTAGAATCTGAGTATCTGGTGATTCCTCTAGTGAAATTCCCACATCTGCGTTGGGGTCATTTTTATCATAGTGGATAATTAGATTCTCAATGATGGCCCCGCCGGACGCTGGTTTACCCTTAAGACCGAAGCCGATCCCACGGTCGCAGTTAATAATTATATTGTTTTGTACAGTATTATTGCTTGCTCCATTCCAAAAATGGACAGCAAACTCTGCGACGCGTTTATCTGGGCTGGCAATATCTTTAAAACGGTTGTGCGTGACCATCCAGCCGCGCGAACCATGTGCGTCGATCCCACCTATGTAATAATTTGGGCCGATCCCTTTGGTGTAAGCAAATTCACAATTTTCGACCACACCGTAGTCGCTGCTATTTTTTGATTTTCCACCGGATGAAACCTTAACTAATTGTTGATAACTGTCTTGCAGAATACAATTTTTGAGGGTAGGGAAGTCAGCATCGCGTTCTCCAGAAATTTGGATAAGATGATTGCCCGCCTCAGCTAAGGCGATACCGTCGAGTGTAAAATATTTTGCGTGAACGGTGATGATATTCTCTACTTGACCCCGGCTACGCATGCCTAGGCCTGTTATTCGAGTACTAGTAGGGTTCGATGGATCGCCTATTAGTCTGATGTGTGCGGCTGATATGAACAGCGGCTTGCTCAGCTGATAATTGCCCGGGGCGAGTAATATTTTGGTTTTTCCATTTTTATTAGCCAAATTCAATGCGTTGTACAGAGATGTAACATCCGATACTTCGATCGTAGATAACTCCGTGTCTACACTACTATTTTGGCTGAATGTAACGGTTGAAATGCTTAAAATAAGTAAAAATAGGCAAAAATGATGCCTGACCTTATTCAACGTAAATTCTCTGATACTGAAGCGAGTCATGGATGGCATGGTAATGAACCTTTACTTGTATTGCGCGTTAGTTACGCATCTTAATTACTTTCGCAGGATTTCCAGCAACAATAGCAAAATCAGGTACATCCTCTATGACCACTGAGCCTGCTGCGACGATGGCCTTGTTGCCCACATTTGCCATAACGAGCGCACCATTTCCAATCCAACAATCCTTTCCAATAGAAATCTTGGAAAAGACGCCTCCTTGATTTTTTATGGGACGTGTTAGGTCATCAAAATTGTGCTGGCCTTTACCGCTTAATATGTGCACAGCACTGCCTATCAAGGTGTCCACTCCAATTGTGCAGGTACCAATATTACACTGCGGCCCTATGTATACACCAGAGCCTATCTCGATGTCTGATTGAGAGAATAATGCGGAGAAAGAAAATACGACATCATGACCGCAGCTGGCGAGCGATAGTTTATAAAAGGCGAGTCGTATTTGGTTGCCAACGAAACCGGGTAAAAGACTAAAAAAGTGCGAGTAACTTGAAAAAACACGGTCATTATTCATGATAGTGCAAGTCAAGCGGTAGGACAGGTATATCGGGGCAACAAGAAGCTTGCAGACTATTCCTGCTGCCCATTTTAAGAATGTTTTCATTTGTCGGTTTGGCTCGGTGAGAAGGAATCGGCTTGATTCATTGAAAGCTTTTTTTCAAAAGGGTGCAATATACTTTCCCAAGTATAGTGTTGTTGAATTAATTGCAGCGCATTATTAGCAATACGGGTGTAATGATCAGGAAGTTGAAATAATTTTTCGAGCTGTAGTATAAAATCGCTACTTTTTTCTGCCAATAGAATACTTTGATTATCAGAACAACGTATCCCTTCAGCCCCCATAGGAGTAGATATAACAGGTAGGCCACAGGCAAAGGCTTGAAGTACTTTATTTTGCACTCCCCTTGCTATTCTAAAAGGCGCAACGAACACATTTGCTCTGTTAAAATACGGTTTAATATCGTCCACGAATCCTGTTACGGTTATCCCTCTCATATTTCCCAATGCTATTATTTTATCAGTTGGGTCCATGCCGGCAATAATAAATTCAGCACTGGGCCATATATGCACAATATCTTTCCAAACATTTTCCACGAACCAAAGGACAGCATCTACATTAGGGGAATAATTCATTACACCCGTGAACAATAATATCGGGCTTTCACGAAAACGAGGAGCATCAGGGGGGCAAAATCCAACTATATCAATACCATTTTCAATTGCGCAAATATCTCCTAGTTCTGGTGCTCCTTCCTTAAATAATGCGACTTCAGTCTCTGTTATGAAAAAGCAAGTATTGAAGTGAGCTGCAACCTGTAGCTCCAATGTTGAAATGAGATTTCTTTCGCGGGTGTACAACAGTTTCATAGGCAGAGAAGAGCGCTGAGCATATTGCCGCCATTTATCAGAATCTAAATCCATAAAATCCATGAAAAGTCTCAATTTTCTATCCCTAATTACTTTAGCTTGGCTATTAAAAACATACTCAGCCATGCTCGATGCTGTGCACACTAAGGCACTAAATTCGTGTTCGTCCAGCAGTTTATCTAAGCCTTTTTGTAGATCTGCACTGGAAAAATTAGCGACGCTCAACGCCTTTCCTTGCACAAAACCCGACATAAGGCGGAGAAGCTTTGGTGGGAGCCTGAAGCTGTGGACGTTAACACCGTATTGAGCCTTTAATTCAGTGAAGTAGGGCACCTCAGCGCTTTCTTCATAGGGAGAAATCACGGTTACTTCGTGGCCCTTTTGCAGCAAATACTCAATTTGATGAAAGGTCCTAATTTTCTCGCCTTTATTCGGCGGAAAAGGTACGCGATGGGACAAATATAGTATTTTCAAAATAGAGTTCCGATTCGTAAAATGGCGGAAAAACAGTAGATTAGACGTATATTAACCGGAGTGTTCAGCATATTAAAGTACAATTCAAGTTTGCAAAACTCCCTTAAAATTGCCTTTATTTTAATAATCGCGAAAAAAGTTTAATTTATTGACTAAGCAGAAACAAAGATCGCTTTTAGAGTATCAACTGTTTCTGGTATTACGTTATCGAACCACTTAAGATGGCAATTTGAAGGGCACAAGTTGTTGTTTGATTTTGTACTGAGTTCGATTTAATGAATTCCTGTAGATAATCGCTGTTTAAGTAAAATATTATGAACCAGTAGAAAGTAGAACTCAGTGCTTTCTAAGGATTCCAAGTAGATAAACTACTCTGATAAGGTTAAGGATTAAAGGAAAAATGATCGATTTTTCTGTCGCAATACACTCATACAATAGAGAAGAATTTATTGTTGAAACAGTTGAAAGCGTTTTAAATCAAACATTAGCACCGCAAGAAGTCATTGTGGTAGACGATGGCTCATTCGACAATACAGAGGCTGTCCTAGAACCATACTCAGATCGGATTGTGTACAAAAAAATAGCGAATGTAGGCTGCGGGACATCGCGTAAAGTAGCGGTTGAGTACTGTCAGAATAAATGGATCGCATGCAATGACGACGATGATATTTGGTTACCAACGCATTTAGAATCGTTATCTAATACGATTAAGTCATTTCCAAAAGCAGAATATGTTTTTTCCAATCACACGCAATTTGGCGACAGAGCAATAGCAAATTACGATCACTTTGCTACAGCGCCATCTGGATGGTGGGAAGGTGTTTCCCAATGTGTTGATATGGATAAAATATTGCTAACGGAAGATGCATTTTTAGACTTTCTAACATTTAATCCTTCTTTCCCATCCGCTTGGGCGTTTACTAAACAGGCCTATTTCAAGGCTGGAGGGATAGATGATAAATACAGTCGAATGAATTCAGAGGATTCTGATTTTACAAGGCGCATATTACTAGCAACGCAGGGGGCATGCACAAGTCAAAAAACGGTTAAATTACGTCGTCACGGAAAAAACATGTCTGATAATTTCGTTGCTAATTTGAAAGGCAAAGCTTTGATTCTTGAGGATATAGTGGCAAAAGGTATTGTACCTGATAGATATCTGTCTCGGACAGTAGCAACTATTAACCAATCTAAAATCCAAGCATTCAGACACCTCTATTGGCAAGGAGAGCATCGAGAGTCTGTTAGCTATGCCAAGGAAAGCAATATCAAACTCTCAATCAAAGATAGACTCAGAATGATGAATGCGCGGTTTCAGAAGTCTTAGATTGGAGGGAATTATTCTAGCGAGACGTCATTTAAAACACGAAACAGGGTTTTTAGGTGTCAGCGCAAAATTAGTTTAATATTTCGCTTCAGCTTTATTTGAAGTGGATCACAGACCGAAAGAGAAGGATAAATGAATTTAAAGGACCAAGACTTGCCCAATTTTATCTGTATAGGCTCACAGCGCGCAGGTACAACGTGGCTACATAACTGTTTAGATGAGCACCCTGAGGTATTTGTACCTGCAGAGAAGGAGCTGCACTTTTTTGATCGCTTCTACGATACTGGATTAGCGAGCTATACAAAGCGCTTTACACTAGCACAGCGAGGACCGACTAAAACTTGGGGAGAACTAACACCCAATTATTATCAAGAACCTCAAGCTCTTGAGCGTATAAAGCGAGACATTCCTGATGTGAAAATTATTTATATCCTACGGCAGCCGGCGGAACGCGCATTTTCTCAGTATCAACTTTATTCGCAAGGTCAGTTTTCTGGGATGAGCTTTGAGGAAGTGATAGCAAATAAGGAGTTTGTTACGGATTTGAGTATGCAGGGCAAGCATTTACAGCGGCTATATTCATTGTTCGATAGGTCTCAGGTGCTAGTTTTATTCTATGATGAGTTATCTCAGTCACCGGATACTTTCCTAAAAAGAGTTTTTACATTTTTGCAAGTAGATCCTAATTTTATGCCAAGTACTTTGAATAAACGGATCAATAGAGTTGTTTTGCCTGATCTGCAAGCGCGATTAGCCAAATGGAAGCTGACTTGGGTGATCGAATTAGTTAAAGCATCCCCAATAGCCGAGTGGGTGAAAGAGGTTGCGCACAAAAAATCAGACAAGCTAGGAAAATCTGCTTTTCCTGACGCTCTTAGAGGTCGATTCGATGACGATATAAAACTAATAGAACAGCAATTAGACATCAACTTAAATCATTGGCGTTAGTTTGTTATCTTTCGAAGGAGCTAGGTGGATGAATTTTAAACGTCGTACCCTCAATGTAGTATTCATAGTAATAACACTTCTTTTTTCTATTCCTAAAGCCTTGGGCCAGGAATTAATTTGGGAAAACGTTAAATATTTGGGTGGATTTACTCTGCCGCACGTTCCCAATGATCCCATATCGAACTTCAGTTATGCCGCTGGCGCATTTGCTATAAGTGAAGACGGTAATTCAGTTTTTATTGTGGGCCATACGCGTGACCAAGCTATTGCTGAATTAAACATTCCTGAATTTACTGGTCGAGGCAATATTAAAGACATGAAAAGAGCTTCATTCAAACAGGGCTTTAGCAAACTATTTACGAAGGTAAGAGATAGGAATAGTCAGAAGATTAATCGTATTACTGGCATGAAAGTTATTGAGGGACAGTTATTTGTGAATGCGATGACCTACTACGATGGTGGCTCGGATAACACTCACACTACCCTAATATTAAGAACGCCGGATGATTTAGAGGCCTCAAAAGTAGCAGGCTTTTTTGAAACAAGGGGGGCTGCCCATACTACAGGTTGGATTTCGCCTGTTCCGAAACAATATCAAATGGCACTTAAAAGTGAATATTTAGTAGGCAATGCCAGTAATTTTCCCATCACTAGTCGCAGTAGTGTTGGCCCTTCTTTATTTACCTTTAATCCTTTTGGTGTGCTTGATAAAAGTATTAACAGTGGAATGATAATCACTGAAACGGTATTGGATTTTTCTTTAAAGCATCCGATGCATGCAGATTTGTATAATGAGAAAAAAAGCAATGATATCTGGACAATTACCTCTAAGGCTTTCGTGGGTTTTATATCCCAAACGGAAGAATATATAGTTGTTGGCTCGTCGGCGGGTCATAAGAGGGGATTAGGTTATAAAATAAAACAACTCAATGGGCGCCTATGCGGTGGGCCATGTCCGCTCGATCCAAAAGACGAGTATAATTATTTTTGGATATGGGAAATGGATCGTCTCATTAAGCGAGATGATGCAATGACCTCAAGTCACAATATTCAACCTAGTCGCTATGGTAATCTGACACTGCCCCATCTCAATGGACTGGTAATAGGTGGGTATTTTGATTCAGCAAGTAATCGACTTTATTTACTAGAATCAAATGCTGATCGTAAAAGCAAATATGTAATATTGCCAGTGATGAGAATATATCAACTTCCTCCTCTGCAATCCGCTAAGTAAATGAACCAATATGTGCAATAAAAGCGGCTTCGTATTTACTCAGAATAAATGATTCTATTTCTACTACGTTCTGATGCTCGAAGTCCAATTTGACAATTTCCGAGCTCTTCAATCCGCTGTGTTCGTACTGACGCCGGTTTATATACTCTTGAGGGGAAAGGCTAGAAAGTTGTTGCCATGCGAGATAAAACTGGTAGTAATCTAGGTTTTTCGCTTGCTTTGGCAGAGCATTGGATTGCTTAGCGGCAGAGGTAAATGCGGCTCCTGAAGTGCTTATTAATAATGAACCAAGACATAACGCTCGACGCATACGATTCACTTGTTGGTCGTTTTTCATACGATAGCCTCTGTTAGTAGGTGTTCAGCTAGTTTGATGGTTAACGCAGTTATGGTTAAGGTTGGCGGCACGTGGCTTCCTGTAGGAAACACAGAGCTACCTGCAATGTATAAGTTGCTCGTATTGAAAACTTTTAAGTTTTTATCTACCACACCGCTCTGAACGTTATCTGCCATTCGAGTTGTACCCATGTGGTGATGACTGAAGAAAAGTTTTTCACTGCGTAAACGTTCTTCGTATTCCTTCATCACTTTCAGCCTTCCAACGTTTAATCTTCCTATTTCTTTAGCCATCACATCTAGGGCCTTCCACATTCTACTTATGTCATCATCATGCAGAGTCCATTCGATTTTAATTTTTTTCAATCCTAACTTATCTACCTCATCGGATAAAAATACCTTGTTATCGTACTTAGGTGTCTGTTCAATCATTATGGCTAAATCATATCCACCAAAGTCATCAGCGTAATCAAACAATTTACTACTGAATGTTTTACGCGAAACTGCCTCAGCCACCATGTCTATGTCACCCAGTACATTTATCATGTGTTGACCAAAATAGTCAGGAATAGTCTCTTGCTCTATCGCTGAGCCCAAAACATGAAACGATTCGATACCTTCTGAAATAACGAAGTTTGACTCTTCAAAAAGTGGAACACGTATATTACTGATTTCTTCTTGGCTAAGTGTGGATTCATTCATCTCGATAAAGCCATTGATAAAGCGCTTGTCAATTTGTTCGCGCATAGTGAAAAGAGCAAAGTCCTCTTTCTTTTTTGGATAGAGCTTCGCGGCACGTAAAACGGGGTGATCCATGAAATAATGCCCAACATTTTTAGACTTGTTCCCTAAAGCGTCCTTATATTTTTCGTTGAATATCAGCATGTAACGCGCATTTTCAATACCACCTAGACATAAGATAAAGGTGTCTGCAGCAACAGTATGTTTCACACCTGAATAATTAAAAAAGTCGATGGATTCAACAGTCAAACTTTGCGCATTAAAGCTTAAGTCGACTAAATTTGCATTTTTAAATATGGTGACATTTTGCGATTCTTTTAGAGGCACGCCGTATTTGGAGAAAAAATGTACAGGAGGAATAGCTGCTTTCACTATATTAGCGTTGATTTTTTGCGACGACTCGAAGATGTCTGATTTGCCAAAGTGCTTAGACCAATGAGTTGTTTTATATCCGTCACTGCCCGTCCCGCAGTAAAGTGCTGCACGGCTATAGAAAGGCTTAACTTCATCGAAGCTGATTGGCCATCCGCTGTGGGCAATCCAATCTTTTGTTTTAAAGTCGCTGGGGCGGAATTCAGACGTGCTATTCTCCCAATGGTTACTAGAGCCACCTAGAAACCGTAATCGGTCATAAGTAGGATCTTCATATTCGGTGGGTTGCACAGCGGGCGAATATAGATTTTGCGACTCCATTGTAAAGGTTTCATCTCCTCCTTCGACAATACATACGCGTTTGCCCGACGCCAATAATTCATTGGCAAGTGTGATGCCGGCAACCCCACCTCCGAGGATACAATAATCGTATACGTGATTTGTAGAGTCGGACAAAGTGTTTGCGTCGATAATCATGTTTTTACCTTCAGTTCCTTTTGAGACTGGGATGAATATTGCTTAAATAAGGTGATTAAAACTGCAGTAAGCCCCCACAGTAACCAAATAATATCGTTATATGCCATTGCATAAAATGAAGAACCAATCAGAAAGACCGTAATGGCGGCAATAAGTAGGTTTGCAGCATTAACATAAAATTCATCTTGTTCCTTATTAATAGGGGTTAGCTTCACCGATTTTCGAATGTAAAATAATTTTTTAATGGAGATGACATACAAAAGGATCCAACTTAGAGCGCCTAAATAACCTATCTCAGATATCACTTCAAAGTGAGCGCTGTGAACGGTTCTGTACATACCATATTTACCAAATGAGCTGTCATAAATTGGGTAGTAGGTGTTATAGCAACCAGGTCCCACACCTAGTGGATTATCGGCAACCATTTCCATTGCTATGCCCCAAAAGTGAGGCCGAGAAGCCGCTGAATCATCTAATTCTTCATCTTCGACGAATGCACTCGCAATGCGATCCTTATAGCCATCTGGTAATCCGATGACACTCAAACCTAAAACACCAATGATGCCCATGATGAGAATGTGTTTAAACTTCAATAAGCTCGATAAGCTAAACCAAAGAGCAAGGCCTAAGAACATGGCTAAAGCTGAGCCCCTTGAAAATAGGGTTATCACGTTATAGATGATACCTATGCAAACGATTGGACCGAATAATTTTATAAGTTTCAGTGTTCTTTGTGAGCGAACCAAATTTGGTAAGTAAAATAGCGCATTTTTGGCATAAGCCATTTTTATGATGAAAAGGTTAAAGAATAGTAATACTGCAGAACCAAATGCAAAACCGTTACTGCCGGCAAACAATCCCTGCATTGTAGAGGCTCCGTAATAGGTGCCGCCCATGCCTAGCATTCCGAGCAAACCAGCTTTACCAGCATGAAACGCTAGGGATAAGCCTACAACTGCAACAATCCAGCAAAAACGCTGTTCGCTATCTGTCACTCTGATAGTGAGGAAAATAGCTAGTAGTAATACAGCAAACTGTTGAAAATAACTAATTCTGAATCCAATAGGTATGCAAGATGATGTAAATTGAGTCACTACGGTTAGGACTAAGTAACCAAGTAGTAATTTGCTTATAGGGTCTTTGAACCTTGGCCACAGCCCTTGTAAGAAACAAGGGATGACGAATAATGCGATCGCGATAAGTGGGAGCTTAAGGCTGTTTATATTTCCCCAAACCCAATCTTGAGGTCTAAATATTCCAAACCACCAATAACCAACGGCTCCCGCAAAACGGCTCGTCAGTGCTGTGATTATTAAAATCATCGAAATGAGTAAAACGATAATGTCGCGCATTAAAATTTGGTCTTCTTTTTCGTGTTGTTGATAATTAGTGCTCTACGCGATTATTTGCTACTGAGTGTGCAGGGCTAATTTTCTCTTTTGTTTAATCTTCTGACGAATGTGTTCTATGGGCTTCTCAAGAACAAATATTAACAGCCAAGAAAACAAAAATAAAAACGGAAGGCTTATTAACATTAGGGTAAAGTCTGGGCGAATATACTGTTGACCAAAAAAATCCATCCCATTTAGAACCACCAACGCAACTTGGTAGTGAATAAGATAAATTGGATAGCTAAAATTGCCAAACCAGTTGTCTAGTTTTTTACTTATAAATGGTAGTGATTTTTTTTCTTTTAAAACGATGATCATCAGAACACAAAGTCCGAAATTGGAATAAAAAAACAAGTTGTCTAAGTCAAAAAATTCTTGTTTCACTTGTCTGCCTAAGTACCAGTTGAACAAGATAGCAGTTCCTAACGAATAGGGAAAAAAGGAATTCTTGGTCAGCCGATTGTTATTCATGAGCGCTTGCAGCGACTCTCGGTAATGGAATATGAGTGCTCCCACTGAAAAAGGAAGCGATGCGGCTGGTATTGTGTAGTAGCGATGCTCAAAGCCGAATTGAAAAAGTCCTATGACAACATGGTAAATAACACTTAATACGAACCAGCAAATGACCACTTTTTTATGTTTCGAAAGTCCCACACCTATTAAAATATAATAAAAAACTTCTACTGTAAGGGCCCAAGCTGGAGGAGTTAACCTAGGTGTCTCCCTGAATGGAAAAAATAAGAATAAGTTTTTTAGAGAGTCGATTAGATTATCTGGCAGAAACAGGGCCTTATGGTATTCGGCCGAATTTTGTTCGCCAACTAACATGATCAATATTATGGAAAATATAATGGAAGCCCAATACATAGGGTAAATACGTAAAAACCGATTGAATGCGTACTTCTTTAACCCAATTGCCTTGTAACCGTAGGTTTTTTGAATCACAAATGTCATTAAGTAACCGCTAAGTGCATAAAACCCAAATACAGCGTAAGAGCCAATATGTGGAATGCCGCCAATATGATAAAAAACGACCATCAATGCTAATACTGTCCTGTATGCCCCAAACATAAACTATTCCTTATGGCGTTTATACTCAATCAAGGAGCACCAATAACGTCCTTAAACGTCGAGTATACAGTTGAATTAAGATCGAAATAGTAAAAGTTGCGCATTATTGTTTCCTTACAAAAATAAATTTGCGATTGGGGTTACGAGGATATAGCCCACCATACGGTTCTCGGGATTTGCTTTAAGCGAGAGTATCTCAGCATGTTTTTGCATACCGCGAATAAAAGTCCAAATTTACGGCTTTTGAGTAACGGCTTTAAAACATGTGATGACCCATTCTCAATACGCTTTTGTACCGATAGAGCAAATTGCGGGGGCTTGCCTAACGCACTATAGTTATCAGCCAAAGAGATTAATGCGTATGCCGCTTGCGTATGAATCCCTTGAACTGTCGTTATTCCTTGCCCCACAAAATATTCGTTGGTTATCTTTGATACACAGACTATCGCACCCTTGGTCGCAACCTTAAATTGAAAATGGAAATCGTTAGCTGCGCGGTAATATTCAGACTCTTTCGATGCAAAAAAAGCTATGTCTCTTTTTACAGCGATGTTCATTGCAGCAGCTATGGGGTAATAATTATCGAAAAAGTGATCTAATGGAGCATTATTTACTAGGTAGCTTCCATCCATTTCTTTAACCCACAGAGGTGCAGACCAATCTACTTTCGACGGGTTTTTGACAACCGCGATAGCCGCAACACAAAGGGGATTTGCTTGTAGGGCGTCAAATAGAACTTGCAGTTTATCTGGGTAGGCAATATCGTCTGAATCGTTAAAAACAACAATATCTCCCTTGGCATGAGCGACACCCGTATGTCTCGCCGCAGCTGCGCCTTGATTTTCTTGCCTGATGACACGGATTTTCCCATCAACGTCGTGTAAGTTATTGCCCGTCCCATCAGTTGAACCGTCATCTACAATAACTATTTCGTAGCTGCCAGTGAAATCTTGCGACATTAAAGAATCAACAACAATCTGCAAGCGTTCGTAACGATTGAAAACTGGTACCACGATAGATACATCTAACTTTTCTTGGTCAATACACTTTGGATTCATTATTACGTTTTAGCTTTATTAAATAATTTACTTTTGACTTCCTTGATCACAATCGCAGAGTCTTCTTGTTTCGACAATAAGGTTAACCACAAAGTAGCGGATAAAATGATTGACGAAATTACATAACTATAACTTTGCCACCAGTTTTGGCCTAAATATAGTTTTATTAAACACAATGGAGCCGCGCTCACTATGAGTAATACGGCTGGTGGCTTTAACCAAGATAGGTAGGTATGCCAGTCGACCAGATTTTTACGATGTAATACGAGGACAAATAGCGCCACTCTTAACAAAGGTAAGGTCAGTGAAGTGAATATAATCATTACCATAAGTCCGTATTGCAGGAGTAATATACTGATAAGTATTCGCAAAACGTTGATAATCAATACTATTTTCATTAGCGCTTTCGCCATCCCGAGCCCCATTAGAATCGGCTCAATAGTTTGCACGCTGGAGGATAAAATACGCGATGCGCAAAATATTTGCAAAAAGTAACTAGAGGTCATCCACTTTTCGCCAAACAAAATCAATACCACTGGCTCCGCGCATAACCCTAGTACAGCATAAAAAGGCCATGCACAGCTTAACGCCAAAACGATGATGACTCTCATGCGTTGCATAAACCCTTCACCACTGCGTTTTAACTTTGAAGCATAGGGGGAGATAACCGGATTCAGTGCCTCTGTAAAAAGCTTATTAAAGAGAGAGGCTGTTGATGAGGCTCGATTAAATTGCCCTGTAATCTCAAGTGTGAAAAATTTACCAGAAAGGAGTTCCACAATATATGTACCGAAATGGCCAACGATCCCGTAAACACCGACAAATTTTGAATAGCTAAGTATTTTACGACTTTGACTTAACTTGGGCATTAAAGGCATATTGGCGGGGCGGTAAAACTGTAGTAACAAAGCTTGAACCACGGTTTGAATTAATGAGCCGTATACTAATGTGTACACACCGAAGTCACTGTAAGCCATTAATATCATAGCCAACACACTGATAAATTGACTCGAAGTGCCTGTGATTAGCGCGGGCTTAAAGTTCAACTCGCGTTTTAATAAGCAATCAATAATGGAACCAAAGGGAGCAAGGAATATATTCAATGAGAGCAATTGTAGTATATTGATTAGCTCAGACTGTTGATAAAAATTTGCTATAGGAGAGGCACTAAAAAACAGGGCGGCTCCAGAAATAAATGAGATCACGAGCAGAGTACCATAGGCACTTTGAATTATTTCTTGGGTTAAATTTTCTTCTTTAATCAGATAGTTATTAACACCGAACTCTTTTATGATTGAAGCTGTAACCATGAATATAAAGGCTATAGTATAGAGCCCATATTCCTCAGGGGTGATCAACCTTACTAAAACAATAGTGCTGATAAGTTGCAAAGCGATGTTTAGATACTTTGTTATAAACGAATACGCTAGGGCGGATCTAAGAGAGCCCTCATGTTTTGATTTACTCACTGATAAGCCACCGTAGTCAGTTTACCAACCGTTTCCCAAGACATCTTTTTAGCCTGCAAAAAATTAGCCTCTCCCATTTTTTGTAGCTTTAAATCGGTGAGTTTAGACACCTTATTCAAGACATTGGCAAGACTTTCTTCTTCTCCAAAGTAGAATGCCCCATTTGTTGGAACACAGCCAAACACCTTTGCCGATTCTGGCAAAATTAGGGGCTTAGCGTAAGACATGGCCAAAATTGTCGAGCCTGAAGTAAGGGTATCGCTGAAGGGTAAACAAATAATGTCTGATATTGCTAAATAATCGATCATTTTCTGCTCTGGGAGGAACTGAAAGTCAGTGCTTATTCTACTATTTGCTAGAGTCAATTGCGCTAATTGAGCTTTGTATTGTATCGAATTCGGATTGCCAGAGATAAGCAAGCGCGTATTATCGCCCTCTACTTTGGTGAAAGCCTCTATTAAGGTTTCTATGCCCTTGTATGGCCTTAGCACGCCGACATAACTGATCAATGTACCTGAATTTGGCAGACCATAGTGATCTCGCATGTTCATTTTGCTATTGCTTGGTTCTGGGTAACTGCCTATATAGTTACCATGAAAAATGATTTTTGACTTCGAACGGATATCAATATTAAGCATATTTGAAACTAATTCTTGTGCTTCGTTACTGTGAAAAATGACGCGATTTACCGATTTAGCGAACCATTTTCTAACGAGTAACTCTCGTTTAGTATTTAACTGCTGATGTGCCAATTTGTTATGCACGGTCCATACGACTTTCTTACCTCTTAATCTGACCAAAAAGACATCGATTATTAAGAGTGAAAATTTGATGTAAAAAACTAAGTTTGACTTGGTCCACATCAGTGGCTGGAGTATATCTATAATCCAGTGTACGTGAACGACATCTATATTTTTCAGTCCTTTGATGCTTCTGGTTAAGGGCAAAAGTGAACGCGAAAAAGGAATGAACGTCGTTTCTACGTGCTCCTTACTTAGAGCGCTAGCCAGAAGGGATTGATATGGATTAGCGTTACGGTAGTCCGGTAAATGGACAGCATAAGTTTTATTGTTTTTCATTTTGCCATTTTCTTAATATTTCAATACACATCATTTAGATTCATTAGCGTTGTTGTTTTAATAATAATCTTGCATCTGAGAAGTATTTTAAAAATCGCTTAGCACTCTCTTTATTTAAACAAGACATTTTATGGCAACCGAAGCTGTCTGCTAAATATTTATACTGGGTACTAAATCTCGCGCACTCCGTGCCTCTTGCGACGCGCCCGCCCGCTGAGAATATAAATACAGGCTCTTCGTTCGCGTTGTCTTCTTGCGCAGCTGCGTAGTGCAAAAACTGCCTCATTCTAGCGGGGCAATCTGGGGTGTCCTTTAATTGTCTTATATGAGCTTTATGAGCATGCGAGGAGCCAACGAAAACAAATAAATTGCTTATTAAATTGGCAATATATCGCGTTTTTTTATTTTTATGTTGGTCATAATTCCATTGCACCTTACAAATGCCCACCTGCATTCTAACTAGCAGTTTCGACACTAAACGCAGCTTAGGCACGAATAGTAATTCGTATGACGCTTTCATCCTAATTTTTCTCTTATTTGGGCGATATATTTGGTCATTAAACGTTTAAGAAAGAGACAGTTTTCGTTCCGTGGAGCCAACATTCGCACGATTAATGCCATGGCGGCCGCATATAAAGAGGTGAACACCCCTCCAGATATAAGAAGTATAACAACGCCTGATGAGTCGCTAACGCGGTTGATATATTGTACCCCTAAGACGCTTAAATAGGACACTGCTGCACAAATTAAACACCATATGCCCCAAGCGAACAGGGAGAAGTTCATCTGCACACGTATAAATAAAATTAATACACATGTAGCACCTATACCTAATAGTCCTCTATGCATTGCAAATTCGGATAAAACTGTGTCGCCGAGCACTAATAATCCGGAGCATATTAATATTAGGCTTGCGATGTCAAACACAAGTAATTTAGCAACCCATCCTTTTGCAATCATGATTTGTTCGAACAATACGATAAAGGGGATATAAAGCACCAGTAAAGATAATCGACTGAGCAATATGTAACTGTCGCTCCACTGTTCTCCCAAAATAGTATCGATAAGGGGGGCTGGAAAATACCAAATATAAAAAACGATGGGAATTGTGAGCATAGTTGTGACTAAGAGAGAAAATTCTAACTGTCTGCCTAAGCTGTTCCCACTATGATGTTTGGCACTGAACGTCGCGAGTAAAGGCTGGATTGCAGGGGTCAATAAGTTTTGGCTTGGTAACATTACAATATCACGAGAAAGGTAGTATCTGCCAAGATCACGAGCGTTAAAAAGGCTCGATACAATAAACGTATCAATTTGTGAACGAGTATATCCGATAATATTTTTAGCTAATATCCATCTTGAAAATAACCATTGCTGCTTTATATTTTTCAGTGAAAAAGATGGCCGAAAAGTATGCACAATGTAAGAGCCGAATGTAAAAATCAACGCCGATGTAATATCTCCGATAATGAGCGCCCAAAAACTGGGATAAATCCAAATCATTAGCATCACAGCACAAAATGAACCAAGACGCTGAAATATCGTTAAGAAGAATAATTGCTTGTACACTAATTCACGTTGAAAACGTAGTATTCCTGAATTGCGCAACGCGCGTATCGGCAAAACGCACGTCGCAACCAAAAGTGCGCCAGTGAGTTGCATTTCAGAGTAGAAACTATTGATGAATGGTATGCATAGAACGAGGAGGAGTGTAAGGCAACTTTTTATCAGTATATTGATGGTCCAGGCTGCGTCTAAATCCTTATCAGAAACCTCTTTTTTCTGAATAATATACTGTTCATTGCCTAAGTCAGAGAGGACATCAAAGAAATAAATCACCATAGATATGATTGCAGCGATAGCAAAATCTTGTGGTGTGAGTACGCGCGCTAAAATCACAATGCTGATTAAACCAACAGAGCGTTGAAAGAATTTACCGGCTATTAACAGAGATGCACTATTAATAAGTTTGCTGGATGCATTGTTCATAACATGACGTTATCCGTCGGATTTTTCACAATTTATTGAACTCTGTCGCTATCTTTTCACTCAGCACGGACCAATCCAACGTTTGTTGAACGTGCTTCCTGCCTGCTATGCCCATATTTTCTCTCAGAGAATGGTTTTCGAGTAGGTGGCATATCTTCTCAGCTAATGCTTGAGGCTGAGTGCAATCTACTATAAATCCTGTTTCGCCTACTAACATAGTTTCCGCAGTGCCTCCTGAGTCCCCAGCGATGACGGGGCGTTCACATGCTTGCGCTTCTACTAGCACCATACCGAAACCTTCGATATCGCTGCCTACGGTGCGATTTGGCAGAACAAATACATCACATTGCTGATAGCACTGGATCATTTGTTCATCATTCAGCTCAGACATGAACAGTACCTGCTCTTCAAGTTTTAGTTCTTTAACAAGATCATGTAAGGCGCTCTTGCGTTCGCCCTCGCCTATTATCGCGTATAGGGTATTAGGAATGCGTTCTATGATGCTAGGCAATGCTTCGATGAGTTTGTCATGCCCCTTACGCTCTTGTAGGCGCCCAACAGTGAGCACCACTTTTTTATCTTCCCAGCCCAATTGTGATTTTACCTCTTGTGAGTGGGGAGCAGGGATGAATAAACTTGCGTCTACACCGGGATTGAATACCATGGTTTTTGCGGGATCGGTTTGCCATTTATCGAGTAATATGTCAGCCGTATTCTGGCTATTAGCGATAAGTCGAGTCGCGCCACCAAGTGCTTTATTAACAATCCAGCTTAATTCTCGGCTGGTCGCTGCTGTTTCCACATCCTCACCGTGAACATAGCAAATATACGGGATACCCTTTATTTTACTGATAAGGAAACCAATAAAACCTTCAGGTAAACAGCGTCCGCAGTGAATGATCTCGATGTCATTTTGCTTAATAACGTTTAATACCGCTCGCAGCGCGCTAAAATAGTATTTTAGCCCCGTCAGGCTTTTCAAGCCCCAGCTCCATGAGCTAAGTGGTAAGCGATATGTTTTGAGTGGACTCGTAGTATCGACGTCATCGCTTTTATCATCTTGCCCTGCAGCTACAACCACATCACCTTTTGCTATGCGTGTGTAGACTTCCCAGAACCAACGGCCAGTCCCACCCTTAACGGGGGGAAATATTTCACTCAATAATAAGGTTTTTTTCATCGTAATTGTTCCGGGATTGGACGCTCATTGAGCATCACTGACAAATTCTGTTCACATATATGTTCGTGTTTGGCAAACCAGCTTTCATCGGCGTATTTACGCCAGCGCTCAGCCGGAGGCGCTTTAATGACGCTGACTAAGGATTCAACGTTACTCGTGTCCATAGTTAATTTATTAAACATATCTGAAATGACTGTTTCAGGAGTGGTTGTGAGATTTTCAAAACTAAAACTCATATCTGAAAGTGTTAGACCATATAGATAGGAAAGTTTCCACAAATAATAAAAGCGCTGATAAGGATGAGGTGTGTTTCTTTTGTCCAGCACAGGATAATGTTTCGCCAGATCGCGACACCACACGTCTAAATAAAAAGCATCTCGATAAGTATGCTGAACATCATCTTTATTCATGAGGTGCTGATCAGTCAGAAATGAGCACCATTGATCTCTTGGGTGGCGATACAGATGTAAAATTTTTGCGTTAGGGAAGTGCTGTTTTATCCAGGGCAGACGAAAATCGATACGATTAAATTGCAATACGGGGCGCCCTGGCGCAGCTTCAACCATTTGCTCAATAAATAGTTTCATCTGCGGCTCCCATGACTGGGCTGACATATATAAGTTTTTACGGATCCAATCTTCGTTGTAGGTGTTACTTAACTGATTAAGCCCATCGTATTCCGCCCAATAATCATCTACGCCCCGATGCGTATTATCAACATTGTCGCCGCGTAGTTTTTCATTGAACCATTGTCGCTCGTTAAATGGCTCATAGTAGGCACTGCAATTTGGGGTCTGCCTAAATAGGTTCCACAGAAGCGTTGAACCACTTCTAAAGCGGCTGGTGATAAAAATAATATCGTCTCGCTCAGAGGCTCTACTAATAGGTGTCGTTGGCTCTAATGCATATGGTGAGGTTATGTTATTTAGTGAAGGTAAGGATCGGGCACATTGCAGCACATTGTCCTCAAGCTGTTTTTCTATTGAGGGTTGTTGCAATAGTTTTGCAGCCACATTGACCATTACTTTTTTAAGTGTTTTCTTCATAGTCTATTCCTGACTACCTGAAAGTAATCGCAAATAAAGCCGTTCATATTCGAGGGTCATATTGTTAATACCGAATGTATTTATAAACCGCTCTTTAGACGCGCGGCCAAACGCTTCTTGTAGTGGTTTGTTTTGTGCAAGCGTTATCATTGCATCGGCAAATGCCTGTTCGTCGTCATTTGGCGTGACGAACCCTGTTTCATTTTGTATTACGATTTCTGGATTGCCGCCTGCGTGAGTCACAATACAAGGTTTACCCAAAGACATGGCTTCTAGTAGTGTCATGGAAGTGCCTTCACTTAGTGATGGCAGTAAATAGATGTCCATTAATGCCAAATGACCATGGGGCTTTGGCTCATACCCAGTCATGAATACGTGTTGGGATAAATCAAGTTCGTTTATCAGCGCTTCAGTATTTGCTCGCTCATCACCATCGCCTACAATCATCAATTTGGCGTTTATGCCATTTTCAATGACACGTTTGAAAGCGCGCAGCATCATGCTGTGGTTTTTTATTGGGTCTAGCCGCGCAATCGTGCCGAAGAGAGTGCATTGCTCTGCTATGGGATATTGTTGTTTCAAGCTTTCTAATTGCGACGGTTCTGGCTCCACGCCGATAATGCCGTTGTATACCACTTCAATATCGCGTTTGGGTATAAACTCGAATTCTACCAGAGCGTCTCGTGTTGCCGCTGATATTGCCGTCGTTGCATGAGTGAATCGGTGCAAGAGGGGGTTAATTACCTTACGCTTCCAAGTGGTAGAATCAGGATAAAAGCGACCATGTTCGGTGAAAATGACTTTCGCTGGAGTCATTAGCGCACCTAACGCACCATAAACGTACGGGGTATATTGGTGACAATGGATAATATCAATCTTGTGCGCTTTGATGTGTTGACGTATTTGACTTATCAGGCTGGCATCAAAGCCGGGTTTGCGGCTTAGGGCTTCTATGTGAATCTCCTGATTAACTAAGTCTTCAGCAAACGGACCTAGAGGGGATTCGATACACAAAACCGACATAGTGAAACGTGAGGCATCAGTGCCTAAAATAAGGTTTTTAATAACCTGCTCGGTGCCGCCTATACGCATATCATAAGTGAGGTGAAGAATATTCATCAAAATCTAGTTAACCATCGGATTTGGGGTTTCTTGTTGTGATTGAATATAGCGGAACCACCACATTTGAAACATTAACATGCTCCACAATACGGTACTGTGATCGGCTTTTTCTTCTTGGTGTTGTTGCCAAAGTTGTTTAACCACATCCATATCAAAATATTGCTGTATACCTTGCGCTTTGCTGAACAGGTAGTCTTCCGTTAGTTCTTTAATTTCTTCTCTAAGCCAGGTGGCAAGGGGAACGGAAAAGCCCATCTTCTTACGATATAGGATATCGTCTGGCAACACGGGCTTGAATGCTTCTTTGAGGATGAACTTTTTCTCGCCATCTCGGTACTTTAAATCAGACGGCAGGGTTGCGGAAAATTCAACCACGTCTTTATCTAGCAGTGGTGCACGTACTTCTAATGAGTGGGCCATACTCATGCGATCGACCTTGACTAAAATCCCCCCTGGTAAGTAGGTTTTCATGTCGGTGTACAGAATCTTCGATAGATGGTCATTGCCATCGGCTTTATTATAATTTTCCAGCGTCACTTCGCTTGGATGATAGGCCCCTAGTTTTGTTTTCGTCTCCGGTGTGGCCAAACGCTGCCAAAGACGATCATCAATCATCGAATTGGTGATATAGAAACCCATGGCGGGGTCTAGGCTTAAGCTTGTCAGCAGTGACTTTGCTTTTCTAAAAAGTGGGTGCTCACTTTTAGTAAACAGATTTGCCAGTTTAGGGAACACTTTTTTACGTAGGGCTTCAGGAAAACGCTCACGTAATTTGTTTTCTAGTGCGTCTGTGGTGTATTTTTCATAGCCTGCGAACACTTCGTCGCCCCCGTCTCCGGCAATCGCTACCGTGACTTGAGAGCGCGCTAATTGAGACACAAAATAGGTAGGTACTAGGGATGGATCGGCAAAGGGTTCATCGAAATAACCAACGATCTCTTCGAGGTTATCTTTTACATTCTGGTGAACGGTAAATTCGTGGTGTTCGGTGTTATATTTATCAGCGACTATTTTCGCAAACTCGGTTTCATTGAATCGCTTTTCATCAAAGCCTATTGAGCAGGTTTTAACGGGAGTCGCGCTGTTGAGTGCCATCATAGCGACCACGCCGCTAGAGTCGATTCCGCCACTTAGAAATGCCCCTAAAGGTACATCACTGACCATGCGTGAACAGGTTTTTTCTGCTGCTAAATCGTACAGTGCTTTTGTCAGCTCAACTTGGGATTTATCACTGGTTTGTTTAAAAGAAACATCCCAATATTGTTCTATCTGAATGCCTTCTTGTGATACCCACATGTAGTGAGCCGGGGGCAATTTATGGATATCGGTAAAAATCGTTTTCGGGTCGGGCACATACTGGTAAGCAAAGAAGTCGTGCACTGCGTCAAGCCTGACTTTCCTTGATACATCAGGAAGGGTCAACAACGCTTTAATTTCAGAAGCAAAAGCAAACTGGCTGTCAGTTTTAAGATAATAAAGCGGTTTTTTGCCCATACGATCCCGAGCAACTAGCAAACGCTTGGTGGTGGTGTCCCATAATGCGAAAGCGAACATGCCATTTAGCATGCTAAGCATGCTTTCACCATGAGCCGCGTATAAAGCGAGAATAACTTCGGTGTCTGTGTGGGTTTTAAATGGGTAGCCTTCTTTGGAAAGCGCGTCACGCAGCTCCTGAAAGTTATATATTTCCCCGTTAAAGGCAATGATATAGCGTTCGTCGTGGGAATACATGGGCTGCACTCCCGCTTCTGACAAGTCAATTATGGCTAGGCGGCGGTGCGCCAAACCAACGTGATCGTCTATGTATTCACCTCCGGCATCTGGGCCACGGTGATATATACTGTCACCCATTTTCTTAAGGGTTTGCTGGTTACCCATGTACCCACTAAATTGTGTAAACCCTGCAATACCGCACATAGATCGTTAGGCCTTGTTGTTAATGTTCTTTGTTGTTTGGCCCCAGATGGATATGACCAAATGGATACTCTCGCTTATAAACTGATATGTTTACGAATTTTAGGACCCAGAGTGGTCGTTACATTCAAAGGTAATTTCGCCCAGACTTTTTCAACCATGGGCCTTATTTTACCCTGTGGTGCGTTTTCGCACTCGTCGTTTTCCTGATTGGTGAAGTCTTGCCTAGATTCGCTTGCCGCATCATACCAATTTAGCAATTGCGGTGCTGCTCCCCACTGCGCCTTAAAGCGATAGGTACCCTCGTTAAATGTCGAACGGCCAAAATCAAAACACTGCATATTATTATCACAGGCTTCTTTTAACAGTGACCAATACAACATCATGTTGGGAGCGAGCCTATTATATTCTGCAACCGTCGATGCCCAAGGAATACAAGTGACCCCTCCTGATGACAAAGTGATGCCAGCACCTACGGGGACGTTCTCACTGTAAACCACGGATAATATACTGTTTTCTTTATAGTTTTCAAATATACGCTCAAACCACTTTTTGCTGTGCACTGGTGATCCTAACTTGCGCATATTTATTGCAAAAATGTGGTAAAAATCATTTAACCCTGAACCATTTCTATGAATTTCATAACGTAAGCCATTCTTTTCTGACTTACGAATTTGGCTGCGTAACTTTGATTTAAATCCACTTAGTAGTTCGTCACTGCTCGAGGGCAAAGGTAGCAGCATGCGGACTTTTTGGCCTTCCATTTGAGTATCAGAAGCAGGCTCATTTATATAGTCTCTAAGCGCCAGAGACTGGCCATTTATATGCGCTAAATGTTCACGCATAAAAGCTAATAGCTTATCTACTATTGCGCTGTCATTTGCTAAGACAAATCCTAGATCGCAATAAGGAAGTGCACAAATGAACGGCCGTAGCAGAGGCCTACGCATTTCTATGCTAGGTAACACGCCCACCACGCGCCCATTTTCGAATGCTATGGCGCCAATATTTTTGTGCTGATAAGCTTGTTCAACGCTCTGCAACCAGCCGAAATGATGATAAGGCGTGGCGTTTGGATGGGCTTTGACGTATTCATTCCAAATTAAGTGTTCGGTTTGTTTGACGAAGCGAACTTGTATCGTCATGTGTTTTCTTGCTCCGTTTGCTGCTGTAATTTGATTGCAGCCTCGGACAAAGTACAAAAGTCTAGTGCGTATTTTTCACTCAAGGTTTTAACGACCTCACTGATGGATTCACAGATAAACTCGTAGGCGTTTCGGTTGCCCAATAAGCTGTTATTGTTATCTAGCAAGCTTGAGCTGTGCATGTGCATGTACATGTGCAGTACTGGATAGTCTTTATTTATGACCGTTTCACATAGAGAAAGCATATCTTTAGGCGCCGATAGTTCGGGGCATAAATACTGTTTGCGTAAAAAGTTCGTATGCCATGCGATACCGTTAAAACGCGTCCAACTGTAGGGAGGTGTCGCAAACTTACTGTGTATGTCGTTCCACATAGAGAAGTTAGGACGGTTGAAACCAACGGTTACCGGTAATTCAAAAAGATCTCTTTGGCTAGATGTTTCAAGGGGAGACGCTAAATCCGGCCAGTATGGAAGCGACGGCGCCCCAATGCAGCTGAAGTAATCGTTACTGTAAAACGGGTACACACTAGAGTCGACGGTAATGCCTGCTTCGGCTAATAACTTGATAACGGTTGAATCAATTCCCCAGCGCCCAGTACGAAAAGATTTTGCTTTAACTGAAAACTGCTCTTCAATGCGCTGCATTAACAAATTGAGTTTTTGAGATACGTGTTCTTTTGGCAAGTTCACAACATGCGAGCTCTCATCTGTCGCCGGTCCAAAATAAGGCGGATTACACCAGGGATGTAAATGAGCACCAATTTCGCAATTTTCCTTGGCAATAATCTCTCGCATGGTTGATGCTGCAGTGGGGCAGTCCGCGACCGCATAATCTACAAGATATGTAGGGCGAAGCCCGAGGGCGGCCAAATGTTTATGAAAAGAGGGCAGCAACGCAACGTTATTCACGTCAGCATTGTGCTGCGGAAACGCACCTGACCAATCCCACTCTTCTTCGGTATCTATAGATAATATGAAAATAATGGGCTTCGATTTGCTTTGTTGCATTAACTATCCTTTGTCATTTCTTCAAACAAATCACTGTATTGGGCTGCCATACGCTGAGCCGAGTAGTTATCGTATACGAATTTTTTCGCGTTTTCAGCCATTTGTGAAGCAAATGCTTGGTTGTATAACAGCTTTTCCCAATAGGTTTTTAGGGTTTGCTTGTCACCTAACGGGGCAAGTAATCCTGTTTCTTCATGGCTAATTAATTGATCTATACCGGCGATATCATAAGCGGCCACCGGAATGCTGGCAGCAGTGGCTTCCATGAGACATCTAGGGATACCTTCAAGAGTGGATGTCATAACGAATAAGTCAAATGACTTTAAAAGGCTTAATCTGTCATCGCGAAAACCTAGAAATTGGATGGCGTCTTGGCTCGCTAATGATTGGCTGTGAAGTTCCAGCTCTTGCCTGGCGTCCCCATCACCAAGCAGAATTAACTCTGTATCTGGGTGCTCCTTGTGCAACACCTCAAAAATATCGAGAATATCGCGAATGTTCTTCCGGCTAATCATTTGCCCTACAAAGCCAATGCGCTTTTTGTTTGGCTCAGCGCGAGTGGGGACAGGTTCCGCTTCGACCTCAGATAAATCAACGCCGTTTTGTATATACAGTGTTTTGTGTGGTTTTACGCCAATACGCAATACGTCTTGCATGAGCTGTTGCGAAAGAGGCACTACTTTGTGGGCAAAGCGCATCGACTGACAGCCTAACCAAATAAATGTTTTTAATTTGAAATCTTTTGCGTTTTCAAACCCGTGAGGGGTCACTACACATTGAATGTTTGCCCGCCGTGCAGCCAGTACGCCAATAATGTCTGATTTATAGCCGTGGGTGTGGATGATATCGATATTTTGTTCGCGAATGAGTGTCGCTAACCTATCTACTGCGCCCAAATCGAACTTATTTTTCATGTCAATGATATGGGTTGGCAAGTTCAGCTTTCTATACTCGTTAACAAGCTCTAGCGGTTTTTGTCCAGGCTCCATGGTGACTGCTAAATCACATGCTGTTGTTTCGGGGTCTAAATGTTTCGCTAAGGCAAGTACCCAACGCTCTGCACCGTAAAAACCTGTTGGGCAAATAAATTGAAGAACTTTACGCTTTGTTTTCATGAATTAAATGCCTTAAATATTTTTAGTGCGAATGGATTTGAATATGCCAGCAAATGTACCAATGGCCCTAGCTGGGAAGTACACAGTGTAAAAGGCAAGAACGTGTAAAAAAGAAACGTGCAATTTATCTAGTTTATAGAGTCGAGATGTATAGGCAAGCAAAGGGATTAAAGCCAACGTTAGAAAGATAATTGCGGCTGCAGCTTGGCCAAAGCACAGTGCTATGAGACTACAAAAAAGGCATAAAAATATCGCTGGGGGCACCACAAAGCTCGGCCATTCCCTAAGCGGAATTCGGCGGCCCTCAATGGATTTTAAATTCGACTGTCCGCGCCATATCTCTTTGTCAAACATACCTTTTAAGGTTTTGTCTTCACCTAAATGAATATAATTTGCAGATGAGGTGTAAAATAACGTTCCTAGCTGCGCTGCTTTATCAGTAAAGTAATAGTCTTCGCAGGTCAGTAGGTGCTCGGGAAACCCATCGATGCGATGAAACGCTTCACGCGTTAGAAATAGGTTTCTACCTGGTAAAAAAGCCACTTCAGTATCTAGCTCAGCATTACTTAAACTGGTGCGAATTTTTTCCAACGGGGGGGCGTTCTCTTTGCATACCTGCATCGCACTGGAAATAATTCTATTTGGATCGTTTTGCAAAGTGTGTAGCATTTGCTCAATCCAGTTGGTCGACAAATCTATGTCTGCATCAAGAAAGGCTAAGTACTTACCACTCGCCTGTGTTTCACCGTAGTTTCTCAGGGCCGAAATCGTCTCGCTCTCAGGGCGCAAGTAGGTCTTTATCGTTAGCTTAGCATTTTCGTTTAAAGTTTGGTTCAAGGCCTCAGGCGTCTGACTGACAACAATGACTTCAATTTGAGTTAAATCGAATGCCTGTTTGGCAACCGATTCGATGGTTTGAATAAGCATTTCAAACCGCCCTTTATGGGGAATGATAAATGATACGTGCATCTAGTTAAGCGATCCTAAAAGTGCCATTGGCTATCCTAGCCTTTTTTTGAGCCAGTTTACTTCATTGCTTATTGAAAGTGCTAGTAAACGCTTACAAAACGCTGTGAATACTTGGCCAATGACTGAGTTGCTTTCACCTTTAGGTTTCGCCCAGTTAGGGTTTACCGTTACGAATGTTTGTTCAAGTGGTAGGTTCTCGTAATAATGTGTGGGGCCATCATTTTGCATCAGCAGAACCATAATACGTGTGTACGTCTTGGTATCACTGAGCGCTAAGCGCGTTGCCACTTCATGTTCGAAGTACTTTGCCTTTTCCAAGAGTGCATTGTCGGTTTTGTTTGCGTAATAGTATGCAGCACTAAGCACATGTGCTTTGCGTAAGTCTTGGGCGGTCCAAGTGTCATTCGGATACTCAAGAATATCGGGCTTATCTAGATACATATATTCGTGGTTGTGCATCCAGTGGGCGAAATGCATCAGGCAATCTCGTGCATAGTAAAATTCCTGATTAAGCTCATTATTAGCACGCTTAATGTCTAAGTATCGCACGACTGATTGCAGGAAAACCGTGTAAAACCACGTTTCTTCAATGTTTTCTAGGTTGCGCAGTGTTATATCTTCGTTTGGGTGCACTGTATGTTGAATGATATGTTCAACCCTACGTAGAAGCGTATCGTCAGTCGTTAAGACATAACTGTCTAAAAGAGCATTAATATAATTAGCCGTTCCTCGGTCGAGCGGGTATTGTCCGTTGAAGTGGTTCTTTAACCCCGGGACATGACGGTTTTTGAGTGCGAGTAAAAGCTCAAAACAAGTGTTGCCACCTTCATATACATAAGTAATCCAATTGGTTAGCGTTAAAACAGCTTCTTTTGCGCGTTGGTTTCCGGTCAACAAATAGTACAGGGTTAAACCTGATGTGTAACAGTGCTGCCCTCCTGGGCCACCACCTCCGGCATGATCTTGATATGCACCTTTACCTTGGTGTTTTGAGTAAGAACGATGGCTTGAGGTGAATGCTTGTAAATAGTGGTCGGTATGCCAAAAAAGCCCGCCATTGTATTCGTCTTTATCGTCCTTGGTATGATAAATGTCGATATCCATAACATGCTTGGCTAGATCGTCGGCTAGCGTAAACCACTGTTGGTCATTGCTTAGTATAAATTGCCGCAAGAAACCATAAATTGGATCGTACTGGTTGTTATAGTGTGAAACGAAAATCGAATCATCCTGGTGTTCTGCCGTTTCATGGTCAGCATATATATCACCAAAATTCCGCCAACCATATTCATCTAGCATTTCGCGTTTTTCAAAAAAATTGCGTTGTGAATGTAAACCGTTATTTATCAATGATTGCAGTTCACCATTAACCTGCTGAAATTCAGTGTACAGTGGTATGTCGGTATGGGCATATTGACTAATGTGTGGCTTGGCATAGTTACCATCAGTGAAAAAGTATGCGCCATTAGGCGCATTTTTAACACCAAAGTATATTGAGTGCGTGCTTTTTTCCCCACCTTGTAGCTCATATTGTTTGTTATCTTGTTTGGGGAATAAGCCAAGACAAATAGTCTGTGGATATATCGTGATCGCGGAAGGAAATTTTTGCCAAAAGTCGGCTACGGCGAGATTGAGCCCGTTCACCCAACTGATCTGCGGTGCCGCTCTCTCTCCGCTGAAAATTTGCTTACCTTGTTGCTCAACAATATAGCCTTTTACATCAAACGGAATTTTCTGCTGGTGATCTAGGTGTACTGGGCTTTGCCAATTTTTTCCACCACTTGAGTGTTGAAAGATAGACGTTGGCAGTTCTTGCGGTGTTTGCCAATGCGCATTTCTGTCTAGCTGATAGCTGAGTGATGAAGTGCCTTGCAAGTCTTCTGAACTGTGTAGTGATAAGCTGAATTCTGAAAATTGAAATGAATTTGGATCGCCAAGATCCCAGCTGCCACCTGTGTGTACAGCAGCTTTTGAATTGTGTAGGGTGATATCTAATTGAATGTCACTTTGTGCTGAATCAAAGTGAAACTCAAAACGAGACGAAATACCTGATTTACTAACGTTAACCGCAGTTTTGTAGTTGACCATAACCTGCAATGACAAAGTGAAAATAGATGCGTCTAACAGATTTGGTGTAGTGATACTTGATACTCTACAAGAGGAAATAGCACATTCTTGTTCACTCGCATCAAGTAATGTTAACTCACCTGTTATCGGGTTGGCATCACAGTTCTCGTTTGCTGAAGGTGTTATGGAAAACTGGCCATTTTCGTGATTAAGTGTAAATGTGTAATGTGAGTTAGAAACAGTAGTTTGAGAATTGTTAGACTCATAATGAAAACCACTAAGCCTGCTGATTAAGTTGGCATCTGCTTTTTTCTCTAAAGTAAGAGTGAGCTCGTCATCATCACTTTCGCCATCATCACTAGAGGGGGCAGTGAAAGACAAATGTAGCCATTTAACGCTTTTGTCTGGCCAGGTCGCTAACACTTTTGCTCCGCAGTCGATGACTTGACCGTTTGCCATCAATAGGCTTTGGTGAATATCGTAAAGCAGCCCTTTGGCTAGAGGAACACTCGTTTTAACCATACCATCAAGGGGCGTATTGGTTAAGTTAATCGGGATTCTGTCGGCGCTGTTGGCATAGGTTATCATTGTCTATCAATGTCTCAGTAAATTTTTTAATACGCTTTTTGCACTTCGAACGAATTCTCTTGTACGCATAAATAGGGTTGGTTGATAAAAGCAGATCAGTTTCTGGCTTGCTTCAGGCTGATTCGATAGTGAGCGCTTGTAACGAGCTTCACCTGCTAGAAAACTGTATTTTGCTACACCCTCAGATATGGCTTGTTGAATAATATACGCATGCGCGAGTAACCCTACTTTTACACGATTATCATGATGGCTTTTCATCGCTGACAGATAAAAATACCAAGTCTTATCATGAATCAAAATATATATGTATGCCATTGGCTTTTTGTCGAGCATGAGACAATAAATACGGGTTTTATTTGTTTCTTTTTCTTCAAATATTAATTGTTGATGAAAGCGTTCAAAAATAGGGTTATCAAACCCGCTACCAAACTCAGTATTTCGCCACTTCTCTTTGTGTAGCTGCGCTATATCATCCAAAAACTGTTTTTTCTGAGTGTCGTTTTCTGCTAAAGCTAGAATCAAATCGCCTGTTTGAGAAAGGATTTTTTCAGTTCGTCTAATTTGAGAACGGGTATTTTTGGATAAATCGGCGAGATAATCATTTAAATGACTTTTGTTAAGCAAATCCACTTCAAAATCTGGTGAGCTTATAACCTCTCTATAAAAAGTCGACTTCGCCGTAAGCGTACCGATTACACTGGACTCCGCTAGACCAAAATAGAGCTCCTGCCACAGTGTTTTTTGCGCATACAGGTATTCAAACATAGCTAAACGGATTTGGGCTTTGTTGTCTCGCTGCACAAGGAAGTCGTTGTGCTCAATCCACACTTGATCTATTGCCTGCTCGCCACTTCGATGTAGCCACAATTGCTTGATTTTACATCCAGTGGAGGAGGGCGTTTTGCGCTGAGCAGCCAATGCCAATCCAACACAATCGCTACCTTGATATGCTGCTATTACCATGGGTAAGCTGCTTGCAGAGTCTAGCCAAGCTTGGATCCAAGACCAGCTCAGAAAAACACTGGCATCAGAACGATCATAGAGACATTCCCACAGCGCCTGATGCCGAGCAGTATCTTCAAGAGGATAGTGTGTAACGGTATAGATACGGTTTACTCGTGTGAATTAAACACAACAGACCCAGCAAACAATATTTGCTAGGTCTGTAACTAGTCATAAATTAAATATTTGCGCTTAAACGAGCTAGCGTGCTTTTTTCTGCATCGTTGCTGGGCTTGAATCTATTAATGAGTCCATTCGCTTTATCCTTACTCCCTGTCGCTATTAGTAATTCAATGAGATGAAGGGTAACTTCATTGTTTTTGGGCAATTCAGCATGAGCCTTTTTAATATAAGTGAGTGCGTCAGAATATTTATTTTCATGAAATAATGCCCACCCAAGTGTATCCATGGCATATGGAGAATTAGGCTGAATTTTTAATGCCTTTTGTGCAAGTTCGACCGCTTTACCGGTATTGCCTTGTGCGATCGCCAGATTGGCGTAATTATTCAAGGTAACAAAGTCTTCAGGAATGAGTTCCAATAGTGCTTGATAATATTCGCTTGCTGCGTCTTGTTCGCCATTTTTCGCATAATATTCTGCAATATAATGAATTTTACGCAATTTAGAGTGACTTTTGGCAGTTTGTTGGACTAGATATTTTCCACCTAATTCAGCGTTGTCTTGCATCGCTAAGGCATTTGCCAATGGTACTGCTGAATCCCATGAGGGGTAGTCATTGTAGTATTGTGTCAGTAAGTTGCTAGCGGTTTCATAATCTTTGTTAAACAGTGCAATTTCACCCTCAAATAGGGTAAACATAGGAGAGCTGTTACCTTTCGCCTCCATCGCCTTCATTTTTTGTTGGGCTTTTTCTATGGCTTTCGAGCGAATAAGCGCTCTTATGCTAAGCACGGTTAGGCGGGGATCATTAGGGATCGCGAGCTCAGCACGAGCGGCAGAATCTACCGCGTCGCGTTGAAGGTTAAACTTGTTAAGCAAATTTACATATTGAACCCAACTTCTGGTATCGCGAGGAAAAACGTCTATTAAGCGTTGAAAGGTCGCTTTTGCATTGTTGAAATCATTCATTCCTGAATACGTTTCCCCCAATGCAGATAATACAAAAAAGTCTTTTGAATCATCTAGTGGTTCAAGTAATTCGAGGGATTTTTGGTACTCCCCTTGATAATTGTACAAAGTGGCAAGGCCGACCTTCAATTGTAGGGTATAGCTTGTTTCTTCATCTTTGTGCTCGTTTAGCAAAGATTTAAATAAAGATTCTACTGAAGCCATGTCATTTTGCGCGATGGCAATATTTATCAGCGTCAGTACAAGCTGATATTTACCGTCTAGATTATCAGATGTTTTTATTAACTTTTCAGCTAACTCTCGAGCTTCAGAAAAACGTTTTTCCCGAGCATTCAAAAGCATAAGAAAACGCATGGCAGCAAAATTATCAGGCTCCATAGAAAGCGCTTTGTCGAGCAGGCCTCTTGCTTGTGTATCATCATTAAGCTGCTGATAGATATACGATTCTAATACCAACCCGTCGACTTCATTGACCGCTTGCCAGCGTTTCGCCACTGCGAGTGCTTTTTGAGGTTCATTGGCTTGCATATGCGCTTGTGCTAATAAACTCCATGCTTCATTTAGTGTGTTGTCAAGCTCCACAGCCGACTCTAAACTTTCAATACCCGATTGATCACCCGAGGAAAGTTTTACCAACCCTTCACGTAGCAATGTGACTGCGTTGTCGGGTGCTCCTTCTTTTGCTTGAGAAAATAAACTTTTAGAGCCTTCCAAATCACCTTCTCTAAATTTCAACATGGCGGCACTTTCTAACAGAGATGATTTTTGTGCGTCTTGGCCTGAAATACCTTCAAGCATTTCAGCAAGATTCTCTGTTTCACCTAGCCTTATTTTCACGTCGACTAACAATCGATTTGCCATGTGGTCGTGTGGTAGACCTTTTGACGCCTTCGATAAGTATTTATAAGCACTTTCAGTGCGTTCTATTTTATACGCACTGACGCCAGCCAATAAGTTACTTTGGGTACTGTCGATACCGTTTTGTACAGCAATTTCAGCCGCATCAAATGCCTTTTTATAGTTTTCATCGTGTAATTCGATCTTTGCCATCAGTAAGTTGGCGTATGCACTTCTAGCGTTTATTTTTAATAACTGATCGGTTAGCGTTCTGGCTTTTGCATATTCTTGCGCATTGATCAATATATCGGCTAGTTGGAATTGAATCACATAATATTCAGGAGACAAGTTGACCACTTGTTCCAACGCGCTAATGGCAGGTGAATACTGTTTTAATTGCGCTTTTAATAAGCCTGTGACGATGAGTTTTTCAATATGGTTTTGCTGTGGGTTTTGAAAACGGGTTAATAATTGATCCGCTTCCTCAAGGTTGCCTTGTGAAAATTCATAGTAAACTTGCGCCAGTATCTTGTCGTCACCCAGCATAAGCGAAAAGTCGTTACTCAAATCAGTTTCACTATTGGTCTGTTTCAAGGCCGCAAGAAATGAAAATAAAGCAACGCTACTCTGTACCTGAGGATCGGAACTGCTGAAATCTTTCGTTAATAAAATTAAGCGGTCAAAATCATTTTGATAGTAGATCGCTTTAACTAAATCAGGATAAACACTTTCTTTTGCCTCCCCTAACTCTATTGCTCTACGTAACTCTTTCTCAGATTCAACAAATGAACCGGCCCCTAGGTAATATTTCCCAAGGTTGGCACGGGCTTCTTTGTTCTTAGGAGCTAGCGCAATAGCATTTTTTAAATCAATAATAGCGGCTTGCGTGTCATTTTTTTGATACTGCACTTTCGCAGCTGCGATGTATTCTTCTGCAGATTTAGAATCGCAACCGACTAACGTAAAGGCTGAAACCGCGACAAGGTATGATAAAAGTTTAATACGCATACTAACTCCATTAGTTGATTCTTAATACTGCGCTGTGTTTATGCGCTGTTTTGGCCAAGCTGAGGCGAATTACGTTGACCACTTTATTGCATAATCATATTAGGAACAATATGAGCGCGTAAAACCATGAGTTTTTAATCTCTGTTTTGAGCTTGGGGATTATATCTATTCGGAGCCAAAATGCCATTTGGGTCAATGGCTTGCTTTAAGACCTTCGTGGTTTGCCAAAAAATTCCGTCGGCTGACAATTTTGCTTGTTGATGGGTATTTATTCGATAAGGGACATACCCTTTTTTACAGCCTTCAGTGAATAATTCTTCGAGGCATTGATGTGCAGCGGCGACAGCTTCTGGGTTCTCTAAATCGAACACCAAAGGAACAGTGGAATCGATGCAGTCATGTTTCAGATTTGTAAACGTGACTAGGGGCTCAATTCCGTATTTGGGAGTGGTTTGTCTAACGAAAGCAACAAAATCTGACAATACTTGTGGCGACATCTTTATCAATGGCGCATACCAGAGTAAACCGCACCTGTCTTTATCCGGCAATAAACGTTGTTCTTTATTTGCTGCAACTCGCGGGTTTCGCCAATACGCAAGGGGAAGCGCTACTTGGTTTGGTTTCCCGAGCATGATATCGATACCTTCGTCCAAGGTACGTAGTTGGGCTCTTATTTTATCAATAGCAGCAAGAGAGGGAAGGGGCAAGTCAGCAATAAATTTGGCAAAATTAATTAACCAGCTGTTTGAGAAGTTGAGCTGGCCTATGTGTTTAGCACGTTTCTTGAATTGCGCTTGAGTGGCAGCTACGACCTTTTTAGAACCATATATGGTTCCCACTATCATCCATTGGGGTAAGCGCTGGTCCTTGGCTATCGTTTCAATTTGTGCATCAGTCATCACTGTATGCTGGGATTGACCATTAGGATTTTGAGCCACCATAGATACGAGTCTGCGGCGATCCATTAGGTTGATGGAGCCAATGATACCTTCGGACTCTAATAAGGTTTCCTCGATAAGTGTGACTGCCTCGCTGAAATTGTTGGCGTCAAATACTTGCAAATAAAACGCACTAAAATGCGCAGGTTTAGGCGCTAGGCGAATGGTCATTTCCGTGACTATTCCAAAATTACTTTGGGTAAAAAGGCCATCAATATAAGGGCCTAAGCCCCATTTAAACGTTTTATCAATGTAGTCATTTGAGGAGCTATCGAGTGCTGATACCGCAGATTCAAATTTCGAATGACATAAGTCAGGATGAGGAAGGTATGCTTTTAACGCATTCACTGCCGCAAAGTGATCAGTTCGAGGGGTGATGCCATATCCTCGCTCAAGGGCATTGGCTAAAATGCTACAATTTGGACCTGCACCTGTAACTGGCACCATGAAAGGCCAATCATTTTGCTGCAAAAAATCGTACAAATCTTGCTGGGTGACACCAGGTTGAACGGTGATTAAACCTGCTTTTTTATTATTTGGAATAATCGCGTTTAGCTGGCCTAAGTCAACCACCACTCTAGGTCCGTCAATTGGCGTACTTTGGATTGAGCCATAACCCCAGTTATTTCCAGTACTGATCGGGTAAAGATAAAATTGGTGTTCATTTGCTAACTTAAGTAACTTGGGAATGGCTGATTCGTTGAGGATTTGCACAGCACAATCAATGCTCACATTGCTGGAAAATGTGGTTTTTCCATACTCTTGGGAGGCGTGAACTTCGTCAAATACACAAGCTTCATTTTTAGTTAAAGCTGTTTGGATAAGTTCCTTTACGACCATTTTCATTCCTAGGTTAAACATTTAGCATGGTGAATATACTATACAAAGTGGCGGTACCGTGAGTAAACGCAAAATTCTCTGGGAAATGAATCTTTATTGTCAAGTAGAAAGATTTCCACAAATCTACATGACAATGCTGGCATAGATGCGGGGTGTCGTTTGGTTTATCGGCCTAATAGCGAGCGCTATAATGCGCAAGCAGCAATATACTCACTTTTAATATAAACCGTTTACCTGAGGTGTTATGTCCTTATCTAAACTGCGTAGCGACTTTCTTTTCAATGTTTTTAAGCATGCGCTTAAATCCTGGCGTCAGGCCGCTCATTAATAAATGGCGACTGATGTAATACGGAGCGCGTTTTCCGTGATATTCGACCACTGGGCCCACTTGTTGAAAGGGAATGCCTACAAAACGTAAGCTGCGAGCTAACCTGGGTTCCATCATGACAAAACAGTGTTTAATGTCATGCTTTCGAGAAGTAGACGCGGCACATAGGTAAAGGCCCACAGCAATAAAAGGGAAGCACCGTAACTCTCGTTCTGAATATATGTGTTCGTTAATCGCACCTGTTGCTGACCCTTTAAATTTATCCGTCGCACGTTTTCGAAACTGAGCGGGAACAGCTAAGCGTGATATTTCACATATTTCACTTCGCGGAAAGTCGCTTGGGTGCACAGCGTCGTCAGCAATTGAGCTGATACAGTACTTTTCAATGGGTAACAACTGTTCTTCACTGGTCGAACGAACTATTCGAACGGTGCCAGCATATTCGCCAGTAGGAATGTGTTTGATTAAGCAATGGGTAGAGTGACTGTCGAATTGATCTGTTTCCATCTCGTCAGGACGTAAATCTTCGAACTTCAACTCTTCGCAGTATACCTTGTGTCTAATTTTATAAGATTCATTACGCAGCTCATCACTAAGCGCTACGACCGGACTAAGGTATTCGGCAAAATGCTTAGAAATTTGGTTCGCTTTTTGGCTCACCACAACGTTCATTAATTTTTTTACCACTGGCCCGATAATAGGCAGGTCAGCGTATTTTCTAAATTGCTTCATAGGCTTTGATCTTTAAAACGGTAGTCCACATCTAGTTCCTTAGTTGTGTATCGGTATAAAACTGCATTCGTTTAGGCACAAATTCAAAAGCGGTTTTAAACCCGATATTGTACAACTCCTCTTTTTGCAAAGGGGTAATATTAAAATCAACGGGAGATAATTTCCCCGTATTAATGATAATAGTATTCCGCCAATACTCTGCATGTACGTACTCTCGCGACATTGCCGTCATGAAGGTTCTAATTAGCATCATCACATATTGGCGTAATGGCAGCCAACTTTTTTTGAAGCTCGAGTCAGTCACGTGTTCACTTTTTAGCTTAAAGCACATAACGGGTGAACCATCACCTGCCCAGTCTTGATATAACGCATCTTCAGATAGAATAGCACCATCAACAAGCACGTGGTGTTTATAGGCTTGAAAGCTGAAAAATAGTGGTATAGACATAGAAAAGCGCACCGCTTTCGATATCTTTAAGTCAGGGCTCGTTTTGCGACTAAAGACCACAGGGCCGCCACCATTTACGTCTGTAGCTAAAATATGTAAGTCTTTTTCGATGTCAGAAAATGTTTGCCCTTTAAGATGTTTGTCCATCCAGGCTTCAAATTGATCGCCGGAGCTTAACCCTCCTTGTCGTAACAATCTAAACAACGAAAAACCCTTAAATTTTTTGAAGTCTGTTGTCATCGCCAAGTGTTTTATGTCAGCTAAAGGTACACCACAGCAAAATAGTGCAGCGACAATTGAGCCACCGGATACACCTACCATGTGCTGAAAATGGATGTCGAGCTTTTGTAGTGCGTCAAACACACCGATGTGAACTGTTAACCGAGTTCCACCACCTGAAAAAATGGGCACTATTGACTTCATTTTTAGTCCCTTGCTTTTCCTTTGCTGAACTTAATGAGCACGCGAATCAATTATATGTGCGCGATTTTCACATTATATTAACTGTTTTATCACTTAAAATATCGCTGGTATATTAGACCTAAGTACTCATGAATAGCGCGTTCACTGCGATATAAACTAAATGCGTTTGGTAACCCTATAGTGAATGACACATTTTTTCTACTTAAGTGCTCCACAGGGATAGGTAAAACCTTAATACCATGCAACTCAAAGTATTGTACAGCTCGAGGTAAGTGGCTAGCAGAGGTGACTAATGCAACGTATTTATTTTTTAGATGCGGTGCTAAAGCGTCTACTTCGGACTCAGTATCATGGCCCTGAGGATGGGTATAGATGTCGTTAGGGCTAACACCTAATGTCATTAAAAATGTTTTGTTGTAGTGCGCTTGCGAAGCTGAGTCTAACTCGTTAAGAATACCAGCAGCTAAATGAATCGGAAGGTGTTTTTCTTTGTACATCAAAGCAGCGTGCAAATTACGCTGCATTGTGCACTGTGGCCACCTACTGACGAAGGGTAAGCCTTCGTCATCAAAATGATTACAGGCTAATACAACAATAGCATCGGCGTTTTGCCACAGTTTTGATGATACTTTGACGGTAGGGTATTGGTCTTCCAATGGTTTAATGAGTAAAACACTTGGATAAACCAAGCTGCAAAAAAATACCCAAAGAATAGGTAGACAAGAAAGCCATTGATAAACTCGCTTGCCCTTGGGGACAATACGAGAAAGTAGCTGCAATATAAGAAACAGTAACGGCCCATGAACCATGGGCGAGCTCAAACTGTTCGCTAAAAATTGCAGCATTTCGCTTCCTTTAAAGGTTATAAAAGTCTTTATACCAATTTACGAAATTCGTAATGCCTTCTTTTAGTTGTGTCGTTGGTTGATAACCCACATCGTCAACCAGTGCTTGAACATTGGCAAATGTATCTGGCACATCACCTGGTTGCATTGGCAATAGTTCTTTGACGGCCTCTTTGCCTAATGCAGCTTCTAAGGTCGTGATAAAATCAAGCAAGTTGACTGGAGTTTGTGCGCCGATGTTATAAACGCGCCACGGTGCTTTACTACTGCTAGGATCAGGTGTTTTACCTTGCCACTGAGAGTTTCTTTGAGCATTGTGATCTAGTGTTGAGATAACACCACTGACAATATCGTCAATATAGGTAAAGTCTCGTCTATGATTTCCGAAGTTGTAAACTTGAATGGGATCATCTTCCAAAATTGCTTTGGTAAATTTAAACAAGGCCATATCTGGGCGGCCCCATGGCCCATAAACGGTAAAGAAGCGCAGCCCAGTGGTGGGTAAGTCGTACAAATGACTGTAAGTGTGCGCCATCAATTCATTGGCTTTTTTACTTGCCGCGTAAAGCGACACTGGATGATCCACGTTGTCAGATACCGAGAAAGGCATTGATTCATTGGCACCATATACAGAACTTGATGATGCGTACACCAAGTGTTGCACTGCATTGTGTCGGCAACCTTCCAAAATATTGGTAAAGCCCACTATGTTGCTGTCGATATAGGCGTGGGGATTCTCTATGGAATAACGCACACCTGCTTGCGCTGCCAAATGTACTACTTTGTCAAATTTGTGCTCAGCGAACAAAGCTTCCATTTCACTGCGCTGAGCAATATCCAATTTGATAAAATTGAAGTTTTTGCTGTTTGAGTGCGCCGCCAACTCATTTAAACGACCGTGTTTTAAATTAACATCATAGTAATCATTGATATTATCAATACCAACAACCTCATCGCCTCGTGTTAATAACACCTGACAAACGTGATAACCGATAAACCCAGCTGCGCCTGTGACTAATACTTTCATTTCATTAATCCTGATATTTTGTGTATAACCCTAAGGTATTAATCACGTTAGACTATTGTTGTGACAACGTTTATTTTCACATTAGCCCTACGAAATAGTAAGTAGCTTATTATGATAACGAAAAATTCTATTTATAAAATCATTTGTGTTGTTTTTTCTTGTATAACATTTTTGGCAACAGCCAACGCCTCACCTAAAACAAATCTCGTAAAGCGTATTAAGCCATCAGTGGTGGGAGTGGGTTTGTACGATGCTATGTCGGCCGTTAGCCATCAGTTACGAGGAAGCGGCTTTGTATTTGGAGACGGAACATTAATCGCTACTAACTACCATGTGGTATCAGAACCGCTAGACCCACAAATTGTTCAGTATCATATTATATTTTCAGGAACGGGGCGCCAGCCTAAAATTCATAAGGCTGAAATTGTAGCAAAAGACCCAGTACACGATCTCGCTATATTAAAAATTCGCGATACCTTACCTGCACTCAAACTTGGTTCCGACACCTATGCTGAAGATGGACAGGATATATTGATGACAGGGTTTCCGATTGGCTCAATTCTAGGCTTATACCCTGCAACTCATAAGGGAATGATCGCTGCGTTGACACCAGATGTGATACCAAGTGCAAATGCGCGGAATTTAACCATGACCATGCGTAATCGCTTAGAAAGCCCGTTTATGATTTACCAATTAGATATGACAGCCTATCCAGGTAATAGTGGCAGCGCTATATATGACGCAGAAACAGGTGATGTTGTAGGCATCATAAATAAAGTCTTTATTAAGGAAACGAAAGAAGCAGTATTAGAAAAACCAAGCGGCATAAGCTATGCTATTCCCGTTAAATATTTGAGAATGCTGAGCAATAAGAAAGGCTTTGACGTAAACTAAATCGCAGTTACATAAACGCTGTCACTAAAATTTACAGTTTTTTAAACAGAGCTTATTATATATATAAAAATCAAATGGTTACATAGTGGCCTAGGTATTGCTTGGTTTGGCTGATGAGCGTTACAAATGGAGTATTAAAAATAATGAATGTCGTCGACAATAAACCAGAGAATAGCAAAGAAGCTGTTTCAAACCGACGTAAGTTTCTAGTTAAAGGATCCGCTGCAGCATTAATTGTTAGTCTTCCGGCTAAATCAACTTGGGCGACCACGGCCAATGGTTGTACGGTTTCAGGTAATCTGTCAGGAAATTTATCACAAGCCTGCGAAACGACGTCTATTTCCGGGCTTGCTCCTGCGTCTTGGAAGTCTACTGCACGGAATAACAGAGGATTTAAAGATGAACTCAAAGCTATAAAGTGGAATAGCATTTTTAGCTATTCACCGACAGGCAGTGAAGTGGGCTCTGGGTCTAATTTGTGGAAAATTTTAGCTAAAGGTTCTGATGTCGATAAGAACTTAGTTGCCGGATATTTAAACGCTCTGTATGGTAAATATCCGTTGTCGTCAGGTGTAACGCCTGCAATGTACGCAACTATGCTTGAAGATGAAGCGATGAAAAATCAAGGTGCGCTTTTGGATGCATTGAGCCAGACGTACACGCAATAATCGATTTTTTGCAGTTTCATTTGTACACAATTAACTCAAATGTTTTATTCTATAACGCCAGCGATTCGTCTGGCGTTTTTGTGTTTGTGCCTATCACAGGGAATACCCTTCGGTTAAATTATCAGTTTCACGCCTTTATCGAGCAATATCGACTAGGTTCGTATTTCAGCGAAGAACAAATGCGCGCAGCGCTACCTGATTATTCATTAGATGAAATAGAGCAATCAATTAAGCACCTGTTAACTGAGCGTATCATTGATAAGGTGGAATCACTTGAGGCTTAGAGATATATCGGCATCTGAAGCCGCTGCGAGATTGATAGCAGGAGATATCAATATTGATCTAGGCGTGGCAGCATTTGGCGTTCAATCGGCCTTGCCCGATGTGCAGCGCGTGTTTTACCAGCTATATGGTGACTATGAATTACTTGATGAAGCATCTCCTGCGGATTTTCGAGTTGCCGTGCAATCACCTAAATCCTTGAGGCGCTGGTATAAACCGCAGATCCACTTCTTACTCGATGACTTCGTGCCATTTCTACCTCTACCGCGTTCACAAGCGTATCCGGTGTTAGAGTGGGGGATGAACTGGTGCATGGCGTCACATATGCACAAATACCTTTTACTTCATGGTGCAGTGCTGGAAAAAGACGGTAAAGCGATTATTTTCCCCGCGCCACCTGGCTCAGGTAAGAGCACATTAACGGCTTATTTGGCCCATACCGGTTGGCGTTTACTCTCAGACGAAATGACGGTTATTAATTTAGAGACAGGCCTAGTTCACCCCTTTGTTCGCCCCATTTGTTTGAAGAATAACTCAATAGATTTGGTGAAATCTTGGTTCCCAGATGTGTCTATTTCAAATATTGCCAGAGATACCAATAAAGGTGATGTGGCTCATGTGAAGCCGCCTATTGCAAGTGTTGATAATATTAAGCAAACAGTGAAGGTGATGGCTGTTGTGTTACCCAAATACACACCTGATGTTTCGTTAGACATTTACAGCTTAACCAAAGCTGATGCTTTTCAAGCGCTGTCAGACAATGCATTTAACGACTTTGTATTAGGCGCAGACGGTTTTCTAGCATTGCAAAGGTTAGTCGAGAATACCACTGCAGTGGAAATACACTATAACGATTTAGCTGAGGTACTGGCGTTTTTGAATGAAGGGCAGTTTTCAGCATGAGCACGACAGCCAAATACACTGTCCATTTAGTTAAACTACTGTCGGGTGATGTACCTCAGTCTATTTCGCTATTAGATTGGGAATACTTAATAAGAATAGCGCGTGACGCATCCGTGTTACCTAGGATGGCTTACGCCCTCGATACTGACGGCGATTCGCTACCCGAATACGCTAGAACACATCTTATTTCAGCTAAATATCATGCTAAATTATTAGCTCAGCAAGTGCAGTTCGAAGCGACTGAATTCAAACGTATATTAACCAAATTTCATCATGAAGATGTCTACTATCTAAAAGGCGCAGCTTATACGTTATCCGGGTGTGACGCGGGCATAGGCCGAGTTTTTTCAGATATTGATATGTTAGTGTCAAAAGGGAACCTACGCGAGATTGAAGCGCGCCTAAGCGTTTACGCTTGGTTTAGTCAACCAAATGACGACTACGATGATATGTATTATCGTCAGTGGGCCCACGAAATTCCGCCTTTGAAGCACTCAGGGCGAGGCACAATATTAGATCTACACCATAATCTCGTGCCAATTATCAGTGGCAAGGCACCAGAGATAACTGATTTTACCGAAGGAGCTCGCTCGCTAGCCTGCGGTGCTCGCGTATTAGCGCCAGAGGCTATGATCTTACACAGTGCCGTACATTTGTTTTATCAAGAAGAATACCACCATGGTTTTCGGGATTTATCAGATTTACACCTACTATTTAGCGAGTTCGGCACGCAACAAACGTTTTGGGATGCGCTGTTTATATTGGCGCAAAAGACAGGTTTCGGTTTAGAGCTCGCCCTAGCATTGCGTTACACAACGTCACTTTTTGATACTCCGGTTCCTTCAACAGTGTTGCAAAAAAGCCAAGTCTGGTTACCGTCACGCCCTAAGTTAGTGGTATATGACTGGGTGTATAAAAGAGTGCTTCAACCTCATCATAAGTTATGTGATGTACCAGGGTTAACGCTGGCAAATATGATGGCGTTGGTGAGAGGGCATTGGATAAAGATGCCAGTGCATATTTTGCTTATGCATACAGCTGCCAAAGGCTACAGAAATGTGTTGAAGTGGGTGGCAGGTAAAGGCGTAAACAAGCCTGATAGCGCGAAAAATAACGCACCACCAGGCCCGTAGGTTGACAGTATTTTTAGTTAGCGAGTTTCTCTTTCATTTCTCTGCGCTTAGCGTGCAAAACCGGTTCGGTGTAACCATTTGGTTGAGCCGTTCCTTGTAATATAAGCTCTTGAGCCGCTTGAAAGGCAATCGATTCGATAGGATCAGGCATCATAGGGATGTATTCCTTATCTGAACGATTTTGTTCATCTACTAGTTTAGCCATGCGCAACATAGAGTCATTGATTTGTGTTTCGTTAATCAAACCGTGCAACAGCCAGTTAGCAATATGCTGACTAGAAATCCTTAGAGTCGCTCTGTCTTCCATTAGCCCAACATCATTAATGTCGGGTACCTTCGAGCACCCAATTCCTTGATGTACCCAGCGCACCACATAACCTAGAATTCCCTGCACATTGTTGTCTAACTCCCGTTGTATGTCTTGCTCATTAAGAGCTGAACGGTTTTCTAACAATGGTACTGTGAGAATGTCGTCTAGCCCATCAAAGTCATTTGTTACAATAGGTTGGCGTAATTTGAATACGTCTATTTGATGATAATGTAAAGCATGCAGCGTTGCGGCAGTAGGCGAGGGAACCCATGCGGTATTTGCACCAGATTGCGGATGGTTAGTCTTACTTTGCATCATATCCGCCATATTATCTGGTATAGGCCACATACCTTTACCTATTTGTGCCTTGCCAGACATACCGGCGTCTACACCAATTTTCACGTTGGCTAACTCATAGGCAGTTAACCAAGGCTGTTGCTTGATTTCAGCTTTTAACGCAAATGGCCCTAAATGCATGGAAGTATGAATTTCATCACCAGTTCTATCCAAAAAGCCGGTATTAATAAACACTGCGCGAGCTTTAGCCGCATGAATACAGGCTTTTAAATTAACACTAGTGCGACGCTCTTCATCCATAATACCCATCTTCAAGGTATTTTTCGGTAATGAAAGTGCATCCTCAACTCGGCTAAACAGGGTGTCAGCGAAGGCGACTTCTTCCGAGCCGTGCATTTTAGGCTTAACGATGTAGATGCTGCCTGCCTTACTGTTTCGGTACGCGCCATTTCCGAGTAAATCGTGCTTAGCGATTAGGCTGGTAATAATTGCATCCATGATCCCTTCATAGATGGGTTTGTCTTGAAACAATATCGAGTCGTTCGTCATTAAATGACCCACATTACGCACAAACATCATGCTGCGGCCATTTAATGTTTTAGGTTGTCCGTCAACTGATGTGTAGTGGCGATCTGCGTTTAAGCGTCTTATGGATGAGCTACCTGGCTTATTAAGGTTCACCTCAAGGGTGCCTTTTATTAACCCTAACCAGTTTTGATAAACCAGAGTTTTATCTTCGGCATCTACGGCGGCAACTGAATCTTCGCAATCCATGATGGTGGTCAACGCCGATTCCACAAGAATATCTTTCATGCCTGAGGGATCACGTTGGCCAATCTGATGTGAGCGATCAAACTGAAGTTCTATATGTAAACCGTTGTGGACTAATAAGATTGCGCTAGGACTGTTTTTATCGCCACTAAAACCAACGAACTGACTAGGGTTTGTCAGGGTAGCAGTGCGTTTATCATTAAGGGTGATCACTAACTGACCTGATGTAATATCGTATCCTTGGCTGCTTGTATGTGAGCCGTTTGTCAGTGGGGCGATAACATCTAGCCACTTTCTTGCGTAGTCTATTACCTTTTGGCCTCGTGTCGGATTGTATTCCTTGGTACGTGTCGCTCCGTTATCTTCAGGAATAACATCTGTACCGTAGACCGCGTCATATAAGCTCCCCCACCGAGCATTCGCAGCATTAAGTGCAAAGCGCGCGTTATTAATAGGCACAACGAGCTGTGGACCGGCCATAGCCGCCACTTCATCATCAACCTGCTCAGTGGTAATCGAAAAGTCCGCTGGTGGCGTTTCTAAATAGCCTATGTCTTGTAGAAAGGTTTTATAAGCGCTGGGCTCAAGAGGTGAATGTGTCTGGCAATACTCATCGATTTTTGTTTGCAGTGAATCTCGTTTAGCCAACAATGCGTCATTCACAGGGGTGAGCTGGGCGAGAATGTTACTAAAACTAGCCCAAAAATCTGCTGGGGACACTTCACTGCCTGGTAGAGCGTGATCTTCGATGAAGGTAGCAAGTTCTTTTGCTACCTGTAATTGTTCACGTTGAATGTATGCTTGCATGATCTACTCCATTTGTAAGGCTATGAACCCAGTCTACGAAGTAAAGCTTACTTTGTTTAATTTATGGTTTCTATCTCAGCTATAAATTGTATGAATGTACTACTGAGCGGACAATGCTTCACCTACATCAGTGATCAATCGTCGTAGCCAAATATGCCCAGCATCGTGATGCAACAAAGCGCTCCAAGCCATTTTTAGGCCGATAGGGGGAATATCAAAAGGCGGGTCTAAAATTACTATGTTTGGATCATTCTCATAAAGCGCTGCGGCTTTACTAGGAAGCGTCGCCACAAGGTTTTGCACTTTAGCCAATTGCAGCGCAACGTGATAGTGACGAGTAAACACTCTTATATCGCGTTTTTGGCCGATTTTAGTTAACTCAGCATCCACCCATCCAAGCTTTTGGACTTCATTTGGATCTATCCCTACACCTACACCAAAGCCGGTTTTACTGACCCATATGTGCTTACTGTCGATATAATTTTGTAGAGTAAAGTTCTCCACGATGGGATTGTTACTGCTAACAACACAGGCAAAGCGATCGTACCACACTACTTTTTGATGAAAGGACAGCGGTAATTCTTCAAAGCGATTGATTGCCATGTCTACTTTACCTTGCTCAACATCATGAAAGGTCACGTCACTTGGGGTGATCATGTCCAAGGTAATATTGGGCGCGACTTTAGCGAGTTGGCGAATAACCTCAAGCAGCAAAGTTGATTCGGCGTAATCGCTGGCCATAATCCTGAACGTACGTTTGCTGGTTTCTGGCACAAAGTCTGTTTCGGGTTGAATAGATGCTTCAAGTTTGGATAACACGTCGCGTATAACCGGTTGAAGTTCTAAGGCACGCTTAGTCGGAGTCATGCCATCACTGGTACGCACCAGTAATGGATCTTTAAATAGATCACGTAAGCGTTTCAAGCCATTGCTCATGGCTGGCTGGGTGATACTCAGTTGGTTCGCGGCGCGGGTTACGCTGCCTTCGCGTAAAAGGACATCCAGGTACACCAATAAATTAAGGTCCACTTTTGAAATATTCATACTATTAATGCACTTCTTGTTTTTTATTGTATTATCAGATTGTACTTAGATGAGAAAAAGATACCAGAGGGTTTATGAAAAAATTTAAGCTTTTGTATTTTATGGATAATTTTAATTTTTAGCTGGTTTAGGCTATAGAATATAACGAAATTTCAATATCATATAATGATGTTAGGGCTAAATATATTTTACAAGTGAATGCTATCAGACAGGCAAAAAAATAGCAGGTGACCCTGCTATTTTCATAAAATGAAGCCTTAAACGTTATACGGCCACGTCGAACTGGTTCATAGTGTTGTCTTTACCTGATGCCTTAAGCGCTTGCTCACCAGAGAAATATTCTTTGTGATCATCACCTAAGTTAGAGCCGGCCATTGCTTGGTGTTTCACACAAGCTAACCCTTCACGTAGCTCTTTACGTTGAACACCTTTAACGTATGCCAACATACCTTCCTCACCGAAGTAACCTTTCGCTAGGTTATCAGTTGAAAGTGCTGCCGTATGGTAAGTTGGTAGTGTGATCAAGTGATGGAAGATACCTGCTTCACGTGCTGCATCAGCTTGGAATGTGCGTACTTTTTCGTCTGCTTCTTGAGCCAGTTCAGAGGCGTCGTAACGTGCAGACATCAATTCATCACGGTTGTAGTCAGCTACATCTTTACCTTGCTCAGACCATGCGTCAAATACTTGCTGACGGAAGTTAAGCGTCCAGTTGAAAGAAGGCGAATTGTTATAAACTAGCTTCGCGTCTGGTACTTCTTTACGAATGGCACTTACCATTTCACCAATTTGCTGAACGTGAGGTTTTTCTGTTTCAATCCACAGTAAGTCAGCACCATTTTGTAGTGAGGTGATACAGTCAAGTACCACACGGTCGAAACCAGTGTTTTCTTTGAACTTGTACAACCCATTCGGTAAACGAACTGGCTTAACAAGTTTGCCATCTAGTTTCAACACAGAGTCACCGTCTTTTAGATCATCAACAGAAGACACTTCTGAGGTTTCTAAAAAGGCATTGTATTGAGCCGCTAAGTCGTCAGGTGATTGAGACACAGGGATTTTTTGCGTCAGGCCTGCACCTAGAGAATCAGTACGGGCAACAATCACACCATCATCTACACCTAGCTCAAGGAAAGCGTAACGTACTGCATTGATTTTACACAAGAAATCTTCATGAGGTACGGTTACCTTGCCGTCTTGGTGGCCACATTGTTTCGCATCAGACACTTGGTTCTCGATTTGAATACAACATGCACCGGCTTCGATCATCTTTTTAGCAAGTAAGTAAGTTGCTTCTTCGTTACCAAAACCGGCATCAATATCAGCAATAATAGGTACTACGTGAGTTTGGTAGTTATCAATTTTGTCTTGAATCTCTTGCGTGCTTTCGCCTGCTTCTTTTGCTTTATCAAGGGCTGTGAATAATTCGCCTAACTCTTTCGCGTCAGCTTGGCGCAAGAAGGTATAAAGTTCTTCTATTAAAGCGGGTACTGACGTTTTTTCGTGCATAGATTGGTCTGGTAGTGGGCCAAACTCAGAACGCAGCGCCGCGACCATCCAACCTGATAAATACAAATAACGCTTATCAGTGGTACCGTGATGCTTCTTAATGGCTAGCATTTTTTGTTGGCCGATGAACCCGTGCCAGCAACCTAGAGACTGGGTATATGAGCTTGAATCATTGTCATAGTCAGCCATATCTTTACGCATGATACCCGCAGTGTATTTCGCAATGTCTAAGCCTGTCTTGAAGCGGTTTTGTGCTTTCATTCGTGCAACGTATTCAGGGTTGATTGCATTCCACGTTTGGTTATTTTCGCCTGTTAAGGTTTGGGCAGCTTGAATGTCATTTGTATAGTTAGACATGACGATGTTCCTTATGTTTGAAAGTAAAATTTGATTAGCGGGTTTGTAAACCGAATGTTGCTGCTAACCGATGACTGAATCCTACTAACAGAATTTCAATAACGAAAGAAAATGATATTGATTTTCGTCATTTATTTTATGAATGAATATTGGCGCGCTTTGAATTTCAAGGGATGAGTGGTGGCCGGTTATATTAATCAGCATATATATAAAGCTGCTGGAACGATAAAAGTGTCGAGAGAGGTATATGTGGGATGCACGTCTTGTTTTTTGCCCGCTGTGAACTTCGCAAATATTTTGCGACAAAAAAACGCCGCGGTATTAAAAAAAACATGCTTGGTAGTACGCCATGTCATAAAAGGCTGCGTATAATCAAGCGTTTGAATAACAAGCAAATATAGGAATGAAATGAAGTTTGTGAATACCATTTTGCTATCAGCTCTTAGTTTGGGAGTCGTAGCGCAAGAGCCTAAAAATGTGATTATGGTTGTTGGTGACGGAATGGGGCCTGCGTATACGACGGCATATCGTTATTTCGCTGATGACAAAAACACCCTAGACGTAGAGCAAACTGTTTTTGACCGTATGTTAGTGGGGATGGCAAGTACCTATCCCGCTCGAATCTCAGGTTATGTGACTGACTCAGCCGCTGGCGCAACTGCGTTAGCTACAGGTGTGAAATCATATAATGGCGCCATTGCCGTTAATGTGGATAAAAAACCAGTTTCTACCGTGCTTGAGTGGGCGAAAGAGCAGGGAATGAAAACGGGCGTTGCTGTGACTTCACAGATTAACCATGCTACACCTGCAGGCTATTCGGCCCACAACGAAAGCCGGAAAAACTACGATCAAATCGCTGATAGTTACTTTGATGAAAAGATTAATGATCACTTTGTATTAGATGTCATGCTCGGTGGTGGTTGGGACTACTTCATACGTGACGACCGTAACTTGGTGGCAGAATTCAAAAAGGCTGGTTATCAGTACGTTGATAACATTGCACACTTGAAAACAGCCAATAGCAAACAGCCCTTATTAGGATTGTTTGCAGAGCAAGGCTTAAACTGGGCGTTAGATATGCCCCCTAAGCAGCGTTTAAAAACGCTTACGCAAGCTGCAGTGGAACATCTTGAAAATGACCAAGGTTTCTTTCTACTTGTTGAAGCCAGTCAAATAGATTGGGCTGGGCATTCGAATGACGTTGGCGCCGCCATGTCCGAAATGCAAGACTTAGCACAGACCATGACATGGTTAGAGCAGTATGTTGATGCCCATCCTGATACCTTACTGGTATTGACCGCTGATCACAGCACGGGTGGCTTCACCATTGGCGCAAATAAAATTTATCGCTGGGAGCCTCAATGGCTCGATAATTTGCAAGCGTCTCCATACGCCATTGCTAAACAGCTAATGTCTGCTGAAAAGAAAAGTGCATTAGCAGCAGAGTTACTGGGCTTCTCGCTCAATGAAGAAGAAAAATCCAAAATAGAAGCAATTGACACGCAAGATGAAGAAATAGCTTATCAAACGGTGAAAACTTTATTAGATGTGCGCACCAACACTGGCTGGACAACAGGCGGCCACACAGGCGTGGATGTGCCAGTTTTTGCTAAAGGTCCAGGTAGTGAAATGTTTCGTGGAATGTTAAACAACACACAAGTCGCGGATAATATCTTTAGTTTGCTAGGTAGAAAGTAGTTAGGATTAGCGAATGATGTAATAAAAAACCGCTGACAATGTATGTTGTCAGCGGTTTTTTTTCAGTACTGAATTAGTTTTCGTTGCTTATTGCTGCGCGAGGAAGTTCTCTAAATCCTCACCGGTTAGCTTTTTGATTTGCGCGAACAAGTACCACAGGGCACCCATTAACATTATCATGCTGGGAATAACAATCACTGGGTAACTTAAGGCCGTCATGCGCCCTAATTCTTCTGTGTACTCTGTTGTTCCTGGCGGGCTAACTAAAATCACTTTCGCCAACACATAATTTAATACTGAGGATAAGAAGAACGAACCGGCAACGATATAAGAACTGATCGCCATTTTACCTTCAAAATCACTGGTGGTCCCTTTTGCTTCGAGAGCTTGAGATAAGTTATCCCAATTGACAATTTGCTCATTGAGTACAAGGACCTTTAATAGGGGCTTAGTCGTGCGCTGAGTTATCAATACTGCGATACCGATAACTGCCGGAATGGCAGCTTCTTTTATCGCGATATATTCCGCAGGAAGTTCCAATAGGCTAATACCGCCAGTTAAAATTACGCTGACAATCCCTAACACAGAGAAGGCGTTTACTTTGCCTGATTCTTTTAGATCCCAAAGCCCATACCCGATGGGAAATATAAGTGCCGCCACAATACTCCATGCAGGGCCTAGGTACTGGTCAGAGCTTAAGTTGCTCATGATCACCACGGGAATAACGATGTTAAATGCCAGATTTCCAAAAAATCCGTTTTGCTTTTTAGGGGCTTGATTACTCATTGGGGCCTTGATTAGTTTATAAACTGCTCATGCATTATAGGGAAGTTGTACTTCACGCTCTAGCACTACATTTAGTTAATTTAAGGATAAAGCGTTATCACTCGTTTTTGACTTGTTACGGCACGTTTTTAGCCCACAATCTTGCGGCAATCAAACCAGAGATAAAGCCAAATAGATGCCCTTCCCAAGATACAAAGGTTCTTGCGGGCAGCACCCCGAATATTAGGCCACCGTAAAAAAAAGCCACCAGCAAAGATATGATGATCAACTTGAACTTTCGGCTTAAAAAGCCAGCTAATAAAAGAAAGCCAAAATAACTGTATATCACACTGCTAGCGCCAATATGACTGGCAGAGCGGCCAAATAACCACACCAATAATCCGGTTAGTATGATGCAAAAAAATGTGACGCCGAAAAATCGTTTATTGCCGTATTGCAACATCAGAAAACTCAGCACACACAATGGGATAATGTTCGATAGGTAATGGCTTAAACTCCCGTGTAAAAACGGCCCAGTTAAAACACCAATAAGTCCTGGGATATAGCGCGGAATATTACCGAAATGGTTTAATGCCCGCCCAGTTAGGAGGTTAATTATTTCGATGGCAGTGATTAAAACGAAAATGCAGCCAACAATTTTTAACTGTTGGCTTAAACCAGAAGAAGTGCGCGATGTGAAGTTTTTGCTATTCATAAAACTGCGTTGATTAAGTGATAACAGTATTTTGACTTAAATGAATAGAAAATGAGATGTCAAATTGTCACAAAATAATATGCGGTAAATAACGCGACATATCTTGAGTAATAAGGGAGGTATCTTCCCTTACTGATATACCTGCTGGTTGATCGTCAACCAACCAAGAACCAATCAAGGTGTGATTATCTCCAAATTTTGGCAATGGCGAATAGGCTTGATAAATAAACCCTTCTTCACCATACGGTCCTTGAGCTTCAAGCACCGTTTTTCCGTTTTCAATAATACTGATATTGGCGCCTTCGCGAGAAAATATGGGTTTTTTTACCAGCTGAGTTTCGTTTGCTAGGTGCAGTTCGTCTTCAAAGTATGACGCGAGCAAATTAGGATGGCCGGGAAACATTTTCCATAACATGGGCATCAGCGCTTTATTAGATAAAACCGATTTCCACAGTGGCTCAACCCAGTGAGTACCAGAGGACTGAATATGCTGGGCAAAATCTTCACGCTGCATAAATTCCCATGGGTAAAGTTTAAATAACGTTTCGATGATTTGGTCGTCATGATCGGTAAACGCAGCACTTTCACTTAATCCAATATCTTCCATATAGACAAAGTAATCTGCGATCCCGGCTTCTCTGGCGCAGTCTTGCAAGTACTGCACCGTACCTCTATCTTCGTCTGTGTCTTTGCAACACGCAAAATGCATGAAATCTAATTGATAGTGATGAGCTATTTCGCCCAATCGGATAACAAGCTTTTCTTGGAGAGAATTAAATTGGTCGGCTTTTTTATGCACTAACCCTTTGTTGACTTGCTCTTCTAACCATAGCCACTGCCAAAACCCACTTTCATACAAGGAAGTCGGCGTATCTGCGTTATTTTCATATAGCTTTGCTGGCCCGCTGCCATCGTAACTAAAATCCAAACGCGAATATAAGCTTGGGTCACGACTCTTCCATGAATCTGCAATAGGCAGCCAAAATGTTTCAGGTATCTGAAAACGCGCCAGTAGGGCTTCATCATGAACCACGCGTTCGACCACTGCCAAACACATTTGGTGAATATCAGCAGTGGGCTGTTCTATGTCGTTTTCTATTTGGTTAAGCGTAAATTGGTAATAAGCTGTTTCGTCCCAATAGGGCTCCCCGTGCATAGTATGGAATTTGAAGCCGAAATCAGCGGCTTTACGTTGCCAATTGGGGCGTTGCTGTATAGGAATACGAAACATAAAACGCGTTAGCCACCCCAACCACTGGACTTTCTACTAGAGCTGCCCCAGCTTGACTTAGCGCGTACACTGCTACCAAACCCACCACGGCTCATGGTTTTCGATACACTGGGCTTAGATTTGAACGCTTTTTTGCTGACGTTCATGTTGCGGCGGCGGTAGTCTCCATAATCGCTGCCATCAGCGCCCATCCAACGGTGTCGATAAGACGAGTAGGGCGAATAGGAGGTAAACATAGGTTGAGTGTTATATCCCCTAGGAGAGAGTAGGTTACTCAACATGTAACCTGCCATAAAGGGCATAAAGAATGAACCGCTCTCGGTGCGCGTATAATTGCACTGATTCGCGCCAAACTCTTCTTCACATATTTGTCGTGATGCGTATTTAGGGCCAGTTCGCTGGGCTTCATCTAACGCGTCTTGGTAGGCGGTCTTACACAGTTCTTCTTGCCCTGGATTTTGATTGGTACAATCGTCTACTGAGGTATACACAGTGGCTTTTTCAGTTTCTTCACCGCAACGACTAAGCATTACTGCTGCAATACCTAGTGCCAAAGGTTTGACTGAAAATCCTTTACGCATACTCGCTAGGTTGATATTTGATGAGCGTTTACGCTGAGTCATATGGCCTCCTAGTAAGTCATGCAGGCGGCATTTAGCAAACCTACCGCAACCGAAATGGCGGCTAGAATAGTACCTGCGGATATTTCATTATTAATGATGCGTTCGGCAATTTTCGGCATAAACGTAAAACGTAAAAGCAAAAACGCCACCACTTGGGCAACTATTGCCACCACGCCCCATACGATAAAATCTAGCAATGATGCAGAGTTTGCCACTGCGCTTGATAACGCCAGAGCAAAACCAATAATTGCACCACCAAAGCCGATGGCTGCAGCAAGGTTTTTCTCTTGTTTGACTAACTTCCATTCATCATGGGGTGTAACAAACGCATAGACAATTTTGAATACAAATAGTAGTACGATTGATACAGCGAAATAGGCAACGAAGTGGCCGAGCCCAGAAATTGAATTGAGTATTGTTTCCATCATTTTTCCTTTATTTATTGGGAACCGTTAGCCGTTTATAGAGATGTCGGCTTGCGCTATATTAAAGCCGCTGCTGATGACTAAGCAGCGATCAAGATTTTGCCCTACTAGTTTTTCTTCACCGCTTACCAACAGCGCTTCAATGTCGCTGTTATCTAGCTCACGCTCGTAAAGCATGACGAACTGGTCAGTTTCACTGACATCACCATCTTCTTCATAAGTTTTTTCGGTCATCGCGACAGCAGGAGACACATCACCTACGGCATCCCAAACACGCTGGTAAGTGTGGCCTTCAAGGGAATACTCGGCTTGAGATATGTCCTTTTTTAGCAGGTCTTGCCACTGAGCATCTGAGCCAACGGTTTTGGTTTCATAGAAATACCATAACTTGACATCTGTAATGTGGTTTTCTGTCATGCCGCCATCTAAAACAACCTGCAAAAACGCATCATCATCAGTGTAAAAACGTAGAATCTTGCCCCCTGAGTCCAAGTCGACCTCACCAACGGCCTGAATAATATGTGAACTGGCCGGGGCGTTGATAATAAGGCTTGGCTCTATAAGCTTGAGTTTTAAGGGATCAATCTGAAATGATCCACCTAAATAAAGCCCCATAATTTCAGGCGCTTTTGGGGTTTTAGTGGTGTCTTTTTTACCAAATAATTTACTGAACATATTATTCCTCAGAAAAACGTTGCCACTCGATATGTTTGATCCTCGACTCGGCGATATAAAACACTTTGTCACCTGGCGATAGTTGCTCGTCTAAGTCGGGATTAACTTGTATGTTTAACTTGTCGTGGCTTTTAGACGTACCGATGAGAGTGGCATTATAACGAGACTTCAATTGATTAAATGCCAAGCCCACCGGCATAGAAGGCATATCAAGGGGGAGGGTGTCTGAATACTGCGCTTGACCTTCGGCCACACTAAGTAAGTCGTGATGTAGCACGCTTGAACCTGGATCAAACGCTGACTTTGCCAACATTTCTATTGCTACGCTTGGAGTGCATTCAACATTCGGACAATGCCGCTGAAGCAGGTTGGCTAATGTTTCATCGGTGAAATAAGCCACCATTTGTGCACTCGGGTTACGCTGACTGCAATATAACGCCGTGGTCATGGTTAAATCGTCTTCAGGGTTGTCCATCAATACAACTTTTGCATCGGCTATACATGCTCTATCCATGTCTTTGTCATTGCTAAAGCTATTGACTTTAACGAACTCAATTTTGTCCGGCATGGGGTTAGTAATGTCAGCCCGAACACATAACACTATGGTGGGGCGTTCATCTACTGCGTCACGCTCACGCAATAATAAATCTAATAATCTAAGGGTGCGTTGTTCGTTCCACCCAAGTACCAGAATATGATTAGATACCGATAAACTTTGCAAACCCTTTACTCCTTTTAACCACTGAAATGACACCCATGAAGCCACGCGACCAATAACAAGTGCAAAAAAGCTTAGGCCAACAGGGATAACATACAAAGAGACTATGTATTTACCCGCAGTCGTTGTTGGCGATAAGTCTCCGTAACCCACGGTTGAACCCGTTACCACCAACCAATAAACAAAATCTGTGGTGTTTGTTAATGCGTCTTCGCCAGCAAGGGCCATTAAGCACCAACTTGAAATGGTGTAAAAACTTAACGCGATTAATAGGGTATACCAACGCATTTCAGCAAAATACTGAGACAGCATTCTACGTATTTTTATAAACATGGCGTTAATTTCAGGTTATTGTTATTTCGACATATTCTTTCATATCCCAAGCCATTAGCCAATGTAACGGATTCCTTTGTGAAATCCAGTGGCATAAACTAAGTCGCCAAATAACAAAATGGCCCGTCAGCAACCGCTGACTGGCCATTCAAAATTATCGAGGCTTACTTGCCTAGAATGCGGCTTAACTCATCATCAGCAGACGTTTGTCCACCTTTGATACCTGCTTGTGCCAAACGTTTTTCTAAATCGTCGCTTGACTCTTCAGTCGCCAATTCCTGAGCGGCTTGCAATTCTGCATCACGCAAAGTTTGTTTGTCCTGAATACGCTGCAACGATTCAGTTGCCGTCTTCATTTTACTGTTGGCGCCTAAGTGACGTGAAGAGACCGCGACCTGTGCTTTTTGCACAGACTCAGTGGCCTTTACCATATCAACCTGCTGCTCTAAGCGACGTAAATTGGCTTTAGCTTGGCTGATGTTGCTAGCTAACTGCTTCTCTGATTGCTTGAATTGATCTAAATACTTTTGCTCGCCTTCTTGTTCTGCCTTTAAGTCACTGACTTTTTGCGCACAATCAAGCGCTAACTGACGATCAGAATCGATTGCTTTACGGGCGTGCTCTTCGTATTGCTCGATAGAAGATTGTAAGCTGGCGACCTTCTGCTGAGAAAGTTTACACTTGGCAAGTATTTGCGTGCGTGCATGGTCAGATTTACGCAGTTCGTCTTTTGCTTCACGGATCTCTTGCTCAAGGATGCGAATTGCTTGGCTGTCTACAACTGTCTGTGCTGCTTCTGTTGCACCACCTTTAACGGCAGTTACTAATTTTCTCCAAACCGACATAATGTCACTCCTCGATTAAAGTAAATGTTCTGCATAAGCATCTAAAAATGCTTCTACATTTTGAAATAGGGTTTGCACTTCGATCATCACGCTCTCGGGTTTCGATTGTGAACTCAACGAGCCAAAAGCGGTGTAATATTCATCGCCTGCCACGTTAGAAATTCCTACTGTGGTCAATGGGAAAATCATATGAGTTTTTAAAATCTCTTCATTTAACGCTGTTTTGTCTTTCACTTCATTTACCGAGAAAAGTAAAGACTCAACAATGATTTGCTCTCCGCTTATCGCTAGCCAGGCATCTACGCCGTCACCATTAGCAATTAATAAGCAATTCTCTTCACGGGTAACAACGAGATCTTGGTTGTCACTAAAAAGGGCCTCAAGTTGATTAAGATCCCATGTCATGGCTACTCTCCTGTATGGCTAATGACCGTCATTCGTATATGGCTCAATATTTCATTGAGCTCTTCAGCGAAACTCGGGCTTAGTGTAGTCAGTTAAAAAACAATTAGTCAAATATTATTTTCAACATTTGATATTTATTTATCACTAATGTAAATTATACGTCACATTTATAGCGTGGGTATAGTTATGCAAAATCATTCGGATGGTCTGACAGCAAAACAGACAAATAGTGCCTCTGCGGATTGGCGTCAAGTTGTCCAGCGCTTACTAAAAGCAGAAATGTCTAAGCGTGGTGTTAAATATCAGGATCTTAGTGAACGCCTAGTCTCAATTGGGGTGAATCAAAGCGCAGACAACCTACGTAACAAAGTTAATAAAGGCATTTTGGGCGCTGATTTGTTGTTACAAATCATGTATGTGCTTAATATGCGTCGCATTGAGCGTGACGATATCGTGGATATGTTCAGCGACATGGGGCAAGATCTATCTCAGTAGCGATGCAATAATTTGTCTATGTCTGCCTAGCCCCTTTTTGTAACGCACAGTTCTATACAACAATATTTTGTGCGAAAAAATGCTGCTTTATGTAGCGCGACGCAACGTAGCGTGACGCAATTTAGCGCTAAGCAATACAGTTATGCTCTGAATAGGTAAAAATCGCAGACAAAAAAAAGCCCAACGCAAGAGTCGCTGGGCAAAGTAACAGTTAGGAGAAACGTCAATAATATATAAACTGTTGACGTCATTTTAGCCGCATAAAGCCAAGTGACAAGGCAACTTGAGTATGCCAAGGCAATTGCAGGTATCAATTAATATACGTAAAATAACGGGCTAATTTCCCAGGATGATATATGAAAGTTTCTGAATTCCAGTTTGATTTACCTGAAGCCCTGATAGCGCGTTACCCCACCAAAGAGCGAACGGCTAGTCGACTAATGCATTTAGCCAAAACAGGCTTATCGCATTTGCAATTTACCGACGTTGTTGACTTGATCAATCCAGGCGACTTGCTGATTTTTAACAATACTCGCGTCATTCCTGCTCGCTTGTTAGGCCAAAAAGCGTCGGGTGGTAAAGTAGAAGTGCTGATTGAACGTATTGTTGACGAGCATCATGTGTTAGCGCATGTGCGTGCTAGTAAATCACCCAAAGAGGGCAGTCAATTGCTGCTTGAAGACAAAGTCGAAATGGAAATGGTGGGTCGCCAAGACGCTTTATTCAAACTAAAGCTGCTTAACCCTGAGCCGATCCTTGAGATCCTCGAGCAATATGGCCACATGCCTTTACCTCCCTATATTGACCGCCCTGATGAAGAGTCTGACAAGGAACGTTATCAAACCGTTTATAATGAAAAGCCCGGTGCGGTCGCCGCTCCTACGGCCGGGTTACACTTTGATGATGCGATTTTACAGAAATTAAAAGACAAAGGGGTGAGTACCGAATTTGTGACCTTGCATGTGGGCGCAGGTACCTTTCAGCCTGTGCGCGTTGACAATATTCTTGAGCATCAAATGCACTCTGAGTATGCAGAAGTGCCGCAAAATGTGATTGATGCTATCGCAAAAACCAAAGCAGCGGGTAAACGCGTTATCGCGGTAGGAACCACCTCAGTTAGATCGTTAGAATCTGCAGCGAAAGCAGCGTCGAGCAACGGCACTGAGCTTGCGCCTTTTTTCAGTGATACGGATATATTTATCTACCCTGGCTATCAATTTCAGGTAGTCGATGCCATGTTGACCAATTTTCACTTGTCTGAATCAACGCTCATTATGTTGGTCAGTGCCTTTGCTGGTAAAGAAAATGTCATGAGCGCGTACCAAGAAGCGATTGCTCAGCAATACCGCTTTTTTAGTTATGGTGATGCGATGTTTATCGAAAAAAATCAGCCTGCGAATAGAGATTAACCTGCAAGAAGAAGCATAGTGAGTAATTAGTGCGTTATTAGTTTTTATTCATTCATGCAATTCGTATATAATCCGGCCACTTTTTGTCAGCAACTCGCTTGTTAGGCATTGAAAATCACCTAAGACGAGAAAACGCTGGTGGGCAAGCCTTACCAGCAGGAAGTATTTATGCAATTTGAATTAGACAACACAGACGGAAAAGCGCGCCGAGGCCGTCTTAAATTTGACCGAGGCGTAGTTGAAACGCCAGCGTTTATGCCTGTGGGCACATACGGTACGGTTAAGGGCATGACGCCAGAAGAGCTTGATGACACTGGTGCGCATATTTGCCTCGGCAATACCTTTCATTTAATGCTTCGCCCTGGTACCGAAATCATCAAACAGCACGGTGATTTGCACGATTTTATGCATTGGCAAAAGCCTATTCTGACCGATTCAGGCGGTTTTCAGGTATTTAGCTTAGGTGACTTGCGCAAAATAACTGAAGAAGGTGTTACTTTCCGCTCGCCAATCAATGGTGAAAAAATCTTACTGACGCCAGAGAAATCCATGCAAGTGCAGCGTGATTTGGGGTCTGACATCGTGATGATCTTTGACGAATGTACTCCGCACCCGGCTACCGAGAGCGAAGCGCGTCAATCAATGGAATTATCGTTGCGCTGGGCCAAACGCAGTAAAGTTGAGCACGGAGATAACCCCTCTGCACTATTCGGTATCATACAAGGTGGTATGTACGAAGGGTTACGAGATGTCTCCTTGCAGGGCTTGGAAGAAATCGGCTTCGACGGCTATGCCATTGGTGGTTTATCTGTCGGTGAGCCTAAAGAGGATATGATCCGTATTTTGGATCACACCACAGATAAAATCCCAGCACACAAACCACGTTATTTGATGGGCGTGGGCAAGCCAGAAGATTTAGTCGAAGGTGTGCGCCGTGGAGTGGACATGTTCGATTGTGTTATGCCAACGCGTAATGCTCGAAACGGACATCTTTTCGTCACGAGCGGCATCGTAAAAATTCGTAATGCAGCGCATAAAACCGATACGGGTCCACTAGACGATAAATGTGACTGTTACACTTGTAAAAATTATTCTCGGTCATATCTACATCACTTGGACAAATGTAACGAAATATTAGGCGCGCGCTTAAATACTATTCATAACTTGCGGTATTACCAGCGTGTTATGCAAGGTTTACGAGATGCGATTGCTGAGCAAAAATTAGATGAATTCGTTGCGGATTTCTACGCACAAAAAGATATGCCGGTACCGGCGCTATAACGACAAAACTTAACAAACTATGGGGAATTTATGAGCTTATTTATCTCTGATGCACATGCACAGGCAGCACCAGGTGGTGCAACAGGCGGCGGTTTCGAAATGCTAATTATGCTTGGCGTATTCGGATTGATTTTTTATTTTATGTTATACCGCCCTCAAGCAAAGCGTGTAAAAGAGCATAAAAATTTGGTTAGCTCGTTGAGTAAAGGCGATGAAGTCTTGACGCAAGGCGGCATGGTAGGTCGCATAGTGAAAGTGTCAGAAGAGAAGGATTTTCTTGAGATTGCACTTAACGATACAACCAACATCGTTGTACAAAAATCTGCTATCTCAGCTGTGTTGCCAAAAGGCACAATGAAAGCGATTTAAAATGAGTTACCTTAAATAAAGCGGGCGATTGCCCGCTTTATTTATGTTTACGACATTCAAAATGGAAGGATTTTCACGTGTTAAACCAAACTCCGTTATGGAAGTATCTTGTACTGATTTTTATAGTCGGTATGTGTGCTCTATACGCTACGCCAAATTTGTACGGTGAAGACTACGCCGTTCAAATCTCTGCCGGCCGTAATGCCAGTGTCGATGAGTCACTGTTAAATAAGGTCACTGAAACCTTATCTAGCGAAAACATAGAAGCAAAAAATATCGCGTTAGATAATGAACAAATTTTAGTTCGCTTAACCAATTCCGACAGTCAGCTAATCGCCCGAGAAACCTTACAACGCGCTTTAGGTGACGATTACTATGTTGCTATGAACTTAGCCCCAGACACCCCAGCTTGGCTTGAAGCCATTGGTGGTGCGCCAATGAAACTCGGATTAGATTTACGCGGTGGTGTACACTTTTTAATGGAAGTGGACATGAACTCAGCAGTGAACAAGTCATTTGAGGACATGGTCTCTGATTTCAGAAGTGCGCTGCGTGAAGAGGGCATTCGTTACCGTACTGTACGCCAAGTTGAAGGCGGGGTGGAAATATTCTTCCGCGATCAAGACACGTTAGATAAAGCAGAGTTTTTCTTACGCAACCGCAATCGTGACTTAGTGTTCACTGAGAAAAACGACCTTAAAATTGTTGTCAGTATGTCTGAGCAGAAACTGGCCGAGACGCGCGACTATGCGGTTAAACAGAACATTACTATTATTCGTAACCGTGTTAACCAGTTAGGTGTTGCTGAGCCAAGTGTTCAAAAGCAAGGGGTTGACCGTATTGCCGTGCAATTACCAGGTATCCAGGATACTGCACGAGCGAAAGAAATTCTAAACGCGACAGCAACGTTAGAGTTTCGCTCGGTAGATTTAGACCATGACGTGCGTGATGCTGTTGCAGGGCGCGTACCAGCGGGGTCTGAATTAGTGCTTGACCAACAAGGTCAGCCACAATTGCTTAAAAAGAAAATCATCTTAACCGGTAATCACATCATCGATGCTAACTCTAGCGCTGATGAATACGGTATTCCTCAGGTTAATATCTCCCTTGATTCAAAGGGCGGCAGCAAGATGTCACAGTTTACCAAGGACAGTATTGGCAAGCCGATGGCAACCGTCTTTATCGAATACAAATCAACCGGTGAGCGAGACGCTAACGACAAGCTGATTTTTGAAGCGAAGCGAGAAGTGATCAGTATCGCAACAATTCAGGCTCGTTTGGGTAGTAGCTTTCGTATAACTGGATTAGATTCGCCCCAAGAAGCGCACAACCTTTCACTCTTACTACGCGCAGGTGCACTTATTGCACCCATTCAAATCGTGGAAGAACGCACCGTTGGGCCAAGCTTAGGTAAAGAGAATATTGCACTTGGTACCCAAGCCATTATTTGGGGCTTTGTCGCGGTACTTATCTTTATGCTGATTTATTATAAAGCATTTGGCGTAGTGGCAAACCTTGCCCTGACCCTCAACTTAGTGATGATAGTCGGTATTATGTCGATGATCCCTGGGGCCACGTTATCCCTTCCTGGTATGGCGGGTATCGTACTAACGGTCGGTATGGCGGTTGATGCGAACGTACTGATATTCGAGCGTATTCGTGAAGAGCTACGTGAAGGACGTAGTCCGCAACAGGCAATACATCATGGTTACGACAGTGCATTCTCAACCATACTTGATGCCAACATCACCACTTTCATCGCAGGCCTGATTTTATTTGCCGTGGGCACAGGTCCGATTAAAGGCTTTTCGATCACGCTGATGATTGGTATCGCCACTTCCATGTTTACCGCAATTTTTGTTACCCGTGCTGTTGTAAATGCATGGTGTGGTGGTAAGCCTTTGAAAAAACTATCTATATAGGAGCGCTGACATGCAATTGTTAAACATGAAAAACACAGTTGGCTTTATGTCGTTACGCGTTCCGGCAGCGATATTTTCCGCAATATTGGTCATCGGTTCTTTGGTTTCCCTTGGGGTTAACCAGCTGAACTGGGGCTTGGATTTCACTGGCGGAACACAAATTGAAATGCGCTATCAAAGTGTCGCTAACCTTGATGAAGTGCGTGCTGAGTTAACCCAGGCCGGTTTTATTGAACCGACGGTGCAAAACTACGGTAGCAGCCAAGACATACTAATACGTATTGCGCCGATGGAAGGCGTTAAAAACGTCGAAATTGGCGACCGCGTTGTCGCCGCGTTACAAGCAGCCGATCCAAGCGTTGAAAAACGCGGCATCGCTTTTGTTGGGCCAAATATTGGTGATGAGCTTGCCGAGCAGGGCGGGTTAGCCATGTTGGTTTCCTTGCTTTGTATTTTGGTTTACGTAGCAATGCGATTCGAATGGCGTTTTGCTTTGGGCTCAGTTGTGGCGCTAGCCCACGACGTCATTATTACCCTAGGTTTATTCTCGGTTTTACAACTAGAATTCGATTTAACGGTATTGGCTGCTGTTCTTGCTGTTATTGGTTACTCCTTAAACGATACGATCGTGGTATCAGATAGGATCCGTGAGAACTTTCGTAAAATACGTAATTCAGAAACAGAAGAAATCATCAACATTTCACTGACTCAAACGTTGAACCGTACCATTATTACGTCTCTAACGACGATATTGGTATTGATGTCATTGTTCTTCTTGGGTGGGGCAACGATCCACGGTTTCGCTACGGCGCTACTGTTCGGCGTTATTATCGGTACGTATTCATCTATTTATGTCGCCAGCTTAGTGGCGCTATGGTTAGGTGTAAGCCGTGAAGACTTGATGCCAACTGAGATTGAGAAAGAAGGTGCTGACCAAGAGTCAATGCTGTAGCAAATCAGATTACCCATAAGGGTAACCAGAGTTGTACATCAAGAGCCGTTTGATTAACCATCAAGCGGCTTTTTTAATGGCCGAGAGTCATTGTTTGACTTGGGCGCATTTGTTTTAATCCGCAGGCGCCTTCTAACGAAAAGCGGGTTTTAAATCGAAACGCCACACATAAAAAAAGCGAGCCAAAAGGGCTCACTTTACACTATGTTTCTGGGCTATACGTTTTACGCCACACAGTTCGGCGCTTTTGGCTACTTAGCCTTTTAAGTTTTTCACCAAGGTTTGCACTACTTTAGCGCTACCGGCCACGATGTCACCGTTGTGCATCGGATCGTTATTACCTTTAAAGTCGGTGACCAAGCCGCCTGCTTCACGCACAAGTAGCTCACCTGCAGCGATGTCCCACGGCTTTAACCCACTTTCCCAGTATCCGTCATAGCGACCAGCAGCAACATAAGCCAAGTCAAGGGCAGCTGAACCACTGCGACGTACGTCACCGGCTTGAAAAAAGATATTGCGGAAGCTTTCAAGGTAAGTGGGCAAGGTGTCTTTGTTCTTGTACGGTAATGCTGTTGCCAAGATTGTTTGGTTTAGCTCTTTGGCTTTACTTGCGCGGATACGGAAACCGTTTAATTGAGCACCCGCGCCTTTACTTGCAGTAAATAGTTCGCCGCGAATCGGATCGAACACAACAGCTTGGTCTAAACGACCTTTATGCATAAGTGCGATAGATACTGCAAAGTGGGGAATACCCTTAATAAAATTGGTGGTGCCGTCTAGCGGGTCAATGATCCATTTATAATCAGTGTTGCTACCTTCTACTACGCCACCTTCTTCACCGACAAAACAGTGATCAGGGTAAGATTGCTGGATTTTGCGAATAATTGCTTGCTCGGCTTCTTTGTCGACTCGGGTTACGAAGTCGTTACTGCCTTTGGCTTCAATCATTAGTTCAGATTGATTTTCAAAACCACGGGCAATGACGTTGCCCGCAGAACGCGCCGCGCGCACTGCTATATTCAGCATAGGATGCATAGTAAAACCACCAATTTTTAAAAGAACGTTAAGATAAGGATTTGTCATCCGTTACGGTTTAGGTAACAGGTGAACAAAAAATCGCCGCGCAGTGTATCAAACCACAGAATATTCGCAATCATAATCTGGATTTATCACAAACTATGTTAGCGTACATGCCACAGTTTACTTATTTTTAATAACAGATTAAGCGTACCTAATGTTAAAACGAATTCATCACGTTGCCGTTATCTGCAGCGACTATGCGCGCTCGAAACACTTTTACACTGAAATACTCGGGTTTAGGGTTATTGCCGAAAATTACCGTGCCCCTCGAGACTCGTACAAACTAGATTTAGCACTACCCGATGGTGGACAAATTGAGCTTTTCTCGTTTCCCGGAGCACCTGCGCGCCCCAGTCGTCCAGAAGCGCAAGGCTTACGCCACTTAGCGTTTGTTGTAGATGATGTGGAAGCAACCGTCGCACTTTTGACAGGTAAAGGTGTTGACGTTGAGGCGATTAGAACGGACGAATATACCGGAAAACAATTTACCTTTTTTGCCGACCCTGACGGTTTGCCGCTAGAGCTTTACCAAGGGTAAATTGTATTTAATCAATAAGGAATGGGAAATGAGATGGATTTTGTTGTGCGGTATATTTTTGGGGTTATCAGGTTGTGGTCATACCCAAGTACATTTGTACGCTAAGTACCTTTCAGAATCAGAGGTAAACAGAATATCCGAGCAATTAAAAAAAGATGATTTTGATGTTGATGTTAATCAGCTTACTTTTCCTATTTCGATTAGAAGAAATAGCCTAGTTTACTCACTAATGCTGCCCGAACAGAGTGAGTTAACACGCTTAACGCAAAGCACGGCGAAATTAGGGTATTCGGTTGAAAGTGAGGTGCCTCTTTTTAGTAATAATCATTCTTTCACTCGTGATTCTATAGGGTTGTTTTTAATTCCTGAAGGCCTAGATGTGGGGGCATTGATGTCCTATGAAGGACTTGTTGGTCGCTACTATAGTAAAGCGTGTGATGTAGAAGTGCAGTTGCTGCTAAATTTAGACAAAACTTACACCCTGGTTAGCGCGCCTCAAGAAAACAGTGATGCTAATACCTTTGATAACAAACAAGAAACGCTGCTTTCAGGTTTTTGGAAGGTAACTCAATATCCTTATGTTCAGTTGAGTGGCCCGAAAAGCCATCCTTGGGTTGCGTCGTTTGAGGCACAGGTGCAAGATGAAATTGAGTTTGGAGTAGCAGTGGAGAACACCTACCTTAAGCCTTTAAGTGATTACGAACGTTTTCATTTATGCCAGTTTTATAAAGGTAGGGTGCCTTAATTCAAGGGTGAACTCGGCATCAACGTTAACGCGCACATAATTTGTAGTAACTACATCAGGGTACGGGCCGCGCCAATACTACTTTCGTGCGCAAAATGTGCTATTATCCGCGCCCTAAAATCCGCAAAACGTCAGATAATTCCTTGCTATGCTAGAAAATATTAAAATCGTACTGGTTAACACATCCCATACGGGCAATATTGGTTCAACAGCGAGAGCCATGAAAACCATGGGCTTGAGTCAGTTAGTGCTGGTTGACCCAGTGTCTCCTCCTGATGGTAAGGCCAGTGCCTTAGCGGCTGGTGCGGGTGACGTACTGGCTAATGCAAAAATAGTCTCTACCTTGGCAGAAGCAGTAGCGGACTGTGGTTTAGTGGTAGGTACTAGCGCACGGTCACGTACGCTATCTTGGCCAATGTTAGAGCCCCGTGGTTGCGGCGAAAAATTAGTATCAGAAGTACCAAAATATCCTGTGGCGTTAGTTTTTGGGCGAGAGAATAACGGGCTAAGTAACGATGAATTGCAGCAATGCCACTTTCACGTGTGTATTCCTGCTAATCCTGAATACAGCTCTTTGAATTTGGCGGCTGCGGTACAGACACTTTGTTACGAAATTCGCATGGCTCATCTGAATGAAACTCGCCGAGAAAGCGTACAAGAAGAATACCCGCTGGCAGAAGATCTAGAAGGTTTTTATAGCCATTTGGAACAAACCCTATTCAAAACGAATTTTATCATTCCGAAACATCCAGGTATGGTCATGACCAAGTTACGCCGCTTGTTTAATCGCGCTCGTCCTGAAACCCAAGAGCTGAACATACTGCGTGGCATTTTGGCATCCATCGAAAAGACCAGCAAAGAAAACAAATAATTATGTTTGAGCGCATTAAAGAAGATATTCAAAGTGTATTCCATCGTGACCCAGCGGCGCGTAATACGTTTGAAGTGTTAACGAATTACCCTGGGCTACATGCTATTTGGTTTCATCGTTTAAGCCATCGGTTGTGGAAAGCAAATTGGCGCTGGCTAGCGCGCAGCTTATCAACATTTTCTCGTTGGGCAACAGGGGTTGAGATTCACCCAGGGGCAAAACTTGGGCGTCGTTTCTTTATCGATCACGGTATGGGCGTCGTGATAGGAGAAACAGCAGAAATTGGCGATAACGTGACCCTTTATCACGGTGTCACCCTTGGTGGTACATCGTGGAGCGCAGGCAAGCGCCACCCGACGCTAGAAGATAATGTCGTTATTGGAGCAGGGGCTAAAATTCTCGGGCCTATCACCATGCATAAAGGGGTTAAAGTCGGCTCTAACTCAGTGGTGGTAAAAGACGCGCCTGAAGGCGCGACCGTAGTGGGAATTCCTGGGCGTATCGTTATGCCTAGCGCCAGCAAGGAACAAAACGGCCACAGAGCTAAAATTGCCCGTAAATACGGCTTTGATGCCTATGCAATTTCAGATGAAAACCCCGACCCGGTCGCTAACGCGATTGGGCTAATGCTTGATCATGTTCACCTTATTGACACCAAGGTTGAGGAAATGTGCAAAGAGATCAATAACATGGGAGGCAGTGTTTGTGGTAAATCATTACCTACCCTTGAAATTGATAGTTTTGGCGATCATTTAACGACTGCGGAGAAAGAATCAGCGAAAGCCTCTTTCGACCCACAAATCTAACGTTAGCGCTATCAGAGACGCACAGTCGAACGTCAGTAATACTTGAGTAAAACAGTAGGATAAATACTTGACTAAAATAGTCGGGTTTGGGACAATAGCTGCAAGTTTTTAGCTAGGTGTTCAGAATGAAATTAACTTCTAAAGGTCGTTACGCTGTTACAGCAATGTTGGATGTAGCATTACATTCACAGCGTGGTCCCGTGTCGTTAGCCGATATATCTGAGCGCCAAGAAATATCGTTATCTTATTTAGAGCAACTTTTTTCACGTCTGCGTAGAGAAAAATTGGTAGACAGTGTTCGTGGGCCTGGTGGCGGTTATAAGTTGGGTCGCCAACCCAGTGATATACCTATTGGTGAAGTCATCCGAGCGGTAGATGAGTCAGTTGACGCAACGCGTTGTCAAGGTCAGTCAGATTGCCAAGGCGGTGAGCGCTGTTTAACGCACAGTTTGTGGCAGGATTTAAGCGAGCGTATCAGCCTTTTTCTCGATGGTATTACCCTTGGGGAGCTGATGGCACAGCACGACGTGAAATTAGTAGCAGACAGACAAGATAAAACGAAACATCTTAATTATATTGCTGGCAACGAAATCGAAGTGAGCTTGCAGTAAATAAGCGGAGTAAACAATGAGCGACATTAAGTTACCAATTTATTTAGATTATTCATCAACCACTCCGGTTGATCCTCGCGTTGCTGCCAAGATGGCGGAATGTTTAACCAACGAAGGCAACTTTGGTAACCCTGCGTCTCGTTCTCACCGTTTCGGTTGGGTAGCAGAAGAAGCAGTCGACGTTGCCCGTAATCAAATTGCTGATTTGATCAATGCCGATCCTCGTGAAATTGTTTTCACCTCTGGCGCGACAGAATCAAATAACCTTGCAATTAAAGGCGCTGCACATTTTTACGGTAAAAAAGGTAAGCACCTCATTACAGTGAAAACTGAGCATAAAGCCGTACTTGATACCTGCCGTCAGTTAGAACGTGAAGGGTTTGAAGTCACTTATTTAGATCCTGAGCCAAATGGCTTGGTTGATATCGAAAAATTCACTGCGGCTATCCGCCCTGACACCATTCTTGCCAGTGTTATGCACGTAAACAACGAAATTGGTGTGATTCAAGACATCGCTGCGATCGGCGAAGTATGCCGCGAGCGCAAAGTGTTGTTCCATGTTGATGCTGCGCAAAGCACAGGTAAAGTTGCAATCGATTTACAAGCGCTGAAAGTAGACATGATGTCTTTCTCAGCCCATAAATCATATGGCCCTAAAGGGATTGGCGCACTTTACGTTAGCCGTAAGCCTCGTGTTCGCCTTGAAGCGCAAATGCACGGTGGCGGTCATGAGCGTGGTATGCGTTCTGGTACCATGGCAACGCATCAAATTGTTGGTATGGGTGAAGCTTTCCGTATCGCTCAAGAAGAAATGGCCACTGAAAATGAACGTATCTTAATGCTTCGTAATCGTTTGTGGGACGGCATTAAAGACATTGAAGCTGTTTATATTAACGGTGACATAGAGCAGCGCGTAGCAGCAAACCTAAATGTGAGTTTTGCTTTCGTTGAAGGTGAATCTTTGATTATGGCCCTTAAAGATATGGCTGTATCGTCAGGTTCTGCTTGTACTTCTGCCAGCTTAGAGCCTTCATATGTACTTCGCGCACTAGGCTTGAACGATGAGTTAGCCCATAGCTCAATTCGTTTCACAATCGGCCGTTTCACCACTGAAGCAGAAATTGATCATGTGGTCAGTGTAGTACGTAACGCAATCGACAAATTACGTGATATGTCTCCTTTGTGGGATATGTACAAAGAAGGCATTGATTTGAATACGGTTGAGTGGGCTCACCACTAGTATTTGAACAAATTATAGAATTGACAGTAAGGCGAAAACGCCTTCACAAATGAGGTAACCACCATGGCTTACAGCGAAAAAGTAATCGATCACTACGAAAATCCACGTAACGTGGGTGGCTTTGACAAAAACGACCCTAGTATCGCAACCGGTATGGTTGGCGCACCAGCATGTGGTGACGTCATGAAATTGCAATTGAAAATCGGTGCAACTGGTATTATCGAAGATGCGAAATTCAAAACGTACGGTTGTGGCTCAGCGATTGCGTCTAGCTCATTAGTAACAGAATGGGTTAAAGGCAAATCAATTGACGATGCGGTTAAGATTTCAAATACCGACATTGCTGAAGAGTTGGCATTGCCACCAGTAAAAATTCACTGCTCAATTTTGGCGGAAGATGCCATTAAAGCAGCAGTTGAAGATTACAAAAAGAAACACCTGTAAACGTTAAACGAAGAGGAGACCAAAGTGGGAATTAAAATTTCTGAGGCTGCGGCACAACGCGCTACTAGCTTTCTGCAAAACAGAGGCTCAGGGCTAGGCTTGCGCTTGGGAGTCAAAACCACTGGTTGTTCTGGTTTAGCCTATGTGTTGGAATTTGTCGACGAGTTAAACGAAGATGACCATGTTTTTGAAGATAATGGCGTTAAAGTCATTATTGACGGCAAGAGCTTGGTGTACTTGGACGGTACTGAATTGGACTTTGCTAAAGAAGGTCTCAATGAAGGGTTCCAGTTTAATAACCCTAACGCAAACGGCGAATGCGGCTGCGGTGAGAGTTTCAACGTATAAAGACAATACGTGGCTTAAAGAAGCAGGCTAACAAGCCTGCTTTTTATTAGCTAACGCTAACGTTTATCACGATGTAATTCCGCTTCGCGGTTTGCATTAGTATGATCCAACATCAAAAGACGCTAATTGTTATGAATTATTTTGCGCTATTCAACCTAACGCCTTCATTTGAAATCGACAAAGCAGGGCTTGCAGCGACGTATCAGCAATTACAAAAGCTCACTCATCCAGATAAATTTGCTACCGCGAGTGAACGCGACAAACTAATCGCATTGCAAAAAAACGCTCAAGTAAATGATGGATATCAGGTGTTAAAAACACCGCTGAGCCGGGCCGAGCATATGTTAGAGCTGCGTGGTGTAGAATTACAGCACGAGCAAAAAACCATGCAAGACGGCGCCTTTTTAATGCAGCAGATGGAATGGCGTGAACAATTAGACGATGCGCAACACGCTGACGATCCTCTCAGTGCACTTGAATCTTTGGATGAAGATGTGGCGGCAGACATTAAGCGTTTGTTGAGCGAGCTTGGTGCATTACTTGAGCAATCTGATGATGAGTCAAATGAAAACGCGGCAAACCTGGTACGTAAACTAAAATTTTTATTTAAGTTACGGCACGAAATTGAACTCAAAGAAGACGCATTAAGCGACTTTTGAAATAACTAAACGGTTTTTATAATGGCATTACTCCAAATCGCAGAACCAGGCCTAAGCGCAGCTCCGCATCAGCGTAAGCTTGCTGTGGGTATCGATTTAGGTACAACAAATTCCTTAGTAGCGACTGTGCGCAGCGGTCAGGCAGAAACACTGGGCGATGGCAACAAACAGCACCTGCTACCATCAGTGGTGAAATATGCAGCTGATAGCGTTATTGTGGGCGAACAGGCCAAGCATGACGCGAGTCTAGATCCCACCAATACGATTGTTTCGGTTAAACGCTTTTTAGGTCGAAGCCTGAGTGACATCCGTCGTAGCTATCCAGATTTACCCTACGATTTTGATGAATCAAATCCTAACTCGCCACTGTTAAATGTAGTAGGGCGTCAGGTGAACCCAGTCGAGGTGTCATCCGAAATTCTAATCGCCCTGCGTTTACGGGCAGAGCAAAGCTTAGGCGAAGAGTTAAGTGGCGCTGTGGTGACAGTTCCTGCCTATTTTGATGATGCTCAGCGTCAAGGAACTAAAGATGCCGCCCAATTAGCCGGCTTAAAAGTACTGCGTTTATTAAACGAGCCCACTGCAGCTGCGATAGCCTATGGCTTGGATTCAGCTCAAGAAGGTGTGATCGCAGTATATGATTTAGGCGGTGGTACATTTGATATTTCTATTTTGCGCCTGAGTAAGGGGGTATTCGAAGTCCTTGCCACCGGTGGTGATTCAGCGTTAGGTGGAGATGATTTCGATCACGCTATCGTTACCTATTTCCGGCAACAACTTGGCCTTGAAGGCACTTTATCTAAACGTTTACATAGAGTGTTACTTGATAAGGCTAAATTTGCTAAAGAAAGCTTGAGTGACGAAGATTCGGTGACTGTAGAGTTTACTGATGATGAGCAAAATGAGCGTAGCTTATCGCTTAGTAGAGCTGCGTTTGAAGAGTTGATCGCTGGCTTGGTGAAGAATACCCTTCGCGCCTGTCGCAGAGCGCTAAAAGATTCTGAGCTAGAGAAAGACGAAGTACTGGAAGTAGTGATGGTCGGTGGTTCGACTCGAGTACCTTGTGTGCGCGAGCAGGTTGGCGCCTTCTTCGGCCGTGATCCTTTGACGTCTATTGACCCAGATAAAGTCGTGGCGATTGGTGCCTCTATTCAGGCTGACATCTTAGTGGGTAATAAGCCTGACGGTGAAATGTTGTTATTGGATGTATTGCCATTATCGCTTGGCTTAGAAACCATGGGTGGCCTAGTAGAGAAAGTTATTCATCGCAATACCACGATCCCTGTGGCCAAAGCCCAAGAATTTACCACGTTTAAAGATGGTCAAACGGCGATGATGATCCATGTGCTGCAAGGCGAACGTGAACTGGTTGATGACTGTCGTTCGTTGGCAAAATTTACTTTGCATGGTATTCCGCCGATGGCTGCGGGCGCGGCGCATATTCGGGTTACATTCCAAGTGGATGCCGATGGGTTGCTAAATGTGATGGCGATGGAAAAGTCCAGTGGCGTGCAAGCTGAGATTCAGGTTAAGCCATCTTATGGTCTCGACGAATCACAAATAAGCGACATGCTCAAAGCGTCGATGCAAAACGCCACAGGTGATATGCAAGCTCGTATGCTCAAAGAGCAGCAAGTCGAAGCGGCAAGAGTCCATGAAGCCCTGCAAGCTGCGCTGAATGCTGATGGCGCAGAGTTATTGAGCGCTGCTGAGATTGAAACTATTCAAGCCAGCTTAGCGGTACTTGATACAGCAGGTAAAAACGATGATATTGACGCCATCAAAAAAGCCATTAGCGCCGCAGATGCAGCGAGTCAAATATTCGCTGAAAAACGTATGGATCATTCGATCAAAAAGGCGTTAGCCGGCCATACGGTTGACAGTATTTAATTTTATATTGCGTCAGAACATAATTTTTCGATTTAAGGAAACTACAGATGCCACAAGTGATTTTTTTACCCCACGCTGAGCTTTGTCCAGACGGAGCCGTGTTAGAAGCGCCAGAAGGTACAACCGTACTCGACGTCGCTTTAAAAAATGGTATTGGTATTGAGCATGCTTGCGAGAAGTCTTGCGCATGTACCACGTGCCACGTGATTGTGCGTGAAGGTTTTGAGTCGCTTGATGAAAGCGATGAGTTAGAAGACGACCTGCTCGACAAAGCCTGGGGGCTTGAGCCTGATTCACGTTTGGGCTGCCAAGCGGTTATTAAAGACGAAGATCTCGTAGTTGAAATACCGCGCTACACTGTTAATCAGGTGAGTGAAGGGCATTAAGCGTTAATGCTAAGCAAAATCAAAAAAAACCAGCCAAGTGCTGGTTTTTTTATGTCTGTAAAGAGATAAGCTAATAATTAAATGAACTGTACATAAAAACAGGTGTTGTGTTATATTTTGTACAGACACGCAATTGAGGATACAAATATGGCCATTATTACCAGATACGTCGTTGAGCATAAAGGGGTTGAAAAGTTTGTGACCGCAGATAAAAAAGAAGCCGATAAATACGATAAGATGCTAGAAGTAGCGGACAACTTAGCGGAATACATTGAAGCTAAAGGAATGAAGTTCGATGCTGACGTATTAGAAGATTTGGCCATCATGCTGTCTAAAAACAAAGATGCCGTGGGCAAGATGTTCAAAGGTGCTGAAGCGAAAAATGTATTGTCCGACGAAAAGGCTGAGGTGGTAGCTCTAGGCAAAAAGAAAGCCTAATTGAGTCTGCATAGAACAGAGACAGTACTATAGACAATTAGCTTAAACCAGATGCTGTACAGAGTGTTTTCACCATGAACACCAAAGTTAATGTAAACCAAAAAAGGCTATCCAAAGATAGCCTTTTCACGTTCACTACATTAATCACTAGACCCTAAACCTTAAAGTGGTTGCGATTAACTCGCCTTCTTAAGGGTTACTTTTTTAGTCTTTTCTGCGACCTGCGTTACATCTTCTTTACCTGCATTTTGCGGCATATATCGGGCTTTTTTCTTAGCTTTAAGCTTATGAATATCAGCTAACACTAGGCCGTCTATACAATCACCAAAGTCAGCATCAATATTAAAGTCAAGAAAGTGAATACCACCATCATCGTAGGTTTCAGTGTATTGCTTATAAAGGGTAGGGACAGCAACCCCCATATTAGCGAGTAAATGTTTGAGCAAGGTAAAATCTTTTTTGTAATCTCCACCGCTGAAGGTTTGAGGTAAGTCGCCTGCCAAATGATAAGGGGTTTTTGACGTGGCGATGGTGTCGGTATGAGTAAAGTACAAGCGGTAGAATTGCACCAGTAAGTCTTTCGCTGCTTTTGGGTAGGTGTCACTTAGTGACACAGGCCCAAATAAGTATCGGTAGTCTGGGTGGCGCTGCAAGAACGCGCCTATGCCATACCACAAGTAATCGAGACTACGTTTACCCCAATATCTGGGCTGTACAAAGCTACGGCCCAGCTCTAAACCTTTTTCAAAATACGGTTGCATTGCGTCGGTATAGTTAAACAAAGTCGCCGAATACAAGCCCTCAACCCCGGTTTGTGCTAACAATTTTTTTGCATCACCAAAGCGATAAGCGCCTGCAATTTCTAGGTCATCTGCATCCCATAAAATCAGGTGGAAGTAGTGGGCGTCGTATTGGTCAATGTCTCGGCGGCGGTTGCTACCTTCGCCCACAGCGCGAAATGCGATTTCACGTAAACGGCCGATTTCGCGCATGATAGGCGAGCTACCGTTGTATTGGTATAAGTAAATTGCCTTACCATCGGTGGTTTCACCTAAGTGCTCGCAATCGCGTTTTATCGCCCGGCTCAACTCGGTGCGGTTTTCTGGCATGGCGATCGCTTTTTGTGTAGCAAAAATGCCTTGCTTGCCCATACCGATGCGATACAGGTGTTTTTTGAGTAAGCGTACCTGCTGCAGGCGATTGATTTTATCGTTAGCATAAGATTCAAACGGGATGACTTCACCGACCCGCATAGGTAAGTGTTTGCGCTTTTGCTTGAACATTTCTGTGACCAGAAGCATCGCCGCTAACGGCTTATACAGCATGGACACACCGTAAAAGAGCGGCGAGTTTTTCGCATCGATAAACACAGGTAAAATAGGTGCTTTTGCTTGACGGGCAATGCGTAAAAAGCCGCTGTTCCAGTGCGTATCACGCACACCTTGAGGGCGTAATCGCGACACTTCACCTGCCGGGAATATCAACAATGCGCCTTCTTGTTCTAGGTGTTGTTGAATATTATGAATATGATCTTTCGCTGTGCCCCCATTCATATTGTTTACCGGTAATAGCATGCAATGAAGTGGGTCGATGGTCATCAACATTTGATTGGCGACAACTTTTACATCTGTTCTGATTTCGCTGACCAGTTTGATTAAGGCGAGGGCATCGAGTGAGCCGATAGGGTGATTGGCAATGATGACCAAACGGCCTTGGCTTTGAATATGTTCACGCTCGTTATCACGAACCGAGTAGCTAATATTAAAGTACTCGAGTACCTGTTCAACAAACTCAAGTCCTTGGTGGTGTGGGTAGCTTTGAGCAAACTCATTCATTTCGCGCTCATGAAGCAAGTGGCGTAGCACAAAACCGGCAGATTTAAACAACCAAGGCTTTTCGGCTACTTTGGGGTAGTGCTTGTGTAAAACGTCATTAACCGTGAACATATAACTCGCCGTATATTGCTAAATTCGGGCCAATGTTAGCTGGGCTATATGACGCTTTGGTGCCAGTTACGTGGCATTTTGATTACAAGAAATAAGCTGCTATTGCGTCACTAGGCAGCTTTGTTTTGATTCTTTGTTTTGCTCATTCTTAAATTAAACAAATTGCTGGCATGAGCGGTTTGCGTCCAGTAAATCAACTTCATTTCGCCGTTTGGTAATTCGGTGAGCGCCGAGCAGTTTTCTATCCAGTCACCATCGTTGTAATAGGTCTTGCCATTAATATTGGCCACTTCAGGGTGATGTATGTGGCCACAAATAACACCGTCTAAGTCCATTTCGGTAGCGCGGTTAATACAGGCATTTTTATAACGTTGAATTGCTTTATTGGCTTCTTTTATATGACTTTTTAAGTAGCCTGCCAATGACCAATAGGGGAATTTAAGCGCGGCTCGAATACGGTTATACCAACGATTAATAAATAACAGTAGATCGTACGCCTTATCACCTATCCAAGATTGCAAGGGGCCAAAACACACTTCTTGATCGAACTGATCGCCGTGAAGTACTAATAGCTTTTTACCATCGGCCGTGGTGTGAACCGTCTCCCGGGCGATTTCTATTTCACCAAACGTGATGCCGTCATATTTTTGTAGAGGCGCGTCATGGTTGCCGGGTAAGAAGATAACGCGAGTCTCTTCTTTGGATAAAGACATGAGTTTGTGCAGCACCTGATTGTGGGTTTCAGGCCAGCGAAACTGCTTGCTCATCGCCCACATATCAATGATGTCGCCGACCAAATACAAGGTCTCAATGGTCGAGTGGTTTAAAAAGTCGAGTAGGTATTCTGCTTTACAGTCTTTACTGCCTAAATGAATATCAGATAACCAAACTGTGCGGTAATGCGCTCGATAAACCAGTGCGTTATTCATGTTTCAACCCTTTAGCTGTTTAGCGCTTAGGCTAAAAGCAGGGCTTTACAGTAAGGTGACGGTAATTTGAAAATATGATGACAGTGAGCTCTTATACCATTCCACGTTAATAAGTGATGACTCAGCGAGAGTTTAAAAGGGCTTAAACAAGGCGGATGACTGAATGAATAGTTGTTCTCTTTCGAAGTCATGCAACGCAGTGTAAGCCCTTTTAAAACTCGCCTGCAAGGAATGCCCCAGCGGCTTTTGCTCTGCGTTCTCACTATTTGAAAGGGAACAACCATTACTACATAGTGACGCCTTAATCAAAAACCGCTGGACGCATTCTGAGACGATCACTTATTAATGCGGATTGGTATTACTCTGCTTATGCAGCAAGAAGCCCACTGTCATTGGGCCTTACCTCGAATAATCGCAAATTAGTCTAGGGTTTCGGATAAGCGCTTTTTAAGTTCAACTTGTTGGTTTTGGGTCAGGGCTTTGTCTTCATTATTGCTGATAATGAATAAATCCTCTGCGCGTTCACCTATAGTTGCGATTTTCGCCATTCTTAGGGAAAACTCCATTTCTACTAATAGGTTACCTACCTTAGCCAGAAGCCCAGGTGCATCTAACGCTTCAAGTTCGACCAGTGTCTCGTCAGGTTGGTTAGAGTAAAAGCGTACTTTGGTGGGAACGTCTAATTGTTTCATTTGACGTGACATTTTACGTCTATTCTGGTGCTCTTCCCCTGGCTTGTTGAGTTGGTTGGTAACTGCTTCTTTTAAACTGCTTAAACGACTTGTTGAGTCAATTCTATCGCCGGATTGCTCTAATACGATAAAGCTATCAAAAACGTAACCATCATTGGTTTTCATTATTTGTGCATCATGAATAGAGCAGTTTCTGCTATCAAGCACGGAGGCCACCTGAGCAAACAAATTAATTTTGTCTTTACCGTAAACTAATAACTCAGTACCCGACTTAGCGGTATGCTCATTGGCTTCAACTAACAAGAAATCATCTGTCATAGGGTGAGCCGCGAGAATAACACCGGCATGCCAGGCGATCTGGTCGGGCTTGAAGCGCACAAAATAATCATCCGTTAAGCGTTTCCAAAACTGTTCTACTTGGCTTTCATTAACACCACGGTTTACCAGTAGTCGTTTAGCTTTAGTCTGGTGCTCATCGATTCGATCTTGTAACGCTACTTTGCATTCTAAGCCGTTATCTAGGGCTTTTTGCGTGAGCAAATATAGTTCACGTAATAGAGTCGCCTTCCAATCATTCCATAGGTTGTCGTTCGTAGCGCGAATATCCGCTAAGGTGAGTACGTAAAGATGATTCAGGTGGTTGTGGGTGCGCACGTTTCCTGCAAATTCGTTTATTACGTCAGGATCGTAAATATCACGGCGCTGGGCAATAACAGACATCATCAGATGGCTTTCCACCAACCAAGCTATTAGCTCGGCGTCTTTATCATTGATGCCGTGCATAGTGCAGAATTCTGCGACATCTTGGGCGCCAAGTTTAGAGTGATCACCATTTCGGCCCTTGCCGATATCATGAAAGATAGAGGCGATATACAGCAGTTCAGGTTTGTCTAGGTTACGTACAATACGGCTACAACGTGGGAAACCAGAGTTTCCTTGGCTGTATTGATAAACATTTTTCACTAAACGATGTGTATGTTCATCTACGGTATAGGCATGGAATAAATCAAATTGCATCATGCCCACTATGTGATCCCACTGGGGCAGGTAAGATTGCAAAATACCGTGCTTATGCATGATATCCCAGCCTAAACCGAAGAAGTCAGGATGCTGCATCAGCTCAATAAACAAGGTACGACAGCGCGGGTTTTCGCAATAATACTGACTATGAAATTTGCGACGCGCCAAGCGCAACTGACTCAGCACACTGGAGTGTAATCCTTCAATTTGCGGCGTATCGGCGATGAGCAATAGGCATTGAAGTATGTCTTCTGGCTCATTAAACACATTATCATGTCTGGTGGCGAGTAAACCGTCTGCAATTTCAAAACTAGGATTGATGATGACGCGATTTTTGACTTTGATATGCAACACATCATGGCCAAAGCGTTGCAGTAACATTTCATTTAACTCACTGATACGCCTAACCGTTCTGAAAAATGATTTCATCATGCGCTCAACGGATGCTTTACCGTCGTCACCGTAACCTAGGCGGCTGGCAACATCATTTTGATAGTCAAACAATAAGCGGTTTTCACTGCGTTGTGCTTGCAGATGAAGCGCGAAGCGTATGCGCCATAAATTAGAGCGACATTCGAGCAACTCTTCAAATTCTTGCTCGGTGAAGTATCCGCGCTGAACCAGTTCGGTGCCTTTCATTACCTTGAAGTGTTTCTTTGCAATCCAGCCAATATTTTGAATATCGCGCAGGCAACCTGGGCTTTCTTTCACGTTGGGTTCAAGGTTATATGAGGTACCTTTGAATTTTGAATGGCGTATTTGTTGCTCTTTGGACTTGGCGATAAAAAAATCTTTACTGGTCCAATTGCCACGACCATGCAGTTTTTTATTTAACGAAAGAAAAGTGTCTTGATTTCCTGTCAACAGCCTTGCTTCAACTAGGTTTGTTGCTATGGTGACGTCGCTACGGGCGAGAGAAACGGTTTCTTTTATGGTGCGTACCGATTGCCCGATATCTAGGCCAATGTCCCACAAAAAAGTGATGAATTGACCAATAGTATTTTGCTGAGATTGATTTAACGCACTTGGGCTTAGTAAAAGCAGATCGATGTCGGAATAAGGTTGCAGTTGACCACGACCATATCCACCTACCGCAACCAAGGCAATCTTGGTTTCTTTATGTAAATCGAGTAACTGCCAGGCATGGCTCAACAGAGCATCAACAAACTCAGCACGACCCAGTACAAGACTGTCTACATCAACGCGGGTGAATTCATTCTCTAGCCAGTCGTAACTGTCACTGATGCAGGCTTTAAATGCAGGAATGTCGTCAGTGGATTGAATAAGTTGGACTTGATTTATTAAGGTTTGCAAAGACAAGATACGATCCTTTATTCAATATTGTGGCGATAGTGTGGCGATTTACTTATAAATTTACACTCTTAAGACTGCGTTATTTGATGTCTTATGACAAATAACTAATTCAGGTAAGAATTAATTATTTATCATAAGCTTAGATGGATACATTATGAAGAGTGCTTAATGATTAATGACCCGTTCAATGTCTTCGTCGTCTCTAAGGGTAAGAATTTCAACCCCAGTTTCAGTCACCAATAAGGTATGTTCCCACTGAGCGCTCAGACTGCGATCTTTGGTAACAACGGTCCAATCATCAGGTAACACTTTTGAGTAACGTTTACCTGCATTGACCATGGGTTCGATGGTAAAACACATACCAGCTTCTAATACTTCACCCGTGTTAGGGCGACCATAATGCACCACTTGTGGTTCTTCATGGAAGTTAGCGCCGATACCGTGGCCACAATATTCACGAACAATTGAATAGTTATGCCCTTCAGCATGTTGTTGAATTGCATGACCTATGTCACCCAAACGCATTCCCGGTTTTACCATTTTAATACCAATGTAAAGGGCTTCTTGGGTAACACGAATAAGTCGTTCGGTTAGAATACTTGGCTTGCCAACCACAAACATTTTTGATGTATCACCGTGGTAGCCGTCTTTGATCACAGTGACATCAATATTGACACTATCACCTTCCTTCAATTTCTTATCTGCAGGAATACCGTGGCAAATCACATGGTTAACCGAAGTACAAATAGACTTAGGGAACGGCGGGTTACCGTAATTCAACGGGGCAGGGATGGCTTGTTGTTCATTAACAATATAATCGTGACAAAGCTGATTGAGTTCATCTGTGGTCACGCCTTTTTTGACATGGGGACCGATCATTTGTAATACATCGGCGGCAAGTCGCCCGGCAACTCGCATTTTTTCAATTTCTTGTGCGGTTTTTATAGTAGCTGGCAAAGCAATGTCCTAATTTTTTCGGGTGTTCATTAATGTGTCCGTATCTTAACTTTTCAAGGCGCTGGTGTATAGCATCTATACGTAAACTTGAATTTCCCTTGTCGCCGTGATATAAAGCGCCCCGCTGAAACAAGTGTTCAATGATAAGTTCTTCTGAGGTTGTCATAAAACGGTTATTTACAGCGACTAACTTATATTTAATAACACACATACATCGACACAGTTTTCGGGGTGTTTGTGCAAGATTCGTCTGCACAGATCGAGACCTGGGATGTATGGAGGCCTAACCCCATATTAAGGAAACTAATATAATGGCAAATGTATCAATGCGCGATATGCTTCAAGCAGGCGTTCACTTCGGTCACCAAACTCGTTACTGGAACCCAAAAATGAAACCTTTCATCTTTGGCGCTCGTAATAAAGTTCACATCATTAACTTAGAAAAAACGGTTCCGTTATTCAACAATGCGTTGAACTACATCAGCAGCGTTGCTTCTAAGAAAGGTAAAATCCTTTTTGTTGGTACTAAGCGTGCAGCAAGTGATTCAGTTCGTGAAGCAGCAATCAAATGTGACCAATTCTACGTAAACAAGCGTTGGTTGGGCGGCATGTTGACTAACTGGAAAACAGTTCGTCAGTCAATCAAGCGCTTGAAAGATCTAGAGCAACAAAGCCAAGACGGTACGTTCGACAAAATCACTAAGAAAGAAGTGCTTATGTTGCAACGCGAAATGGCTAAGCTAGAAAACAGCTTGGGCGGGATCAAAAACATGGGCGGTCTTCCTGATTGTCTTTTCGTTGTTGATGCTGATCACGAGCACATTGCGATTACCGAAGCGCGTAACCTTGGTATTCCAGTTGTTTCTATCGTCGACACAAACTCAAACCCAGATGGTGTTGATTACATCATTCCTGGTAACGATGATGCGATCCGTGCAGTTCAACTTTACTTGAACTCTGCTGCTGACGCCGTTATCGAAGGTCGTGAGAAGAACATTGAAGTACAGGCTGAAGAAGGTGAGTTTGTTGAAGCTGCTGAGTAATCAGCTACTTTAATCTACCTATTGAGTCAGTCTGTTGATGCACGAATGTGCATGACATGAAAATTTAACAGGGGCTGATGCCCCTGTTTTTTAATCCTAATTTTAGTACATTATATTGCTGAGGAAACGACAATGGCAGTGACAGCAGCCCTAGTTAAAGAATTACGCGAACGTACCGCTGCAGGTATGTTAGATTGTAAAAATGCACTGGTTGAAGCTAATGGTGACATCGAGCTTGCAATCGAAAACATGCGTAAAAACGGTCAAGCTAAAGCGGCTAAAAAAGCAGGTCGTATCGCCGCTGAAGGCGTTATCTTGACCAAAGTTGCTAACGGCGTAGCAACAATGATCGAATTGAACAGTGAAACTGACTTCGTTGCTCGTGACGAAGGCTTCATCGCATTCGGTAGCAAACTAATCGAAGTGGCTTCTGCAAACAAACTTAACGATATCGAAGCACTAAATGATGCAACTGTAGATGGCGTTAAAGTAAGCGAAGCACGTGACACTTTGGTTGCTAAAATCGGCGAAAACATTTCTCCGCGTCGTGTTATCTCTGTTGAAGGTGATAACCTTGGCGCTTACGTTCATGGCGGCCGTATCGGCGTTATCGCTATCCTTCAAGGTGGCGACGAAGAGCTAGCTAAAGACATCGCTATGCACGTAGCTGCAGCAAACCCTCAGTTCGTTAAGCCTACTGACGTACCTGAAGAAGTTGTTGCCAAAGAAAAAGAAATTCAACTTGATATCGCAATGCAGTCAGGCAAGCCTGCTGAGATTGCTGAGAAGATGGTTTCAGGTCGTATGAACAAGTTCACTTCTGAAGTGAGCCTAACTGGCCAAGCTTTCATCAAAGATCCTTCTACTTCAGTTGCACAATTGCTTAAAGCAAAAAATGCTGACGTAATCAACTTCGTACGTTTCGAAGTAGGTGAAGGTATTGAGAAGAAAGAAGAAGACTTTGCTGCTGAAGTAGCTGCACAAATGGCCGCTGCTAAGAAATAATTGCGCCATTTGCTTTTGCGTAAAGCTAATGTCATATAAACTATTGGCACCTCAATTTAGAGGTGCCTTTTTATATGTGGACCAAGCTGTATAACGGCACATACTGTGAAATTCAGTACATCTGAGTCCTTAGCACCTAAGTTTCGCGCCCAGCGTTGAACTATTAGTGCTTAAGAATTACTTAGATAATGCCTGTACGCCATGATGTACAACGTTATACCGAGTGTTATTGACCCCCATTATTCGTTAAATAAGGAACAGCCTGCCGATGAGTACAACACCTAAACATGCCTATCGTAGAATTTTACTAAAGCTAAGTGGCGAAGCCTTAATGGGCGAAGAAGGCTTTGGTATTGATCCAAAAGTTCTTGAGCGTATGGCCCAAGAGATAAAAGAATTGGTTGAACTGGGTATTGAAGTTGGCTTAGTGATAGGCGGCGGTAACCTATTCCGTGGCGAAGGCCTAGCTAAAGCAGGCATGAATCGCGTAGTTGGCGATCACATGGGTATGCTAGCGACGGTAATGAACGGTTTAGCCATGCGCGATGCACTACATCGAGCATTTGTGAATGCCCGTTTAATGTCAGCCATTCCCCTTAACGGCGTATGTGACGCTTACAACTGGGCTGAAGCGATTAGTTTGTTGAAATCAGGTCGCGTCGTTATCTTTGCTGCGGGAACCGGTAATCCGTTTTTTACAACTGATTCTGCTGCGTGTTTACGCGGAATTGAGATTGAGGCCGATGCTGTGCTTAAGGGCACTAAAGTGGACGGCGTGTTTGATTCAGATCCAGCGAAAAACCCAGATGCTGTGTTATACAAGAAGCTGTCTTACTCTGAAGTGCTAGACAAAGAATTAAAAGTGATGGATCTAGCGGCATTTACCCTAGCGCGGGATCATAATATCCCTATTCGCGTTTTTAATATGAATACGCCTGGCTGCTTACGTGCAGTGGTGCTTGGTGAAGATGTTGGTACCGTAATTTGCCATCCAGAAAAACAAGATAACTAATTAGGAAGACATTTTATGATTGATGAAATCAATGTAGACGCGCGTCAGCGCATGGAAAAAAGCGTTGTCGCGTTACGCGGTCAATTTACCAAAATTCGTACTGGCCGTGCTCACCCAAGCTTGTTAGACAGCATTATGGTGCCTTACTACGGCGCGCCTACACCTTTAAAGCAATTGGCTAACGTGATTGCTGAAGACTCGCGCACGCTAGCGTTAACGGTATTTGATAAAAGCGCCGCACAAGCCGTAGAAAAAGCAATTATGCAATCAGATTTGGGGTTAAACCCAATGAGTGCGGGTACGGTTATTCGTATTCCTATGCCTGCTTTGACTGAAGAGCGCCGTAAAGATTTGATCCGCGTAGTACGCAACGAAGCAGAAGGCGGCCGCGTTGCCGTGCGAAATATCCGTCGCGATGCTAACGGTGACATTAAAGAGTTATTGAAAGAAAAAGAAATCAGCGAAGATGATGCCCATCGCGGCGAAGACGCTATCCAGAAGCTGACCGATGAATTTGTCAAACAAATCGATGAAATCTTGGCAGCAAAAGAAACAGAGTTAATGGAAGTATAGTGGTTGCCTGATAAATGAATTCAGAATCACAATCGACCAGTAAACTCGTACCTCAGCACGTTGCTATCATCATGGATGGCAACGGTCGCTGGGCCAAAAAGAAAGGCAAAATTCGAACATTTGGTCACCGCGCTGGTGTCAAAGGGGTTCGTGCTTCTGTGTCTTTCTCTCTTAAAAACAAGATTAAAGTATTAACGTTATTCGCTTTTAGCAGTGAAAATTGGAATCGTCCTCAAGAAGAAGTGGGTGTTCTGATGGAGCTGTTTAAAATGGTATTGAGCAGTGAAGTAAAAAAACTGCACAAAAATAACGTTAAACTTCGTGTGATAGGTGATACCAGTCGTTTTGATAAAAAATTGGTTGAACAGATCAAGGACGCTGAAACGTTAACCGCAAACAATGATGGGTTAATCCTTAACATTGCTGCAAATTACGGTGGTCGCTGGGATATTCTCAACGCAACCAAAGCGTTAGCTGAGCAGGTAAAAGAAGGTTCACTCGAAAGTGAACAAATCGATGAAGCCATGCTAAATCGTTATACATGCTGTTCAGATTTGCCTGAACTTGACCTACTTATTCGTACCGGTGGTGAAACGCGTATTAGTAACTTTTTGTTGTGGCAAGTAGCCTATGCAGAATTGTATTTTACCGATACTTATTGGCCGGATTTCAACGAAGATGCATTTCAACTTGCCATCGATAACTTTGCAGATAGGCAACGTCGCTACGGGATGACGGGCGAACAGGTCAGTTAATGACAGTTCTGCTTGCAGTTATCTCCACTTCCGTTTCTGAGGGCTCACTATGTTGAGAGAACGTATACTAACAGCGCTTGTGTTAGCACCACTCGTACTGTGTTCAATTTTATTTTTACCAATGCTTGGCTTCGAAATTGCCATGATTGGTGTGCTTGGGCTAGGTGCATGGGAATGGGCTAACATGTCTGGCTTCGTTACCCGCCAAACTAAAGCCGTTTATACGTTTATTGTGGTGGCTATTTGTAGCTACTTCACCTTTGCTATTGATGTTGAAAGTATATGGTACCAAGGACAATTAAACAGTCTCTATCATTACATATTGGGTATAGCCGCTTTGTGGTGGTTTATCTCGTTATTAATGATTATTGCGTATCCTCGTTTTAGCTCATTTTGGCGCACGCGCCGCGGCATTCAAGGCATTTTTGGTTTACTTACCTTAATACCCACCTGGGTTGCGATTGTATCGTTACGAACCAGTTTGTACGATGTTGATAGCTTTTACGGTGCCTCACTTATTTTTTACGTACTTGGCATTGTATGGGCTGCGGATATAGGTGCGTTTTTCGTCGGGGTGAAATTTGGCCGTACGAAATTACGCCCTAGAGTGTCTCCTGGCAAAACCTTTGAAGGTTTAATGGGGGGCGTAGGCGCATCGTCATTAATCATCGCATTCGCAGCGCTTCATTACGCCGTGGATCCCAGCCGTATCTGGATAAACATACTTATAGGCGGTTTAACCGTTGCCGTATCAGCATTAGGTGATTTGAACGAAAGTATGCTCAAACGCTGTGCTGGTATTAAAGATAGCGGCAACATACTTCCTGGGCATGGCGGCATTTTGGACCGCATAGACAGCCTGACGGCGGCCTTTCCTGTGTTCGCCTTTTGCTACGTATCTTGGATGGCTTAATGCAAAATATTTGTATATTAGGGGCCACAGGGTCAATTGGACAAAGTACGCTTGATGTGGTGTTGCGTCACCCCAGCGAATACCGCGTTTTCGCAATAACTGCCCATAGTCAGATAGACAAGCTCATTGAGCAAGCAAGGTTGTGTCAGCCTAAATATGTTGTGTTGTCTGATACGCGGGCTTATCAGCAAGCTAAACAAGCCCTTATTGACGCCGAAATAAAAGCCGAGTTGTTAACCGGTGCTGAAGCCTTAGCCGATGTGGCTAGTGCCGATGAGGTGGACGTTGTTATGGCGGCGATTGTGGGCGGGGCAGGTCTACTACCTACGATTGCAGCGGTCAAAGCGGGTAAAAAAGTATTACTAGCGAACAAAGAATCCTTAGTGATGTCCGGCGAGTTGTTTATTAACGCGGCGAAAGAGCACAGCGCTACGATTCTGCCTATTGATAGTGAGCACAATGCAATCTTTCAATGTCTACCTCACGATTATCAGTATGGCGATTTAAGCGCGAGTGGCATCAGCAGTATTTTATTGACCGGTTCGGGCGGGCCGTTTCGTGAAACGCCATTAACCTCATTATGTAATATGACGCCTGCTGAAGCATGTGCTCATCCTAATTGGGATATGGGGCAAAAAATATCGGTCGATTCAGCCACTATGATGAACAAGGGCTTAGAGTTTATTGAAGCCCGTTGGTTATTTGGCCTGCAAAGTAGTGATATAAAAGTGGTATTGCACCCACAAAGTATTATCCATTCCATGGTGCAATACTGTGACGGTTCGGTATTGGCCCAGATGGGTAATCCTGACATGCGAACGCCCATTGCTCATGGTCTTGCATTTCCCAAGCGAATCGATTCTGGTGTGAAACCACTAGATTTTCAAACCGTTAGCCAGTTTAGTTTTGGCGAACCTGAGCAAGCACGTTACCCCAATTTATATTTAGCCATCGAGGCATCAAATGCTGGTCAATACGCCACAACGGCATTGAATGCGGCCAATGAAGTGGCTGTGGCGGCTTTTTTAGCTGGTCAAATTGGCTTCACTCAAATTGCTCAAGTTAATCAAGAGTGCCTAGCACAAATGGCCGGTTGTCAGCTTAATGATATTGAAGCGGTCGTTGCTTGGGATCAGGAATGTCGTAGCAAAGCACAGCAGCTCACTTCATCTTATTCACGAGAGGCAAGCTGATGTTGGGCTTTTTATGGAGTTTAGCGTCGTTTGTTATCGCGCTGGGTATTTTAGTCGCGGTGCATGAGTGGGGCCATTTTTGGGTTGCCAGACGCTGCGGCGTTAAGGTAGAGCGTTTTTCTGTTGGTTTTGGCAAAGCGCTGTGGCGACGCACGGATAAGTTAGGCACCGAGTACGTTATTGCCGCGATCCCATTAGGTGGTTATGTCAAAATGCTTGATGAGCGCGTCGATGACGTCGCTGAAGAGGATTTACCCCACGCCTTTAACCGCCAACATGTGCTCAAACGAATCGCTATCATTGCCGCCGGGCCACTGACGAATTTTATTTTTGCTATTTTCGCTTTATTCGTAATGTACCTGATAGGCGTGCAAACGATTAAGCCTATGATCGGGGACATACAATCCGATAGCATTGCCGGACAAGCAGGAGTCGTTCAAGGCTCGGTTATCAAGCGGGTGGGAGAGCGAGAGACCATTGATTGGCAAGCGGTTAATCTTGAGCTGATTTCATATATTGGTAATGATACGCTGCCGCTCACCGTTACCTTGCCAAATAGCCCAGTTGAACAAACTAAAGTGTTAAATTTAAGCACTTGGCAGTTTAATCCGGATGAAGACTCTGCAATCGATAGTTTAGGCTTGTCTGTTTATCGTCCTGAAATCCTGAATGTTGTTGGTTTGGTAGCCGAAAAATCGGCGGCGGAGCAGCTAGGATTGCAGGTTGGAGATAAAATTCAGCAAGTAGATGGAACTCCCATGGAAAATTGGGAACAAATAGTGAGCTATGTTGCAAAGCGTCCCAATGCAGATATTGCTATCGAGGTGTTGCGAGATGAACGTGTTGTTAGGTTAAACGGCATGTTAGGCTCACGCCAAGATGGTGAAAATGAAATTGGGTATTTAGGGGTAAGCCCAACGCTAGCGCCATGGCCGAAAGGGGTTTTATTTACACACCAATATGGTTTGTTCGACGCTATCGTTCAAGCCAGCGACAAAACTTGGCGGTTGATGACGTTGAGTGTCGAGATGCTAGGAAAGCTCATTACCGGTGATGTATCAGTTAAAAATCTCAGTGGACCGATTTCCATTGCCCAGGGTGCTGGGATGAGTGCGAGCTCAGGAATAGTATATTTTCTGAGCTTTTTAGCGTTAATTAGCGTCAATTTGGGGATTATTAACCTTTTACCCATTCCGGTGCTTGATGGCGGCCACTTACTCTATTATTTTATAGAGCTTTTACGCGGTCGACCGGTGCCGGACTCTGTACAAGAGATTGGTTTTAAAATAGGTGGTGTTTTGTTACTCCTGTTTATGAGTATCGCCATTATTAACGACATTACGCGTTTATAATTTTTATCGGCCAGTTTGGTCAAAAGCACAAACATATGTGCGCTTAGGAAGAATGTTAATAAATGAAGTTTAAACAGTTAGTTGCTGCAGGATTGATGTTATCCGTTGCCGGTATGGCAAAGTCGGCCCAAGAAAGTGAATTTGTCGTCTCTGATATTAAAATCGAAGGTCTCCAGCGTGTGGCCCTCGGAGCGGCATTAACCTACTTGCCGGTCAAAGTCGGCGACGAAATGAACAGCTTCCGTATTGCACAAGCCATTCGCTCCCTCTATGCATCGACACACTTTGAGAGTATCGAAGTGTTGCGCGATGGTGACGTGTTGGTGGTCAAAGTTAAAGAGCGTCCAACCATCAGTAATATTATTCTTGAAGGCAATGACGACATTAAAGATGAGCAGCTTCAAGAAAGTTTAGACGGCAGCAATATTCGCTTGGGTGAACCACTGGATAAAACCGTGTTGACCTCTATTGAAAATGGCCTGAAAGATTTCTACTACAGTATTGGTAAATATAATGCTGATGTGAGCGCAATCATTACGCCGTTACCGAGAAACCGTGTTGATCTGAAACTACTCTTTGAAGAGGGCGACGCTGCTAAAATTGAGCAAATAAACATCGTCGGCAACACCATTTTCGATGACGCCACCTTATTTGAGCAAATGGAATTAAAATTCGATGCGCCTTGGTGGGATTTCATGTCGGAAACGCGCTATCAGAAACAAACATTAACCGGTGATATGGAAACGGTCACCAGTTACTATAAAGACCGCGGGTATTTAAAATTCGATATTGACTCAACGCAGGTGTCAATGACTCCCGAAAAGTCAGGTATCTACGTCACATTAAATATCGATGAAGGTGAGCAATATAAAGTTTCCGAAGTGGAATTAGTGGGCGAGTTATTAGGCCATGAAGAGTACCTAAAACTCGTTCTGCCTATTACCCCAGGTGAGTTATATAACCAAGCTGAAGTGACCTACACAGAAGAATTCATTAGCAAGTATTTTGGTCGATTTGGTTATGCTTACCCTAGCGTTACAACAATTCCTGATATCAATGAAGAAGATAAAACCGTTAAGTTGACCTTGTCGGTTGACCCGGGTAAGCGAATTTACGTTAGACGCATTAACTTCGAAGGGAATATTGGTACCGCTGATGAAGTATTACGTCAGTCTGTTACACAAATGGAAGGGGCGTGGTTATCAAATGCGACGCTTGAGTCATCTAAGAATGCACTTTCTCGTTTGACCTATATGGAATCAGTTGATTTCGAAACGGTCCGCTTGCCTGGTGAAGACGACAAAGTAGACGTTAATTTCAGTGTTAAAGAACAAGCATCTGGCTCGTTTAATGCGGGTATCGGCTATGGCGATAGAACCAAATTGAGCCTTCAAGCGGGTATTCAGCAAGATAACTTCCTTGGTACAGGTAAACGAATCGCACTTAATTTAAGCACGACTTCTTATCAAAAAAGTGCCCAAGTTTCTTATACCGACCCTTATTTCACTATCGATGGTATTAGCTTAGGTGGCTCAGTTGGCTACAGTGAGTTTGATGGTGAAAGCGCAGGTTTCATTCAATATAACTCTAAGCAATACTCTGTGGGGGCCAACGTTGGTTACCCTATTGATGAGTTTAATCGCATCAACTTCGGTTTAACCTATAGTAATGTAGAGTTGTTCCAAAGTACCTCGTATGAGCAAACAACGCGCTTTTATAATCAGTTTGTTGACGAAAGCAACCCTGATGATTCTATCAAATATGACAGCTTCTTAGCATCAGTTGCTTGGATACGTTCTACGTTGAACCGTGGTGTATTCCCGACTGCAGGCTCATCGCAACGAGCATCATTCAGCATCACAACGCCGAACTCGGACGTGAATTATTTCAAAACTGAAGTGGATACTAAATTTTATTTCCCATTATCACGCAATCAACGCTGGTCGTTCTTGGCTCGCTTGAAGTTAGGTTATGGTAACGGTTATGGTACAGCCAATGGGGTTGACCAGATTCTACCGTTTAACCAAAACTTTGGTGCAGGTGGTAATGATTCATTACGTGGTTTCGAAAATAATACTGTAGGCCCTCGTGGTGTTCAGTTGACACCTTCGGCTATTCGCGACATCGATGGCAATATTATTTACGGTAGCCCAGAAAATGACACAGTAACAATTTCATCTCGCTCATTGGGCGGTAACGCCATGATCTTAGGGGGAGTGGAACTCATCGTGCCGACTCCGTTTGTGGAAGCTGACTTCGATAACTCAGTACGCACAAGCTTGTTCATTGATGTGGGTAACGTTTGGGATACTGAATTTAGGTATGACCGGTATAAAGATCTAACGCTTAATCAACAATTTAACAATGATCCACTGGAAGATTACAGTGATTATAAGTTGTATAGAGCTTCAGGTGGTCTTTCTGTACAATGGTTGTCGCCTATGGGACCTATGGTATTCAGCTTCTCTAAAGCGATTGAATCAAGAGAAGGGGATGACACGAAGTTTTTCTCTTTTAACATTGGTCAAACATTCTAAATCCAGTATTGTTTAGTGCTGAGAAAAATAACGATTAAAAATCAGGAGTATCTTTTGAAAACATTTACGAAAAGTCTTGTAGCAGGGGCGTTAATTAGCGCAGCAGCATTCAGTAGTGCAGCTATGGCAGAACAGAAAATCGGTGCAGTTAACGTACAAGGTATTTTCCAATCTATGCCTCAAGCTGCCACAATTCAGCAGGACTTAGCGGCGGAGTTTAAAGACCAAACTGAAGAAGTAAGCCGCTTAGAAAAAGACATTAAGTATTACATCGAGAAAAATCAACGTGATGCTGCGACGATGAGCAGCAAAGAGAAAACTGAACTTGAAGGCAAAATTAATGCGCTTCGTGAAGAGTACGCAGCCAAAGCTCAGCCTCTTCAACAAGAAGTACAAGGCCGTTTGAAAGAAGAGCAAAATAAATTGCTAGGTTTCATCAAGCAGTCAATTGACGTTGTTGCAGCAAAAGAAAAGTATGACGTTATTTTAAACGCCAATGCTGTTGCATTTATTAACCCAGAAGACGATATCTCTAAGAAAGTATTAGAGCAGGTTAGTAAAGTTAAATAGGTCCATTAGGACTGTAAATAAAATCGATAAAAAGGTCTGGCTTTGAAGCAAATAGTTAGCTTGCAGCAATTAGCTGATAAAATTGGTGCCACGTTACATTTAGCCCAAAACGATAGTGCTGATACTAAAATTCATTCACTGTCTACTTTGGCATCTGCGGGCAATGGTCAGATTTCATTTTTGTCGAATAGTCGGTATCGTAGCCAGCTTGAAAAAACGGCCGCTTCGGCCGTTATTTTAAAATCTGAAGATTTATCGCATTGTCAGTGCTCAGCATTAGTGATGGACAATCCCTATGTTGGGTTTGCACTCGCAGCACAATTACTTGACTCTACTCCTCGTTCGGCCGACGGCATTTCACCTTTAGCGGTGATTGCTGATGGTGTTGAATTGGGTGAAAACGTTAGTATTGGCGCGCATGCCGTTATTGAATCGGGTGTTAAGCTAGCAGATAACGTACAAATTGGCCCCGGCTGTTTTATTGGTAAAGACGTAAGTGTTGGCACCAATACTAAGCTGTGGGCAAATGTCACTCTGTATCATCGCGTTGTACTGGGGCAAGATTGTTTGATTCAGTCTGCTACTGTTATTGGTGCTGATGGCTTTGGTTATGCAAATGACAAAGGCCGTTGGGTAAAAATACCGCAATTAGGTACGGTTATCTTAGGAGACCGTGTCGAGGTAGGAGCCAGTAGTACGATAGACCGTGGTGCACTTGATGACACCATAATAGGTGATGGTGTAATTATCGATAATCAATGCCAAGTGGCGCACAATGTGATTATAGGTGAGAACACAGCTATCGCTGGATGCACAGTTGTCGCCGGAAGTGTTACTATTGGCCGCAATTGTACGATTGGTGGCATGGTGGCAATTAACGGACATATGGAAATTTGTGATAACGTTTATATTACGGGTATGAGTATGGTCACCAAGGCCATAGACAAACCTGGCGTTTACTCTTCCGGAATGCCCGCTATTGAAAACCGAGAGTGGCGAAAAAATGCAGTGGCGTTGCGTAACCTTAGCACCCTCAATCAGCGTGTCAAAACACTCGAAAAATCGCATTTAAAATAAGTCGCCTCGCCAATTAGGTGACTTTATTGAGGAGATAACCTGTTGGTTAATAATATCAATCAGCTTGGAATTGAAGAGATTCTTGAGCTTTTACCCCACCGTTACCCATTTTTATTACTTGATCGCGTTACTGACTACACTTTAGGTGAATCGATCACAGCCTATAAAAATATCACCTTCAATGAGCCGTGTTTTACGGGGCATTTTCCGGGTAAACCTATTTTTCCAGGGGTATTAATTTTAGAAGCGTTAGCACAGGCAGCTGGCGTTTTAGGGTTTAAAACAGCAGGAAACAGCGACGACTTATACTTGTATGCTGGTATCGACAAAGCGCGCTTTAAGCAACCTGTTGTTCCTGGTGACCGTTTAGATATGAATGTGCGACTAATCAAAGAGCGCCGTGGTATCTGGAAATTTCATGGGGTTGGCAGCGTAGACGGTAAAGACGTTTGTGAAGCCGAATTCATGTGTGCAATGCGGAAATTATAACGTGATACATTCTACAGCTATTATTCATCCATCGGCGATTATCGCCGAGGGTGTAAAAATTGGTCCTTACTGCCTTATCGACGCTAATGTTGAGATTGGCGCAGGAACTGTGCTTGAATCTCATGTGGTGGTTAAAGGCCATACTGTCATTGGGAAAAACAATCGTTTTTTCCAATTTGGCTCCATTGGTGAAGATTGCCAAGACAAGAAATATGCGGGCGAGCTGACCCGCCTCGTCGTAGGCGACAACAACGTCTTTCGCGAATCTGTGACTGTTCATCGTGGTACAACCCAAGACAAAGGTTTAACCCAAATCGGCTCAAATAATTTGTTTATGGCCTATGCCCATGTTGCCCATGATTGCGTCGTGGGTGACAACAGTATTTTGGCAAATAATGCCACATTAGCGGGCCACGTACACGTTGGCGACCATGTGATTTTGGGCGGTATGACTGCGTTCCATCAGTTTTGTCATATCGGTTCACACAGTTTTGTCGCAGGTGGAGCCATTGTACTGCGTGACGTACCGCCATATGTCATGATTGGTGGTGATAAAAGCACACCTCATGGAATCAATAGCGAAGGCCTGAAACGCCGTGGTTTTGATAAAGACGTAATCATGCAATTACGCCGTGCATATAAAGTATTATACCGTAACGGCCATCGCGCAGACGAAGCCGTAGAGTTACTAAATGAAATGGCAGTAACCACGCCTGAAGTTAAAATGATGGCGGATTTTGTGGCGACCTCTTCACGAGGTATCGTGCGCTAAGCCATGAGCGAAAAAAACATCAGAGTAGGAATTGTCGCCGGTGAAACATCCGGCGATATACTAGCCGCTGGTTTAATCAGTAAGATCAAACAGCAATACCCTAATGCAACGTTTGAGGGGATAGCCGGTCCCCGCATGCAAGCGCAAGGCTGCACAACAATTTTCGACATGGAAGAGTTGTCCGTAATGGGCCTTGTTGAAGTGTTGTCGCGTATACGCAGATTATTGTTTGTACGTAAAAGTTTATACCAGCATTTTATCGCTAACCCGCCAGATATTTTTATCGGTGTTGATGCCCCTGATTTCAATTTACGCCTAGAACTTCCTCTTAAAAACGCGGGTATTAAAACCGTACACTACGTCAGCCCTACGGTTTGGGCATGGCGCGAAAAGCGGGTCTTCAAGATTGCTAAAGCAACGGATCTGGTACTAAGCTTGTTTCCTTTTGAGAAGCAGGTTTACGATAAACACAACATTCCATGTCAGTTTGTAGGTCATACCATGGCTGACAGCATTGCGATAGCGCCTGACAAAGAAGCTGCTCGTAGGGCACTGAAAGTTCGCACAGAAGAGCGCGTGCTCGCATTGCTGCCCGGTAGTCGTCATAGTGAAGTGAACTTGTTGCTTGATATATTCATGCAAAGCGCAGAATTGCTAGCCAAAGAAGTGAGTGATTTATCTGTACTCATTCCTGTGGTGAATAAAGAACGAAAACGCCAAGTCGAAGACTATATGCGAGAGCACACGGTAAATGTTAATTATCGAGTGGTGATTGGCCATGCCCGTGAGGTGATGACAGCCTCTGATGCAGTGTTATTAGCGTCAGGCACCGCCACATTAGAAGCGATGTTATGTAAGCGGCCTATGGTGGTTGCTTACCGCATGAGCTGGTTGACACATCAGATGATGAAGCGCCTATATATCGCTAAATATTTCGCATTGCCAAATATTCTTGCGGACGAAGAGCTAGTACCAGAACTACTGCAAGAAGACGTTAACCCGCAAAATATTGCCAAAAAATTATTACATTATTTTACCCAGAGTGACGAAGATAAAACCGCACTCGTCGCGCGTTTTACTCAGCTTCACGAAGTGCTCAAGCAAGACGCCGATGCCCAAGCGGCCAGAGCTGTCTTGGCACTGATTGAACCTAATCAAGAGAGTAACTAAATGACTCAGTTAATAGCAGGTGTCGACGAAGTAGGCCGCGGTCCTCTAGTGGGGGATGTGGTGACGGCAGCGGTTATTCTCGACCCTTCTAAGCCGATCGCTGGGCTAGCCGATTCGAAAAAAATATCCGAGAAGAAACGCTTAGCCTTGTTTGATCTCATTATGCAAAATGCGCTTTCTGTGAGCGTAGGTAGAGCATCCCCAGAAGAAATTGATGAGTTGAATATCTTACATGCCACCATGCTTGCTATGACGCGGGCAGTGCAGGGGCTAGCGACTCAACCTACCTTTGTGCGGGTAGACGGTAATCGTTGCCCAAAGTGGAACTACGCATGTGAAGCTGTGGTTAAAGGGGACAGCTTATATGCTGAAATATCAGCCGCCTCGATTATTGCCAAAGTCACTAGAGACGCAGAAATGACTGCTTTGCATGAGAAATACCCTGAATATGGATTTGGCCAACATAAAGGCTACCCAACCAAAGCACACCTTGAAAAACTGGCTGAATTTGGCCCTTTACCTGAGTATCGAATGAGCTTTAAACCCGTGCAATTATCATTAGTGCAACGCGGTGGACAGTTGGCAGGAAACTAAATGTCTGATTGTAAATTTGTACACTTAAGAGTGCACAGTGATTACTCCATGCTGGATGGTTTGAATAAAGTCAAGCCACTGATTTCCCAAGTGAAATCATTAAATATGCCCGCTGTTGCCTTGACAGACCAAATGAACATGTGTGGCTTGGTGAAGTTTTACGAGCAAGCGCATGCAAATGGCATCAAACCGATAATAGGAACCGATTTTTGGGTGCAATCATCAGCACTTGAAGATCATGTTTTTCGGCTAACGCTTTTGGCGGCCAATAACAAAGGCTATAAAAATATCACCTTGCTCATTTCCAAAGCCTATTTACGCGGAAGTGTGCAAGACAAGGCGGTGATAGACCAAGAATGGTTAGCCGAACACAGTGAAGGCGTGATTATTCTGTCGGGTGGTCGCATGGGCGACTTAGGCGTATACCTCACCAAAGGTAATGTGGGGCTAGCCGAAAAAGCCACTGCATTTTACCAAGAGCATTTTCCTGATCGTTTCTATTTAGAGTTAACACGCACAGCGCGCGTCGGTGAAGAGGATTACATTCACCGAGCCGTTGAGTGGGCAGGGCAGCATAATTTACCTGTGGTCGCCACCAACGAAGTGTGTTTTATCTCCCCTGATAACTTTGAGGCCCATGAAATTCGTGTGGCTATTCACGATGGTTACACGCTGAACGATCCTAGGCGGCCCAAATTATACAGTGAACAACAATACATGCGCAGCAGTGAGGAAATGTGTGAGCTATTTGCCGACATTCCTCAGGCGATCGAAAACACCGTCGAGATTGCTAAACGATGCAATGTGTCAGTGTTATTGGGCACTTACTTTTTGCCGGATTTCCCTACCGGGGATATGTCGATTGCTGATTTCTTGGTTAAGGTCTCTGAAGAGGGATTGGAAAAGCGATTAGCCTTTTTATTTCCAGATGAAGAAGAGCGACTCGCCAAACGCCCTGAATACGACGAGCGTTTAAAAGTAGAGTTGGTGGTTATCAACCAAATGGGGTTCCCAGGTTACTTCTTGATCGTAATGGAATTTATCCAATGGAGTAAAGACAACGGTATTCCTGTTGGTCCTGGCCGTGGGTCAGGCGCAGGGTCATTGGTTGCATACGCCTTGGGGATAACCGACTTGGATCCTCTTGAATTCGATTTGCTATTCGAGCGATTCTTGAACCCAGAACGGGTATCAATGCCGGATTTCGATGTTGATTTCTGTATGGACAGACGAGACGAGGTTATCGATCACGTTGCCGAAATGTACGGCCGTGACGCGGTATCGCAAATTATTACCTTTGGTACCATGGCAGCAAAAGCCGTAGTGCGTGATGTAGGGCGTGTGTTAGGTCATCCTTATGGCTTTGTTGATCGCATCTCTAAGCTTATCCCCCCTACACCGGGCATGACACTAACCAAAGCGTTTGAAGAAGAGCCGCGTCTCCCTGAGCTTTACGCTTATGACGAAGAAGTAAAAGATCTGATCGACATGGCGCGTATTCTTGAAGGGGTAACACGAAATGCAGGTAAACACGCCGGTGGTGTGGTTATCGCCCCGGATAAAATTACCGATTTCGCTCCGCTTTATTGTGATGATGAGGGCAAAAACCCGGTTACCCAATTTGATAAAAATGACGTTGAAACCGCTGGTTTAGTTAAGTTCGATTTCTTGGGTTTGCGTACGTTGACGATTATTCAATGGGCCATCGATATGATTTCCAGTGGCAAGGGAATTGATATTGATATTCTGGCGATACCAATGGATGACAAAAAGTCGTTTAAGTTACTGCAACGCTCAGAAACCACCGCGGTATTCCAGTTAGAGTCCCGTGGTATGAAGGATTTGATCAAGCGACTTCGCCCAGATAGTTTCGAAGATATCATCGCATTGGTGGCGCTGTTTAGACCAGGCCCTTTGCAATCAGGCATGGTTGATAACTTTATTGACCGTAAACATGGCCGAGAAGCCATTTCCTATCCAGATGCGACTTACCAACATGAATGCTTGAAAGAAATTCTTGAGCCTACTTACGGCATCATCCTGTACCAAGAGCAAGTTATGCAAATTGCGCAGGAAATGTCTGGTTACAGCCTAGGTGGCGCGGATTTGCTGCGCCGAGCTATGGGTAAGAAGAAACCCGAAGAGATGGCCAAGCAGCGTGAGTCATTTGAGACAGGCGCGAAAAATAATAACATTGATCCAGAATTGGCGATAAAGATCTTTGATCTGGTTGAGAAGTTTGCGGGCTATGGTTTCAACAAATCTCACTCTGCCGCATATGCGTTAGTTTCTTACCAAACACTTTGGTTGAAAACACATTACCCTGCTGAGTTCATGGCGGCGGTAATGTCAGCTGATATGGATAACACGGACAAAATCGTCACCTTAGTGGATGAATGTCAGCGGATGGGCATCACCTTGCTACCTCCAGATGTGAACGCTGGTAGTTATAAGTTCACTGTTGATAGCGAAGGGCGAATTGTTTACGGCATAGGCGCGATAAAAGGCGTCGGTGAAGGACCTATTGCGGCCATCATTGAAGCGCGGGAGAATCACGAAAAATTCACAGACTTGTTCGATTTCTGCGCCAAAGTAGATACTAAGCGTATAAACAAGCGAGTGCTTGAAAAGCTCGTCTACGCTGGGGCATTAGATAACCTTGGCCCTCACCGCGCATCAATTATGGCGACATTGCCTGAAGCCATTGCCGCTGCGGATCAGCACGCTAAAGCTGAGTCTCATGGGCAAAGTGATATGTTTGGTCTATTAACCACTGAGCCTGAGCAAGTAGAGCAAGCCTTCGTTAAAGTGCCGCCTTGGCCAGAAAAAGTATGGTTGGACGGTGAAAAAGATACCTTAGGTTTATATTTAACCGGTCATCCAATTAATCAATATTTGCAAGAGATTAGACACTACTGCACCGGCCGCTTGGTTGATCTGAAACCGACTAATAAAGATGTCGTGTCCTACGCGGTAGGATTAGTACTGGGCGTACGCGTCATGACTAATAAAAGAGGACGGCGCTGGGGTATTGTCACATTGGATGATAAAAGTGCTAGGATAGATGTACGTTTTTTCCCCGATTTGTTTGAACAATACGAGGAAATACTGCAATCTGACCGAATATTGGTGGTAAGTGGACAGGTCAGCTTTGATGAATTTTCTGGGGGCAATACAATAGGCGCCCGCGATGCCATGGACATAGTCCAGGCGAGGGAAAAGAACGCAAAATGGTTAAGCATGCAGTTTGATTCGAGCTGGTGTAATGCATCAACACTCGCTAAACTGCAAGCAATATTAACGCCTTATCAAGGTGGCAGCTGTCCGGTACAAGCCCATGTTGTACATCCGGATGCAGAGGTGACATTGGCTTTAGGTGCCCAGTGGTATGTAACCCCTGAGGACCAGTTACTTTTTGAATTACAGCAGCAGTTCGGTAAAGAGCATGTTGAGCTGGTGTTTCATTGATTTTGACAGATATTACATCTGTTCACGAATAAACAAATTAGGTGTGGAATGAGCTTGAACTTTTTGGATTTCGAAAAACCAATTGCCGATCTTGAAGCGAAGATTGAGGGATTGCGTTTGGTTAATCAAGGCGGTGAATTCGATATTAGTATCGAGGAAGAAATCACAAAGCTGCGCGAAAAAAGCGCGGAAATGAGCAAGAAAATATTCGCCGATTTAGGCGCATGGCAAGTTTCTCAACTTGCTCGTCATCCTATGCGTCCTTATACCTTGGATTATATCCCGCGTATTTTCAGCGAATTTGATGAGTTAGCGGGTGATCGTGCGTTTGCCGATGACAAAGCGATTATCGGTGGTTTGGCGATGCTAGACGAGCAACCTATTATGGTGATTGGTCACCAAAAAGGTCGTGATACCAAAGAGAAAGTAAAACGTAACTTTGGTATGCCAAAACCTGAAGGGTACCGCAAAGCCTTACGTTTGATGGAAATGGCCGAGCGTTTTAACTTGCCGATCATTACCTTTATCGATACACCAGGAGCCTACCCTGGCGTAGGCGCGGAAGAACGTGGTCAAAGTGAAGCTATTGCGCGCAATCTAAAAGTCATGGCTGGACTTAAAGTACCTATTATTTGCACGGTTATCGGCGAAGGTGGGTCTGGTGGAGCGTTAGCCATAGGTGTAGGCGATCGCGTTAATATGATGCAATACAGTACCTATTCTGTTATCTCACCTGAGGGCTGTGCATCTATTCTTTGGAAAAGCGCTGAAAAAGCGCCTCAAGCTGCTGAAGCTATGGGTGTAGCTGCAGGGCAAATTAAAGAATTAGGCTTGATTAATACGATCGTTGAAGAGCCCCTAGGTGGCGCTCATCGCGATCACGACATCGCTGCAGCGAACTTAAAGGCGACAATTAAACAGCAACTTGCACAGCTAAGAAGCTTGTCTGTTGATGAACTACTCGATCAACGTTATGAGCGACTCATGTCGTTTGGTTACTGTTAAAATTAATTCGCTGCCTGTAATCTAGGCAGCGCACGTTTAGCGCGTTGACTTGTATGTTAATGCGCTAACGTTATCGCAACTCCGCTGGCAGCTATGTCTTTACTTGAACATCTAGAACGGCAAATATCTGGGCTTACCCCATCTCTTTTACCCTCACGACATTTTGTTGTCGCTTACAGTGCTGGCATTGATTCACACGTGCTACTGCATGCACTGTGGAGATTACAGCAGGCAAAAAAAACACCCTTTACACTCAGCGCTATCTACATTCATCATGGTTTGAGTGAGAATGCCGATTTGTGGCAACAGCATTGCGCCGACGTATGCGATGCTCTCAATGTAGAGTTCGCAAGCGCCAAGGTGGCACTAGATTTTTCAAATGGCAAAGGGATTGAAGCCCAAGCGCGAGAAGCGCGTTATGCCAAACTAGTTGAAATGGCGCCCACAGACAGCACCATCATGCTTGCTCAGCATCAAGACGATCAATTAGAAACCGTGTTGCTACAACTAAAAAGAGGCGCGGGCCCAAAAGGGTTGAGCGGAATGGGTGCTTATTTTACCAGTGCTAAACTGGATGCCTCGCAGCACAATGTGCACTTTTTTAGACCCTTGTTGGATATTAGCCAGCAGCAAATTCAGCACTATGCTAAAGAGCAGTCGCTTGTGTGGCAAGAAGATGAGTCTAATCAAAATACTGATTTTGAGCGCAACTTTATTCGCCGTGATGTCGCGCCTTTGCTCAATGAGCGTTGGCCGCATATTGCACAGTCGGTATCACGCAGTGCCAAGCTTTGTGCCGAGCAGCAAGCCTTGTTAGATGAGGTGTCCCTAGAAAAGTTACAGCCGTTGCGAAAACCCAATAATACCTTATGTGTTAAGGGGCTTTTGGCGCTGACAGAGGCTTGGCGGTTACAAGTAGTGCGTTTGTGGCTAGATGAGCAGAATATTCTAAGCCCAAGCCAAGCAATATTGACCCAGTTGAGCAATGAGTTATTGCTTTCAGCTCAAGATGCAAACCCAATTATTCAGTGGCAAAGCTGGCAGTTCAGGCGGTTTGAAGACGCCTTGTATGTGATTACTGTACCCAAAGACGTTAAGTCGTATAGCACAATACTAAGCTTATCGAAGAAATACGAACTCCCTCTGTCGTTAGGATGTGTTGAGCTTGTTAGGGCACAAGATTGGGGAGGCAGTAAGTCATTCTTGGCTATTGATAGCCCAGATAATAGCCCAGAGTTTGGCCAAGTTACGCTCTCTTTCGGCGGCTTTTCGCGGCGCTTTACCCCACAAAATTCACCGCACTCTAAGCCCCTCAAACAATGGTTTAAGCAGTGGCATATAGCGCCTTGGGAGCGCAGTCAGATTGCGGTTATCTCTCAGAATGAACGGATTGTGGGTTTGTTACGAAAAGGCGCGTTTTTGCCTAGCCAACACAGTGCTGATTTACGCGCGCGTGGGGACTTCGCGTACGGCTTAAGTTATTCAGGTGAATAAGGTTTCGTAATAAGATTTAACACAATTCTGCCATGTTAGTCACGGGAGTGTCATAAAACATCAGTAGCCTGCAAGCATTGTCTGACTACCTCTTTTCGCTACTTGAAAAAACTCAAACGCTACCAATATGAACGCTATGCAGTGTTATGCAAATTGGCCTACCCAAAAACCTTTGATCATGTAGAGCTGGGTTTCTCAGAGCACGGACACGTGGCGATCAAAAATCGCCAAGGCCATGTATTAGCGCGCATTTTATGGCAAGAAAAAAAGAAAGAAGTGATAGTGGTATTTCGTGGCTCGCAAGTATTGAGTGATTGGTTAACGAACTTGTGTTGTTTTCCCAAACGAAAGCGTTTCGGCAATATCGTCTATTACATTCACTATGGTTACGATAGGTTGCTCAACCAAAAGGTTGCGGGGGCCGAGCCCGAAGATGAAGCGCTGAGTATCTATCAGCAGATTGAAAAAGTATTAGCGCCATTGATAGCGAATGGAAAGAGAATTAGTTTAACAGGGCACTCATCAGGCGGTGCTATGGCAATTTTGACGGCGGATTGGCTAGAAAGACGCTTTGATACGCCAGTGCGCAGGGTTGTGACCTTTGGCCAGCCATCTACAGGGTTTAGAAGCTTTAACAAACATTATACGCTTCACCGTCGAACTTATCGTATCTGTTGCGATTTAGACATTATTACCTTTTTGCCGCCTTTGCCGGGTATATTCAAACATGTGGGGCGCAATCTTTGGCTGCATAATGAACGAATTTACGAAAACATACGACCATCTGTGCGTTTATACAAAACTCTCACTAGCTGGCTTATCTCACCTATTTCTTATCATTACATGCACAAGTACATACGCAACAAAGACTTTTTTGATAAGCATTAAGGTCTACCCTTAAAGTGTGAGTTTGTCCTGTATATAATCCAGAAACGCACTGATACGAGAAGATAGAGCGGTGTTTTTATAATATACCGCGTTTATTTGCTCTCTTGGGTGCGGGCTTATCACACTTCCTTGGAGTACTTTGAGCAACTTGCCCTCACGCACGTCCTTAGCGATCATAAAGTCAGACAACAAGGCAACACCGTTGCCTTGTAAGCAAAGTTGACGAATAGTTTCACCACTGCTGCCTAAAATATTAGGTTTGAGCGGTTTGGGTAACCTGTGCTTTAAAGGCCAATTATTCAGATTAGCTGAATGGGCGAAGCCAATGATGCTACATTCCGATAGGGTTTCTAGGGTCATCGGGGCGGATAAACTCTGTAAGTAGGCTGGGCTGGCGACTAAATGCAGCTGACTGTTTCCCAATAACCTGGCGTGTAAGTTCGAGTCTTCTAGCTGGCCTATGCGAATAGCCACATCCGTACGTTTTTCAATTAAATCGATGATGCTTTCATTGGAAATTAACTCCAATTCGATCAGAGGATAAGCTTCTCGAAAACCTGCTATTAATGGGGTTAATTGGTGAAGCATAAAAGGAGAGGCTGCATCGACTCTTAAGTTGCCCGTAGGCGTTTGCTTGAGTTCGCGTAATCTAGATTCTGCGTAATTGAGCTGTTGTAAACTAACTCGTACCTCATTAACAAAAAACAGCCCTTCTTGGGTTAGCTCCACGCGCCTCGTGGTGCGATTTAATAAGGTGCAATCAAGATCTTGCTCTAGCTTAGCAATAGCGCGCGACACACGAGCAACTTGGGTGTCGAGTTGTTTAGCTGCTGCACTAAAGCCCCCGTTATCGACGACCGCTATCAGCATTTCTAAGGACGCAGTTTGAGAAATTATCGTCATAGCAAAGAGATCATCCGAATTACGCAGGTGAATTAGCGTTAGTTAACACAATAGTAATCTCCTTTAACCTGAAAAACGAAAGGTTTCATATTTAGGTCGTGATGAGTTTTTGCATTGTGCTTAATAACGCGTCGCTTGATGTTGCTTTATTGAATCAAGGTATTGCGCTTGCTTCAGCTTTTGCTGCGTACTTAGGTCAGCGGTTTTTAATAGGGTCTTGCAGTGCTTTAAACCGCTTTCTTGCTCTTCATTTAGGCCATCATCTTGGGCTAATCGTGTCAGTACCTTTAACAAACTTAGGCCAATATTGGTGTTTTTAGGGGATAACTGTAGTGCTTGAGTGAGCAGCTTATAGGCTGGAGAAAAGCGTTTGTTTTTGTAGTGTACTGAGGCCATTTCCGCCAATTCCTTGGGATTGTGGTGGATCTCGGTACGTTCAAATTGTTCTTGCTCTAAATATTCAGCCATGACTTGGTTGGTAAAATCATTGCCGTTGATTTGTTCTTTCATACGCTCAAGAATCGCTAATGATTGCTCTCGTTGACCAATCTCATGAAACGCTTTGACCTTATCTAAATTGTCTTCAACCGAATGCCAGCTGTTAACCTGAGCTTGCTCTTGCATCAATTGTTCTGCTTGCTGTTTTTTGTCTTTCAAGCTTAATAGCCGCGCTTGGATCACAATCAATTGATTTTTAAAGCCATTGATATGAGCAAACTCTTGTTGGACATTGAGTAGTTTGCGCTCAGTCTCTGCTAGCAAGTTCTTCGCTTGCGTGGTTGAGACCGTGCTGGCTAAGTCTATGCCTGCGCGTATCACATTGAGAATAAGCTCGGGACTGTCATGAATTGAGTTTTTAGCATATTTTGCCATATTCTGCGTGGCCAGATATTGGCCCATAGGATCGTGATTAAGGCGAGCAAGATCCCATGCTTTTCGGTGTCGCTGAATATTACGCGGGGCTAGCTTGCTGGCTTCTTTTATCAGCTCATACCCTTTCTCATAGTCTTCTTGGCTAATGTAATATTCGGTGAGGGCATCGTATGTAGCAAAGCGGGTATCGTCGCGCTCTAATAAATCATCTGCTAGCGCTTGTGCTTCTACTATCTTATCTTGCTGTAATAAGGTTCTGACTAACCCCACTGCCACCCAGCCGTAGTCACATTCTTTGAGCAAAGTTCGGTAAAACGTTTCTGCGTCAGCATATTCCTGCAAGTTAAATAAACAGCGACCGATTAAGCGATTGATTTGCGGTCGATATTGAGCAAGTGATTCGTCTTCAAGTTGACGTTGTGCTAGGTAAATAGCGCTTGGGTATTCTTGATGATCGAAGCAATAGTTCAAACGATACAATTGGCTTTTAATCTTTAAAATATGATTAATACGCTGGGCAACGCGATATTTATCCAATGGCTTAACCCAAAAATCGTCGGGTTGAAGCTCCATTACGCAATTGACCAGTTCTGGGGAGGTATCAGCGCTGAGAAAAATGACGCTGGTGGTTTTAGCAATAAACCCTTTAAAGCGCATTTCTTCCAAAAGGTTAAAGCCGTCTTTATCACTGCGCACGTCAAATGCTACTAAGATAATGTCGAAACGGATATGTTCACACAGACGGATAGCGTAAAAAGCATTTTGCGCACAGCGAACATGTTCAATGCCTACTTCATGAAATGCTGACTTTATGGTGTCTTGTACTAAAGATTGGCCATCAATGACTAACACATGTAGCTCACTGATGGGAGCCTGAGGAGGTATCTTAATCACACTAAATCCATCTAACCGTGTTCATAGGTATCTTGTTGTTATGACACAACGTTATATTGAACCATGGATAAGCTCAATCACTTTTTAAGTATAGATATCTATTCAGCAAGTGAACTTGCTGTGAAAGGGACTAGGTATTCTAATGAAGTATGAGCAGAGGGCTTACTTTTTATTGCGATACATGGCGGCGTCTGCGCGCTTAAACAGGCTATGTTCTGTGTCGCCTTGTTGATAAATAGCACTGCCGATGCTGCAGCCAATATCGTGCTGAGCGAGAAAGTTATTTTGTTTAAACGCCAGTTGGATACGTTGTGAAATTTGTGCACAGGAATTAATACAGGTGTCTGTGAGTAGGCAACAGAATTCGTCACCGCCGTAGCGAAAGGCAAAATCCGTGTCACGCAAACTGGCTGAAATAGTGTCAGCGCAGGCGATAAGTATTTTATCCCCATGTGAATGGCCGTATTGATCGTTCACTTGTTTAAACTTATCAAGGTCGATAACTAAAAGCGCAAATTGACTGGGTTGGCGTTTTGCATGACTAAATAGGCGATGCATGGTGTCATTAAAGCTGCTGCGGTTTCTTAGTGCTGTTAAGTTATCTCTAGTCGCTGCAAGTTTTATGCGTTCATATTCTAGGCCGTTTTTTAACGGGTTTTTAAATAACATGTGCAACTGCTGTACGATTTGCCATTCGCGCACGGCCAACGTACGAGAAAATGCATAGTGGATCATAGCGATTTGCTTTTCATCTTGGCGCACAGCTAAGTGTTTATGATGTCGACTTTTCGCTAGCTCTCCATAGTGAATGTCGTTGTGATTACACTGGATTTTTAAGCCACACAGGGGTAACGTATTTTGCAGTTGCTGAAAAAATAGCTCGCTAAGTACGGTCAGGTCAATAGTGGTTAACCATTTTTGAAAGAAAGCACTGAGTTCATGTTGATTTAAAACAGGGGCGTAATGACCTGGATTAAATACATTTTCACCCACGTGTTGTTCATAAAGCTGATTAAGTTGTTCCACCACTGACTCCTGCCAAAAAATTGGCGAACTCGCTATAAATAGCACTCTGATTTACGGTAATGCTTAGTCTAAGCAGTATTCGTGCCCAAAAATGGATTTTATCGGATAAGAGGTGGTAACCCTTGTAATGCATGGGATTTTTTCAAATATAGTAATATTAATGGCCGTCGCCGTGGCAAGTGTGTGGTTGTTTAAGCGCATAAACTTGCCGCCTATTTTGGCCTACTTGTATTGCGGTATTCTTGCCGGTCCCGATTTACTTGCGTTATTTGAACACCCTGAAGACATGCAAACATTTGCTGAGTTGGGGGTGGTTTTTCTTCTGTTTTCTCTGGGGCTAGAGTTTTCTCTGCCGAAGATGATTGCCATGCGACAAATGGTATTTGGCGTAGGCTTAGGCCAGATGTTACTGACCACAGTGGCGTTTATGGGCATTAGCATGCTGCTCGGAGTTGGTTTACCAGCCGCGATTATCGTTGGCAGTATTGTGGCGCTTTCCTCGACCGCGATTGTCATCAAACAAACCAATGACATGGGTATTTTAAATACGTCCCGCGCGCAAATGGCAGTGAGTATTCTGCTTTTTCAAGATTTAGCCGTAGTTCCCTTATTAATCGTGGTACCGCTTTTAGCCATTGACGGTGGGCAAAGTCTCGGTGTGGCTATTTCCTTATCGATTGTTAAAGGCGTAGTGGTGGTATTTATTCTGATGTCTGTCGGTAAATGGATACTCCCTAGGGTATTTACCGAAGTTGCCCAAACGCGCACTGATGAGCTTTTCGTATTAACCACTATTTTGGTCGCGTTAATGGCTGCTGGTCTGACTTATTCGTTCGGTTTGTCTATGGCGCTAGGGGCATTTTTAGCCGGCATGATGCTGGGTGAGAGTCAATATAAATACCAATTAGAAGCGGACATTCGGCCGTTTCGAGATATTTTGATGGGGCTGTTTTTTATTACCATAGGTATGCGGCTGAATCTCACTGATTTATTAGCACAGTGGCACTGGGCATTATTGGGCTTAGGCGGAATGCTGCTAATTAAAGTGATCATCATTCGTTTAGCAGGCGGGTTGTTCGGTGTGCCAAAAGAGGACGCATGGGCAGCAGGTTTTAAGTTGTGCCAAATGGGTGAGTTTAGTTTTGTGATCGCCGCTCTGGCAGTGGATCACAACATTCTTTCTACGCAAGTTGGCTCGCTTATTCTCAGTATTGGTATCTTAAGTATGGCGATGACGCCTTGGCTAGTGACCCGAAGCTCTGATTTTGCCAAGCGAATTGTCAATGCGCCAGCTCCGGCGTTAGAGGCCAGTGAAACCCTTGCCAGTCAACACGAGCAGATGCATGACCATGTGATAATCATGGGCTTTGGTCGGGTCGGTCAGTCCGTTAGCCGCCTACTGAAAAGCGAGGCGATCCCGTATTTAGTGATTGACGCCGATCCAGTGCGGGTACACGAAAGTCAAAGTGCCGGTCAGCCGGTATATTTTGGTGATGTTCGGCAAAAAGATATCCTCAGAGCGGTGGGGATAGAAAGAGCGAAGCTCGTGCTTATTACCTTTGACGAGCACAATAAAGCGATGGCAGTTATTCAGCTTATCTCAAGTTTGTATCCAGATTTACCTATCGTTGTGCGCACTCGTAAAGACTACCGTATGAGCGAACTATACAGTGCAGGTGCCAGTCAGGTGGTACCTGAAATTCTAGAGGGGAGCTTGATGTTGGTGTCTCAGGTGTTGCATTTGTCAGGTATTCCAATGTCACGCATTTTGAAACGGGTGCGTAAAGAGCGCAAAGGGCACTATGGCAACATGCATGGTTTCTTCCCCGGTGAAACCACAGAATTAAGCTATGAAAAACAAGACAAATTGGAATTTATGCATGCCGTGGTTATTGCAAATAACGCATTTGCGGTAGGTAAGTCTCTAACAGAGCTGAATATTACCCGTTCGGGGGTGAAGGTTAAGGGTCTGCGTAGAGACAATATTGAATTAGAAAGCCCTCCATCAGACACAGTGCTAAGTATAGGTGATGTACTGGTGATCAGCGGAAAACCCAGGCGTGTTGAGCGAGCTGAGCGGTTTTTACTGGAAGGCGATTAATCCGTTTAGCTAAGAAAACCTCTGGATTTCTCAGTTCACTTGCACTTCGCAAAGTTAACTGGCTATTTTTATTCACTTTTATATTAACGTTTATATTAACTTTAAGAAGTACTATGTCTCATTCGTCCATTATCACTGCTAGTTCCATCGCTGTTGTTTCTGATATCTCTGTTTTGCAAGGGCAAAGTGTCACCAAAGGGCAAACTGTTTTAACCTTACATATCATGGGCACGGATTTGCCGGTTGTTGCCAGCCATACTGGCAGGGTTAAACGTGTTTGGGTCAAGGTCGATGATGAAGTAGAGGTTGAGCAAAAACTACTTGAGATTGTGGATGAAAGCCAGCTGGCAGTAGCAGAAGCAACAGAAGCACAAGTGATGTCCAGTACTGATAAAGCGTTAAGTGAGTTTGAAAAGCGCAAAGCGTCGACTCTTGATGAGGTGCGAAGCACTCAACTAGCGAAACGCCAAGCTCAAGGTTTTAGAAGTGCGCGGCAAAACCTAGCGCAAATATGCGATGTTCAGCAATTTATGGAATATGGGCAGTTTGCCGTTGCCGCTCAGAGGCAGCGCCGCGATTATCAACAACTTAAAACGGCCACCGCCGCCGATGGCATCATCACAGGTGTAGGTGAGATCAACCGACCACAGGGCGCATCTGCATCAACTCAAGCTTATAAAACGGCCATAGTGATCAATGATTACAGCGTACTGGCTGGCACGCAAGGGTTCTTTCATCACCAAAAGTTGGACCGTATTCTGGCCGTGGCCCAAGCGCAATCTCTACCGGTTATCATGTTTACCGAAGGCGGAGGTGGCAGGCCAGGAGATACTGATATCACTATCGTTAATTCGGGGCTGCAGTGTGCGTCGTTTTCCAGTTGGGCAGCGTTAAGTGATGTGGTGCCACGCATTGCGATAGCAAACGGTTATTGTTTTGCCGGTAACGCGGCATTATTTGGTGCGGCAGATATCCGAATAGCAACAAAAAAGTCTTGGATTGGTATGGCAGGGCCCGCCATGATTGAAGGAGGCGGTCTTGGTAAAGTGAGCGCAAAAGACATTGGCCCCATTGAAACACAAGCATCGAACGGTGTGGTGGATATTGTTGCCGATGACGAAATTCATGCCTCAGAATTGGCAAAGCGCTGCTTAGGTTACTTTCAAGGCCCCATTGAATATTCGCCGCAAGAACAGGTTGAGAAAGACGCTCAGCAGATTGCGCTAAGAGATGTGTTACCAGATGACCGCCGGTTTGTGTACGACATACGAAAAGCAATAGCGATCTTGGGCGATGAAGACAGCTTTACAGAACTACAGCGCCAGTTTGGGGGCGCGATTATTACTGGCTTTATGCGCATGCAAGGTAAGCCGGTGGGGGTTTTAGCCAGCGATTGTAAGGTATTAGGCGGCGCGATAGATGTAGAAGCCGGTGAAAAAGCCGCTGAGTTTATGCGCCTATGCAATGCGTTCTCAATCCCACTGATAAGCTTATGCGATACGCCAGGTTTTATGGTGGGGCCGGAGCACGAGCAACGAGGGGCAGTACGACGCTTGTCAGCGTTATTCACCTCTGGTGCTAAGCTAACTGTCCCTTTAATTGCAGTGGCGATACGTAAATGCTACGGCCTTGGCGCACAGGCCTTGTTAGGTGGCAGCACGATGAAACCGCAATATATGTTGTCATGGCCAACCGGTGAGTTTGGCGGTATGGGATTAGAAGGAGCGGTTAAATTGGGGTTCAGTAAAGAGCTTGCGGCGCAAGAGGATCCACATGCGCGTCAACAGTTATTTGAAAAGCTCGTTGCAAAACAATACGCAAACGGTCAAGCCACGGAAGTGGCGAGTGTACTTGAAATTGATGCCGTCATTGATCCTGCAAGTACTCGAACGGCGATCCTACAAACGTTATTTTCATAAAAGCTGCCTATTCTTTAACGCCAACAGGCGGTTTTGATCGTGCTTTACTGGCAACATGGGTATGATAGCGCCATTCAACGCTCAAAGACGACTTTGAGCCAGTGCCCAAATAGGAATAACAAATGATTAATAACGATGTGATGCGTCGTATTCGCTATATTTTTGACTTTAATGATAAGCAAATGCTCGACGTATTTGCTCAGGCAGAATACCCAGCGACAACAACCCAACTACATAGTTGGTTGCGTAAAGAAGAAGAGCCAGAGTTTGTTCGAATTACCGACTTACAATTTGCCCTGTTCTTAAATGGTTTGATTAACTTAAAACGCGGCAAGCGAGAAGGCGCACCTGCTCCAGTAGAGCGAGTGTTAACCAACAACATTATTTTAATGAAACTCAAAATTGCGCTTAATCTGCAAGCAGAAGATATTCTAGATATTATGCAAAAAAGTGACTTTCGTCTTTCCAAGCACGAATTAAGTGCTTTGTTCCGTAAGCCAGGAAATCGCCATTATCGAGAGTGTCAGGATCAGTTCTTGAGAAACTTTTTAAAGGGGTTACAGCTAAAATTAAGGGGTGAAGCCCAAAAGGATTAACCTGTTTTTGCGGGCTTTTGCTGTTCTTACATTAGATTAAAGTGTAAGTGTAAAGTACTGCTGATTTTATTTTTGCGTGCTACATTAAACACACTATAAATAAGAATAAGCCTATGTTACTGACGTACGTTGTACTTTTAATGACGCTACTTTTTTCTCTTCAAGTGCAGTCAAATTCAAATACAAATCATGATTTGTTCACGATTAATGTGACTGAAGCAGCAGGCCCCGTGCCGCAAAAAAGTACGCTGCGTTTGTTTAAACGTTTGTATGAAAATCTCGATATCGATCCTACCTTGGTTTACCTTCCATCAAAGCGCGGTTTAGCGATGGTTAACACAGGGGAGATCGATGCAGAGGCCTATCGTTTTGCCTCTGTGGGCCAACGCTATGCAAATCTTATTCGGGTTGAAGAACCAATAGGGGTAGGGAATACAGGTTTTTTCTGTGTTCAATTAGCCCAATGCGATCTTTCAAAAAAACAAAAAATCGCGATGCTAGTAGGGTTTGAGCGAGCAAAAGATATATGCACACAATTTGCCCTGAGTTGTGAGTATGTGTCGTCTGCCAAAGCGTTGGTTAAATTACTTGATAAAGGTTTGGTGCAGTCAATTTTAGCCACCACGCTTGAAGGTAAACAAATTATTTGCCAAGCAAGCCAAGACACCTATTTTTTTAAATTAGAAGCATCGCTTGTACGCTATGGCTATCATTTCATTCATCGTAAACATCATGCACTCGCCCCTAAACTTGCAGAAAATTTACGTACTATGCGCAAACAGGGCTGGTTAAACAGTGATCGCAGTTTAATTCAACAAACTCAATATGATTGCGGCAAGGAAGTAGTGATTTTGTAACACTGTTCACGGTTTCCTGTCTCACGGTCTGTTTTTATATTAATAAGGGAGCCCTCATATACCAAGAAAAGTGCGGATCTCTTCTGCTCTGGCGAGCCCATCTTTCATCCCAAGGGCAATTAGCTCCTTACAGTACTCTTGTTCAAAAATTAAATAACTGAGTAACGACGAGTCAGCTTTGTTGTGCAAGCCCATTAATCGCAAAAGTGATTTAATCCCCGACGGCATTTGATGAAAGTGTCGTGCAGCCATGTCATTAAACGAGATACTTGGGTTGATGACTAAACACTCTATGGTTTTTAAAGGGCTCTGTAGGCGCTGTTGCGGCGTTAATTGTTCAAGCGTTTGATTAATGCGCTGCATACGTTCTAAATCAGAGCGCAAAGTGTCGGCGAAAATGGTGTCTAACAAATGGCCGGCAATTTCTAAACTGCTTGGGTAGTGAGCAACTTGAGTGAACCTAGGGGCTTTTTCGGGTTGCTCAACACCAATGACCATAATTTTTTCAGCGCCCAGATGAATGGCGGGGCTTAAAGGAGATAATTGATGTACGGAGCCATCACCCAAAAATTCGCCGTCTAATTTGACCGGTGGAAAGACTAAAGGGATAGCAGATGACGCCATCAAATGTTCACTGTGCAACGCGGTTTTTATTCCACGGCGCTGCTGCCTGTGCCAAGGCGCAATGTCGTGATGACCTTGAAAGTAACTAATTGAGTCGTGCGTGCTATAGCTCGATGCACTTATGCTAATCGCTCGTAAGTAGCCCCTGGCAACATTGTTATCGATACGTTTGAAATCTAAGCGATTACGAATGAGTTTTCGAAGGGGGGCGTTATTTAATAAGCTGCTGGCTTGTTTTTGATTAAGGGTTGACTGAAAGCTACGAAAATAACTTTGCGCTAAATGGGAATACACATCACGAATACCGCTGCCATAGACTTGACGCGTGGTGAAGTTCTTCCACACATGCTCTAATTTGCGTATGCCTAAGTGATAACATGAGGCATAGCACGCAAGCCCAGTGGCATTTATCGCACCGGCTGAACTACCACAAACAATAGGAAACGGAATACCTTGGTTGCGAGGTAGGTAAGTACTAATGGATTTAAGTACGCCTAATTGATAAGCAGCGCGCGCACCACCACCTGATAAAAGCAACGCATAATGATGACGTTTATGTATGGTCAATTTGGGTCCTACTCATTCTTCTATAAAGTGATGCACATCCCTTCAGCGGCAGCAAATAATTCAAGATCTGCCTCTGCTATGGCAACTAACTCTTGGCAGTGAGCTTCTACCGCGGCAACGTTATCGTCAGTTCGCGAGTGATCATGGCTATATAAGGCCAAGCGTTTTGCTCGACATGCCATCGTCAGTTTTACTGCTTCCTCTGCTACCGAATGACCCCAGCCAGCTTTGCCGGGCATGTCCGCTAACATATACTGGGCATCATGCACCACCAAGTCGGCGTCTCGGGCAAACTCAACCCAGTCTAAAAAGTCAGTGCTTTTCTTGTACGGTGGGTAAAGTTCATTATCCGTAATGTACACGACTTTCTTACCATCAGCGATAATACTATAGGCGCTGCCACCACCCGGGTGATTGATTTTTTGACGCGTAATTTTTGCTTCGCCAATGTGCCATTGCTGAATGTTTTCGGCTTTTACATCTAGCAAAATAGAGGATTGCAAGGTATCAAATTGTACAGGAAAGTAGCTACCACTCATTTGCTTTAAAATATTGTCGTGCTCCCCTAGGGTAGTTTGTCCTGGGGTAATGTGAATGTTACGTTTTGGCTGAAAAATAGGTGCAAAAAAAGGAAAGCCTTGAATATGATCCCAATGGTTGTGACTCAAAAGAAGGTGAATATCTCCATCTTTCTTAACGAGTTTTTGACCTAACGCCCGTATGCCTGTACCTGCGTCGATAATGATGTCGGTACCGTCGTTTAATTCAATGTGGACACATGCAGTATTGCCGCCGTACTTCACATACTCAGCGCCAGGCGTGGGCACAGAGCCTCGTACACCATAAAAGGTCAATTCCATTAATATACTCATTTATTAGGCGCTAGGGCTGTACAAAGTGATTGAGTGGCACAGTTAATAGCACGCTTTTCGCATCTACCAAGATTAGCACTAATGCGCGCGTTCAATAAGCCTTAATCTTATACACGGGTATATTGCGGGCAAGAAAAAAGCGCAATCCATGCGCTTTTATTATCAACTGGCCGAGGGTGTTGGTCAGTTTAGCTAGACTTACTGAAAGTCGCTTTATAAGGTGGCGATGAAATCTGCAATCTGAGGAATATCAATCAGTTGCTTTTCACCGTTGCGGCGGTTCTTATATTCTACTTTTTGTTCATCAAGGTTACGCTCACCAATCACTATCGTGTGAGGTATGCCGACTAACTCCATGTCATTGAACATAACGCCTGGGCGCTCTTTACGATCATCAAATAACACTTCGATTCCCGCGGCTTTCAACTGGGCGTACATCTGTTCAGCAACCTGTTGAATACGGTGAGATTTGTGCATGTTCATAGGCACGATAGCGACTTTGAATGGGGCAATTGCATCAGGCCAAATAATCCCGTATTTATCGTGATTTTGTTCAATGGCAGCGGCCACGATACGTGAAACCCCAATGCCATAACAACCCATGTTAAGCACTTGGTGTTTGCCGTTTTCATCTAGCACACCACAGTTCAACGCTTCTGAATACTTGCTTCCAAGCTGGAATATATGGCCGACTTCAATACCACGTTTTATTTCAAGCGTACCCTTGCCATCAGGAGATGGATCACCCGCTTGCACGTTACGTATGTCTGCTTGTTGATATTCTTTTGCGTCACGCTCCCAGTTGGCACCGCTGTAGTGAACGTCATTTTCATTTGCACCACATACAAAATCAGCTAGCACCGCTGCACTGTGATCTGCAATCACAGGAATGTTTAAACCAACAGGGCCGATTGAGCCAATTCCACAACCAATAGCTTCTTCAATTTGTGCTTCGCTGGCCATAGTAAGCGGAGCAAAAACGCCATCTAATTTTTCTGCTTTAAGCTCGTTTAACTGATGATCGCCGCGCAGTACTAGGGCAACCAGTCCTTGTTGACCTTTATCATCTGCATCACCCAGTACGATAAGTGTTTTCACTGATTGCTGTGCAGGAACGCTTAATAGTGCACTAACTTGCTCAATGGTTTTGGCATTTGGCGTGGCAACTTTGGTTAGCTCAGCGCTTGGGGCTGGGCGGTCAAATTGCGGCGCTGCTGCTTCGGCTTTTTCAATGTTAGCAGCGTAATCTGAAGCGTTACTAAAAGCGATATCGTCTTCACCTGACTCAGCAAGTACGTGGAATTCATGGGAAGCGTTTCCGCCGATAGAGCCGTTGTCAGCAATAACCGGACGGAATTCTAAATTGATACGCTCGAACACGCGGCAGTATGCGGCAAACATTTCGTCATAAGTTTTATTTAAACATTCGTCACTTAAGTGAAACGAGTAGGCATCTTTCATGGTGAATTCACGGCCACGCATAACACCAAAACGCGGACGTACTTCGTCGCGGAATTTGGTTTGAATCTGATATACGTTTAGCGGTAATTGCTTATAGCTACTCACTTCGTTTTTGACCAAGGCGGTCACAACTTCTTCATGAGTTGGGCCTAAAACAAAATCTCGAAAGTGACGGTCTTTTACGCGTAAAAGCTCTGGGCCGTATTCGTCCCAACGACCAGACTCTTGCCATAAATCAGCAGGTTGCACTACAGGCATGAGTATTTCTAATGAGCCAGCTCGATCCATTTCTTCGCGCACGATCTGCGCGACTTTGTTTAGTACACGCAAGCCAGTGGGTAACCAAGTGTAAAGTCCTGATGCTAGTTTGCGAACCAAGCCTGCGCGTAGCATAAGCTGGTGGCTGATGACTTCTGCATCAGCAGGTGTTTCTTTTTGGGTCGATAATAAATATTGGCTTGTGCGCATTGGCGTGAGCTTCTCAATTAGGTATAGGTTAGAAATCGGCGGCTATTCTACCAGCCACTCTGGCTAGGCTAAAGTCCCTTAACGTTAAATCTTGCTAAACTTTATCTGTTTATAGCTCTTCTTAATCAGGCGCATGCTGAACGATACTCGTTACATAATTGGCTTGTCCGCTGACTCGCCAGCGAATGTTCAGATCATATAGGCTCATACCGTACTGAGCATCGCTTTCTTGTTTGGCCTTGTATGCTGGGCGCGGGTCTTGCGCCAACACTTGTTCGATAAGTTTGCTCAGCATAGGGTATCTGCTTTGCCAGTAGGCTAATTGCTCTGCACATTGGCTTTCAAAGTACACCGCCATCGTTGGTGGTGGCTGGGCAGCAAACCCACCCGTTGCCTGGGGAATGTTATCAGCCCAAGGCACGTAGGGTTTTATATCGATTATTGGTGTGCCATCAAGTAAGTCTACGCCTTTGACGTGCAGGCTTAACTGGCCGTTTTTGTGCTCCACTTTGTGATACTGAACGACCGACATACCAATACTATTTGGCCTAAAGGTGCTACGTGTGGCCAACACACCTTGTTTTTTGTTTCCACCGAGGCGCGGAGGCCGCACCATAGGAGACCAACCTTGTTCTGCCGTTTTATGAAACTGAAATAACAACCATAAATGGCTGAACTGTTCTATTCCGCGCAGCATGTTTGGATCGTTGAACGTATCACTAAAAACGACTTCTCCATAGGCGGCATCAACTAAGTTAGGTTGCCTAGGAATTGCAAACTTTTGCTGATATGGAGTGCGAATTACGCCTAGTGGCTGCAGGCTAATAGGGTGTTGCTTGAGCATGGTGACAGTTCGGTTAGTTAACAGCTTGGATGTTTGACTATGGTAAGCGTCTAAAGCGAGATAGCCAAAGTAAATTTCACACTGGGTTATGCTGGAACTCGCCAAGACCGCAGTATTAAACATTAGCGCATGTAAACTGCACCACGTAAACCGCCCATATAGGCTTTGCTGATGAATGCAGGTGGCATTTACCTTTGGCTTTGGTAACATTCACCTCTACTTATTATTCAGGTCAAATACGTGTTTGAATTTAGTCCGCACTCTAAACAACTGGCATCTAGCCTCTTTCTGGAACGTTTAATTGCCGATCAAACGTTTAATCAGTTTCATTTTATCAATGATCGCATCGTCAGTACGGTGGCCCACGAAGGGTTCTCGCGAAGCAAGCTTAGCTTGCAGGGGTTTGACTTAAGCGCTGAGCACAGTAGTGTCGTTATTTTTGCTGAAGGTCTCAGCCTAGCCAAGGTCTTTGCTGTATCTATGGCATTTTCAGATAAGCTCAATGTACTTTGTTATCAAATTCTACGTGATGTCCCGTTAACAGGGGCCGGCGTTGTATTGCGTGTTGAGCGCGAGAGCACTGAAGATTTAAGGCCGCTGCTCGAGCGAATTGCTACAGAACATGCAGTAGAAATCTGCTTGTTTTCAAGTGCGCCTCGTCTAGATGAGCCTGGCTTATTGGTGATGGACATGGACAGTACTGTAATCAGTGTTGAGTGCATAGATGAGATTGCCAAGCTCGCTGGCGTCGGGGACGAAGTATCCACTGTTACTGCTAAGGCTATGCAAGGTAAACTTGATTTCGAAGAGAGTTTACGCAGCCGCGTTGGCTGCCTAAAAGGGGCCAACGAAGATATATTGCAACAAGTCCGCCGAGCGTTGCCACTCATGCCTGGCGTGCTCAACTTGGTAAAATTCTTGAAGCAGCATCAATGGAAGCTCGCAATTGCATCTGGTGGCTTTACCTATTTTGCAGATTATCTCGCAGATAGACTAGAGCTTGATGGTGCTGTGGCCAATGAACTTGAAATCATTGATGGTAAGTTGACCGGGCAAGTATCAGGGAGCGTGGTTGATGCTCAAGTCAAAGCTGCGACTTTGCTTGAAATGGCCAATGAATTTGATGTTACGGACTGTCAAACCATTGCCATAGGCGATGGTGCTAATGATTTAGTCATGATGAACGCCGCAGCGCTTGGGGTGGCGTTTCATGCCAAACCGGTAGTGCGCGCCCAAGCTGATATATCTATCCGCAACGGTGGCTTAGATTCGTTACTTTGGGTATTGGCAGCAGCCACTCCCAGTCGTAAATAAGGTATCTCCAGAGCGCCTTATTGGGCGCTCAATTTAGGGTTGGTCTGAATTTAATAACTGTTCAATTTCGATACTTTTATGCGCTTGGTATTGTTGCCTTTCTCGGTTGTCGTGAATGGTTAAAGCATCAAATTGATAACGACTCATGACCAAGTCTGTTATATCCAAAATATCGCCTACACCATTGACGTTCCATAATTTTTCTTCAAGTTGTTTGGCCCTGTGCACGGCGTATACACCGACGTAGTTAATTTCAGATTGCAGACGGTCTATATCGGGGCGACCGGTACGGGCGATAAATATTTTCAGTGCAATAAACTGGCCTTGCTCAAGCGCTTGGGAAATAAACTGTCGGCGTTGGTCGTCATTTGCAAACTGCTCTATATAGCAGCTTTTGATTGCCTCTGAGGCACTTTCTTTTTTCGGATTAAATGCCACAAACAATTCGCTCATCACGGGGCGCTGGTGGGGCTTAATGTGGCTAAGGGTATGTTGAATAAAATCCATTGGCCCGTTAAAGCCTTCGAATAACGGCAGTAAATTGAACTCACCCAGCGGTGCTTGAAAACTCAGTAAGTTAGTCAGGCGCGTTTGTCCTGCCCATGTTGCCGTGGCGTCAGGCAGATATTTAGCCCCTTCTTTGCGAATGAAAAACGCCACATTCGGTACATTATTCGCGTATATGTTGCGCAACGCTTCACCAATGCCAGGGATGTCTTCTTCATCCCGGTAGGCCTTGAGTTTAGAGCGGTTGTTTTTAATTAACTCATCAAAAAATGCTTTGGTCGTGGTGCTATTTTCATCGTTTACCACACTGAGGTGAAGTACATTACGCTCATTCGATATATGGCGTACCGTATAGGATAAGTTGCTCAAATCATACTTGCGAGTGACCTTTTGCAATTGCGGGAAGTTGACCTCTACCTGACTATCGGTACTTTTATGAAAAAATGATTTTAGCTCAAGTTTAATCCCCTGAATGGAAATGTCTTCTGTGTGCCCCTCGATGATCATATCTTCAACTTTAAGCTGAATTGCGGTGCGCAGCATGAAACGAGACTCACGGCGCTGATTAGCATATTTAAATCGAAATACTTGAATGTTTTCTGGTGAGCGGTTACGAGGATGTCCAAACACTTTCAGGCTAGGCAGTTTGGCGCGCTCCAAGGGTAAGTTTTGATAGCAAAGGGTATTGGCATCGTCAGTCACATTGGTCAACAAGGCGATATGACTTAGATGGCGCAACCGAGACATGAGACGCGGTGTTGGGGGTTGATTTTGGCGCTTAACTGACTCACTGATGCTGTCAGCAATGGATAAAGGGCGATGGCTTTGTTTCGGTTCAACCTCTTGTATTTGCAGTTTATAAACGCGCCAGCTTATTTTACGAGAACCGTAGCTCAGATATAAATCGCGCAAACTTGCATTGGCGATCAGCTCTTCATGCGAAGCTGAGTAAAAGTACACCTTTTCATTTTTAATATGGTGAAATACATAAAGGTAAGTTTCTTGTGAACCCTTAGGATAGGAAAGGCATTGCTTAATGCGGGCATCGCTGAACAAATAACCTAACTTCAGGTCGTTAATCTCATTGTTCCAATAGAAAATATCTTGGCGGTTACAATCATTTGCTAAGGCATAGCGGGGGGCAAATTGATCATCTGTAGACTCGATATAAACCGGGATCGAGGTGAAATTAGGGATGTAATACTGCTCATACGTTTTCTTATGTATGGCGTCAAATGTGTTGTCTAAATTCACTTTGTAACGGCGTTTGTTGCCATGAATAAAGCGCTCAAGAAAACGATCAAAGCTAGGCATTAAGGTGTCGAATAACCGCTTTAAATGCAATCGTTGGTCTTGTGCATTACGCTCAACCGATTCTATGACATATTGAACACCCTGGCGGTTGTCCAGCATATACTCGTGTTCCAATCCACGAAATTGAACAGCTAAGCGCTCGCCTGATTTAAATCTATATTCTTTACTGATTTTAAGCTTTAAGCCGCTAAGAGATACGTCAACGGTTGTTGCTAGCATACTCTTGTTCGTTTCAGTAAATAGCTCAACACTCATGGAATAATTCATGCGCTCTTCGCTGCGCTGGGCATATTCACCAAAAGGCATAATAGGCGCTAAGTATTGTTGGCTGGCTGGGGTGGTGTCTTCTTCACGCTGCGTTGGTTGTAGGGACGCTTGTTGCTCTTTTTTATGCATGACGCGATAGTTATTTTCAGTGTTCATTACCGCTTCATATACGCCCACGGAATACTCACCAAAGGAACGCACTTGGCGCTCAAATACTTCTATGGCTATGTCATCTAAGAAGTGCTGCTGATCCTCGTACTCATAGAGTTTGCATTTGCCATCTACATAGCCCCGTAAATCAATTAAGCGGGTACAAGGTCGCGCTAGACGCTTGAGTTCCATCTTAAGTAAAAAGCGTTTTTGCTTAGGGACTGAACCTGCGACCTGCGTGAGGATCTGACCAAACTCTGGCTCATTTATCATGGGCTTTAGCTGTTCGATAATGTCATGATATTGTTCAAAATCTTGGTTCATAGTGAATACGTACTTTATTTTTTATTGTGAAACACGAGCGCCATAACGTCTTATCGGCACACGCAGAGGTTTTCATAATGCAATATGTGCAAGGTTCCCCTAATATAGGCGGCTTTATTTGCACTTTTCGCGTTGGCTGGCTAAAAATCGTGAGATTTTTATTTTAATACCAGTACGTGAAGACCCTTAATTGCACGTATCGTGTTGACTGAATCGTGCGAACTAAATTGTCTAGATTGTATTAACTAAATCGCGCGAACTAAATATTGGAGCAACATGGCCAAACGTAAAACTGCCTATGTCTGTAGTGACTGTGGCGCAGAATATCCGCGCTGGCAAGGGCAATGTAATGACTGCAATGCCTGGAATACCATTACTGAATTTGTTGTCAGCCCAGCGCGCAGCCAACCTGAACGGAATTTACGTGGTTACGCTGGTCAAACCGGGGCAAAAATCGAAACGCTTAATAGTATCGATGTTGCCGAATTACCTCGCTTTACATCAAGTTTTAAAGAGCTAGATAGAGTGCTAGGTGGCGGTATCGTGCCAGGTAGTGCCATCTTAATTGGTGGGTCTCCTGGTGCAGGTAAAAGTACGCTATTGCTTCAAGTGATGTGCCAGTTAGCAACTGAGCGCAATGCGCTCTATGTCACAGGGGAAGAGTCGCTACAACAGGTCGCTATGCGCGCTCAGCGCTTAAACCTGCCGAATGATAAGCTCAATATGTTGGCAGAAACCAGCGTGGAAACCATTTGTAAACTGGCGTTGAGCTTAAAACCACAGATTATGGTCATTGACTCAATTCAGGTAATGCATGTCGCTGATGTACAATCTGCCCCTGGCAGTGTGTCACAAGTCAGGGAAAGCGCGGCCTATTTAACGCGTTTCGCCAAACAAAATCACATTGCTATGTTATTGGTCGGCCATGTAACCAAAGATGGCAGTTTAGCGGGCCCTAAAGTGCTAGAGCACTGTATTGATTGCTCAATGATGCTAGAAGGCGAAAGCGACAGTCGCTATCGAACTTTGCGAAGCCAGAAAAATCGTTTCGGCGCAGTCAATGAGTTAGGTGTGTTTGGTATGACTGAGCGTGGACTAAAAGAAGTCAGTAATCCTTCGGCAATCTTTTTAAGTCGTGGCGAAGAGCAGTCGCCTGGCAGTATTGTAATGGTAGTATGGGAGGGAACGCGCCCGCTATTAGTGGAAATACAAGCGCTGGTGGATTATTCGCAAACAGCCAACCCGCGACGCGTCGCAGTCGGCCTTGAGCAAAACCGTATGGCGATGCTGTTAGCAGTATTACATCGCCATGGCGATGTGCAAATGAATGACCAGGATGTATTTGCTAACGTGGTAGGCGGTGTAAAGGTGACAGAAACCAGTGCTGATCTAGCTTTGTTGTTATCGATAGTTTCTAGCTTTCGGAATAAGACCTTAGATGCGCAGTTGATTGCTTTTGGTGAAGTGGGATTAGCGGGAGAGATTCGCCCAGTACCCAATGGCTCAGAGCGTATTAGCGAAGCGGCGAAACATGGATTCAAACGGGCAATTGTACCCAAGGCCAATGTGCCAAAACAAAAGGTCAATGGAATCGAAATTATCGGGGTATCAAGGCTAAGTGAAGCCCTTGAAGTACTTTGATTAGTTGGTCTTGGTGTGGTAAAAATAATGACCTCGTTTGTGCAGGGTAACTTGTGTAACCCTGTCCACAATCAAATTTCCATAACCTAATAAAAATGGTAGATATTACAGTGAGATAGCAAATATTAATCTGTGATAGCGTTGTTATCTTTTTCAAATCGTGGTCTAGCAAAAATATGAATAAACTTTCTTCTTTTTCAATCGTTATGTGTATCACTGCGGGGAGCTATTCCTCGCTCTGTATGGCACAGAGTACGCCTTCTGAATTTGCCGAACTCAGCCTGAATGAGTTGTTCGAAATGGATATTGCGGATGATACCGCAAAGGCGGTAGCTGGGAGCCCGTGGACATTCGCTTATAATTTTAAATTTGCCGAGTTTCGTGGTTATTTAGATGGTGATGCCAAACGCGCTGACAGTGAGGTTTTGTGGCAGGGTCAAGGTACGCAAAGAAGCGACGAAAATTTCCCGATACTGCCTACTGTTATCGATCAACAAGTGCACGTTTTTTCCATGGGATATCGTATTAATGCAGATTGGCGTGTGCATGCTTCCATACCTTACATTACCCAAAGTACGGACCATATAAGCATTGTGCCTGACTATGACCAGTTCACCATTGATAGTGACGGGTCTGGCGACGCAGTGTTGTCCGTTAGTCATCGCCTTATCGCGACCTCTGAAGACATTTGGTGGTTTACCGCTGGCGTTAGCCTACCCACTGGCTCGATTGATGAAAAAGGGGATACGCCAAGGGATGTAGGTAATCAGCAGTTGCCCTACACAATGCAACTGGGTTCGGGAACCTATGATTTTCCAGTTGAATTTAGTTATCAGAGCATGGGCAAACATGATTTTAGCCTTAGCATGTCAGCCATGATCCGTACCGGCAAGAATGACAGAGATTATCGGCTAGGGAATAGTTATAGTTTATCAGGCACATACCGGTTTAATGCGACAGCAAATATAAAACCATTCTTGGGTTTGGCTTACCAGTATCGAAGTGCGATCCATGGTCAAGATGATGAGATTACCCTGGCTGGCGCATTTCCTTATCCGGCAAGTATTACCAATCCTAGATTATACGGCGGCAAGAAAGTCAGTGCGGAAATGGGTGTCAGATGGAAGTTCAGTGAAACATATGCGTTAAGCGTTTCGTTTTCAAAGCCAATTTATCAGAATTTGAATGGGCCCCAGCCGAAAGAAAATTTCCAGTCTGGTATAACCCTTTCGCGTTTAATGTAGTGTGAATGTGTCTGACTTGATGAAAGAGAAAGTAGTAAAACTCTGCAAGTGTATTTTTTTGTTTTGTGTATTGTTTGCACAATCGGGACACGCCGAAGAGGAAGTCACTAAAGAGCGCAAGCTTAAAGCTGCTTATGTCCTTAATTTTATAAAATATATGAGTTGGCCGGTAAACAGCGGTGCGCAAAACGAATTTCGGTTATGTGTGCACAGTGATGAGCCGTTTTATCAATTTATGCAAGCGCTTGTTGCACGGCATAATCAGGGGGCGAATAAAGTGCGGATCGTTATCGGTCATACACTTCAAGAGCCACTTTGCCACCTAGCTTATTTTCAGTCATCTATAGAGCAATCCTTGGGTCAATTAAGGCGGGCAGTTGTTGTACTAGAGTCTTTAGATGTGAAGCAAGTGCACGCTGCAATTCGCTTTTATACCCAAGCGCAAAAGGTGCGTTTCGAGTTCGATATAGCGCAATTAGCCAAGATTGACGTCATTGCCAGCTCTGAATTGCTTAAGTTAGCAAGGATTATTCGCTAATGATTCTGGCTAAATTCAATCGAGCTTCCTTTTTCCAAAAGCAATTGATGGCGGTGATTGGAACCAACCTATTGATATTGGCTATCGCGGCGTTGCTCATTTACTCTGCTTTCGTTGATGATTATCGAGATAACTTGGTGAAAACCATGGACAGTAATGCCTCGTTGCTATCTGCAGCGAGTCGTTCAGCGCTACTTTTTCATGATGAGCAAGCAGGGCACACTATATTGGCGTCGTTGGCCAAAATACCCGCCGTAAGATACGCGCAATTATTGGATGCACAAAAAACACCTTTTGCTATTTATGCTCGCCAAGGAGCAAAACGGGAAACGATGTCTCAGGACATAAAACCAGGTTATTTTTTTGCGAACGACAACCTTTACCTCACCCAACAGATCACCCTAGATAACGAACTGCTCGGGTTTATTGTTCTGTCGGCTGACACGCTTTCGTTGCAAGCACAGCAATATCGTTATGGGCGCATGGTGTTGTGGGTGTTTCTGTTAGGCTCATTGTTGGCTTATCTGCTGAATTGGCGCATGCAAAAACGCTTGCAATCCCCGGTTAAGCGGTTAATCCATTTAGTGGATTATGTGGCCAAAGAGGGCCGCTACGATCAGCGGATCTTTAATCGAAGAAAAGATGACATTGGGCGCTTAGTCAATGGTATTAACTCTATGTTAGATACTATAGAAGACCATCAATCAAAGTTGCGTTCACATCGAGAGCATCTAGAGGGGTTAGTAGAGTTGCGTACAGAGCAACTTTACGAGCGCGCTAATTTTGATGCGCTTACTCAATTACCCAACAGGCACTCACTGACTGAAAAAATCACCCAAGCAATCGAAAAAGCGCGTGATGATAAATCGAATTTGGCGTTGATGTTCTTAGATTTAGACCGCTTCAAAGTCATTAATGACAGCTTAGGCCACTTCGTGGGCGATAGACTATTGGTTGAAGTGGCTAAAAAGATCCAGCACAAACTGACTAAGAACGATGTCGTAGGACGTTGGGGGGGAGATGAGTTCGTAATCGTTATTCAAAACCCAAACGATCTAAATTCAGTAGAAGGGTTAGCCAAGGAGATTATCAGCGCCCTGAGCTTGCCTCTGATTGCTGCAGGGCATCAGCTTCATATCTCGACCAGCATTGGTATTGCATGTTTCCCTCAAGACGGTGAAGACGCTTCTAGCTTGCTCAAACACGCTGATACAAGTATGTACAAAGCGAAAGAATTAGGCCCTGGGCAGTTTAGATTTTTTGACCAAGATATGTTGAACGCCTCAGTGTGGCGCTTAGAACTGGAAACACAACTACGTCAAGCCTCAGCGCAGCAACATTTTACCTTGGTATATCAGCCGAAAGTCGAGGTTAACAACCAGAAGCCGGTTGGCTTAGAAGCGTTAATTCGATGGAATAATGGACAAGCGTTAGTCAGTCCTGCGGTATTTTTACCCATTGCTGAAGACATAGGTTTAATGGAGTCCATCAGCGTGTGGGTGTTAAAACAGGCTTGTCAGCAAAATGCTGATTGGCAGCGCGCCGGAATTGAAATCGTACCTGTCGCCGTTAATCTTCCCGCCTCTTTTTTAATGGGGCCACATTGCCTAGAGTCGATAGAAGGGGCACTAACTCAAACAGGACTTGCAGGGCAGTTTTTAGAAATCGAGATTACTGAAAACACCTTTATAACATCGACCGAATTGGTGGTTGAAGTATTAAGTGCTATTCAAGCGTTGGGCGTTAAAATCGCCATTGATGATTTTGGCACAGGGTACTCGTCTATGAGTTATCTGCGAGATCTTCCTATTAATACCCTGAAGATCGACGGTATTTTTATTAACGATTTAGTTGAGGGGACTCACAGCGAAATACCCCATAGCGATGCGCATTTGTTGCGAGACGAGGGTATTGTACGCTCTATTATTACCTTGGGAAAAAGCCTAGGTTTTAGTACTGTTGCTGAGTGTGTTGAACATGAATATCAAGTGACAAAGCTGAAATCTATGGGGTGTGACGTTATTCAAGGCTATTACTTTAGTAAACCCTTGCCTGTTGATGAGATTGAAATCTACTTACGCAATTTTTAAACAGCGCCTGTGTCGACTATTAAAACAAGCACTGCGCGTTTCCCCGTTTATCACTAACACCTTTATGGGGCGTCGGTATTTAGCGCCAAATTTTGATGTTGGTTATCTACCCCCCTCCCAGCCGAGAAAATCCACTGTGATGCGAGTAGGAGGATTCAGTATCGCTCGCCCTAGATAGGGAGAAGGCTCCGCTTCTGTTCGAATATCATAACGGGTGTCTTCTTTAGCAGACAAAATAATCGACTTTTCATACACCAGCTGTGAGAGCCGGTTACGCATGTGAGCGAGCTATTCACTCATTAACTCACTCGTTGACTATCAGTTATCAGTCGTTCGCTGCGTCTTGAACAGCTTCACCGGCGCTTTCAATATCTTGTCCGGCCCCGTCAATCGTGGCACAAGAGGTTAAAGCGGTGATTAAGATAGCGACTAATACCAGTGAATTCATCAAGGCTTTCAACGAACTTATAATTTGAGTTTTCATTATCTTGGTTCCTTATTGTTAAGTGATTTTACACTTTACTTACATATAACTAAGCGATTCTCGTGCCAACTTTAAAGTTAATTAAAAATGCATATTTATCAATTGGTTATGGTTTTTGGGTTGTGAGGGGGGGTGACTTGGGTAATTGCTACTCAATGAAAAGATAAATTTTACTGGGTGGTATCCCACTCGTTGTATTTCGCTCATGCTATCTCTCTCGGGCCAAAAAATAGTGCTCGCCCACAAAAAAGCCGACCTATATAGGTCGGCTTTGAATAATGAGGGTACTGTTATAATTAGTCTTATGCTTTCTTATTTAAACTGCGAAGAACGTACTGCAGAATGCCGCCATCGCTAAAATAGCTGAACTCATTCGGTGTATCGATGCGGATCTGAGCATCAAAAGTAAACTCCCCGTTTTCGCCCTTCACCGACACGCACACCTCTTTCTGTCCTTTTTCAATCGCACTAATAGAGTATTGCTCGGTGCCATCGAGCTTCAGTGTTTGTGCATCATCGCCAGGTTTAAACTGCAAAGGTAAAATCCCCATACCAATTAAATTGGAACGGTGGATGCGTTCATAACTTTCGGCAATAACGGCTTTAACACCGAGTAATAATGGGCCTTTTGCCGCCCAGTCTCGCGAACTACCTGTACCGTACTCTTTACCAGCGATGACAATACTTGGCGTGCCTTGTTCTTGATATTTCATTGCGGCATCAAAAACAGACATCTGCTCGGCTGACGGCTGAAAACGTGTCCAGCCACCTTCTGTGCCCGGCGCCAACTGATTTTTTAATCTGACATTGGCGAAGGTCCCGCGCATCATGATTTCATGATTACCGCGTCGAGAACCAAATGAGTTAAAGTCATGCTCTTCTACGCCATGGGCTCTAAGGTATTGAGCCGCTGGGCCATCTGGAGCAATACTACCAGCAGGTGATATATGATCCGTGGTGACTGTATCTCCTAACTTTAACAAGCAGCGCGCATTGCTTATCGCATCAATAGCCTCAGGTTGCTGCGTAATGCCGTCAAAAAAGGTTGGCTTTTTCACATAGGTTGATTCGGGCCAATTGTACTGTTCGCTGTCAACCACATCTAAGTTATTCCAGGTTTCGTCTCCCTCGAATATATGGCTGTAGCGCTCAGAAAACATTTCGCTATTGACTACGTCAGTCACTAACGCTTGAATTTCTTCATTGCTTGGCCAAATGTCTCGTAGATATACCGGTTTGCCGTTTTTGTCTGTGCCTAACGGTTCTTTTAACAAATCTATATGCATGTTTCCTGCTAATGCATATGCGATAACTAAAGGCGGTGAGGCAAGGTAATTGGCTTTGACATCAGAATGAATACGCCCTTCAAAGTTTCGATTGCCGGATAACACCGAGGTAACATTGAGCTTTTCTTTACGGATAGCCGCGCTAATCGGCTCGGGTAAGGGGCCTGAGTTACCAATGCACGTCGTACAGCCATAACCGACAAGATGAAATCCCAGATTTTCGAGTTCATGGGTAAGGTTCGCTTTGTTTAAATACTCGGTGACCACCTGAGAGCCAGGAGCAAAACTGGTTTTCACCCACGGCTTTACGGATAGCCCCATTTCACTTGCTTTTTTCGCTAATAGGCCAGCGGCAATCAACACAGACGGATTTGAAGTATTAGTACAACTGGTGATTGCAGCAATCACCACCGCACCGTCGTTCAAACTAAATTTTTGGCCGTTGTAATCGACTTGTGAAGATTCTTCGTTTTTCTCAACCTGTTGGCCACCCTCTGATTCAAAACGTCCTTTTTCTGGATCTTCTGTAGTGATGATCAACTTTTCTTGTTCAGATAACCAGGTATCGAATTCGGCCGCGGCATCTGACAACGCAATCCTATCTTGCGGACGCTTAGGGCCAGCAATAGAGGTAACAACGTCACCTAAATCGATATGTAAATTAGCGTGATAAACTGCCGTTTTTTGGGCGTCGCTGCCCCACATGCCTTGGGCTTGTGCATAGGCTTTGATCAGATCGATGTTGCGATTATCACGACCGGTTAGACGAAGATAGGTTTCGGTTTGTTCATCCAGGGGGAAAATACCGCACGTAGCACCGTACTCCGGTGCCATGTTGGCGATGGTTGCTCTATCAGCAATGGTGAGGTGTTTAACTCCATCACCGTAGAATTCAACAAATTTACCTACAACGCCGAACTCACGTAATTTTTGCGTGATGGTTAACACTAAATCAGTCGCTGTTGTGCCTGGTGGTAAACTGCCGGTGATTTCCATGCCAACCACTTCAGGTATCAACATGGTTACTGGCTGGCCTAACATAGCGGCTTCAGCTTCAATACCGCCAACACCCCAACCTAAAATACCTAGGCCGTTGATCATAGTGGTGTGAGAATCTGTTCCCACGAGTGTGTCTGGGTAGAGTAAGGTTTGATCGTCTTGCTCTTCAATAAAGGTCACGCGTGCTAAGTACTCTAGGTTAACTTGATGCACTATACCTTTACCTGGAGGTACCACTTTGAAGTTATCAAATGCTTGCTGACCCCAACGTAAAAATTGATAGCGTTCTTTATTGCGCTGAACTTCCATTGCGGTATTTTTATCAAGGGCGTCTTCTTCAGCGAAATAGTCGACCATTACTGAGTGGTCGATGACGAGTTCTACCGGTTTCAAAGGATTGATCTTTTGCGGATCGCCGCCTAAATCGACCATAGCGTCACGCATCGCAGCTAAATCGACAACAGCTGGCACGCCGGTGAAATCTTGAAGTACCACCCTTGAAGGCACAAAGGCAATTTCTGTAGTGGCACTATCGTTAATATCCCAAGTGGCGAGTTTATTGATATCGTCTTCTTGCACAAATTCTTCAGCACTGTGGCGAAGTAGGTTTTCAAGTAGTATTTTGGCGGCGAACGGTAGGCGTTCGATATCGTGAGTTTTTGACAGTGAATCTAAGGCATAGTAAGAAAACTGTTCACCATCAAGAGTTAGAGTTTTTAAATAAGGGGATGCTTGCTGCATGATATTCTCCGGCTGCAAAATGAAATCGCATGTTTATAAAATAGAAACGAAAACCGTGCTCTGTTAATGACCAGCACGGGTAAGTTTAGTGCACTTATGACTATGACTATGACTTAGGTACTGCTTGTAGCGCCTGTTTGACCTTGAGTTTGTAGTCTTCATCGTTTAATAAGTCGTGATCACACTCTGGACAATGTTCAATGTCTTGTGCAGGCAATGTGCAATGAACACGTTGCTCTAACCAGTTAATGTCATCGATATGTTTAGGGGCGAGTAACAGCTTTTTACCACCGGGCAACCAATTGTGGGTATCAATGATAAGCATCGGGACTTCCCAATTTTCGGTATCCAGAATTAAATCGTGAACATGTCCCACGGTTTCTTCCCCAGCGATAACATCGTACCCTTGTAGCTCGTCAATTGAGCGTAGGTGATTAGCACTGCTTTTGTCGTGCTCTTGCAAATTGGTATTTGCTTGCTCTAGCGCTTGTTGATTGACCAAGGCTGTGGGATGAGCGTATTCGCCCCACGCGCCAGGGCCTGTCCAGTAATATCCATAACCTAAATAGGAAAAGAGAATTTCTTCGTACTCTCGCGACACTGTTTTTTCTTCGTCGATAGAGGGGCTGTCTTTGACTTGCTGTTTGCTCAAAGCAACGTGAATCTTCTCATCTTCGGTATCAATCTCTCTCAAAGAGATAGGTGAAATAAGCACTTTTTCCCCCAATGGTAACCATTTGTGGGTGTCGACGTACATATACCGTATCGTCCATGCGCGGTCATCGAATAAAAAGTCTTTGATGATGCCAATGTCACCATCTGTGGCGGCAATAGTGAACCGTTGAATGTCTCGTAAGCCTGCTAGCATGATGTTCTCCCTACTCGTCGTTTTCAAAACAAGACAACCGCTTAGACCACACGTTTGCAGCTGACAAACGGCACCTGCAGCCTTGCATAAATATCATCTTGATAACGTTAAAATTAGCTGTTGTAGCTGAATTACGCAAAGAGCACGCCATCTCATCGAAGCGCGGGGATCAGCGCTGTGGCAGTCCTTTGAGCAGATTTATGAAGGTGTGTGGGTGAAATAAATACCGCAAAAAAAGTAACTCTTACCCTTAAGATGTAATAATTACAGGCATTGCAACGCCTTGAATTTAGTGTGTTTATGCTTGATAAACTGAAGTAAACCCGCAAACGAATGAGCGAGCCTATAGGGCAACGAAAGGGGGGATTTCGTTGCCCTTGGAAGTGATTACTTTGGGCTTTTTTCGGCAGCCGGAAGTTGGCCAATATCCGCCAGCCAATGTTGCGCCGAGCGTGACCAAATCTGGCGTTTAGGGACTAATTCATTACGCTGGTCGATAGCACCAACACGCAGGTTATACACTTTAGGTTCGTCACCTATTGCTGATGCATAAATTCCTGTGCCGCAATGCTCACAAAAGCCTTGGGCGCGGTGATTACCGCTTTGTGCCACCTTTACGTATTCTTTAGGTTTACCTTTAGTGAACTGAACCCCATCTATTTCACTGACCACTACGGTGCGAAAAGCCGTTGCCGATAACACTTGGCAATCGGTGCAGTGACAAATCATGGTTTTTTCAGGATCGACTATAGCGTTAAAAGCGAGTTCCCCACAGTGGCAACGGCCAGTTACTTTCATTTTATGTCCTTTGGATAAATACATACTTCAAATAGATTAATAAATACGCGCAGAGCGTTGAATTTTATAGCTTTTTCTGCGGCGTATTAGTGTCGGGCGCTAATACTCATTAACGCCTATTAGCCCCAATGGTTTACGCTAAAAACTTCCAAAAAACATAATATCCGCTAAAGAGCGTGAGTATGCTTAGGCAACATAAGGTGTAAATACGAAATATGCCTTGGGGATTATATTGTGCGTCTACATCAGCGCCCATCATCACCTTGTAATTCAGCCACGCGTAAATAGGTGCGCTCACAAACGAGACGGTAGTCACAAAGTCGAGAAGGGCTGTGATATCGGCACTGAAGTCAGAAATTATCCACCAACTTCCTAGGGCGAGTATGCCAATAGCAGCGATATAAACGAGGTTTCCTTTGCGCGCATGTTGAGATTTATTGGCACTATCAAGAGGTAAGGGCGCATCATGAGCTTGAGTGAGTTGATAGGCGCGTTTCCATACTTGGGGGAATCCGTCGGCGACGGCAAACGTAGAAGAAAAAAGCGCCACAAAAGTCACAATGGCCATAAGTAACCAGCTCCAGTCACCTAACGCATTACTGTATATGCCAACCAATTGCCCAGCAAAGGCAGCGGCTGAATTGGCAAAGCCTTCACCTTGGCCAAACATGAGTAATGCCCCTAACCATAAGAAAATAATCGCTAATAATAAACTGGCTGCATACCCGATATTGAAGTCTAAAGTAGCATTTTTAGCGTTTTCTGGCCCAGGCTTTGCACCTCTTGAGAGTATCCATAGTGAATGCCAAACCGACACTTCGATTGCGGTAGGCATCCAGCCGATTAACGCTACAATAAAGGCGATACCCGCCACAGAGCCGATTTCAATGGTCGCTGCACCCTCAGCTGGGCTAAATCCTAAACGTCCTACAGCTGCAAACCAAGCGATGATACTGCAAATAACTAACACTAACATCATCCATTTCAACAGTGTATTGAGCAGCTTGTAGTGACCTATTATGAGCACAGCGCATACAATTCCTAAAATTACGGCTGCCCACTGAGAAAGTGATAACACATCACCAAATAAATTCATCGCAAGGGCTGCTGTGACGATTGTCACCCCAGATTGGACAAAAAACATGGTGATAAAAGTTAACCCTAAAAATAAATAGAAGGCCCATTTACCTACGCTGCGATAGCCATCGAGTAAGCTCTTGCCGGTTAAGCCTGAATATTTAGGGCCGAACAAGAAAAAGGGGTACTTCACCACATGAGCTAATAAAATGAAGCCCAATAAGGCAAACCCGAAGTCGGCTCCAGCGCGAGTTGACTGCACGATATGCGATACACCAATACTGGTGGCGGCCCAAACGATTCCAGGGCCTAATAAGGCCATTATTTTTGTTAGTTTCATACTACCTATACTCAAATGGTTTTTATGTTTGTAGGAGAAGCTGGCTCTTTTTGCCTAGTGCCATTGTTTAAAATGCAGACGTAGGCTCATTCGTTTTGTCCGTGAATAAGATACAGCATCAACATTTTCGTAAGTTCATCACACAAAGCAATAGAATCTAACTCACATGCAATGGATGGGGTGATGTCGGGGTACAGCACTTTATCAAGTAGCGTGGTGATCATGGTGAAAACCACCATATTTGCAGTTGATGTTTTATCTGTGGCGATGATGTCGCCTTTAAACCTAAGCAAAATATTACTGATACGACGGTACAAGTGTCGTCGGTCGATTAAGGCGTCACCTGCCACTATGTCAGTATGCAAACGAGAATTAAGATGAATGGTGCGAAATAAACTGCGATTTGCGGCGAAAAAGTGATGCGTTTGCTGGGTTACCCCGCTGACCGCTTCCGTTAAAGTGGCAAATTGTATACTTTCTAGCTGAGTCATCCATTCGTTCAGTTCACTACCGAAATCTTGGTACAGCAAAGGTAACAATGCCTCTTTGTTTTTAAAGCGCCGATAAAATGTCCCCACCGACACGCCAGCATGATCACATAACTCTTTAATGCTGATATGTTCAAAAAATTTATTTTGTAGGCAGTGATGTATGGCAGCCATCAGTTTTCGCTGGGTGTCTTGACTGCGTAGCTGTTTTGCTGGAATTACACTTGGGCTTGGCATAGCTAACTTTATTAACCTTAAATCACTTATACATCACGGGTTTGCATAGAAAATAGCGACAGAATCATGCCGCTTTTGGTGAAAAACAGCAATATAAGAATCCGCCCAGTCATACGAAAACTGTTGCGAGATAATTCTTATATTGCCTTTTGTGACTCTCTGTTTATTGTGCGTTATTTGAATGAGAGGCCATATAATCCAGTGCTAATTGGGTTAGTGTGGCTGTTCCTAGCGGTAACGCTTTTTCATCAGCGAAAAAGTACGGTGAGTGATTGCTAGGGGCTTTGCTGGCATCTTGCCCTTGTGGCGTACCACCTAAGAATACAAATACGCTGGGTACTTCAAGGGCATAGAAAGAGAAATCTTCTGCGCCGGTAATTTTAGGCAGTACTAAAACATTATCTTCCCCAGCGACCTTATTTAAGCTGGGTAGCATCTGTTCGGTTAAATCTGGATGGTTAATGGTGACTGGGTAGCCTTCGTTTATTTCAACCTCAGCTGTGGCCCCTGAAGCTGCGGCGATATGTGTGGCCGTATGTTTAATTTTATAAAAGATTTGCTGACGATTATCCATGTCGAAGTTGCGGATCGTACCGACCATCTCGACTTTTTCTGGAATAATATTATTCCGCACACCACCAGAAATTTTACCGAAAGACACAATCGCTGGCTCTTTGGTTATATCAATTTGGCGGCTGATAATGTGGTTTACACCAGTGACAACTTGCGCTGCTGCGGAAATAGGATCTACTCCATTCCACGGCGTTGAGCCATGTGTCTGCGTGCCGTGAATGGCAATCTCGAAACTGTCAGCGCTGGCCATAAATGGGCCACTGCGATAGCCGATTTTCCCTGTATTTAAGCCAGATGTGATGTGCAAGCCAAACGCCACGTCAGGCTTGTGTTTGTCGAAAATGCCTTCTTTTAACATGAGTTCAGCGCCGCCTTCTTCTCCTTTAGGGGCTCCTTCTTCAGCAGGTTGAAAAACAAACATGACAGTGCCGTGCAGTTCTGCCTTCATACCCGCGAGTACTTCGGCTGCACCCATTAACATGGCCACATGCGTATCGTGACCACAAGCATGCATAATACCCACATCTACACCGCGATAATTTGTGGTTTGAGTTGAGGCAAAGGGTAGATCAACTTTTTCGGTCACGGGCAGGGCGTCCATGTCGGCGCGAAGCATCACGGTTGGGCCGGGCAAATCACCTTTTAAAATACCTACTACGCCTGTATAGCCGATGTTTCGCTCTACTTGCATACCCAGTTTTTCAAGATGCGTGGCGGCAATATCTGCGGTGCGTGTTTCTCGATTTCCAAGCTCAGGGTGCTGGTGGATATCTCTGCGCCAAGCGACCACGCTTTTTTCAACGTCTTTGAGTTGTTTAGTGAGTGTGTCGCTCGCGTTAGCGTTTGCACTGATACTTAGGCTGCTAATAGCAGCACAAATAGCAAATGTTATGCTAGTGGGGCGAAGGGGGCGAAGTGTGTTTTTCATGTCATGTTCCTTATTATGCTGTATAGACTTATCGCCAAGCGCAGTTAATGAAGCCCGACGACAGACTTAGTTTGTTGAACAATCTTACTTACGTTGTAACCAACACCGTGCTTAAATACCACCGCCATATCGCGAATGGCACTAGTGTCGTTAATCAATTCACCGTCTATTAAGACTAAATCAGCCTGTTTACCTGCCTCAATAGAGCCTATTTTAGTATCTCGCTCTAAAAACGTAGCGCCATTTAATGTGGCAATTTTAATCGCTTGCTGAATACTAAAGCCCGCTTCAACCAGTAACTCGATTTGTCTTTGATTTGAGAAACCCGCGATAACGCCGCCATAGCCTGTGGGGTCTGTGCCCGCCATTAATGTTCCCCCCGCTTCGACGAACCTTTTTTCTAGCTGCATCATCTTTTTAAATACGATAGGCCAGGTGGCATTTTCTTGCTGCGCGATTTTTTGCCAGCGAGTTTCATATTGTTCTCGTACTTGTGGAATAAGCGCTTCAAGAGCAAGTGGGTAAGCTTTCGGGCGGCCTTGGGTAAAGGTTTCAAATACGGTTAATGTAGATGTGAGAGCCACGTTTTTGCTAACGAGCAAAGAAATTAATGCCTCGACTTCAGGCGCGTTGATATCTAAATCAACCAGTGATTGATGAAGTTCAGCCGCAGGGCATTGGTTTTTCTTTTTATCTTTAACAAAATCGGTCGCGGCGAAAAAACCGTGTTCTAAGTTATCAATGCCCAGCTCAGCTGCTTCTTTGTAGGTGATAGAACATAAGTGCCCAGTGACTTTACGCTTGCGTTGATGCGCTGAAGATAACACCTGCGCTAATTCGTCTTGATGGATATGCATATAGGCCTTATATGACGTTACGCCTTCTTGGTCCCAGTACTGCATCATGTTTTTGGCGTCTTGGGCATCACGTAATGATTTAATTTTAAGAATGGGCAGCCCCGGGCCATTCAAGTAGGGCGCCGTCACATCTATGTCTGGCCCCATTGTCTTGCCACTGTTGATGGCATCTCGCAAATTTAAGTCTCCGTACGGCGCTGTTGTGCCGGCTGTGCGCACTGTGGTGGCTCCGCCAGCAAGATATAAGCGAGGAAAGCTGTATAGCATTTCAGTGTAATGCGCATTACCAGTGGGGTAAAACATGTGCTCGTGCATCATCACCAAGCCGGGTATTAACGTTTTTCCTGTGCCATCGATCACAGTTGTGGTCTGTGAAATTTTAATGTCTTTCGCGGAATCGACTGCTGCAATGTGCCCTGATTTTATCAGCACCGCCTGATTTGTTTTAGGTGGCGCGCCTGTGCCGTCAATTAAGGTGACATTAACGATGGCAATCTCGTTTTGATCGTAGTTGATAAATTCTTCATCAACGCCATAAGCGTTAACAGAGCTGAATATTCCACCGAGAAGCACGAGTAACGATGTACAGCGAGATAAGGCTAACAGCGGTTTTTTTGAATAAGGCATTTTAGGATTAATCTATTCAGGTTATTGACTGTAATAGCAGCATAGTACCTCGTTGAATAACATTTTGTAAATCAGGATTCACAAAATTGTCATACTGTTATCGTAAACGTTAATCTATGAGATTTGTTGTTTTATTGATCTTAAAATGTTTTGTTTATGTAAATGTATGATTTGCATAATGAATATTTACAATTTAGCGGCAACTGCGCTTTGTGCCTAGGAATCGCTTTTGCTAGTATCCGCGCATCAAAAATTGAGTTGCTATAGTGAGTTGCTTTCGATAGCGGTCAATTTTTAATAGCTTATTTGTGATTAACCTCGGATTAAACGTTGAAGCCAATTAACCGCCATTCTCATGATTTCATTCAGCGCAGCAAAGCGTTGATGAACATATCAAGCACGTCGCTGTTAGCGAAACTGTGCTTGGTCTCTGGCGCCATGGCATTATTGAGTAGCTTCAGTGTGTTCCTTGGTGGTATTTACGAAGGCGCTGAATTTGTCGGCCTCGCGCTCGATTTTTCCTCTTTTGAAGTACTTAGTAGTGCGTTTTTTGTTTGGTTGCTAGCGCTCAGCGGGTATTTTGCTAAGCACGTATTGTGGCTTCTGAATCTTGTACCTGACTATGTATTACGTAACCTGACGGCTAAGCCTAAGCCGTTATTTATTGTTCCTGCTGTTATCAGCCCTGTGCCCAGCGCACACGGCTCTCGTGCTCCACCTCTGTTTTCATAGCGGTTCAAGTCGTTAAATAAGTCAATCAATAAGTCGCTAACAAGTTCATTACGCTATATGGCATTCGTTCATGTGCCGTTATGTTGCTGTTGATAATCGACTTCGACACTTATTCACCTTGAGCCCATTCTCCCGATAATTCCGGCTTAGCCGGTGTTTAATGCTGCTTGATTCACTTAAGGCAGTGCTTTGAAAACTGTGGGTAGGGGAAATCCTTTGTTGATCCGTAAGTTAGGTTATTCAGCGTTGACGGCAAGCATATTGTTGTTGTCAGGCTGTGAAGGTGGTGTGCTTGATCCGAAAGGTCAGGTGGGCATCGATGAAAAGTATTTGATCGTTGTAGCAACGGTGCTAATGCTGCTGGTGGTTATTCCTGTAATTGGCATGACCTTGTATTTTGCTTGGCGTTACCGAGAAGGGCGCGAGCATGAAATTTATGACCCGAAGTGGGCGCATTCAACCAAAATTGAAGTGGTTGTGTGGTTGATCCCCATTGTGATTATCGCGATTTTAGGGACCTTAACCTGGTATTCGACGCAAGAGCTCGACCCCTACAAGCCGCTAGATCACGAGCACGAACCGATCACTATTCAAGTGGTGTCTTTAAACTGGAAATGGTTGTTCATTTACCCAGAGCAAGGCATTGCAACGGTAAACGAAGTGGTGTTCCCCAAAGATGTGCCAGTGGAATTCAAGATCACATCTGACACCACCATGAACTCGTTTTTTATTCCTCAACTTGGTAGCCAAATATACTCCATGGCGGGTATGACGACGCGTCTTAATTTGATTGCTAATGAAGCCGGAGAGTTTGACGGAATTTCAGCAAATTACAGTGGCGCTGGGTTCACCGGAATGAAATTTAAAGCAATCGCTAAAGACAGCGAGCAGGACTTTGAAAAGTGGGTGAGTGCGGTTAAGCATAGCCCAGCGACACTCAACGATGATAGTTACGCTCAGTTGGCAAAACACAGTGAAAACAACCCCGTGAGCTACTACGGCTCAGTGGACAGTCAGATGTTCCAGCATGTTGTGATGCAGTTCATGGGCAACATGAAACAACAAGATATGCATGGTGAGCATCAAGAGCATTCGGCTCAAATGCATATGCAGGCGGAGGATTAATTATGTCGCTTTTAGGAAACCTTACCCTCGACGCCGTCCCTTACCACGAACCTATTATCATGGTAACGCTGGCTGTAATTGGCGTCATTGGCTTGGCCATTGTTGGCCTTATTACTAAATACCAAAAGTGGGGTGTGCTTTGGCACAACTGGTTGACGTCAGTTGATCATAAACGCTTAGGTATCATGTACATTATTCTTGCACTGGTCATGCTTATTCGTGGCTTTTCTGACGCGATAATGATGCGTACACAACTCGCTATGGCGACTAACGGCGCTGCGGGATATTTGCCCCCAGAGCACTATGACCAAATATTTACCGCCCACGGCATTATCATGATCATCTTCATGGCCATGCCTTTTATGATTGGTTTGATGAACATTGTATTGCCGCTGCAAATTGGCGCGCGAGACGTGGCTTTTCCTTTCATGAACAACTTGAGTTTTTGGTTAGCTGCCGCAGGTGCTGTACTGATTAATATCTCGCTAGGTTTAGGTGAGTTCGCAAAAACAGGTTGGTTAGCCTACCCGCCATTGTCGGAGATGTCCTTTAGCCCCGGGGTGGGGGTCGATTATTATATCTGGGCTTTGCAGATATCCGGGATAGGTACATTGCTTACCGGTGTTAACTTTTTAGCCACCGTGTTTAAAATGCGCGCCCCTGGCATGAAGCTGATGCAAATGCCCATTTTTACTTGGGCTTGTACTTGGGCGAATATCTTGATTGTGGCTTCGTTCCCGATTTTAACCGCCGTACTGGGTTTACTGACACTTGACCGCTACTTAGATTTCCACTTCTTCACCAATGACGGTGGCGGTAACGCCATGATGTACATCAACCTGTTTTGGGCGTGGGGTCACCCTGAAGTGTATATTTTGGTATTACCTGCGTTTGGGATCTTCTCTGAAGTCATTTCAACCTTTACCGGTAAACGTCTGTTTGGTTACACCTCTATGGTGTGGGCAAGTGGTGCTATTTCGATTTTAGGCTTCGTGGTGTGGTTGCATCACTTCTTTACCATGGGCTCAAGCGCTGACGTAAATGCGTTCTTTGGCGTAATGACCATGATCATTGCCATACCCACGGGTGTGAAGTTATTTAACTGGTTGTTCACCATGTACCGCGGGCGCTTGCGCATTACGGTGCCAGTTCTGTGGACCTTAGGCTTTATGGTTACTTTCAGTATCGGTGGTATGACAGGGGTATTGCTTGCTGTGCCTGGCGCTGATTACGTATTGCATAACAGCTTATTTTTAGTGGCTCACTTTCACAACACCATCATAGGTGGTGCGGTATTTGGTTACATGGCGGGCTTTGCGTTTTGGTTCCCTAAAGCCACAGGCTTTCATTTGAACGAGCGCTTAGGTAAATACTCTTTCTGGTGCTGGCAAATAGGTTTCTATGTCGCCTTTATGCCTTTGTATGTACTTGGCTTCTTAGGCATGACTCGTCGCTTAAACCACACCAACAACCCTGATTGGAATATTTGGTTGTACATCGCAGCACTGGGTGCGGTCATTATCTTTGTAGGTATTGTTCTGCAATTTGTTCAGCTTTACGTGAGTATTCGTGATCGTAAGCAAAACCCTGATGTAGACGGCGACCCGTGGAATGGCCACACCTTAGAGTGGTCAACTGCGTCACCGCCTCAGTTCTACAATTTTGCAGTTCTACCTAAAGTACATGACATTGATGCATTCACTGATATGAAAGAAAAAGGCATTGAGTACCAAGCTCCTGACGAATATATGCCAATTCACATGCCGCGTAACACCGCTGCCGGTATGCAGATCGCAGGTGCCGCTGGCATCGTTGGTTTCGCCTTGATTTGGCATATTTGGTGGCTAGCGATTGTGGGATCACTGGGTATGGTTGTGGCGTTAATTGCACGCTGTTACGCCAAAGACGTGGATTATTACGTTGAGCCACAAGAAGTGGCGGAAATTGAGAGAGCGCACTTAGCCAGTGTGGCCACTGTGAAGGAGGAAGCACTATGAGTGCCGTACCAGAAACATTGAAATTCGCCAATGATCACGGCTTACATACCGATGATCATGGTGGCGGTCATCATGACGAACACCAGGATACAGGTGGGAATACACTGTTCGGCTTTTGGTTATATTTAATGACCGATTGTATTTTGTTCGCTTCGGTTTTTGCCACTTACGCCGTGTTGTATATGAACACGGACGGTGGGGTGTCAGGTAAAGATATATTTGACCTTAACTTCGTGCTAGTCGAAACGGCTGCGCTGTTGGTCAGTAGTATTACTTATGGTTTCGCACTTTTGTGCGCCCATAAACAGCAAAAAGCAGGCACCTTGCTGTGGTTGTTGGTCACTATGGCCCTTGGTTGTGTGTTTATCGCCATGGAAGTGTATGAATTTCATCACTTGATTGTTGAAGGCAATGGCCCAGATGGCAGTGCATTTCTAAGCTCATTTTTTGCTTTGGTGGGCATGCACGGTTTGCACGTTACCGCGGGTTTGATTTGGATGCTGGTTATGGTGCTTGAAGTGCTTAAGCGCGGCTTAGGGGCACAAACAGTGACGCGCCTTGGGTGCTTGAGCCTATTCTGGCATTTCTTGGACATTGTCTGGGTTTGTGTCTTCAGCGTTGTATATTTATTAGGAGCAATGTGATGAGTCATTCTGCTGAAACGACTGCCCACGGCAGCGTGAAATCCTATTTAGTTGGCTTTGTGTTATCCGTTATTCTCACTGGTATTCCGTTTTGGATGGTGATGAGTGGGCATTTTGGTAAATCTGTTCTGTTTTACAGTGTGGTTTCCTTTGCGATAGTGCAAATAGTGGTGCACTTGAAATACTTCTTGCACTTGGATTTTTCGGTCAAGGGGCGAATGGACACCTTTGCATTTCTGTTTACCGCGCTGATTATTGTGATGGTGGTTGGGTTGTCCATTTGGATCATCTATAGCGCCAACGCGATGATGATGTAATTAAGGAGGCCGCCATGAATGTAAAACGTTATATCAACATTACTAAACCCGGCATCATCATGGGTAACTTAATCTCCGTTGCGGGTGGATTTTTGCTTGCCTCGCGAGGTGAAGTTGACAGCTTATTGATGATCATGACGGTGTTAGGTTTATCGCTTGTGGTGGCCTCTGGTTGTGTAATCAATAACTGCATTGATACCGATATTGACGCCAAAATGCAGCGCACCTGCCAACGAGAAACCGTGACAGGGGCTGTGTCGATTACCCGTGCATTGCAATTTGGCTTGGCCTTGGCAGTGTTAGGGTTCGGTTTGCTAGTGCATTATACCAATGGTATTGCGGTTGGCTTTGCAGCGTTAGGTTATCTGGTGTACGTAGGCGTTTATAGCTTGTACATGAAGCGAAAGTCAGTCTATGGCACGCTGGTAGGCAGCTTATCAGGTGCTGTGCCGCCTGTGGTGGGTTATTGCGCCGCAAGTGGTCAGTTTGATGCCGGTGCAGGGATTTTGCTATTGATGTTCAGCTTATGGCAAATGCCGCACTCCTATGCCATCGCCATTTTTCGTTTTGACGACTACGCCAGAGCCAATATTCCGGTGTTGCCGGTAGCAAAGGGTATAGCGAAAACCAAGCTGCATATTGTGTTGTATATCGCTGTGTTTGCCATAGTAAGCGTACTGCTACCCTTGAGCGGATACACAGGTCTTACGTTTATGGTTGTGGCGTGTGTTACCAGCCTGTGGTGGTTGTTTATGGCACTACGCGGCTATCGTAAAAACACGGAACTGGTGGTGTGGGCGAGGCAAGTATTTGGCTTTTCAATCTTAACTATTACCGCTCTTAGCATAGGTATGGCTTTTGATTTTCAAGCCTTACCGCCTAGCTTGTTGGTGATGCTAAGCTAACCTTTAGTTTTTAGTTTGACTCTCTTGTCCGCATATATCCCCTAGGGCGAGGGAGTCACTTTTGCTAAGAGTGCCAACAAGGTGCTCAAGGTAATCGGTTTAACCATATGGTGGTCAAACCCCGCCTCTTTCGATTTACGTCTGTCTTCTTCTTGCCCCCAGCCGGTCAACGCAATAATGGTTATACGCTTGCCCCAAGGCTGTTGTCGAATGGTTTTACACACTTGGTACCCATCAAGTATCGGCAAGCCTATATCGAGTAATATAACGTCGGGCTTATGCTTTTCAGCCGCTACAACCGCTTGCTCACCGTCGTAAACAACGTGCGTGGTATGTTGGTGCATATCTAATAGCATTTGCATACTGTCGGCACTGTCTTGGTTATCATCAACAATCAGTACCGATAGTGGTAACGTTTTAGACACATCAGGCTGGGCTGTTTGCCGGTTTTTAGACTCGGTATTATCGCTAAGCTTGCCTGCCTTGCACGGCAAAGAAACGATAAACTCTGAACCGCGGCCTAAACCATCGCTTATACAGTCTACGTGTCCGCCGTGCATTTCTACTAAGCGTTGCACCAAAGACAACCCGATCCCGAGCCCACCTTCAGATTGCTCTAAGTGCTGATCGACCTGAGTAAACAAGTCGAATACTTGGTTGAGCATCTCTTGTTCAATTCCCAAACCATTATCTTTTACGCTGATGTGAACTTGCTCATCGCTTTGGGTGACGGTGAGTGAAATAAAGCCTGATTTGGGCGTGTATTTACAGGCGTTATTCAGCAGGTTGCCTAACACTTGCGCCAAACGCGCAGGATCGGCAAAGAGATGAATTGGCTGTTCGGGCAAGTTAATTTGCACGGTATGTTTCAAACGGTTTGCATAAGGGGTTACGACTTCAACAGCATGTTCGACGATATCTTTTAGCACGACGTGTTGGCGTTTTAGCGATAGTTTATCTTTGGAGATTCGACTGATATCCAGCAAGTCATCAATTAAGCGTACCATTTGGGTAACTTGACGTTCCATGGTGGTAAGGGCGGTTTGCATCGAAGCCGGGTCGGTCTGTAAATTGCGTATTAGCTCCATAGAGTTTCGCAACGGGGCGAGGGGGTTACGCAGTTCATGAGCCAAGGTGGCAATAAATTCATCTTTGCGCTTATCCGCAGTCGATAACTTATTCGTCAGCTTGGTCAGTTTTTCAGCCATTTTACGTTGTTCTGTGATATCGGTATTGGTGCCAAAAAAGCGAATAAGTTTACCATTTTGGTCGTAAATCGCGTTCATACGCGATAAGAACCAGCGGAATTTACCGTCTGCACCACGCAGGGGAAAAGTGTCTTCCCAGTCAATACCTTGTTCCAAGCTGGCTGCAAATTTAGCAAACACGGCCTCTTCGTGAGCTGGGTGGTGATGAGCCTTCCATCCACCATTGAGGTTTTGTTCTAGTGTGGTCCCCGTGTATGACAACCAGCGCTGATTAAACCATTCAATTTCCCCTTGGGCGTTAGCCATCCAAGCGAGTTGAGGTACGTTATCGACCACGGCGCGAAAGCGCTCTTCGCTTAGGCGCAGTGAGCGCTCGTTTTGTCTGCGTTTAATCACCAGTTCAGCAGTACGCATGATGATATCAAGACTGTCGTAATCCATTTTATCTGGCGATTGTGGCGTAGGGTAGTACATAGCGAACACCCCAAGAATCTCTTTGCCTGATAAAATGGGCAAAGACCAACACGCTTTTAAACCATGTTGAAGCGCCAAGTCTTGATAATTTTCCCACAAAGGTTCAGAAGCAATATCAGGCACAAAAACAGGCTCTCTTGTGGCTGCAGATGCTCCGCACGCGCCGCGCTCCGCATCTATTTTTAAGTCATTTATCTGCTCAATATAAGTGGCTGGTAAGCTTGGCCCAGCGGCAAATTGCAAGGTATCTGATTGTTCATCGACCAACATAATACTTGCGAGCATGTTATTTTCAGAGTGTTCTTCTAAAGACAATATCAGGGTAGCAAGCACATCATTCAAAGGGGCTTCTTGAGCCATGAGTTCTAACGCGTTGGTTTGGGCCATCTGGAGCGCTTCGTTTTTCTTGCGATCGCTGATATTCGCCACAATCCCTAACATACGTGTTGGCTTGCCCTCGTCCTCACCGTAAAAACTGCCATGGGCGGCTATCCAATGCACAGTATTATCTGGCCAAATAACCCGAAATTCAGTGCGAAAATCACTCGCGTCTTTTAAAGATTTTTCAAACTTTCTCTGAACCTCTTCTCTGTCGAGCGGGTGTACGTGCTGGTAAAACCCGTTCACACCCCATGACTCATCCGGAATGGCTTCTTTATAACCAAAACACCGATCATGGTGCAAAGAGCGCCGGGTATTACCTGTGATGAGGTCTAATTCCCAATCACCTACTTGGGCGGCTTCTAAGGTGATATCTAACGTGGTTTTACTGGCACGCAAGGTTTCTAAAATTCTCAAGTGTTCGGTACGCACCCAAAAACGCCGAGCGAACTCAACCACCAGTTCAATTTCGTCAACGCGCCATTCATATGGCGTGTCGCGATATATACTCAACACAAAATTGTTCTTTTTATCTAAGCTGATAGGCACACATATTAATGCGCCAATCCCGCGTTGTTCGTATTGGCTTTCAGTGTACCTAGGGTCGGTAGCGATGTTATTGACTATCAATGTCAGGTTTTCTTTTTGGCACATGTTGACTTCAAACGGCAGCGGTGTCGTTGGGCTAAGGGGCGCTTTCAGCGGGTCCTTGTGCCAAGAGTGAGAGATCGCAAGTTGCCCTGAAATTGGGTGGGTTTCACAAAAAAGACACGCGCTTAAGTCCAAGTGTTTGGCTAAGTTATGGGTAATAATGGTTTTAATTCGTTCTAAACTGCCAATACTGAGTAAGTCTGCACTTACCTGGGTTAGCATGGCTGAATTGCGCTCAGTGCGTTTTCGGTTAGTGATATCAATACCCGAAGGGATCAGTTGCACAACACTGCCGTGCTCATCAAATATGGGGTGTAGCATAAAATCCAAATCGATCAGTACGTTGTCTGCTAGTTTTGCAGTGGTATCGAATCGGGAGGACATGCCGTGCTTCGCTTTGTTTATCGCCTTGCGAATAACTTGCTGCACTTGAGGATCGTGTGACCACCAATACGTTTGCTCGAATGGCAAGCCAATGACTTCACTTTCTGTTAATGAGGCAGACACCAAGGCCGTTTTATTTGCTTCGCGTAGGATCCCGTCAGGTGTCATTACGCCCATAAAAACCGCAAAGCGCTCTAATACATCTGTTACGACTTTGCCACTACTGTCTTTGGCTAATACTTTATCCTTTTCATCGGTGCTTGAGCTGCGTTTACTTTGGCCAGTGGAGTGAGTTAGTAACTTTATTAAGGTAAAGCTGAGTAAGAAAAACCACACTGATTGCAACGAAAAAGAAGAGACAAATTCATAGGGTATTTGATGTCGATAAAAGTAACTGACAAAACATATTGCACAGATCGCCACTAGATAGGCTACGGCTTTGTTATTGCGAAGTGCAGCAAGTAATACTGGAGGTAAAAATAACCATAAGGCTTCGCCGGGTGCGAATTGACCAGCGAAAAGCGCGGCGAAAATGGCGCTAAAAATAAACGTCACTAATACGCTTAGTAAGCCGTTAATATTAACCGAAGAAAAGCGTAGTTGCGTGCTAAGTGACATCAGCAAAATCCGTTTGTGGAGGGTGCCAATTTCCCTCATCATATTTGGCCGATTTTGCACTGTTTTTCAGTTATTTCAAGTAAATAATAAAAATAAAAACGCCGCTTAGGTTTCCCGTCAGCGGCGTATCGTTTTGCTAGCTAAGAACGCATTTGGCGCAGCGTTCAAAGCATTACTTGCTAATTTTTTTGTACTTCAAGCGATGGGGTTCAACCACATCTTTGCCTTGAGTTTCTTTAAGCCAAGTTGCGTACTCTGTGTAGTTGCCTGCGAAGAAGTTGATTTTACCTTCGTCGCGGTAATCCATGATGTGCGTGGCGATACGATCCAAGAACCAGCGATCGTGCGAGATAACCATGGCACAACCAGGAAACTCGAGTAGCGCATTTTCAAGGGCACGCAAAGTTTCTACGTCCAAGTCATTGGTTGGCTCATCGAGCAATAATACGTTGCCACCCGCTTTTAGCAGTTTTGCTAAATGTACGCGGTTGCGTTCACCGCCCGATAAATCTTTGATGAACTTTTGTTGATCGTTACCTTTAAAGTTAAAACGGCTGCAATATGCACGGCTGTTTAATTCGAAGTTACCGATGCGGATCACGTCTGAGTCGTCAGAGATTTCTTTATACACAGTGTTGTTACCGTCCATGTGGTCACGGAACTGATCAACACTGGCCAGTTTTACGGTGCTACCCACTGTCACTTCGCCCGAGTCGGCTTGTTCTTCGCCGCTTAGCATGCGAAACAGTGTTGATTTACCTGCGCCGTTTGGCCCAACGATACCGACAATGGCGCCTTTGGGCATGGCAAAAGTTAAATCGTCGATCAGTAAGCGGTCGCCGTAGCTTTTACGCAGGTGGTTAACTTCAATTACTTGCTCACCTAAGCGGTCTCCCGGTGGAATGAACAGTTCATTGGTTTCGTTGCGTTTTTGATAATCGCCTGTGTTGAGCTCTTCAAAGCGTGCCATACGGGCTTTGCTTTTAGATTGGCGACCTTTGGCGTTTGAGCGAACCCATTCCAATTCGGTTTTAATTGATTTTTGACGAGCGCTCTCGGTTTTCTCTTCTTGTTTCAAACGTGCGTCTTTTTGCTCTAACCAAGATGAATAATTACCTTCCCATGGAATACCTTGGCCACGGTCAAGTTCTAAGATCCAACCAGCTACGTTGTCCAAGAAGTAACGATCGTGGGTAATGGCCACAACGGTGCCTTCATAGTCGTGTAAGAAGCGCTCTAACCACGCAACCGATTCTGCATCTAAGTGGTTGGTAGGTTCATCAAGTAGCAACATATCAGGTTTTTCAAGCAATAAGCGGCACAAGGCGACGCGGCGACGCTCACCACCAGATAACTTGCTTACGTCGGCATCCCATGGGGGCAAACGTAACGCGTCGGCGGCGCGCTCTAGGGCGTTTTCTAAATTGTGTCCGTCTTTACTTTGAATAATCGCTTCAAGCTCGCCTTGCTCTTTAGCGAGTGCGTCAAAGTCAGCATCTTCTTCTGCGTAGGCGGCGTAAACCTCTTCGATGCGCTTAAGGGCATGCGCCACGTCGGCTACGGCTTCTTCAATATTGCCGCGCACGTCTTTTGTTTCGTCAAGCTGGGGCTCTTGAGGTAGATAACCTATTTTTAAGCCCGCTTGAGGGATGGCTTCTCCTTCGATGTCTTTATCGATTCCGGCCATGATTTTTAGCAGGGTAGACTTACCTGAGCCATTTAAACCAAGTACGCCAATTTTAGCCCCGTGGAAGAAACTCAGAGATATGTCTTTAAGAATGTATTTATTCGGGGGCACGATTTTGCCCACTCGATTCATGCTATATACGTATTGCGCCATGATGAAAACAACTCCATAAAATTTTGCCTATTGTAAACACTGCACATAAGCGATGAAAGCGCTAGCTGATACTATTTTTGTAATTGTTTATATTGTGAACATTTTTGAGTCTCTAACGGAGTTTATCTGCCTGATAAATATAGTGATATTCGTTATTTTATGGTTTGTTCCATAATTGCTAACCAGCACACATTCATTGACAAATTTCGCTGTGCATCGGGCACCTCACTCGCGTAGTATTTAACAGGTCTTAGGGAATAAAAAGAGAGCGCTATGTTAAAAAAATCATCCGTTTTAGTTATGTGTGCCGGCCTTTTATGCCAGCCAGTACTAGCCAGCCGTTTAGTTGAAAATGCCTTAGTCGAACAGGCCAGCCAAGAGTTAACGAGTGCCAAAGCGTTACTGCTTAAAACCGTTAATATTAACAGCGGTACTATGAATTTTGCGGGCGTCAAAGAAGTTGGCAGTATCATGCGCAAAGAATATGACGCACTCGGTTTTAAAACTGAGTGGGTAGATGGCAGCGAATTTAACCGCGCTGGGCACCTTGTGGCTACCTACGAATCACCAACCCATCCCACAGGGCAAAAGCTTTTGCTAATCGGCCACTTAGATACGGTTTTCGCTAAAGACGATAGTTTTCAGCAGAGCAAAGAAATAGATGAAACGCATATTGCAGGGCCTGGTATTTCAGATATGAAGGGCGGCAATGTGATCATGCTTGCTGCAATTAAAACGTTAAAAGCCAAAGGTATGCTTGAACGTTTGAATATCAAAGTGGTACTCACCGGAGATGAAGAATCAAGTGGACGCCCGTTAGCGAAATCGAAAAAAGCGCTAATTGACGCAGCTAAATGGGCTGATGTCGCCCTTGGCTTTGAAGACGCCGATGGAGACATTCGCACGGCGGTAACCGCGAGGCGGGGTGCGTCAACGTGGCAGGTAACCACAACCGGCAATGCTGCCCATTCATCACAAATATTTACCGATAAAGTCGGTGATGGAGCAATATTCGAAATAGCGCGTATTTTACAAGAATTCCGTTTACAACTGGCCGATTTACCCTTGCTTAGTTTCAACCCTGGGGTGATTGCTGGTGGTACTCGAGTTACGCAGAGTAAAGGCGGCGATGAAGTCACTGCCTTTGGCAAAACCAATGTTGTGGCCCAACATGCTTCGGTTAAAGGTGGCTTGCGAGCAGCCTCACAAGAGCAACTTAAAGAAGCACAACAAATCATGAACGACGTGGTCAAGCAGCATCTAGCGCAAACGGACGCTACCTTCACGTTTGACGAAGGTTACCCACCGATGAAAGCGACCAAAGGGAATAAATCTTTGTTGGCGCAATACAGTCAAGTCAGTGTGGATTTAGGTTATGGCCCTGTTACTGCGGTGAACCCACGTAATGCAGGCGCGGCGGATATCTCGTTTACTGCTGGGCACGTGAAAATGGCGATTGACGGCTTAGGGTTAATGGGCGAAGGCGGTCACACCAAAGACGAAGTGGCAGATATGAGCACTTTCAAACAAAATATTGAGAAAACGGCGGTGCTGATGTATCGCTTGTCGAATCCATAAATCTATTATGCAAATCTGCGAGGCCGCTAGCGTCAGTAAAAGTTAGCGTTAGCGGGCTCGCCAACTTATAAAACAGCCAGCTCAAGGGAGTAATATGACATCATTTAATTGGGGCATTATCGGCCCAGGTTCCATTGCAGGTATGTTTGCTGATGCATTATTGCCATCATCTAGAGGCTCTTTGTATGCTGTAGCTAGCCGTGATTTGGCTAAAGCCCAAGCGTTTGCCGATAAATACCGAGCTGACGGCGCTTCTCATAAAGCTTCTCCGAAAGCCTATGGTAGTTATCAAGACATGCTTGCAGATCCAGAGATTGACGTGGTGTATATCGCCACGCCGCAAAGCCTGCACTACGTTCAAGCGAAAATGTGCCTAGACGCCGGTAAGCATGTGTTAATGGAGAAGCCTTTGACCATTAACGCTGCGCAAACCGAAGCATTAATCGCCTTAGCGCAAGAGAAACAACTATTGCTTCAAGAAGGCTTATGGAGCCGTTTTATGCCGTGCTTTGAACAAGTAAAGCTGTGGCTTGACGAAGGGCGCATTGGTGAACTGCAATATATTTGTTCAGATATAGGCTTTGCTTTTGGCGATAGAGAAGGGCACAGGTTGCACAATCCTACACTGGGCGGTGGTGCCTTACTCGATTTAGGCGTTTACAGCATCACGTTAAGCCAATGCTTGATGCAAGAACACCCAAGTGAAATACATGCCATGAGTCACTTCGGTCATTTTCAGGTTGACGAAAACACGACCGTTAACATGCGTTACCCATCGGGACGCTTCGCCCAGTTTACTTGCACCATTGCTGCACAGGCGAGTAATTCAATGACGCTGATGGGCAGCAAAGGGCGCATCGTATTGCCCTACATGTTTTGGAACGGCAATAAAGCTGTTTTGCAACACGAAGGCGAACAAGATGAAGTGATTGAATTTGCTCACAGGGTAAATGGTTTTGAATATCAAATTGAAGAAGCCATGAATATGATTGAGAAAAATCAAGTTTGCAGTGATTATATGCCCCACGGTGACAGCTTAGCGGTCATGCAAACGATGGATGAAATTCGCCGCCAAATTGGCTTGAAATTCCCCCCTGACGCAGAGCGTATATAGGTTGACTGGTTCACCACTTGCCCCGTGGTGATCCTTCTTTACACTTTTAGGTTATAGAACATTGCATAAAAGCTATGTACAAAAAGTGCAAAATGACTAGAATGTGCGCTCTTTTTAGCACTTAATTTTTAGCACTTAAATTGCCAGCCAATACCGCGTTTGATGAAAAATGCAGCTTCGGCGTTAAGTGTCTGTTGAGAAAATGCATTCTTGATAGGCCAAAGCGCATGCAGCTAAGCGACTTTTATCGAGCAAGTGTAACGGCCCCCGAGGAGAACTGATGTTATCACGTGACATGAATATTGCCGATTTTGATCCCGAGTTGAGTCAAGCTATCGCGCAAGAAACCCAGCGCCAAGAAGATCACATTGAACTGATCGCCTCTGAAAACTACTGTAGCCCGCGCGTACTTGAAGCCCAAGGCTCACAGCTTACTAACAAATACGCTGAAGGTTACCCGCACAAGCGTTACTACGGCGGTTGTGAATACGTTGATATCGCAGAAGACTTAGCGATTGAGCGTGCTAATCAATTATTCGGCGCTGATTATGCGAACGTGCAGCCTCACTCTGGTTCACAAGCTAACTCAGCCGTATTTATGGCGCTGCTTGAAGCTGGCGATACCGTATTAGGTATGAGCTTGGCCCACGGTGGTCACCTAACGCACGGTGCACACGTTAGCTTCTCGGGCAAAACGTATAACGCAGTTCAGTACGGTATTGATGAGCAAACTGGCAAAATCGATTACGACGCGGTAGAAGCCCTAGCAGTTGAGCATAAACCAAAAATGATCATCGGTGGTTTCTCAGCGTACTCAGGTATTGTTGATTGGCAGCGTTTCCGTGAAATCGCGGACAAAGTAGGTGCTTACTTATTAGTGGATATGGCTCACGTAGCCGGTTTAGTGGCAGCAGGTTTGTATCCTAACCCGTTGCCTCATGCGCATGTGGTGACAACCACCACCCATAAAACCCTAGCGGGCCCACGTGGCGGTTTGATTTTATCAGCCTGTGGCGATGAAACCATTTACAAAAAGCTTAACAGCTCGGTATTCCCTGGTAACCAAGGTGGCCCTTTATGTCACGTGATTGCAGCGAAAGCCGTTGCATTCAAAGAAGCATTACAACCTGAGTTCAAAGCATACCAACAGCAAGTATTGCTTAACGCCAAGGCCATGGTCAGCGTAATGCAAGAACGCGGATACGACATTGTATCTGGCGGCACTGACAACCACTTGTTCTTGCTTGATTTGATCAGCAAAGACATCACAGGTAAAGATGCTGACGCAGCCCTGGGTCGCGCGAACATAACAGTGAACAAAAACTCGGTACCAAACGACCCACGTTCACCGTTTGTGACCAGTGGTTTACGTATCGGCTCACCCGCTATTACTCGCCGTGGCTTCAAAGAAGAACAGGCCAAACAAGTTGCCACTTGGATTTGTGACGTTATCGACAACATCGAAGACGATGCCGTTATCGAGCGCGTAAAAGGCGAAGTATTAACCCTTTGCGGCAAGTTCCCTGTATACGCTTAGGTTTGATTTAGCTTAATAAAAGAAAATTAAGCTAACGCATTACTTTAAACGATTTAGCAAAAATCCGTTGAGGGTGTCCTCAACGGATTTTTTTATGGCCTGATATTTGCTGAAAGCATTAATACTGAGTATTGAAGCACTGTTTTTTGACGCTTCAATCATGTTTTAGCGTTGCGCCATAAGGTTGGCGGCTGCAACGCGTTGATGATGCGGAGCTTATGTTTTGAAGATTTTTTTGAGCCTACTGGCGTTAATCCTTTCTGGCTGTGCCCATTTACCTTCATGGCAAGAAGATGCCGAAGAAGGGCAGATTGTGGCCGAAGAGCCTTTATTACTGCACACCGAACAGATAGCCAATAAATTGTTTGCCAGCTTAACGCCAATAGAATACGGCAATTTAGCGGTCGTGAGTTTTACTGAATTAGAAAGTTTAGCGTTATCAAAAGCGAATCATTCCTTGAATATGTTGGGCTTGCAGCTGCAAGAAAGTATGTTGTCGGTATCTACTCAACGCGGTTTCAATGTGGTTGAGATTCGGGCTGCGAATCAAGTGCAATTATTCAAAGACCATGAACGTCTTTTAAGCCGTGACAGTGGTGATATCAGCAAAGATATAGATGTGCGCTACATGGTTGTGGGTACGCTACTTCAAGGTAATCAGATGACTACCGTCAATGCCAGATTATTAGATTTGCGTGAAGGTACTGTTATTGCTGCTGTATCAGACAATGTCCCTAATAGTGTGATTGGTCTAAATGCCAATCAAATCCAGATGAAACACAACAAGCTGTATCGCTCGTCATTATAAAAGTGAGCCCATTATGAAATTGATAAAACTAGCCGCCATACCACTCATGTGCTTCTTAAGTACGTCATGCTCAAGTTGGTTTTCGAGCGACGAGCAAGTACAAGAAATGCAAGCAACCGACTCAAGCGAACAAGCGATGGGATCAGTTAGTCGCTTCAATAATCAGCGCATGTCAGACATTTATAAACGCGTTGAAGTAGGTGACGTAAACCATTATGTGCAAGGCATAATGCAAGACTTGATTGCCAACATGGACAATCCAGAGAGCACGATGGACATAGGCGTGACTAGCTTCGTATATCTTGACGGCAGCTTTGATGAAACCGACTTACTTGGCAATCAATTATCAGAAAGCTTTATGCATGAGTTGCATCAATTTGGATTAAACGTATTGGACTTCAAAAGCTCAGATTTTATCCGCGTGACCCCCACTGGCGATTTTAACTTCAGCCGAGATTATGAAGAGTTAAACCCAGATATGCCTGTGCAATACGTAATGGGCGGCACCATGGTGAAGCATCAAGATGGCGTAATTGTTAACGCTAGAATGGTATCAATTAATACTAAAAAGGTGTTGTCTAGCGCGCAAGGGTTCATTCCGGCTAGCGTCGTAAATGCATTGCACCGCAGTCAAGGGAAGCCAGGTATCAGCCTTAAGTTTAAGCAAAACGAAGAGAGCTAACGCTATTCGTTTAATTTGATTTCGTGTTGGTAGACATTCTGAGGTGTATTGTGAGTAAATTTATTATGGATAACGCGAAAACGATTAGCGTGCTGTCAAGAGCCGGCTGCGCTGGGTTGATGTTAATATCGCTTTGTGGTTGTTCTATGTTTCAAGGCGAAGATGACATCGTAGTTGATAAAAGCGACCCGCAATACCTTGAATTAAAAGCCATGTTGGAACAACAAAAAATCGAATGGGAAGCCCAGAAACCCGCGTTAGAGCGACTGGTGAAAAACGAAGAAGATCTTGCTTTTCTGATTGATGCCTTGAGTAAGATGTCGATCATCGGTAGTTCGCCTTCTCTTGAGCAATATATGCTCGGCCAACCACAATATGTCCAAGACAAGGCTAATGGTACGAAAAGTAACGGTATTTCAGTTGGAGGCTCACAAACTATCAATTCAGGCGACACGAATACCTCAATTAATGTTAACAACGTTAATAGCGGTAATACTTCTTATGCCAATCCACTTGCCCCACTGGTTGATACACCGGCAGAATTGACACAGTTAATGACCGACCTGCAGAAACTAGCGCGCACTCAGCGATATAAAGCGCTCAATAACCAAAACTCGCCTGACAACTCTCAGGCTACCTCAAATGATGAACTAAAACCTGATAAGTCGATCGGGCGTAACGGCACAACTTATGGTGGCATTTTTGCTAACAGCAAAGTGCAGCTAGATGACTACGCTCAGCAATTGGCTGGTAAGCTTGCAAAATTTTCAGCCATAGAAGGCACTACAGTTGGCGTGGCTAGCTTTGTGGATTTTGATGAAACATTAAGAAATTCCAGTAGCTTAGGTAATCAATTTGCAGAAGCGCTAGCGACTGAGCTGCCACGTTATGGCGTTAACGTGGTGGATTTTAAGCTGACGAAGCACATTGACGTGTCGGCTATGGGAGATCTGGCGCTATCACGCAATGGCGCGCAACTTAACGGCCAAACCAATATGGATTATGTGCTCACAGGCACATTAGTGGCGACGCCTCGTGGCGTGAAAATCAACAGCCGGGTAGTATCTGTCAATGATAACAGTGTTATCGCTGCAGCCAGTACTTTTGTTCCTAGAGGGCTTTTAGCGCAAATGAAACCTTAGATGCTCAAAAAATATACATAATGCCCTAATTGTATAATTTTTAGGCGATAAATTCTTCGGGTTTACAAATTAATTTATGATTTTTAGACGAAAGTTGAATTATTTGCTCAATAAAATGCTAATCCCACCGATAAATGAGTTAGCCCTTAGTAAACAAGCGTGTTTATTTTGGCGCTAACTACATTACGTTTATTTAAAGATAGGGAACCACGATGACAAAAATGAACAAAATAGCTGCCGGATTAGCAGCATCACTTTTATTAGTAAGTGCAGCTCAAGCTCAAGAAACAGTGTCTTCAGTCGCAACTGCAACGGTTCAAAATGCCTTCACGCTAGATGAAACTGCAGCCATTTCATTTGGTACGGTACGAGCAACTGCTGACCCAGCGGGTACTGTGCAAGCATCAATAATTATTCCTGCGAATCCTACAATCGATCCGTCAACGCCAGCTTCTGGCGGGCCTGCGGCAGTTATGCAGATTTTGGTACCTGGCACTCCAGGGGAATACGCTGTATCTGGTGTGGCACCTTTTACTTCCTTGACACTGACAGTACCAACTGGTGATATTAATTTAACCGGTGCTTCAGCTCCTCCTTCTGCACCTAAACTCATAGCAGATAACTGGAGTGGATACATACTAACTGGGCCGAATGCAAATACTGCTTATGCCGCTTCTAATTTGCAAACTGACGCCGCGGGCGAAGTAACGTTTGCTGTCGGTGCGACGTTAAATACCGATGATGCAGCTAGTACTACTGCGTATATTGATGCGGTCTACAGTGGTAATTACGACATAGTCGTTGAGTATTAAAATGCATTTGAGTTGACTGTTATGGATAATATAATTTTTTGTTACGGTCAATTTTTAGCGAATACTATTCGTCTTGTACTAAAAGCTGGTACATTGCTGATTTTTTATCAGCAATGTACGTTTGCTGAAATCATTTTTGAAGAGAATCTCGATTTTGGTAAGTTCTCCATTGTTAATAACTCGAATGTCAGCGAGCTCACAGTAACTCGATATGGCCAGTCATTTTCATCTAACTCGCTTCGAATAATAACGCCAGGCGCACCAGCCCTGCTAAAGTTTATTAATTACCCTGCCTATACGACTTTATATCTTAATCCTATCACTCCGACTACGGGGCGAGTTCAGTCAGGTAATTCAGCGGAATTTATTTTGACAGACTTAGATATACCAGCCTCGGTAACAACAGATGGTGCAGGAGAGGCAAGTATGTTGCTCGGAGGTACGATTGAGTCCTCGGGTACTGGGCAAAGTTATTTAGATACGGATTTCATTTTTAGCATTCGCTTTACTATCAATTATTAAAATCAACTTATCTTTTTGAAGGAAGGTTAATGAAAATTAGGATCTGCGTTAGTGTGTTAACATTTTTATTGTTGGTTACTGCTAGTGGTGTGCAAGCAAGTTTACTTGTATCACCAACTCACGTGGCATTTGATTCGAGAGAGCGTTCAAAAGAAATTGTTTTAATTAATACTAGTGATAGTGTGAAAACTTATCGTATTGAGTGGCAACAGAAAAAAGCTCTCGAACATGGTGGCTATGAAGCTATAAGTAATGAAAGTGACTTTCCCATAGCGAGCAATATGTTGCGTTATAGTCCACGCCAAGTCACTTTACAGCCTAATGAAAGGCAAGTTGTGAAGCTAGCGTTAAGAAAACCAAAAGGTTTGAAACCAGGCGAATATAGATCGCACTTGACTCTACGAGCACTGCCTTCCCAAGATAAAACGGCTCCTAAGCAAACGGGTTTCGCAATAGACTTAAAACTGCGCATGAGCTATTCACTGCCTGTAATCGTTCGCCAAGGAGATAACAACTTAGAGGTGAAAGCTAGCAAAGTTAATTTTACGTTTAATCCAGAGGATGAAAAAGGAAACGTTTCAGTCGATTTTACTCGCGTTGGTAAGTACTCTTCTTATGGAAATATCACCGCGTATTGGTTATCTGAAGGGAGTAGTGCTGAGCCTGTAGTTGTAGCACGACTAAGTGGTTATAGTGTTTATGCCGAGTTAGATAAGGCGACTGCTAATTTGATCTGGGTTGGCAACGCTTTTGAGCCTAGCGCTGGTTCCTTGTCAATTATTTACGAAGGACAAGGAGAATACTCAGGACGCCAACTAGAAAACAAGACATTTGAAATTACCCCCCTGATACAGAAATAATAATTCAGATATAGCACTGTCAATTATTCGGCGCAAAACTGGCGTGGGCTTTGCTAAATAAGTTCTGTTAATCGGAAATGGAACTTTATGCGCCAAACAATCAAATCTATCACTCTCGGCACAACCTGCGCATTAATGGTTGGTGGAAGTGTGGTGCATGCTAGCCAAAAGTCTGTGTTGCCTTCTGCGATGCACAACAAGCAGTTGATTGAATTACTCAAAGATATAAACCAAAAATATCAGCAGCCAATCAAAACTAATGCACTTGATACAGTGGATAAAAGCGCTGTGTCTTCTCGCTTTGCTCCAGGTGAGGAGCTATTTCTATCGCTGAACATAGGTAAGCTTTATTTGGCTGATGTGTACGCGATTAAAAGCGCCAAGCAAGCACACGTTAGCCTGATGACCTTATTCGAAACGCTTGATTTTCCTATTCAGTTTGTTGAGCCCGAAAACAGCGCGGTCCATGCAGGCGGGGCGTCAGGTTGGTTTATTCGTGAAGACAACACCTTTGATTTACAACTGCCTACCGTTCAGGGGGAACCTATTGAAGTCACGGTGAATGGGCAAGAGTATAAGCTTAATAACCAAGATTACACCCTAACCGATGATGGCGATATTTATGTTGAAGCTGATGCAATAAGTCAGTGGATGGGGTTAGAGTTCAACTTCGATTTTGCTAACCTAGAATTATTCACCGATTCAGATACTCCGTTACCGATTGAGCAGCGTCTAGCGCGCCAGAGCCGCCGCGTAAATCAAGGTTCAGGTCGAGGTGAGGCGGTGCTGCCTATGCTGCAGTCGAATTACCAAGCGATAACCGCTCCGTTAGTTGATGTGCAGTTAGCCAGCACGATTGACCCTGATCGTGACAGCGCTCGCTACTCTGTTTTAGGTAGTCATGATTTTGCATACTTAAACAGTCAATTTTTTGTCGCGGGTAACGATCAAGACGAGCTTAGCGATGTGCGCTTAACGCTGTCAAAGGAATCATTAAATGGGGATTTACTTGGTCCGTTGAATGCCACCCAAGTGCAATTCGGTGATATCACCCCGGTTAACGTCGGGATCGGTAATACCGCCTCGCAAAGTCGCGGCTTCAGCGTAACGAACCGTGAGCTCGCACAAATTAATGATAATAAAACGATTAATCTTACCGGTGATATTCAGTTGGGATGGGACATAGAGCTCTATCGAAATGGAATATTGATCGACCAGCAAATGAGCCTGCAAAGCGGACGATATGAGTTTAACGACGTAGACTTACTGTTTGGTGATAACCAGTTCGAGCTCATCATGTACGGACCTCAAGGGCAAATTGAAAGTAAAACTGAACAATATTTTATTACCACTAACTCAGTAGAGCAGGGCGAAGGGCAATATCGCTTCTCTGTTGCTGATGTGGGGGAGTCATTGTTCGGAGTTTCTACTGTTAGCACTGCGCAAGACCCTGGAGTACTGCTTTCGGGGGTATATAACAGAGGTATCACTGATTGGTTTTCACTGAGCGCGGGCGTTTCATCTTTATTGGCTGATGAAGGAGAAGATCAACAATATTTCTCTTTAGGCTCAAACTTAGCACTGTTTGATCGGGTGTTACTCGACGGCATAGTGCAAATTAATCAAGACCAACAAACCCGAGCTGAATTTGGTGCCCGAACTCGCATCGGTGATACTGCGTTAAGCGCTGATTATTATCTGGACGAACGTAGCGTGTTATTCACGGACGAGCAGTTAAACGATGAACAAACCAATTTAGATGATACCCAGTTATATCAGCAATTCGCTTTGAATATGTCAGGTGAGTTATACAAAGCAAGTAGCTTTGGGGTTAACTACCAAAACGAGTGGCGTCACACCACGCTTGAAGATGGTTTACGCAGTGATTTATTCTCAAACCAGTTATCGATTAATAGTCGCTTACTCTATGTGTCCCATGAATTGAATTGGCTTAAAACAGACGACGAATTCACCGAAGAGCAATTTAGCGGCACATTACGTTTACAAAAGAGTTTTGGCCGCATTTTTACGCGTTTGAACGCAATCTATTCAATTAAACCTGAATCACAACTAGAGCAAGTCAGTACTGAATTGTACATGCCTCTGACCACAGAACTGCAAAGTCAACTTGAAATTATCTACTATCCACAGTTTGATGATTACCGAGCGAAACTGGGTTTGAATTGGCAGCATGACTTGTTCTATTTCACTGCTGACACTGAATACGATAAAGACGGAGATTGGTCGGTCGGTTTGAATATGCGGTTTAGTTTTGGTTATGACCCACTTGGCGAGCAATTCTTTATGAACCGCCGTTCAATGGCCAGTAGCGGTGCAATGGCTGTTAGGGTATTTGAAGATTTAAACTTAAATGGTCAGTTTGATAACGATGAACCGTTAATCGAGAACGCGAAAATTAAAGCACTGCAAAATTATCGCCACGGCACCACTGATAAAACAGGTGTGGCTATGCTAAGCAGCATGACCAATAACGTGCGAACGGACATAGTGCTAGATAGGCGCAGTCTTGAAGATCCCTTTTTGATCAATGCTATTCCAGGTGTGTCGGTTACACCGCGAGCTGGGCATCTAGATGTACTTGATTTCCCAGTGGTGCAATCTGGTGAGCTAGAAGGGGTTGTTTACGTCAGCAATGCGAGCGGTGATGAAGAAGTGGCTACTTATGCCCCTATTCGTTTGTATGATAGTAAAGGTAACGAAGTAAACAGCACTGTGACAGAGTTTGACGGCTACTACTTATTTACCGATTTGCTGCCAGATGATTATCAAATGCGCATTGATGCAAGTTACCTAGAAAAGAAAAACTTGCGCGGTGGTAAGGTGATGGAAGTCAGCCTTGCCAGTGCTGGTGAAATAGTGAACGGTGCTGATTTCACTTTGCAAGAGCGAGAAGCTGCTGAAGGGTATGTAGTTTCAATTGGTGAATTCAATTCACTTAGAATGCTAAAGGCATTTTGGCAGATTTTGATTAAGAAAGGTGTATACGTCGTTGACCCTAAACCTTTTTATTACAAAGCGGATGGTGACAAGAAATATACTTTGAACGTGGCGTTTTACCCTAAACAAGCATACGCAAATGCAGTTTGCGCACGTTTTGCAGCGAAAAACATTTCGTGCAATGTCGCTCCCTTTACCTTTGATATTTAAGTTAGTCGAGATATAGACAATGAATACTAGAAAATTTTATTTCTGCCACACCGCGAAATTATCGGCGTTGCTAGGCGGCCTTGTGTTGCTTAACGGATGTTCTAGTGCGCCCAAACCGCAGATTGCCGAAGTGCCAAACGGGCTCAGTGCACAAGAGTTTCACGATACCATGGCCGAGTTTGAAAGAATGAAACCAAGTTTGCAGCGTCTCGCTGCACTTGAGCCTGAACTTAAAGCGCTGATTGCGCAGTTAAACCAAATAGCTCAAGCGGCTGAAGCGCAAGAGAAAATTGATGAAGACACTAGGTTACAAGCGGAAGAAAAGGTTGAGAGTTCTGCGCAAACCGCTAAGTCAAATAAGATTAATCCAATGCCCGATAAGGTGGCTAAAGCACCACAAAACGCAAAACGCAGTATTACGACTCAAGGTAGTGATGAGGCAGAAAATGTAAACGATAGTGCGCCTGCACCTATTCAGGTTAAGCCCCCAATGGGTCAGTATACCTTGCAGTTATCAGCTGTGACTGACAAAAATAAGTTACTTACCTCTTGGCGCACATTGCAAAAATCATATTCACCAGAGTTGAATAACCGGCAGGCTATATATCAAGAAGTCGTGTTATCTGGTGTAACGTATTATCGAATTAAAGCAGGTTTTTATTCAACCGAGAAGCTAGCAAAACAAGGTTGTTCAACACTTAAAAAGTTAGGCGCGAACTGTATTGTTAGTAACAGCAGTGGGTTGAATGTCATCTGATTAGGCACTTATGCTCATCGGGAGGTGTCGTAACTACGGTGCCTCTATTGCGTTGTCATTCTATTTCCCTATCAACTTTGGCGTTTTTTTGGTAATTTACGGGCAAATTTCCGGTACAAGAGAACGTTATGTTTTGTCCCTTCTGTTCTATCCAAGAAACCAAGGTGATTGACTCTCGCTTAGTGGCTGATGGGCATCAAGTGCGCCGTCGTCGTGAATGTACTATGTGTAAAGAGCGTTTCACTACCTTTGAAATGGCTGAATTGGTGATGCCTCGTGTGGTTAAACGTGATGGCTCCCGTGAGCCGTTTAACGAGGATAAGCTGCGCGCTGGTTTGCAGCGCGCCCTTGAAAAACGCCCCGTAAGCACCGAACAAGTCGAGCAGTGTATTAGTCGGCTTAAATCGGCTATGCGCGCCACAGGTGAGCGTGAAATTACCAGTGAATACTTGGGCAACTTGATTATGGATGCCCTTAAAGAACTCGATAAAGTCGCTTACGTGCGCTTTGCTTCTGTGTACCGCTCGTTTGAAGATATTCGCGAGTTCGGTGAGGAAATTGCGCGTTTGGGTGATTAGCGCGTTATTCGTTAATGCATTTGTATGCTTCATGAGTTGAATAAATAAGGTTGTAGAGTGACGCAATTCTCTGCGCTTGACGCAAAAATGATGGCTCTGGCTATCCGCTTGGCTGAAAAAGGCCAATATACTACTTCTCCGAATCCCAATGTGGGTTGCGTGATCACTGATCCAAAGGGCAACATTGTAGGCCAAGGCTGGCACCAAAAGGCTGGTACTCCTCACGCTGAAATTCATGCCATTGCCCAAGCAGGTGAGCGCACTAAAGGCGCAACTGCTTATGTCACGTTAGAGCCGTGCAATCATCATGGCCGCACTGGCCCGTGCTCTGAAGCGTTAATAAAAGCAGGGGTGAGCCGTGTTGTAGCCGCCATGGTTGACCCAAACCCTTTAGTGGCAGGTAGTGGCTTACAAAAACTAAGCGACGCCGGTGTTGCCGTCAGCAGCGGTCTTCTTGAGCGTGAAGCCAAGGCGCTAAACCTTGGTTTTATTAAGCGAATGAAAACCGGCATACCTTGGGTCACCGTTAAGCTGGCATCAAGCTTAGATGGTAAAACCGCATTAAATAATGGTGAAAGCCAGTGGATAACCGGTCCACTTGCTCGTGAAGATGTGCAGCGTCATCGTGCAAAGAGTTGTGCGATATTATCGGGCTCTGGCACGGTTTTGGCCGATAACCCTTCATTGAATGTAAGGTACAGTGAATTAGGCAATGTCAAAAGTGAGCTGTCAGAAGAAAACTTACGCCAGCCAGTGCGTATTTTACTCGACGGGCGAAACCAGATGCGCCCCGACCTGCATTTATTTTCTTTATCGTCACCCATTGTGATTATCAATAGCCAGCCAAATACAGCTGATTTTCCGGCGCACGTTGAACAATATCAAGCCCTTTCGAACGGTGCGCAACTTGACCTGCAGGATGTGATGAAACACCTTGGCCAGCGTGGCTTTAATCAAATATGGGTCGAAGCAGGGGCTAAGCTTGCAGGGGCCTTATTGCAGAATAAATTGATCGATGAATTGATTTTGTACCAAGCGCCCAAACTATTAGGGGATAAAGGCCGAGATTTATTTGCTGTAGACGAATTAACCCAAATGCAGCAAGCTTTTGAATTACAATGGCAGGATGTACGCCAAGTGGGGCCTGATTTAAAGCTAACGGCACGCTTAACCTAATGTAATATCCATGCCATTGACCTGTAAATTGCAGCTATGTTCGGCGCATTTGAGGTAAGTGGTGTGTAGAACTAGTCGTCCGTTTTACGAAAAGCGGAGCAATAAAGACAAGCGGTGTGAGTAACAAAGACTGCACGTATAAGATGAGTGAAAAGACATTATGTTTACCGGAATAATAGAAGATGTAGGGCACATCGAATCCTTAACCCCAACGGGCGATGATATTCGCTTACGAATTCGGGTAAATAAATTAGATATGTCCGATGTTGCTCTCGGTGACAGCATCGCCAACAATGGTGTGTGTTTAACCGTGGTAGACATGAGCGCAAGTGGTTTCAGTGCTGATGTGTCTCACGAGACCATAAAGCGCAGTGGCTTTGCTGACTATAAAGCCGGTAGCAAGGTTAATTTAGAAAAAGCCATGTTACCTAGCTCTCGTTTTGGTGGGCATATTGTTAGCGGTCACGTCGACGGTGTTGGCGAAGTGATTTCTATTAACCCAGTAGGGCGTTATGTGGAAATTTGGGTTCAAGCACCCAATGATTTAGCGCGCTATTTAGCAGAAAAAGGCTCTATCACGGTAGATGGTGTGAGTTTGACGGTGAATGCCGTCGATGGTGCTAAATTTTTGATTACGCTGATTCCGCACAGCTTGCAGGAAACCATTATTGGTGGCTACAAAAAAGGCACTAAAATTAATTTGGAAGTTGATGTGGTTGCTCGTTACTTAGAGCGTTTAATGCTCGGTGATAAAGCGGCACAATCAGGCCAACAAAAATCAGATATCAGCATGGCGTTTCTGGCCGAGAACGGCTATTTACGCTAGGACACATGCTGAGAAATAAAGGTGTGCTTTAGCACACAATGACATTTGCAGATAACTGCTCACCCTAGGACACAACCAGAAAGAATCATAATATTATGGCAATGAACACAACAGCAGAAATTATCGAAGACATTCGTCTTGGCAAAATGGTTATCTTGATGGATGACGAAGATCGTGAAAACGAAGGCGATTTGATTATGGCCGCCGAGTGCGTTACCCCTAAAGACATTAACTTTATGGTAACTCACGCACGGGGTTTGGTTTGTTTACCCATGACAGCTGAGCGTTGTAAACGTTTGAATTTGCCGTTAATGGTTGATAATAATGGCGCACAGTTCTCGACGAACTTCACTGTATCTATTGAAGCACGCGAAGGGGTGACTACAGGTATTTCCGCGGCGGATCGCGCAAGGACTATTTTGGCGGCGGTTGCCCCAGATGCAACAGCCAATGACATCGTACAGCCAGGGCATATATTCCCTCTTATCGCCAAAGAAGGCGGGGTGTTGAATCGCGCTGGGCACACTGAAGCGGGCGTGGATTTACCGCGCTTAGCTGGATTAGAGCCCGCCTCAGTGATCGTTGAAATACTCAACGAAGACGGCACCATGGCCCGCGGCCCTGAGCTACAAGAGTTCGCGAAAAAGCATGACCTTAAAATTGGTACCATTGCCGATCTGATTGAGTATCGTAACCTAAACGAAACCACGATTGAGCAAGTGGCAAAATGCAAATTGCCTACAGAGTACGGTGAGTTTGATTTAGTCACTTTCAAAGATTCAATTGATAACCAAGTGCACTTTGCGCTGAGCAAAGGGGATATCAATGCGAATGAACCAACATTGGTGCGTGTGCATTTACACAATACACTAAGTGATTTACTTGGTTCAGAGCGCGCTATTGAGCGCAGCATGAACTTACCGCAAGCATTAAAACGTATCGCCGCTGAAGGTGGGGTTTTGGTGTTATTGGGTAAAGACGAAGATTTATTGACGCAAGTAAAACAGTTTGAAGCAGAAGACAACGGTGAGAAGCCGGTAGGTGCTGCATGGAGTGGCACATCACGCACTGTAGGGGTCGGTAGTCAAATACTTGCTAGCCTTGGCGTGAAGAAAATGCGCTTACTAAGTCGACCTAAGAAATACCACGCATTATCTGGCTATGGTTTAGAAGTGGTTGAGTACGTCGATTAAGTTGACTGTTATAGCCTTTTCAATCGCTGTCATTTAGTAGGATATCAGTAGGTAACCAGTAAATGACAAAGCCATCGCTAAAAACGCTCGTTTAACGGGCGTTTTTTATTGCCTCTATCAATCTACTTTCTTACCGAATATTCAGCAATCATCGAGGGCTGAGTGAGTTACTAATGCTTTATTACACAATAATCCCTTGCCGATTATGAGTATTTTATAAACAGAGCATTAAGCTGTTTGGGATCATATTGTGCTGTGCTATTATACGCGCCATTTTTTATAGTTAGGGCTAATTAGGCATGAATATCATTGAAGGCAATATTCGCGCAACAGGCAAAAAATTTGCGTTGGTTGTGTCACGTTTCAACAGTTTCGTTGTTGAGAGTTTGGTTGAAGGCGCACTTGATACGCTTGAGCGTCACGGTGAAGTAAACAGCCAAGACATCACATTGGTTCGCGTGCCTGGTGCATATGAGCTTCCTATCGCGGCTAAAAAGCTAGCTGAAAAAGGCACGTTTGATGGCATTATCGCTTTAGGTGCAGTTATCCGTGGTGGTACACCTCACTTCGAATTCGTCGCTGGCGAATGTAATAAAGGCTTAGCCCAAGTTTCACTTGAGTTTGGTATTCCAGTTTCTTTTGGCGTTATCACCACTGACAGTATCGAGCAAGCTATAGAGCGCTCAGGTACTAAAGCAGGTAATAAAGGCGCTGAAGCAGCGCTAGGTGCGCTTGAAATGGTGAACGTCATGGCCAATATCGAAGGGGCAGAGTAGGTGAAACCAGCAGCCCGTCGTAAAGCCAGAGAGCTTGCGGTTCAAGCCGTTTACTCTTGGCAGATGTCAAAAAATCCACTTGATCAAGTAGAGCTCAGTATTGTCACTAGCAATAATATGCAAGACGTAGATACCGAGTACTTTCTTGAATTACTTCGCGCAGTTGTGCGTAAAACCGCTGAGTTAGACGCGAAAATAAAGCCTTATTTAGGTCGTTTGCCTGAAGAACTTGATCCTGTCGAAAATGCCATTTTACGATTGGCTACTTACGAACTTGTTGAGCGTATTGATGTCCCATACAAAGTCGTGATTAACGAAGCGATTGAGTTAGCTAAGTCATTCGGCGCTGAAGAGAGCCATAAGTTCATCAATGGTGTGCTAGACAAAGCAATTAAGACCCTTCGCAAACACGAATTGTCATAAGATATCGTTATATTTTAGGGAGTGACACAGGCTGTGTATTCCCTTTAATCTCAGAGTTTTAAAATAAGAATGTGAAAGAATTTTCGTTAATTGATACCTATTTTCGCGATGTAAGTTTTCAGCGCAAGGATGTACTGCTAGGCATAGGCGATGATTGTGCCATTACCCAAATTCCTGCTGGCCAAGCCCTTGCTACGACAACAGATACACTCGTTAGCGGCGTACACTTTTTACCAGATGCCGACCCTAAAGCCATCGCACAAAAAGCCATTGCGGTAAATTTGAGCGACTTAGCTGCTATGGGGGCTGAGCCCGCTTGGTTAAGCTTATCGCTGTCTTTACCGAATGTTGATGAAAACTGGCTCAAAGCGTTTTCAGAAGGCTTTAAAGAGCTGACCGAGTATTACTCTATTCAACTTATCGGTGGTGATACGGTGCAGGGACCTTTGGCTATTACGATTACTGCCCAAGGTTTTGTCGCGGCTGATCAAGCGTTAAAACGCTCTGGGGCTAAACCAGGTGATTTTGTATACGTGACAGGCACCCTAGGGGATGCTGGGCTCGGGTTAGATATTTTGCAAGACCATACAGACGTTGACAACGCCGAGCACAAAGCGTACTTGCTTAATCGTTTGCATTATCCATCGCCTCGTGTATTTGCGGGTACGAGTTTACGCCGTGTAGCGAACGCTTGTATCGATATTTCTGACGGTTTACTGGCCGATATCAAGCATATTTTAAAAGCGTCACAATGTGGTGCTTGTTTACAGCTTGATAAGTTACCTCTGTCTAGCGCCATGGTAGATTCGGTTGATCAAGACTCAGCGTTTCATTATGCGTTAAGCTCAGGCGATGACTATGAATTACTTTTCACTGTGAGTGAAGAGCAAAAAAGCAGTGTTGATCGTGTATTAGCCTGCAGTAACGTGCCGGCGACGTGTATCGGCCAAATTAACGGTGCTGTTGGTAAGGTCGACTTGAAGTTTAATGATGAAAGTTACGCCTATAGTCAAACAGGCTTTGAGCATTTTAATTCAGGCGAATCAAGTAATAAGCACTGCAACAACGCTAAGCGCGCCTAATGGATAGGCATATTAGAAAGCGTGTATCGCTTGCCAACCCTATTCACTTTTTAGCCTTGGGGTTTGGTAGCGGCTTAGCACCAAAAGCGCCGGGCACTTTCGGCACGATCGCGGCCATTCCTTTGGTGTGTTTACTTGCCTATAGCACGACCCTTACGGGGTATGTGCTGGTGACTCTACTTGCATCACTTATTGGTATCTGGCTATGCGGTAAAACTGCCCACGATATGATGGTGCATGATGATTCATCTATTGTCTGGGATGAAATAGCGGGCTTGCTTATCACCATGATTGCGGTTCCCTTGAACTGGCAAACATTGCTGTTGGGCTTTGTCTTATTTCGAATTCTCGATATTCTAAAGCCATGGCCAATCAGTTATTTAGACGCACGGGTGCATGGCGGGTTCGGCATTATGATTGATGACATACTCGCTGGTGTATTTGCCCTTATTCTTATGCACATCACCCTTTATCTTGGCTGGCTTTAAGCGTTTACGTATCGCCACTCGTGCGCAAGCTCATCCGTTGAAGAAGCCCTAGCATGTGCATTTGAATGGGTGTGTTGGTGCGCTTTCTTCAGGGTTAATAGAATAATCGAAAAGGAACATCATGAAAATTTGGGTCGATGCGGATGCGTGTCCGGTATTGGTAAAACAAATCTTATTTAAAGCCGCTCAGCGCACACAGGTTGAAATGACCTTGGTGGCTAATCAACATATTCCTGTCCCGCCCGATAAAAACATTACAAGTATTCAAGTACAAAGTGGTTTTGATGTGGCCGATGACTATATTGTTGAGCAATGTGTTGCGAATGACTTGGTGATCACGGCTGATATTCCGTTAGCTGCAGAAGTCATCGCTAAGGGCGCGCATGCGTTGAATCCACGGGGTGAGCTATACACCAAAGAGAGTATCGGTAGTATTTTGAATATTCGTGATTTCATGGACACCATGCGCAGCAGTGGCGTGCAAACGGGTGGGCCAGGTGCATATGGCAACAAAGAGAAACAGGCGTTCGCCAATAACCTAGATAGGCTACTGGCTCAACGTTAGGTTGTCGCTTTTAATCAATAAACGACAGCCTTGAAATGGGCTTTATTGGTTCAAGAACGCTTGCGCTTTAGCAATAATACCAGCGTCATCCATGCCTATTTCAGCGTACATTTCTGTTTGGGTACCTTGCATAATAAACTCATCAGGTAGTCCAATTTGCAGTAATCGACTCGTATGCACAGTACTTAACAAGTATTCTGCCACCGCACCGCCTGCTCCGCCTGTGGTAGCGCCATCTTCAAGGGTAATGAGTAACTCGTGATCCTTGGCAACCTTGGCAATTGCGTCAGTATCCAGCGGTTTTACGAAGCGCATATCAATCACAGTCGCATTGAGTACCTCAGCGGCTTTTTCAGCATAAGGTAGCAGCACACCAAAATTCAAAATAGCCACTTTTTCACCTTGGCGAATACTGCGGCTTTTGCCTATTTCTAAAGCTTGCATAGTGGTATCAGGTTTAACACCTGTGCCTGAGCCTCTTGGGTAGCGTACAGCGGCTGGTTTGTTTAGTTTGTGCCCTGTGTAGAGCATTTGACGACATTCATTCTCATCTGCAGGTGTCATGATCACCATATTTGGAATGCAGCGTAAAAACGGAATATCAAACGCACCTTGATGGGTAGGGCCATCAGCGCCCACTAAACCGGCACGGTCAATGGCGAACAGCACTGGCAGTTCTTGCAACGCTACGTCGTGAATTACCTGATCGTATGCACGTTGCAAAAACGTTGAATAAATCGCTACAACGGCGTTTTGGCCTTCTTTTGCAAGCCCTGCCGCAAACGTCACTGCATGTTGCTCCGCAATGGCTACATCAAAATATTGCTCAGGGAATTTTTGTGAAAACTCCACCATGCCAGAGCCTTCACGCATCGCTGGCGTGACTGCCATTAGGTTAGGGTCTTGCGTTGCCATGTCACACAACCAACGGCCGAATATTTTCGAGAATGTCGGGTCGCTCGGGGCCGCTTTGGGCAAGCCATCAGCAGACGGGTTGAACTTGGGAACGGCATGAAACTTAATTGGGTCTTTCTCGGCTAACTCATAGCCTTTACCTTTTTTGGTAACCACGTGCAGAATTTGCGCACCTTTGATATTGCGCATGTTCTTAAGCGTATCTACCACACCGTTAACATCGTGCCCGTCTATGGGACCAATGTAATTAAAGCCTAATTCTTCAAAGATAGTGCCTGGCACTACCATGCCTTTGATGTGCTCTTCTGCGCGGCTAGCAAACTCTTTAATCGGCGGTACGCTACTGAGTAGCTTTTTGCCACCGTCACGAATAGAGTTAAAAAAGTTACCTGTTAGCAAACGAGCGAGGTGACTGTTTAACGCCCCTACGTTTTCTGATATCGACATTTCGTTATCATTTAAGATAACTAGCATGTCTTTATCTATGTCACCGCCATGGTTAAGGGCTTCAAATGCCATGCCTGCTGTCATGGCACCATCACCGATAACCGCAACGACTTTTCGGCCCAACGCTTCTTTCTCGGCGGCAACTGCCATGCCTACAGCAGCGCTTATGGAAGTAGATGAATGCCCTACAGCAAAGGTGTCATAGTCGCTTTCATTCGGCCAAGGGAAAGGGTGCAAGCCGTTTTTCTGGCGAATTGTCGGCATACGATCACGTCTGCCGGTTAAAATTTTGTGCGGATAAGCTTGATGGCCCACATCCCAAATGAGGCGGTCGAATGGGGTGTTATACACATAATGCAGTGCAACGGTTAACTCAACTGTGCCTAACCCTGAGGCAAAGTGACCACTACTTTGGCTTACGCTGGTGAGTAAATATTGACGTAATTCTTGCGCAACTTGTTTTAGTTTATCTTGAGGAAGCTCGCGCAATTGCTCGGGCGTGTCCGCTAAAGCTAAAAGCGGGTAGTGGGCTAAATCCAGGGTCATGAGGTACGTTTCTACTATTATTATTTGATGATGTATCGTTCGTAATTAATGATTACGATGAATGACGAAATCGGTAAATGATTTCAACACCTGCGTATTGTAAGGTAAAGCAGTCAAAGCTTGAAGCGCTTCTTGATGAAGTTGGGCAAGATAAGCCTGCGCACCTTCTAGACCAAGCAGTGCAGGGTAGGTACTTTTATTCTGTTCTTGATCCGAACCTTGGGGTTTCCCAAGCGTTTTTGAGTCGCCTACTACATCTAAAATGTCATCTTGCACTTGAAACGCTAAGCCGATGGTCTTGGCGTATTGGCTTAGTAGCGCCTTACTCTCGTCGCTGATAGAGGTACTCAGGGTCGCTGCCATTTTTGCTGCTGCGATGATAAGAGCACCGGTTTTTTTGCTGTGTAACTGCTCTAATTGCTGCTGAGATATAAGTGTATTGGTAGATTGTAAATCGATCCCCTGACCGCCACACATACCGTCGTAACCTGATGCTCGGCTCAGGATACGCACCAACTCTATACGCTGCTGATTGGCAAAATCTGACAATGGATAATTAATGATAATGTCAAAAGCCAATGTTTGCAGGGCGTCACCGGCTAATATGGCATTCGCTTCATCGAATTGGATATGGCAGGTAGGGTGACCACGCCTCAGGTCGTCATCGTCCATGGCGGGTAAATCATCATGTACCAAGGAATAAGCATGAATGCACTCAATGGCCAGAGCAGGCGCATCGAGATCAGACTCCGATACGCCGAGTGCTTCACCTACGGCGTAGACTAAAAAGGGACGCATGCGTTTGCCACCCATTAACAGGGCATATTGCATAGCATTTTTTAGTCGAGGGGCGTGCTCATCAAGATCACTTATCTGCGCTTGTAACAAAGCGTCAACGCGCTGGTGTACACGTTTTTGTTGGGTATCAAATGTCATTAGTCTTGCGTATTGGCGGGGTCGAAATCAGCCAGCGGCGCTTGCTCGTCTTGACCCATTAATATCTGAACTTTTTGTTCGGCTTGTTTCAGTTTGTTTTGGCTGTGGCGAGCTAATTGTACACCTCGCTCAAAACGACTTAACGCATCTTCTAAACTTAGCTCACCTTCTTCCATTTGATTGACTATGCTATCGAGCTCTTGCATTGATTCTTCAAAGCTCAAGTTTTCGGTTTTTTTACGACTGGTCATAGTATTGGCTTCTTTATATTTCGTGCTCTTTTGCGAGTTGAGCGCACCTTACCTGAGGGGTAAATAGTGGTCAAACCTTTTTCATAGCGCCGCGCGCTAACCTGACACGGATTGTCTCTTGATTGCCTGCTTATCACAAGAACAGTGGGGTAGTTTGTATTTGATTAGATAGGAATTATCGCTAAGTACTATAGATTATTTAAACTTTGTCGATAAAATGATTAACCAAGTCAACAACCTAAATGCACACTCTGCAAATTTTTGAGCTCATGTGCAGGCGTTTTAAGAGCTGGGCCATTTTTTGTTTCGCGTAACACACTTTTTTGATGGGAGTACAATGTGGATTTAGCAACCCTTATAGGCATGATTGGCGCAATTGGGTTTGTGATCATGGCCATGGTGCTGGGCGGTGATTTAGGCATGTTTTTTAACGTGCCTTCAATATTGATCGTCGTCTGCGGTAGTTTGTTCGTTGTGTTATCCCAATTCACGCTCGGGCAATTTTTTGGGGCGGGTAAAGTGGCTGGCAAAGCCTTTATGTTCAAAATTGAATCGCCTGAATCTCAAATCGAAAAAATCGTTGAAATGGCTGACGCTGCTCGCAAAGGTGGTTTCTTAGCTTTAGAAGAAGCGCAAATTGAAAACGAATTTATGCAAAAGGGTGTCGATATGCTCGTAGACGGTCACGATGTAGACGTGGTGCGTGCGACGCTGGCCAAAGACATATCGATGACCACTGAGCGTCATGAATTCGGTGCCACCATATTTAAAGGCATGGGTGATGTTGCGCCCGCCATGGGAATGATAGGTACTTTGATTGGTTTGGTGGCGATGTTATCTAACATGGACGATCCTAAATCAATCGGCCCAGCGATGGCTGTTGCACTGTTAACCACACTTTACGGCGCTGTTTTAGCTAACGTTGTGTGTTTACCTATCGCAGAAAAACTAGGTAACCGAGCCGTGGAAGAGAAACTAAATCAAAGCCTTATTCTAGACGGTATTATCGGTATCGCAGATGGTCAAAACCCTCGTGTTATTGAAGGTATTTTGAAAAATTACCTTGCAGCCAGTAAGCGCGGTAGCGCCACAGAAGATGCATAACTGATGGAAGACGAATGCCCAAAATGCCCCCCCGCAGGGCTACCCGCGTGGATGGGGACATTCGCTGATTTAATGTCACTGTTGATGTGCTTTTTCGTTTTGTTGTTGTCATTCTCTGAAATGGACGTGCTCAAGTTTAAACAAATTGCCGGCTCAATGAAGTTTGCGTTTGGTGTGCAAAACAAAATTGAAGTAAAAGATATTCCAAAAGGCACCAGCGTGATCGCGATGGAGTTTAGGCCCGGGCGACCTGATCCTACCCCCATTGAAACGATTCAGCAGCAAACCATAGAAATGACCCAACAAATGTTGGAATTTCAAGCTGGCAACGAAGACTCCGCTGGTGGGCGCCAAAAACAACGGGGCGAGCAAAAAGGCGGTGCAGCTCAGCAAACGGCGAGCGAACAGTCCAGTGCGAAAACCACGGCTAGCCAAGAAGAAGTGGCTAAACAGATGAAGAAAGTGGCACAGCAGCTAGAAAAGGAAATTTTGGATGGGGCGATTGAAATGGAATCGCTGGGTCAGCAATTGATCATCCGTATCCGAGAGAACGGTTCCTTTTCTGCCGGTTCTGCATTTTTACAGCCTCAGTTTAAGCCCATTCTACGCAAAATAGGGACGCTTCTGGCGGACATGCCAGGCGATATTGAGATCTCCGGTCACAGTGACAGTTTGGTTATTTCAAATGAATTGTATCGCTCTAACTGGGACTTATCAGCACAGCGAGCGGTAGCCGTTGCTGAAGAGTTGCGTAAAGCGCCAGGGTTTGACGAGGGACGCATGGCTGTCATTGGTAAAGCGGATACGGCTCCTTTGTTAGGTGAAGATGACGCTCAGGCCAGAAGCCGCAACCGCCGAGTTGAAATAGCGGTTAAACAAGGTAAAGCGAAAGAGTCTGAGCCTATATCCGTAGTAGAATAGGGGGGGTTAACCTAAGCGCAGTTAGCGTTTTTCCTAGTAAAGCAGCTGTTAGCAAAGTGGCGCTAGCTTAGTAAATAAATTCAAATCCAAAAAGCGGCATATATGCCGCTTTTTTGTCTCCTCTATTTCTCTGTATTAATTTACATTTGTGACTCACAAGAGGGAAGACGCGCGCCTTTATCGAAAAATATTGAAAACTCCGCAACCGTAACCCCAAACTTTTTCATGTACGAGCGGTTCATCATACGCTTGTCATCTAGGGCGTACATCCAATCATCAATCGCAAAATCATACTCAGTGCCATCAATAGGTACCGTTAAGGAGTATTGCCAATTAAAAGCACTGCCTTGGGACTGACCAGTTGCTTGGCCTACAACATCCCCAGCGGTGCCTGTTACACTTTTATCTGGTGCAATATTGACGTTCCATATTCGGGTTTGGCGAGTGCCGTCGTTAAAATAAAATGATTCGTGAAGTTGGCCGCTATTTCCTTGCCATGTGGCGATGATATCAACACAAAAACGCCGGGTAAGTTTCCCTGAATAATCTTGCACTATTCCCCAGGCCGTCAGCTCACCATCAAAATAGCTCTTTAAAGAGAAGGTAGGGGTTGTGTCGCGATAATCATCAATTGACGTGCTGCAACCACTGACGACAGCAAGGCTTGCTGATAATGCCAACACTTTTAAGGCGGTCATATGTGCTCCTATTTTGCCTGGCCGATTAATTTATTGCGTAATTTAGGGTAACTAGATTGAGGATCTAACCAAATACGCAAGAATTGCTTAGCAAACTCAGCGCTTTCGACGCGTCCTATCTCGCTTTGATTAAAATAGAATACGCCACCCTCAGCTTGCTTCAGTACAAATAACAGCTCGTCGTTTTCCTGAATATCAGGCCATATTGCGCCAAGTTGGTTTAACCAAGGTTGGTAGGTTGCTTTTTCCACGCCTAATTTGTCCCATTCATCGGCGGTGGCTTCTATTAGCTCATCTGCCTCAATATCGCGTAAATACTGAATGTTTAGGGCAAGGGGTTTGTGACTTTCTGGGAGTAAATCGTCGCTGGTGAACGTACCGTCATCACTGTAGAGGGTTGATTGATATATGTCCCAAAAAACAACGGATAATTTTGCGCTACCCACTGGTTTCAGCGCATCTATTGGCGAAGCACTTAAGATAACAGGGAACAACAGTGCGCACTTAAACGCCAGAAAAATTAACGGTTTCATCGGTTAACGGCTAAGTGGGGCGCTGTAAGCGGGTTTGCTCAACACCAGCTGTACAGTACTGATAGTGCGTTCTAGAAAACCACCCTCACAATAGCTGAAGTAGTAGCGCCACATATTACTAAAGCGCTCGTCGTAGCCGTCTTTGGCTAAGGCGTCGATATTGTTATTAAAGGCTTGGTGCCAATGCTGTAAGGTTTTAGCGTAGTCTAAGCCAATGTCATGCAGATCGCGGATCATCATATCTGTGTGTTTTTTAAGATGTTGATTAATCAACAGCTGAGAGGGCAGAAAACCGCCAGGAAATATGTGTTTCTGGATAAAATCAACGCTCTTTGCATAGCTGTTTAAGCGCTGATCACTGATGGTGATCGCCTGCAATAACATGACTCCATCTTTTTTTAGCCGGTTAGAACATTGCTCGAAAAATGTGGGTAAATACTCTTTGCCAACGGCTTCAATCATTTCAATCGAAACGAGTTTGTCGTATTGCCCATCAAGCAATCGGTAGTCTTTTTTGAGTAGCGTTATCTTGTCTTGTAAATTTTCTTTGGCAACCCACTGCTCAGCGAAACGATATTGTTCTTCAGAAATGGTCGTTGTAGTCACTTTACAACCATAATGCTTAGCTGCGTAAACGGCTAGACCGCCCCAGCCAGTGCCTATTTCTAGTAGGTGATCGCTTGCGCTGAGCTGTAATTTTTCACAGATGGTTTTAAGTTTGTGTTGCTGTGCTTGATGCAAGTCAGCATCTTGATGGGGATAAATAGCCGAAGAGTACATCATGGTTTCATCAAGAAAACGGGTATATAACTTATTGCCTAAGTCGTAGTGGTCCGCAATGTTCTTTTTGGCCTGGCTAGCTGAGTTGCGCCTAGCCAAGTGGCTGAGTTTTCTAAGCGGTAAGGCAAGCCATTCCATCTTGCTTTCCCAGCGGTCTAACATGGGCAAGTTTCGAGCGAAAATACGAATAACATTGGTTAAGTTAGGTGTTGTCCACATGCCGTCAGTGTAGGTCTCGCCAGAGGCGATACTGCCTCCAAAAAGTAAATGGCGGTAGGCGCGCAAATCGATAAAGTTAATTTCTGCGTGTAGGTCAGAGCCTTTCTCACCAAAAACATCAACCAGCACGCCATTTTCTTTAATAACCATCTCGCCTTCGGGTAGGCTAGCAAATATTTTCAACATGATTTGGCGGCTAATTTTGTCTTGCCATGAAAGAGACTCGATCGCTTGGAGTGTCTGTTCGCTATTCATCATATTACTTCTTACCTTGCGTTGCGTGACCATAAAAAGGCACACGTTTAATAAAGAGTTTAATGGCTTGCCAGTAAATCCCGATTACCGTTCTTAGCGCCATGCTAGGAATTGACATTAGTACGCGCGTTAAGGATTTTGAGTTCAGTTCGACGCGGGTTAAATTTAATCCTGTGTCTAAATGAGTAATATCTTTCACGCACTTTAGGGTTAAATTAAGCTTTTGATTTGGCTGCTTAACTGACCACTGATAGTGCATGTCTAATGGATTAAAAGGGGAAACATGAAACGCTTTTTGGGAATCTTGTTGATGGTTTAAATCGACCAAATAGTGGTGGCGCTCATTCCACGGTGTATTACTGACTTCTGCTAACATATGGCTATATGAGCCGTCGCTTTGACGCAGGTAATAAAAATTTACTGGGCTAAAATACAGGCCAAATGTACGTACTTGACCTAGTAAATAGACATCTCCACACAGTGGATTTTCGTTTGGGCTATCGGCGAGTTCGTTCATACGTTTAAGCACACTATCTTGCAGCGGCTCGCTGTTGTCACCTAAATAATCTTGTCGTTTAAAGCGCAGTGGTGCCCATCTAGACATTGAAAAAAAACGCACGTTTTGTTCAACTTTTTGTATCTCATCTAATTTCAGCCACATGAGAAAGATGTCGTAGTTAAACGCATGCTTTTTGGGAAAATGACGCGCATGGAATACGCGACCTTGATAAATAGCGCTTTGCATTACAAGCTTTCACCAAAATGCTGGCATACATCCAAGGCACTGCGAACGCCGTCTTCATGAAAGCCGTTAAACCAGTACGCGCCGCAAAAGTGTAAACCGGCTACACCTGATATTTCACTACGCCGAGCTTGAGCTTCGATGGCATCGTCGTTGAATTGTGGGTGGGCATAGTGGTACACACCAAGTATATCTTTGTCGTTTATCGATTGGCGATCATTAAGGGTGACGCAAAAGGTGGTACTAGAATCAATACATTGCAGTATGTTCATATTGTAGGTTAATACCGCGGGTGATAAGTGCGCATTTTGGGCGTCACAAATGCTGTAGTTCCAGCTGGCCCAAGCGAGTTTCCGTTTAGGTAATACGCTTTCGTCAGTGTGCAGTACGACCTCGTTGGGAATGTATTTTATTGCTCCCAAAATGTGGTTTATTGTTTCTCGCTGCGGAATATCTTGATTGTCTAGCATCGCCAACGCTTGATCGCTATGGCAAGCAAATATCACCTCATCGAACTCTCTACTGCCCCGCAAACTATTGACTTGATACCCTAGCTCTGTTTTGGCTACCGAGGTAACAGCTGCATTGAGCATTATTTTTTTTTCAAAACCTTCGGTCAGCGGGGCAATGTATTCTCGTGAACCGCCAATCAAGGTATACCACTGAGGCCTGTCAGTAATATTCAAAAGACCATGGTTATTAAAAAAACGCAGAAAAAATTTAAATGGGAATGCCTTAATATCTTCGACGCTGGTAGACCAAATTGCCGCGCACATAGGTAAAATGTAATTGTAAATAAACGCATCACTAAAGCGATGCTCAGTCAAAAAGCCAAACAAGTTTTGCTGCTGAGGAAGCGCGTCTACGTTCTGTGATTTACACAGCTTGTTAAAGCGCAAGATATCCTTAACAATACGCCAAAATAGCGGGCGAACTATATTGCGTCTTTGAGCGAATAAACTATTGATTGTATTGCCATTGTATTCAAGGTTTTGCGTCTCATTTTTAACGCTAAAACTCATTTCAGTTGGCTGGCTTTTGACCCCTAATTTATTCATTAGCTTAATGAAGTGGGGATAGGTCCAATCGTTGTAAACAATAAAGCCTGTGTCTATCGCGTAATCTCGCCCTTTGACCGTAACGTCTTTCGTTGCGGTATGGCCGCCTACGTAGTCGTTGGCTTCGTATATTGTTATATCATGATTTTTATGGAGTAAATGGCCGCAGGTCAAACCTGAAATACCGCTGCCGACAATGGCAATTCGTTTAGACATCTTGGTTTGCATCCCGTTATTTGTTTTTCATGCGTTTGCTTAAGGCGACTTTCATCGAGTTTGGTAAGTGTGAAAGAAAGCGCAAAATAAAGCCGAATATTTTTGGAAAATATAGACTACTAGATTGATTTTGAATGCCCTTTAAAATGCTTTCTGCCGCCTCTTTTGCCGTTATCTGCATCGGCATATCAAAGTCATTTTTATCTGTTAGCGGCGTTTCAACGAAGCCGGGTGACGCACTTTGAACTATCACGCCCCGTGGGGCTAAATCCACTTCCATCGTCTTAGTTAGGTAATGCAAGGCCGCTTTACTTGCCCCATATGCTTGGCTTTGTGTGAAGGGTAATAACCGCGCCATGCTATCAACGATGAGTAATTGATTACCGGCCACTAATTTCGGGAGTAGGGCGTCAATACAGTTCACGACACCAAAAAAATTGGCTTCAAATACGCGTCTAAACATGTCAGGTTCAAAATCGTCTAATTGAACGTACTCACATACGCCAGCGTTCAACACATAAATATCTGCGTCAATAGAGGCTAATTTAAGTCGTGTTTGCTGTTTATCGCTGACGTCAAATTGCTCTGTGGTGACATGCTCAAGAGCACTAAGGCGGGTTAGCTTTTCCGCGTTGCGTCCGCAAGCGATCACTTCATAGCCATTGTTTGATGCGAGCTTTACCAGCGCTTCGCCTATTCCGGAGGTGGCGCCTGTGACAAGTATTCGTTTCATGATGCAAGTCGCTTTTTCAAAAATTGAATCACCGAGCCCATTAAAGGAATATGTTCGTACAGCATGCTACCCAAATCATAGTAATCTCGTTGGTAGCTAACTATGCCATCGGTAATGATTAACTGGCTAATGCCCTCAACACTGATCTGTTTACCGCCTTTAAGTTTTGGGTGGCAAAAATGCATGACCCAGTTCACCACAACATCCGGAGTATTATCCTTCACTTGAGAAATATCAAAACGACATTCATTGACGGTTTCGAGTAATTGTTCGAAATACTGATGAACAGCTGCTAAACCATTATGCTCGGTGACAGGGTCGACAAACTTGATGTCCTCGCTGTAAAGGTTTGAAAGTTCAGCGAGGGATTGAGTGTCTAATTTTTTATAAAAATTGACAAAATGCGCGATTGCTTCCATGTGCTGTGTCCGTCAAAAGTGTGTTTACGGGAATGTATTTTAATTATTAATGGAAAGTGAGCATTTTAGATCACTAAAAAAACACCTATGTCAGAGCGATCTAAATTCTTGAGCAAGCGTATCAAGGCATATCAACCAGCAAAAATCGATGTCGCTAGAATATGATTACTTTACCTTTGTTTCCTTTATCCGCACATATTTTGCCTCAGGGGCGTATGGCGTTACGGATTTTCGAGCCACGTTATGTTCGTATGGTGAAAAATGCCTGTGCGACGCAAACCGGCTTTGGGGTTTGTATGCTAAACGCAAAGGGCGATAAAGAGCGAAACGAGCATATTCACGCAGTTGGGACTCACGTAAAGGTGATTGATTTCGATATGCTCGACGACGGTTTACTAGGGATAACGGTTGAGGGTGACAAGTGTTTTAATATTGAGCAGGTCGTCACAGAGCATGATGGTTTGCGAGTAGGGCAATGCATTTGGTCAGAGATGTGGCAACCTGAGTCAAAAACCGATTCAGCCCTTGTACGGCAACGCTTGATAGACATATTCAACAAGTACCCCGAAATTAAAGATCTTTATCCAGAACCTCGATTTGATGACCCCTTGTGGGTTGTCTATCGGTGGCTTGAATTGTTGCCGGTTTCGGCTGAGAAAAAGCAGCAGCTAATGATCCAAAGAGACTATGTCAAAACGGTCGAATATTTGACACAATTGGTGAAATGATCTTTTTCACAATGAAGCCAGTATAAAGGGTATCAATACAATACCGGTGGAAAGTGATGCTAGTCGGAATCCCTTTGGAATCAAAACATTCACACGTTGTTGCCCCTAAAGACTGTGCTGATGAAATGTCGGCCTATTTGGTGTTAGTTGGCCAATCACGTTGTCAACGCTCGTTTGCCGAAGTGTTTAATTACTTTGCACCACGCCTTCGTTCTTACGCGCTCAAACAGATGGGCAATGAAGCATTAGCGATGGAGCTAGTGCAAGACACGATGTCAAATGTTTGGCAAAAATCTCATTTGTTCAACGCTGAAAAAGGCGCGCCTTCTACCTGGATTTTCACCATTGCTCGAAACATTCGCTTCGATATGTTGCGCAAGCAGCGTAATCGCAAAGAGGATATTTGCGCCGACGATTTGTGGCCAGTGCTGTGTGAACAAACCGCAGACGTAAATGAAGTGTCACTTGATGAACAAATTACGCTTCAGGAACTTGGTGTTTTATTCGAGGAATTGCCGAAAAAGCAGCGTGAAGTGATTGAAGCGATTTATATTGAGGGAAAATCGCAACAGGAAGTAGCTGAACAGTTCAATATCCCCTTGGGAACGGTTAAATCTAGAACGCGCCTTGCCCTTCAGCGTTTGAAAGAGATGTTAAAAGACAATGATTAATTTTCACCCAGACTTAGTTCATCTTCGTGCTTTTGCACAAGGTACATGCCCAACAAATTTAGCGTTGATGGTTTCGGCTCATGTTGATATGTGTCCTCGCTGTCAAGCACTGGTTATGCAAGCACAAGAGGAAATTGGCAGCGAAGTGTTTTCGGCTAGCTCTGATGTGATTGACACACCTCCAGATTACAACGATATGTTGCAACAGATAATGCAGTCTCCTGCGTTTGAAGTACCTGAAGTTAAAGCCATTTCAAATATACTTGAGCTTGATGGGAAACGCTTTGAATTGCCCAGAGCTTTAGCACGCTATAGCGAGAAAACAGGTAATTGGTCACGCCTAGTCGGTAAATTGTGGCAAGCCCCAGTGGATTTAGGCCAAGAAGGTCAAGCTAACTTTATTTATATGGAAAAGGGCGGCAAGGTGCCAGAGCACACCCATAAAGGAACAGAATTCACACTGGTCATTGATGGCCAGTTCAGTGATGGCTTAGCGGATTACGACTGCGGCGACTTTACCATTATGGACAGCACCAACAAGCACATGCCGTTTTCTGAGGCGGATGAAGGCTGCTTAGTGTTCACCATGGTTGATAAACCTTTGTATTTTACCTCTGGTTTAGCCCGCTTATTAAACCCGTTTAGTCAGTTGTTTTTTAAGTAGATTTTGGCTTTTGGGACATTGCTAAGGCCATAAAAAAACGCGCTCATTGGCGCGTTTTTTATGTCTGAATTGAGTGCTGACTTAGCTAATAAAGCTACTGTCAGGGTAATTCAATTTCAGTGTTTTCATGACGTTATTCTTTAACTCGTCGAGCTTAAGTTGGTCGTAACATTCCACCATGATTTCCAGCGCTTCTTGGACATGATCCGTATCTGGGTAGTATTCAAGCACATAGCGTCCACGGTTAGCTGCGGCAACGTACGCCTCACGACGCATATAAAAGCGGGCTATAGCAATTTCATACTTCGCTAAGCGGCTTTTGATATGCAACATGCGTTTTTGTGCATCGGCTGCATATTTACTGTCTGGGAATTTTTCAATTAAACGTCTGAAATCTTCAAAGGCTTCACGTGACTTACTTGGGTCACGATCTGAGCGGTCAATACCGACCAATTCTTGAAACAAGTTTTTGTCAGATTCCATGTTGGTTAAACCACGCATATATATTGCGTAGTCAACGTCAGCATGATTAGGGTTCAAGCGTGTAAAGCGATCTATGGTCGATATTGCTTCATTTACTTTGCCTGACTTGTAGTAAGCGTAAATCAAATCAAGTTGAACCTGATTGGACAAGGGGCCAAAAGGGTATCTGGAGTCTAATGCGCTAAGGGTTGCAGTTGCGGCATTGAAGTTACCAATTGCCATTTTTTCTTTCGCATCTTCATACAAAGATTGAGCACTACGATTGTTTACTACGACTTCTTCTTCATCTGGAGAGGACGAACAGCCACCTAGTGCGATGATTGCAGCGGCTAGAAAAACCTTGGGTAACGATAACTTTCTCATCATATTTGTCTTATTTGCTCTTATTTATGCTTGCGATAAGCGTTCGCCGATTCATTGCTGGCAAAAATCCGTTAGAATAGGGTTTTACCGAACCGATAACAACTGCATATTCTAACCCAGCGTCTGGGGCTATGCACATATAAATCGTCCGAAACACTACTAGGGTCTCCTTTGCATGTCTACCAGCTATGAAAAAATACAACTACAGGCCGTGGTGCCGCAAACGTTATTAGGTAAACGTTTGGATCAAGCTTTGGCTGAAATGTTCCCTGATTATTCACGATCTCGCATAAAAGATTGGATTTTGGCAGATCAAGTCTCGATTGACGGTCAGATAGTGAACAAGCCAAGAGAAAAGCTACTTGGTGAAGAGTTAATTGAAATTGATGCGAGCATCGAAATACAAGAGCGCCACAGTGCGCAAGCAATCGATTTAAACATTGTTTATGAAGATGAACATATCTTGGTGATCAATAAGCCAACAAATTTGGTTGTGCATCCGGGGGCGGGTAACGCCAATGGCACCATTTTAAATGCCTTGCTAAGCCACGTGCCTGATATAGCAAGCGTGCCGCGCGCAGGTATCGTACACCGCTTAGACAAAGACACGACAGGTCTGATGGTAGTCGCTAAAACAATACCGGCCCAAACACACTTGGTTGAAAAACTGCAAGCTAGGGAAATTAGCCGCGAATATGAAGCTGTGGTGTATGGAAATTTAATAGCCGGTGGCAGTGTAGATGAGCCCATTGGTCGACACCCTACTAAGCGCACTAATATGGCTGTCGTACAATCGGGCAAGCCAGCCTTAACGCATTACCGAGTTAAGCATAAGTACCGCGCCCACACCCATCTTCGTTTGAAACTTGAATCAGGCCGTACCCATCAAATTCGTGTGCATATGGCGCATTTACGCCACCCTTTGGTAGGAGATCAAGCGTACGGTGGCCGGCCTCGTTTACCAAAAGCAGCCAGTGAGGTAATGATAGAAACGATTCGTGGCTTTAAACGTCAGGCTTTGCATGCAATCCAGCTTGAACTTGAGCACCCAATTACAGGGGAGTGGATGTCGTTTCAAGCTCCCTTGCCTGACGATTTTGTTAACTTGCTAGACGTACTAAAAGAAGACACGGCACAAAATCCGGATGATCTTGTTTAATACATGATGGCGCTAAATCTCATTATCCCCCAATGGCCCGCACCACAACGTGTAAAAGCGTTTTCGACTACACGGATCGGCGGGCAGAGCCAAGCTCCCTACGACTCTTTAAACGTTGGGGAGCATGTAGGGGATTCGCTCGATACAGTGCAGGCGAATCGCAAGCAGTTACCACTTCATCAAAATATCAAGTGGCTAAATCAAGTACATGGCAACAGTTGTATTTCACTTGATAGCAACAGTGTGCAAAACATGAGTTTTGATGCCAGCACGACATCAGAACCGAACCTTGTTTGTGCTGTGATGACCGCCGATTGCTTGCCCATATTATTGTGCAACAAACAAGGCACGGAAGTGGCTGCTGTGCACGCTGGGTGGAAAGGCTTAGCTGACGGGGTGATTGAAAACAGCTGCAATCAAATGCACAGCGCTGCGTCAGAATTAATAGCTTGGATCGGCCCGCATATTAGCCAGAAAAATTTTGAAGTAGACGATCTTGTTTTTGCGCATTTTCAAGCTTACCCAGATTGCTTCTTGCCCACAAAGGTAACTGGAAAATACCACGCAAACTTACAGCGTATTACCCAAGCCAAGTTATCCGCGCTGGGTATTAAGCAGATTTTCAGCGCTGATATGTGTACTTATGAGAATGAAGCGTTATTTTTCTCTCACCGCAGGGCAACGCATCAAGGTTTAACTCAGACTGGGCGTATGGTGACCGGAATTTACCTACAACCCTAGCCACTGATTGATAACTTGATCTGGCTCAAATTCTTTTACTAAAAACACCTCTTGCGCTTGATAATTTTTTGCTGCGCTCCATTTATAGGTTAATTAATCATCCTTTAAATGTGAGTGGCATATGCGTTTAGATAGTTTTACTAGCAAGTTTCAACTTGCCATTTCTGATGCTCAATCCATTGCGCTTGGGCGTGACCATCAATTTATTGAACCTGTACATTTGATGACGGCATTGCTAAATCAGCAAGGTGGCTCGGTGCGCGCTTTGTTTGACCATGCGAAGGTCAATGTCAATACCCTACGTTCCGCCTTAGCTGAAGCGGTAGATCATCTGCCTCGCGTAGAAGGCGTTGGTGGCGATGTGCAATTAGCCAAAGAAACCGTCGTACTGTTAAACCTGAGCGACAAAATTGCACAAAAGCGTAAAGACAAATACATCACCTCTGAAATCTTCGTTTTGGCTGCGGTGCAGGACAAAGGCAAACTTGGTGATTTACTTCGCCAAAACGGGGCGACAGAAGAGTCCATCGAAAAAGCGATTGAAGACATGCGCGGTGGGCAAACAGTTAATGATCCAAATGCGGAAGACGTGCGTCAAGCACTTGAAAAGTTCACTACTGATCTAACCGAACGAGCAGAACAAGGTAAGCTTGATCCCGTTATTGGCAGAGACGACGAGATTCGCCGCACTATTCAGGTACTGCAGCGCAGAACCAAAAACAACCCTGTACTCATTGGTGAACCAGGGGTAGGTAAAACGGCTATTGCGGAAGGCCTTGCCCAGCGAATAATCAATTCAGAAGTGCCTGAAGGGCTTAAAAACAAACGCGTTTTATCCCTTGATATGGGCGCACTTATTGCTGGGGCAAAATTCCGCGGTGAATTTGAAGAGCGCTTAAAGGCAGTGCTAAACGAACTTGCCAAAGAAGAAGGTCGCGTGATCCTGTTCATCGATGAATTGCATACCATGGTAGGGGCCGGTAAGGGCGAGGGCGCTATGGATGCTGGTAACATGCTCAAACCGGCGCTAGCTCGTGGTGAGTTGCATTGTGTGGGCGCGACTACGCTTGATGAATATCGCCAATTCATCGAAAAAGATGCAGCCTTAGAAAGACGTTTTCAAAAAGTGCTGGTGGAAGAGCCTAGCGTTGAAGATACCGTTGCCATACTGCGCGGCTTAAAAGAACGTTATGAGCTGCACCATTCGGTTGAGATAACCGATCCTGCAATTGTAGCGGCAGCGTCTTTGTCTCATCGTTATATTAGCGATAGGCAGTTGCCAGATAAGGCTATTGATCTTATCGATGAGGCTGCTTCAAGTATCCGTATGCAGATGGACTCAAAACCTGAAGATATGGACAGACTTGAGCGTCGTATCATCCAATTAAAATTGGAAGAGCAGGCGCTTGCTAAAGAAAAAGACGAGGCGAGTCATAAGCGCTTAGAGTTAATTGAAATAGAGCGCGAGCAAGCAGAGTTTAAATTCTCAGAATTAGAAGCGATTTGGAAGTCAGAAAAACAGGCTATGCAGGGCACGCAAAACATTCGTGCCGAGCTAGATCAAGCTAAGCTAGATCTCGAGATTGCTCGTCGAGCTTCTGATTTAAGCCGTATGTCTGAGCTTCAATATGGCAGGATCCCAGAGCTTGAGAGCAAGCTAGAAATTGCCACTGAGTCTGAATCTCAGCCGATCGAACATCAGTTGCTTAAAAGCCGTGTAACTGAAAGCGAGATTGCAGATGTGCTCTCCCGCTGGACAGGCATTCCAGTGTCTAAAATGCTTGAGGGCGAAAAAGACAAACTCATGAACATGGAAAGCGCATTACACGAGCGCGTAGTAGGGCAAAGTGAAGCAGTTAATGCAGTATCAAACGCTATACGTCGCTCTAGAGCAGGCCTTGCAGATCCGAACAAACCCATAGGCTCTTTCTTATTTTTAGGCCCTACAGGGGTAGGTAAAACCGAGCTATGTAAAACCTTGGCAAACTTCCTGTTCGACACTGAAGATGCCATGGTACGTATTGATATGTCGGAGTTTATGGAAAAACACTCAGTATCAAGGCTGGTGGGAGCACCTCCAGGCTATGTTGGCTACGAAGAAGGTGGCTATTTAACAGAGGCTGTTAGGCGCAAACCCTACTCAGTGATTTTGCTTGATGAAATTGAAAAGGCGCATCCTGATGTGTTTAATATTTTGCTTCAGGTATTAGATGACGGCCGTTTAACTGATGGGCAAGGGCGAACGGTTGATTTCAAAAACACGGTTATCATCATGACCTCTAATCTTGGCTCAGATATCATTCAAGAGCAGCACAGTGAAAATGATTATGAGAAAATGAAGCAATCTGTACTTGATGTGCTCAGCACTCACTTCAGGCCTGAATTTTTAAATCGCGTGGATGAAACCGTGGTATTCCATCCACTGGGATTAGCACAAATAACGTCTATCGCGAGTAAGCAATTGCAGTTGTTACGTAGACGACTAGAAGATAAAGGCATAGGGCTAGAATTAACCGATGCCGCTCTTGAGAAACTTGCAGAAGCAGGGTTTGATCCAGTATACGGAGCGCGGCCACTAAAACGGGCTATTCAGATGGAAATCGAAAATCCGTTAGCGCAAAAGATCCTGTCAGGAAAGCTTATGACCGACAGTGTGGTCAGTATTGATGCTGATGAAAATGGGCTCATTATCGACTAGTTATTGCGTAACGTATTCATATATAAGAACGGCTACCAAGAGGTAGCCGTTTTTTTGGGTGAGAAACTTATTTGTTCGTCAACTAATAAGCACACAAGTTATACCAATCCGCATTAATAAGTGACCGCCTCAGAATGCGTCCAGCGGTTTTTGATTAAGGCGTCGCTATGTAGTAATGGTTGTTCCCTTTCAAATAGTGAGAACGCAGAGCAAAAGCCGCTGGGGCATTCCTTGCAGGCGAGTTTTAAAAGGGCTTACACTGCGTTGCATGACTTCGAAAGAGAACTAGTTTTCTTTTAATAAAGAGCTGTCAGTCATGCGCCTTGTTTAAGCCCTTTTAAACTCTCGCTGAGTGATCACTTATTAACGTGGAATGGTATTATAGCGTTTTTAACAAAGCTTCGGCTTGCTGTTTTTCAGGAAAAGGGCTGGTACTTGCCAGTGCTTGAGTCAACTCGCTTTTTGCTTGTTCAGCTTTCCCAAGACCCGTTAACGCGGCGGCTAAGTGATAACGAATAGATGGATCACTCGAACGCATAGTAAAAGCGGTACGTAGTGTCGTTAATGCCTCTTGATATTGCGCGTTTTTCACTAGTAACCAACCTTTAGTATCCAAGATTGCGGCAGAATCTGGGGTTAGCTGCGCGGCTATTTCTGCATATTCGAGCCCCTGTTTGGGTTCAGACTCTGCTTTAATTAAAGCAAGGTTGTTGTAAATACGGTCTTTGTTAGGTAACCCATTTATAGAGATCAGTTTTAAGTATTGCACCTCGGCAGCAGGCATATTGCCCTCAATATAAAGCAGATCGGCAAGTAGGTGTCTTTGAAAATGAGCATCTTCATTTTTTGACAAGTGATTACTTAGATACTCTTTAAAGGCTTCTTTTTGAGGTCCTTGGCTGGCGATTTGGTATAGCTCGATCAAGGGCAGGGTAAAATCAGGCTTTAATGTGACAGCATGAGAATATGCATTGTAGGCGCTATCAATGTCTTGAACGGCTTTAAAATAATTGCCTTGCAATACATACACATTTGGGTTGTTAGAAAAGTCCTTTTGCATACTTTCAATAAGGGCTTTTGCTTCAGGCAAACTTCCTTGGCTAATAAGTAATTGCCCGTATTCCAGTTTTGCAAGGGCGTATTGCGGGGCTATAGAAGTGGCTCTCTGTAAGCTTAATTTTGCGCCATTCACATCTTTCGCTTGGCGTTGAGCTTGGCTCAACTCAACTAGGCGCGCAGCGTTATCTGACCATTGACCAAACAATATATCTAGCTGGCTTTTCGCCTGTTGCGGCTCATTTAAAGCTATCAGTAAATTAGCCTTTTCGAAGATATACGCTGAATTTAATCGATCAATTTTCAGCAGAGCATTAACTTCAGTTAAAGCTATGGCGTACTTTTGTTGTTTACGGTAGATATTAGCTAACAATTCATGGGGGGCTGCTTTATTAGGAGCCGCGGCTTTTGCCGTGAGTAGCGTTTCTATTGCTTCTTCTAATTTTTGCTGTTTGATTAATATTTGCGCGTGCAGCACAAGTGCCGGAATATTAGTTCCTTGCTGGGCAATGACTTTCTCAATTGTTTGAAGCGATTCAGGCAGTGCTTGTTGAGCGAATTGAACGCGCGACAAGTTCATCAGTGCCGCTATGTTTTCAGGATCTGCTAAGAGCACGTTATTTAATGAGGTTGTAGCCTGTTGGAAATTACCTAAACGAATATTTAAATCGGCATGCAGATTTTGGTATTTTAAGTTATCCGGTTGTAACTCAACTAATGTGTTTGCTGATACCAGCGCGTCTGCATAACGCTGATTATTCGCTTCAAGCGTCGCTTTAAACAATAAAACATCTTCCGCATTGGTATCAAGGTTGCTGTTACTAAGCAATGCGAGTGCGTCGTCAACTCTATCTCGGCGCACCAGCAGCTTAGCTTCTAAAAGTATGACCGTGTGGTTAGCTCCATATTCTTGTTTGAGCTCTTCTACGAGATTGTTACATTTAAATACCTTGTTACTGGCTAAATACAGGTCGCACAGTAGTGATGAAACGGGAATACTTTCAAGTACAATAGATTCATTTAGCTCAAGTAGCGCCATTGCTTTTTTAGCATCGCCTTGGCGAATATGCGCTTCGGCTAACATGCCTAGCAATTCAGGAGGCGCCGAGCCAGATTTAACATATCGGCTGAGTTCTCGCACAGTGACTTCGTAATTTTTATTGATATAAGCGGTTATCCCCGCCACTAAACTAATCCAGCTCGTTTGCGCTTTGTTTTCGTCAGTCGCTAGGCTTAGCATTTGGTTAAGTTGCGAGAGTAACGCATCAGCCTCTGAGTTTTTTTCTTGCATGGCTAACACGCGTGCTTTTAACAATTGTGTTTGCAAATCACCAGAGGTTTGCTCTTCGATGAGAGCAATCATTTCCTCGGCTTTGCTGAGCATATTAGCTTCTACATAGCTATTGGCTAAAGCGCGTTTAATGGTTGGATCAAATTCATCAAATTGATAAGCCAACTCAAACTGTTTTCGCGCTTCGTCACTTTGACCTTGGCTTTGCAACACTAAACCGCGCAGCATCACACTCTTCGCATTATTGGGCTCAACCGAGAGGGCTTTATCTAAATATTGGTTTGCCTCAGCGTAATTTTTGTTTATTAGCGAAATCTGCGCTAAGCCATTTAGCATATTGCTGTTTTGGCCAAACTCAAGTTGGGCGCTTTCATAAATTGACTTAGCTTGTTCTAACTCTTTTTTCTGAATATGTGCTGCAGCCTTTAATAGCTGAACATCAAGCTTTACCGATGACGATAAGCTACGCGGTGTTGGCAAATCGATAAGTGCATCAAATCGGCGGCTAATAAGATAGGCATTTGCTAATGGTACCAGCACTAAGTTTAAATCAGCGCCTGCATCCATTACTTCTTCAAATTCTGTGATAGCATCATTGATATAACCGTCTACTAATAAAACGCGACCCATTAGCAGTTTCGACGGTAAATGAGAAGGGGACTCTTGTAAGGCATTTTTAAGATGAATATATGATTCAGAGAAAGCTTCTTGATTGAACGAAGCTAGTGCTTTCTCATAGTCCGCTGATGTGTCAGCGAACGCCAAAGAAGGTAATACAGCGCAAAACGCAACGGCGCTAATCGAAATGGATAATGAACGAAGTTTCATAAATTGGATTGACTCTTTTCCATAGAATGCATGGCTAAAATACTACGGCATATTTTACTTGAATGCCCTAGGTATTTGATGGATACAAATATACTAATGTATATTTCAAGGCAAAAAAAAACCTCACAAAGTGAGGTTTTCAAAACATTAAACGTGTTTATGCAGTTTTACGACGACGCCACACTGCAAACAAACCGAATGAAGCTAATACTGCTAATGAGCTAGGCTCTGCAACATCTGTAGGCGGCTTAGGATCTGGGCCAGTGCCTGCTACTGTAGATATACCAGCTAATTTGAGGTGATCGTTGCCAGTGCTCCATCCTGGTGAGCCAAAAGCACCATTGTATGCACCAATTACCCAGTATTTTGAATCAACACCCGCAGTACTAGTCGCAATTGAGTAGTTGCTCGTATCTAAGTCACTGAAGCTTGCGCTGTAAGACGCAGCACTAGCTACATTCGCCCAAGTCTGACCCTGCAATGTTGGTAGTGAATCAAACGCAGCAATAGATATATCAGAATCGTCACTAAAATACCCGAGATTGATACCGGTAATAGACACCAACTCGTCAAACGTAAATAATAACATATCAGTATCACCGCTATTATCTACATAGTGACCATCATTGTTGTCATTATAGTGACGGTTATAATTTAATAAACCACTATTATTTCTTGAGACCGCTGCGCTTTCGATTTTATCATCTCCGGACACTTCGCCGGTATCTGCCCACGCGGTAATAGTAACTTCGATGCCATCGTTTGATAATAACATGTTATTACCAAAATTCGCTCCGCTCCCCCAAGTGGTGCCTTGGCCATTAGTTGCAGCTAAACCGTTAGACCTAAAATTCCAATATGTATCGTCGCTAGGACCTGTTGTACTTGTTGCTAAGCTAGCAAATGACATTGTCATTAACGATGTCGCGAGCGCTGCACTGCGCAAAATAAATAGTTTCTTCATATTAACCTTCCAGTCCTTTAAAGATGCTGAGCGTTTTAAAATTCTTATTTCGCCAACGAAGCAGTAAATGTGCCATGTTTTTTTATTCCTTTGTATTCAGCTGGTTACTAAATGCAAGCGTGCGAAAATAATTCCTGTGTAAAGAAAGCAGACAGCACGTCTGACCTGTGGCTCAAAATATATACATGAAGCAATTATACATTTATTGATAGGAGCGAATATAGGAAATACGTATAATAGGTATGCCTAATAATACGTCAGGAATGCGTTACCGAGAATAATAACGAATTAATCTGACTATTTTTTAAATTGCCCAATAACTAACGCCAAACGTTTATGCTATCTTGGCGCCGTTATTTTATCAAAGGAGCTGTTATGCCCGAATCAAAGCGTAAAGGTATTTATCTTTTACCCAATTTATTAACTACTGCTGGTCTATTTTCTGGCTTTTATGCTGTTGTTGCATCTATGAATGGGCACTTCGAAGCTGCTGCCGTAGCGATATTTATCGCAATGATTTTTGACGGGCTTGATGGTCGTGTTGCGCGTATGACCAATACCCAAAGTGAATTTGGTGCCGAATACGATTCAATGGCCGACATGGTGTCTTTTGGTATGGCGCCAGCCTTGGTTGCGTATAACTGGGGTTTAAGCGGTTTAGGCAAAATTGGTTGGCTAGCCGCCTTTATTTATGTAGCCGGTGCTGCTTTACGTTTAGCACGTTTTAATACACAAATTGGTATTGCCGATAAGCGCTACTTTCAAGGCCTTGCAAGCCCGGCCGCCGCCGCATTGGTCGCCGGTTTAGTCTGGGTTGGTGGCGAGTACGACGTGAACGGTGATGATTATGGCGTTATTGTGGCCTTGGTAACAAGCCTAGCGGGTTTATTAATGGTCAGTAACTTTAAGTACAATTCATTCAAAGAAGTCAACTGGCATGGCAAAGTGCCGTTTGTGGCTTTGCTACTCATTATGTTGATTTTCGTTGTTGTAGCGACTGAGCCTGCATTGGTGTTGTTTGTCGTTTTTGCGTTATATGCACTCGCTGGGCCTATTAATACCTTTAGAAGTGTAGATAAAGTCAAGCTGGAGCATGTAGTAGGGGATGCCGATGAAAATGACGCAGACTTTATGTCAACTGATGGTGATGCACCCAAAGAGCAAGCAGAAACAGAACCTCACGTAAAAAACAACACAGACGAAAATACCTAACGTCACCATTGAGTCAAAGCTCCGGGCGTTCACGATTTAGCTTTCGTATTCTATCGGGTCAATAATTCGACCCGATATTCTCTTACTCATTAGTGTCAGTTTTTTTTACATAGTTATCATTCATTTTTTTAACCACCTGAAAAGTAAGTTGTTTTTTTTTGGCGTAAAACCTGCTTGTTTTTTAGCAGGTTAGACAAACACACGATCTGACCAAATCAACTAATAATTACAAAGGTATGGGAATATATGATGTCTATAAGAAAATTCGGTGCTGCCGTCGCACTAGTAGTCGCGAGCTTAGGGTTTACTTCTTTTTCAGCGAACGCAGTATTAATTACACAGTCAATAGAAATCGTTGATGATCCAATTTTTGGTAGCTTTAACTTGGGTGAAGTCGTTATTGATCTCGACTCAAGCGAAATTGGTAGCGGACTCGTTTCTGTTTTTGAATTCGTTTCACTGAATTTATTTGATAGTACAGAGTTTGACGTATTTGATTTTGAAGCAACTGTAGATGCAAGCTCTTTAAGTGCTGTCAATTCGGGTATTGAGTTTTTAGCATTTGATGTGACTGAGCTGGATAGTGCAGATATGTGGTCTTATCAAGTCATCATTGACATATTTACACCGGAAAATACCTACGTAGACATTTTCGATGCTAACGGGGATTTCGTTTTCTTTTCGGAAGCAGCTACATTGGGTGAGGCTCGAGTTCCTGCTCCTGCTGGTGTTGCGATTCTTGCCTTAGGCTTAGTAGCAATGGGCCTTCGTCGTCGTAAAAACTAACAGGTTTCGTAATTATATTGAAAAAAGAGAGCTATATGCTCTCTTTTTTTATATTTGCCCCACCTTGGCTATTGTTCATATTTTTTAATTTTACTCAGTAGAGGGATGGTATTAGTCAATGACTATATACACCTAAAGGCCTTTCCCTCACTTTTACTATTGTTTATCACGTTTGAGGAAGCGAATTTACGATCAGTTAGTAGCATGCTGATGACAAATTGATCGCGGGCCAATCTGAGTGACAGATAAAGCCCTATATACAGCCCTTTGACGTACTCGTCTGTCTCATTAACGAGCTTAACTGATTCATCCCACTTTTATATTAGTGATTGTCGCTTCTTATAAATCAAGTTTTTATGGCATCACTAATATGTCTAAACAGGTGCAGGCTTAGTTTTATTTTATATCAACCTCATTAAATAATTGCTCTCTCAGAAGCTATCCAGCGGGTTTTGAACAAAGCGTCTGTGTGCAGTAATGGTTGTTCCATTTTAAATATCGAGGACGCTGCTGTGCAAAACCTTCTGGGGAAATCCCCGTCGGGCGAGTTTAAAAGGGCTTACTCTGTGTTGTTCGAAGTTGAAAGAGCACAGGTTAATTTTTAATAAAGGGCTATCATTCAAGCGCTTTGATTGAGACCTTTTAAGTTTTCGCTGAGTGGTTATTTATTGGAATTGAAGTTAGGGCGATATTCCATATTCCGAGCCTATTTTATGACCGGTAGCTAAGATGTTCATAATACACAGTAGCCTTTTATTCTTGTTAATAAAAAAGCCCCGCGAATGCGAGGCTTTACAGTACATAATACTAGAGTGAGAATCTCTCACACGCTAAGATTTTGCTCTATGGTTGCACTACCTCTAGTACAGTCGTACCTTGAGGCGTGCCATCTTCGTTATAGAAGGTGACCGCTCCCATGTATAGGTTAGGATCTAGACCTCTAGTGGTTATACGAATGTTGTTGAACCTACCATCAATTGCTCTACTTGAACCTGATACACGAGTGGTCGATTCAGCTTGATCTGCAATCCAGCCTAACATGGTATAGTCAGTCGTTTCCGCACCCGCTAAACTCCAACCGTGAACCCAAGCGATGTAGAAATCAGCCGGTGCAGGATTGGTCAAGATTATATCTTCATTTGAGCCGCTATTGAACGAAACCGCCTCTTGAGAACATAAACCTCCAACACAGCTATAAATGTATAGATCTAAATCCGCGCCTTCTTGCGCTACTAAGGCGTCAATCAGACTAAATCGAGCAACCTTAGTACCTTCAGGTATTACGAAGAAGTGCGTTCCTAAACCCGCTTCATTAAAGCCGAAGGTCTGGTCAGGATCTTGACTAACGGTACCTGATGCTCCAAAAGGCGCTACCAAGCCCGTGTAATCTAAGCTTGTTCGACCTGAGTAAAGCATTTGCACAGGGAAACTAGCTCGCCCTCGATTTAGATCCAGTGATATGCTTTCGGGCACATCGATATCTATACTAGGTGCGGGTTTTACAGCTATTGGACTGCGTACTACCGTTCCGTCTGCACCGGTAAACGTAATCCCACCGAATGCCCACTCATCTATAATCGAATCGTCTGTTTTGGCAAATGTGATAGTAAAGCTAGCTTTACCGTTTGGAGCCACCACTAAATTACCTGACTCAGTTTCGACGCCTTCACCATCAAAGGTTTTCACCGTTGCTGATATTCCTTCTGGAACATCTAAAGAAACAACATAATCGCCTCCAACACCTGAAACATCCGTTAGCGTGCGGCTAACCGTTTCTTCTGTAAGTAACGATTCTACAGCAATTGATGGGTAATTAAGTTGACTAGCATCTGTAGAGAACCCAGCTTCAGTCAACGTGTCACAGGTTTCATTAGATTGCGCTTCTACAAAATCTTCATGCCCTTGGCCACACATGAATGCTAGGTAGTCATTTACGTTTGCATCGTATGTTAGACCTGGTGCCATTGCCGCAACTGGCGAAGCGTGCCCTGCTCCAAAATCAAACGGGTCTGCTGGTGTTTCTCCATCTTCTTTTGATAAATCTTGACGTGCGGAGGTCATTAATGCTGATTTGATTTGAGCAGGTGACCAGTCAGGGTATTGGCCTCGTAGTAGTGCAGCCATACCTGCAATATGAGGTCCTGACATAGACGTACCACTTAAATAGTGGAATGCCTCGCCTTGACTGCCGCCGTTAAATTGCTGCTCACTGTTCGCAGCTAAGATATTAACGCCTGGTGCGGTAATATCAGGCTTTATGATATCCCCAGTACTTGGGTTAACACCTCTAGATGAGAAGTCAGCTATAAGATTTGGCACTTCTTGGGTTTGAACAAAGGTGCTAGCACTTAGTACCGCGCTAACATCTTTTCCTTCTGAAATGGCTGCATTTAACGCTTCACCTGCAGCTGCTGATATCCCGACAACCGGAATTTCGGCTGGGAAGTCTCCTGCCATCCCAAATGCAGGGCGGCCATCTGTATTATAAATAATCACCCCAGCCGCACCAGCAAGTTGAGCTCGCTCAGCTTTCTCGACGAAAGCACAAGCACCACGACTAAGTAATGCGATTCTTCCTGCTAATTGGTCTGCATTTATGAGAGGAGTGGCTACACCTTCTTCTTCAAAACAGCCAAGAAGCGGATCGGCGATAACCAATTGAGCCTCTACTGGTTCGATATCCGTTAATGCAGGAGAAAAATCAGCAACAGTCGCTGCAAATATTTGCTCTTCTCCATCGATAGTGGCTCCGACACCACTATTATAGATAGTACCGTCATGGGTAGACGCGGCTACCGTAGTTAACCAAGGAGCGATATTACTGACGGTTGCAGCATCAGGGCCATCATTGCCAGCAGAGGCAGCAAAGAATATTCCAGCTTGTGCAGCTCTCAAACCCGCGGTGTATACCGGGGTAGTTAAGTCTTCAGAGTTACCAATCGAATAGTTAATGACGTCTACGCCGTCAACTATCGCTTGGTCAATTGCCGCCATGCTATCACCAAAGAAACAGCCTCTTTCATTAACGCCTTCAGGGCTTACATAATCGGCATTCCAACATACTTTATACATAGCCACACGAGCACGGGGGGCAATACCAGTAACGGTAGTGACGTCGGTGCCTCTGATAGTTGCTGTTACGCCTTCGTTGCCCGCAGCAGTGCTTGCTGTGTGGCTTCCATGACCATCTGCATCTCGTGGTGAAATAAATTCACCTAAAGCGGTTTGTATCTCATAAGTCGAGGCAAACGATTCGTTATAATAACGAGCGCCAATGAGTTTATTATTACATTCAAATGAATTAGCTTCAGCTTCCTCACCGGTGTCACAGGTACCCGTCCAACCTAACTCAACTGGGTCAGAGTAACTACCGTCATCTGCGAAACTTGGGTTTTCGGGCCAAATACCTGAATCTAGTACACCGACAATGACGTCGTCGCCCTTGATTCCTAAAGTATGCTGCCCGTTTGCGCTCGTTAATCCAAGAAAGTCTGGGGTAGAAGACGTTGCAGGTTCAAAAGCCCTGTCTTCAAAAACGCTGACTACGTTCGGATTATTTTCTAGTGCTTTGGCTTGCGAGGATGTCATCTTGGCTGAAAAGCCGTTAAAGCTATGCACATAATTATGCAATACTTCCATTGAACCAACAGAGCTGCTTATTTCAGTTTGTCTGGCTTTTAATTGATTGGTGTAGGCTTGCATTCTTGGCGATTTAGCGTTGTATCGGTTCCCTTGAGCGACTAACTGATTGCTTGGAAGCAATTCACCTGTTGCTTGAGCTTGGCTTATACCGGGCTCGCCTTTTAATTGAACGATATAAATTCCGGAACCTTTCACTGCTGTGATAGATGATTTAGCTTCAGTTAATGTGCTCATATCTACTGGTTGATTGATTTCACCTGCTGAAACTAAGGGTGCTGCCATTGCAACAGAAATCATACTGCCTAAAATTGAACGCTTAAACTTCATTTGATTCTCCGACTTACTTTATTTTTATATTTATTCCAGTATTTGTTTATTTTTGTTTAATTGAAATAACAATACTGAACGTATTATGGAACGTATTCGAAGCTATTTTACCCCCTGAAGTAATATAGCTGTGCTCTTCTACTCCTTATTTTCTCTGTAATGGAATTAATACTTTGTAACGTGTTTCAACTAACACTTGCAAAATATAGCGAATAAATAACTTCAATAGCAATAATCCATGCCTAACAAAGTTACCGAGTGGGGGAAGCAAATATTACACCTTTAATATAGGTTGCTGATAAATATGGATTTTAATAGCAGTCTAAAAATGAAGGAAATATAATTGTAAATAAAGCTGACACTTCTTTACATTAATTGACATATATCACCCAGAGGGATTTGTTTAGAAAAGCTTGTTGATAGTAAATTGCTGTTCTGTTGTTTGTTATGCAGATTGTTATGCAGATAGATAGGCCGCTGGCGCATTGGACAGCTTCAACTATTCTGCTACTTCAACCACATAAAGCATTTTACCCGCATAGCTATAGAAAATGGTTTTGCTTATTAATTCGGCAGTTGAACAGTTTTTT
>BAEM01000035.1 GCA_000314955.1 Paraglaciecola chathamensis S18K6 | reverse complement strand
TTATTCATTTCGAATCGACACTCGACGACACTGCTTTCTTAGCGGTGTAGCCATTGCTTTTGGCGACTTGTCGCTGCTTTTTCTACCGAATCAAGTCACCCCGAGCATCTTGGGCGAGACGCGCAACCGACCAACAGAAGATACGAACAATTAACAAGGCACCCATGTTAAAAATGTTCGTAATTAAATTATCTGAGAATCAATCACTAGTGGTTTTCAAAAGAAGGGTATGACAAGTCGCCAATTTGAGCGGGAAAGTTTGAGTCGCGAGAAGATACGAAGACACCCATGTTAAAAATGTTCGTTGTTAGATTGTCGGTGAATGAAGCTGTTACAACTCATTTATATCCCTCCTTGCCTACTATACGCGAATTGCGTACACTTTAATGATGAAGTGTATATTCGTAGAATCAAAAATATTTGAGAAATATCGAGATGACTACCTCAGTGATGAAGAGTTTAGGCTCTTTCAGGCTGAGCTAATGTCAGACCCCAAGCAGGGGGATGTCATTCAAGGTACAGGTGGTTTGCGCAAGCTTCGAGTTGCAAGTAAGGGTAAAGGTAAGCGTGGTGGTTCACGTGTCATTTATTACTTTTTTGATCAAAAACGACGCTTCTATTTGCTCACTATTTATGGGAAGAGTGAAATGTCAGATTTAACCGCAGATCAAAAGAACAAATTAAAGACTTTTATGGAGGTATGGCGCAATGAGCAATCGTGATTTATTTACAGAATTAAGCTCGGCTCTTGTTGAAGCAAAAGAACATTCAGAGGGGAAGCTTACTCTTAAAACACATCAAGTTAAGGATCTAAGTGAACTTGATATTTCACCTAGTGAAATTGTACATATTCGAGAAAAATTGAATATGTCTCGCGGTGTGTTTGCAAGTTTGCTTCATACATCTTCTCGTACTTTAGAGAACTGGGAGCAAGGACGCAGTGCTCCAAATGGACAGGCAATTACTCTTTTGAAATTAGTACAACGTCATCCGGAAACTCTCGCACACATAGCAGAGCTATAATCGGGTAGCCAGAGATCTCTAACCTCCTGCCCCCACAACGGCCTGCACCAAATGGCTTTGACCACTATGCGCTGCGCTTATGGCATCCATGCCTATTTTCAAACCGCGTCCCGCGGCTCGAGTAACTCTTTCTTCAACAGCTGAATTAACGAGACACCCATGTTAAAAATGTTCGTAATTAAATTATCTGAGAATCAATCACTAGTGGCTTTCAAAAAAAGGGTATGACAAGTCGCCGATTTGAGCGGGAAAGTTTGTGTCGCAAGAAAGCTAAAGCAGCGTCTTAGCCAACTGGTTTCACTTCCAGCGTTGTCAACTATACTCATTCAACGCTCAAGTTGGGCGCTCCAGAGTTTTAATTCTAAGACTAATTGGAGAAACAGATGGAATTGCTAGTTATAGCGTTAGTAACGATAGTATTTTTAGCTAGGGCAAATGGATTCTTGCAAGAAGAGTAGTCATTTTCTTACCTAATACATTCAGAACATATTTTTATTGCGATTAGTTGTAGTAGCTCTGCAATTGGAATAATTAAAATACGATAACTAACTTCCATTAAACCTATCCAACATGGTGAACTAAATTGCAAAAGCTATTCTGCCATTTTGGACGACCGATCACTGGGTTCTACTGCGATTTATCGGAAGTCATTAGGCTAGTGACAGCTTTTTTTTACAGGACGAGGAAAAAATAATGGCTAAAATGCAAATATCGTGGGACTTAATAATCGAAAGTTTTAGTGAGCGTGGTGAAGACGAGGTATCGCTGCAATTTGCAATGGTTACTGCTTTTGGAGGGGACGTTCGATTGGACCCTTATACCACTGGTAATCTCTTTCCCTCTAGATTCCGTAGAGGGCTAATTTTGCCGCCAGACTCAACTGATGATGACGGTCGAAGGATCCGGGCGCAAGGCATGTTTGTTGTACCCGCGAATGTGCCTACCATCAGAAACCCCTTTCTCGGCTTTGTTGCACGTGCAGTCGAGCAAGACAGCTCAACTGATGACAATAGGGAGCAAGATAACGAGCGTTTTTATAGTGCTGTTGAATCTAGTGCTCAGCAAATTTTTTCTGCTGGAAATGTACCTACAACAACGGATCTTTGGTCAGCGGGAAATAGTGCGAGTTTAACCGATAGAGGTTGGTTTATATTTGACCCAGATGACGACGATAAAGTAAGTACATCAGCAAGAGTATTTCCCACATTTGGAAGTCGATTGCGCGAAGCTTTGGTTGCTGAGCCTACTATTGGTTTGGGTGGACATAGATTGCCGGGCCCTAACGAGTCATTCAGTATTACGTTTGTTGGTTCTGGAAATTCCGCTGGGGCGCAATATCAGGTAAATATATCCATTCATCTGGTGACTAACGGTGGGCCGTCGTCTTGGCAGTCGTGGTACTAAAAGCATGCCCGTTTTATCTAAAGGCTGTGAATTAGTAGCAAGTTTATCTTTGTTGCGCTTTATATAAAGCAAATGTACATAGCGACTTAAAACTTGATGTTACTTGGTATGGGGCGCTCTATATGATTATTTCCCTGCCCTCACGTATGTCAAATATGAAGGTTGTCAGTTGGCAACCTTGCCTTTTGCATGAACTCAAAGCTAGCCTTGGCGTTTTCAGTTTCTTAAGTTTTTACGCCTTACTTTTCTGCACGTTATTGTTAGATTAATTTAATAATAGTTTGCGAAAGCACGCATGCTTGCCCGATCCTTTCATAGGTAAATAAACCAACCCTTACAATGTTTTCTGTGCTGTGTAACAATCAGATATGTAGAGTCTAGAGTGTCTTTCCTCTGGGCTGTTTTGAATGTACTGGCCTTCTAAGGTCATTAATTACTAAAGGAGATGTTTGCTATGGATGATGTATTAGGAAGTTTCGGGCTTGCAGGGATCCTGCTGTATATTGCATTATTTTTTTTGTGGCTCTTGGTACCTGTGTTTATCTTTCTTATATCACGACGTGTTAGAGAGATGCGTGATGTTGTACGAGACTCGCAATTAGAGATAATGGAACTCAATGCGAACATTAAGTACATCAAACAAAAATACAGCAATGAAGAGTAAGAACGAGTTCTGAGCGTAAATAAAGCTGCTCCCGTTGATTTCTTATGCACGAGATTAGCGGAGTAGCCAAACAGGCTCTTGTCATCCGCTCAGTCGACAAGTCGCTTTTAAATACCCACGTTTACATCGCTAGTGCGCTTTGCTTTCACCTGAATGACTGTACTGCATTGTTGTCGCTTCTATTCATTCTACTTATTTATCATGTATTCCCCTTGGCTGTTAATCCCCCCTTTTTTGCTGTTGATCATTGCTGCTCGCCATTGCTGCCTCTGTGCTAACAGCTTGTGTCATTTTTGATGCGATGCAATAGCTGGTTTCGCGTTTACCTTTTGAAAACTGAACAAAATAGCGCCTCTTATCGTTACATAATTAACAAATTAAATGTATCATGTTAACAATTAACCAACAGAGGTGACTAAAATGCTACGAGTTAAGTTGCGCTACTTCATTCCTGCTGCAGTGCTATTGTTCAACGTTTTTGCCAGTGCTTCACAGGCTAAAGACCAACCCAATATTCTTTGGATCATCACAGACGATCAGCGCCCTGATTCGATACAAGCCTATAACCGTGCCACCCGAGGCACAGATGAAGGCGAGTTGGGTTTTGTGCTTTCGCCAAACATAGACCAACTCGCTAACGAGGGGGTGATGTTTACCAACGCCTATAACAATTCTCCCACATGTGGACCATCAAGAACGTCTATGCATACTGGTCGGTATCCGTTTAGAAATGGTAAGTACGCATGGGAACATACCCACCAAGAAGCGGACTTTGTGCGCCCCGCAGTTTCCCAGCAGCTTCGAACCGCAGGCTACAGTACGGCTATAATAGGGAAAACACATCACGGAATTAGTGAGGCGTTAAATCAAAAGAGTCATATTTTTGATCTGGAAATTGAGTTCAACCGTGATTTGTTATTGCATGGTTTTGGCGGCTGGTACTCCAGTGGCTCTCATGGGTTAGAAGATGCAGTATTAAAACGCAGAGATTCCTTCGAAAAGGTGTTTTACCCTGATGGTCAAAGCAAAGAATTCGTTTTATCTAAAAAAGATCGACAGTTAAATGAACAAGAACAGACGATAAAGCAAGGCGTAGAGCAAGAGTTTGACGTTTTACGTGCATACACTCGTATCAATACCGGTTTAATACTCGGTGGGGTTAACCCTCAACCGGCGGGTAAAACCGTGGATGGCTATATTGTTAAAGAGTTTGAGAATTATTTAAGCAACAGTGGTAAGCAGTACCAGAGTTTCTCGGGGCGTCAGGTTAATGGCCCAGATAAAAACAAGCCGACCTTTGTTAATCTTGGCTTTCACCTACCCCACACGCCTGTCTTACCGCCGAAATCGTTCCGTGATCAGTTTAAAGATCGCGAGTACACACTACCTAAGTTTGACACCCAAGAGCTAGGCACGTTTACCACTCAACAATTACAGATTTATAATGAAGCGAAGTCCGACGGCATGACCAAGGAAGACCAATTGCAGGCTATTCGTGATTACTACGCATTTACTGCATACGGCGATGCCCTTATCGGGGAAGCGGTTGACGCTTTCAAAGCCCATTCAGCTAAGCAAGGCCGTGAATATGTTATCGTGCTAACTGTTGGTGATCACGGCTGGCACCTAGGGCAACAGGGTATTATGGGTAAATTTGGCTCTTGGCAAGCATCATTAAACGGCGCAGCTATTGTTGTTTCGTCAGATAAGAAAACATACCCACCAGGTAAAATCGTCACGGATCTTGTTGAATACGTAGATTTTGCGCCAACTCTGATGGAAGCAGCCCAAATCAATACGCAAGAAGCGCAATATGAATACTTAGATGGCGTTGACTTAGCCAAAGTCGCCAATGGTGAAACGCCCGAGCGGGACTACATTCTCGGTGAAATGAACCTAGTCTGTGGCTATCGAGCTTATCTGCGCACGGACGATTTCGCGTTTTCCATGCGTACTCGGGATAAACGTACCCCAGCGCGCGTGCCAGATTTAAACGAAGACATAACCTGGGCACTGACGACAAGCCCATTAAATGCGGAAATGGCGTTATATGATTTGCGCGTTGATCCAAAAGAGAGAAAAAACGTTGCTTACACGGTGGAGTATATCGCGTTAGCGGAATGGTTCCGTAGCAAGCTAGGAAATATCGTATTAGGTGACGGCCGAGTGGAAATGGATTGGTCGACAAAAAATGCCTACAACGTGAGCCAATTTGCCTCAGGGGCCGATGATAAAAAAATCGACATCCCAGCCAATATCATTCCAAAAGACGGTGTGAGTGACCCTCAACGCTTTAACTTATAGCATCTGCCCTTTGCTGGGCAGGCTCCCTGCTCAGCGTACCAAGGTTCTCGCCCCCCAAGCGACACAATTGCTACACAAATGTTAAATAAAGCATATTTACACCACCTCATTAGCCCACGTAGCAGCTGAGCCGAATGCAATAAACCCACTCCTAACTGGCCATATATTCCAAATAAAAACATGCCTAGATGAATAATTTTTTATAAAAATTGCGCATTTCAAAAAACAAGAATTCTCTGGCTGCATCTCGCGCGCTCTCTTGCAGCGCTATCTGTAGCAGCATTTGTCGTCAAATAAATTAACCACACACGCTTAAGATCATTAACATTTATTTAATATTTTGTTGACAATTAACATTAAACCTACGAACATATTTATCGTTGACAATTTATTTACAATTAAGCTGGTGGAACATCACATGAAAGCCAATAGACTCAGTAAAATCGCTATCGCCGTTGCTACAGGGTTGTTATGCAGCACCGTTAATGCTCAAGAAACAGAGCAAGAACCTCAGGCTGTTGAGGTCATTCAAGTAAAAGGTATCCGTGGTTCGTTAACCTCTGCGATGGATATAAAGCGTGATGCTTCGGGCGTCGTTGACGCCATATCTGCTGAAGACATCGGAAAATTCCCCGATACAAACCTAGCTGAATCACTGCAACGTGTGACGGGTGTTTCCATCGACCGAACCAACAATGAAGGTAACCAAGTGACCGTGCGGGGTTTCGGGCCAAGCTTTAACCTAGTGACCTTAAACAACCGCCAAATGCCAAACTCTTCTGCGCTTGCAGGTGCCGGTATATCCCGTAGTTTTAACTTCCGTGAAATTGCCGCCGAGAGTGTCTCCGGTGTCGAGGTATATAAAACAGGGCGAGCCAACGTCAGCTCAGGCGGGATCGGTGCCACGATCAATATTAAAACAGCCCGTCCCTTTGAAATGGAAGAGTTTGTTGCCGCTTGGAGTGCAAAAGGCGTAATGGACACCAGTGTGACAATAGGTGACGACATTACCCCTGAAGTGGCTGGGATGATCAGCAAAACCTTTAACGATAGAAAATTCGGTGTGCTTGCGTCAGTTTCGTATTCAGAGCGTGACAGCCATATAGACCGAATTGGCACCCAAGGCTGGGGCCGTGGCTACCCAGGGCAAGCTAACCCTGACACCAGTGCTATTGATGCAGATAAAAACCCAACACTGGCAACGTGGCGAACACCTACCGTAGATTTAGACGATGCGAATTACAGTCGTGACCGTTTGAACGGCCAGCTTGTGCTGCAATTTGCCCCCACTGACACACTGACCGCGACGCTGGATTATGTTATTTCACGCTTAGAAGAAAACGGCAAAATGAACCGAATGAGCTTTTGGTTCGATAATGTTGAAGAGGGTGCAGCTGATGTCAATGGTACAATTATTAACCCTAGTAGAAGCAACGACGAACTGAACTTCTGGGCTTGGGAATATAACTTTGAAACAGAAAATGACTCCATCGGTGCTAACTTTGAATGGCAAGCAACAGATGCACTTAACTTCACCTTGGACTTACATGACTCTACATCTCATGCCAACCCGGGGGCGCTTCCTGCCGAGCGTTTAGCGAACTTAAAAAATCCATTTGGTTCATTAGCTCCGGTGCATATCAGTGCTGATTTTAGCGGCGATACCCCTACCGCCTTCTATGATGACAGCGCACTTGAAGGCGGTGCGTATGCCCCCGAAAATATCGAGGGCGACTTATATCAAGAACGTGGCTATGAAATCGAAAACAACATTCAGCAGATTCAATTTAGTGGTGAATGGAAAAACATGAGTGACGGTGCGCTTGATAGCGTACACTTTGGATTCGCGCATACTAAGTATGACGTGGACACAGGCAATATTTACAGCGCTAACTTTGCTCTTGGAAATGGAGCGCTGAACACCGATGACCTAGCATTTGAATTGCAGCCTGGTGGCGTGGGTTACGAGTACTTACCCGTCTATAGCGCCAATCAGTTTCTTGATTTAGTCAAAGAGCAAGGCCTGTATAACGAAGCTGATATTCAAAAGAACGGCATCTCAGAAGAAACCACAGCAGCATTTGCATCGTTCGACTTTATAACCGAGTTTAATGATATGCCGGTCAACGCCAACTTTGGTCTTCGCTACGAAGAAACCGATGTTGAATCCTACTCGGTTCTGCGACCCGTTATCGGCTTTAACTGGATAACGCCGATTCAGTTATCACAAATTCTTGCCGACGAAGAAGTATCAGAAACGTTAGAGGGCGCTTACGAGCATTTCTTACCGAATCTTGATATAAGTTTGGGGATCACTGACGAATTAACAGCAAGATTCTCTTACAGTGTCACTGTGGCTCGCAGCAGTATCGGGGCTATGTTCCCATCGACCAGTATTGACCTACACCGCTCTGGCGGTCCGTTTCGCGCCTCACAGGGCAACCCAAACCTGTTGCCTTATGAATCGGAAAACTTCGATCTATCATTAGAATACTATTATGACGAAGGTAGCTATGTGTCAGTCGGCCATTTCCGTAAACAAGTGGATAACTTTATCGCCACAGGGCAAACAGAGAGCGAAATAATTAGCCCTGCTGGTCCACTTACCGACCCAAGCGTTAACCCGCGAGGAAATTGCCCTGAAGGCTCAGATCAAAATCCAGTTGATGCGTGCGTTTCCATCGCCAGTGATCCAGTGATCATTTGGGAAATCACTTCGCCGCAAAACCTCAATGAAACACGCGTATATGGCTGGGAGTTTAATGTACAGCATCTGTTCGGTGACACAGGTTTTGGCGGCGTGGTGAACTACACTATGGTAAATAGTGAAGACGAATATGATATTTACTCCCTTGAGAATGATTTTGCCCTATCTGGGTTAAGTGATTCAGCTAACCTAGTGGTGTTTTACGAGCAAGATGACTATCAAGTTCGCGCTGCATACAATTGGCGGGATGACTTCCTGTTAACTGGCGGCTTGGAACCCACTTTTACCGAAGCCTACAGTCAGCTTGATATTTCCGCTAGCTACGACATAAATGACCGGTTATCGGTGTTCTTTGAAGGGATCAACGTAACAGATGAAAGTACCCGTCGCCATGGCCGCTTTAGTAACCAACTGATTGATTATGAAGTATATGGCCCCCGTTATAACCTAGGTGTACGCGGTAAGTTTTAAGCCTAAATGCCAGCCTGAAGTTCAGGCTGGCACGCTTTTGCAACGACCCCAATAGCCAGATCAACACAAATAAAAAACGGTGCTGGTATTCACGGTGTAAGGAATCGAATTAAACGTCTAAAAATCAATCAGATAAACAAGCTAATTTTTCACCTACTCATTAAAACACGGCTCTTTTTCGAGGCCCTATTGCTAGCGCTATTTTTTCAATACATCCCTTTGCACTGCACTCTTCTTAGCCACGTTTTTTTCGCTGTGCACTTTTCCGCTGTGCACTTCTCTTTCCCGTCATTATCTGAGCTTGTTGACTGATGCCTTTACGGCAGTTGTGCGCTTGAAAGAAAGTTAATAAGTATAGCTCCAGCCGAATTCGTCATTTACGAACGTCATGAAGGTTTCGGCATCCCCTTGGTTATTAATAGTAAATGACAAAAGATTCGGTCGTTTCATATAAGCGCAGTAGACTTCACAGAATTTTGTTTTTATTGCTGATATTCCGTTTAGGGATATTGATATCCGAATAAAAATATTTAATTTAGTTGTCGGAATTGCTTGTCTATCAGATAGTGTAAATCTTAATATCCCGTATGATGTTGTTATCTAATTGGTTTTGATAAAATTCAAGTGTTTAGTAAACTATTTATCTTAGCACTGAACGTACTCACTTATTTTCCACTTAATTTATGTGAGGATTACTAACAACTATGCATTAAAGGCGTAAAGCAGGTATGAAAAGTATTAACAAATTACGCATGTATGCGCTCAGTTTACCCAAGAGTCTTTATTTTAATTTTAAGTACTTTCCACTTTCACAAGCTATCAGGCTCCCCATTCTGATTTCACATCGCGTATGGCTACTAAAAACTGAAGGTAAAATCATTTTACCTAAGAACATATCAGAACGTATTAAAATTGGGTTTGGTGAAGTTGGTATATTTGACAGACAAAAGTCGCGCAGCATATGGCAAGTTTCAGGGATTGTAGAGTTTAAAGGCAAAGCCAAAATAGGGCACGGTAGTAAGATATCAGTATCGGGAAAACTAATAATCGGCAATGGTTTTTGTATAACAGCTGAGAGTTCAATTGTAGCGCAAAAAGAAATATCAATTGGCAGCAATGTTCTTATATCTTGGGATTCGTTGATAATGGACACTGATTTTCATGAGATATTTGACGAAGGAGGGAGGCAACTAAATGCGCCAATGCCAATCAATATTGGCGATAACGTCTGGATAGGTTGTAGAACTTTAATTCTTAAAGGGGTTCTAATCTCAGACGGCGTTATAGTTGCTGCCGCAAGCACGGTCAATAAAACAATTGAGCAAAAAAATACTGTAATTGCGGGTTCTCCAGCAAATGTTGTTAAGGAAAACGTTTCTTGGAAACCGTGATAAAAACGAAATGTGTTTTTAATAAACTACATAGCCCCCCCCTGTTAATCGCTGGGCCTGTCGAGTTATCAAGTCACTCATGTTAATTGTGCCCCCACCAACTATCTTAGAAATATGCTGAATAAATCCCCTATACAGTAAACACGTTATCGTGCTAAAAATGAGCAGCGAAGAACCAAAACACCCCAACTAGCGAGCAATATTCTGCGCACTAAAGCACTGATAAATAGCTAAATGTCACCATGGGGCAAGTGAGTTATTCAGGGTGTTCTGTACAATAAGGGGGCTTGAAAATGTCGTATAAAGTGAATTTTTTCGCAAGGCCGGTCAATTCAGATCAAAAATTACCTTGGGAAAGCTTACTGATAGAGTTTTCCTTGGGTGTGATATGCACTGTCATGGCAATCTACGGCTGGAATACAGGTATGGCGCTAATGGCGTATCCTGCTGGTGCAGTCGCTGTTTTATCTTTTGGGGTAGTGGCATATTCATTATTTGGCTTTTTTCGAGATAAAATGCGCACACACCAAAAGCGTATTTGACCCGCCAGCTTAACGCTCGCAATCTATACAGTGTGCGGCTCGATAATCTCTAGGGTGTATATTTATGCGATACGTAGATGCGGATAGATGTGGATATATAGATACGAATAAATAGACACCCAACATCAAAATGGCGTCATAATTCTCTGTGACTTCATAACGTTCTTCACCAGAAGAGTTGCGGCACTTTTGCTGCGAATGATTGAATTTTACTGGAATATTGAGTGTTGAAAAATTGCACACAAGGCCAGTGCTTGAATTCAATCACTGTCAACAATAGCCCTGCTCCGCAAAAATATTGAAACTTAACCAAGCCTCGTCGTTAAAATTTCTCTTTCTAACATAGAGGCACTGAGCCAATTTTGAATTTGCTCAGTACCTTAATTTTTCTATGCTTTATTCGCTTCTTTTTCCCTTCTCTTATCTAGGGAGGCTTTACACAAGTCTTCAAGCTTTCCTATTTTTAGGCTTTTTTTGCCGCTCGTATTATTACAAAAATGACAGCAGATCTTCGTCTAACTGCATTAGCGTTTTTGGGTCTGCCATCATGGTTTTGGCCAGTGATTTTGTTCTGGGCAGTAAACGCTCAAAATAAAATTCAGCGGTTTTGATTTTGGCACGGTAGAAATCACGATTTTCTACATCTGTCGCTAGTTTTTCGTAGGCGGTTTGAGCCATTTGGGCCCAGAAATACGCCATCATAATGTAACCAGAGTACATTAGGTAATCCACTGAGGCTGAGCCGACAATATCGCGATCTTTTTTCGCTTTTAACGCTAAGCGCATGGTGTATTGCTGCCAGTTTGCGGTATTTTTACTGAGCGCCCATATAAACTTATTCATTTGACGCTTGTGAGGATTTTTGGAAATCATGCTCTTATCTTTGCAGAAACGTAGCACTTCTTTACTGAATGCCTTTAATGATTTACCTCGGGTAAGCAGTATTTTACGGCCGAGTAAATCTAACGCTTGAATGCCCGTCGTGCCTTCGTACAAGGTGGAGATACGCACGTCACGTACGATTTGCTCCATGCCCCATTCTTTAATGTAACCATGGCCGCCGAATACTTGCATACCGTGACTGGTGCTTTCACAGCCCATTTCTGTTAGAAACGCTTTCAAAATTGGAGTGATAAAGCCCAACCTATCATCTGCCACTTTACGTGCTTCTTCGGTCTTTGCCATTTCTATTTCATCGACGATTTTGGCGGTGTAATAGATCATGGCGCGGCCACCTTCAGAGATGGCTTTTTGGGTCATCAACATTTTACGTACATCAGGGTGCTCTATGATAGGGTCGGCAACTTTATCGGGGCATTTTTTACCGGTTAAAGCGCGCATAGATAATCGGTCTTTGGCATACAACAAGGAGTTTTGGTAAGCCAATTCAGATGCGCATACGCCTTGCAGCGCGGTGCCTACGCGAGCGGTGTTCATAAAGGTGAACATGCATTCTAATCCCTTGTTTTTTGGGCCTATTAATACACCTTTTGCATTATCAAAATTCAGTACAGCGGTAGATGAGGCTTTGATACCCATTTTATCTTCAATGGCGCCGCACGTAACTTGGTTACCCTCACCTAGATTGCCTTGTTGATCGACTTGTATTTTAGGCACGATAAACAATGATATGCCGCGTGTCCCTTCAGGTGCTCCAGGTAACCTAGCCAATACGATATGAATAATATTTTCGGTTAGGTCATGTTCACCCGCTGAAATAAATATCTTGGTGCCCACTATGTCATAGGTACCGTCATCATTTGGTATGGCTTTGGTTTTAACCTGGCCTAAATCTGTGCCGCATTGGGGTTCAGTTAAGCACATAGTTCCCGTCCATGTGCCTTCGGTGAGGCGAGTAAGGTAAAGTTCTTTTTGCTCTTGCGTACCATGGCTTTGAATTGTATTCATGGCTCCGTGGCTCAAGCCCGGATACATGGCCCATGACCAATTGGCTGTGCCCATCATTTCTTGTTTTGCCATACCAAGCGAAGGCGGTAAGCCCTGCCCACCATGCTCAACCGGATGAGATAAACTCTGCCATCCACCTTCTACATATTTGTTGTAAGCCGCTTTAAAGCCAGTTGGCGTGGTCACCACACCATTATCGAATTGGCAGCCTTCTTTATCACCGCTTTGATTTAACGGCAGTAATTCGTTTTCACAAAATTTTGCGCATTCTTGCAATATCGCATCGACTAAATCGGGGGTTGCTTCAGCGAACTCCGGGTAACTCTCATAATGTTTATAATATTTGAACACGTCTTCAATCAGAAACTTCATGTCCATAACGGGCGCTTTATACTGCAACATAGTAGAACTCCAAAATTTGTTTTTCTTATAGGCTCAGGTGACTATAGCAGACAAAAAACAACTGGTCTAACCACTTAACTAAAAGTACTTGATTCACTGAGTAATGAGCAATTATAAATAATGACAATAATCGCATAGACATCATGCTGCGTTTTTTGTGTTATCAATAACTGACTCAGGATGGTCTATATTGCAGCCCACTGTTTAGGTGCTATGTACTTAAACAGGTAGCAGCTAATGCAACGTTAAGCATGAAGTCAGATGGCTTATAAAGTTAACTTTTTTGCTAGGCCTGTTAACTCCAATCAAAAACTCTCCTGGGACGTGTATTAATCGAGTTCGCCGCGGGTGTTATATGCCTTTTACGGCCGCATTTGGTTGAAATACGGGAATAGCCTTAATGACCTACCTCGCTGGCGCTGTGGCGTTGATGTATTTAGGGCAAAAAAAACGAAGCGCCTGTGCATAGGCGTTCAAACAAAAGGAAGCGTATATGAACAATTTTTTTTCAGTGGCAGGCAAAACCGCTGTCGTAACCGGTGGCTCAAGTGGAATAGGTGCCATGATCGCACGTGGCTTTGTGGAAAGTGGCGTAAAAACCTACATCACATCACGTAAACTTGAACAGCTTGAGCAAACCGCTGCCGAGCTATCAAGTTTAGGCGAGTGCATCGCGATACAATCTGATTTATCGACCATGGCCGGAGTCGATGCTTTCGCAGAAGAGATGCTTAAACGCGAACCAAAAATCGACATTCTCATTAACAATGCGGGGGCCGCGTGGGGCGCGCCAGTTGAAGAGTTTCCAGAATCTGGCTGGGATAAAGTAATGGATTTGAACGTGAAATCTATCTTCTTTTTGAGTCAGCGTTTACTGCCTGCGCTTCGCTTAGCCGGAAACGCCGATGAGCCTTCACGGATTGTAAATATTGCCTCTGTTAACGGCATCACCCACCCCCATATGAATAATTATTCTTACTCTGCTAGCAAGGCAGCAGTTATTCAAATGACTCGACATATGGCAGCAGATATTCGCCCCACCAACGTCAACATTAACGCGATTGCACCTGGATTTTTCCCTAGCAAGATGACAAAACACGCCTTGGCGCATGAACAAGAAATAAAGGAAGGACTTCCCGCGCGTAAGGTAGGTGAGCTGGCAGATGTGGCTGGTACCGCTATTTACCTTTGCTCCAAAGCGAGCAATTACGTTTGTGGCCATACCGTGGTGTTAGACGGCGGCCAAGTAGCTAATGCAGGTTAGGCCCAACAACCCCCGTCGACGTATCCGAAGACGGGGCATTCTTTAAAAGTGCGCACTACGAATTACAAGAAAACGCCTGCGCCAGACGCCGCACTCAACTGGCTTGATAAAAGCGACAGGCAAACACCCGCTAATCAGCGAAACTAATTTTACCCATCGTCACATTCGGGATCCCTTGCTCGATATTGCCAAACGCTTGTTGTCCCCCTACCAAACACTCGTTGGCGAGTATCGCAAACAGCACCGCTTCTTTCGCGTCAGGATGAATACCCAACTCGCTGGTATCACGCACCTCTGACACTCTAGGGCATAAATTCAATATATGTTCCATCAACAGAGGATTATGAATGCCCCCACCACTGGCGTACACGCTAAATTCGCCTAACTCAGCTGCTGCATTATTAAGGGCATTGGCGATAGTAGTTGCTGAAAACACATTTAAGGTGGCTAAAACGTCTTCAAGCGCTAAATCGTGTGTACAAGAGCGTTGCTGCGCTGCCGCCAAATAGTCTAAGTTAAATACTTCTGGCCCTGTGGTTTTTGGAAAATTTAAGGCAAAAAAATCATGCTCCAATAATGCACTCAATAATCCAGAGTTCACTGTGCCCTGACGCGCAATGGCACTGTCTTTATCATATTGCAGTGGCGCAAAATGCTGCTGCACAAACGCGTCCATTATGGTGTTGCCAGGGCCGGTATCTGAACTAAACACCGCACTTGAATCAGCGGTTTTAGGCAAATAGGTTAAATTCGCGATCCCCCCCATGTTCAATAAAATGCGATTTTCTTGTTTGCTGGTGAAAAACAGATAATCACCATACACCGCTAAGGGCGCGCCCTCGCCCCCTGCGGCAATGTGTTTTTGCCTAAAGTCCCCAAGGGTGGTAATGCCTGTAGTGACCGCTAAATGGTCCGCGTCTCCAATTTGCAAAGTCGCGTTACCAAATTCAGTTAGTCCGTGCTGACGCAATGGGCAGTGATATATAGTTTGCCCGTGACTGGCAATGGCATCTATTTCTGCTGCCTGTACTCCCCAGTTAGCTAAACATTGATTGACCATTTGGCCATGTAAAACACCTACCCAGGGGTGCAATAAGGTGACTTGCTGCAGATCAACTTGACGTTTGGCGAACACACTTTTTATTTTGCTTTTATAGTTCTGAGTGTAATCAACGGTGGTAAATTCGAGCAACTCTACTTTCGTGTCACTGCCCTGCCCCGCAATTTTGCACAAGGCCACGTCTAATCCATCCAAAGAAGTGCCACTCATTAAACCAATGACCAGACGAGAGGGCTTTTTGGCACTGTTATACAGTTTTTCTATGTGCTTATTCATTATGCATTGTGCTTGTATCCGCTGGCTCGTTAAGAATAATTTATCAATAAATATTAATTTTACAAGAAACTTTTATTGCAATTTGATTTTTTTTCAGTTGATAATGACCACGCTGTACAAATTAAAATCAGGCAACGCACGTTTTATCAACACATCGGCAACGGGACAGTCATATGAAACACAAAACCTATGTTACCAAGCTTCAACGTCACACTTTATTTCCTGTCACCATGGCAGTCAGCGCTGCACTTTTCAGCCATGCTTCACTGGCCCAAGAACAAAGCCTAGCCAAAGATAACACTGAAGTTATTTCTATAACTGGGTCAAGAATTCAGCGTACAGAACTTGTTTCCAGTAGCGCAGTAGCCAGTGTTGATGAGGTGCAAATAAAGTTAGATCGTGCGGTAAATGTAGAAGATATTACCACTAAACTTCCCCAAGCGGCAGCTGGCGCGAACAGCACAGGTTCCACAGTTGGTGATTCATTTGGTTCATCCACCATTGATCTGCGCGGTTTAGGACAAAACCGTACTCTGGTCTTAATCGATGGTACGCGCGCGGTTCCTTTTAGTTTTCGTAACTCGGTTGACGTCAACATGATCCCCACTGGGTTGATTAAACGCGTAGATGTGCTCACCGGTGGTGCTGCAGCAGTATACGGCGCCGATGCGGTCTCTGGCGTGGTGAACTTTATTTTAAACGATAGTTTTAATGGTGCTGAATTCTCGAGCAGCTATGAAACCGCTGACGGCGGCAACGAAACCTTTAATGTCGAAGGGATATTTGGCGGTGACATTGCTGATGGCGCTGGCCATGTCACTGGCTACCTTGGTTACTCTGAACGTAAAGAGTTGTTAGCCGGTGAACGTGACTATGCGATGCAAAATGCCAACTCTATTATCAATACCGGAGGCTATTATACCGATCTTGCCTCTGGCAACGCCTTTGCTATTGATGCCTCAGGTGGCCTAGTTGACGAACGCCAAACCACCAGCTCTACCGCCGACCTTTATCTAACGCAACCCATGAAACGTTTATCTAGCGGGCTGTTATTTGATTTTGATTTGTCAGAAGACACCACGGCCTACGGTCGCGTGATGTACTCACAGGTCACTGTTGAGGGCGCAGGCGCAAGCGGCCAAGCCCCTATTTCAGTCAACCAAGAAGTCACCTTAACGGCCGACAACGCTTTTTTAAGCGATGAAATGCGCAACAGATTAACCTTCGATGCCGACGGCAATGCCCAAGTCAACGTTGAAAGAAATCTAGGCCTTGGTGTACAGCGCACCAAAGCCGAACGAGATTCCATTCAAATGCAAATGGGCATAAAAGGCGATATTAACGACTATCTTCGTTTTGATGTTTATGGCCAGTACGGTAAAACCGATGAAACCGCTACGCTTTACAACAACGCCTATACCGTTGATGGAGCGGGTAATAACCGCTTCGCGGCCTTAGCCAACAGTGTTGATATATTTGATCCAAATTTAGATTTAACCAGCTTTAGTGATCCGTTGATTTACACAACCCGCGAGCGTACCCAAAGCGTACTTGCGGCAACCTTATCCGGCGATTCGTCGGCTTTGTTTGAATTACCAGATGGTCCAATCGATTTTGCTATCGGCTACGAATATCGCAAAGAAACGGGTGAGCAGACCCCTGGCGACGCATTTAGAAATGGAACCAGTTTTGCGACTGTCAGTGCGTTTGATATGGATGCCAGCTTCGATAGTGAAGAAGTTTACGCTGAAGTACTCGTGCCCGTGGTATCCGATGTGGCGTTTGCGAAAGAAGTGAGCATCGAAGGGGCTTATCGTGTTTCCGAGTATTCAAACACAGAAGCTGAAGACACCTATAAAATCGGCCTAAATTGGGCCATCAACGATGATCTGCGCCTACGTGCTAACAAATTAACCGCCTTTAGGGCGCCGAACCTCGGGGAATTCGCCAGCCCGATTAGTGGTTTGTCCCTCGCCTTATTCGATCAAACAAGCGATCAATTTGTGGCCCGTTTTGCCGGGCGCTATAACGGTGATCCATGTTTATTAGGCACAGGAGATGCCGCTCAATGTGAACGCTTTGGGGCACCAGAGGTCGGCACAGCATTTGATTCTAGCACCGCAGAGTATACCTATGGCGGCAACCCAGATATCAAACCAGAACAGGCCGAATCTGAGACTGTGGGCTTGGTGTACACTCCTGAATATATCGAAGGGTTTGATGTTTCAATCGATTATTATCATATCGATATCTCTGATGCTGTAAGCCAAATTCAACCTGGCGCCGCTTTGCAAAGTTGCTACATAGATAACCCTGATGCCAATAACCCATTATGCGGCGCAGTATTGCGAGATCCAACGACGGGTTTTATTAGCACTGCCATTGTCAATGACTTCAATTTAGCCTCTATCGAACAAAGCGGTATCGATATCGCCACGAATTACGTTTTAGATGCACCAGATGCTTTAGGTGGCACATTTAAATTTAGTTACCAAGGTAATCTCGTCACTAAGCAAACGCGCCAAAACAATTCCACCGTAGCCGCTATTGATTGTAAAGGTACATATGGCAGTGCCTGCTCGGGAGATTTTGCCAGTGTGTTGCAAGCAGATTATAAGCACAGGGCGACCCTTGATTGGCATTTGGACAGTATGAACTTTCAACTTGGCTGGAGACGCATTGGCGATGTTGATTACGCTTCTGATCGCTCCACCAGCATTAGCGCACAAGACTACTTTGATTTTGCCGCCTCATGGCAGGCTACCGAGCAAGTAGTATTAAATTTCGGTATTGACAACATGTTTGATAAACAGCCACCGATTCCGCTAGCTGGTGCTAACCATTTTAATACAGTGAGTGATTATGATGTGATAGGCAGAACAATAGGCTTAGCCGTGCGCTACTCTCCTAGTTTGTAGTGTTTAATACTTAGGTTTTGATAAACTTATAACAAGCCCTGCAAATGCGGGGCTTTTTTATCCTCGCCTATTGGGATCCACCACACGATTTGGAACAGATAAAATGAAACCTAAAGTCTCGCCGCAAGTTGAAGCTCAGCCAAGGGCCGGCAAAAAAGTGGACAAACGAAAGAGCAAACTAAATTGATTGCACAAGGCATTCAAAAAGGTATCGCCGACTACAAAAAACAACAAGGTATTAAGCTACGTGCAATCGATAAACAACGTAAGCAAAAGGCCAAACAACCCCAAGATAGTCCGGCCGAGCCCCAAGCAGAAATCGCGAATAATTCATCGACAAAAAATCGCCCTGGATTCTGTTAGCACTAAGCTAGGCTGGCTTTATCACTTATTTTATATGGCAGTGATATAGCTTGAATGAGAAGCCGTAAGCTTGAATGAGACGCCGTGAGCTTAAGTAAGAAGCAGTGAACCACATAATAAACTCACCTTTGCTTTCACCTTTGTGCCACTTACGCCACTAACGCCACCTATGCCACCTATGCCACTAACGCGAAGATTGCTGCACGCTCCCTTCTTGCTTGTTCACTCCCTTTTCGTCACTGCCCTGCGTATAGTTTCTTAGCTCTGGTGGGTAAGTATCTCTTAATATTTCTAGCACAGGAGAATGAAAGTCCCGTACGTAAAGGATATAAGTGACCCAAATGGTCGCCACGATAAATGCCACCGGATGTAGAAACCAAGTGGAAGCGGCAATGCCATAATAATAAGAACGGATCCCGCGATTAAACTCGTTCCCAGCACAGGAGTTGACTCTTGCCATACGCTTAGCGGTTTTAACGCGGTATTCCTCTGAAGGCATGTTCCCATGGTAGGGGCTACCGCCAATCAAAATACACAAGAAGTTGAACTGCCTTAATGACCAAGTGAACTTAAAGTAAGCGTTCACAAAAATAAAAATAAGTAAGATAAGCTTTAGTTCGATTAAACCACTGGACACTGCTTGAGCAAAAGGCATGTCTTCAGAGAAGCTTAACAAACGTTCTACCGAGCCGACCAAGGCAAACAAACCAGCAATAATATAAATAGTTGTAGAAGCATAAAACGACACACTTGCCATTAAGTTACTGGTGAGACCTGCACAGGCAACGGGTATTTCACGCGCTGCAGATTCCATCGCCCACTGCAGACGATATTCATGAGTAATGCCTATCAAGCCTTTACGCCCTATTTCCCCGCGTTCGAGCACAAAACGATAGCCCATCCAGCAGCTAAAAAATAACGCAATGCCCAAGTAATCTACCCAGGATAAAAGCAAAACAATGTTCTTTAAGTCATCCATATCTTCAACTTCCTCTTACGTCTCAGGCTATACACTCGTAGCAACTCAGGTTTGTGTAAACTCAGCAGGATTGTAGCAACTAATTTACGCTGGCTATAGCGAATCTATAAGTGGTGTAAGAAGCGCTATGTACGGTGCAGAACCAAGCGTGCTAAAGTACGCGAGTCTTTTCGACAATCAAATTTTTACCTCGTGGCCAGCCATCAATTTAGCGCATGTCCATCGATGTAATACCAACGAAATGAGGACGACCTCATCCCTCGCGCTTTTTTCTGGGACGACCCAGCTCAAAATGAGTAGGTATAAAAATGAACTGGATTATTTTGGTTATAGCAGGTTTATTCGAAGTGGTGTGGGCAATCGGGCTGAAATACAGTGACGGTTTCAGTAAGTTGTGGCCGTCTATTTTGACCCTAGTGGCCATGGCGATCAGTTTTGGTTTACTCAGCATTGCGATGAAAACGCTACCCGCTGGAACTGCCTATGCGGTGTGGGTTGTTATTGGCTTGGTGGGTACTGCTATCGTTGGTATTGTTATGCTCAATGAACCTGTCAATCTTTGGCGAGTGATGAGTTTACTCACTATTACAGTGGGCGTCATTGGCTTAAAACTAAGCAGTTAACAGGGTAACGTCGGTTTTTGTTACGCTTTGTCATATTGTTGCGCACGTTAACTGGGTACACTTCGGTTCAACAGATCAGTAAATAAGGACCAGAATGCGTTTATTACACACCATGTTGCGGGTGGGAAATTTAGACCGCTCACTCGCTTTTTACACTGAATTGCTAGGCATGAAACTACTGCGCACCAGTGAAAATGAACAATACCGCTATACGTTGGCTTTTATCGGTTACGGCGATGAAGACAGCAACACAGTGTTAGAGCTAACTCATAATTGGGATCAAGACAGTTATGACATGGGCACCGCTTATGGCCATATTGCGCTCGGGGTTGATGATGTCTATCAAGTCTGTACACAACTTAAAGCCCAAGGAGCTGACGTGTATCGTGATGCAGGGCCTGTAAAAGGTGGCACTACGGTAATCGCCTTTGTACGCGATCCTGACGGTTATGCAATTGAGCTTATTCAAACCAAATAAACCTTATCTCAGGAAACAGTGACATTGGAGTCAATATGAAGAAATCAATTTTGTCGTTAGCATTGTGCGCTTTGTTATCAAGCCACTTAGCTTGGGCTGATCCCTTGGTTATTGCCCACCGAGGGGCGTCAGGTTATTTGCCTGAACATACCATGGAGTCCACTACCCTCGCCTTTGCACTAGGCGCCGATTTTATCGAACAGGATGTGGTTATTAGTAAAGATGGCGTACCGGTGGTGCTGCATGATATTCATTTAGATACCGTGACCGATGTTGCTGCTAAATTTCCTCAGCGTATGCGTGATGACGGGCGTTTCTATGCATTAGATTTCACCTTAGCAGAATTAAAAACTCTGACCGTACACGAGCGAAGCACAACAGAGGGCAAGCAAGTATTTAAGCAGCGTTACCAAGGTAACGCGCAGTTTAGCATTGCCACATTTGAAGAGCAGATTGAGCTCATTAGCCAGCTTAATCGTCAGTTCGGTAAAAATATTGGTTTTTATCCTGAAATTAAGTCTCCTGCTTGGCACCGCGAACAAGGTGTCGATATCAGTAAAATAGTCATGAAAACCCTGCGTAAGCATGATCTGGATGATGCTGAAAAGGCAATTTACGTGCAATGTTTTGACTACGCTGAACTTAAGCGTTTACGACATGAACTAGGGGCTAAAGTTAAACTTATTCAGCTACTTGGCGAAAATGATTGGGGAGAATCCCCCACTGATTATGACGAACTGCGCACACCAGAGAAACTAAAAGAGTTAGCCGCCGTTGCTCAAGGTATCGGCCCGTGGATCTCGCAACTTGTTAACATGCAAACCATGCAACCTACCGGCTTGGTTAAACGTGCTCATGAGGCAGGGCTTGACGTTCATCCTTATACCTTTAGACAAGACGCGCTCCCACAAGGCATTAATAGTCAACAAGCTCTAGACTTACTGTTCAAACAATTAAAAGTGGACGGTTTGTTTACGGATTTCACCGATACTGTCGTGAACTATGTAAACGCGCAATAACGCATAGGTGAACTGACATTAGCAAAAAGCCGATTAACTAAGTGAAGTT
>BAEM01000036.1 GCA_000314955.1 Paraglaciecola chathamensis S18K6 | reverse complement strand
GCAAAACCTTACTGCATCCCAGCTTAAAACCATTATCACCCGTTGCGGTGAGGGCACTAAGCTAATTTGTAGTGGTAATTTGGCACAAATAGACAGCAACTACTTAAGTGCTGTTACTTCAGGTTTAACCTACATAGTGGAGAAATTTAAAAACTTCTCGGGTAGCGCAACGATTAACCTAGATGGTGTGGTGCGCAGCCGCTTGGCAGAGTTCGCTGAAGAGCAGCTATAGCCGCATTTCATTCTGCTTTTAATTACATGAATAAAAGGTGGAACTAGCTTGTTGAAATGACCCCAGTGGTTGGATTTTCCAATTACTGGGTTTTTTATGCGTTCTATTAACCCACATAGGGTTTGGCTATCCCCACGTACGCTTCAAATATCAATAGTAACCAAATGGTGATAACCCAGGGTTTAACCTTGTTAAGGCTACGGAGCATATTTAGGTTGTCTGCGTCATCCTGAGTGTTTTGGAGTATTTTGGCATAACCAAGCGAGAAGGGCTTTAGGTTAACTCGGATCATTAGCCCGCAAAATATTAGGCAGGCGAACCCCAAGAGTTTGATAATTATCCACGAGTTTTCTACTAAGTGCCCAGTGCTGTAAGCGTATATGCTCGAGGCGATTAACGCGGCAATCATCGCCCAACGAAAGCAGTAATCTATCTTTGTGAGTAACGCAATATAGCTGCCATTGTGTCGATAGTGTAAAACCAACACCATAGTTAACCAAACTGGGCCAAGTAAAATGATGCCAATTAATTGCCAGAGCGCGTGCTGAACGCCAAGGTAGTGTGCAAGTATGCCGCCCACGGTCAGTATCAAACTCATGCAAATCTTAGGAACTAAATCACAGCCGAGCATAATTTTTGCTGCGGTCATGCGGGTTTCCCTACTGAGTTTGCTATCTACCACAA
>BAEM01000037.1 GCA_000314955.1 Paraglaciecola chathamensis S18K6 | reverse complement strand
TTACACTGCGTTGCATGACTTCGAAAGAGAACTAGTTTTCTTTTAATAAAGAGCTGTCAGTCATGCGCCTTGTTTAAGCCCTTTTAAACTCTCGCTGAGTCATCACTTATTAACGTGGAATGGTATTACTTAATCTGAATTATTATCTGGAGAAAAACACGTATTCATGGTTGATTGATGCGTGTTTATTCCAATTTACGTTTATTTATCTCTGATTGAGATGAATTTGTAGCCAAATCCTCTATTTCTCCCAATCTTGTTCTGTATCAATATGATTTATATAGATAAATTAATTTAGTTTATCGTAATGACTTTTTGTGTCTGCTTTTTTTACATCTTTTATTTTGAATGAATTGAATATTGTTTTTATTGTTAAAAATCAAATGGTTATATTTTTTATGTTAGTGGTTCGTTTCTTGCTAAACCGGAATCCCAAGAAATATTATTTTTTGAAGTCAATACGAAATTTATAGGAAATAAGAAATGTTCGTAAGTAAAAAATTGTCATTATCATTCTGCGCGGTGTCACTTGCACTTAGCTCTTCATTTGCTCAAAGTATCGAAATTACATCTTCCAGTGATGCTTCACTTCTTTCAGATACATTGATCATTCCTAATAGTGGCGTAACCGTCACCAGCGCCGTATTAAGCGGTGGAATGAACGATGTTGATTTCAGTGCACAAGCAGGAACGTACACTAACCGTACCGGTACTTACGGGCTGCCTAGCGCTGGTGGCGTGGTGTTTAGTACCGGTGACGTTAGTCACTATGAAGATGGCCCTAATAATTTCCCAGGTGGTGAAGGAGAAGGTGAAGGTGAAGGAGAAGGAGGAGGCGAAGATGAAAATTCTGGAACCCCCCCAGATAATGGCAATGAACTAGAATGCCCAAGCTGTTTTGATCAGCCAAACGCTCAACAACTGCCTGAAAACTCAGCGTCAAATGCGCCTACTCCTTCAAGCACACAGGTGAACAGCCCACTCGATAATGAAGCGATTGAAGTAAGCGAACCTAACCCTGCAACGGATGAGCAAAATGCGCTTTTAACTCAGATTACTGGGCAGACGGAACATTTCGATCCCATCGAACTTAGCATTACCTTTGATGTAGACGACAGTGTGTCGGTTATCTCATTTGTCGGTGCCTTTGGCTCAGAAGAGTTCCCAGAATTTGTCGACACTGAGTTTGTTGATGGTTTTGGCATGTTCCTCAATGGTGTGAATTTAGCCAGCGCTGAAGTCACAGACGGTTCAACCGATGGAGCACCGGCACTGATTAATATTAATCATCCTGATTTTGCTCCAGTCGAAGGAACAGAGTTAAACGGTATGTTAGCGCCAAATGGTATTCCTATTTTGCAGTTTGATATTCCCGTTGAACCAGGAAGTACCGGCAACACCTTTACGCTTCTATTAGCGGATGCATCAGACTCTGCACTAGATACCACTATATTTCTAAGTAGCTTTGGTAACTTTGATGCCGAGGGTGGGGAATCTGAATTCACCCCTATTATGCCTGATGATACGAGTGACAATGGGGACTTTGTGTTCACCTTGCCTGAGGTAGATGCTGGCGAAACAATCTGGATAGATCCAGATGTTGCCACTGGTTATACCTACACAGCGACAGACGGCGGCTTGTTTGCTAGCGTGACGGCCCCGACCTTACTTAGCGTAAATGACAGCGACGGGTATTTACTCAGTTATTTAGTTAATGGTGTAGAACAAGTTGTGGCGCTGACCAGCGGGCAAACCTTTGACTTTGATGTACCTGTGCCTGAATTCACGATTTCCAGCATCAACGTTGAACTCGCTTTAGATCCGACTGATCCGTTAGCGTTTGTTACCGGTGTTGCATTTAGTGAAGGCGGCCAATTTGGCGTAATTCAATCACCCATCACCCAATTTGTTGATGACAGTGTCGCGGTTTCAGCTCCTGGAACGGTCGCGATATTTGCCCTTTCATTAATTGGCTTATGTGCTTTACGTAGAAAAAAGTTTTAATCACTTTTGAATAGATTAAAGTAACCCAGTTCGATTCATCGAACTGGGTTTTTCCGTTGTAAAGGGTGAGAAGTAAAGCATGAACAGATTTAAAGCGATTACACTAGCGATGTTATTGAGTGTACATACTGGGCTCGCGAGTGCGGCTGACGAGGATGGTAAGTTTGCCGTTAAAGGTGCGGGAAAACGTCTGTGTAGTAATTTTCTACTGGCTGCAGAACAAAAGAGTACGGATTATTATCTTTATGGAGGCTGGCTTGAAGGTTACATCAGTGCCTATAACCGTTTCCAGCCTGAAAACTATGATGCAACACCTTGGCAAACAACGGAGTTGCTGTTAGCGCTACTACAACAAGATTGCGAAAATGGCAAAGACAGACATTTTCTAACTGTCACTAACGGCTTGCTTAAGGCCTTGTTCCCTATCCGTTTGCCGGCAGAGTCTGCACTAGTAGCAATTGATGTAAATGACGCGAAAAGCTATTTTTATGTGGAAATACTAAAGCGTGCCAAGCAGCGTTTGCGCAAAATGGACTATTTAAAAGACATGGGCAGCAGTGATTTTGATCAAGCGACATTAGATGCCTTTAAGCACTTTCAACGCGATAATGGTTTAGCGCAAACTGGCGTACCAGATCAAAATACCCTGATGAACTTATTTTTGAAAAAATCGGCTTAATCAGACGAGTTTTACTGGGTTGAGCAAGCGCACTTTTATGTTGTCTTGCTCAATCATAGTAAACACTTTCGGGCGAACGTGATCTTTCCACCATTGATTATAAGTTTTCTCATATAAGGCCTGACGAGTTTGTTCGTCGTCAAATTCCCTTAACCACACAAACCAATCATTGCCGTTTTCATCTGCGTAGACATACGTCTGTAAGATACGCATTCCCTGAGAAACTTGGTACGGCAACAATTCTGCTTTTAGCCACTTAAGCCAAGCATGTTTCATATTGGGTTTTATTTTATATTCACGAAGCTCGACGATTGCCATTTCACTTCAACGCTTTTTTAATGGGCTCACCAAAGCGGAATATTTGCCCTTCGTTAGGTTCCATTTTCTGCCAGCTCTCGTTACCTGTTAACGGCTCTGTTGCGATTAGCGTGACGATATCATTTGGGGTGGTCTCTTTGGCAAAATCGATATCTACATCAATATCTGATAAATGCGCTTTACCGAAGGGCGCGCGGCGGGTGATCCACTGTAACTTAGTTGAACAAAATGCCAGCAAATACTCACCGTCAGTGATAAGCATATTAAAAACGCCGAGCTTGTTCAGTTTTTTGGCTTCACGCTGTAAAAAATTAAATGCCGAGATGCGTTTACTTGGGCGATTAGGAAAACGGTTGTCTAGCGCACTCATTAAATAGCAAAAAGCTCGTTCACTGTCCGTTGTACCAACGGGGGTAAATCTATCTATGGGCAAATCAGCATAGCCACTCAATTGACCATTATGGGCATACGTCCAATTTCTACCCCAAAGTTCGCGGCTAAAAGGGTGGGTGTTTTCCATGCCGATACGTCCGCGATTGGCCTGGCGCACATGGGCAATAACGGCCGTGCTCTTTATCGGGTAGTCAGACACCAAGCTAGCTATCTCGGATTCATAGCTTGGCTGGCGATCTTTAAAAATGCACACCCCTTTTTGCTCATAAAATGCCACGCCCCAGCCATCTCTGTGCGGACCAACGCGACCGCCTCTTTCTCTTAGCCCTTTGAAACTAAAGCAAATATCAGTGGGTACATTCGCCGACATGCCTAATAACTCACACATATTTCGTCCTGTGTATTGCTGATAGGGGAATTATAACCCGAATGCTGCTCAAACTGGGTGAATTGTAGCAATTGACAAACTTCACTATTAAATCGCAATTTTTTGGCGGTCATCACTAACTAAGCACGCTTATAGGAAATGAGACTTAACTAACAGGAGTGTGATATGTGCTCACTAGTGCTTCGATACCCATTGGTAGTTTGCTGCAATGCGCTGATATTGGCTACTTGGTTGTACAGTTGGCCAGCGCTGGCAACAACGTTAAACCCTCATAGTGTTTCAGCCCCTGACACCGACAGTGAAGTTTTGCTTTACTCCTCAGTGAACGCCATGGACGACCGCGTAACCCCCATTCTATTACCAGCGAAAGCACGGTCGAGAAAAATTCAAAGTACAAAGCAATCTGCTCGTCGCTTAATGGGTGACAAGCAGCGAGCAGAGATGCAGTTAGCACTCAAAGATGCCCCTAAAATGGCGTTTGTCAGTTGCATTCTTTTCGGCTCGTTATGTCTGTGCCGCAAGCTTGTTAATCGAGCAGGTCGGCAGCGGTTACACGCCATCAAAAGTGCAAAATTTAGTGCCTAAGGCTTAGGTAACTCAAGCTGCGAAAAATAATTTACAGCAAAGTAAAAATAATATGGCGGTTTTTACGCGGGTATTGCGCTTATTAGAAGAGAGATAAAAAAACCTAAGTTTACCCTAGCGCTTTTATCTCAATAAAAAATGGAAGATATGACGTATTTCGGCTCGCTGAGCATGGCACGTTTCGCCATGGTAACGCACAGTCGCAAATTTCTTCAATTGGCAGATAGCTCGGGCAGTAATTCGTTTACTGAATCTTTCCCAGCTAAAACAAGGACAGGAATCATGACCACGAACATTGCCCAAACAACGTATAAAGAACGTTACTTTACCTTCGTAATCCACAACCCAAAATGGATTTTGTTGATCGCAGCATTACTCATAATCGCTATGGGGGTGGGCCTTAAAAATATTCGAAAAGACCCCTCAGTAGATGCGTTTGTACCTAGTGATCATCCCGCTGCACTAGCAAGGGATAGAGCCGGAGAGTTGTTTGGGTTAGAAGACCCTATTGTGCTGGGGATCGTGGCAAACGAGCATCAATCTGCTTTTAGCACAGATATCATTCAAGCATTGAGTCTTATTCAGCGCGAAGTACGCGAACTAGAAAATGTGAAAAAAAATGCATTGATCAGTATTTTGACTGAGAGTGCTATTTATGGTGATGACGGAGATTTGATCGTTGATCCGATCCTTACCAAGGGCGTTGTGACCCAAAGTAGCGCTGCACGAGCGTTAGAGAGGGTACGTAGCATGCCAATGATGGATGGCTTACTCGCATCCAAAAATGGCGACACGCTGACCTTAATTATACCAGTACAAGACGCTAACCATGCTACTGAAACGTATCGGCAGGTGCTGGCAATTGCTCAGGCTCATCGCCCAGCAAACGCTCAAGTTCATGTAACGGGCGTCGCATCAATGAACGGGCGACTGGCGCAAATGGTCAATCAAGATACCCGTATTTTCATTCCAATGGCTATCGTCACTGCGTTGTTGGTTATTTTTATTGCTCTGCGAGAGTGGCGTGGGTTGCCAGGCCCCTTGTTGGTCATTGCGGGTTCTGCTGCGATGACTGTAGGTTTGATGGGCTGGTTAGACGCTAGGTACTATTTAATTACCACTGCATTGCCGGTGATCATCATGGCGATATCCATTGCCGATAGTTTGCATGTTTCTACGCTTTTCTTAGAAAAATGCCGCCTAGAACCAGATAAAAACAAAGCAGAGCTGTTGCTTGGCACACTGAATCAGACCTTCTTACCTGTTACCTTGACGACAGTAACGACAGTGGCTGGGTTTGTTGGCCTCGCCATTGGCTCTTCTATGCAGCCAATTGCAGAGTTTGGCTGGTTCGCTGCAGCAGGTGTTATGGCCGCTTGGATATTAAGTTTAAGCGCCTTGCCAGCCGTTATCCTGTTATTGGGCTTAGGCGCAAAGGAACAAGCTCAGTTTGTACAAGACAGCCCGGTCAATGCGGGCGTTTATCGCCTGACCCAAAATGCGTTTAATCATCCTTGGACTACTGCTTCAAGTTTGATATTGGTACTGACCATTTTCATTTATTTTGCTACTCAAGCCCGATTCGATTACGAGCGCCAACGTTATTTTCAAGGCGACGATGCGGTTCGTTTGGCTGACGTCACTTTGAACTCTCATTTGCAGGGGCTCAACTTTTTGGATGTAGTGGTTTCAGGCAACGAGCCGGGAGATTTAATGACGCCAAAGGCGATGAATGCCATAGCGCAATTACAGCAGCGCATTGATCGGTTGCCACTTGTGGCAAAAAGTACCTCTATTAGCGACTATATGAGTGTTATGCACCGTGCGCTGACAAACGCTCCTGCTGGCGAATTACCCAGCGCAGAGCATGCTCCGGCACAGTATATGTTTTTGTATGAGGCCGCGGGCGACCCAGGAGATTTCAAAGAGGAAATCGACTTTACCTATCAACACACCCTTGTTCGTGCGCAATTGACTACTGACCGCTTTAGTCAAGTAAGCCCTGTTGTTTCTGAGTTTGAAAACATTGCTAAAAGCTGGTCCGAGGAATTCGGACTTGAGGCCAAAGTGAGTGGACGCGTGGCCGTTAACTCTGGGTGGATGAAATTACTCGCATCTTCTCATTTTACTGGCTTAGGTCTGGCTATCGCCTTTGTGTTTTGTTCATCTCTACTGGCATTTCGTTCGTTTTGGCCTGCATTGTTGAGCTTGGTGCCTATTCTAACGGGCGTACTTTTTACTTATGCCGTGATGGGCCTTTTGAAAATTGATATTGCGCCAGCAACGTCCATGACAGCGGCAATTTCAACCGGTTTAGGCGTCGATTTTGCGATCCATCTTATTTCAGGCGTGCGCCAGTCATTGCAAAAAGGATTAGCGCCTCGAGCCGCTTTCAGTGGGCACTATGTAGTCATTGCTCGGGCGTGTGTGTTTTCAGCTGTCGCCTTGGCGTTCGCTTTAGGGGTTATTTGTCTAAGCTCTGCGCCGCCTTTGCAGTGGTTTGGGGCACTGGTTGCATCAGCGTCTATCGGCAGTCTGTTAGGCGCGATCATAGTGATCCCTGCCTGTTATGCCCTGTGTGCACCCACGCCATATGTGATTAACGTAAGAGGAAGTGTGTAATGAAATTATTCAACGTCGCAAACCTAAAAAGCACAAGCCATAAAAGAGCGCGTACAAGCCTAATTCAAATCAGTATTTGGCTGTTCTGTGGGCTTTTTATTCAGCCTGTTTCAGCACAGGAAAATAACCAAATGTCGGCCCTAGAATTAGCGAATAAGGTGCTAACAAGAGCGGCTAACGATGGGCGAGCAGGGAATATGCACTTTACCTTGCACAATGATTCAGGAGGCGTGCGAAAACGCTCTGCTTTATTTGTTCATTCTGTTCATCAAGGCGATACCAAAATAGGGATCTATTTTACTGCACCGGCTGCGCTGCAAAATACCGGATTTTTAAGTTATGACAAGGTATCAGGCAGTGATGAGAATTGGCTGTATTTACCGGCCACTGATCGCGTTCGTAAACTGCCCGCCTCGAGCAAAGGTGACTACTTTATGGGCACAGATCTGACCTACGGCGATATTAAAGACAACTTCAAATTCACCTTATTAGACTGGGACTTTGCCCTAGGCGAAGAGCAAATCGTAGAGCAAAAGCGTTATTTGGTTTTAAAAGGCGTCACCAAATCGAGCAGTAAAGCGTCAGAGCTGGGATACAGCAGCTTTGTAGCTCGTGTCGACCCTGACACTTACTTCCCGTTAGAAATAAATTACACAGACGTAGATGGCATACCGCTGAAAACCATTTCTGTAAAACGTTTAGAGCGCGTATCAGATGCCTGGATAGCAACGCATTTCACAGTCACCAATGCTCAGCTCGCGCATAAGACGGATGTAGTGCTAAGCGATGTTAAGCACGTTCCAGATTTACCACAAAGTATTTTGACTGCTGATGAGTTGAGTTATGGCGTACCGAGTATTTCCGGGTTGTAACAGGCGTTAGCGCATATGTTGTATTAGGGGCAGAAGGCAGGGGAAATAAACAAGATGAGCTTAAGGCAGGGGAGTCAAAAATGAACAGCTCAGAGGCAGCGAGCTTCAAGCTAAAGCGCTCAAGGGTGAAGCGCACGCCACTGAAAAGAACAAACGCGAAGGGATTAAATAGCAAGGAATATCATGAAGATTCAGTCACATGTTTATCGGCATCAGTATCTTAAGCAAAGGGTGATTAACCAAGTTGGTTGCTCGTTGCTGAGCCTTTTATTTGGTCTTTTTGTTGGCCTCGGCGGGCTGTATACACCCCTCGTTAAGGCTGAGGTAAAAGTACAATCAAGCCAAGTGTCGCTAGAGTATCGCGCGGCGCTGAATTTGAAACACTCTGACTTAGATTTGTCCAGAGTGAGCTTGGCTTCTCGGCATACGTTGCGGTTAAATCGGCAATGGAGCGCTCAACTTGATACCCTTTCTCAAGTTGCCTTTAGCAAAACTGGGCTAGGCAGTACTGACAACTTCGCTACTTTAAATCAGCCCCTTTTGGATAGCACCGATGCCCGTATAGAGCTGACCCGGGCATTTTTAATGTGGCGCAAACGGGGAGCTAGTGTGGTCATCGGTAAGCAGGTTACCCCTTGGGGAGTATTAGATGGCGTACAAGTGACTGATCGTTTCGATCCCGTGCGTCGCCGTGATTTTGTCTTAACCGATATGCGCCCTGAGCGTATCGCTAGGTGGGGGATACGTTGGCGCAGTAAATTGGATGGCTGGCACGTGGATACCTCATTAGCATTTGATGGTACGAGTACGCAGCAGGCCAATATTGGCGATACTTTCTTTTTATCCTCAACCCGTTTTACCGGGGGGTTATCAGTTGCAGATTTAGGTCTTGAGGGGCAAGCGCCAACCGTTGATTTGGCGCAGGCCCTAAGAATACAAACTCCCAAACGAGAGCATACCGTTAACCAAAGTACTGCAGGGGTTAAATTTGGGCATAGCCTAGGTGAGGGGGATATGTCAGTCATGTTATATCGGGGGCCTGACACTGATCCTGTCATTCAACTGCGCCAAGCGATGGTGGCGAGTCTACCGATAAATGTTAGCTTTGATTACTTGCGCCGCACCGTACTCGGGGCGACTTATGATGTCACGCTAGGTGCACTAGTATGGCGGATGGAGCTTGCCTATATACCCGACCAACCTTTGAACGTGCTCGGTGAGCAGCCCTTAATGCAGGCGCGGGCAAAGCGGATGCTGATAGGAGGGGGAGTCGACTGGCGAGCACCGGCAAATTGGTTTGTGAATGCTCAGTTAGTGGTAGACCATATTCGAGAAGAAGAGCTGAATTTGGTCCGCCCTGCTACCGATACACTACTCACCTTGAGGGCCCAGCGCAGTTTCTTTAACGAGCGATTACTTTTTAAAACCGAGCTGATTGGCAGTGTGAATCAAGGCGATGGTACGCTGCGTCCTGCCTTGGTATACGACTATAACGACAACTTGAAATTTCAAACGGGGATTGATTGGCTGTTTGGAGATCCAAACGGCCAGTTTGGTCAATTTAAGGATGCCTCGCGCTGGTGGGTATCCGTTAAGTATACTTTTTAAATATAGGGCGCTAGGGCCGGCGTTGGTCCAAAGCAACGAGCTGGGCGCGGATCGTCGATGCCTGCTTCGTTTTGCCTGAGCCTTCGTATTCAGTTAGTAACGATGTTAATACCCATGGTAGTTCGGTTGCCGTCATACGTGGGTGGGCCTGTGTTAAGCGTACTATGCTACGTAAATGTTCAGTGCTATTCGCGTTTTGCTCAAGGGCTAGGTAGGCCCGTGCTAAACCTAAATGGGCATAATACGCCTCAATATATTTGACTTGCAGGTGCTCGATTTCCAACCGTTTGTTTTGTTGCTGTTCTTTATCAATGCTCTGCTGGCGACTGATTAAAATGTGTTGATAATGGGTAATGGCGTTTTGGTATTCTTGATTGGCGGCCAGAGCATCAGCCAATACTTGGGTGCCAAACAAAATCTTTAAGTTGTCATCTGCCCATACATCTTTAGCGAGTGTTAATGTGCTCTGTGCTAGCGGTAATGCTTGAGCTGCGCGGTCAGTTTTTAGATATAGCTCAGCTAACGCGAAACGGGTGACATAGTTAAGGGCGTGAAGTTCGCCTGCTCGTTTTGGCAAAGCAGTCAAAATATCATTAAACAGTGCTTCTGCTTGGGAATACTCCCCTAATCCGAGATGGATTCGGCCCATACTGAGTTTGGCGTCAAGTGTGTCTTGATGTTGTTCTCCCAAGACGTGTATTGCGCGCTCTAAGCGTTTTTTAGTAGGGGCATACCCGGCTTCAAATTGACCTAAGCGTTCCAGCACATAACCAACGCCGGCCAAGTTATACAGTGCTAATCCGTGGTTTTCGTTCCACTCTTTTAAGCAGGCTTCTAGACCTTGTTGGAAGTATTCCTCGGCTTTTTGATAATCCCCTAAGGCATAGTAATCAGCACCAAGACTGGTAATTGCAAGAATGGTGACAATATTCGCTGGGCCTAGGGCGTTTAAACTTTTATCGTATATTTCGTTGTGCAGATTGATGGCCATAAACGAATTGCCGGTATCATTATATAACCCTGCTAGGTTAGACATAACACCCAAAGTTTTTTCATCGTGCTCACCAAAGATACGTTTGGCGACCTCTATTGACTCTTCTAAAATTGGGCGCTGCAGATCAAATTTGTCTGCGCGATTATAAGAATTGCTCAATGCCCTAAGTACGCGATAGAACTCAGCGTCGTCAGTTTGATGTTCTCGATGCAGTGTCAACGCTCTTTCTAAGTGTCCAATAGCCGGATGGATCACCCCTAAACGGAAATATATGTCGCCAATAGTGCGCCTTACAGAGGCCTCAATTAAAGGTTGTGAAAATAGCGTGTGGCTGTCATCTTGGTTTAGTTTTTCACTGGCTTTGTCTAAAATTTGTCGCACTGTTATGACTTCGCCTTGGGCCTTATCTGGGTTAATAGAAAAAAACATGTTGTGCAAAAAGTCAGTGATAGCAACCGCTTTACCGCGCTCCTGCTCGGCGATATCACGCTCGAGTGCAATACGCTGAGACTGAATAAATATGGCGCTACTTGTGGTGGTCATAGTAATAAGAATGAAAGCCGCCAGCGAGCTTGAAAGACGGTTGCGGCGCAAAAACTTTTTACTGCGCGTGACCCAAGAATTACGGTGCGCTGTTACAGGGTAGTGGTTAACAAAGCGCTCAAGGTCATTTGAAAACTGGCTAACACTTTTATAGCGCAAAGAAGCTCTGTTATGCAGGGCTTTTAGCAATATAGCATCTAGGTCACCCGCGATATCCTTGGCTTTTATCACGCTAGGCTCAACCTGCGTTGAATTCCCAAGCGTCGATTTATTGCGGGTTAACAACTGACTTGGCGGAGCAGGCGTAAATTCGACAATGGCGTCGTGCAGTTTGTCTGCAACGTGCTCATAAGGCAGTTGTTGTGTCAGTAGTTTGTATAAAATGACCCCCAATGAATAAATATCAGTGCTGGTGGACAGAGGATCGCCACAAATTTGTTCTGGGCTCGAATAATGTAGGCTAAGCAAACGCTCAGCCTCGCTTGCCTCAAGGCTTTGTTCGCCGTCGCTAGATTCTTGCTGGTCAAGCAATCTGGATATGCCAAAATCGAGTAACTTTGGCTCACCGTCCATGGTGATAAGTATGTTTGAGGGTTTTAAATCACAGTGCACAACCAAGTGTTGATGAGCGTATTGGACGGCGTCACATACTTTTTGAAAAAGTCTTAACTGTTCATGCAGGCCCTGTTTTTTTTGTTGGCAATAAAGGTCAATAGGTGTGCCTTCAATGTATTCCATGACTAAATAAGGCTGATTTGTTTCAGTTGTGCCGCCATCGAGCAGGCGTGCGATATTAGGGTGTTCTAGGTTCGCTAATATCTGTCGTTCAGTTTTAAAGCGTGATGCTCTATCTGCTGTTGTAAGCGCGTTTCGGTTAATTTTTATTGCCACGCGTTGTGTGTAGTGTTCGTCCGCTCTTTCTGCTAGGTAGATATCGCCCATCCCGCCTTGGCCAATCATCTCAATCAGTCGATAACGGTCAACCACATCGCCTATTTTTTGCGAAGTTTGGTTTACAACACAATGCGCGGCGTAATCGATGATGGAATCAATTTCGGTGCTTTTCTCATGGTGCGTTAATAATGAGGTCACTTCTTGATGTAAATGTGAGTTATTTTTACATTGCTGGTCGATGTAAGTGCCGCGTTGCTCTACAGGCAGAGTAATTGCGTGATGAAAAATGTCTTGTACTGTTTGCCATTCGTTGCTGTTCATTTGCTTTAGTCCTTTACGCAAAATGTATTAACGGAACGCTAGATGAGTATCTAATGATTAAAAATTAGTCTATTCCTGTGCTAAAATTATGCAACTCTATTTCACTTTTCAGTGTGTAACGCTATGAACAAAGATCGGGATATCACGCAGTTACTTCGTGACTGGCAATCAGGAAGCGAGCAAGCATTCAATGATTTAAGTAAGTTAGTTTACTCAGAATTGCATCGCAGAGCACAAAAGCACATGTCTTACGAAAGAGCTGGACATACATTACAAGCCACCGCCTTGGTGAATGAAGTGTTTATCGATTTATTGCATGCTCAGTTAGATTTTGCAGACCGAGCGCATTTTTATCGACTAGCCAGTAACATGATGCGGCGTATTTTGGTTGATCACGCTAGGGCACATACTAGTCAAAAACGAGGGGCTGGGGCAAACCATATCACCTTGGTTGATTATAAATATGGAGATAAACCCGTCAGCCATGATGTTGTTGAATTAGATGCAGCCTTATCAGCGTTAGCAAAGTTTGATAAACGAAAAGCTGAAATTTTAGAGCTACAGTTTTTTGCAGGTTCAAGTGTACGAGATATTGCTCAGTTTTACGCGGTTTCACCTAGAACCATAGAGCGTGATGGGCAGTTTGGTAAAGCCTGGTTACACCGAGAACTGAGTGTGGCAGGGTAAATTTTAGGCATAAAAAAATCCGCTAAGAGCGGATTTTTTGCTTCTATCTATGTGTGTTGCATATATTTTGCGTAACAACCAACTGCTTATTGGTTGTTTACACTGGCGATAACATTACGTTCTTCGCTGTATTTACCATTGGTTAGAAAGTTATTCATTTTTTCTGCTTTTGCACCGTATTGTTCAACAAATGCCACCATGTCTTGACCGTTACACGTGACTTTTTCAGTGACGTAACGCTTGGTCACCTTGCTTAATTTCATTGCTTTATTCATTTTTAGTATGCTGCCAGTCGTCGCGGTTAGGCAAAGTTTTGTTCCTGCTTCATTATCGGTAGGAATTAATTCTTGGTCTGCATGCGCAGCACCTAAAACAGCAAAAGAAAGTAACGTTGCAGCGATAGTTTTAGTCAATGTTTTCATGGTGTATTTCCTTTAATGAGTAAGTATTTTCAATGTGTTGTTTTGTTAATTATCAGTTTGCAACCTAGATGCCAATTTTAAATATCAATAAAAACAACGGCTTAGTGATTGAGTATTCTTTTCGTATGTGAAATATAATTATGTTTTTTGTTAATTGACTAAAAAATGGTTTTTTTGACCAATGAACATTAAGCCGGAAATAACAGCGATTGATTTGGTATTTTTCGAGCCTGATATAGATCAGTAAAAGATAAGGTTAAGTGGCGTTGGTACTTTAAATCTGGGTTGGCTTTTGCTATATTTCTGGCGCTTTTTTAAGCATCCCATTAACTGCTCTGGATTTACGATCCAACTCGCAAGGAACTACCATGCAAAATCAAACTTCTGCGCCGTTTGTCGTGTGCGCGTTATACAAATTCGTGACCTTAGAAAACTTCGAAGAAATGCGTCAACCGCTTTTGACTTTTATGCAGGATAACGGCATTAAAGGCACGTTGTTATTGGCCAAAGAAGGTATAAATGGCACTGTGTCAGGCTCGCGAGCTGGTATTGATGCACTATTAGATTATTTAAACCAAGACCCGCGTATAGCACCTATTTCTCACAAAGAATCCTTAGATGAAAGTCAGCCGTTTCATCGTACTAAAGTAAAGCTAAAGAAAGAGATCGTTACCATGGGGGTTGAAGGAATTGACCCTTTGCGCACAGTTGGTACTTACGTCAAGCCGCAAGATTGGAATGCGTTAATATCAGATCCTAATGTGACTGTGATAGATACCCGTAACGAGTATGAAATAGAAATTGGCACCTTTAAAAACGCTATCAATCCGAACACTGAGTCCTTTCGTGAATTTCCTCAATATGTAAAAGATAATCTTGAGCCAAGTAAAAACAAGAAAGTCGCCATGTTTTGCACAGGCGGTATTCGTTGTGAAAAGTCCACTGCTTATCTTAAAGAGCAGGGCTTTGAAGAGGTTTATCATTTAGAAGGCGGTATTCTTAAATACCTAGAAGAAGTACCGAAAGACGATACCTTGTGGGAAGGTGATTGTTTTGTGTTTGATAATCGTGTGGCGGTTAATCATGACTTACAAAAAAGTGATTATGATCAGTGTTATGCCTGTCGGTTACCGATCACTGAGGAAGATAAACTAAGCCCGCTATTTGAGGCTGGCGCTAGCTGCCCTAAATGTCATGGCACCCATAGTGAAGAGCAGCTTAAGCGTTTTCGTGAGCGTGAAAAGCAAGTGAATTTAGCTCGTCAGCGAAACGAAGCGCACGTGGGAGAAGACGCGACCAAGGCCATAAAATTACGCCGTCAACAAAAGGCTGCACAACGGCGAGCACAACGTGCTGCTGCAGGAAAAAGCAACGGTTAAACCTTTAGGCATTGCGCTTTAGCTCACCAACGTAGACATTTGGTGATATGAAAGGGTAAACTCGTCTTAACATTAACTAATGTGGTTCAATCATGGCACAGCAAGAGACATTAGCACCGGAGAAGGTTGCTGAAATTCGCAAAGAATTTGATTATTTTGATACCGATAAGAATGGTGAAATCGGGTTAACAGAATTTATTGAGTTGTTAACTATCATATCGCCTAAAACCAAGGCTAGTCATGTTGAAGAAGGCTTTGGTTTGATTGATAAAAACAACGATGGCTCTATCGACTTCGAAGAATTTTTGGAGTGGTGGCAGCAATCATGGTGGGAATACTAAGCCCATCGATTTTGTCTTGTAGACAACGAATTCAGATACTAAAAGCCCAAGCAACTGCTTGGGCTTTTTTTGTACGTCGTTACAGTTGTTTAAAGGTTAAGCCTGCGTTGTCTACTAAACGCTTAATTAACGTGTCGCCCATAGCCGATGCTGGGGTCAAAATACCGCCAGGAGTATCGGTTGAGTCTTTAATCAAACACAAGGCTGCTTCGGTGATCATACGAGAAGTCGAGCCATAACCCGGGTCAAGTGTGGCGCCAACGCTCACTGTTAGGTTTTGTCCGTCTTGATCATTGCCGACAAATAACACCTCGTAAAAACCGTTCTCACGCTCTTCTTTACTTGGACCTTCACCAGGTTTAGGGCCGCCATCTTTCATCATGCCTTTATCGCTGGCCACTGCTTTAGCGATCGTTTCCCCTTTCTCTCCTGGGCCTGTCATCAGCATTTCATCGTAAACAAAATCGCTGCCGTATTGGTGACTGAGTAGCATGTTGCTGCGGTGCACATTGCGCGTATTAATCGCGGCCATAATGAAAGGCGTTACCCACGTATTGAGTGAGTCTTCAAAATAGGGTTTATCCCCGGCAGGTTGCTCAGTGCCTGCGAAGCCTGGGGTCAAAGAGAATGGATTGAGCAGCAACTCAAACTGTTTTGGATCTTGTTTGGCCGCGGCTAAAGTGGCTTTTAAGCTTGCGGCTGTACCGCCAGAGAAGGTCCCTTGCATCTTTTTAACGCGACCTTTTACTCGGTTAAAGGTGTGACCAAATTTTTCTTTGGCCAATTGCTGCAAGTGATACACGCCAAGATCAAATGGAATGGAATCGAAGCCACAGGAGAACACGATCCGAGCACCGCTTTGTTTGGCAGCAGCTTCATTGGCATCGATCATATGGCGCATCCAAACTGGCTCGCCACACAAATCAACGTAATCAACACCTGATTGGGCACACATGGCGACTAACTCAGAGCCATAAAGCTGATAAGGGCCAACGGTGGTCAAGATTAAACGTGTACTATCAAGCATGGCTTGCATAGAGCTCGCGTCTTCAGCGTCAGCGACCACGAGTGGGGTGTCCTTTGGCGCACCAATCTCATCGCGCACTGACGCTAATTTATCTGCGCTACGCCCAGCCATTGCCCAAGTGAAACTATTGTCATCTGCATACTGCTTTGCCAAGTATTCTGCTACTAAACGGCCAGTGAAGCCTGAGGCGCCGTAAACGACGATATCGAATTCTTTATTTGTGCTCATTTTATTGTTCTCTTGTCAGTGTAGATGAGCTAATAGTAAAACCAGTTGCAAGAGGCTTCACTTTATTTGGTTGATGCCTAACTATAGCGAAGACGAATTAACCTTCAAAGTTGGTATAACGGGCAGGCATGGGTTTGAAGAGAGGGAGTGACAAGAGTACACAAAGGCTTTGATAATAACTCGCTATCAACAAACACGCTGATAGCGAGTGGACACTGGCTACGTTAGAACTTATAAGTTGCTTGCACGTACATAAAACGACCTTGTGAGTTATGGGTTCCTACTACATGTCCCATGTAATCATGGTAGCTAAATGGCGGCTCTTCATTGAACAGGTTAGTCGCTCCAAGGGTTAATATCGTATTCTCTATACCGATGAAATTAACGGTGGTATCCACTGTGATCATAGAATCAATATCAGGCAATATTGTGCCGTCTGATTGCACCCGTACTGAGGCATCTTGTTCAAATTCGCCGATGTAATTAACTGCGACATTCGCACTCCAATTGTCTTTTACCCAAGAGGCTGCAGTTGTCCAACGCACTTCGGGTTGCTCGAACTGACCTTCTTGAGTATCAATGCGACCCCCAGTGCGAATATCCTCGTAGTTCAATACATAATTTAAAATGTAGTTGATTTTGAAGTCACCTAATGACGTTTCAGTTTTATAACCTAAATCAAGGTCAAGACCTGAGGTTTTGATGTTACCTAAATTTTCGAACTGGTCGAAGATACGTACGACTTCCCCTGGGTCGCCTGCTATATTAGACGGCAATCGTTCCACCACCTCTGGGTTATTTCCTTGAGTGGTAAACTTAAATTGGGGGTCTTTATTGATCACATTTTCAATGTCATAGTTGTAATAATCTAAAGAGAAATCAATGTTTTGGGTGATTTCATAAATAACACCAAAGTTATAGCTTTCTGACTCTTCAGGGCCAAGATCCGGGTTACCTGTCAACACCGCAGTGTACTCTTGTGGCTCACAAGCCTTGTTGACATTGCCCACTGCATCACAACGAACATTATCGACTAAGTTAGGCGACTCGTCCGTGCTGCCCAGACCAATTTGATGTAAAGAAGGGGCGCGGAACGCGGTGCCAAATGAGCCTCGAATAGACAGTTCATCCATTGGCGTCCAGATAAAAGCAACTTTGGGATCCGTCGTTGTGCCAAAATCGCTATAATCTTCGTGGCGTACAGCCAGCTGAATATTGAAGGTTTCTGTCACGGGGATCGCCAGTTCAGCAAACACAGCAGTGTTGTCGCGCTCGCCGTTGGCTTGTGTTGCTTCAGTACCAAACACTTCGCCTCTTAGGAATTGATCATCTGGGTTGTCGCTGATTTCTTGTTCGCGATATTCAGCACCTACTGCCAACATCAAGTCGCCGGCTGACATATTCATGATCGGACCGGACACCTGAACATCAAACGATTTACTGGTGGACTTACCATAGCGAGTCGTTTGGGTTTCAATGAAATCAAGCGCTTCTTGGGAATTGCTTGAAGGCTCAAATGGGTTCCATAAACCACTGTCTATGGCTTCTTGTGTGCGTCGCGAATTAGGAAAGCCATTAACACCTCTTTCAATTGAATCGCTTTTAATATAACTGTAAGCGAGTTCCCAATCCCAGTCACCGAACCCACCTTCAAGGCCTATTACCGTGCGAAAATAATCAGAATCAACCCGTTTTTCTCGGTTGCCTATTTCGACTGTTCGTCGGCGCATGGTTAAATCTTGTTGATAAAAAGGATGTGTAGGGTCGTCAGCAAAGGGGTGATTTATATTGTCCCCGGACATAAACAATTCATTAAAGCTTGGGCTACCAGCACCACGGATCGTGGTCTTTGAGTTTTGCCCGTTTAAGTCGATAAATGCACGTAGATCGTCATTAATCTCAAACTTACCCATGTACATAAAGCTGACGCGTTCTGATGCGGGTATAGACGAACTAAACGGCGCATAATCATAACGGCATAAATCACCCACTATTTGGTCTGCGGGGCATACATCATTTCCGAACGTGTCAGGTAGACGAACTGTGGGGTCTGAGGCAAGGGCGATGGTCCCTGGGTAGCCAGCTGAGCTTCTAAAATCTGTAGCGTAGGGATCATTTGGCCTAAGAGCGGACTGATTAGACGAGCTTGCGTAATCACGGTCGGCATAAAGTATTTCTTCACGATCGAAATAATCTAACACAAAGGTATGGCTTGATTTGTCGGAGCTAGTGCCAAACAGCAAACTCGCGTTTGATTCTGCGCCTCCTCCATCAGCGGTATCACCGTATTTTCCCGACAACTCTAAACCGTCGAAATCATCTTTCATGATGATATTGATAACCCCAGCGATGGCGTCTGAGCCATAGGTTGCAGATGCTCCGTCTTTTAAAATATCTACCCGTTTAATGGCTGACAAGGGGATGTTATTGATATCTACGAAGGCGGTATCTATCGAATTGGCAAAAGGCGACACAGAGACTCGTCGACCGTTAACCAGTATGAGAGTTGAATCGGCACCCAGCCCGCGCAATGAAACACTAGAGCCGCCATTGCCTGTGCCGTCACTGCTGTTGCCTTGGGTTGAAAACGTGCCTTGGCCGGCAATGGGTAATTTAGTAAACAAGCCGATTAAATCAGTAACCCCTGTTTTGATAATGTCCTCAGCGGACAAGGATGTGACAGGGGAGGGGCCTTCTAGGTCACCTCGGCGAATGTGGGAGCCTGTTACTTCTACTCTTTCTATGCTTGTATCGGGTTTGCTTTGGGCCTGTGCCTGCATAATGGATGCGACAGCAATGGCTACCACCGTAAGTTTTAAGTGATTGAGTTTCATGTATGTTCCTGGATTAATTATATTTTTTAGTGTTTTAAATAAGAAGTAAGAACACTTCTTTCTTGGCGGGTATGTGGCATTAATTACCCTAGTGACAATTCCTATCCTAAGCGACATGATATTGATTTTGCAACAATTTAAGGCAAAAAAAATACTCTTGATATATGGTGGGTGTTATTAATCATTAGCGGCCTTCGTGTTAATCAACTTGCTAAGGAGATTGTGAAATGTTGCAGTTGTAGAAGGCGTTTTTAAGCGTTAGCCTATCAATATATTAATTGATTCAAGGGCGGAGTATGGAAGACGGATCAACACTTGCAGATAAATCGTTTTGTAAGAAATGTGTTAATGCAGGGGACTTAGGGTTTGATTTCACCATGGCTTTTCAGCCAATCGTTAATCTTAAGTTACGCGAGGTATTTGGATACGAAGCCCTCGTGCGTGGCCTTAACAATGAATCTGCTTTTTCTGTAATAAGCCAAGTCAATCAGGACAATCTCTATTTATTCGATCAACAATGCCGCGTTAAGGCCATCGCCTTAGCAGCGAAACTTGGTATAACGTCCATTCTTAGTATCAACTTTTTGCCTAATGCTGTTTATAAGCCAGAACGTTGTATCCGTACCACTTTGGATGCAGCAACGCGTTATGGTTTTCCCACCAATAAAATTATGTTTGAGTTTACTGAAGGTGAAAAAATAAGTGACACCCTGCATGTTAAAGGTATTGTCGAATATTATCGTGAGCAAGGATTTATCACGGCTATTGACGATTTTGGAGAGGGATATTCAGGTTTAGGTTTGTTGGCAAATTTTCAGACCAACATAGTCAAACTGGACATGGGCTTAATTCGTGGTATTGACAGCGATACCGTTCGCCAATCTATTGTTCGGCACAGTGTGAATATGTTTCGAGATTTGAATATAGAGCCTCTCGCGGAAGGTATTGAAACGGTCAGTGAATCAAATTGGTTACTCGAGGCAGGCGTAGACTTACAGCAAGGCTATTTATTTGCCAAGCCTGGTTTTGAATGCTTGCCGCAGGTCGACTTTATGTTTAGCTAAATAAAAATACATAAAAAAGCCGGAACAAAATAGTATTCGTCCCGGCTTTAAATTCAGTTTGCTGTTGGAGCTGATTAGCTAACCGCTACAATCTTACATGCGTTGGTGCCACCTATGGTTTCCATATTGTCACCATACGTCATGATGAACAGGTCACCGGTCTCTAGTAGGCCTTTCTCTTTCATGATGGCAACTACATCTTTGGTTAATTCACCTGGGCTACTGCCACGGGAATCAAAAAATGCGGGTTTTACACCACGATAAAGCGCCATGATGTTTAATGTTGACTCATGACGAGACAAAGCGTAAATCGGCAATGAAGTGGTGATACGCGACATTAAGCGTGGTGTGCTGCCGCTTTCAGTCAAGGCAACAATCGCTTTAACTGTGCTCAAATGATTTGCTGCATAAACTGCACTAAGCGCAACCGTTTCGCTTACTGAACCGAAGCTTTCATCCATACGATGCTTAGAGATTTTAACGCTTGGATGAGTTTCTGCGCCCACACAAACACGGGCCATAGCTGCAACCGTTTCAACAGGGTAATCACCTGCTGCTGTTTCTGCTGACAACATCACCGCATCGGTTCCATCTAGCACGGCATTGGCCACATCCATCACTTCAGCGCGCGTTGGCATTGGGCTGGTGATCATGGTTTCCATCATTTGCGTTGCTGTGATAACCACTTTGTTCAATTGGCGTGAACGTGCGATAAGTTTCTTTTGCACGCCGACTAGCTCAGCATCACCAATTTCTACACCTAAATCACCACGTGCAACCATCACAGCGTCAGACGCTTCAATGATATCGTCAATCGCTTCATCAGTCGCAACGGCTTCAGCACGCTCTACTTTGGCACAAATCATTGCATGGCAACCTGCTTTTTCAGCAAGCTGACGAGCGTAGCGCAAATCATCCCCAGAGCGCGGGAAAGAAACAGCTAAATAATCAACACCGATAATGGCAGCCGTTTTAATGTCTTCTTTGTCTTTCTCTGTTAATGCTTCAGCAGAAAGTCCACCACCTAAACGGTTGATGCCTTTATTGTTTGATAATTTACCTGCTACCGTCACTTCGGTATGTACTTTGTTGCCTTCTACTTCAACTACTTTAAGCTGAATACGGCCATCATCTAGCAATAAAATGTCACCGGTATTCACATCTTTAGGCAGTGCTTTGTAGTCGATACCCACCGCGTTTTGGTCACCGTCATCACGACCCATATCAGCATCAAGGATAAACTTGTCACCCATACCAAGAATGATCGATCCGTCTTTGAATTTGGCCACTCGAATTTTAGGACCTTGCAAATCGCCTAAGATAGCAATGTACTTACCAAGCTTTTTCGCTACTTGCCGAACTTTTTCAGCCCGCTCGATATGATCTTGAGCAGTACCATGGGAGAAGTTCATGCGTACTACGTTTGCTCCGGCTTGAACTATGCCTTCTATTTGCTCAACAGTGTCTGTTGCTGGGCCTAATGTAGCTAAAATTTTGGTTCGTCTTAACATAGGTAATTTGCTCTGGTTGTGGCGCATACTGTTTCAGGAATGCAGGTATTAAATTTTCTTTACTGATACTTGAGTATCTGTCTAGATAAGATGATAGTGCATAAAAGCCAAGGCTAATTTGCACCCGTGCTTATCTTATATCTCTATCAGCGTGTGATTATAACAACTGAAGCTGACAGATTAATTACTGTTTCGTAATTAAATTACGAAAATACTAGATTAATAAGTCATTATTGTGAAATTTTTTAACAAAAAAAGCTATCAAAGGCGGACTATTGATACGAGGTCAGACCAATCCCCGGTAAAAAATCATCTTTTTCGTATGATTTTCCTACTGTTCATTGCGTTTATCGTAACGCGAACCTCGTAACGTATCTTTTACTCGCTTCAAATTTTCGCGGAACTTCGTGCCCCTGCGTAGAGTAAAGCCAGTGGCTAAAATATCAATTAATGTGAGCTGAGCAATACGCGATGCCATGGGCATATACATGTCAGTGTCTTCTGGCACTTCTAACGATAAGACTAAGTTACATTCTTTTGCCAGAGGACTGTTTTGCGAGGTTATGCCTACCACAGTGGCGTCGTTACTGCGGGCTATTTGCGCTACTTCGACCAAACTTTTGGTGCGCCCAGTGTGGGAGATAAGCACCACTACGTCGTCTTCAGATGAATTCATGCAGCTCATGCGTTGCATTAAAATGTCTTCGAAATAAACCACCGGTACATTGAAGCGGAAGAACTTGTTCAACGCATCGTGGGCGACAGATGCCGAGGCACCTAAACCGAAAAAAGAAATTTTTTGCGCCTGAGTCAGTAAATCTACAACGCGATTAATTGTATTAATATCAACAGATTGGCGCGCAACTTCAAGAGAAGCCATGGTCGATTCAAAGATTTTCTTAGTGTATTCCTCAGGGCCGTCATCTTCTTCAACGTGACGGTTTACGTAAGGGGTACCGTTGGCTAGGCTTTGGGCCAAATGCAATTTGAAATCTGGGTAGCCCTTGGTATCTAAACGTCGACAAAAGCGGTTGACTGTGGGTTCGCTCACGTCCGACATTTTGGCAAGCGTGGCGATGCTACTATGTATAGCAACTTGAGGATTCGCCAAAATGACTTCGGCTACTTTACGTTCTGACTTACTAAACGCTAATTTATGCTGAGTTATTTTTTCAAGAATGTTCATATGCCCACAGAATTCTTAACTAAAATCATGAAGTAATGCCAAGAATAACACTGTCGGTGGCAAACTTGGTAACCTTCTTGTAACTTTTTGACAAAAAAAAGCGAAAATTCGTCCTTAATGGCCGATCAAGAGGCAGAATGCTTCGCCTTTTCATAACAAACGTTGTAAAATTACAACATTTGTTGTTAACTGTGGGCAAAGATAAGTCATGATTGAAGTGTTATTATTAGCCCAATTCCAATCACGCAGTTTTATTAATTAGCAGGTTAAACACAATGACGTTAGATAATTCATCCGCCCCGTGCGATTTTGTTCTATTTGGTACTAAAGGTGATTTAGCTCGCCGCAAATTACTTCCGTCGCTTTACCAGTTAGAGAAAGCAGAACTAATGCACGCTGAAACCACGATCTTAGGGGTAGCCCGAGACGACATCAGCTTGCAAGAATATGTGGCTTTAGTAAAAGAAAATATTGAACAGTTCAGTGGTGAGACGTTATGCACTGAAACATGGGAGCGCTTTTCCGCCAAACTAGATTACGTTTGTGTCGATATGAAGAACGCTGAAAGTTACAGTGTTTTCGCTGAGCACGTAGATGTATCTCGCACCATGGTTTGTTATTTTGCTACGCCGCCTTCGATCTTTGGTGATATCTGTCGTGGCCTTAAAGCGGCAAATGTTATCGATAAGAGCATGCGCGTCGTATTAGAAAAACCTATCGGTCACGACTTAGCGTCCTCTAAAGTGATTAATGATCAGGTTGCAGAGTTTTTCGACGAATCACAAATCTACCGTATCGATCACTACTTAGGTAAAGAAACGGTTTTAAACCTCATTGCATTGCGTTTTGCGAACTCAATTTTTGCTACCAACTGGGATCACAACAGCATCGACCACGTGCAAATCAGTGTCGCTGAATCTGTAGGCATTGAAGGCCGTTGGGGATATTTCGATACTGCAGGTCAAATGCGTGACATGGTACAAAACCACTTGTTACAAATTTTGACCCTAATTGCCATGGAGCCTCCTACAACACTTGATGCGGACAGTATTCGCGGTGAGAAGTTAAAAGTGCTCAAAGCGCTACGCCCGATCAATTCAACCAACATTAATCAAAAGAGTGTTCGCGGCCAATACATTGGTGGCTTCGTGAAGGGTAAAGAGGTACCTGGTTATTTAGATGAGCCAGATGCCAACCCGCGCAGTGAAACAGAGACCTTTGTTGCTTTGAACGTCGATATCGACAACTGGCGTTGGGCCGGCGTGCCGTTCTATTTGCGTACTGGTAAACGTTTGCCAAACAAGACCAGTGAAGTGGTTATCTATTTCAAACGTCAACCACATAACTTATTCGAAGACAGCTTTGCTCAGTTACCGCCAAACAAGCTAACAATTCGTTTGCAGCCTGATGAAGGCGTAGAAGTCACGGTAATGAACAAGGTGCCTGGTTTGACAGGTACAAGTGGCATGGATTTACAAAAGTCTCGCCTTAATTTGAGTTTCTCTGAAGCCTTCCAAGACGATCGTATTGCAGATGCATACGAGAAGTTATTGCTAGAAGTCATGTTAGGTAATCAGGCGTTATTTGTGAGCCGTGATGAAGTCGAGTATGCCTGGAAATGGGTTGACGGCATCATCGAAGCATGGAAACACACCAATGAGCCACCCGAGCCTTATCAAGCGGGTACATGGGGGCCGGTTGCTTCTATCGCATTGCTAGCACGTGAGAACCGTGCTTGGTATGAAAGCAGAATTGGGAGGAAATAATATGTCATTAAATGAAAATAACTTTCAATCAACAGATGAACTTAATGCGACTTTTGCTCAGAGCATCGTCGACATTTTAACCGCAGGCATAAATGAAAACGGCCGAGCTAGCTTGGTCGTTTCTGGGGGCAGAACGCCCAAGGCATTGTTTAATACATTGTCAAAAGTAGAGCTTGATTGGTCAAAGGTTGATATTAGTCTTGCTGATGAGCGCTGGGTTGAAACGGACGACGATGCCAGCAATGAAAAAATGGTGCGTCGTGAGTTATTACAAAATAACGCTGCAGCAGCCAATTTCGTTGGCCTTAAAACTGAACATGACAATGCAAAAGATGCAGTAGAAACCTGTACTGCGAATCTTGCTAAATTACACACCCCGTTTGATGTATTAATACTTGGCATGGGCGAAGACGGACATACTGCTTCATTATTCCCATGTTCAGAACAAATCCATCAAGGTTTAGACCAGGGCGCCCGTCGTACGTACTTAGCTGTACAACCCACGACCGCGCCAAACCAACGCATGTCGTTAACCTTACCCGCGCTATTAAACAGCAAAAATATCTTTTTGCATTTAACCGGTGACAGCAAAAAACAGGTACTTGATAAGGCTGTAAAAGGTGGCGATGAGCACGAAATGCCCATACGCGCGGTGCTAAATAACGCCGACGTTGAATTAATGTGGGCTCCCTAGGAGAAAGATATGAATTCCATCATCCAAGAAGTTACCCAGCGAATTATTGAGCGCAGCCAAGATTCGCGAAAAGCTTACTTAGACAAGATTGAAAAAGCGCGTTTACAGGGGCCTCATCGTGGCACCCTGTCTTGCGGTAACTTAGCCCACGGTTTTGCCGCTTGTGGCGCTGAAGATAAAGCTGACTTGCGCAGCATGACCAAGTCAAATATCGCGATTATTTCTTCGTACAACGACATGTTATCTGCTCACCAGCCGTACCATGACTACCCAGAAATATTGAAAAAAGCGATTCAGCAAGTAGGCAGTGTCGCCCAATTTGCCGGTGGTGTTCCTGCTATGTGCGACGGCGTTACTCAAGGTAATGCTGGAATGGACTTAAGCTTAATGAGTCGTGATGTGATTGCTATGTCAACGGCGGTTGCTTTGTCGCATAATATGTTTGACGGCACCTTGATGCTGGGCATATGTGACAAAATTGTCCCTGGGTTATTAATTGGTGGCTTAAGCTTTGGTCACTTACCGACAATTTTCGTACCCGCTGGCCCTATGCCATCAGGTATTCCAAACAAAGAAAAAGCCCGCGTGCGTCAAATGTACGCTGAAGGCAAAGTAGGCCGTGAAGAGCTTCTTGAGGCTGAATCTCAGTCTTATCACTCAGCGGGAACCTGTACTTTCTACGGTACGGCAAACAGTAACCAATTGGTTGTTGAAACCATGGGCTTACACTTGCCAGGTTCATCGTTTGTCAACCCAGGCACGCCACTGCGTGAAGCATTAACAGACGCTGCGGCTCGTCAAGTCACGCGTATTACCGACTTAGGTGAAGACTACCGTCCTATCGGCCATATTGTTGATGCCAAAGCTATCGTCAATGGTTTGGTGGCCTTGCTAGCAACAGGTGGTTCAACTAACCACACTATGCATTTAGTCGCTGTTGCTAAAGCGGCGGGTTACACCATTAACTGGGATGACTTTTCTGATATCTCGGATGCGGTACCATTGCTAACTCGCATTTACCCTAATGGCTCAGCAGACATTAACCACTTTACTGCTGCTGGCGGCATGGCGTTATTGTTCAGAGAACTATTAAACGCTGGCTTGTTGCATAACGATGTGAAAACCATTTGTGGTGACGGTCTTGAGCGTTATACCCAAGAGCCAAAACTTGAAAATGGTGAACTTGTTTGGCGTGATGGCCCGACTGAGTCTTTCGACAAAGAAGTGGTTGCCAGTGTCGAAAAACCATTTAAACCCGATGGCGGTTTATCCGTACTCACAGGTAACTTAGGCCGTGCGGTAATGAAAACCTCAGCGTTACGTGAGCCTCATTGCAAAATCAAAGCACCCGCGGTTGTGTTTGAAGATCAATTCGAACTTGCAGCAGCATTCAAATCGGGTGATTTGAATAAAGACTGTGTTGTTGTGGTGCGCTTCCAAGGGCCTTCAGCAATTGGTATGCCTGAGCTTCACAGCCTTACACCGCCACTAGGCGTGTTGCAGGACAAAGGCTTTAAAGTTGCCCTTGTGACTGACGGACGAATGTCTGGTGCGTCAGGTAAGGTACCTGCTGCAATCCATTTAACGCCTGAAGCGCTTAAAGGTGGGTTGATCGCAAAAGTTCAAAACGGCGACGTTATCGAGCTAGATACTCAAACTGGTCACATGACACTGCACGTAGATGAAGCAGAGCTTACAGCACGGGAAGCAAAAGTGACCGATGTGGCCTCTCATCAAATTGGTATGGGCCGTGAAATGTTTGCTGGTATGCGTTCAACGCTTACAGGTGCTGAGCAAGGTGCATGTTCTTTATTCGTCGGACAGGATGATTAATTGTGGCAGCTAATTTTGTTGCGGATATTGGCGGAACCAATATTCGTTTAGCACAGGTTGTTGACGGCCAAGTTGCTGAAATTCGCAAATATTTGTGCGCGGATTTCGCCACGGTAAATGATGCGATAAAACAGTACTTTTCTGAGTTTCCGACGACTGAGTTCGCTGCTGGTTGTTTGGCTATTGCCTGCCCAGTTGCGGGCGACCTTGTTAAAATGACCAACCATACTTGGGCCTTCTCGATTAAACAGGTGCAAGCCGATCTAGGGCTGAGCTGGCTGGGCGTGATCAATGACTTCACGTCAGTGGCTCATTCACTGCCTAAGTTAGATGCCAGCCAAAAAGTGCAAATTGGTCCAGGTGAAGCATTACCTGAAGCCAATATTGCTGTTTTTGGTCCTGGAACGGGGTTAGGCGTTGAGCACTTAACTTGTACCGATGGCGCATGGAAAGCGTTAGATGGGGAAGGTGGACACGTTGACTTTTCAGCAGTCGATGAAAATGACATTGCCATTCTGCGCTTTTTAACTAAAAAGCTAGGCCATGCCTCAGCAGAAGAAGTGATGTCAGGACGAGGGATTGTGCATATCTATCAGGGGTTAGCTGCGGCCAAAAATGTACCGTCAGAGTACAGCGACGCAGCGGATATTACCTCCAGAGCAATTGATAACAGTTGTTCGCTGTGTAGAGAAACACTTGAGCAGTTCTGTCGCATCATGGGGAGTTTTGCTGGCAACCTAGCCTTAAACCTGTGTACGCGCGGTGGTGTTTATATCGGTGGCGGGATTGCCTCTCGGTTTGTTGAATTTATTCAACAAAGTGAATTTCGCGCACGCTTTGAAGCAAAAGGCCGGTTTCGTGATTACGTTGCGGGCATACCTACATACATTATTACCGAGCCCGATCATGGTTTGATCGGTGCTATGGCATACCTACAACAGCATTATAAAGGTTAACTACAATGACAAAAAATTGGAAAATTTCGTCTCAAGATGTCTTCAGTCAAGGACCTGTGGTTCCTGTATTGGTGATCAAGGATGTAAAACATGCAGTACCACTAGCTAAAGCATTAATTGCAGGTGGCATTCGCGTTTTAGAAGTCACCTTGCGCACTGAAGCGGCGCTAGACGTCATTAAAGCCATTGCTACCGAAGTACCAGACGCCATCATAGGCGCGGGTACCGTTACCAATGCTAAGCAATTAGCAGAAGTTGAAGCAGCTGGCGCTATGTTCGCTATTAGCCCTGGTATGACTTCAGACTTATTAGATGCGGGTAATAAAGGCGGAATTTCGCTTATCCCTGGCATTTCTTCAATTTCTGAATTAATGCGCGGTATTGACTTTGGTTACACCCACTTTAAATTCTTCCCTGCGGAAGCATCTGGTGGCGTCAAAGCGATCAAAGCAATCGGTGGACCATTCCCTGATATCGCATTTTGCCCAACAGGCGGCATAAGCCCAACTAACTACCTTGAGTATTTGTCATTGCCTAACGTGCGTTGTGCTGGAGGCTCTTGGTTAGCGCCAGATGACGCTGTTGAAGCCGGTGATTGGGACCGCATCACCGAGCTTGCTAAGCAAGCTGTTGCTGGTGCAAAAGGTATCTAAATACCGCTTCTAGAAGCATAAAGAAGGCCACTATTTAGTGGCCTTTTTAGTCTCTGCAATATAGAGCAATCTACTTATCAAATGCTGGGCGGCTGTCCTTCATTAGGATATCCAGTGCTTTTTGTGCCTTAACTGGGTCGGCCCGATCTTTATCTTCGAGCATTTCACACTCATCGTTAATCATTTGCTTTATCGTGACCGGGTAGTAGCGGCAGTCATCAGGGCGGTCAAAGTAGATATCGCAGGTGTATATATCTTTGCTGTGAGCGCTTTTTTCATCCGCGGGAATAACTCGTAAAAATGGGCAATGATCTAAGCGTTTTCCGGTTTCTGGGCTCGCCCAAATTAAGCCATTTTTAACGTACTGAGCGATATCGGGTTGAAACAGCTCCCACATATCGATTTCGCTGTCGGTGACCGACAAACCGCCGTCACCGTACTGGGTACAGCACTTACCGCACTGAGTGCATTCTTTCACGTTCGTTCGACCGCAACTGGATTGTGGGGTAAGTGTAGCAAGTTAGGAGGTCAAAGGGTTTAGTTGCTGACCGGTGTTAATGCCGCCGAATCAAACTTGACTCCTTGCCATCCAGTTTGCATAAAGTTTCGAATATTACCATGGTCGCTAGCGTTAGGATGTTGTAGTACGTCTTCTCGATAAAAAGCACCGAATAAATGCAGTGTTTCAGATTCGTTTAACTGGTTGAGCTGGGCAAAATATAATATTTTGCATGAGCCTTCATTACTGCCTTTTTCATTAACGATTTCACCATTGCTGAAACCTGTCGCAGTGTATTGATAATGTTGTTGGATCGTATTAATTACTTGGCTAAATTCAACGCTTTGCGGTTGAGTACGTACTTGGGTAATAAGATCTTGGATTGTCATGTTTGTCCTAAAGAATAAGAGATATGCATAAGCAGTTTGGTGAAACTGCTTATGCAGATAAAGGTATTGCTGGATCCGCCTATTAAAGCGTTAACATAAAGACTTTTGAATTGCGCTGAAAGTTGTAAAGTTGCTTCTTTTTGGCCGGCAAATCATCAAGGGTGGCGCGCACAAAACCCTGCTCTTGAAACCAGTGAGAGGTCACGGTGGTTAAACAAAATATCGAGGTTAATCCTTGAAGCTTTGCTTGCTCACAGATCGCGTTGAGTAAGCGCTCTCCGCGATTACCACCACGATAATCTGTATGCGTTGCAACACATGCCAGCTCGCCACATTGCTCCTCTAAGTAAGGGTACAGGGCTGCGCAGGCAATGGTCATACCGTCGCGCTCAATAATGGTAAACTGTTCGATTTCACGCTCTAGAATTTCACGGGAGCGTTTAACGAGAATACCTTTTTCTTCAAGCGGGTTAATAAGGTTCAGTATGCCGCCTACATCTTCAATGGTCGCGCTACGTATTTGCTCATAATAACTTTGCGATATCAGCGAGCCAGCACCGTCTCGGGTGAAAAGCTCTTGAAGCAGTGCACCATCTTGCCCATAACTGACGCAGTGACAGCGGCTAACACCAGACTCAAGACTATCGATGATCGTTTGAATACTGTGTTTTTCGCGCTGTAAATGTTCCTGCTCTAGCATGGGATACAAAGAGTTCAGCTGAATGTTACGTAGTAATCGACCTGTTTCATCCACTAGGCCATCTTTTTCTGTGAAGATGATCAGCTTGTCGGCCTTAAGAGCTTTTACGACATTGGTCGCAACATCTTCATGGCTTAAGTTGAACACTTCACCTGTAGGTGAATAGCCCATAGGCGGTAGCAGCACAATTGAGCCATCATCTAGATGGTCGTTAATGCCGGTCACGTCAACACGTCGTACTAAGCCGGTATGTTCAAAATCGACACCATTACGCACGCCAATAGGCATGGCGACCACCAAGTTGCCTGAGCACACGCGAATTTGTGCTCCGTGCATGGGCGAGTTAGCCAAGCCCATAGTGAGCAATGCTTCGATTTGTGAACGTACAGAGCCTGCGGCATCTTTCACGCATTCCAGAGTTTGTTTGTCTGTAATGCGTACGTCTTCTGAAAAACGCGGCTCGACCTTTCGCCAAACGGCACGTTGATCAATTTGCGGACGCGCACCATGCACTAAAATTAAGCGAACGCCCAAGCTGTTAAGCAGGGCGATATCTTGAATAATATTGGCAAAGTTCGCATCTTCCACCGCCTCACCGCCGAACATCAATACAAAGGTTTTCCCTCTGTGGGCATTGATGTAAGGCGCCGAATTGCGAAATAGCTTTACGCTGTCATTGTGTGAAAGTACCACGTGTTTTCCTTACACTTACATCACTATTTTATGAACGATGCTTTAGCATTAGCCAGCGCTTCGAGCACAGGCTTAATGCCTGTTCCACCCAAAATATCACGCTTGTTAACGAGGTACTCAAGTTGCAGAACAGGATATACATCTTCTTCAATTACATCTGAGTACACTTTTAGTTCGGCAATACTTAGCTCTTCAATGGCTTTTTTCTTTTCAAGGGCATCAAGTACAACACGTCCAGAAATATCATGAGCGGTTCTAAAAGGAATGCCCTTTTCAACTAGGTAATCTGCCAGTTCAGTAGCATTTGCATAACCCTCACGGGCGGCTTTAGCGCAGCGCTCACAATCAAGTTTGATGCTATCAACCACTTCGCAGGCAATACGCAAACAGATATGCCATTGATTAGTGGCGTCGAATAAGCCTTCTTTGTCTTCTTGCATGTCTTTGTTGTAGGCAAGAGGTAAGCCTTTCATGGTAACAAGCAGTGCTTGTAAGCTACCAAAAACACGACCGCATTTACCGCGCATTAGCTCAAGTGCATCAGGGTTTTTCTTTTGGGGCATCAATGATGAACCAGAGGTGACGGCGTCACCTAATTGAATAAAGCCTGCTTCGCCTGAATTGTAGAAGATCAAATCTTCAGCCATACGCGACAAGTGCATCATGCTGGTGCTAGCCACAAAAAGCAGCTCTAAAACGTAGTCACGATCTGATACTGCATCTAGGCTGTTGATGCATGGACTGTCAAAACCTAGCTCTTCGGCAATCGCTTGACGGTCGATAGGGTAGGTTGTACCCGCTAATGCACCGCTGCCAAGAGGACACTGGTTTAAACGCGCTTTTAGGTCATGAAGTCGACTTAAGTCACGTTTTAGCATTTCGACATAAGCCAAACACCAATGAGGGTAGCGTACAGGTTGAGCGCGTTGTAAATGCGTGTAACCAGGCAAAATAACGTCTTGGTTTACTTGAGCATTGCCAACCAGTGAAGCAATAACGGCTTCAACATCTTCCACTAATAAGTCAACGTGTTCACGAGTCCATAGTCGAAAGTCAGTGGCCACTTGGTCGTTACGACTACGGCCAGTGTGGAGCTTGCGCGCCACATCACCAAGCTGTTCAATTAACGTTGCTTCAACAAAGCTGTGAATGTCTTCTTCGCTGCTGGCATCAAAATCAAGCTCACCCGCATCGGCTTTTACCAACAAGGCTTTGAGTGCATCTTCAAGCTGTTGGTGTTCGTCTTGGGTTAACACGCCTGCTTTGGCAATAGCGCGCGCCCATGCAATTGAACCACGAATATCTTGACTCGCTAATACTCTGTCAAATGGCAGTGAGTCATTCACAGTGCGAAACATCGCACTGCTACCGTCTTGAAAACGTCCGCCCCACAAGCTCATTATTCGATACCTGTGTTTTTAAAAGGAATACCTTTTTTGTTTAGCGCACTGATACGGCTAGACAAGCTGTAAAGGCGAATGAAGCCTTCAGCGTGGCTTTGGTCGTAAACATCATCGGCGCCAAATGTCGCGAAGTCTTCTGAGTACAAGCTGTTAGGTGAACGACGTTGTGTGACCGTTGCTTGACCTTTATAAAGCTTAACCACTATGTCGCCAGTGACTTTATCAGCGAAGCTCGCTGCACCCGCTAGTAGCGCGTCGTTTAGTGGGGTAAACCAACGGCCGTCATACATAACGTGTGAGAACTCTAAACCAATTTGCTCACGGTATTTAAGGGCCGCTTTGTCTAGCACTAGGCTTTCAAGTGCTTTGTATGCTGCAAGCATAACGGTGCCGCCTGGTGTTTCATAGCAGCCACGTGATTTCATGCCTACTAAACGGTTTTCAACGATATCGATGCGACCCACGCCATGGGCACCAGCAAGATCGTTTAATTTAACCAAACACTGGTAAGGGCTTAGCGCTTCACCGTTTACTTTTACCATGCGACCGTGCTCGAAGCTCACTTCAACACGCTCAGGTGTATTCGGTGCCTCTTCTGGAGAAACAGTCATGGTCCATACTTCTTTACTTGGCTCACACCATGGATCTTCTAACTCACCACCTTCGTGTGAGATGTGCCATGCATTTGCATCACGGCTGTATATTTTAGTGGCTGATGCGGTGGTCTTGATGTCACGCTCTGCCAAATAAGCCAATAAGTCTTCACGTGAAACCATGTCCCACTCACGCCAAGGGGCAATCACGGTCAGTTCAGGTGCTAGTGCGGCAAAGGTACCTTCGAAACGTACTTGGTCATTACCTTTACCAGTACAGCCGTGGCAAAGTGCATCGGCGCCAACTTTACGTGCGATCTCTACTTGCGCTTTGGCAATGATTGGGCGTGCCATTGAGGTGCCAAGTAGGTACTGACCTTCATATACCGCTCCTGTAGTAATGGTTGGGTAGATGTAGTCAGAAACAAATTCTTCTTTCAAGTCAACGATGTAGCATTCGCTAGCGCCCGTTTTGATGGCTTTTTCACGTAGACCTTCTAGCTCTTCATCACCTTGACCAACATCAGCAGCAAACGCGATGACTTCACAGTCGTAGTTTTCTTTTAACCAAGGAATGATCGCTGATGTATCCAAACCACCTGAATAGGCTAGTACCACTTTTTTGATGTTTTTCTTGCTCATTATCTGTACCTAAAAAATAAAATTGTTAAATGGGTTACGCTGCGCCGCCAAGAAGATGCACTAAAATAGCATTCTGGGCGTGCATTCTGTTTTCTGCTTGCTGCATTAAAATTGATTGCTCTGAATCAATTAAACTGCCGCTAATTTCTAAGTCACGATGAGCAGGTTGGCAGTGCATTACGTATTGTGCACCCGTTGACTGCATCATCGCTTCATCGATTTTGTATTTACCAAATGCCTGTTTGATGGTTTCAAGCGGAGTGTCATCCCCCATTGAAATCCAGGTGTCAGTGTAAAGGGCATTCGCGCCGTGAGCCGCTTCAATGTCATTACTGATAACGAGCTTACCGCCATTTTGCTCTGCTTTTTGCTGAGCAAGTGTGACAATAGCTGGGTCCACTTCATAACCAGGAGGAGTGACAACAACCACTTCACAGCCAAGGGTTACGCCAACGATCATCAGCGAGTGAGTCACATTATTACCATCACCGATATACGCTAGTTTAACTTTGGTTAAATCGCCAAAACGTTCGGTTAGTGTCAGGTAGTCAGCCATGGCTTGGCATGGGTGGTACATGTCACATAACGCATTGATCACAGGTACCTTCGCTGCGCTGGCAAGCTCTTCTAAAGTTGCATGAGCAAAAACTCGCGCAACAATAGCGTCAGCCCAGCAGGCTAAGTTGTTGCCCATGTCTTTCACGTCTTCACGGCCTACTAATTTGTTAGATTGACTATCTAAATACACAAGATGTCCGCCTAATTTATTAATGCCAATATCAAAGCTCACGCGGGTGCGCAGAGACGGCTTCTCAAACAAAGCAACAATCGATTTTCCCGCCAACGCTTGGCGGTAATCCGCAGGATTGTTCTTAATAGTGATGGCCAATTGCAATAGTGCATTGAGGTCTTTTGCAGACCAATCAGTGAACGACAGTAGATCCTTTTTCATGGAGGTACCTTAAATATTTGGGATTATGGTAGTGCCAACGGGTTCACCCGCCAGCAATCCTAAGAGTTGCTCTGGTGTTTGCCAACTGGCAATCGTAATTGGGCGCTGTAAACTGGTTGCAGCATCAAGGGCCGCATCCACTTTTACCTGCATTCCATCTTTGATCACACCGGCTGTTACTAGCCCTTCGATATCTTGGGCATTTAGCTGGCTGATCAAGTTTTTATTCTGATCGAGCACACCAGGCACATTTGATAGCAACAACAAGTCAGCGTTTAATAGTTGAGCGATAACGGTTGCAGCCTGATCAGCATTTACGTTAAGTAAATTACCTTTTTCATCGGCTCCGATGGAGCTGATAATCGGCAGGATATTCGCCTCGAGCAATAAATTCAACATAGTCGGTGAATTTGCTTGTGCTACGCCCACCGCTCCAAGAGCAGGGTCAAGCACAGTGCAGCTTGTCATGGCACCATCCGCTAAGCACAATCCGGCAGGTGTCGTGTTAGCGCGAATCGCAAAAGCGCACAGTTGCTTATTGGCTGTACCCGCTAAAGCGCCTGTAATGTAAGGCATGTGCTCAGGAGGCGTGACGCGCAAACCGTTGACTTTAGTACTGCTAAATTGCAGGGCTTGTAGTAACTGCTCAACCATTGGGCCGCCGCCATGTACTAAAACCACAGGTCGACTTTGTTGCAGTTGCTTAATTACCGCTAGTAGCTGCAAAGCTTCTGCAGTGGCTTGCATGAAAGCGCCGCCAACTTTTATGACAAGAGGGGTCATGCTGACACCCCGTGCACTAAACCGAGTTGAGATGCAAAACCAAAACGAATATTGGCACATTGCACTGCTTGAGAGGCTGCACCTTTTAGCAGGTTATCGATTGCACTGGTGACAACCAGATAGCCCTTGTTCACGTCTAGTTTCCAGAATAAATCACAATGCGGCGTACCAACAACGTCATCTAACTTAGGCCAAGTATCGCGAATACGTACAATTGGGTGCTCTTGATACGCTTGATTGAACGCATTGGCAACGTCCTCGGCGCTTACATCTGTATTCACTTTTACTGTGATAGTGGCCAAAATACCCCGTTTAAAATTCCCTAAATGCGGAGTGAAAATCACTTCACGGCCTAAGTAGGCGCTAATTTCAGGTTGGTGACGGTGACCCAATACCCCATAGGCTTGCAAGCTTACCTCGCAAAAACTGTTGCCCATGGCGGCCTTTCGACCCGCACCTGAAACACCCGATACCGCATTAATAATCGGTAAATGGCCGTCTGCAATAAGACCTGCCTCATGTAACGGTTTCAACGCGCTAAGGGACGCCGTTGGGTAGCAACCCGGTACCGCTACGATATCAGCGTCTTTAATGTCATCAGCAAACCAATCCGCTAAGCCGTACACGGCTTGTTCAAGACTCGTTGTCTGCTCATGTGCAAACCCATAATAATCCGCAAAAACCTGTTGGTCTTTGAGTCTAAATGCACCTGATAAATCGAATACCTTAGCTTTGCCTGACGATAACACTGGCATCCAGTCGTGGCTCGCTTCATGGGGTGTGGCAAGAAATATCACGTCCATTTCGTTGGCAAGTGAATGCAGAGCGTCGTCGGTTAAAGGCGTGAGAGGCAAGTTGATTTGCCCGAACAGGTAACCGTGTACGTCTCCCAGTTTTTTATCAGCATCTTGACTTTTGGCTGATACATACAAGGCATTCAATTCAAAGCGTGGGTGGCAATGAATTAAAGAGGCTAATTCGGCACCGGTATATCCACTGGCGCCGACAATACAAGTTTTGATCATAAAACGTATATCTCTAGATAGTTGTATGGCTTAATTTTACTAAATGAAGGTGACAAAAATAAAAAAACACCCAAGACCTTTAGCAAATACTAAAGGTCTGGGTGAGCTAAACGCTACAGACCTCGACTTATCGTCGATACAACATGCTGGCGAAGCTAGGCAGGGAATCGAATTGTGACGTTATTGAAATCATATGCGAAATTAAACCGAATTAAGATAATATGTATAAATAATTTAGACCAAAAGCATATTTGCAAAGTGGCTAAACCATGTTGGTACTAAGAATGCCATGTGTTATATATTTATGCAAATAAAATGAATAATTATTTAAAGGGGGGCTTATGCCATCTTTGTCTTTTTTAGAACGTTATGCACATATCATCAATACGCCCTCCATTAGTGCGTTTAGTGCAGATTTAGACCAATCGAATCGAGCCATTATTGATCTGCTGGCGGGTTGGTTTAAAGATTACAAATTTAACATAAGTATTCAACAAGTGCCCAATGCGCGCAACAAGTACAACATGTTGGCGAAAATAGGCAGCGGCGAGGGGGGGCTATTGCTCACAGGCCACTCTGACACAGTGCCGTTTGACGACAATAAATGGCAGTTTGATCCTTTTAAAGCGCAAGAAAACGACGGCAAGCTATACGGCTTAGGCACCTGCGATATGAAGGGCTTCTTTGCGTTTATTTTAGAAGCTATTCAAGAGATCCCTTTGCATAAACTGAAAAAGCCTTTGTATATTTTGGCCACCGCAGATGAAGAAACCTCTATGGCGGGGGCACGTTTTTTTGTTGAGCAACAACTCATTAAGCCTGATATGGCGATTATTGGTGAGCCAACAGAGCTTAAGCCTATTTTTAAGCACAAAGGGCACATGGGACATAGTTTGAATATCCAAGGCAAAGCCGGGCATTCGAGTGATCCCGCCAAAGGCGTTAATGCCATTGAAATTATGTATCAAGCCATTGGCAAGTTGATTGCCCTAAAGCAGCAGTTGTCAGAATCTCACAGAGACGAGGCATTTAGCGTACCAGAGGTCACCATGAATCTTGGGCATATTCATGGCGGCGACGGTGAAAACCGCATTTGTGGCCATTGCCAATTGAACTTTGATCTACGCGCCATTCCTTCATTGAGTGATGAAGAAGCGATCGCCATGATCGATGAAGCTCTTGCCCCACTTGTGCAAAAGTACCCGCAACGTATTACCCGTGAAGCCATGTATGAAACGGCGCCGGCGTTTGGTTGTCGTAACGAACAAGGTATTCTTGAATTAGCAAAAAAACTAACGGGTTTTGACCCTGTCAGTGCCAATTATGCTACCGAAGCGCCTTTCATCAACCAGCTAGGGTGTGACACCATAGTATTAGGCCCTGGTAGCATTGAACAAGCTCATCAACCTGATGAGTTTATTTCGCTGCATTACGTTGACCCTACCGTCACGTTACTGCGCAATTTTATTAAGCAGGTCTGTTTCTAATGGCTGCCCAGGAAAAGCCAATCAAAAAGTTGAATTCAATTGCCAATGTCGTCAGGCTGCTGGGCGCGGCTGTAGTGGTGATGTCAATAAACGTAGGCGCAGCATCAAAAATGAACCCTGATTACCCCGCATTGCCAGAACCTGTGACTAATAACGCAGTGGCGAGTGTTAATACGTCAGAAGGTTATTTCTTACTCTCGTTCATGGGGCTAGGCTCAACTAAAACCCACGAAGCGGTGCACAATAAAGCATGGGCGCTTAAGCTTGGAAAGGATATAGCGATTAATCGATGGCAACAAAAATCGCCTGTTCCCTCTAGTTTGCCCCAGTCAGGCCGTTTAGCTAGCATTGCTGTAGGGGTAGGCGATATGGCATTTATATTCGGTGGTTACACAGTGGATGCTGCGCATAACGAAATATCAAGCCCAGATAATTTTCGCTATGACGTGTTAAAAGATACTTATTATCCCATCGCGGTCACCCCCGTGCCGGTAGATGATGCTGTTGCTCTCGTCTTTCAACAGCGTTATGTGTATTTAATCAGCGGTTGGCATAACGATGGGAACGTTAACTTAGTCCAGATTTACGACGTGAAAACCGATACTTGGCAGCAAGGTTCCCCATTTTTAGGAAAGCCTGTGTTCGGCCATGCAGCAGCGATAGTTAGCAATAATATATTGCTTTGTGATGGCGTAAAGGTGGATGCACAGCCTGATAAACGCCGCACGTTTTCTGCTGAGCCTGCGTGCTATCACGGCAGCATCGACGAAAAAAATATTACAAAAATTGATTGGCGCACTGTTGCTCATCCTACTTCGACCGCGCGTTATCGCATGGCTGCAGCAGGAGATGAAGTAACACATTCGGCCATATTTGTTGGCGGCAGTGATAACCCATATAACTACAATGGAATAGGCTACAACCAAAAGCCTTCAAGCCCGAGCAGCCAAGTGTGGCGTTATGACTTTACTCAGTCGAGCTGGCAAGTCACCGATATGGACACGGCCACTATGGACCATAGGGGGCTGCTGGGTGTAGGAAGCGGTACGGGTAAGCATTTTGTCACACTCGGCGGAATGACAAAGCAGCAAAAAGTCTCAAGCGCTGTACACCGTATAGACTTATAAAGTGCTTTAAAAAATAGCGCTGAATAGAACAACGATTTTTAAATGAATTATTGAGGAACATATGCACAAAACGATAGCGCTCGTTGCACACGATCATAAAAAGCCAGAGCTAATACGCTGGGCACTTGAACACAAAAGCGAACTGGAAAAGCACACATTGGTGGCAACGGGAACGACAGGGGGCTTACTTCAAGAAGCGCTTAATTTGCCGGTAAAACGTTTTAAAAGCGGGCCGTTGGGGGGCGATCAACAAATAGGTGCTTTGATTGCTGAAGGCCAATTAGACAGTTTGATTTTCTTTTGGGACCCGCTTAACCCTGCGCCCCACGACCCAGACGTAAAAGCTTTGCTACGTTTATGCTCAGTTTGGAATTTGCCTGTCGCGTGCAACACCTCCACGGCTGACATGATAATTACCTCACCATTATTTATTGAAGGATTATACGAACGCGCCATGCCTGAATTTTAAGGTAGTGTAAGTTTTGCGCTTAGGAAGTCTTAACGCATTGGTGAGGTAACGGACTGGAGTGATTCAAAAGACATTTTTAGATATTTTTCAGAAATTGAAACCACTGAGTTCAACAGCTGAACTCTGTGGTTGCTGAGCATTTTTGTTGCGGGATAACGTGTGGATTATCCTTGTTCCTATTATTTTCCGTATTCGCAAAGTATCTATGGCCGCTGCGCGGCAGTAGTGTAAATGAAGGCCGCTATTAGCAGCGATTATTGAGCATTAAAAAAGCCAATCAGTTTAAGGTTTGCTTGAAGCCAGTTCGTATCAATTCGTTTTTTATGACTCGTCTTTGCGCCTAAAGCGAGGCCGTCTTTTCTGCTCCCGTTGCTGTTTGGTGATTATTTCCTGCAGTGTATGTTGTTGCTCACTGCTGAGGCTGTTCCAAAAGGTATATTGATTTTTTGCTCTGGTAAAAGCATGTTCAAATCGGCTCGTTTGGGTTTGAGCTTGTAGCGCTATCCAGTCAGATTCGTTCAGATTTTCAGCGGTGACGAGCCCAATAAACTCAGCTTTTAGTGTTTGTTGTACAGGTTTGTGTGCTTCTCTATCGGCTTTTTCGGCAGCGCGTTGCGATACTAAAAGAGCTTGTTGTTCATCCGTTAAATTAAGAGCAGCGATGAGCTTTTTCTGACGCTGCTCTTGATGCATTTCACGTTTGCCTTGACGGCGTTCTTCGTTTTGTTGCTTAAGTTCATTGTGAGCAATTTCGCCAAGGGCATTTTCGCTATACGCATCTTCGCTAGTGATATTAAGCTCGGTTAGGATCTGTGCTTTTTGCGCTTCATTTAAAGTCAGCCATATTTGGTGTTGTGTTTGAATATTTAACCACATCAACTGGGCTTGTAAATGCAGCTCTGCTTCCAGTGCACTGCTGATATCAGCTTCATGCCATTCATCAGTTTGTATTAGGTTGCGTACAGCCTCGCGAGTCGATTCTTGATCTGGCTGATAAGTGTTTTTTGTGGCGCGGTTCTGCTGCATCAATAAACGAACGTCTTGACGTTGGCTATCGGTTAAATCCACTTGTTTTAAAAAATGGCGTAAGCTTATCTGCGCTTTGTGCTCTGGTGGCTTGGCACTTGCTGATGGCTGAGCCAAAATAATGGCTATGGAAACCGCGATGGGAGTAAACAATGATTTTAACGTTCGCATTGAGTAAGCCTTATTATATTAAACAACAAAATCAGGTTATCAGCACTAGCGCAAAGAAACGCAAAGCCAGTGTAAAGATTACGTAAATCGGCAGCTAGGTCGCGCTGGTTTCGGTATTATTTTATATGTATTCATGCGCCCATTGTGAGGTTGCTGCAGTTTGAAGGAAAGTGTACATGCTAGAAAAGTCTTTGTTGCTGATTGATGATGATCAAGCCCTTACCGAGTTACTACAAGAGTATCTCACCGCGCAAGGATATACAGTTCAAGTCGCTAGTGACGGAGAAGCTGGACTTCTGGCGGCTAAATCTGGGCAGCATTTTGATTTGATTATATTGGATGTCATGCTGCCTAAAGTGGACGGCTTTGAAGTATTAAAACGTCTGCGCAGTACGCACGTTACCCCTGTATTGATGTTAACAGCGAAGGGCGATGACTTTGACAGAATATTGGGCTTGGAGTTAGGCGCGGATGATTATTTGGCAAAGCCATTTAATCACAGAGAGTTGTCTGCCCGCGTTAAAGCGATTGTGCGCCGGGTTGATATTCAGGCCGGCCTGCAGAGTGACAAACAAAAACAGAACATGATTGAAATCGGTGACGTGCAGTTAAACATTGCTGCACAAACTGTGGCTTGTAATTCACATGAAGTAGAGCTGACAGGGACAGAGTTTGCTGTACTGAGGTTGTTAATGAGTAGCAGCCCTGACTTGGTGCCTAAGCAGGCGATCAGTGAGCAGGTACTGGGTCGAAAACTAGCGGCGTTTGATCGCAGCATTGATATGCATGTGAGCAATTTACGTAAAAAGCTAAACATGTTTAGCGAGCAAGAGAAAATTAAAACCCATCGGGGTGTAGGCTACGTCTATTTGGGTGAGCTATGAAACGCCTGCTCTATTTAAATCCATTTCGAAGCTTATATGGTCGTATCTTTTTGTGGTTTTGGTGTACCACCATTGCCATGATCGTGGGTGCAGTATGGATTATGCAAAGTATCGCACCTAGCGTTGACTATTTACCCATGGATGACAAGCAGCATTTTATGCTTGAGAGTATCGAGAGAGCCTTGCAACGCCAGGTGGCGCGCAGCAGAGGTGAGGACACACTGAAAGACATATTAGAACGTACAGGGCAACGTGGAAAACTCATGGTATTTTTACTTGAGCCACAAACCAAAGAATTTACGCTACGGGGCCCTATGCCACATTTGCCAAATGAAAAACCGTTTCTAGATTTAATTGGCTCAGCTAATCCCCTGCGCATTGTGACACCCTTTGGGGATATGTTTGGCCCCGTTACCACACGTATTTCTGGCACAGATTATCTGCTATTCGCTGGGCGTCCTCGACCAATGGGGTTTAGTGGTGAATTACGTCACAGACCACCTTTGTTACTCATTTTCTTGGTGTTACTCATAAGTGCAACACTGTGTTCGTTAATTGCTTGGTCCTTGGTGAAACCAATAAAGCAATTGCAAGTTGCGAGTAAGAGAATGGCGGGCGGGGCTTTGAGTAGTCGCGTCGGCTCGGCCAGTCATCGAGGCGATGAGATAGGGCGGTTAGGCAGAGACTTTAACCATATGGCAGAGCAAATAGAGACGCTACTAAATGGCCAGAAACGTTTACTCGCAGATATCTCTCACGAATTACGTTCCCCTTTGACTCGTATGCAGCTAGCAATAGGTATCGCACAACAACAAGAGTCTTCTAATGATACGAAGAGTAACGAGCAAGCATTAGCCAGAATTGAAAAAGAAGCCCATCAAATGGAGAGCATGGTTGCCCAAGTTTTGATGCTGTCGAGGCTTGACAACAATGCGCGCGTTTCTCAAAAGCAAGCGATGAGTTTTGATACCTTACTAACCGGTTTATTAGCCGACTGTGAATTTGAAGCCAACTCACAAGGGAAAACGTTAGTCGTTGATATTGAAGCTGATGCCACAATAAACGCTGATGAGGACTTACTTGCAAGCGGTATTGAAAATGTACTGCGCAATGCAGTGAAGTACGCACAGCGCAATGTCACTTTTACGCTTAAGGTCAAAGAAGCGGACGTAAATATAGCTATTTGTGATGATGGTAAAGGTATTCCTGAATCAGATTTAGAGAATATATTTCAACCATTTTATCGTGTTTCAAGCGCGAGGGAGCGAGATAGTGGTGGTATTGGTTTAGGTTTAGCCATTGCCAGTCGTGCGATTGCAGCCCATAAAGGTAAGATTAGCGCACACAATCAGGTGAAAGGTGGATTGTGTGTGCATATTTGCTTACCTATTATTGTTTAGCCCCATTGTGTTCACTGCTTTTCCCCTTTGATAAGCTACGCAGCACAGAGTGAATAATAGAGCGAACGTATGACGGGCAAATACCTGATAAGCGCAGAAAGTGAACTTGAGCAAATCTACCAAGACGAGATAAAGCCCTTAATGCGTTCACTTGTAAAAGGTCGCTTTGAAGGTCACTCTGGTATCAATATTAGCTATGCCTATTTATCTCATCCTGAGGAGAAAGGAGCGGTTGCTATATCGACCGGCCGAATAGAGTCTTGGGTGAAGTACCAAGAAGTGATGTTTGATTTGTACCAAAATGGTTATTCGGTGTTTATACATGATCACCGAGGCCAAGGTTTATCAGACCGTATGACGCAAAACCCGCAAATGGGCTTTGTGCATGACTTTGCTGATTATGTTGCTGACTTTAAAGTTTTTTATCAACAAGTCATCGAGCCGAACACGCAGCATAAACCTCAATTAGTATGCCACTCGATGGGATGTGCCATCGGAGCCTTATATGTGTTAGCACACCCTCAAGACTTCGCTCAACTGATTGTGTGTGCACCTATGTTTGGTATTCGTCCTGCGTTACCAAATTGGTTGGCGAATATTTTGATTGGTACCAATTTATTGATTAGCCGCGGTTTAGGGCATGACGCGAGTTACTTTCCGGGACAAAGAAATTATCGTGAGACTGAATTTGCGCTCAACGAGTTAACCCATAGCAATATACGTTACCGATTATTTCGCGATGAATATAACCTGCAGCCTGAAGTTCAGCTAGGCGGTGTGACAGGCCATTGGCTGCGTGCTGCGTTAAGAGCGATGGACACCATTGAAGCCCAAGCGAGCCAAATTAGGCTTCCTGTTTGGGCCATCCAAGCAGGAGATGACACAGTGGTGGATAACAAAAGGCAGAGTCGAGTTTTAGCCGAAATACCTCACTGTGAGGTGCAGCACATCGCAGGTGCCAGACACGAAATGTTGCTAGAAGAGGATCAATATCGGGTGCCCTGTCTAGAGGCTATTTTAGCTTTCTTGCAACTTGCACCTGCCAGATAAGCCTTACTCATACTAGTGCATTTTGTTAGAATGTCCGCCATTGTGACTTATGTGACCAACTTCATGCTAGACATCGTATTATACCAACCTGAAATTCCGCCCAATACCGGCAATATTATCCGTTTATGTGCCAATACGGGCTTTGCTTTACATTTAATTGAGCCTTTAGGGTTTGAATGGGACGATAAACGGGTACGCCGAGCTGGGTTGGATTATCACGAATTTGCTAATGTGGTCAGGCATGCATCTTTGGAAGCTTATATTGAATCACGCCAACCTAAACGCGTTTTTGCTTGTACGACAAAGGGAACAACCTTTTTCGCTAAAGCGGAGTATCAAAAAGGCGATGCCTTGTTGTTTGGCCCTGAAACACGCGGATTGCCCAATGAAGTAATACAAAGTTTGCCACCAGAGCAGCGCGTGAGGATCCCTATGCTGGCGGACAGTCGCAGCATGAATTTGTCTAATGCGGTATCAGTGTTTGTTTATGAAGCATGGCGCCAACTTGATTTCAGTGGCGCGGTGTAGCAGATAGTAAGATTCAAAGGGTAAGTCTTTTACTTACCCTTTGCAGTCAATTCATTAGCGTTTAAATAAATTCGAAAGCGTCGCCGAACAAGTTTTTCAATATCAAACCCTGCTGGTGAAAGTCTTCTCGTGCGACACCAGCCATTTCAAATCGACCTGCCACATAGACACGGTAGGGTTCAAGGCTAACGAAATCTTCAAGTACGGCTTTATGTACATAGCCAGTTTTACCTGACCATTGATGCCCTGGATGCTCAACTACAGGAACAAAGGTAAAGTGGGCATGTTTTTTATCAAGAGCGACAAGTTCATCGTAAGCATACATGTCAGCGGTAGAGCGGGTGCCCCAATATAGGAAAATGGGATCTTTGTGACCTTCAACCGATTCAGTCACCTCAAGCATCTTATGCAAGATAGCTTGGGTATAAGAAAAGCCTGTACCGCCAGCAAGTAAAATAGTGGGCATGCTGGTTTCTAGTTGCGCATACGCATTACCTAAGCCACCGTTTACCGTGATTTCGCCTTCATTGCGCATTTTTTCAAGCACTTCACCAGCGTAACTGTTGCCTGGCTCTGCGCCTATATGCAATTGAATGGTGCCATCTTCTCGAGGAGCCGTGGCGATACTAAACGGGCGTTGGTCGCCCTCGTCCATGACGATTTTAAGGTATTGACCAGCCTGATGGGTAAAGGGCTGCTGAGGTGTCAAAGTCACTAGGCTGACGACAGGGTTGAGAGCAACAATGGATTCAACCTTACATAGTGTGTGATGCATAATAATGTTCTGCGCTATATCAAATTGCGCTAACTTGAGCGCAAATAATTAAAATGTGAGTGAAGGTGTTTTAACAGCGCCAACTATTGGCGCTTATTGTGCCTTCCGAAATGTGCAGAATAACGAGTGGTTCAAACTGCTAAGGTGTACTTCAATCAATGTTGTAATACAAAGAAGAACATTGAAAGTGACAATTTACTATACCAGAGTATAAACTGCTCGGTGCTAAGTTACGAGATGGATCGTTAGACCTTGTTATTTTTAGCTATTTCCCTTTGATTGAATATCACATTGATACATAGTCTTTGTCGTTTTTGGCTTGATTTTATCAACATCTAGTGGTTTATTGGCATAGCATGATATGTAAAATTAGCGGGTTAGCTCGACATACTTTTATATCGCGTTAAGTGGAGGTTTATCTTCACACTTGGTGTGTGTATATCCCTGGTTAAAGTAAGCTGAGAAAGCCCGAATGTATTGTCTTTATCACACAATAATCATCATCGAGGATTGCCTATGTCACTTACGAACGAAATGGTCAACGAGTTTAATTTATTATTGAAGTTTCCTACCACTAGCTTGATGCAAGGCTTAAAAATACATCATGACGCAGAGCCTGAACTCATTGATGCCGCTAAGCGCTTATTTGAAAAAGGCATAGTGACACTACCAGATGGCGGTTACTTGACCGATTTAGGTCACGACTTGATTGAACATGCACAAGTGGTTCAGTCAGCGTTGGCAAGTTAACGGGGGATCTCTATTCTGACCTGAATATAGAAAATACATTCGGCAGTTAAGGGTTTACCAATTCAAATTGCTGCCGATAAAACCTATATGTCTCGGTAAATAGATATCACTATGAAAATGTCATTCTCTAAATTGTTCAATCTAGGCTTGCTTGCTGGTTGTTTAAGTTTAACCACGGTAGGGGCTTCTGTTAGTTTCGCGGCAGAAGAGCTCAAAGCAGTCCAGCTATATTCTCAAGATGAGCTATTGCGTTTAATTCATCGCAATGAACACTTAAGTCGGGTTGTTTTAGATGACTGCCAATTAGTGCAAGACATAGAAGCCAGAGCGCAAACCTTAAAAATACCTGCCTATCAATTTTTATGGGGTGACATGCTTGCATGGGGCGTGTGCGTAGATGCTGAGCCCGAGCGTGGTATTAACTTTATGCGTCAAGCCGCTGATCAAGGCTTACCTGAAGGGTTGGAACAACTTGGTCGGTACTATTCAAAAGGTAAGCTAGTACAGCAGGATAAAGAACGTGCGGTGGTCTTTTTACGTGAAGCATCCATGTTGGGTAATCAAAAAGCCCAAATAGAATTGGTCGAATTGTTTCTCGACGGCTACGGTAGCCCATATGATTACGAAGATGCGTATCATTGGTTATACAACGCGGTGACTAACGACAAAAAAACACATCAAAAAATTGCCAACTGTTTATCTAAACTAGAAAAACTGATGCACCCTAAGGCGGTTCGCAAAGCAAAACGGCCTTTAGAGTCCTAAGTCATTCCTTTTTAAAGTCGTCACTTTATTCAATGCATAACAAGTTGGGCTTTATCGTTATCAATTAAGCGTTTTTAATTGCGCCAGCTTCGTTATACTAGGCGCAACATTTACCTAACTTGGAAACGCCATCACTTATATGAGCGACGATCCCTTTTACCAGCGCGAGAAAGAAAAATACGAAAATCCAGTGGCGAGCCGAGAATATCTGCTCGAATTACTCACTAAAGCCAAAAAACCGTTATCCTTTCTTGAATTTTGTCACCTATTAAATGCAGAAGATGAAGATAGCCGAATTGGTATTCAACGTCGTTTGCGGGCAATGGAGCGCGAAGGGCAAATCGAATTCAATCGTGATAAAAAATACGCCAAGCTTAAATTAGAAGAGCTGATTCAAGGGCGTGTGATTGGCCACCGAGACGGGTTTGGTTTTTTAAAGCGCGATGATGGTGAAAAAGACCTATTTATTCATAATGCGCAAATGTCTACAGTGCTGCATGGCGATGTGGTGCTGGTTAAAGAAAGTGGCACTGATAACAGAGGCCGCCGAGAAGCCCGCATAGCGAAAATCATCGAGCCACGCAGCGAGCCTATTGTGGGCCGCTACTTCTTTGAAAACGGCGTGGGGTTAGTCATACCGGATGATAGCCGTATTAATCACGAAATTACTATTCCTGGCGAATATGTAAACGGCGCTCGCCAAGGTTTTATTGTGGTGGTTGAAATTGTTCAGCGCCCAAGACGCCGAGTCAACGCGATTGGTAAGGTGTTAGAAGTATTGGGTGAACATATGGCGCCGGGTATGGAAATCGACATGGCACTGCGCACATTCGATATTCCTCATGCATGGCCTAAAGGTGTCACCAAGCAAATCTCCACTCTGACCGAGCAAGTACCTGAAGAAGCCAAAGAAAATAGAATAGATCTACGCCAACTGCCTCTGGTCACCATTGACGGTGAAGACGCCCGCGATTTTGATGACGCTGTTTTTTGCGAACCGTTAGAAGATGGTGGCTGGCAGTTATGGGTTGCAATAGCAGATGTGAGTTATTACGTCAGACCTGGCACTGCACTGGATAGCGAAGCTCAAAACCGCGGTAACTCAGTATACTTCCCAGAGCAAGTTATTCCTATGTTGCCCGAAGTGCTGTCCAATGGTTTGTGCTCTTTAAACCCGCAAGTCGACCGTTTATGTATGGTCTGTGAAATGACCATTAACGCAAACGGGGAGCTAGCGGAACATCAGTTTTATGAAGCTGTTATGAACTCCAAAGCGCGCCTTACCTACACCAAAGTATGGGAACTATTGAAAGAGGAGGGGCAAGCTAATCCTGAATTGCATAAGCGTTACGCAGAGCAGGTTCCCCATCTTAAAAATTTACATGATATGTACCGTACATTAAAACGTAGACGCAATCAGCGCGGTGCTATTGAGTTTGAGACGCAAGAAAGTAAATTTGTATTTAATGCTCAGCGAAAAATAGACACGATCGTACCAGTGACGCGTAATGATGCGCACAAACTGATTGAAGAGTGCATGATCCTAGCGAATGTGGCGGCAGCAAAAACCTTGAGTAAGCAAAAGGCTGAAGCCTTATATCGCATTCATGATGAGCCAGATTCAGATAGGCTGAGCGCATTCTTGTCATATTTGGCTGAGGTGGGCATAACGCACCACATTAGTAAGGACGCGTCTCCGCAAGAATTCACCGAGGTGATCAGTAAAATTCAGGGTAGAGCGGATCAAGAGCTTATTCAAACTATGCTGCTTCGTTCAATGAAACAAGCCGTATATAGTCACGAAAATATTGGTCATTTTGGTTTGGCGCTTGATGCCTATGCTCACTTTACTTCGCCCATTCGCCGCTATCCTGATCTCGTGGTGCATCGTGCATTAAAAGCCACGATAGATAAAAAACAGCAACAAAAAAGTAAAACTGGCGGTAAAGCGTACACAGAAGAAGAAGTGGATGCGCTAGGGGAACAATGTTCAATGACTGAGCGACGGGCTGATGATGCAACTCGAGACGTATCAGACTGGCTCAAATGCGAGTTTATGCTTGACCATGTTGGGGATACATTTGATGGCGTTATTGCATCCGTCACCAGTTTTGGTTTCTTCGTGCGTCTAACAGAGTTCCATATTGACGGCTTGGTACATATTTCTGCACTTGATAACGATTTTTATCAGTTTGACGAAACCAAGCAGCATTTAGTGGGTGAAAATTCCGGTATTGTGTATCGTCTTGGTGATCCTCTTGAAGTCAAAGTGGCAGGGGTGAATCTAGATGAACGAAAAATAGACTTCGTATTGGCTAAAGCTCCGCCTAAACCAAAAGGGGGAAGACGAGGCGCAAAGAAATCGACATCGAGTAAAAAAGGGTCAGCAAAAAATACCTCAGGCAAAGAAAGCCCAGTATCAAAAGCCGGAGCTAAAGCAGCAAGTGATAGCGACAAAACTGGCGCAAACAAAAAGAAACCGCGCACGCGTCGTTCGAGTAATAAAGGAGGCACCGCCTCTAAACCTGCTTCGAAGCCACGCCGCTCATCGTCAAATAAGAGGAAGAAGTAACCATGGCTCAACATGAGTGGTTGTATGGTATTCACGCATTAGAGGCTGTTATTGAGCGTGAGCCTGAGAGGTTAATTGAACTGTTTGTGCTTAAAGGCCGAGATGATAAGCCTATCAATACCATTATTAATCATGCGCGTAAGTTTGGTATTGCAGTGCAGTTTTGTCAGCGCAAAACGTTAGACGACAAAGTCAATGGTGAGCAACACCAAGGTGTAGTGGCAAAAGCTAAACCTGGCAAACAGTTTAACGAAAACGACTTAGACGACATCATCAAGAAAAGCGCTACACCCTTCTTACTCGTGCTAGATGGCGTAACTGACCCGCATAATTTAGGTGCATGCTTGCGTACTGCCGATGCAGCAGGAATTGATGCCATTGTGGTACCGAAAGATAACTCGGTAGCGTTAACGCCAGTCGTTCGAAAAGTTGCATGTGGCGCAGCTGATCTTATCCCGCTTATACAGGTCACTAACCTGGCTCGTACCTTACGCGAAATTAAAGACGCTGGCGTATGGGTGGTAGGGACCGCTGGGGAAGCAACACAAAGTATTTATCAGTGTAAAATGCAAGGGCCAATCGCCTTAGTCATGGGGGCTGAAGGGAAAGGAATGCGCAGACTTACCCGAGAACATTGCGATGAGCTTATTAAGCTGCCAATGGCGGGCTCTGTATCAAGCTTGAATGTGTCTGTAGCGACAGGCGTTTGCTTATATGAAATAGTACGCCAACGGGCGTTATAAGTAGACTCTTCCACGTTTTAGTTAATTCATGCGCAGCGTTTTTATAAATCTACCGCTGCGCACATTTCTTATTGGTATGAGGCCTTCAGCAGTTTCTTAGCATCACTTCTATCTAAGCAAGACCGTAATGGTGCCTCATCGAAGGCTTCCTGGCCTATGAGTCGCGGTTCGCTTTTCCAGTGCGTATCGTGCTGGCTAATTTCAGCGTTGCAACGAACCATATTTCCTTCCTGTTTGTATGTAATTGCGACTTTTTCTGCGCGTCTCACTAATGGTTCATAAGGATAGCCAGGTAAAGCGTATAGTTTTTCTAATGGCTGAACAGCATAACTGCTGTGACTCATTAATAAAATAACTAGCATAAATAAGGCAAATCGAATAGCCCGAAAGGTGTTTTCTAGATTGATAAACATGTAGTTCTCCTCGTGGTTAGTGGCTTTTAAGATAGAGGGCCTAGGAGGGCCTGACAAACGAGCAAAACTAAACTACAGTTAAGTAAAACTTAATCGAGGTAGGCGGATGCGTAAATTACCCCCTTTAAATGCTTTACGCTATTTTTCTGTTGCGGCGCAGACATTGAGCTTCAAAGAAGCAGCCGATCAGCTATTTGTGACCCAGGCCGCTATTAGTCAACATATAAAAACCTTAGAAGCGTTTTTAGGTTGCCAATTATTTATAAGAGGCCATCGAAGTGTCTCCCTTACTCAAGCGGGACAAAGGCTAGCGCCATATGTGGCGTCAGGTTTCACATCATTCTTAAACGGAGTAGACAGCGTAGCGGCAGATGATCAGCCTAATAGCTTAACCATCACAGCCACTGAGTCGTTGTCAATTCGGTGGTTGGTGCCTAGATTATCGAAGTTTCAAACACTGCAGCCAGATATGAATGTAAAGATTCAACCAACAAATACCCTATTAGATTTCGAAGCGAATGATATCGATGTAGCGATACGCTTTGGTACGGGCGATTATCCGAACTTGGAGAGTCAAAAGTTGTTGGAAGACACGCTTTACTTAGTTTGTCATCCTGGTTTAAAGGAAAAAGCGCTAACCCCCGAGCATTTAGTCAACTTGCCGACACTAAAAGAAAAAAGCAGTGATATTATGCTGGCGTGGAATAAATTCTATGAGATGCACAACCTGCCCCTTGGACAGGGTCACACCTCGCTCCAAGTGGATGACTCTAGTGTCACCATAATTGAAGCCGCATTAGCGGGGCAAGGTTTTGCGATGATCCGTAATAGCTTGATTTACGAACAATTAGAAAAAGGACAATTAGTCCGGTTGTTTGACTTTAATTTCCCCTGTCAATACGCCTATTATTTGGTTGCGCCACCCTCTCATTTTTCCCGTATAAAAGTTCAGCATTTCTCTCGCTGGGTTGTCGAACAATTTGACCAAATCACAAAACAGCACTGAGTTAGTACTAAAGTAGGGCTTTTTGCCTAGAAAATGAGCTGTATTAATTCGCTTTATTTATATCGATACGCAAAATAAATGCTGAAGTCTTATAGTTGTTTGACCTGTGTCACTTCAATCGTTATAACATTGTTATCAGAATGTAGAAAAGTGTACTGGAGATGAAATGTCGTTACAAACGCCCCTAGAAATGATGTACCACTGGGAAGATTCAACACCTCAAAAGGTATATTTAAAGCAACCTATTAACGGTGCGGTGATTAGTTATACTTGGGCACAAACGGCAGACAAAGTGCGTCGCGTTGCAGCAGGATTAATAGCACTCAATTTACCCGCAGGCAGCCACATTGCCCTATTATCAAAAAATTGTGCTGAATGGTTCATTACTGATCTTGCCATTATGCTGGCAGGCCATGTGTCAGTTCCGATATATTCCACTGCTGGCGAAAAAACGATTCAGTACGTTCTAAATCATGCGGCTTGCCCGGTTATTTTTGTTGGTAAATTAGATGATACCGCAGAGCAAGTAGCGGCGATCCCGGATGGCGTGACTAAATTAGCCTTTCCTTATCCAGGTATTGAAGCGGACCAAGATTGGGACAGTCTAATGGCAAATGAGCCCTATATAGAGCGCCCAGTGCCTGAACTAGACAGTACCATGACGATCATTTATACCTCAGGTAGTACGGGCAACCCCAAAGGCGTGGTGCACACTTATAATTCCATTAGTTGGGCAGCAAGCAACTCTAAAAACGAATTAAATGTTGGGGCAGATGACCGCATATTGAGCTACTTACCGTTAGCTCATATTACTGAACGAGTTCTAGTTGAAATGGCTAGCTTTTATGCAAACACTCAGATTGGCTTCATTGAGTCACTTGATACCTTCAATCGGGACATTTGCCATTTAAGACCAACATTATTCATATCAGTACCGCGACTTTGGACAAGATTCCAAATGGGCGTACTGGCAAACATGCCTCAGAAGAAACTCGATTTCCTTCTAAAGATACCGTTTGTTGGCAATATTGTAGCGGGTAAAATTAGAACGAAACTTGGCTTAGACAAAGCGCGTATGTGTGCCAGTGGCTCAGCACCAATATCGCCTGCCACGTTAAAGTGGTTCTTAAACATAGGTGTGAAAATATCAGAAGGTTGGGGTATGACGGAGAATAGCGCCTATGGTACCTGTTGTGTGCCCTTTAGAGAGGACAAAATTGGTAGTATTGGTCGTGCCTATGAAGGTGTAGACATTAGAATTGGTGATGAAGGAGAGATCCAAGTTAAAGGGCCTTGTAATATGCAAGAGTACTATTTGGAGCCTGAGAAAACCGCTGAGACATTCACTGAAGATGGCTACCTTAGGACCGGCGATAAAGGGGCTATCGACAGCGATGGCTATGTGAAAATCACTGGGCGATTAAAAGAGATTTTCAAAACAGCCAAAGGAAAATACATCGCTCCTGTGCCCATCGAAGCACTGATTATGGGGAATTCCTCCGTTGAGCAGGTGTGTGTCACCGGTTCTCAGTTAAAACAGCCTATCGCGTTGGTTGTGTTATCAGAAGATGCGGCAAAAAAAGACCAGGATAAAATTGAGAAGAGTCTGCTTGCGACGTTGGAATCGGTTAATAGTGGTTTAGAAAGCCACGCAGTGCTAGACCGGTTTGTGATCATGAAAGATGATTGGACTGTCGATAACGGCCTTCTAACCCCAACTCTTAAAATTAAGCGTCATCTTTTAGAAGAAAAGTACGACGCCTTAATAAATAACCCAGAGAAGGGAAAGCTGATTTACCAAAACTAACTTATTTGGGATAGCCTCACGACAGTGAGTCGTGCTATCTGTCCCTTTTTAGCGTGATGCGGTAACTGCATTATATAGTATTGCATTAGCGTTAAAAGGGGATATAGATGCGCACGAAAAGGTTATCATTCTGAGTTTAGCGGTATTGGTTACCTTTTCGGATACTTATTATATTTTTGATAGAGTATATGATTGAGCGGTAGATAGTTAAAACTAAAATCCCCCCTAAAAGCCACGCACCGATATTAACGAAACAAACTCAGAAATTCATCGCGTAGAACAGTACTATTTATCAGGTCGAGTGGTCTCTTGCTATTAAGCTGTATTTTTCCCTATGAATGCATTATTTTTAAATCAATTGAGCTTAGGTAACCTACTGTTTTAAATGGTATTTAATTGTCGTTTAGCAGTAACTGAAAAATAACTTGGCTTTGATGACACTTTTTTGCAAATTCGACTATCGCCACTGTACATTTTCTGTTAGTATTTCGCGCCCTTTTAATAGGGGTATGTATAAAAAGTCAGCAATAACGCTGGTTTTTTAGTAAACAGTACGACTCGTGAGAGTCTTAACTAACAGCGGAGCACTAACATGATCCAAATGCAAACTAACCTGGATGTAGCCGATAACTCGGGTGCTCGCAGGGTTCAGTGTATTAAGGTTCTTGGTGGCTCGCATCGCCGTTATGCACATATTGGCGACATCATTAAAGTTACCGTTAAAGAAGCAATTCCTCGCGGTAAAGTAAAAAAAGGTGATGTGCTAACTGCAGTGGTGGTGCGTACTAGAAAAGGCGTTCGTCGTTCTGATGGATCTTCGATCCGTTTTGATAACAACGCAGCTGTTTTGCTTAACGCAAACAAGCAACCAATTGGTACGCGTATCTTTGGCCCGGTCACTCGTGAGCTTCGTGTTAATAACATGAAAATCGTCTCACTGGCCCCTGAGGTACTATAAGGAGTCACGATAATGGCTAGAAAAATTCGTCGTGATGATGAAATCATCGTTTTGGCAGGTAAAGACAAAGGAAAACTAGGCAAAGTGCTTAAAGTTCTTCCAGCGGCTGACCGCTTAATCGTTGAAGGTGTGAACTTGGTGAAGAAGCATCAGAAACCTAACCCTCAATTGGGTGTTACTGGTGGTGTTATTGAGAAAGAAGCATCAATTCACGTGTCAAATGTAGCGATTGTTAACCCTAAAACGGGTAAAGCAGATCGCGTAGGTTTCCGTTTTGAAGACGACAAAAAAGTTCGTTTCTTCAAATCTGACGGTGAACTGGTTTAATAATTGGAGAGTACGATGGCGAAACTGCATGATTTCTATAAAGAAACAGTAGTAGCGGAACTTGCGAAGCAGTTCAACTACAAAAGCGTCATGCAAGTCCCTCGGATTGAGAAAATCACTCTAAACATGGGTTTAGGTGAAGCGGTAGCAGACAAAAAGGTGTTGGAAAACGCAACTGCTGACATGCAAGCAATTGCTGGTCAGAAGCCTGTTGTTACTGTTGCTCGCAAATCTGTAGCGGGTTTTAAAATCCGTGAAGGTTATCCGATTGGCTGTAAAGTAACCCTACGTGGTGAACGTATGTGGGAATTCTTTGAACGTTTAGTATCAATTGCAATTCCTCGTATCCGTGACTTCCGTGGCTTGAATCCTAAGTCGTTTGACGGCCGTGGAAACTATAGCATGGGTGTTCGTGAGCAAATTATCTTCCCGGAAATCGATTTCGATAAGGTAGATAAAATTCGCGGTATGGATATTACTATCACGACTAGCGCTGAAACCGATGCGGAAGCACATGCACTTCTTAGTGCGTTTAGTTTCCCATTTAAAAAGTAAGGGTAGGGTTATGGCAAAAGAATCAATGAAAGCGCGCGAAGTAAAACGCGCCAAGCTAGTTGCTAAGTTCGCTACTAAACGAGCTGAACTTAAAGCAACTATCAGCAACGTCAACTCTTCTGACGAAGAACGTTGGGACGCTGTTCTTAAGCTACAACAACTTCCACGTGATTCAGCTCGTACACGTCAACAAAATCGTTGTCGTATTACTGGCCGTCCACATGGTTTCCTACGCAAGTTTGGTCTTAGCCGTATTAAGTTGCGTGAAGCAGCGATGCGCGGTGAAGTACCTGGCCTTAAAAAAGCCAGCTGGTAAGGAGTAGCTAATATGAGCATGCAAGATCCTATCGCGGACATGTTTACACGTGTTCGTAACGGTCAGATGGCTAGCAAAGTTTCTGTATCTATGCCTTCATCTAAGTTACGTGTTGCTATCGCAGCCGTACTTAAAGAAGAAGGTTACATTACAGACTTCGCAGTTTCTGGTGACGTTAAACCTGTTTTAGAAGTTGCGCTTAAGTACTTCGAAGGCAAGAAAGTAATTGAAAGCATCGAGCGCGTAAGTCGCCCTGGTCTTCGCATCTACAAGAAAAAAGATGAGTTGCCAAAAGTATTGGGTGGTTTAGGTGTTGCTATCGTTTCTACCTCTAAAGGTGTGATGACTGACCGTGCCGCGCGTAAAGCGGGTATGGGTGGTGAGATCATCGGCTACGTAGCGTAAGGGGATAAAAATGTCACGTATAGCAAAAGCTCCTGTAGACGTTTTATCTGGCGTAGAAGTTACTATCGCTGGGCAAGAAGTCACAGTTAAAGGTAAAAACGGTACACTAAGCCGTGTATTCAATGATGCAGTTGAAGTTGTTCAAGAAGAGAACCAACTTAAAGCTTCACCTCGTGAAGGTGTTGCTAACGGTTGGGCTCAAGCTGGTACAGCTCGCTCTTTGTTAGATGCAATGGTAATTGGTGTATCTCAAGGTTTTGAGAAAAAACTTCAGTTAAATGGTGTTGGTTATCGTGCGGCAGCGCAAGGTAAAAAACTAAATTTAACACTTGGTTTCTCACACCCTGTAGCATACGAAATGCCTGAAGGTATTTCGGTTGAAACTCCTAGTCAAACTGAAATCGTCGTTAAAGGCGCCGATAAGCAGTTGGTAGGTCAGGTTGCAGCTAACATCCGTGGATACCGTCCGCCAGAGCCTTATAAAGGTAAAGGTGTTCGTTACGCTGATGAAGTTGTGCGTCGTAAAGAAGCTAAGAAAAAGTAGGTAGGTGATACGATGGATAAGAAATCAGCTCGCTTGCGTCGCGCTACACGTGCACGCAAAAAAATTAGTGAACTGGCCGCGCATCGCTTGGTTATTAACCGCACACCACGCCATATATATGCACAGTTAATCGCTCCTTGCGGTTCACAGGTGTTGGCGGCGGCTTCTACTGTTGAAGCAGATCTTCGCACTACCGTTAAGTCAACGGGTAATGCAGAAGCTGCGGTAGCAGTTGGTAAAGCGATTGCAGAACGAGCTATCGAGAAAGGCATTAAGACTGTCGCTTTCGATCGCAGCGGTTTTAAGTATCACGGTCGAGTTAAGGCATTGGCTGATGCTGCTCGTGAAGCAGGTCTTCAGTTCTAGGAGTTAATTATGGCTAAAGTAGAAGTTCAACAACAGGGTGACCTGTTAGAAAAACTAATTGCTGTAAACCGTGTATCTAAAGTAGTTAAAGGTGGTCGCATCTTTAGCTTTACTGCTTTGACAGTAGTAGGTGACGGGAATGGTCGTGTTGGTTTTGGTTACGGTAAAGCACGTGAAGTGCCTGCTGCAATTCAAAAAGCTATGGAAAAAGCGCGCCGCAATCTTGTGGACGTTGATCTAAATGGCAACACGCTACAGCACCCAATTAAAGGTCGTCATTCAGGCTCTAAAGTCTACATGCAACCAGCATCAGAAGGTACTGGTATCATTGCCGGTGGTGCAATGCGTGCAGTACTTGAAGTCGCTGGCGTACAAAACGTACTTTCAAAATGTTACGGATCTACCAATCCAATTAACGTTGTGCGTGCAACTATCAATGCGTTGACAGAAATGACTTCGCCTGATCAAGTTGCCGCTAAACGTGGATTGTCTGTAACTCAGATTTTGGGGTAATTGAACATGGCTAAGATGATTAAAGTTAAGCAAACCAAAAGCGCTATCGGTCGCCTTCCAAAGCATAAGGCAACTCTTACCGGTCTAGGTTTACGTCGCATCGGTCATGTTCGTGAACTCGAAGATACCCCTTCTGTTCGTGGCATGATCAACCGTGTATTTTACATGGTTGAAGTAGTGGAGGAGTAACAGATGCATTTAAATACTCTTGCTCCTGCACCAGGAGCAAAAAAATCGATTAAGCGTCTTGGACGTGGTATGGGTTCTGGTCTAGGTAAAACTGGTGGCCGTGGTCACAAAGGTCAAAAGTCTCGCTCTGGCGGTTCTGTAAAGCCTGGTTTTGAAGGCGGACAAATGCCAATTCAGCGTCGTCTACCTAAATTCGGTTTCACTTCTCGTAAGTCTATGGTTTCTGACCAAGTTACGTTGAGCGAAATTGCAAAGGTAGAGGGTGAAGTGGTTTCACTTGAAACTTTAAAAGCAGCAGGTCTTGTTAAGAAAGAAATGTTGTTCGTTAAAGTGCTTAAGAGCGGTGAAATTTCACGAGCTGTTACTATCAATGGTTTGAAGGTTACAAAAGGCGCGCGCGAAGCAATCGAAGCGGCCGGCGGTAAGGTAGAGGAATAAGCTAGATGGCTAAACCAGGATCAAATTCAAGCGCAAAAGGCGGCTTGAGTGAGCTTAAATCAAGATTGTTGTTCGTACTTGGTGCGATAATTGTGTTTAGGCTTGGCTCATATGTGCCTATTCCTGGTATCGACGCCGCGGTGTTGGCTGAATTATTCGACCAGCAAAAGGGTACCATTGTAGAAATGTTTAACATGTTCTCTGGTGGTGCTCTTGAGCGTGCCTCGGTTCTTGCCCTGGGTATAATGCCATACATTACAGCTTCCATTATCATTCAGTTGCTTACTGTTATGCATCCACCGATGATGGAACTTAAAAAAGAAGGCGAAGCAGGACGTCGTAAAATTAGTCAGTACACACGTTATTTCACGTTAGTGTTGGCTACATTCCAAGCAATTGGAATAGCGACAAATTTACCTAACTTGATTTCAGGTTTAGTAATTAATCCAGGGTTCGGTTTTTACTTCACAGCTGTTGTGAGTTTGGTTACCGGCACCATGTTTTTAATGTGGTTAGGTGAGCAAATTACAGAGAGAGGTATCGGTAACGGTATTTCTATATTGATTTTCGCGGGTATCGTGTCTGGACTGCCAACGGCCATTGGTCAAACAGCAGAGCAAGCACGACAAGGTGATTTGAACTTATTGTTCCTATTGCTTATCGGCGTAATAATAGTTGCTATCACATATTTTGTAGTGTTCGTAGAGCGTGGCCAACGTCGTATCGTCGTTAACTATGCAAAACGTCAGCAAGGGCGTAAAGTCTTTGCAGCGCAAAGTACGCATTTACCGTTAAAAGTAAATATGGCAGGTGTTATTCCTCCGATTTTCGCGTCAAGCATCATTTTGTTCCCTGGAACCATTGCAAATTGGTTCGGCCAAAATGAGTCATTTTCTTGGTTACAAGAAGTGGCATTGATGTTGTCTCCTGGACAGCCTCTGTATGTGATGTTTTACGCTGCTGCGATTATCTTCTTTTGTTTCTTCTATACCGCGTTGGTGTTTAACCCTCGCGAGACGGCAGATAACTTGAAGAAATCTGGTGCGTTTGTTCCTGGGATTCGTCCTGGCGAGCAGACCTCACGATACGTTGATAAGGTAATGACTCGCTTAACCCTAGCTGGCGCGCTTTATATAACCTTTATTTGTTTGGTGCCTGAATTCATGTTGATAGCTTGGAACGTGCCGTTTTATTTCGGCGGAACCTCACTACTGATTATGGTAGTTGTTATCATGGACTTTATGGCGCAAGTGCAGACACATTTGATGTCTCATCAATATGAGTCTGTTCTTAAGAAAGCTAACCTTAAGGGCTACGGCCGTTAAGCTAGCGATTTACGGAGTGATGAAATGAAAGTTCGTGCATCCGTCAAGCGGATTTGCCGTAACTGTAAAGTCATTAAGCGCAACGGTGTTGTGCGTGTGATTTGCAGTTCTGACCCTAAGCATAAGCAAAGGCAAGGTTAATCGTGTGGTTTGCGGAATTGCTAAATACGATAGTATCCGCAAACCTTAATTTGCAATTTTGTCATCGGGTAAGTATCCTATCGGGCTTTTTAGGCTGATGACATAAACTATGAGGAGTACTGTTAATGGCCCGTATCGCTGGCATTAACATCCCTGAGCACAAGCATACTGTAATCGCGCTTACCGCGATTTTCGGTGTAGGCTCTACACGTGCACAAAGCATTTGTGAAGCTGCTGGTGTTGCAGAGACAACCAAGATTAAAGATCTTGATGAAGCACAAATTGATAAATTGCGTGACGAAGTTGCGAAATTCACTGTCGAAGGTGACCTTCGTCGTGAAGTATCAATGAGCATTAAACGTTTGATGGACCTAGGTTGCTTCCGTGGTATTCGCCACCGTCGTAGTCTTCCTCTACGTGGTCAGCGCACTAAAACTAATGCGCGTACCCGTAAAGGTCCTCGCAAAGCAATTAAAAAGTAAGCGGGGATTAAGATGGCTAAAGCTCCTACTAAAAGCACGCGTAAGCGCGCAAAACGTCAAGTTGCTGACGGTATGGCTCATATCCATGCCTCTTTCAACAACACAATAGTGACAATTACAGATCGTCAAGGCAACGCTTTGTCTTGGGCTACATCTGGCGGTTCAGGTTTCCGTGGTTCACGTAAATCTACCCCTTTTGCTGCTCAGGTAGCTGCTGAACGTGCTGGTACAGCCGCTCAGGATTACGGTTTGAAAAATCTAGAAGTATTCGTTAAAGGTCCAGGTCCAGGTCGTGAATCTGCTATCCGTGCTTTGAATGCTGCTGGTTATAAAATCACTAATATTACCGATGTGACGCCTATTCCTCACAACGGTTGTCGTCCACCGAAAAAACGTCGCGTTTAATCGACGGACTGTTGGAGAAAGATAATGGCAAGATATTTGGGTCCAAAACTCAAACTTAGCCGCCGCGAAGGAACAGACTTGTTCCTTAAGAGTGGCGTTCGAGCAATCGAATCAAAATGTAAAATTGACAATGCACCTGGTCAACACGGCGCACGTCGTGGACGTTTGTCTGACTACGGTGTTCAATTACGTGAAAAGCAAAAAGTTCGTCGTATGTACGGTGTTCTCGAAAAGCAATTCCGTAACTACTATAAAGAAGCGGCACGCTTAAAAGGCAATACAGGTGAAAACTTGTTGCAACTTTTAGAGCAACGTTTAGACAATGTTGTTTACCGCATTGGTTTTGCAAGCACTCGTTCTGAAGCGCGTCAACTAGTTAGCCACAAAGCAATTTTGGTTAACGGTCAGGTTGTTAACGTTCCTTCTTTTAATGTTTCTGCTGATGATGTTGTTTCTGTTCGCGAAAAAGCTAAAAAACAAGCTCGTATTGTTTCTGCTTTAGAGCTAGCTGAGCAACGTGAGAAACCAACTTGGATTGAAGTAGACAGCAAAAAGATGGAAGGCACATTTAAACGTGTTCCTGAAAGAACTGATTTGTCTGCTGAAATAAACGAACAGTTGATTGTCGAACTTTACTCTAAGTAAAGCTTAAAGAAGAGAGGTAACAATGTCGGGTTCTGTAACTGAATTCTTAAAACCAAGGTTAGTTGAAATTGATAACGTTTCGCCTACACGTGCAAAGGTCACTTTAGAGCCTTTGGAGCGTGGTTTTGGTCACACATTGGGTAATGCGTTACGTCGTATTCTTTTGTCATCTATGCCAGGTTGTGCAGTGACTGAAGTTGAAATCGACGGTGTATTACACGAGTACAGCACCAAAGAAGGCGTTCAAGAAGACGTTATTGAAATATTGCTTAACCTTAAAGGTTTGGCGGTACGTCTTGAAGGCAAAACCGAAGCAACACTAACATTAGTGAAGTCCGGTGCGGGCCCAGTATTAGCTGGAGATATCCAGCATGATGGTGATGTTGAAATCGTTAACCCAAGTCACGTTCTTTGTACTTTAACTGGCGAAGCTGAACTCAGCATGCGTATTAAAGTAGAAATGGGTCGTGGGTACGTTCCAGCGTCAACTCGTCGCTCTTCTGAAGAAGATGATCGCCCAATTGGTCGTTTATTGGTTGATGCTTCATTTAGCCCGATATCACGTATTTCGTACAACGTTGAGTCTGCGCGTGTTGAACAACGCACAGATTTAGACAAGTTAATTATCGATATGGAAACCAACGGTACTATTGATCCTGAGGAAGCAATTCGTCGTTCAGCTACAATTTTAGCAGAACAACTAGACGCATTTGTTGAACTTCGTGATATGTCAGAACCTGTTGAGAAAGAAGAGAAACCGGAATTCGATCCGATTCTTCTTCGTCCTGTTGATGACTTGGAACTTACTGTACGTTCAGCTAACTGCCTCAAAGCAGAAGCAATACAATATATCGGTGATCTAGTACAACGTACTGAAGTTGAGTTGTTGAAGACTCCTAACTTAGGTAAAAAATCTCTTACAGAGATTAAAGATGTACTAGCTTCTCGTGGACTTTCACTAGGTATGCGCCTAGAGAACTGGCCACCTGAAAGCATCGCAGAAAAAGATTAATCAGATTTAAAACTGATTTTTAAAGAAGGATAGGACTATGCGCCATCGTAAGAGTGGTCGTCAGTTAAATCGTAATAGTAGTCACCGTCAAGCGATGTTTCGCAATATGGCTGGCTCATTGGTGAAGAGTGAGTTGATTAAAACAACTCTTCCTAAAGCGAAAGAACTACGTCGCGTAATTGAACCTCTTATCACACTTGCTAAGCAAGACAGTGTTGCTAACCGTCGTTTAGCGTTCGCACGTACTGGTGATAAAGAAGTTGTAGGTAAGTTATTTAATGAACTTGGCCCTCGCTATGAAGAGCGTCCTGGTGGATACATTCGCATTTTGAAATGTGGTTTCCGTACCGGCGATAATGCTCCAATGGCTTATGTAGAATTAGTAGACCGCCCTGAAGTGGAAGAAGTCGTTGAGACTGAAGACGCTGAAGCGGAATAAAAATTCCTACAATAAAAAA
>BAEM01000038.1 GCA_000314955.1 Paraglaciecola chathamensis S18K6 | reverse complement strand
AGATTTCAACGGTATCATCAAGGGTGATTAACTCCCCTTGGGTTAAGGTATCACCGTTTATAAATTTTTGAGTCAGTAACGTGCCTTTATGAAGCGTGTGATAACGCTTTAGTACCGATTCGGTATCCCAGTTATCAGCCAGGGTTTTATCCACACAAAGCACCACATGGGTATGATTGCTCATCACTGCATAAGCGCATATGTCGATAGCAAACACGGTCGATAAAAACAACAAACGCTTCTCTACCCAACCACGACGATGCTCATAGCTTTGCCCTGTCAGCGTGTTAGTACCACATAAGAAAGACTGGCGTACACAACGGGACACACAGTGATAATAAGGCGTATCGATTAAACTGATTTGGCTTTTTCGTGACTGAGGCATAACAGTCGACTCAATAAGGTGGAACACGCATCAAGTGTAGTTGAGGGATGAAAATTAACCATTTTTATAATGGGTGTCTCGGTTTTTTGTCGGTTTTTTGGGCCATATTTAACATGGGTGTCCTGATTACATCTGATTATCTAGATTTTTGTTTGGGTTTGCTGGTATCCGTTACGTGGAGGTTGTTGGGGGGAGTGGGCGTGAAAGTACTTTATTGGGTATGGCTTTGTGCGTGCAATTGCTTTTTGTCAAATACTCTAGAGCTAATTTGAGCAATGATTGACTTGCCTTCTGACACAAACTAAATTTGTCCGTACAAATTATTTGCGTCGAGGTAGCTAATGACCACTCTAGTCGTGTTGTTTAATCTTAAAGCCGGTGTTGATGAAAATGTTTATCAGCAATGGGCCACCCAAACAGATATTCCTACTGCAGGAGCCCTCAAGTCTGTTGATTCTTTTGAGGTGCTAAAAGCACAAGGGTTGCTGATGAGCGAAGCAACTCCGCCTTACCAATATATCGAGTTGATCAAGGTCAATGATATGGATCAGTTTGGCCAGGATGTGGCCACTGAAACCATGCAAAAGGTCGCCAGTGAATTTCAGCAATTTGCTGATAATCCGCTGTTTATTTTGACCTCAACGCTTTAGGGGATCCCATGTCTCAATATCCTGAGTTAAAAGGCAAGGTCGCGGTTATTACCGGGGCAGGTCGTCAAGCAGGCCTCGGTGAAGCGATGGCGAAACGATTAGCTGCCGAAGGTTGTAAGGTCGTGCTGACTGACATAGGCCAATCCGCCAATGAACACACCCCAGACAATGCCATCGGGCACAGTGATGAAATGAATCAGATTGTCGCTGAGATCAAGCAAGCAGGCGGTGAAGCCAGCGCTTTTGTGTGTAACGTATTAAACGAAAAAGACGTTCAAGACACCGTCGATTTTGCCGTTCAAACCTACGGAGCGCTGGACATCTGGGTGAATAACGCAGGCATTGGCTACTTGATGAAATCTATTCTTGATATGCAAATTGATGAATGGGACGCGGTGCTAGGCGTTAATCTTCGGGGGACCTTTCTAGGCGTGAAATACGCAGCCGCGCAAATGGTGAAACAAGGCAAGGGCGGTAAAATTATTAATATTGGCTCGCAGGCCTCTAAATCTGCCTTTGGACATGCTTCTGCGTATACCACTTCGAAACACGGCATGAATGGCTTGACCCGCGTAGCGGCGATTGAGCTAGGTAGCCACAAAATCAACGTCAATGAAATTTGCCCAAATCATGTCACAACAGGTTTAGGTGCATGGCAAAACGCACACTTTTCTGAAGTAACCGGTAAGGGTTATGAGCAGTACATGCAAGACATGCGAGACCGCATTCCTTTAGGGCGGCCGGGCTTGCAAGAAGACACGGCCAAAGCCTGCGCATTTCTATGTTCAGACCAAGCCAGTTACATCACGGGCGAATGCATGAACGTGTCCGGTGGCGAAGAATATCACTAGTCGTTAAAGCGCCCGTAAAGCAGAAATGTCCAAGAAAAAGCATGAAAGAAGATAAGAGAGCAATTTAATGTCAGATTTTAAATGGCCAAAAGACAAACGACTCGCCATGTCCATCGTGGTGAACGTAGAAGAAGGCTCTGAGTACAGTGTTAAAGAGGGTGACAAAGGCATGGAGCCAGTGGACGAGCTGCAAGTGCATCTTAAGAAGCCCATGCGCAATTACGGAAACGAGTCGAATTATCAATACGGCATTAATGAGGGGGCTCCGCGCATCATTAAGTTGCTCGACAAGTATCAAACGCCAGCCACTTGGACTGCCGCAGCGCTGAGCTTAGAACGCGCGCCGCAAATAGCACAAGCGATACGCCGCAGGAATGACGAAACTTGCTCTCACGGTTATCGCTGGGTATTTCAGTTTCGTATGGATGAAAACGAAGAACGTCAGTTTATCAAAGACGCTGTCACCAGCATTGAAAAAACCACAGGTAAGCGCCCTTTAGGTTGGCTATCACGCTATTTACTGACTGAAAATACTCGGCGCATTTTGCAAGAAGAAGGCTTCTTGTATCACATGGATGATTACAGCGCCGATGCGCCTTTTTGGGATGCAGTGCAAGGTTCAGATGAGCCCATGGTGATCGTGCCATACGCACTAGATTCAAATGATATGAAAATGTGGGTAGCGCCTTCGTTAACGCCAGATGCGTGGCTTAAATACGCTATTGATACCTTTGACGTGCTTTACGAGGAAGGTGCAGAGCAACCCAGAATGATGAGCTTGGGTTTGCATCTACGCATTATTGGACGCCCAGGGCGCATAGGTGCGCTTGAAGCGTTCTTGAAATATGTCAGCGAAAAGCCCGGCGTGTGGTTCGCAACACGCCAACAAATAGCTGAAACCTTTCAACAGCAGGTGCCCGCGCCAGATATTACACCCACTGATGGGAAGGGAGCGTAGTCATGAACGACGTTTTACGCTCTTTGTTGTTTGTGCCAGGTTCTCGCCCTGAGCGCTTTGAAAAAGCCTTAGGGGCAGGTGCTGATTTAGTCTGCATTGATTTAGAAGATGCTGTGCTACCGAATGACAAAGATTCAGCACGTGACGCCGTTTTAAAGTGCGTACAACAAACGCAATCGCTTTGCGTGCGCATTAACCCAGTGGGCAGTGAAGCGGGAGAAAAAGACCTACAGGCTTTTGCCAATGCGCCTCTAGCACCTGAAGTAGTGATGCTAGCTAAATGTGAATCAGCAGAAGATGTGTTGCATGCACAGAGTGTTATTGGCAACCCAAGTACACGCTTTTTGCCCCTCATTGAAACGTTAAAAGGGGTTGAAAACGCCTATCAGATAGCCAGCGCCAGTAAGCAGGTCGAGCACATCATGTTTGGCGGGGCGGATATGGCAGCAGAGCTACGCTGTGATTTTAGCTATCAGCCCTTGCTATTCGTGCGTAGCCAGTTGGTATTCGCCGCTGCGAAGGCCAATGTAGGCCTTATCGATGTGCCCTTTGTCGACATAAAAGACCAAGCGGGGCTGGCAGCTGAAACCAGCAAAGTGAAGGCCCTCGGGTTTAGTGCTAAAGCGGCGATCCATCCTTGTCAGATTCACACTATTCACCACACCTTTATGCCCAGCGAAGCGCAAGTAGCTTACGCCAAAGAAGTGATGGCGGCCGTCGATGGCCCTGATGCGGGCGTAGTGGTGGTAAACAATAAAATGGTCGATAGGCCGATAATTTTGGCCTGTCAACGAACGCTAGCGTTAGTTAATAGTGCTTCTTCAAATTGATAACCGAGAGAGAAAACTAATGGTACAGAATGTAAAAAAAGTCGGCGAAAACCGTTATCGTGAAACGTTCGGCAGATGTTTTGAAGAGTTTACCGTCGGAGACACCTACGAGCACCGTCCAGGTCGCACAATTACCAAAACAGACAACACCTGGTTTACTTTGTTAACCATGAATACCCACCCAATGCACTTTGACGACGAGTACGCCAAAGCCAGTGAATTTGGTAAATGTATCGTTTGCTCACCTTTCACCGTTGCTTTGATGGTGGGAATGAGCGTCACTGATGTCAGCCAAAAAGCGATTGCAAATTTGGGCTGGGAAGACATCAAAATGACCTACCCACTGTTTGAAGATGACACCTTGTATGCTGAGTCAAAAGTGATTGACAAGCGCGAGTCTAAATCGCGTCCAGGCGCAGGCATAGTGACCGTGGAAACACTGGGCTTTAATCAGGATGGCAAGCAAGTGTGTAGCTTTGTGCGCAAAATGCTTATTGCCAAACAAGGACACTCTGTAGAAGAGAAAGTTAACTATTAATCGGTAGATAATCAGTAGAGGTTTGCTATGTCTGAAGCATGGTCAAAAGAAGATGAGTTAGGGATCATAGACATGATCGACAAATGGGTAGAAAACGATGTTCGACCCATTGCCAAAGAGCATGATCAACAAGATAAATATCCCCATGCGCTTGCTGAGCAAATGAAAGAGTTGGGTCTATTTGGTGCCACCATAGGCCAGGAGTTCGGTGGCCTTGGATTACCCGCATCTATTTACGCCAAAATCGTGATGAAGGTGGCCTCTGCATGGATGGCCCCAAGTGGCATCTTCAATTCGCATTTAATTCAAGCCTCAGCGATTGAACGTTGCGGTACCCAAGCACAAAAAGAGCGGTTTTTACCGCGTATGGCAACAGGTGAACTACGCGGTGGCGTCGCATTGACCGAGCCAAATGCTGGCACCGATTTACAAGCCATTCGCACCACCGCAGTGAAAGATGGCGATGAATACATTATTAATGGCGCAAAAACCTGGATCACCAATTCGTTAAATGGCAATTCATTAGCTGTATTGGTGAAAACAGATCTCGACGCTGTGCCAGCCCACAAGGGCACCAGCATGTTTATCGTGGAAACCAAAGACGCACAAGGCAATTTCAAACCTGGGATCACCGTCTCAAAAATGACCAAGCTAGGTTATCGCTCAATTGATACTTGCGAAGTGGTGTTTGAAAACGTACGAGTGCCCGCTGCCAATTTAGTCGGCGAAAAAGAAGGTTCTGGCTTTAAACACGCCATTGGAGGCCTAGAGCTCGGTCGCATTAACGTTGCTGCACGCGGCGCTGGTATTGCTCAGGGAGCAACGGAGTTAGCAGTGCGCTACGCCCAAGAACGTGAAACATTTGGTAAGGCGATATGCCAGCATCAGGCTATTCAACTCAAATTAGGCGAAATGGCCACTCAGGTTGAAGCAGCTCGCTTGTTAATAGAGCAAGCGGCGACAAAGTATGACGCTAACGAACGCTGCGATATGGAAGCAGGCATGGCGAAATACTTTGGCTCAGAAGCTGGTGTGTTTTGTGCCAACGAAGCCATGCGTATCTTTGGCGGCTACAGCTACTCAGTAGAGTACGACATTGAGCGCTACTACCGAGATGCCATGTTGATGTGTATCGGTGAAGGCACGAACGAAATGCAGCGCATCATTATTGCTAAGCAATTAATCGATAAAAACAAAATTTAGAGACTTTCATTGCGCCATGATGAACACGGGCAAGTTCGCGTGATTATTTGGCGCATTACAACAGGACACAAGCATGACACAACTCCCTCTTGATGGTGTGAGGATCATCGCCGTTGAACAATACGGTGCAGGTCCATACGGCTCTATGTATTTGGCTGATTTAGGCGCAGAGGTCATAAAAATTGAGAACCCAGCCATAGGGGGAGACGTATCTCGCCAAACTGGGCCGTTTTTTATCGGTGAAAACGACAGCTATTTTTATCAGACTTTCAACGTGAATAAAAAAAGTCTTACCTTGAATTTAAAGTCAGAAGAAGGGCGCAAGGTGTTTGAAGAGCTGGTTAGAACCGCCGATGCCGTGACCAACAATTTACGTGGCGACCAACCGCAAAAGTTGGGCATTACCTATGAACAATTAAAACAGGTGAACCCTAAAATTGTGTGTGGCCATTTATCTGCCTATGGGCGTGATAATGACCGTGCCAGTTGGCCGGGTTATGATTACTTGATGCAGGCCGAAGCAGGCTTGATGTCGCTTACAGGTGAGCCCGACCAAGCGCCCACGCGTTTTGGGGTTTCCATGGTTGATTTCATGACCGGAGCTGTGGCGTCGTTAGGGCTAACCGCTGGCATACTTGGCGCCCATCGCACAGGTCAGGGCAGGGATGTTGACGTCTCATTATTTGATGTGGCATTGCACCAATTGTCTTACCCTGCAACTTGGTATCTGAATGAGCAGCATGTTGTGCAGCGGGTGGCGCGCTCAGCCCACCCGGCGACGGTGCCTTGTCAATTGTACAAAACCCAAGACAGCTTTGTATTTTTGATGGCCATGACAGATAAGTTCTGGGATGTGTTAGTCGATATTTTAGATGATGAAGTGTTAAAAGAAGACCGTTTTGCGCAAGTCGCCGGGCGGCGCGAAAATCGCGATGTTTTGACCACAGAAATCGATCGCGTTTTAGCTACTCATCCCACCGCACATTGGTTGGAAGTGCTAAAAGGGCGTATTCCTTGTGCGCCGGTTTACGATGTACCAGAAGCGTTGAATAACCAGTACATTCGAGACATTGGCATGGTGCAGTCTGTTCCTCATCCGCACAACCAAGATATGGAAATTCTAGCGAACCCTATCAAGCTTGACGGACAACGCCTATCAGGCAAAGCGGCGGTCGCTATGGGTAACGACACTGAGATTTTGCTAAAAGAGCTGGGTTACAGCGAGCAGGAAATAACCCATCTTAGCCAGAACAACGTGGTCTAATCCCTCAGCAAACTTCAGGAGCACAGCAAAGTGAAATTACAGGGTATTCGCGTATTAGATTTATCCCTCTTTTTGCCCGGGCCACACTTCACCATGATGATGGCCGATCACGGGGCAGAAGTCATCAGCCTTGAACCGCCAACAGGCGAACCGGTGCGAAACATTGGCCTGAAGCAAAACGGCCAGTCTGTGTGGTTTAGAAACGTATTTCGTGGCAAGAAAAGCATCAACTTGAATTTAAAAAGTGACGCAGGAAAACAGGCGTTTTATAAGCTGTGCGAAACCGTTGATGTGGTGGTTGAAGCCTTTAGGCCCGGCGTGGTTGAGCGACTAGGGATTGACTTCGATACCATCGCAAAGATTAACCCTAAGTTAGTTTACTGTTCTATTTCGGCCTATGGGCAAACCGGTCCTAAACGATTGAATCCGGCTCATGACCTGAGTATTCAGGCAGATTCTGGCGCCGTGCAAATTAACCAAGGGCAAGATGCTAAACCAGCGCAGCCCGGTATGCCAGTGGCTGATATGGCTGGCAGTCTAATGGCCTTTTCTGGAGTGTTGATGGCGCTGTTGCGCTGTCAGCAAACAGGTAAAGGTGACTACCTTGATATCTCTATGCAGGACTCTTTGGTCGCTTGGTATGCCAATGTCATGGGGCCGCCATTCGCCGAAAACCGTTCACCTGAGCCCAAACAGGAACGCAGCTGGGGCGGTGCCGCGATGTACAACATATATCAAACCGCAGATGACAAATATTTAACCCTAGGGGGGAGCGAACTTAAATTTGCAGTAAACCTGCTTACTGCGCTTGGCAGAGAAGACTTAATTAATTTGTGCCAGTTGCCACCGGGGCCAGATCAAGCACCAGTGACAGCCTTTCTTCAGTCTACCTTTTTAGAAAAGACACTTGACCAGTGGCAGGCATTTTTAGCGAACATTGATGTGTGTTGGTCGCCGGTTCGCAGTTTAAACGAGGCCGTACGTGACGAACATTTGGTGCAACGCGATATGTTGCTCAATGACGAGCAGGGCAACTTGCACCTGGGTGTACCCGTTAAGTTTCGCCATGAACCGGCTCAGCCGAATCTTACCTTGCCGTCCTTTAGTCAAGACACCCAAGCGCTGTTAGCAGAGCTGGGCTATAGCGAACAAGATATTGCCAATATGCGCAGTGAAAATGCGTTCATTTAACCAAGTAGGGAAAGTTATGAAACAGATCATCGCTGCACTTTGTGTGGCTGCTAGTTTAGTCGGTTGTGCGAGCCAAAAGAGCGCCACTCAAGAACGAGCCTCATCGACCCAAGCTCAGGTACAGGCCAAAGACACTATTCAAGAAGCGCTTTTTCATCAGTGGTTTGCCGCTGAGTTTGATAACCACGAACAGCACTGGCAAGACAATATCAATAAGGAAAAAGAGCCTGATTTACAGGTCCATGAGCATATCCATCATGTCTTTGCGCCACTGGCAACGCCAGCACTTGAAGGCACCACTTACTTTGTAAAGCAATACATGGACGGTGATCCGAGTAAGGTATATCGCCAGCGGTTGTACCAATTTCTGCCCAACGAAGATAAGGGCGCTTTGCAGCTCAATATCTTTCGTTTCAAGGACGAAGCTAAGTATGCTGATGCGCATTTACACCCCGAACTTTATGAAAAATTAAGCCGAGATGAAATTGTGACTTACCCAGGGTGTGAAGTGTACTGGCGATTTAACGGTAAGTACTTTGACGGCACCATGGGGCAGAACACCTGTAGTATTGTGTCTAAACGTAGCGGTAAAAAAATCTTTTTTAACGATACCTTGCGTCTAACAGACAACGAAATTTGGATCGCGGATAAAGCCGCAGATGAAGACGGTAATTATGTTTTCGGCAACAAAGCGGGTATTCCCCATAAAAATCGCAAAGTGACTTACTTTACTGGCTGGGGCGGCGCTCGAGTCGGCGGAAAAGAGGCCTCGGAAGATGCAAGATGGATTTTTAATCGTGACTTGTTACTGCACAACGAAGGGCAAATTGTTGCCTTGCAAGATGCGAAAACAGGGGAAAAAACGGGTTACTCGATTCAACTGGCGTTGTTGACCTATCAGAATACCTCTGACCCCATTTTTAAATTTGGTCTGATTGATGATGCCACTGGCAAAACCATTACCTATATTTGGAGCGACCGTAGCAACCCAACAACGGGAATGAATTTACGATGGATGCAAGCGGGCGTAAAAGTTAAACAAATCCGGCCCCATTTTAGCTTCTAAGCGCGCCGTTTCGGCGATACGTAAATAAGGCGGGCAATTAATGTCCCGCCTTTTTTTTGTATCACTGACAAGGAGTTACCTATACTTAAATAGGTAGATTTATCGCGTCTTTATAACTTTTTTACAGCTTTTTTATAACAGTGGTTAACTTTGACATTTGTCAAACGAATTTGATTGATAAATGTCAATCGAGGAATTTTTCAACGAATTTGTCCGTGCAAATTTGGCTAGAGTGATATCTGCCAACTAGAGACATTGTCGGTTTCGGGTTGCACATAACGCCAAATTATTACAATAAAGTTAGAGGACCACCCATGAACATGCATTTTAGCCGCAGTAAAGTAGCGCAAATGATCAAGCTAGCCTTAATGGCACCGCTTGTAAGTATGCCGCTTGGAGCAATGGCTCAAGAAACAGCACCTGATACAGAAACGGTGTTCGATCAAGAAGTGATTGAGCAAATTGAAGTTACGTCTCGTTATCGTAAAGAAACATTAAATAAAATCCCGATTTCAGTGACGACCTTTAGTGCGGACGATATCGAAGAAGCCGGTTTGAGGAATATCAACGATATCGCGGTGAGTGCCGTGGGTATGTCGATGGAGCGTACATTCGGACGCCAATCTGATATTCCTGTCATCCGCGGTGTGTCATGGATCCCAGGCTTTGGCTCTCAAAAAGCCTCGTATTTTATTGATGGTGTATATTTTGGAGGCTCGATTCAAAGTTTACCGCTGGATTTGATTGAGCGAGTAGAAATTGTAAAAGGTCCGCAAAGTGCTCAGTACGGCCGTCGTACTTTCTCTGGGGCAATTAACTTTATTACCAGTCGTCCGAGTGACGAGTTATCAGGTTACGTTAACCTCACGTTAGGTCAAAACGGAAACCAGAAATTAGCCGCCGGGGTATCGAGTAAGCTATCCGATATGTTTGCCTTTCGAGCGTCTATTTCTGCAGATAGTTATGATGGTGACTGGGAAAACACCAAGGAAGATGGCCCAGATGTTGGTGGCGAGAAAACCAAATCTGGCATGTTAGGTTTCTATTTTACACCGAGTAAAAATACTGATATTTCCGTTAACTACATATATAACGAAAATGATGATGAGGCGCAGCCTTTTGGTTATCAAGGGGCGGCTGATAACAACTGCTTTTTGGATACTAGGCCATATTATTGCGGAGAAGCGCTCAGAAATCAGCCCATTAGTATCGGTGGTGGCGGATTCTTAGATAATGATGATTATGGGCTAAGGGTAACCAGTGAGCATATTAGCTTTAAAGTTAATCACCATTTTGATTTTGGTACTCTTTCTTGGATCAGCGGCTGGAACTCGCGTGATGGGGAAACCGGTTTAGACCAAACTTACAATGGCGCTGAAGAATCCTTTAGTTTTGGGTTTTTCAGTGGTGGCCCTTTCTTAGTGCCAGCAGACTCATGGTACACCTTGGATTCATCAGGTACGGATGAGTACAGCCACGAAATACGCTTCAACTCTAGTGCTTTCGACGATCGTTTGTATTGGTCAGTGGGCGCATATTTATGGCATTCAGAAGCTGAACCAAATGCAGTGGATAGTTTTGCCGAAGAACTAGAAAACCAAGCATTGATGGCCATGGCGACCTACGAATTTACCGATGATTTTCGTTTGTCAGCTGAAATTCGTCGCTCCAGTGATGAAGTTAATACGCAGGCCTATGATGAGTTAATTCAAAACGCGGAATTTGCTAATGTCAGTAACGAGTTTGATAGCACCACCACGCGTTTTATCGCTGAGTATGATGTGAGTGACGACACGCTAATGTACTTAACGCGCTCTGAAGGCAACAGCCCTGGAGGGTTTAATACAAGTACTTTGCTGCCCAATGATTTGGTCGTTATAGACGAAGAAGACATGGTGATGTATGAACTTGGGGTGAAATCTACCTTGTTCGATGGAAGCTTGTACGTGTCAGCAGCCGCTTACACCATGGATTGGACCAAACAGCAGCTAACCGATAGCTTTGATGAAGTAGAAGGCCCGCCAGTTTCATATACATCTAATGCCGGCTCTACAGAAATCAAAGGGCTTGAGATTGAAGGTACTTGGCTTATCAATGAGAATTTTAGTTTAGAATTTGGTTTATCACGCACCGATGCGCAATTTGAAGAATTGTTTGATAGTAATCAGTGCCGCTTCTTTGCGCCGGGGGGAGCATCAAGCTTCTGTGTGGGGGATAACCTACGTGAATTTGGTGATCTAAAAGGCAATTCACCGCCTCAAGTACCGAAGAACGAAGCCACATTAGCACTGAGCTATTCCACGCAAGTAAAAGAAGGGGTAGAAGTCTTTAGTCGTATGGACTTTTCATATGATTCAAGCCGTTATGCCCACGTACACAACTTAATTGAGACAGGATCACGTCAGTTAGTTAATTTAAAAGCTGGGGTACAACTGGAAAATGTACGCTTAACCGCATGGGTAAATAATGTGACGGATAATGACACCCCAACCTATGTATTTAGGTATGTTGATGTGCAGAGTTTTGCTTATGGTTCGCGCGCGTTTCCTGTGGCGCCCAGCAGAGGCCGAGAAGTGGGCATAACCGCATCTTATAAATTTTAAGACGTTAGCCTAGCTAAAAATATAGCGGGCCAAGGGCTCGCTTCATTGCCAACCTTTAAAAGCGAGTTATCTCGCTTTTTTATTGACTACTATTCAGTGTTAGTTTCAACAGAGGTAAATCATGCATCGTAGGCAAATCATTAAAGGCTTAGGGGCTAGCTCATTAATGTTGGGCGCAGGTGGCATTACTGCGCCGTTGTGGGCTAGTGGTAGTCATCGCGCAGATGTCATTATTATCGGTGCCGGATTAGCCGGCTTAACCAGTGCCCGTTATTTAAAAGCGCAGGGGCTCAAGGTGTTACTGCTAGAAGCGCGCAAGCGCGTTGGCGGGCGAATTCAAACCATTAATACACATGGCATACATGCTGAGGTTGGAGGGCTGCAAATCGGTCAGGGGTACGGTTTAATGCGTACCTTTGCCCAGCAACTTGATTTACCTCTTGTGTCGTTGGGGCAATATGCTGAACAAAACACCTTTGTGATAAACGGACAACGTATAAGCGCCGATGAGTGGCCAACTCACCCGCAAAATTCGCTAGCAGCATCTGAAAAAAACACTCTGCCTTCACGTTTGTATTATCAGATGTTAAGCAAAGGCCCAGAATATGCTCTGCCTTGGGATTGGACATCAGAAAAATACGCACCGTTAGACATATCATTAGAGGCCTATTTTAAACAGCAAAACATATCCCCAGAAGCGCTGCGCTTAATGGATGCCAATATTAATGCTTTGAGCTTAAAAGAGTTGTCAGCCGCAGATGCGTTCTACCGTTTGAGTCTAGCCCGCATCGGCGGAAGAGGTGCGCAAAAAATCAAAGGTGGAAATAGCCGTTTTATTCAGGCTCTGGCTGATGATCTCACAGAGGAATTGCTCACGGCGAAAATCGTAACGAGTATAAGTCAAAGCAGCGATAAAGTGGCAGTGCGCTGTGAAGATGGCAGCCAGTATATTGGCAAGCGCTGTATTATCACCAGCCCATTTTCCGCATTAAAAGATGTTGATATTAAGGCCGATATCAGCCCGCAAAAACGCCATGCGATTCAGCATGCGCAGTATACACCCGTTACCCAAGTACATTTTGCAGTGAAAAATCAAGCGGATGTTTCTATGGTGCAGGCCACAAACTTGTGGACAGATAACGCTCTTGGCCGCGTGTTTAGTCAAGTCGATGATGCCGGTGAGTTGCGCTACTTAACCAGTTGGATAAACGGCCAGCAAGCTAAAGTGTTAGATAGACTTAGCACGAGCGAAGCGGTAAACATCGTCAAAAAAGCCCTAGATAAGCATTACCCAGGGCTAAAAGGTAAAACCGAGGTCGTTCATCATCAATCGTGGGCTAACGAGCGGTTCTCAAAGGGGGCATATATTCAATTCGCGCCTGGACAAGTACAAACATTAGTACCGCATATGGCCAGTATTGAGGGAAAGTTACATTTTGCGGGTGAGCATACAGAGTTTATGTACTCGGGTATGGAGTCTGCGATAGTCTCGGGGCAACGGGCAGCGCAAGAAGTCAGCGAGCGGCTCTAATACCAATCCGCATTAATAAGTGACCGTCTCAGAATGCGTCCAGCGGTTTTTGATTAAGCCCTTCCTATTATGGTTTTGCTGTGATGCTGCGCTGTTGTTCATTCGATTATGTTAGGGAAACCAAGATGAAGCCACACATTAAAGCTCATTTGCCAAAATCGTTACTCATATCATTTGTGATCGTTAGTATGCAGGCATGTAGCCCACAAGCGAGCATCGAAGATAAAAAACGCCAGGAGGCAGAAGATGCAAAGCAGTACACTCAGGTGATTTTTGAATGTGAGCGCAATGACCCTGTTACCGTGCGTTTTTACCAAGACAGTGAACGCGCGGTCATGACCCGTAACAACGAAGACATAGAGCTTACGCAGCAGCCCACAGCGTCAGGGTTTTCATACTCCAATGGACCGAACAGCATTCGCGGTAAAGGCGATGATTTAACGGTGCACATAGGCCGTATGGCAGCAATCCATTGCCGAGCGATGTAACCGCCTGAGGGCTTATTGTCCGCCTGAGGCCAATACCCGCCTGAGGCCAATAACCGCCAGGGGTCCGTTAAGGACGCAGTTATCGCGCGCCGCCGATGTAGTGCTGGGTTTTATCCAAATTCGTTACTGATCGTAAAAATAGCAATAAAGCACTGGCACAGTCACCGAGCTTAATACATACTTGAACAGTCGTTCATATTGGTGCGCAAACCGCTGCTTTGTTGGTTAAGTACCAATACTTATTATTACCTTAGTAGGACAAATTAAATGATTAAAGTCAGTGTGTTATACCCAAACAGTGAAAACGCCACCTTTGATATGGATTATTACCGTGCTACGCACCTGCCGCTTGTAGCCGAGTTAGTCGGTAAGGCGCTTGTGTCGGCTCATGCTGATTTAGGCCTAGCGGGTGGTGCTCCGGGACAAAGCGCTACGTACATCGCTATGGGGCATTTGGTGTTTGAATCGGTGGAATCGTTCCAGCAGGCATTCGGCCCTCACCAAGAAGTGATTTTGGCGGATTTAGTTAACTTCACCAATACGCAACCCAGCGTGCAAATCAGCGAAATTAAGCAATAAAGCCATAAAGTAATAAAGCAACAATTCACCTCTTTCGAAGCACGTATTAGAAGCAAGAATTCGAGACGTATTAATAACCTTTTACCAAAATAAAGTGAGCGTGCCCGCGCTCACTTTAACTTAAGTAAATTTAATCTAGGTAAAATCTAAGCGATGCAATTGGGTGTAGAATGCCCTGTGGGATGCGGTGTTCTCGCGTTTTTTGCTTTTCCGCTTTTAGGTTTATGTTTCACGCACTTATTTCTATCGATATCTCTCTAAAGGGTTACTGGCCTTTCGTTTACTGGTCGTTATAGTGCGTAGTCGTTTCAATAGTCTCTTCATTGGTCGCTTCAATACAGCATTGTATTCTTAGCTGTTGTCGTGTGCTTGATTCTGGCGTTAAAAAAACATTAACGGCAGTGCAGGACAAAATAAGTTTTCTGTTTGATTATAACCACTCATCATTAGATGAAATTATTCATGATCCCCCGAATCAATAATAATCGCTCTTGCGCAGTACGTGACACGGTCAGTTATCAGCTGATAACACAGGCCGTTATTTTGTGACGATTAATTCTATGACGAGTAATTTTATGATGAGTAAAGAGCAAGCCATTGAAAAGATAAATCAACATGCCCCTAAGTTCATAAGTTTACTTGGAGGAAAGTTGGTCGATTTTGACGTCGACAAAGACGCTTGTCGATTTGAATTCGATATAGGCAAAGACTATTGCCACTCCGTAGACATAGTACAGGGCGGCTTTGTCACTGCCATGCTTGATACCGCAATGAGCCACGCGGTAATGGCGCTAAGCAGAGATATTACCACTATTTCGTCATTGGAAATAAAAACTACCTACTTGGAGCCCACCCGCGCAGGAAAGTTACGGGTCGAAGGTTGGGCGGTGAAGAAAGGTTATAAAGTAGCCTTTATTGAAGGCCATATTTACAACGACAAAAACGTACTGACGGCTACTGCAAGCTCGGTGGCCAAGCTATCTAGAAGAGCCGAATAATAGTTTGCGTGCTATCCCTTAGGCCTATTTGCCTGAACACGCAACCAGCGTTTAATGTGTTAATAGGCACTTTTTAAGGTTAATCGCTACGGACTTTACCATAAATTCGGAAATGCTAATGTCGCAAAATCGCCCTAAAAATTATGCTGTACGACTACACGATGGTCACAAAAAAAGCACTACCTTGAATGTTTACGAATGGCAGGGCAGTGGTCCGCCGTTGTTACTGGTGCACGCTGCTGGGTTTCATGCGCGCGTATGGGATAAAGTTATAGCGCAATTGGGTGACAGGCATGTGTACGCAGTTGATTTACGTAATCATGGTTTAAGTGATAATTCAGCACCACCTTACAGTTTTCAGTTATTTGGCGATGATCTTGTCGCGTTAATCGAAGCGCTAGATTTGAGCGACATTACCGCATGTGGTCACTCAATGGGCGGGCATGTCGTTTTACAAGCTGCGAGCAGTTTGCCTCATCGATTCAAGCATATCTTGTTATTAGACCCTGTTATTTTTACCCCAGATTCTCCGGACCCAATAGAAACTGATCCGGCAAAAAGCCCCATCGCCGCTAGGCGCAACGAATGGGCGAGTGCAGATGAAATGTTTACTCGCTTTTGCAGCCTTTCGCCTTTTAGCGAGTGGGATCCACAAGTGCTGCGAGACTATTGCGAATATGGCCTTTTGCCAAAAAGCGAAAGTGGACTGTTTGAATTAGCTTGCCCGCCTTTGTGCGAGGCGGCGATTTACCAAAGTTCTGGCAATGGTTTGCTGCTCGAGCAGTTATCCTCAATCACAGCAACGGTAAAAATATTGCGGGTAAAAGAGCGCACAAAAGACGACGCGCCTTTTGATTTTCGCCCCTCAGCTACATTCAAAGGCTTAGTTGGGCTCATTCCAGGGGCAACCGAAAACTACTTACCGCAACATACGCATTTTATCCCAATGGAAGATCCAAACTTGGTAACCAAAGAAATTGATACCCTGCCACGTTAATTAATAAGTGAGCACTTATACCATTCCACGTTAATAAGTGATGACTCAGCGAGAGTTTAAAAGGGCTTAAACAAGGCGCATGACTGAATGAATAGTTGTTCTCTTTCGAAGTCATGCAACGCAGTGTAAGCCCTTTTAAAACTCGCCTACAAGGAATGCCCCAGCGGCTTTTGCTCTGCGTTCTCACTATTTGAAAGGGAACAACCATTACTACATAGCGACGCCTTAATCAAAAACCGCTGGACGCATTCCGAGGCGGTCACTTATTAATGCGGATTGGTATTATTAATGCCGATTGGTATTAATTTCATTTGGCGGCTTGGGTAAAAGTCGCTAGAGTTCTGGCTTATTGATTGTTTATCTTAGGAGCCAGTTAACATGCCTGATGGGCAACGCCTGCATATTAAGCCTCACTCACCATTGGCCGTCTATCAGTCGCAATTAGGGGAGACCTTAAGTGAAGACGCCTGTCAGCTTCAAGCGGTAGAAGCCCTTGACCGGCTGTATTATCAAATCACCGAGCCGAATCTGCATACCACCGTAGGGACAAAAGGGCTTTATATGTGGGGCGATGTGGGTCGGGGGAAAACGTTCTTAATGGATTTGTTTTATGATTGCTTGGCGCAAGAAGGCAAGTTACGGCTACATTTTCACCGCTTTATGGCACAGATACATCAATCGCTCAACGAGTACAGCGGGCAACAAGACCCATTAGTTAAGGTAGCAAAAGCACTTGTTGCGTCACTGGGCGATGGTCAGCGAGTAGTGTGTTTTGATGAGTTTTTTGTCTCTGACATCGGCGATGCGATGCTTTTATCCGGCTTGTTCGAGTGCCTGTTTAGTGAAGGGGTCGTGCTGGTTGCGACTTCGAATATTCCCATCGAACGCTTGTATGAGAACGGCTTGGCACGGCATAAGTTTTTGCCTTGCATTGGTTTATTGCAGCGCCACACGCAGATGATTCACCTCAACGGGCAGGTGGATCATCGCTTGCAGGATATGGCGCAAACGGACAATACTGATTGTTTAATACCTTCAGATTACATCGGGCTGAGCACGCAAATGGATTTTGCCAAGTCATTTAAGCAGCTTGCTCACGGGCGCGGTGTAAAGTGGCAACGAGATACCCACATTCAAATATGTCGGCGACACATTGATGTTATTCAGGTCACTCAAGAGGAACCACAAACGGCGCCAAGTATTGTTTGGTTTGATTTTCATGCACTGTGCGATGGGCCGCGCTCTCAACTAGATTACATGGAAATAGCCCAACAGTTTGCGATTGTCATGATAAGCAATGTGCCGGCACTTGGGGCAAAACCTCGTAATTGGATAAAAGCCCGTGGCACGGAAGATGGTGTGGGTAGTGACCAGGCAGCAACCACTGGGGAACGAGTCGTGAATTACTCAAAAAACGATAACAAGGCCAGGCGGTTTATTAGCCTTATCGATGAGCTGTACGACCAAAATGTTACGCTGTATTTAAGTTGCGATGTGCCGCTTACTGAGTTGTATTTAGATGGCGCGTTGATCTTTGAGTTTCGGCGAACCTACAGCCGGTTAGTTGAAATGAGCAGGGGACCAGCACAGATCCCCTCAAGTCATGCATTAAGCAATTAGCCGTTAAAAACGATACGTCATATCGATGCCCACTTGACGCCCGCGGCGAGCGGCACTGAAGAAAGCCCTAGGGGAGCCATTGTCAGCCCCCTCTGGCGCGGTGTTGAGAGATGAGAAGGTAAAGTAAGGGATACCCAACCAACGGGAAGTTAAAACAGGGGCGTCTTCATCTGTTAAATTTCTGGCATACAAACTTACTCGCCAGTTTTCGCCGTTTACCCCCATTCTAGCCCCCATGATAATGGCGCTGGGCACATAAGCTAAATTATGCACCTGCACGAATTTCTTCGACTCATAACTCGCATCGACATTAAAGAATGCTTCGAGATCCCCAGAAATAGGGGCAATATATTCTAAAAATGCACTGGCCTGATGTTTTGAACTTAGAGGGAAAGCATTGCCCTCGATAGAACAACTGGCTGGTGTGGTTATGCCAAAATCAGCGCGGAAATCCGTTCCCGTTGTTGTGCCAGGGGTTAGTACACCGCCGCCACTGGTTAAGGCCCACTGAAAGTCGTCACAGCCTTTGGTAAATTTGGTGTCAGCTAATGCATAAGTAAAACGCCCAGACAAGTTATCACTAAATTGAGCGTTGATATCCATTTCTACACCGAATACTTCTCCGGCCCCCTGATTGGTTGCCACAGATGTCACGTTACCGGAAGGCACATTGAGCGGGGTAGTGAGTTGCACATCGCTTACATCATTGAAAAACATAGAGACAGTCGCATAGACATTCTCTAGGGCACTGCTTTTTATGCCAATTTCGTAAGTGGTGATTTCTTCCTGTTCGTAGGTCGGCTTGCCTGTGTCAGCACCGGCTGAACCATTAATTCCGCCAGGTTTTACGCCCTGGGCTAAAATTCCGTAAAAGATAGTTTTGTTGTCGTAACGGTAATTTAGCGTGGCTCTGGGGGTAAAGTTGTTCCAACTACCCTGTGCATCAAATGTCGTTTGGCCATCTGGGGCAAACTCGGTAACCGTTTTTTCTTCTTCGGCCCAGCGGGCTTCAAGTGTACCGTCAAGCTTATCGCTAATTTGATAATCAATTGAGGCATAAACTGCTTTGTTGGTCACTGTACTGTTGTCTTGAAATATACCTACCTTGGCATCATCAAAGGTTAAGTCGAAGTTATCTCTGTCTTGGTCATAGTAAAAGGCACCTGCCATCCAAGCCAATTTACCCTCGGGAGAGCGCAAGGTAAATTCCACCGTTTTGTCTTCGGTTTCTTGGCGCGACGTATTGGCAAAAAACGCTTCTTGGCCTGGTGCGAACGTGTAGTTGACTGAGGTGTTATCACCATCTGAGCCTGTGCTCGTATCATCGTCGCGATAACCTAGCGCCAACGACATGCTATAGCCAGCTTCGGTTGCATAATCCATCGCTAAGCTCGAGATGATTAAGTCGCGACCAACACCATCGAAGGCGGTGCCATCGGCTGTGTCATACGGGGTACCAAAAAAGGTTGAGCCAGAAGGCAGAAAACTATTTACCGGTACACCGGGGACTTCATTTGGAATGCCATCGGCATCTGCTTTATCGTTAAGGGCGATAGGCTGGTTTTTAATTTCACCACAGTAATATTGAAAGTTATTCTCAGAGCCTGATGCTGCCCAAGAAGAAAGAGAACGGTAGCCAGGTGCGCAGTTGTTGTCGCTGGTGGGTGTTAAGAAAAACGGGCGTGTTTCATCTCTGTCTTCTTGGCTTTGAAAGCGAAAGCGTACGCCAAAATTATCAGAGGGAGCAGCGTCTAACACTAGGCTTACAGAGCGCGTGTCTTCACCGCCAACAATCTCATCAGTCACTATGTTGCGCCAATCGTCATCACCATCAACTTGGTAGTCTCGCACGCTTAAACTCGCCGCTAACCAATCAGTTAGTGGGCCACTGATATAGGCCGAAGCGGTGCGCTCAGCGTCTTGCGCTAGGTTCAACTTCACGTTACCAGTAAAATCACCGTGATCTGGGCCTTTGGTGATAAAGTTGATTGCACCTGAATAGGAATTACGCCCGTACAGAGCACTTTGTGGGCCTTTGACGACCTCTACTCGGGCGATGTCAGACATGTCTAAGCTTTGCACATCACCAGAGTAATAATTGCCATCTATAAAGTATGCAGCACCTGATTCAACACCAAACTGTATGCCAGCGAGCACGTTACCCATACCACGAATAACAGGGCGTTCTGTCGCGCGGCCGAAGGCTTTAGAGAAACTTAATCCTGATGAAAAGCGCGCGATATCATCGATGCTCTGGAAACCTTGTTGTTCAATCATGGTGTCAGAAAAAGCAGATACCGCCACAGGAATACGATTCAATGACTCTACTTTTTTACGGGAACTTACTTCAATTATTTCCAGAGATTCATCGCTGGCAGAGGCTGATGAGGCTTCTTGCGCGATAGTCGTTAATGATTGGGTCATCAAGATAGACGCAATCGCCAGAGGGAGCTTTTTTATTATTAATGTCATTGGCATTCCTGTTGTGTGTGGGTATGTACGGACAAATTATTGTTTTAATGGCTGCGCCAATCTAGCACCGGTTACTTATCACTGACTTGATAAAAATCAACAAAGCCATTTAGTGAAAATGACTGGTTGAGCAGTGAAAGCGTAGGCGTATTTACCGAGGGGACACGCAGTAAAACAGCAGAATAACGTTAGGTTATCCTGCTGTTTAAAAACGAGAGTGGGGTAGTGCTATGTATTGTACTGGGCTGGTTCTTTTTAATCGCTGGCTTTGGCTGGCGCGTCAAGCAACTGGTTAACTTCAATCCAGTAGCCATCAGGATCGCGTATCATAGACACCATTACCGCGATTTTTCCACCGCCAGCTCTAGGGTATTCAACATGATGAGGTGCTTCTATCACTTCTACCTCAGGCGATTTTTCGACGGCTGGCCAGCGGGTGTCTAAATCTGACACGTTCATTACCATAATGGGATCACCTGGAACCGGTTCATCGAAATGTTCCTGGCGTTGGGGTTTCACAGGGTGAATGTATTGCAACAACCCAAGTGCACCAATAAAGGTGTCATTGGCTTGCATCAGTACCAAGCGGCGTTTGCGTGTTTCACCGTTTTCCATGGGGCTGTTAATCATCTGGTCATAAATCACATTTAAGCCAAGGGCATCACGGTAGAGCTTTAGAGATGTATCAATGTCGTTAACAATAAAAGTGGTGCGACGTATATCCACAGATATGCGTTTATCCTCACTGACAGGCTCTGCTAAAGCGTGGGAGCTGACCAAGACGCACAGCATAAAGGCGAACAAAGAGGATGTTATTTTCATGATTGGTTTCCATTATATTGATAAGTGACATTGTTGAAGCGAGGCTTCAATATCAACGCCATTTGAAAATGGCGCATTGACAATGATCAACTGTGTCAGTTTGCATGCCCTTGCGCGTGCTTAATCTGTGCTCGTCTATAACGGGCAAGTTTTTAATCTGCGTAGGAAATCAGCTTTTCGTTGTCTAACACTGTGATGTGATAGTTACTTTCGATGTCGATTAACCCGTCCTTTTTTAACCGACTAAAGCCGCGGCTAGCGGTTTCTAAACTCATGCCTAAGTAATCAGCAATGTCTTGGCGACTCATAGGTAATAAGAATCTATGGGTACCACGGCCTAATCTGTGCTCCATATCAAGTAAAAAGTGGGCGAGACGCTGATGTGCCGATTTTTGGCCCATGATGAAGAGTTGGTCCAAAATCAGAGATAAAATATGCCCTGTCACATCATGGTAGCGTTTAGCAACCGATGGGTACTTGTCGAAGATGTCTTGCATCAATTTACGACTAATGCGAATCACCACGCAGTTGGTGAGGGCCTTTGCACTGAAGCTATAGCTCACACTTTCTGACAGGCCAGCGAGGTTTCCAGTGAACAAAAAAGCAAATACTTGACGTGAACCCGATGCCGTAGAGCGCTCAAGCATGAGTGAACCTGACTCAGGAATATACACATATTCCGGTGCGTCTTTTTCACGAAACACATATTCGCCTTGTTCGAAAGAAATCTCTTCGGCATCCTGAGCCAGTTCGTCGATGAAGGCATTTGCCCCTTCAACTTCTTTAAAATGACTACCAAAGCATGAAGCCAACGAGGTTTTTATAACTACTTTATTGATATCGAGTGACATGGTTTTAGCCTATTTTATTATTGTGTCTACTACCTGATAGAACTCTATCCATGTCCGGTCTGGCGTCCTGATTGCCAGCATGTCCACCTGTCCATATGGCGCTAACGTCAGGCTGGTTTGAGATACGATTTCCACTTTATTTTCAAACAGATGCGCGCGTAATGCAGCTAGATTGTCTACTGGAAAACGCAAGGTGACAATGCCTAAATTGGGTGGAGATGCCAATTCGCTGACATTTTTTCCCTGCGCACCATGAAATTGTAGCAACTCTATGGACCCTTCATTGCGTTTTTGCGGGTGTAATATGTACACAGAGCGGGGAATTTTAGTGGTCAAGTTGAAGGGTAACCCTAACACATTGGGGCCCGCTTCTTTACTGGCGCCCTTGTGCTGCAAATACACTTTGAAGCCCAGCACATCTCGATAAAAGGCTAAAGAGGAATCGATATCTTTTACCACTTGGGTAGAATTAAATACGCGGCTGAAGTGTTTTAGGTTTGGCCATCCCTCCAACACGGGTTTATGGCGCTGTATTAGGGCAAAACTGACCCCGTCAAATCCGGATGTGATCCACTCGGATACCTCGTAAGGCCCAAAGGTAAATGACACGGGATCGCTTGTTCCGCGCCAGCCTACATCTTGTAATTGTTTTCGTTTACTGGCCATATCAGCCACTCTGACATTCACATCGAATATACCGCCGACGTCCCAAGACTGTGTATTGGCACGGATCACTTGTTGCGGCACGTTGTCGATTTGTATCAAGCGAACATATCCGCGGTTTTCACCTTTATTGGCCAGTAAAACCTGTTGTAGTTTAGCTTGTTGGGGCAGTTGCCAAAGCTGTCTCAGCTCAGGTGATACTTGCGCTTTCGAGCGTACTTCCCAGCCTGCATAATCCTGATAAAATTGACTGCTTTTGTTTATATCAGAGACGATGAAAACGGCTTCAGTAAAGCCCTTTAAGGTAAAATCCTGAGCATGACTGACCCAGCTAAACACAAAGAAAAATGCTATGAATATGCGCATTATTCTTGTACCTCGAAAACTTCGATTAAAAAGCCGTTTGGCGCGCGCAGCGTCGCAACATCAACCGTACCGATCAGTGGGTCCGAAATGCTTTTTTTAACACTGACAACGTCTGCTTTGTAGGCTTTGGCATTATCAAGCACAGTTTGCAACGAACGCACTGGAAAGCTCCACATACCTAAGCCAAGGTTAGGCAAACTAGGGCGGTTCTTGGGTTTAATAGGCTGTATGTTGTGAAAATCAACGAACAACATGTGGCCAGTGGTCGCCCCTTTACTGTAGACAATCGCGAAACGAAATTCAGTGCCGTTGGGCAGGTTCATCGCGCCTTTGTCTCCAGCCGATTTAAATACCCGATCAGAGCGGATCTCTAAGCCTAAAACTTGGGTATAAAAGGTTAATTGCGATTCTGAATCTGTGATCACTTGAGCAGAGTAGGCTGGGCCGCCCAATCCGCTTTCATCGGTCGGGCCAAGCTGAGCCATTCCATTGCCGCGCGTAATTGCCACACCATGATTGAAATCGGGTGCATTAAAAATGGTCTCATCAATTTGATAGCTCGAACCATCAGGACGAGGTATAGGGTAGCTTTCAAGCGTATTTAATGCGCCAAAACCGACTTTGCGAATATGTTTGTCCAGCGCTACCGTATCGGTATTGGGAAATCCCAATGAGAAAGGCCCAAGCTCTCGAGAATCCCAACTATCATGGATACTGGGCATCGGTTTGCTAAGAACCAGTAAACGGATCTGAATAGCGTTATCAACTCCTTTACGGTACAAGCGGTACGTGTCCCAATCTAGATCTTCGGGCATGCCCCACAGTGTTTGCTGGGCTTGCTTTAATTCGCTAGCAATTTTCAATGGCCCTTCAACGGTTAGGCCCATGCCATCACGGTAAAACAGTAAACTTTGTTCCAAAGATACCGTGGCAATTGTCACTGTGTGTAAGGGCAAGGCAAGCGCATCTGTCACTTGGCTTTTTGGTGCTAAAGCGTCGTTACTAGCGGCATGAACTAAGCGCGCCAAACTGCTGACAGCGAGTAATGAGCCCATGATAAAAATCAAAACGAAGGGCTTTAATGTGTTATTCATTAAAATTTGTCCGTACAAATATTGGTGTCAATAAATCATATACAAGTACAGTCAAAAAGGTAACTAAATGAAAAAATAGTTGAATCTATCGATTTGGGGCCTGCTAGTAAGTGTGACTTGGGTGAATGTTAGTGAGTGTAAACCCTTGTCTGATAACGGATTTAGCGAGGTTTACGAAATTTTTATTGGCACAGGTAACGGGGTCACCTTGCTTAAATATCTTCACCAATTTGGCTTTGAGTAAATTGACAAAAATCAAATTGGCCTGAAAAAGTACATTGGGTATATGGCGTTGGCAGTGCCTTGACGCCTTAGCGTTTACAAATTGCTGCCACAGACAGTCATGCTTTCATTCGCATTCATGTTGTTTTTGCCGATGTACACAAGGCCGCGCAAATATACTTAGTTAACGAACCTGTGTACGCCGATTTATATGCACATGTTTGAAAAGCTGGTAGTTTTAGCAAATAAAAAATGCATTTTATTTGAAAAACGGAGCGCAAACAGATGCAGATAGCAGTAGATAGATTAACCTGCGATGGCGTGCGCGGCTTGTTAGAAGCGCACTTAGCGGATATGTATGCAACCTCGCCAGCTGAAAGTGTGCATGCGCTAGATATGCAAGGACTCAAACACCAGTCAATAACGTTTTGGTCAGCCCGTGAAAATGGCAAGGTGTTAGGTTGTGTGGCATTGAAACATTTAGCTGGAGAGCATGGCGAGATCAAATCCATGCGCAGCGCTGAAAATGCCCGTCATCGCGGTGTGGCTACTGCCTTGTTGCAGCATTTAATCACCCAAGCTAAACATAGGGGATATTGTCGTTTAATACCAATCCGCATTAATAAGTGACCGCCTCAGAATGCGTCCAGCGGTTTTTGATTAAGGCGTCGCTATGTAGTAATGGTTGTTCCCTTTCAAATAGTGAGAACGCAGAGCAAAAGCCGCTGGGGCATTCCTTGTAGGCGAGTTTTAAAAGGGCTTACACTGCGTTGCATGACTTCGAAAGAGAACAACTATTCATTCAGTCATGCGCCTTGTTTAAGCCCTTTTAAACTCTCGCTGAGTGATCACTTATTAACGTGGAATGGTATAAGTCTAGAAACAGGGACTATGGAATATTTCGAACCCGCTAAATCTTTGTACCGTAAATTTGGCTTTGTCGATTGTGGCCCTTTTGCTGATTATCCCCTAGATCCAAACAGTTGCTTTATGACATTAGTGTTAGAAAGAGCGCCTATTTAGCCTTTATATAAACGTACTGATGAAAGAGCCAACAGGTAAAAAAAAGGTGACGACTAAACGCTTCGCCACCTTTTACCGGGAAAATAGCTGACAGCAAGTCAGTAGCTGCCAGATGCTTGATACATCTGCATTTTCGATGGGCGAGGGCGCTTTCGATGAGGCGCGTATGCACCTTTGACCCGATCGAAATCGTCAGGCGTTCGAAAACTCGGAATAAAGTCTCCACTGGCTAAAATCCACTTATCAAGAATGTCACTGTGATGCCTAAGAACACTGAGGTAGTTTTCGTCAGTCGCCAGATTTGTCAGCTCGAATGGGTCGTTGAGTAAATCATACAATTCTTCTTTAGGCCTAGGCGCTAGAAAAGGTCTAGCTTGATGTTCAGTTAATGCGCCTTGTTCGAATAAGCGCGTGAGTTCCCACCATGTTTTGTGGTAAACCGTATCAGCACTGGGCGTGGCCGGTAAATCGTTGTAGTTGTTACGAATGTAGCGATATCGCTTAGTGCGTACCGAACGACCATGATCTTCAAAGTCATGCCAGTTCCGCTCTGATACTGCGTAATCGCGAAATGATGCGCTAGGGTTTTTAAATAGCGAGAAAAGGCTACGTCCTTCAAAAGAGGTAGGCGTATCGGCTTTGGCTAACGCGGTGAATGTAGGCGCTAAGTCTATGCTACTGATAATACTATCGCTGATACTGCCTTTGGCGATCCCGTCAGGCCAGTGGGCAATAAATGGCGTTTTTACCCCTGAGTCATACAATGTGGTTTTGTCTCTGGCGAAAGGGCGGCCGTTGTCGGCAACAAAGATGATCAAAGTATTGCCTTTCACTCCTTGTCTTTCGAGCGTACTGACCACCTTGCCAACGTGTTCGTCTAAACGAGAAATCTCGTCGTAATAGGCGGCGAAATCATTCATATAAAGTTCGGTCGCTGGATAATATGGGGGCAAGCGCACATCTTCTTGTGAATGGCTATGGGGATATTCCCCTTGATAAAATGGACGGTGCGAATCCCATGAGGCTAACCACAAGAAAAACGGTTTTTCTTTAGGGCGCATTTCTAAAAGGGGCACCCATTGTGCGCTACCCGATGGCTCGTCAATACCATATTTTGATTCTCGCACTTCATCAAAACGCTGTTTGGTGTCTTCGCCTAAGTGCCATTTGCCAGCTGCTGCTGTCCAATATCCTGCGTCGCGCAGCGTTTGAGAGACGGTTAGCTGCTCTTTTGGAAGTGGCCAGTGAAGTTGCTCTGCATCGGTATTATGCGGGTAGCGACCGGTGATCATACTCGCGCGGCTAGGGCTGCAAGAGCTAGCAGTTAAAAACGCGTTATCAAAGCGCATACCGTTTTTTGCGAGTTTATCTAGGTTAGGGGTTTTTACGCCAGTGTTGCCATAGGCGCCCAGATCGTCCCAATTCAGGTCATCGGCAACAATTAAAATAATGTTTGGACGCTGCTCAGCAAAAGCATTAGGCACAAGCAATAAAATGCACAGTGTTAGCAGTGATTGCCCTGGCGTTTTTAGACGCATGTTGTTTATAAAACTAAACATTCTGAGTTCCTTTATTGCGTTTACTAAAGACAGGGGCAATGTGCTGCACCCTGTCTTATTTTCAACTGCGTTAGAATTTAGCGCTGACACCTATGTTGTACCTAGCACCAAATTGCTCTGCACTGATGAGTTGATCAGCGAACCGGCCATGGCGACGGGTAGTTTCTTCGGTGATGTTTAATCCTTCAACAAACACAGACACATTTTCATTGATGTCGTAGCTCACATTGATATCCCACTGGCCATACGCTTCTACAAAATTAGGCTCGCCTTGGCGCTGTGGTTGGTAAAGTGCCAATAAGAAATCATCTCGCCAGTTGTAAGCAATACGTGCTTGAAAGCCGTCTTTCTCATAAAAAGCGATGAGGTTTGCAGAGTCGCTTAGTCCAGTTAAGGCAAAGGTGCTATCGACGTCGTAAACATCATATTTCACATTGCCGTCGACAAATGTCATGTTGGCGACGGTGCCAAAGCCGCTTTCACCGAACATGTGTTGTAGATTAAGCTCCCAACCATCGACTTCAGCGTCATTCAAGTTGTCGGGCGAGGAAATCAAGAAGGTTATTTGTGGATCATCCGAGGTCGAGAAACACGCTGGGTTACCGCCAACCACCTCATCTGGGCATCCAGGGCGAGGATTGATACTCGGATCTGTAAGGGGGTTGCCATTCACATCGGGCATGGTGCCTTCACGAGTGGTAATGCCAATAAAATTCTCGACGTATTTCTTAAAGAAGCCTACTGAAGCGTAGCTACCGTTGCCGTAATACCATTCTAGTGATAAATCGATATTTTTTGACTCAAGTGGAAGTAACCCAGGATTGCCGATAGATGCATTGTAAGGGCCGTCTGGGCGCGCATCGATAGTAGTAGATGGAAACAACGACGATAAATCAGGACGACTTAAGGTGGTGCTGTATGATACACGGCCCACTAGATCGTCGGTAAATTCAATGTTGAAGTCCATATTTGGCAGTAAACGCGTATAGCTGCCTTGCAGACTAATATTGGTTGGCTCATCGGTAAATACTTCGCCAAATCGCCCAGCGGTATTAACGTAATTTAAAGCCTTGATACCCCGTTGCAAGGATACCGATGTTACGTCTGTATCTTCCCAGCGCAGCCCTGCAGTAAATTTAATCGGCATTTGATTGAAATCGGTCTCGAAATCAAAGGACAAATAAAGGGCTAGGGTTTCCTCATTAACACCGTTATATACGGGGTCTTCTTGAAAATAAAAGCCTTGGTCCTTCACCAATTGCAATGCATCTTGGGCACTGTAATTTGAGAGCAAAGGGAAGAAGTTGCTATTGCCGCCTATGTCTTTGCCAAAACCATCACTGCTGTTGAATTGAATATCCAAACTTGAAATATCAAGTGGTACGAAAGCAATCGTTCTTTTGGCGTAGGTATCTATGGTGTAATCGGTATTGGCGATACCGAAATTAATTTTGCTTAGCGCACCGCTGTAAGCATTAACCCATTGACCATGTAGCTGGGCCTGCTTAATGTTGTTTTCAATTTCGTAGCCGCGGGTTTGAAACAAATCAAATTGTATGTTTTCACTGGCGTACGGGTCTTGACCAGGTAAATCGGCCGCATCAAAGAATATGTCTGGCCGCCCATTTGGGTCAGTAACTATGCTTACATCTACACCGCCACGATCGGCAATACCATCACCATTGGTGTCGTTAACCCGCGGGTTTTTTAGATTTGAGATGGTTTCCGAGTTACGCCCATTAGGCTGAGAGTGTGAGGTAGAGTCATGGTAATCGAAATTAAAGCTTAAATTTTCAGTGGCTTGATATTCAAGGTTTAAACCAATCGAGTCATTCTCGGTATTGAAGTAATTGTGATAGGACCAAAAGTTGAGTTCATCATCATTTCGAAACGGGTTAGTGACAGTGCCATTGGCATCTGCATCGCCACCCGTGTCGCCGTCAAACCAAAAACTAGTACGATTGATATTCGAGGTTTCTTCAAATCGGGAAAGGGTATAATCCAATGTTGCTACCAAGGTGTCAGTGGGCGCCATTTGCAGTACCAATTGTGCATTTTGTCGCTCTCTTTGGTTGTCGTGGGTATCAACACTGATGGCCAGTGGCGCCCAGTGGGTACGACTTGGATTTAGACTGGTATCAATGCCACTTTTATCCACATTAGAACCACGCTCAGGCACCCAGCCTGGTGTACCTACACGCTCTTTACGGCTGTCACGTTCAGCATGCGACAAAGACAAAAGCACACCCACTTTGCCATCAGCGAATTGCTGACTGACCATGCCTGATACCTCAGGTGTAACGCTATCACCGACTTCGACACTGGTATCAACCACACCTTTGACTGTTGCGACGGCTTTGAAGCCATCGTAATCAAAGGGCTTTGCTGTTTTTATATTGATAGTGGAACCGATACCACCCGAGGATATATTGGCTTTACCTGTTTTGTATACTTCTACGCCGGACACGCTTTCTGCTGCTATTTCGCGAAAGTTAAAGCTGCGATCAATACCGTCTTCTAACAAGGTAGATGAGGTTGGCATTTGACGATTGTTTAATGTGACGAGGTTAAAACTAGGACCAAACCCTCGTACGGTAACCTGATTGCCTTCATTATTTGAGCGGTCAATCGAAACCCCTGTTATACGCTGCAGGGATTCCGCTAAATTGGTATCAGGAAATTTACCGATATCTTGTGCAGTAATGGCGTCGACGACGCCGTCTGAATCGCGTTTAATGTTTGCTGCGCTAACCAGTGCACCTCTAACGCCTTTAACATTGATAACTTCTACGTCTTGTTCATCTGCTTGTTGAGCATACACAGGTGAAGTAGCGTGCAAACTCATTAGTGCAAACGTCACAGCACTGGCTAGCTTGGTATGAGTAAAACTGTGTGTAAAGTGTTTCATGCGTTTCTACCTTGTTGTCCGTAATTATATCTAAGTACCAGTTTGGTCTTGAACGAGACTGCTTAACTTCGCCTGTATAACCCACTGTATTTAAAAGTAATTTAACTATTCCCTCCTTGAGAACTGCTATTTTTCAAGGAGGATATCGTTAATTGCAACATTTAATTGTTAACAATTAAGGCGGATAATTGCACATTGTTTTAACAAGCTCAACACAATATTTGTATTTTTTGTGTGTTAAGTATTAAGGATTGTGTGTAATTTTCGTTTTGTAGGTAAGGAATTTAAGTTGTTTTTTTATGCGCTTTTTTATGCACTTTTTTGCGCTCAGCCAATGTTGCTGCGCACTTCAAATGAAAAAAGCAGTGAAAATAGCTAAGAGATAAAGCGCTCGTTGGCATAGTTGACGCAGTTGGCATAGTAGACGCAACGGTTAGGTTGAGCAGGCTGCAACGTAAAGGCACCGGACGGATATATTCAATGCAGTAATAGCAGGTTAATATAGTGCATTGTTGGGTCGTATCCCGCATTGCGTGTTATAGCACCACAGTAGCTTGGTGCTACTGAATCGAACGGGTGACAAGAGGCTGTCAATGTGTGCTGGTCTTAGTAAAATCAAGGTATCGAGTTAACCCTCTTTTTCTGCAAGTCAAAATAACAGGACCTCAATGAGTGAAAATAGTGTGTCAAATAAACAGGTGTTAACCTCGCCATTACTGGTCGAGCAAAACAGCATTTATAGCAAAATGCTAAGTGACATTATCAACGCCGTTTTCGTCAGTGGCGATCGATTAGTCACTACTCAGTTAGCAGAGCGTTATAACACAAGCATCAACCCTGTCCGAGAAGCGTTAAAACAGTTGCAAGGGGAAGGGTTTGTTAACATTGCCCTAAATTCGGGCGCCAGTGTGACAAAGTTTGAAGCGACTAATACGCGAGACGTATTCGAAGTATTGCAACTGCTCGACCCTTATTTGATGGAGTGGTTTGTTGAAGAGCACAGCGATGAGCAGCGCGATGAATTGTCAGAAATTCTATCGGCAATGGAAAAGGTTGCCTTAAGCGCCGAGCCTGCTCATGCGCTATACCGTCATTTAGACACGCAGTTTCATTGGCTTATGTATAAAGACCACTACAATAAAAATGCCGTAGAGTTATGGCGGCGCAACAGACTCATTTTGCATGTCGCTCACGCTAGTCTAACACTGAGTAAACGGCGTATTGAGCAAAGTATTTCTGAGCATAGAACCTTGCTGCAAACCCTTGAAAAACGCGATGTTGGTAAAACCTTAAAAACGCTGAAAGCGCACATCGCCAATAGCGGACGCTATTGGTCACGATACCAAGTTCGTTAACATGGATTTTAAACAATAAAAAAGTCGCTCAGCGTGCGGGCGTTGCGACTTGTTAATTAAACTGCTTTAAGTGAAATACAGTACTGACAGTTTAGGCCAAGAGCTTAGACATCGCCTTGTAACCTTGCTGAATAGTTTTCAATTTATCGTCTGTTTTGTCTCGTTCTACAAATCTGTGCTCAACGCCTGAAAGTGCAGATTGAGCGAAAATAGGCGCAAAATCTATTGTTCCTGTTCCTACATCGGCGAAGTTACCTGCTTCGTCCATGTCTTTTACGTGCCATAATTTAAAGCGACCTGGATGTTGCTTGAAGTAGCTGAGAGGGTCTTTGTTGGCTTTGAACATCCAAAATAAATCCATTTCCATGGACATCAAATTTTTGTCTGTTTCGTTAAGTAGCACGTCGTAAGGTAATTGACCGTCACGCATTTCAAACTCAAACGCATGGTTGTGATAAGCCAATTGCAGTCCCGCTTTGTTACATGCTTCACCAATAACATTACAGCGCTCTGCTAATTTTTTGTATACGTCAATGCCTGTTCCTCTTTGTTCTTCAGTCAAATACGGAATAACAACGTATTGATGGCCGACTTCCAAAGCGTGGTCGATGACACTATTGACGCCTTTATCAAATTCAGCAAGGCCAATATGCCCAGAAGGAGCGGTTAATCCTTCGTTGCGCAAAATGGTGTTAACTTCACTGGCTTTATGTCCGAAGTAGCCTGCAAATTCTAATTCTTTATAACCCACAGCGGCCACTAACTTTAATGTAGCGGGTAAGCTTACTGTCATCATATCTCGCAGGGTATACAGTTGTAGGCCAACTGCGGCTGGTGTGGTGAGCTTATTCGCGGCAAAAGCAATTGATACGGGCATGGCGGCGAGCCCCATGGCAGCCGCGCTGAGCTTAATGAAACGACGACGCCCTTTTTGCTGAGCCAAATCGAAATTTAACGTATCGGAACAAGATACGCTGCGAGCGGTGTTTTTCATGTTTATTCTCCGAGTGAATACGTGTGGATGAAGTATTAGCTAGTTGTTTGGGCGCTAGGCGCTGGCCCAGTACTGGCACGCACAACTAATTCAAATGGCATGATGACTTTGGGTGCTTTGGTTATCTTGCCTTCGAGTAAATCAATCAATAATGACACCGCACTTTGGCCAAACTCTTCCGCTGGCTGGGCGATGGTCGTCAGTGGTGGATCGCAAAACGCGGAAAATGAAATGTCATCAAACCCCGCTATTGAGACATCTTGTGGAATGTTAAGGCCTGCTTGCTTAAAGCACTGCATGGCCCCAATGGCGGTTTCGTCGTTCTCACAAAATACCGCTGTTGGGCGATGCTCACTGGCAATAATCTTGGTCGCAGCGTCATGACCTGATTGCAGCGTAAAATCACCGGGGTAGAGCAGGGATTCGTCAAATTTTAAACCTGCTTCGGTTAACGCATCACGATAACCTGCTAAACGATCACGCGTCAGCGGACTAGACTGAGGGCCTTTGATAAGCGCTATTCTTCGATGACCTTGTGCAATTAAATGCATGGTCATTGCTTTAGCTGCAGCGCGATTATCGAGGGTTACCACGGGGCAGTTAATGTCATGCATCACTTCACACACATTTACCATAGGCAACAATTCATTTGGCTTGTTAATGGATTCATCAAACGGGTTATGTGCTCTTAATTGAATAAGGCCATCCGCTTGAGAGGTTTGTACCATCTTGGCGTAATTCGCTTCGATACTGGCATCACCTAATGTGTTGGCGAGTAAAATTGAGTAACCACGTTCAGCAGCAGCTATTTGCATTCCACTTATAACCCGTGCAAAAAACACGTTTGCTACGGTAGGCACCAAGGCAACTAAATTATGGGTTTTGCCGGAGCGAAACTTCACTGCCATTAGATTTGGTTTATAGCCCACTTCGTTTACGGCAAGCATGACCTTATTACGTGTTTTAGGGGAAACACGCTCAGGTTGTTGCAGCGCTCTAGACACTGTCGCTACTGAAACACCTGCCATGTTGGCTACTTGACGAATATTACTCATATGGGCCTTTTAACGAACTCTTTGCGGATAACGTTCAAATGTAACCGTTAGCATTTGATGTAAAAATAATACCGAACTAAAACGAAAAAGCTAGATAATTTATCTTCTTTACAGCTTTATTACACCATTATGACAACGTTAAATTAACAATTGTCGATAATAAGTCATACTTATTGCCTTTTTCAGTTGACATGACCAAATGAAACCCGTTACATTTTAACGAGATTGTACATTTGTATAACAATTGGCTGTGGGCCTTAACAGCATGGGAGTGATTTGGTGGCAAAAATGAACAAAGTACGTATGGGCATGGTAGGCGGCGGCGAGGGGGCTTTTATCGGCGCTGTGCACCGTCACGCCTTGGCTCTTGATGGTCAAATTGAATTGGTTTGCGGTGCATTTAGTCGCGATGAAGGCAACAACCAACGGACCGCAGATGCCTTAGGTTTAGATGAAAATCGAGCATATCCCAGTTGGGAGGCGCTGTTAAAAGCAGAGCAAGCATTACCCGAAGATGAGCGCATGCAAGTGCTCATTATCGTGACGCCTAACCATCTTCACGTGCCAATTTCTATTGCAGCTGTTGAAGCGGGATTTCACGTATTTTGTGAAAAGCCGGCGGCTATTTCACTTGAAGAAGCAAGCCGTTTAAAAAGCACATTAAAAAATAGTTCGGCGTTATATGGCTTGGCGCACACCTATTTGGGCTACCCCATGGTGTGGCAAGCGCAACATATGGTGTCAAGTGGCGCACTGGGTACTATTCGCAAAGTTTACGTTGAGTATCCTCAAGGATGGTTGTCAGCCAACGAAGAAAGCCACAATAAACAAGCATCTTGGCGCACTGATCCTGCGCAATCAGGTGGCAGCGGCTGCATGGGCGATATTGGCACCCACGCTTTTGGCCTTGTGGAGTTCGTGCTTGGGCAACAAGTGACGTCACTGTGTGCTGAATTACAAACCCATGTTGAAGGTCGCAGATTAGATGATGACGGCGCTGCCCTTATCCGCACAGAGGGCGGAGCAAGCGGTGTGTTAATCGCAAGTCAAGTATGTGCCGGTGAAGAAAACGCCTTAAAAATTCGAGTATACGGTGATAAAGGCGGCATCGAGTGGCAACAAATGGAGCCTAACTCGATCATCTATCGTCCTTTAGGCGAACCTTTTCAAGTACTGCGTGCAGGGATGGGCCAGCCCGGTTTATGTGACGAGGCAACTGATCGTTGCCGTACCCCAGGGGGCCACCCAGAGGGTTATTTAGAAGCTATGGCTAATTTGTACAGCTACTTTGCCAAAGCGGTTAAAGCCGCAGACGCTGATGGCGCATCTCACCATGCCAATGCACTAGGCAAAGCTGCCGGTGTGCCTGGGATTGACTCTGGATTGAGAGGAATGGCATTTATTGACGCCATGTTAGCCAGCAGTGACAGTGAAATTAAGTGGCATGACGTGCCAAGTACTAACGAATGAATCAATTAAAGCACGCGGATTAAATGCATCTTTAGGTCATTAAAGCGCGAATAACAGCTAAACCTATCACGGTTTAGCGATGTGCAAAATTAAGGAGAAGGCAATGCCGGCAATCAAAGGCCCCGGAATATTTCTAGCCCAATTTATGAGTGATGAAGCGCCATTTAACGATTTGGAATCTATCGCCACATGGGCCGCTTCACTAGGTTATAAAGGAATACAAGTTCCTACTGGTGACACTGCTATTTTCGATTTAGAACGCGCGGCTAACAGTCAAGAATACTGTGATGAAGTGATGGCGATTTGTAAGAAGGCGGGTGTGCAAATTTCTGAGCTCTCTACGCATTTGCAAGGCCAATTGGTGGCTGTGCACCCAGCATATGACGAGCTGTTCGATAACTTCGCCCCTGAAGCGTTACGGGGCAAGCCAGCCGAGCGCACTGAGTGGGCAATTCAGCAAATGAAGTGGGCTGCAAAGGCAAGCCAGCGCCTTGGCCTCACTGCTCACGCTACTTTCTCAGGTGCATTTTTGTGGCATTTGGCTTACCCCTGGCCCCAGCGCCCTGCAGGTCTAGTTGAGCAAGGGTTTGCTGAATTGGCGAAACGTTGGTTACCGATTTTAGATGCATTTGATGAAGCGGGTGTCGATGTATGTTACGAGATCCACCCAGGTGAAGACTTGCACGACGGTGCCTCATTTGAAATGTTTTTGGATGCGGTGAATGGCCACCCACGGGCCAATATTTTATTTGACCCGAGTCACTTTGTTTTACAACAGCTCGATTATTTACAGTTCATCGATTTGTACCATGAGCGCATTAAGATGTTCCATGTAAAAGATGCTGAGTTTAACCCTAACGGTCGTTCAGGTGTGTACGGAGGTTATCAGGATTGGAAAGAGCGTCCTGGACGTTTTCGTTCATTAGGTGACGGGCAAGTCGACTTCAAAGGAATATTCAGCAAATTAACTCAGTATGGGTTTGATGGTTGGGCGATTTTGGAGTGGGAATGCTGTTTGAAAGACTCAAACCAAGGCGCTGCCGAAGGTGCACCGTTTATCGCAAATCATATTATTACCCCCGCAGGGCGTGCGTTTGATGACTTTGCCGGAGCAGAAAGCGACCAACAGCGTAATCGCAAAATTTTGGGCCTATAAGGCGTAAAGCGCTGCACTGACTGGACTATCGCCGGTCAGTGAAGCAAAGGACATGATGAGTCGGCGCGGACAAAAACTTGCCAGTGCCATAATCAAGGGTTAGAAAATGAATACGATAACAACGCGATTAAGCGTGATGATGTTTCTGCAGTTTTTTATCTGGGGTGGCTGGTTTGTGACCCTGGGCACGTTTTTGGCCAATACCTTACAAGCAACGGGCGGCGAAATAGGCATGGCCTTTTCTACCCAGTCTTGGGGCGCGATCATTGCTCCGTTTGTGATTGGCCTGATTGCAGATAGGTACTTTAATGCCGAACGTATTTTAGGTGTGCTGCACCTTATCGGCGCAGTATTAATGTACTGCTTATATCAAGCGGCTGATTTTGACGCTTTCTATCCTTTTGTGTTGGGTTACATGATTGCTTATATGCCGACCTTGGCGCTGGTGAACTCAGTATCGTTTGCGCAAATGGATAACCCATCGAAACAGTTTGGCAAAATTCGGGTGTGGGGAACCGTTGGTTGGATAGTGGCAGGTTTAGCAATTAGTTATGCCTTCTCATGGGATTCGAAGCAGGCCATTGAAGATGGCATGTTACGCAACACGTTTTTACTGTGCGCAGTGGCATCATTGATACTGGGCTTGTTTAGCTTTACGTTACCAAAAACACCCCCTAAAAGTGCTGGTGAGCAAGTAGGTTTAAAAGCCGTACTTGGACTTGACGCTCTGGCTTTACTCAAAGACAAAAACTTTTTAGTGTTCTTTTTATCGTCGGTTTTAATTTGTATTCCGTTGGCGTTTTATTACCAAAATGCGAACCCGTTTCTAACTGAAATAGGTGTGGATAACGCCACAGGGAAAATGACCCTAGGCCAAGTGTCAGAAGTGTTATTCATGTTGGCTCTACCGGTTTTCTTAAATCGCTTTGGTATCAAAATTACCTTATTAATTGGCATGCTAGCTTGGGTGGTACGTTATGTATTGTTCGCCTATGGCGATGCAGATGGAGGCGTAGCGTTATTACTTGTGGGGATTGCACTGCACGGGATCTGTTACGACTTTTTCTTTGTATCGGGGCAAATCTACACAGATTCAAAAGCCGGTGACAAAGTGAAAAGTGCCGCTCAGGGGTTAATTACATTAGCCACTTACGGCGTGGGCATGCTTATTGGCTTCTGGGTCGCTGGGCAAATAACCGATAAATACACAACGGGTACAGGCCATGCTTGGTTTGATATTTGGTTGTTCCCTGCGGCCTTCGCTTTAGGTGTATTTGTTATTTTCATGTTTACTTTCAAAGGCGAAAAGGTGTCAGCTAATGAGTAACTCTCGTCGAAATATGCTCAAGGGCATGGCGCTTAGCAGCGCCGCGCTAGCAGCCAGTACCGTGGTCAGTGGTTGTGCTTCTAGCGCAAATAACCAAGCGCCAGCGAATGCCAGCAAAGATGCGGTGCCCAGATTTAAAGGCAATATTAATCATTCGGTGGCCCGCTGGACCTACGGGGATTTATCGATTGAAGAGCTTTGCCAAGTGGTGAAATCGCTGGGCTTTTCGGCCATCGATTTAATTGGTCCTGAAGGTTGGCCGATCCTCAAACGCTATGGCATTGACTCATCCATGTGTAACGGGGCTGAGCTAAACCTAGTCGATGGTTTTATTCACCCTGAATTTCACGATGAGCTTGAACAACGCTACCTAAAGCACATCGACTTAGTGGCCGAGGCGGGTTACAAAAATCTTATTTGTTTTAGTGGTAATGCTCGGGGGATGAGTAAAGAACAAGGCCTTAAAAACGCTGTTGCGGGCCTTAAGCGTATTCTGCCCTACGCTGAACAAAAAGGTGTGGTGATACAAATGGAGCTGTTTAACAGCCGTGTTGATCACCCAGACTATATGGCTGATAGCTCAAAGTGGGGAGTCGATTTGTGTAAAGCGCTTGGCTCAGAGCATTTCAAGCTACTGTATGACATCTACCATATGCAGGTGAATGAAGGCGATATTATTCGCACCATTGAAGATAACCATCAGTATTTTGGCCACTATCACACTGCAGGTGTGCCGGGGCGCCATGAAATTGGAGATAACCAAGAGCTTTATTATCCAGCCATTGCCCGAGCAATTAGGGATGTGGGCTTTACCGGATACCTCGCACAGGAATTTATTCCTGCTGCAGAAACCAAAACAGGCAAAATCGAATCGCTACGTGAAGCAATTCATATCTGTGATGTGTGACTTTTTATCTACGCGTTTTTTATCGCAACGCAGCACACATTAGACATCACGCAACAAGAAGTTAGGGACCAAAAATGGCAAATAATCATTACGACGCAATCGTTGTTGGCTCAGGTATCAGCGGTGGTTGGGCGGCAAAAGAGTTAACCGAAAAAGGGCTTAAAGTGTTAATGCTAGAAAGAGGCAGAAACATTGAGCATGTTAAAGACTACACGAATGCCCATAAGGAAGCGTGGGATTACCCTCATCGCGGCGAGCGTACGCAGGAAATGATTGAAAATTATCCGGTGTTAAAGCGCGATTATCCCCTTAATGAGCCAACGCTTGGTATGTGGGCGAATGAAAAAGATAGCCCTTACGTGGAAGAAAAGCGCTTCGATTGGTTTCGTGGTTATCACATGGGCGGGCGCTCACTTACTTGGGGTCGTCAAAGTTACCGATTGAATAAAGAAGACTTTTTAGCCAACGCCAAAGAAGGTATCGCTGTTGATTGGCCTATTCGCTATGAAGATGTGTCACCTTGGTATGACTACGTAGAGCGCTTCGCTGGCATCAGTGGCAGCAAAGACGGCTTAGATGTATTGCCCGACGGTGAGTACCAAATGCCGATGCCTCTTAACTGCGTTGAAAAAGATGTGGCAGCAAGGATTCAGAAAACCTTTAAAGGGCAACGTCACTTAATTCCGGGCCGTACCTCAAACATGACCGAGCCAAAGCCGAAAGAAGGCCGCACAAATTGTCAGTACCGAAATAAATGCTGGTTGGGATGTCCTTTTGGTGGGTATTTCAGTACCCAGTCATCGACGCTTCCTGCAGCCGTTAAAACCGGTAACTTGACCGTACGACCTTATTCTATCGTGACCGAGATTTTGTACGATAAAGATAAAAAACGTGCCAAGGGTGTGGCGATTATCGATGCCGAAACTAATGAGACGTATGAATTCACCAGCAAAATACTGTTCGTGAATGCCTCATCATTCAATTCGACCTGGCTACTGATGAACTCTGCTACCGATATTTGGCAAGGGGGCTTGGGCAGCAGCAGTGGTGAGCTTGGTCACAACGTAATGGATCACCACTTTAGAATTGGCGCTCATGCCATGGTTGAGGGATACGACGACAAGTATTACTACGGGCGACGCCCAAGCGGCTTTTACGTGCCACGTTTTCGTAACTGGGGTGACGATAAGCGTGATTATGTGCGCGGTTTTGGTTATCAAGGCTCTGCTAGTCGCCAAGGCTGGGGACGTGATGTGGCCGAAATGGGCATAGGTGCTGACTTAAAGAATGCGATCAGTGAACCAGGTTCATGGCAGATAGGTATGACGGCATTTGGTGAAATGTTGCCTGATCACAGCAATCGAATTTTCCTCGATAAAACCAAGCGCGATAAATGGGGCTTGCCTGTACTGGCCATGGACGTTGAGATAAAAGACAACGAAAAACGCATGCGCAAAGACATGATGCAAGATGCGATTGACATGTTCGAAGCAGCAGGCATGAAGAACGTACAAGGTTATGACGGCAATTATTTCCCTGGTCAAGGCATACACGAAATGGGCACAGCACGTATGGGCCGTGATCCTAAAACCTCCGTTTTAAATGGCAATAACCAAGTGTGGGATGCCCTGAACGTATTTGTGACTGATGGTGCTTGTATGACCTCTGCATCTTGCGTGAACCCATCACTGACTTATATGGCATTGACCGCCAGAGCGGCTAACTTTGCTGTTGAAGAGCTGAAGAAAGGAAACCTGTAATCATGAGTATGAACAGACGCGAATTACTTAAAATGATTGCCGCTGCCACAGGCACGGCGTTTGTCAGTGCGAATGCGATGGCGTATGTCACGCTGCCGATGAAGACCATTAATCAAACGGCATTCTCAAAAGATGATGTGGCGTTTTTTAATGAGGTGGGCGAAGTGATTATTCCTCGCACTGATACCCCAGGTGCAAAAGATGTCAACGTCGGCTATATGATGGCGGTGATGGTAACAGATTGTTATACCCCAGCTCAGCAAGCGGCGTTCAAAGAAGGCATTGCTTCAATAAAGGCACTGGCAAAATCAACTTACGGTAAAGACTTTCTTTTACTCAATACTGACGAGCGTACACGCTTGCTAGCTACCTTGAATGATGAAGCCGATGTGTTTAATCGCAAAGCTAAATTGGCAAATGACGATGCGGAAAAACCTATGCCACACGGATTCACGTTAATTAAACAGTTAACTCTATTTACTTTTTTCACGTCTAAAGAAGGAGCAAATAAAGTCTTGCGCTATGTGGCTATTCCCGGTCGTTATGATGGTGAAATGCCGTATAAAAAAGGGGATCGTGCTTGGGCGACCTAGCGTAGTTGTCGCGCGTGATTTTGTAATTACGAGACTTGTAGCAACAATTGCGATGTTTAATTTTCAAAACGGATAATACATATGAAGTTAACAAAACACATTTTTAGCCTAACGTTAGCCTTGGCTAGTGGTGCGCTGCTTAGCCATACTGCAAGTGCCGAACAAAGCCAAGCTGAACGTGAAGCACAGGCCCAAAAGACCGAAGTATGGGAGCCAGTGCCGAAAAGCGTAGCGACGCCTATCGGCAAAGCGCCTTCAGATGCAGTGATTCTTTTTAGCGGAGATGATTTAAGCGCCTGGGAAGGGCTTAAAGGAGGAGAAGCACCTTGGACTATCAGTGGCGATGTGCTGACGGTTAAACCCGGGGCAGGTGATATTAAAACAAAGCAAAACTTCTGCGATGTACAGCTGCATATGGAATGGCGTACACCGACTCAAGTCGAAGGAATGCGCGGTCAGCAACGTAATAACAGCGGTATCTTCTTTCAGCAACGATATGAAGTGCAAGTGCTTGATTCTTATGAAAACCCTACCTATTCAAATGGGCAAGCGGGCAGTGTATATAAGCAAACAATCCCTCTTGTAAATGCAATGCGCCCCGCAGGCGAGTGGCAATATTACGACATTATCTATAGCGCTCCACGTTTCGATGGCGAACAGCTTAAGACGCCGGGCTACATAACGGTAATGCACAATGGCGTGGTAGTACAAAATCATACAGAAATTCAAGGTAAAACAGAGTGGATAGGGGCACCTAGCTACGAGGCTCACGGTTGTGCTCCTTTGCAGTTGCAAGATCATGGTAATTTAGTCAGCTTCCGAAATATTTGGCTGCGGGAACTCTAACCTATATTGATCTCGTTACTATCAGTGAAATGAGCCGCTTTTTGCGGCTCTTTTTGTACCATTACACCTTAATAAATGAGCATTAGGCGAGAATGTAAAACTCGCCTGATAGGATTGCACCAGCGGCTTTGCTCAGGGCCCTTTCGATTTGACAGTGTTATCTCGATTTGACAGGGTCCGCTCGATTTGACAGGGAATAGCCATCCCTTCATAGCACCACCTTAAAAAATAACGGCTGGATGCATTCTGAGACGGTCACTTATTAATGCGGATTAGTCTTATAGGTGCGCTAAAAGCAAGTGTAAAAAATGAAGTTGATAGGCAAAGCAAAAAGCGCGTTTTGCACAGCCCTCTTAAGCTCGTGTTACTAGCAAATTCATTGCTCTAGGTCTATTGAATTGCTCCATGAGTGTTGCAGAGTTTGTTGTTGGAGGCGTTAGACGTTATATTTCAATACAAGGTGAACCGATTTCATTTTCATTGGCGTTACTTAATAGTTGCTGTATGGTTTTTCATCATGGCTGACTAGAGCAACAAAGCTGAAGAGAAAAATAAGCTAAGCCAAAAGAAAAAGTCTGTTGGGTTTGTTCTTTGCAAAAGCAAACAGTCAAATTCGGCTAATAAAAACAAGGATAATAATAAATGCGCTATTCACTCGACCCCATCGATTTGGTGGTGTTTATCGTCTATGCCGTGGGCCTACTTGCGCTCGCACTATGGATCTCTCGTGAAGAGAAATCCCATAACCGTAGCACCCAAGATTACTTTTTGGCGAGTAAGTCATTGCCTTGGTGGGCGATTGGTGCGTCACTCATTGCGGCGAATATTTCTGCAGAGCAAATTATTGGTATGTCAGGCTCAGGTTTCGCTTTAGGCCTTGGTATCGCATCGTACGAATGGATGGCGGCGATTACGCTTATTCTTGTGGGCAAATACTTACTGCCAATCTTTCTCAAAAACGGTATTTACACCATGCCTCAATACCTAGAGCAGCGTTTTGACAGCCGAGTTAAAACCACCTTGGCACTGTTTTGGTTAGGGGTATTTATATTTGTAAATTTAACCTCAGTGTTATGGCTAGGTGGTCTGGCAATACAAAGTGTGGCAGGCATTGACTGGCTGTATGGCATGATTTTTCTGGCTATATTCTCTGTGGCTTATTCAACCTATGGAGGCCTAAAAGCGGTGGCGTATACCGACATTATTCAAGTCGTGCTGCTGGTTTTCGGCGGCTTCTTTTTAAGTTATTTAGCGTTGCAGCAGATATCCGGCGGGGAAGGGGTGCTCAAGGGTTTTACCCTGTTGACAGAAAAGGTGCCGGGGCATTTTGATATGATTTTAAGCCCAGATAACAGTGAGTATATGAATCTGCCTGGAATATCTGTACTGGTGGGCGGCTTATGGGTAATGAACGTCGGTTACTGGGGCTTTAATCAATATATTATTCAGCGGGCTTTGGCGGCTAAAAACATTCAAGAAGCGCAAAAAGGCATTGCCTTTGCTGCTTATTTAAAGTTACTGATGCCAATTATTGTGGTACTTCCTGGCATTGCAGCGGTTATATTGTTTCCTGACATTGAAAAGCCCGATCAAGCGTATCCATCTATGATGTCTTTGATGCCGGTAGGGATAAAAGGCTTGGTGTTTGCTGCGCTTGTGGCGGCAATTGTTTCATCTTTAGCGTCGATGACCAACAGCATCTCTACCATTTTTACTATGGATATTTACCGCCCTATGCGTGCGGACAAAGACGAAAATCATTATGTAAATATAGGGCGTTTGTCGACGGTGACATCTCTTATCGTAGCAGTGTGTGTGGCACAGCCTCTTATCGGCCAGTCAGAGCAGGCGTTTCAGTACATTCAGGAATTTACTGGCTTGTTTTCTCCTGGTATTACTGTGATTTTCTTAATGGGTATGTTTTGGAAGCGCACCACCTCATCAGGAGCGTTAGCTGCAGCAATTGGCTCTGCGTTGTTTTCTGTACTGTTTGCCGTTTACGTTCCAGAGTTACCCTTTATGGACCGAATCGGAATAGTATTCTTAATGTGCTTAGGATTAACGTATTTCGTCTCTGCTAGGGGCACAGCTCCTAAAGATGATAGCAGTGTCGACATAAGCGATGTGAGCTTTGCGACCACGTCTAGCTTTAATATCGCAGGTATCGGGTGCGTGCTCATATTGATTGGCTTGTACGCCACTTGGTGGTAACGCACTAAAAGTACTTATAGTAGGGCTGCAGTTGCAGCTCTACGTTTCTTTATAACGACTTTTCTTTTCTATTTTCTGCTTTTTAACACTTATCTCGTTAACCTCGTAAGAGAGTTTTTTGGCTCGTCTGATCCTAATAGCGCGTCATTTACTCGGATTACATTTTGCCGACGGGTGTGGATGCTAAATATATGAGGTAAACCGATTTCATTTTGTCTGGTGTTTGTGCTTTTTTTATCGTATGTTTGTACTCAATCTATCTTAGCGTGAAGCGTATTTTTGATGATAAAAGCCAGCTTTTTCATTTCTTTTCGTATGTGTAGTGCCCCCTTGATGCTAATAAAACGGCTACAGCAATGGTTTTGGTCGCCTCGATACCTTTATACAGTGTGCTGTATATGTGGGTGGGTTGTTCAGCCTGCGACATTAAATGCGCAAACATTACTCAAAGCGCAAGGTAATGAGCCCTTGGTTAGCGTTCGCGAAGAAGTATGGGGGCATTATCAAGGACAAGATATCAAACGATTCACTTTATCTAATGACAATGGCATGCAGGTTAGTGTGACCAATTGGGGCGCCTATGTTACCTCGATTTTAGTGCCGGATAAGAACGGCCTGATAGAAGACGTGGTGCTAGGCTACGACAGTGCTGAAGAATATATCAATGACTGTTGTTATAACGGCGCGACGGTCGGGCGCTTCGCGAATCGTATTGCAGGTGGGCGTTTCCAAGTTGATGGAAAAGCCGTACAGTTAAGTGTTAAGCAGGCGGGGGGGAATAAAGGCAACCACGCCCATGGTGGGGAGGTCGGCTTTAATAAAAGGCTGTGGCAAGCCAAGCTAATCGCAAATGGGGTAGAGATGCATTACATATCCCCTGACGGTGAAGAAGGCTATCCAGGTAACGCGCAAGTGAGCGTGCGTTATAGCTTGAATAGAGACAATGAATTTACCGTTCACTTTAGCGCTTCAAGTGATAAAACAACGCCAATCAACCTTATTTCTCATATTTATTTTAATTTAACCGGTTACCAGAAGCGTAATATCGAGCAGCATAAATTACAGGTTAACGCGCATAAAATCGTGCAGGTAAAAAAGGGGCTATTGCCCACAGGTAAATTGATTGATGTCACTGGCACACCGTTTGATTTAACGTCACCGGTAGCATTGCATCGCCCTTTGGCCAGTATGCATGAGCAATTGAAGCTGGCTCAGGGGATGGATAAAGCTCACGGCGGTTTTGATCATACTTGGGTGTTTGACCAGTATGATGGTAAGTTGCGTTATCAAGTTCAGCTTAGCGAGCCTAACAGCGGCCGAGTGTTGGATATCTTGACCACGCAACCTGGCGTGCATGTGTACACGGGCAATTTCATGAACGGCAGCGCAAAAGGCAAGCAAGGTAAGTTGATAACATTTCGCAGTGGTGTTGCGCTAGAAACGCAGCACTTTGCTGATTCGGTTAATCAACCAGGGTTTCCTAATACGCTTTTGCGACCGGGGCAAGCCTATAGTGAATCTACTGTTTATCGTTTTGGGAGCAAACATTAAAACGCAATGGCAACCATTAAAGATGTAGCAAAATTAGCCGGTGTATCTCCGGCCACTGTTTCTCGGGTGCTTAGTTCGACTGTGGTCGTCAGCCCTAAAACAAAAGCGCGAATAGAAAAAGCGATCGCAGAGCTCGATTTCAGGCCAAATGCTCACGCGCGCGCTTTGGTCAGTAAAAGCACACACACGATAGGCGTGGTAATTTCCCAGCTTGCAGATCCTTTCTTTGCGCAAATGGCGAGCAGTATTGAAAATGTCGCCAAGAAACGTAAGTTTAAAGTTTTGGTCAGTACAGGGTCATTGGATGCGCAAAAAGAATTAACCGCGATAAAAAGCCTGCAAGCACAGCGCTGCGAAGCGATGGTGGTTAACAGCAAGGCCTTACCCGATGACGTACTCATTGACTTGGCGCAGCGAATTCCAGGATTTGTGCTGATCAACAAGTTCATTCCTCAAATCAGCGAGCGCTGTGTTTGGTTCGATAATGTGGGCGGCGGTAAGGTGATGGCGGATCATATAGCGTCGCTCGGACATACCCAAATTGCTGTTATTTCTACTAAAGATCGTATTTACGATGCCACGCATAGACTCAATGGCATACGCGAGTCGTTAAATGATTATCAAATTCCTTTGCTTGACGAATATATTGCCCATGGCACCCCAGATTATGACGGCGGGCGCGCAGCGGTGGAAAGCCTTGTACTCAGAGGTTGCCAATTCAGCGCTGTATTGTGCTACAACGACGCGATGGCAACCGGGGTTATATCCGCCTTAACGGATTTGGGTAAAAAAATCCCAGATGACGTGTCAGTGGTGGGGTTTGACGATGTGTTGCTAGCAAAGTATTGCATGCCCAAATTAACAACCGTTAAATACCCAATCGATATTATGGCGCGCAAAGCAACAGAGTTGGCTCTGAGCTTTATTAGTAAAGACCAACCCGTCAAGCAAGTTGTTAAAGATTATCAATATAAGCCCTTTCTGGTGAAGCGTGAGTCAGCGACAAAATATTAAGTTATTGGCAAATTGAATGCTGCCTTTACCTGATATATCACGTCAGCACAAAGTCGCGCTCGGTTTTGGGTTTCTTGCTCTGTTTTTTGCCAATAACAGCTTAAGCGCTATGGCTGTACCTTACTTTCAAATGACACTTGGCCTAGACCCTTTTTGGCTGAGTTTAGTGATTGCTGCTCCAATCATGTGTGCGGCCTTTATCAGCCAAGTTGTGGGGCGTGTTTCAGATAGATTAAACACTAAGCACGGCAATCGCCGATTTTTGCTACTGGTATCCGGCATCTCTTCAGGTGTGCTGTTTAGCGCAATTTGGCAGGTACCTAGTGACGCCAGCCAAATTGCAATTTTAGCCTATGTATTGACCTTCAATTTTTTGTTTTCTGTTGCCCTAACGTTTCTGACTATCAACGTTAAGTCCTTGGCATTTGACCTGAGTCGAAACGAAACTCAACGGGTTAACGTGATGGCATTTGGCTCTTTTTTTGAACGCTTGGGGACCTTTGCCTATTTCTGGTTGTTTCCTTTGGCGCAATTATCACTATGGGGCGGCGTCTATATTGGTATTCAATACGTTGGCTGGATAGTTGGCATTGTCTTGATTGGTTTATTCTCAATCGTCACTGCCTGGTGTAGTGCCACCGTGCAAAGAAATACTGAATCACGTACCGATTCTAGGCAAAAGCCTGTCAACGTTAACCCTATTGTTTTGCGCAATCGGGGCCAAACGCCACATGATGTAGCTTTAGTGCGAGACCCTAAAATTAAGCTGGCTTTGTATCTGTTACTTGGGCTAACGCTGATTAAATTTGGGGCCATCAGTATCTTCACGAGTTTCGATTATTATCTTCTGGTGTATTTTGTTAAACACGGCGACATAGCTACAGGGGCCTACTGGAAAGGGATTTTGTCGTCCGCCTTCGCATTGTTTACGCTGATCATGATCCCTATTTTTTCACACCTGACATTGAAACTAGGTAAATTAAAAACGTTATCTATTATATATTGGCTGACAGCGCTGGGCGCTTTACTCAAATGGTTTATTTATCAGCCAGGCTTCGAGTGGATGGTAGTGATCGATGCGCTATTAGGCGCTCCGTCGTGGGTTGCTATATCCGTGGTTATTCCAAGTATGTTGGCTGATTTATGCGCATACGAACGCAGGTTATCAGGGCACAATAAAGTAGGTTATTTTGTTTCAATTCAAAACAAAGTGATCAACTTTGCACTAGTGAGTACCATGATAGGGGCGGGGATGTTACTGAATATAGTGGGCTTTGATGCGAATGCCGGTAGTGAGCAAAGCGCAAGCAGTATATTTTGGATGCGAGTATGCTTGGCAGGAGGCCCGTTGATTTTGTGTTTTGTTTCTTTATTTTTGGTGAAAATGTATCCCTTATCCGACCAACAAATGGCATTGAATGAAAATGCCCTAGTACAGACTTAAGATGAGCATATGTAATGCCTACCATTAAAGATATTGCCAAAGCGGCTGGAGTATCACCTGCGAGCGTTTCGCGGGTCATTAACAACGGGCCTAAAGTTGGTGCTAAAACCCGTGAAAAAATTAAGCGTATTATTCGTGAAATGGAGTATCAACCCAACGCGAATGCCCAAGCGATCAATATGCAAAATAATGCATCAATCGGGATCGTGCTGGCAGATTTAACTGACCCCTTGTTTGCCAAAATGGCTCACGGTATTGAAAAGGTAGCAGCAGAGCAGAATCTACAGATTTTTCTAAACTCTGGAGCCTTTGACAGAGCGAGCGAGCTTGATGCTATCGAAGTGTTACTTGAACACCGCTATCAAGCATTAGTGGTACACAGCGCCATGATAGACGATAAAACCTTGATTGATTTTGCCCGTAAGGTGCCAGGGTTGGTGCTGCTTAATCGCTATATTAAAGAGATTGAGGACCGCTGTATTTGGTTGGATGACAAATTAGGTGGAGCATTAATGGCCGACCATATTGTGGAAAAAGGCCACCAGAAAATCGCTGTTATTGGGGTTGATGGGATCTTGAATAACACTCGCTATCGCCTCGAAGGCATAAAAGCTCAACTCAATAAATACCCAGTGCAATTTGAAGTTGAAATGTTGGAACAAGGTGCGGCGACCTATGAGGGCGGGGAGGTTGCTGTACAAAATTTACTTGCCAGAGGTGTCGAGTTTAGCGCTATTTTGGCTTACAACGATGCTATTGCCATAGGGGCAACCTCCATGTTGAAGGCTCACGGCCTAAGTGTGCCGAAAGACGTCTCCGTTGTTGGCTTCAATGATTTAATTTTAGCTCAGTGCATTAAACCTAAACTGACTACCATTCATAACCCGATAGAAGAAATGGCGATGAAGGCGACCAAATTGGCGCTAAGCTTGAGCAAAAATAGTGACTTGGGTGAGATAGAGTCTGTAGCTGATAAACATAAATATGTGCCGGTTTTAGTACAAAGACATTCCGTTCAAGAGATTAGTTGATCTGCGCGAACCAAGACTCATATCTGAAATTCGCTCAGGTGAAGTCAGCTGAGTTCACAGTTAAAGAGGTATCATGACTACATTTGAATCCATACCTAGAGTTGATATTACCCACAGCCCAACACCGATTGAGAGCTTAGCTAGGTTAACCGAGGAACTTGGCCACAAGGTGTTTATAAAACGTGATGATTGCACAGGACTGGCGGGCGGTGGCAATAAAACCCGTAAACTAGAATATTTAATCGCCGACGCACAATTAAAGGGGGCTGATACGCTTGTTACAGTGGGCGGGTTACAGTCTAACCATGCTCGGCAGACAGCAGCAGCCGCCGCTAAATTCGGCTTAAAGTGTGAGCTTGTGCTTGACGACGTAGAAGGTACTCCCAAAGCAGACTATTACCAAAACGGTAATATATTGTTAAATCGTATTTTAGGGGCAAATATTCACACATTGAACCTAGGTGATGACAGCGAAAGCTACGTTATCGGGTTGCTTGATACGTTAACCCAAGCGGGTCGTAAGCCGTACCTTATTCCTATGGGGGGCTCAAATGTGATTGGTAGCTTCGGTTATGTACGTTGCGCCAAAGAAATTTTGCAGCAGTTGGCTGATACTAATCTACATATTGACCAAATTATTCTGGCTACTGGCAGTGCTGGTACGCAAGCGGGGTTGCTCGCTGGGTTAATTGCTGAAAATTCAGACATTCCAGTATTCGGTATTTCAGTTAGTCGTAGCGCTGAAATGCAAACTCCCTTGGTACAGGACCTTCTTGAACACACCTTAACTTACTTAGATATTGACCCTGGCCGAGCGACAGGCAAAGTGCTCACCAACGGGGATTACGTCGGTGACGGATACGGGATAGTCACGCAATCTATGGAAACGGCGGTAAAGCGCTGCGCTCAACTAGAAGGCTTGTTGTTAGATCCGGTATACACAGGAAAGGCGATGGCTGGTTTCATCGATTTGTGCACTAAGGGGGAGATTGCTTCTAGTAGCCAGTCGTTATTTCTTCATACAGGTGGCAGCCAAGGACTTTTTGCTTACCGTGAGATTTTTTAGCTCGTGGTTTTAGTTCGTGGTGTTAGTTCGTGGTGTTAGTTCGAAATAGTACTCAAATATAATAACGCATTGGATATACTCTATTTGCAGCGTTGAGTGCAGTGCTTTGTGCATCTAAACTATCATTTTTATGCGCTAAATTGGGTGTCAGACATGCCACTTACAAGTGGAATGGCAGTAGCTGATCTTTACACTTACTAGGTTGTTTATTCGAGTATCTATCTGATTTTACTTGCAGTTATCAATTAAGATGACATATAAAGTACCTAGCTAGTGCGTATATTTTGGAGTAACGACTATCAAATTTTTTGCAAAGTTACAGGGCATCTTTCACGGTTGTTTTTCAGCTAGTTGGCCAAAGATGCCTATCCAAAAGGTCAATACTACCCGCCTAATCATCATGATACTTTGTGCTACGACGTTGACCAGTGCCCAAACAGTCAATGTGGAATTTGAAAAGCTTATCTCTTTGTTGCACCAACAATATGACCCTATGCGTGCTGATGTAGGCCGAGAGATGCAAAAAATGCTAGCAGACCTCAAGGGAGTAGATGAAATAGAAAAGGTGAACACAGTGAATGCGTTTTTTGACGAGCAGTTGACCTATCAAACTGATATCGCTTTGTGGCACGAAAAGGACTACTGGGCTACGCCTTTAGAAACGTTAGGCAAAGGACGAGGGGACTGTGAAGATTACGCCATCATCAAATATTTTATGTTGCGCTATTTGGGAATAGCAGAAAGCCAATTACGTCTGGTGTATGTAAAAGCGCGAATTGGCGGACCTAGAAGTAAAATTACTCAGGCACATATGGTGCTGTCTTACTACTTACCCAAACAAAGTGAGCCGCTTATCCTAGATAGCTTGCTTGCTGATGTCGTACCCGCTTCTCAGCGTACGGATCTTATTCCCGTTTTTAGTTTTAACACCGAAGGCCTTTGGGCAAAAGGCTCAACTAAATCAGTGGCGAGCCCTACCGCACGTTTATCACGTTGGCGTAATGCCCTTGAAAAAATAAAGGCAGAGGGGATCACGTGGGGCTAGCATTGGCCGTTCATAATGAGGTTACTCGCCCATGTCACTAGTTCGGCAGCTATGGTTGTCTGTTATTCTTATTTTGTTGGCCAGCTCACTGACTAACTTTGTGATCAGTACCTATTTCGAGCGGAAGAACTTACAAGAGCAACTTTATTTAAAAAACGTAGATGATGTTAATTCCCTAGCGATGATGTTGTCGCAAGACGATAGGCAACTAACAGATATTCAGTTATTAATTTCTGCCACCTTCGATGCCGGGCATTACCAACGGATAGAGCTGATTAATCCTGAGGGGATCAGTGTTTTTCTCCGCGAGTTTAAGGGGGAAATGGAATCTGACATTCCGGCACTGGCAAAAGATTTTTTCAACTTCCAGGTCAAACCGGGTATTGCACAAGTGAGCAGCGGCTGGAATCGAATAGGCACCTTGTATTTAGAAAGCCATTCCCATTACTTGCATGAAGCACTGTGGCATCGAACTCAAGCCTTTTTCCTTAGTTTTATCGTCATTTCATTAATCGCAGGGGCGATTGGCTCCTTTGTATTACATTTTCTATTGAAGCCTTTAGAAATGGTAGTTGAGCAGGCCCATCGTTTTTCAGAAAAGCGCTTTATGATGCTACCTGTACCGCGTACTGCAGAATTTGCCAAAGTGATCACGGCAATGAATTCATTAGCACAACGCTTTAAAAGCATCATTGAAGACGGAAATAAACGTTTAGACGAACTGCGTTATAAAAGTCAGCATGATGATTTAACCGGTTTGGCCAATTGCGAGGCTTTTGAGACCTTACTTGATGCTCAGTTAAAATACCGTGACAGAGAGGGGCACAATGTACTTTTCATGGTAAAAATTTTCGGTATGAATGAGATATCTTTACGACTTGATAAGCAAAAAGTTGACAAAATTATTGTCGATTTCGCCCACGTAATACAGGACTTTACCAAGCAAATAGAAGGCCGATACACTGATGTTCGTTTCGGGCGGTTAAGTGGTTCCGAGTTCGCTATTTTGTTAACCGAAGCTGAGGATATTCAGCAACTGAGTGACATTCTGGTAGATTTAGTGCGCACGTTTAAAGGCCGTTCTCGTGATTTATACGATTTGTACGTGTTGCATGCTGGGGTTTATCTTGCCCCTGACGAATCACGAACAACATTAATGCGTCGAGTGCAGTCACTTCTGATTGAAGCATCTAAGGAGAGAGCCCTTGCATTGATTGACAACAAGTTGACCATAGTTGCGCCTTACAATGATGATATCCAATGGCGCAAAGCTCTAAATGCTGCGCTTAACGACAATATACACTCGGTGACTTTTCCCGTCGTCAAAAAAGATGGCAGTGCGATTCATTATCAGGCGTTGATGGGGTTGGAATTGGATAACGAGGTCCGTAAAGGGGGCTATTTTGTTCACTGGGCACGTAAATTAGACATGATCCCGCAGATCGACTTTAAAATGATTGAGTTCATTCTTAATAAGATCGAGCAAGAAAGCAGTGCTTATGATTATGCTATTTTGTTGTCTTACGAAACCATGGTCAGTGAGCCATCTTTGCAGCGCATATCTCAGTTACTAACTGAGCATAGCGCGGCGGCTCAGCATATCTGCCTAGAAGTGCGCGAAAGTGTCGCCTCTGCAAATTTTGAGCTATTTAGACACTTCACTCTGACGCTCAAAGCAACCGGGTGTAAGATTGGTTTAAAACGCGTGGGCGACTCATTTTCAACCTTACTTGATTTACAAGAGCTGGGCTTGGATTACATTAAAATTGATAGCGCGTTTGTATTTAACGTGGCGATCAATGCATCAAACCAAAACTTTCTTCGTGGCTTGTGCTCGTTAGCACACTCATTGGGTATCGTCGTCATTGCGGATGGAGTGACCAGTAAAGAAGACGCAGATTCGCTTTACGAGAATGGCTTTGACGGGATTATTTCCCTCATGCAACAATTTTAGTTCGCCCCTTAATGATGTTAAATAGGGCGACATTAATTCATTAACCGCACCGTTGCCATTGCCCTTATAAATACTGCTTTAAGAGGCTATGATTTGAGGCTTAAGGTATTATTTAACGCTCAGTCATAGCAATCGACGTGGCGCGAAGCAGCGGTTTTAAAATGTAGTCCAGTACGGTTTTTTTACCCGTTATGATGTCGACTTGGGTTGTCATGCCGGGGATAATTTGCATACCGTTTTTAAAGCTATTTGAGTCGGTTTGCAATCTAACCACATAATAGGTTTCGTCGTTTTCATCGGTAATGGTATCTGCACTAATGTGCGTGACTTCTGCTTCAAGACCACCGTAAATCACAAAGTCATAGGCGGTAAATTTGACCATAGCCGTTTGGCCGGGGCGCAAAAATGCGATGTCTTGAGGTTTAATTTTTGCTTCTACAATCAATTGGTCATCCAGCGGAATAATTTCAATCACGTCACTTCCAGGTGGAACAACTCCTCCTATCGTATTGATAAACAGCCGCTTTATGGTGCCTTTAACCGGTGATTTTAAGTCCGCTTGATATACCACATCAGCAAGACCAGATTCTGTTTCTTTGAGGGAATTGAGCTCAGTGGATACATCACTTAGCTCATTGCGCCAGCGGTTGGTTGTGGTCAGTTCTTTTTCACGTATCTTGGATTTAGCCTCTTTGATTGCTGATTCATTGCGGCGTATTACTGACTCGTTTCGTTTTATTTCGCCTTCAATCTCAACTAATTGTCTCTCAAGACGAATAATATCAATATCGGATATGGCGCCTGACTTAAGCAAGGGGCGAGTTACGGCAAGCTCTCGCTGAATTAAATCTTTGGTGCGAACATATTGCTCTTTTGTCGATTGGGCCTCTTGAAGCTCATGCTCTCGCTGCCTCGTTTGTTGTTGATACATAGAGATGTGTTGGGCTAACTCTTCCACATTGGCGGCATACTGATTTTGTTCCGAGCGAACAATTTCAGGTGCTTGCTTCACTAATTTTTCAAAAAACACCGGCTCAGTATTTTCAGTTAAGGCTTTTAAGCGCGCCAATTTAGCACTTAGCGATAAAAACTGGCTGCGATTTTCGCGCAGCGTTGACATAAATCGCGTGGGGTCAAGCTTTAGTAATATGTCACCAGCATTGACGGTTTGCCCTTCTCGCGTCAGGATTTCTTTAACGATTCCTCCGTCGTAAGACTGCACAACTTGCAACTGATTTGATGGTACGACTTTGCCGTCGCCGCGAGTGACTTCATTGAGTGTGGCATTTGCAGCCCAAAGCAATAATGCAATTAAAGCAAATACGATAAAGTACAGTAACATTCTCGCTTTCAAAGGGTTTTGCTGTAGCTGCTCCCAGTCTGCGTCGAGCACCCAATCATTGGTATTAGGCGGTGATAACCATCGATTAAATATACGCCCGACATAACTCGGTTTAGGCTCCTCGTTGCTGCCAAAAAGAGTGCCTAGTTTATTGAATGAGCCTTGCTCAGTGGTGGTATTTCTTGCTTGTTTTTCGTTCATATTGTAGCCCTCACATTACCGCTCTTTAGGGCTTCGAGTACTTTGTTTCTTTCGCCTTTAATGACGACCTTACCTGCATCTAACACTATGATTTGGTTGACCATTGATAGTAAAGATACGCGGTGGGTTACCATTAGCATGGTACGGCCAGCGCTGACGCTCTCTAGTGCTGATTTTACTTGGTCTTCTGCTTGGTGATCTAGCGACGATGTGGGCTCATCGAGCAGTAAGAATGGGGGATTAGCCACAATGGCTCTTGCAATAGCGACCGCTTGTTTTTGACCGCCAGATAAATGATGCCCGTGTTCTCCCACTTGCATATCTAGGCCATCCGGGTGGTTATTGACCACAGACATTAACCCGCTGAGCTCAAGCGCACGCGTGAGGGCTTGTGGTTCAGCATGTTTGGCTAAGTACATAATATTGTCTCTGAGTGAGCCAAAGAATAGAGATATTTCTTGGGGCACATAGCCCACGTTATTACGTAATTCTGATAATTCTAATTGTTGTAGTTCAATACCGTCTATGTAGATGTGCCCTGAGGTCGGGGTATACAAACCCAACAGCAGCTTTTGTATGGTACTTTTCCCCGAACCATTCTTACCCAGTATCGCGACATGATCACCTGCATTAATTTTGAAACTCACATTCGATAACACATCCTTGGAGTCATCGTCGTAACGAAAAGTGACGTTTTTAAACTCAATGTCACCCTTGAAGGTCGCGTGTTTGATTTTATGGGTGTTAACTGGGCGCTCTAAGGGTTGATCCATTAAGGTGTTAAGCATCTCCATCGAGGTAGCAGCGTTGTGATATTGTGCGATGACGCCGGCTAACAGATTAATGGGGTTCATTGCTCTACTGCTAAGCATATATGCGGCAATAAGTGCCCCTTGGGTAAGTTCACCTTCGATTATCAAATATACCCCTATAATCAGTATAACGATACCAACCAGCTGTTGGATAAATTGTGAGACGTTGCTGATTGAAGAAGAAATAAAACGAATCTGTGACTGGGTTCGAGCGAGAAAGATAGTGCTTTTCTCCCAATCTACTTGGACTTTCGATTCTGCGTGAAAGCTCTTTATTTCCTCTATGTTGTCGATGCTTTCTACTAGAATAGCGTTACGTAAAGCGCCAGATTGCATCGCACCATTAGCAAGACTATGTAGTTTCTTTTGTGCGGAAAACGCGTAGCCAACGATAAGCAGGGAGCCAACAATAATAGGTAGCACAAGCACAGGTGAAATTATGGCAATAATCACACTAAACAGAAGAACAAACGGTAAATCAACAAAGGAAACCAAGGTCAGCGAGCTGAGCAAGGCGCGAATGGACTCGAACGATTGAATACCACTGGCGAACGCACCAGATGAAGGAGGCCTGTCTAATAGCCGGATATTGAGTATTTTTTCCATTAATGAAGAAGACACTTTGACGTCGATGCGGCTGGCGGCAAGCTCGACGTAATAGTTACGGACCATCTTTAGCACTAGATCAGCAAGCAATACAATAGCGACACCCGAGGCAAGCATCCACAGTGTTTCAACTGCGCCATTTGGCACCACTCGGTCATATATATTCATAACAAATAATGGCATGGCAACAGAAAACAGGTTGATTACCACCGCAGAAATAATCACATCTCGGTAAAGGCCTCTGCATTCTTTGATGACTCCCCAAAACCAGTGCCCAGTTGTATTTCGCTTAATTTTTGGTGTGCGTTCATCAAATTTGTGTTTTGGACGAGCAAAAATCACTTGTTGCGTATAACGTTTAGAAAGCACTTCTAACGATTCCTCTACGTCCGCACCAGGTAAATCAGGGTATATGACACTAACCGTTTGTTGTTCATTATCTATGCTCATGAGCACACAAGCAGTGTTGTTTTGTAGGATCAATACTGCAGGTAAAAGGGAAGGGTTTATTTGCTCTAAAGTGCGCGTTGCAATTTTGCTGTTAAGTCCAGCTCGTTCTGCTGCTCTTGAAAATATGGACGGAGTGAGATCGCCATCCATTAAGGGTAACCCTGACAGTAGAACATCTTTTGAGTAATCTAAATTGTAGTGTTCACATATTACATATAAACAATTACTCAAATCTTCTTTTTCTATTTTCCCCGAGGTACTTTCCATATTTCACTCTCGATTACTGATTAGGGATGAATGTACGCTGCGCTTTGTTATGATTTTTCATACCTATGTATTAAAGCGAAAACGCAGAAGGTTGTTTATTTGATTCACTTTTTAAGAAGTTAGTTAAATTAAGTAGTATAGGAATAATGCAAATTCATTCTTTAATTCTTTGGGCAAGCATACTTTATATCTGAGTGAATGTTTGCTTTATCTAAATTATTAATATTAGGAAGGTTGTTTATTGAAATTTCTAAACTTTTTACCAATATTCCTATTTCAGCTAAAACATTTATTAATGCTTGTTTTTGGCGGAATTGAGCATCGATATAGGCACGGCTAGATTCAAAGTACTCATTCTCCGCATCAAGCACATCAAGTAGGGTTCGCTGACCAATATCAAACTGATCTTTGTAAGCCGTTTTAACTCGGCTTGAAGATAGCTTATGTTGGTTTAATACAGGTAAAAGGCGATTGGAAGTTGTGTATTCGTTGAAAGCAATTTGAATGTTTTGGCGCACATCACGACAGGTTTTATCACGTAAATCTTTTGCCACATTCACTTGCTCTTGTGCTTGTTTTATTGAGGCTTTATCTTGGCCACCACGAAATAGATTGTAGCGAAACTGCAGCCCTACAGAGCCCTCGGTTATGGTGTTATTTAAGCCAAACTGATCTCTTCCTTGGCTACCGTAACTCGCGATAAAATCGACCTGAGGTTTATAGTTTGATTTCTGCGTTTTAACACCGAGTTTTTCTGCTTCAATGTTATGCATACTGGCAAAAAATGACGGGCTGGTGCGGTAAGTCTTCTCCAGGATTTCTTGCAAATTATTCGGTAAATCAATACGTTGAACCGGAATTTCTTGCAAATCTTCTTTAGGCCCTCGCCCCACAATACGCAGAAACCTAGCACTAACATCGTATAAGTTATTTACGTCCGTTATGACGTTTGATTCTGATAGCGCTAAACGGCCATTTATCTGCTCTAAATCAGCAGCTCGGGTTACGCCTGCACTGACGCCTTCTTCAATTTGTGAAAATACTTTTTCATGGGTAGTTAAGTTCTCTTGTGCAAGCTTCACTAACGCTTGGTATTGCTGTACATCTAAGTAAGCGAGAGCCGTTTCCCGTGCGGCATTCTCGACACTGTTGGCGAACTCAAAATACCGAACCATTTGTATCTGTCTAAACCGATTCACCTCATGTTTAACCCGGGAGCCGTTATACAAAGATTGGGTTAAAACCATCTCAATATCGTTGCTTGAAAACTCGGTATCACTGCCGTAATTGCGATCTTGGTAACGGGTGTTGGCGACCAAGTCGATGGTAGGTTTGTTACCCGCCTTTGCAACCCTCAGACTATGTTTTGCTGCGTAAAAGGTATGCCATGTGGCTTGCACATCTGGGTTGGTTTCAATCGCATCGAGGATAGCGTTCGAAATGCTATCTTTTTCTTGGGCGTAAGTTGTTGAAGATAATAGAAAACTAATGGAAATAACAAGATGAGAAAACTTCATAATTAATGCTCGTGTAGAGTAAGAAAACTAAATTATTGAGATTTTTATAACGAAAAATAAACTAACTTAACCTCCTGTTAATACACTGATTTACTTTCATATTCTCTAACGGTAGACGTAAATTTATTTTTTTCAAGTTTTAAATTTTTAAAAAAATTAACCGATTAAATTCTTAAACTTAGGTCTTATAGACTGAACTATCATACTTATTACAATTCAAATTTTGTTGACCAAGCTAGAGGTTTTTATGGCTGATTTTGAATATATCGTAACGCGTATTGATGGTGATGATTCAATTACTGTAATAAATGATGATGGCGATATTCGATTTGTATCAGAAGGTGAAGTTGTCAGTGTTGGCGATACCATTTTGTCGATTGAAGGGGGGCAAGTTGTTTTAACCGCTGGTGGACAAAATATCTTTCTTGATAACAGCGTTGATGTATTTATTGGAGCTGACCTCGCTCCTCAACAAGATATTCAAACTGCAGATGAGTCAGAAATAGATATTGATGATGATTTTCTTGCGGCACTTGATGGAGATGGCGATCTTCTCGATTCATTAGAAGCTACAGCCGCAGGTGCTGAATCGGGCGGTGAAGGAGGAGACGGCTCATCATTCGTTCGCGTTGATCGCGTGTCAGAAGATGTCGATCCCGTTGAATTCGAATACAACCAAACAGATAGAGACACCGCCGAATTAGAAACTCAAGAAGCAGTGGCAGCTGATTTCGATATTGAGTTTGATCTAGCTGAAGAAATTAATGACGTTACTCCAACAATTACAGGAACAACATCTGCTCCTGAGGGCACGCTTATTCAAGTCGTGGTCACAGATCAAAATGGTAACTCTCAAAATGTAACGAGTGTGGTAGAAAATGATGGAACATTTACGGTTAATGTGGATAGTGCGCTTCCAGAAGGCGGGTTTACAGTTGAGGCAAGCATTACCGACAACCAAGGTAATACCACCACGGTTTCCGTTAATTCTTCTGTCGACATTACTGCTCCAGCTATTAATAATTTAACGATTGACAGCGATAGTGATACCCCAAGCATAGCTGGGGATACTGATGCACAGCCTGGTACAAACGTCATTATTACAGTGACAGATGCCAATGGTGACAGCCAAGTGATTAACTCGGTGGTGCAAGATGACGGTAGTTTTAGTGGTACGCCTGACACCGCATTAGCAGACGGCGAGTTCACTGTGGTAACACAAGTGACTGATGAAGCGGGTAACACCACTTCTCAAACCACAACAGGCAGCGTCGGTACCACAACCCCTACTGTGACCGATACCACGACAGCAAACAACAATACTGATACGCCCACCTTTACAGGTAACACCAATGCTGAGCCGGGCAGTGAGGTTACTATTTCAGTAACCGATGCCAATGGCGACACTCAAGTTATCAATGCTGTGGTGCAAGACGATGGCAGTTTTAGTGGTACGCCTGACACCGCATTAGCAGAAGGTGAGTTTTCAGTGGTAACAGAGGTAACTGATGCAGCAGGCAATACGACCTCTACTACTTCAACGGG
>BAEM01000039.1 GCA_000314955.1 Paraglaciecola chathamensis S18K6 | reverse complement strand
CGGCACTTATTCAGGTACCCCCGCCAATGCGTTAGCAGAAGGTGAGTTTACTGTGGTAACACAAGTGACTGATGAAGCGGGCAATACGACCTCTACTACTTCAACCGGCAGTGTGGATACCACAGCGCCGACTGTGACTGATACTACAACACCTAATAATAATACTGACACCCCTATAATTACTGGTAACACCAATGCCGAGCCGGGCAGTGAGGTAACCATTACAGTAACTGATGCCAATGGCGATAGTCAGGTGATCAATGCTGTGGTGCAAGAAGACGGCACTTATTCAGGTAGTCCCGCCAATGCGTTAGCAGAAGGTGAGTTCACTGTGGTCACCCAGGTGACTGATGAAGCGGGTAACACCAGCACTCAAACGACTACTGGTAGCGTAGATACACAAGCACCGAATATCTCTGTTGATGCGCCGGATAACAGTAACGATGCTACCCCAACGATTACAGGCACAACAGATGCTCCCGTCAATGCTACGGTTAGTTTGACCGTGACTGGGAGCGATGGAGCGATACAAACATTAAGTGCAAGTGTGCAAGCAAACGGTACGTATAGCGCTGAAGTGCCTGTTGATTTAGCCGAGGGTAGTTATACCGTTGAAGCCAGCGTCGCAGATGCTGCGGGCAATGAAGCAAACGCCAGTGATACGGGGAATATCGACACAGCTGCGCCATTACTAACGATAAATACACCAGATGTTTCGAATGACGATACCCCTATTATTTCTGGAACTACTGATAACGCCCCTGGTACAGAGGTTAACCTAGTCGTTACCGACAGTGACGGTGTATCGCAGACACTTGTTGCTTCTGTTCAATCTGACGGTACCTTTAGTATCGAGATCGCAACACCATTAGCCGATGGCCCTTATACACTAAGCGCATCTACAGAGGACGAAGCAGGGAATGTAACCAACGTTACTGCTAACTCAGAAGTAAACAGTGCATTGCCAAACTTAACTATTGATGCATTACCAAGTGGCAACGACGCGACGCCACTAATAAGTGGTAACACTGATGCTCCCGAGGGTTCGTCAGTAAATATAATCGTCACTGACGACAATGGCAGTATCCAGACTTTAAATACCAGTGTGCAAAACGACGGAAGTTTCAGCCTTGAAGTGCCTGTGGCGTTAGCTGATGGCGGGTATAGTGTTGAGGTGACTGTTAGCGACGGCTCAGGCAATCAAGCAAGTGTTTCTGGCACAGGTAACATTGATACTACTGCACCAACTTTAAGCGTAGATGCGCCAGATAACAGTAACGATGCCACTCCGACGATATCGGGAACAACGGATGCGCCGGTTAACTCTACTGTAAACCTGACGGTAATCGGTAGTAATGGAGCGATACAAACACTGACCGCGGAAGTACAAGCAAACGGCACTTTTATGGTTGATGTGCCTGTTGATTTAGCTGAAGGCAATTATACCGTAGCGGCCACCGTAGCAGATGAAGTAGGTAATGAAGCAAGCGCGAGTGATACGGGCAGCGTAGATACACAAGCACCGAATTTAACCGTAGATGCACCAGATAACAGTAGCGATGCTACCCCAACGATTACCGGAACAACAGATGCTCCCGTCAATGCTACGGTTAATTTGACCGTGACTGGGAGCGATGGAGCGGTACAAACATTAAGCGCAAGTGTGCAAGCAAACGGTACGTATAGCGCTGAAGTGCCTGTTGATTTAGCCGAGGGTAATTATTCTGTTGCGGCCACGGTAGCAGATGCGGCAGGTAATGAAGCTGATGCGAGTGATACCGGTAGTGTGGATACTCAAGCGCCAGTTTTAACCGTAGACGCACCTGATAATAGCAGTGATGCAACCCCGACGATCACGGGTACAACCAGTGAGCCCGAAAATTCAGTTATTTCTATATTAGTAACTGATGCTGATGGTATTGAACAAACATTAAGCGCGACAGTACAAAGCGGTGGTACTTATAGCATAGAAGTGCCAGCAGATTTAGCTGAAGGAAGCTATACCGCGCAAGCAAGCGTTACTGATACCGCTGGTAACCTATCTAGCGTAACAGACGTCGGTAGTGTCGATACTCTTTATCCGAACCTGACTGTTGTTGCACCGGATAACAGCAATGATGCGACGCCAACAATATCAGGTACAACAAACGCACCTGAAGGATCAACCGTTCAAGTGACCGTAACGGATAACGGTGGCAATGTCCAGGTGTTAACCACTCAAGTGCTTAATGATGGCACCTATTCGATAGATGTACCTGATGCGCTACCTGAAGGTAACTATAACGTTGAAGTAAACGTAAGTGATGAGGCGGGGAATCAAGCTACTATTAGCGACACAGGCAGTGTGGATACCGTTGCTCCGAGTATCTCAGTGGATGCGCCGGATAACAGCAGTGATGCGACGCCATCGATTACGGGAACAACGAGCACTGCGCCTGTGGGGGCGACGGTGACGATAACGGTGACAGGGAGTGATTCAGCGGTACAAAACCTCACGGCCACAGTGCAGCCAGATGGCAGTTTCCATGTGGATGTGCCGGTCGCACTTGAAGAAGGCAGTTACACGGTTGAAGCGACGGTGG
>BAEM01000040.1 GCA_000314955.1 Paraglaciecola chathamensis S18K6 | reverse complement strand
GCTAACGCTGGTGAGATTGCTGGGAGCAATCTGAGTGAAAGCCGCGTCGGGAACGCGTTTTCACGACCAGTGTTAGACGAGACGCGCAGGGATAAGTGACTTGCTGGAGGCGGCTTCTTTCTGGTTACTCTTTCTTAGCTGTTGAAGAAAGAGTTACTGGTGCGGCAGGGATACCGTATCAAAAACGCAATGGATTGCGGTAAGCGAAGCGCATGGTGAGCAACGCGATTGCTTAGCACACGCAGTGTGTAAACAGCGAAGCTGTGCTCTGTGGCCGAAGGCCATAAATAAGCAACGCGCATAAGTGAGCGCAGCTCATAAGGTAAGCACCGCGCATAAGTGAGCGCAGCTCATAAGGTAAGCACCGCGCATGCCCCTCAAGAACACAACCCGATGGGTATAATTGTTCATTCATAATAAAAATAGATGCGTCACCTGCAAGTTGTAACCACCCAGTAACCACCCAGTAACCGCACTGTTACTGACTTGTAAACAAATTTACATTTTGTGCGGTGCCCAGTGAGCACCCTCACGCCCATTTCTGATGCTTGAGTGGATAAAATTTAGTCGGCATACTCGATTTTCCTATCAGCCAATACTCATTTGAGAATGTTCTATGAATGCGGAAACACGCAGTTATCGACGCTATGTCCTGTTTATTCTTACCTTGGTTTATATCTTTAACTTTGTTGATCGCCAGATTCTGGTCATCCTACAAGAGCCTATCAAAGCGGAGCTTGGTCTTTCAGATACTCAGCTGGGGCTATTAACCGGTTTTGCGTTTGCTTTATTTTATGTGGTGGTGGGCATACCTATTGCCCGCTGGGCTGATGTGGGTAATCGGCGCAATATTGTCAGCTTGGCCTTACTCGTTTGGAGCGGCATGACCGCTGTGTCGGGCTTAGCGCAAAACTATACCCAGTTACTACTGGCTAGAATTGGCGTGGGGATTGGTGAAGCAGGTGCAAGCCCCCCTTCTCATTCGATGATTTCTGATTATTACGAACCTGAAGAGCGCGGTGCGGCCATGTCTATTTACAGCATGGGCTTGTATCTGGGTATTTTAGTTGGCCTGTTATTAGGTGGTTGGCTGGCCGATAAAATCGGTTGGCGCATGGCGTTTTTTGCCGTGGGTTTACCCGGTATCCTAATGGCGGCTGTGGTACGTTTAACCTTAAAAGAGCCCCCTCGCGGTGGTTCAGGCATGGTGTCTGACCCGAACGTAGGCGAGAAATATACCTTTAAGCAAACCTTGAGTTTCTTGTGGCAGTCTAAGCCGTTTCGAAAAGCGGCCTTTGCTGCGGGCTTTTGTGCGTTTACCGGTTACTCTACCTTAACTTTTATACCTTCATTCTTAATTCGCAGCCATGGTATGAGTATCGCCGAAGTAGGCGTATCCCTTGGGCTTATCATTGGTTTTTCCGGTGTAATTGGCGCGCTTAGTGGCGGCTTTTTGGCTGATAAATTCGGTAAAATGAATTTGCGTTGGTATTTATGGGTGCCGGCAATTGGTGTGTTACTTTCTGTGCCCTTTAGCATACTGGCACTAAGCTTAGATTCGTTGACCTTGGTACTTGTGTGTATCTTCATCAGCAATGTATTTGGTTCTTGCTACCTTGGGCCAACTATCGCGATTTCCCACCATTTAGTGAAACCGTCAATGCGCGCTATGACCTCGGCAATTTTATTCTTTATCTTGAATATTGTTGGCTTAGGCTGTGGGCCTGTGGCCACCGGTATGGTCAGTGACTTTTTAGCCCCTGAGTTTGGAATCGAGTCTCTTCGTTATGCCTTGATATTCTCAAGCTTGGTGATCCTACTTGCTGTAGTGCAGTATCTTCGTAGCGGCTCAGCCTTATCCGCCCTTGAGCAACGTAGCGAGCAATAAGAGTCAAAACTAGCGCCTAAGTAACACGCTTTTACTTAGGCGCTCTTGCAAGAATTAATACCTCAACGGTGACAGCACCGCGACCAAAAATAGCGCCGCGGCGGGTAAAAAAGAGCTAGCCAAGCGCATTGGCCTTTCGGTAAGGCCCTTGGTAATCAAATAATCGTTCGGTGACTTGCCAGTGGTGCTTTTGCTTTTTGGCTATCACAAAGTCAGGCGCTGGCAGGTAAGGCAAAAACTTTTGCAGCTCATCAAGTGAATCGAACTGAATTGACTGGGTACCGCTGGCTAATCTTCGTGCGAATAAGTCGTTAAAGCGTTGTCTGGCTTTTTTATAATTGAAGCGAAAGGTTTCTGATAATGTCAGGCCATCTTCATCGTGATAGGTGATTTTTATACTCTTTTCTGCTGAGTTGATCACAGGGGTAATGGCAGCGCAGCGCAGTACTTTATTATTATTTAAATTTAACGCTTTTCTTAATATGTCGTCGGGGTCTATTAGCTTCTCATTGCAGTGTTGGCACTTTCTGGCAGCAATGTCGTTTTCTTGATTGCAATAGGGGCAGTGTTTAAAGCGAAAACGATAGCTACATTGGGTTTCACCATCTGGGGTTTCAATCAAGCCTTGGCAGCGGCGGCCAAAATGTTCAAGAATATGACCTTGTGCGTCTTTTCGTCCCCAAAATGCATTGGCAAAGTCGCATTGAGGGCAATGAATTTGCACCGCAATTGAGTCTGGGGTGGGCTTTTTCTCACCAATTTCAGGCTGAAAAATATCGTAACCATTATTGGTGTAATCCAACACTAAACAGTCTTTCTTGCCAGGGCTGAGGCGCAAGCCGCGCCCGACTATTTGTTGAAATAAACTGATAGATTGGGTAGGTCGCAAAATTGCAATTACATCCACATGGGGCGCATCAAAGCCTGTGGTTAAAACCGAAACATTCACTAGGTACTTAATATGTTTGGCTTTAAAAGCTGCAATGAGGGTGTCACGTTGCTTTATTTTGGTTGCACCGGTAATTAAGGCGGTTTGTTGTTCGGGTAAGTAACCGCAGATCTCTTTTGCGTGATCGACAGTGGCAGCAAAAATCATGACACCTTCGCGGTCTTGACTAAGTTGCAGTATTTGCTCAGTCACAGCCTTCGTCACCCTCGGGTGTTTATGAATGAGTTCGTTTAAGGCGATATCATCGGTATTTTGCTCACCGTCTAAGCTTTCTGTTAGCAAACTAAAGTCATAGTGAGCAACGGCAGCATCATAATGTATGGGCGGTGTTAAATAATGGTTTTTAACCATGTACTGCAAAGGGAGCTCAAAAATACATTTTTTAAAAAATGAATCGTCCGAGGGCCGTGTATAACCATGATAATGATGCTGATAAATCCAGCCACTGCCTAGGCGATAAGGGGTGGCGGTTAATCCAAGAATTTTTACCTTTGGATTCAAGCGGCGAAAATGTGCCAAGGTTTTATTGTATTGCGCACTATCCTCTAGCCCAACACGGTGGCATTCATCAATAATAATTAGGCTGGCCGGGACATTAAAAGTCGCTAAGTTTGCAGACAGTGACTGAATACTGGCGAAGGTGGTTTTTACGTGGCGGTCTTTTTGGCCTAACCCTGCTGAAAAGATGCCTGCTGCTGAGCCGGTCGCCAGAAACTTAGCGTGATTTTGCTCCACTAATTCTTTGACATGAGCAAGGCAAATAACATGGCCTTTTGCTAATCGACTCAACTCGGCAATGACTAAGCTTTTCCCTGCCCCGGTGGGCAAAACAATCACTGCTGGGTCTTCGCTTTGCCGAAAATGCGCTAGGGCGGCGTCGACCGCTTGCGTTTGGTAATCTCGTAATATGAAGGCTTGGCTCATTAAATTCAAAATCGGGGCTATTTAGCGCGGGATCCTATCAAAAAAAGGCAGGTAAGGCGCACTTTCACAGTACCGCGCCCTACTTGCTTGAAGTCATTAAGCATAATGGTTGAAGCTTGATTTAGGGTTTGTGCTTTATTATTTATAAGTGGCTTAAACAGCCGGATGCCATCCAACGACATACCAGCCGAGCCGCCAGATCATTGCGCCACGTCGTAAAACAAAGGAATATCACAGGTTGCTGAAAAATAATCGATATACGCACTTATTTTTGCCGGTATTGTCAGCCCTTTGATTAAGGTGATACCCCGTAATCGGCCAAATAGGGTTATATCATCGATAGAAAGCTGCTCATTCACACGTTTCTCGCTGTGTAACATCGGTGCTAATCTTTCCAGCTGGCTTTCCAGCGTTTTGATGAGTTGCTCACTATTGGCTAGTGCATCAGAAAAAGGACCAAGTTCTTTGGTTTTCTTGTTAACGAAATAATCAACAGCAGCTTGGGTTTGAAACTCTTCCACTGGCGAGGTGATCCACCTTGGGTAAAGTAGTTGCTTCAATAATAAATTAACGTCTTTTAACCAAGCCGATAAATCTGCTCGGTTAGCTGAAGGTGAAAATAGTGGGCTGCCATCAAGTTGGTCTATATAGCTGACTATATCCATGCTTTCTGGCATAAAACTACCATCAGGCTTTTTCAAAATTGGGCATGCTTTTACGCCTATCATTGATATGGGTGTGGCTTCATCGTCGCTGGGTAACACGGTGATTTCCACAGGTACGTTTTTCATAGCAAAAGGCATACGCGCCATCACGCAATATGGGCAGTGGTCGTAAATATATAAGTGCATGGTCGACATAGTAAAATGCTCCCCTAAGTTTGAATGTGGTGACATTATCGCGAGCCCAGCATAATACCAATCGATGAAAATCGATAATATAAAGAGGGTTTCTGCTAAGCATATCTAAAATAAAGCGCTTATTTGTAAGTTAATGGCGTAATTAGGTTTCATTTTTTGTCAGTCCATTGTCAGTAAGTGGTTATTTATGATAGAAAAATAGTGGGTGGTACATCTTAGTGTCACCTCTTGGGTGTACTGGGCATTTTGAAACAGTTCAAAAGTGATTCTCGCCTGTTTAATTTCACTATCATTTGACCATCAAATTTTAACTATCGGGAACAAGTAATGAAGTTTCATTTATTCGCCATCGGGGTTTTATCCACCAGTATTTTGGGCTGCAGTTCAGCAGAAAAACAAGCCGCGCCAATAGCAGAGCAACCTAAGCATCAAGCCATGGTGGTAACCGCTAATCCTCATGCGACAGCTGCAGGGCTAGAGGTATTGCGCGCAGGCGGTTCAGCAGTTGACGCTGCCATCGCCATTGAATCAGTACTGAGCCTTGTAGAGCCTCAAAGCTCAGGCTTGGCCGGTGGTGCCTTTATGGTGCATTACGATAACGAAAGTAAATCTTTAGCGGTTTATGACGGTCGTGAAACAGCGCCAAGTGGCGCTACGCCAGATATGTTCATGCTAGAAAATGGCGATTCCATGCCGTTTATCCAAGCGAAAACCAGCGGTTTGTCTACCGGCGTTCCTGGCATAGTAGCCATGCTGTCAATGGCTCATCAAGATCAAGGTACGTTAGAGTGGAATGGCTTGTTTGACTACGCCCATAAGCTAGCAACAGACGGCTTTGAAATATCTCCTCGTTTACATGGCATGCTAGAGCGTTTTGGGAAATATATCCCTAGTACGCCAGAGCAAGGGCCGACCGACGCACACGAATATTTCTTTGACGAAGCAGGTCAACCTCACCCAACTGGGTACGTATTAAAAAACCCTGAGTACGCGAAAACCTTAGAAATTATCGCGAACAATCCTAAGGACTTCTACCAAGGCGATATCGCTAAGCAGATTGCTGCTATGGTCCAACAGCAGCCAAGAGCAGGCTCATTAACCGCCGAAGATATTGCCGCGTACAAACCCGTAAAACGTGCTGCGCTTTGCCAAGATTACCGTGATACACAAATATGCGGCGCACCGCCCCCGTCTTCATGGTTGGCGGTAGGAATGATCATGGGGATCTTAGAAAATGGCCCTCGCCCCAGTGCGGCGGGCCCTGACGATCCGAAAAACTGGGCGATAATGGCTCAAGCGCAGCAACTCGCCTATGCCGATAGAGACCAGTTTGTAGCAGATCCAAACTTTGTTGATATGCCCATTAACGGCATGTTGAACAAAGAGTACCTTGCCAAGCGCGCCACACTTATCTCTGATAAAGCGACACCTGAAACCTATGCCGTTGGCGACCCATGGGCGTATAACGACGTACCAAGTGAAGAAACAGCAGGTATTGATGCCACCCGTGATGTGCACGGTACAACGCACTTTGTTGTGGTAGATACCAAAGGTGATGTGGTGTCTATGACCGCTACCGTTGAAAGCATTTTTGGCACCACCCGTATGGTTGGCGGCATGTTTTTGAATAACCAATTAACTGATTTCTCTTTTCAACATCATGACAAAAACGGCAATGCCATTGTTAACGCAGTTGCACCGAACAAGCGCCCTCGTTCGTCTATGTCACCGTCTATTGTGTTAGACAAAGACGGTGCGTTTTTATTAGCCACCGGCTCGCCTGGCGGCAATAACATTATCGCGTATACGGTTAAAACCATGGTCGGTGTGTTTGAATGGGGCTTAGCTCCGCAAGCCGCTGTCGATTTACCGAATATGGTTGCAAGAGGTAAAACCGTGCGCTTAGAGAAAGGCTTAACGCCTGACTCCTTGATATCCGCGATGCAAGAAATGGGTTTTGACGTGGATGCATCAAAAGGTGAAAACTCAGGATTGAGCGTGATTATGCGCAAGCCTGATGGCAGCCTTGAAGGCGCAGCAGATAAACGCCGAGAAGGCGTTATTGGTTCCCTATAAGTTGAGTGCGTTTTCATTCGTGAAACTGCATAGACTTTATGGGGGTATTACACGTTGACTTAGCTGCAGCTCGCAAATTACAGCGCCTAAGCGGTAATGCTTGGGCGCTTTATTCCTGTGTTATTTATTCCTTTGCTAAGTAAACTCGTTTACTGGCTGTGCCTAGCCATCGTAAAACGGCTTCGCGGTATACAGTTGCGCTGCAACGTATCTAACAAGTCTAACGTATTTAGCCGGTCTAACGAATTCACTCTGCCTGCCATTTCTTGTCATTCCAGATACGCTCTTTGTAATCTAATCTCATGCCCCACAAGATGCTATTAATGCGAATATTGTTGAAGTGCCCAGTGGAGATTTACATATAGCCCAAGCCTCACAGCGAAGAGAAGAGCATACAAAAGAATAGACACATGCAAATCTAGGAATTGGTATTTAAACGAAGAGTCGATCAGTCACACTAGCCTGCTATCAAACTTGATAACAGGCTAGTGCTGAACCATGAATAAAAAAGGAGTCACAGAAAAGCGGCAGAGGAATATTGCCTTTGGTGAGATTTGTGACTCCTAAAAAACTGTGCGCACGCGCTTAGACATAGCTAAGCTTTTTACAACGTTAGTGACGAATAAACGCCCGTGGCTGACTAACGTTACATTAATCCTGTCATACCAATAATACGCATGACTAAAGGGAAACTTGCTGGTTTTTTGCCACCCAGCATACCGGCAGCAGCCCCCGTGGCAAATGCAGCAATTGGCGTGGCTGGTTGCCTACATAATTCCTTATTTGCGCTAATGATCTGTTCTTTTCTTGCTAAAATAGTTTGTTGATTTACATACGCCTGTTGCTCTATTTGCTCAACCGTTGTAAGCCTTCTACCAAGCAATATCCGACTTAAAAAGTGTCGTTCTAACATCATGAGTCTCCTATGGAGCGTTAGCGTTTTCATGTCTTGGATGTTTGCTCAACATCATCCTCAACCTGAGACTCACTTTAATGCTCATCTGAGGAAAATATCTAATCCGGTGTTTCAGATGTTGGATCTAAACTCAGCGTTAAGACATCCCACGCTCGACTAAACCCTATGTGTTTCAACAGCGCCCTAATCGTAGAGACAATACCTAGCAATACCAAACCGTTTAGCAGTAAAACTCCGCTTCCTATCCACATCCAGTGAAGCCCTAGCTGATATAGGCCCATTGCAAGTGTCGCGTTAAGCGTCATCCACAATGTGGCTACCACAGCAACCAGTAACAACACACCGACTAGCACTAACACCAAGGCGCGAACAGATAATTTCCATTCGCGTCTTGCCATGTTCTTAGCCAGTGCTAACTGACGCTGGTAACGTTTGCCGGCGTCAGTAGCAGCCCCGATAATTTCCTTTATAAGCTCAACCTGCTGAGGCTCTTGGCCTTCAGCAACACGCTCCTTGTCCGGGTTAGGCATCTCCATTTGACTAGCGCTTACGTAATAATGATGTCAATAACATACCCGCAGTAAATGCGATCCCGACAGTAGCAACTGGGTTTTCGCATGCGAAACGGCGTACCTGTGAACCATTCCACTGTTTAAGCACTTTGTCGTGGGTTTCACCTAGGGATTCAGCTGAGCGATGAGCGGTGTCACGCACTGACTTTTCCGCTTTAGCTGCTTTACCAGCTACTGCGTCGACCGAATCGTGCAATGCTTCTTGAGCACGTTTTGACACTGGCGAATCCGTATTCGTTGTGTTTTTTGCTGTCGTCGTTTTTGCATTTTCCATGTTCATCCCCTTACGATTTTGTGGCGGTAGCAATCAAAAGACTGGGTAGACCACGTTAGCTACAATCCTTCTAACTAAAATTAGAAAATCTAACTTAGCTAGCGACTTACTAGAGATAAAGCAATGGCTATGCCACACGTCCAATATGCAGCGATTACCAGCAAACGCGGGGCCTTCCTGAGGGTGGGTTATCCAATACAAGACAGTTTTACTAGAGGGGGTGGGAATTTATTGCACAAGGCGTGCATTTTTTACGGGATAAAAATTCCTCTTTCTGCCTAGCGCAGAGGCGCCCTAAACGCCTGCATTTGCAGACACTTAGGTCGGTAGGCTAGTTTGCCAACAAAACACTGTTTAAAGATTAGTCAGTTTTACTTTCTGGCTTATCAAAATCACTCTTAGATTGGCTACCACCTGTTAGGGCAATACGCATGGCTGATTCGACGTCTATGTCCAGTGGCGTCACTTTACTGCGGTCTATATATAAGGTGTAGCCGCCGATTTGGTAGCTTAAAGGAATGTAAACACCGATTTTTTCTTCGTCTTTGAATAACGTTTTTCCGCCTTCAATATTGGTCACAAAGCCAATTAAGTGAATACTGTCGCTAATTTGAACCGACACCACACTTTGCATCTTTTGTTGCTTACCTACATTGATTAAATTTACCGCATCTTGAATAGCGCCATAAAAGGTTTTAACCAAAGGAATACGTTCAAAAAGACGCTCACCCCAGCGCAGCAGCACTTTAATGACATAGGCGTTAACCAATAAACCCGCGAAAAATAACAGAACTATGCCTGTCACCACTCCCAAACCTGGGAAGTAGTATTGCGCTGGAATAATAGGTGTTAGCGTGCGTTCAACACTTGTTATAAGCCAATACAAGGCATAGATAGTAAGCGTAATGGGCACAACAGCCAGCAAGCCTTGAACCACCAGCAGCATTATTTTTTTTAACATGTGTCAACTCTAAGAAGGAGGAATGCAGCTGAGTGTCATCACGTAGCTGCATTAGTTAGCTGATTTATTTAGATTTTATCACGTTTTCAACAGGAATGAGAAAAGCCGTAAGCGATATCCCAATGAACTCGTAAGTGCACCTGTTAGCGCCGAAAAGCCCAAACAATAAACTAGGTTATCGACTAACAGCTATTGAACAAATTTTTGAATGATCGTTGCCATGCGATTTTTCACGTCCATCAGGGTCAGGTTATCTTCATCACAAGACTGCGCGTGTTGGCCATTTAATGTGGCTATTTGGCTTAATTCATTCAGATGACTCAAGATCTGCTCTGTTACACTGCTTTGTTGTGAAATGGCATCAACAATTTGTTGATTCACACCAGCAATTTCTTCGATAGCACCGGTTACAGTTTTTAAATTTCCGTCGGCTTCTAAGACTTTATCTACACTGAACTTGGTTTGATCTTGGCCTTGGCTAATAGCGTTTACGGCATCAGTGGTACCTTGCTGAACGTTGGCAATCATTTGCTGAATTTCTTCCGTCGATTGCTGGGTTTTAGCGGCTAATGTACGCACTTCGTCAGCGACCACAGCAAACCCGCGCCCATGCTCCCCCGCTCTGGCAGCTTCTATTGCCGCATTTAAAGCAAGTAGGTTAGTTTGCTCAGCAATGCCTTGGATCACGTCAAGCACAGTACCAATTTTACGTGCATCTTCGTTTAAATCAGAAATCACTTTGGCCGTGTCTTCAATCTGCCGCGACGAACTTGAAATCGTTTCAATGGTTTGCTGCATAACATCCATACTGGTCACAGCTGAATGGCTTGCCCGTGTTGCCGAATCCGCAGCATGATGCACATACTCAGCAATGGTTTGTGCCACCCCTGATAATTGCTGTACCGCGTTTTGCACGCTGGCCGTTCCTTGGTTTTGCTCGGTAACGCCTTGGCTTATCGCCCCAGCGCTGTCTACCAAACTGAAACACACTCGGTCTAAGTCTTGTTGGGTTGCCCCTAAGCCAGAATAAATCTCCAATAAATCCACGCGCAACGATTCTACCGATGCTGCCATTTGGCCTATTTCGTCACTGCGCTCGAAGGTCATAGGCACTGCAAGCTTACCTTGGCTCACTGCATAAATATGCTGACTCAACTGTCGTAGCGGTGTGGTCACTAATGCCTTAATACACCACAATAAAATAGCCACTCCTATCACTATGGCTAACATCAAACTGACACTTCCCCACCATAATGAACTAGCGACTTGTCGATTTTGGGAGGCATTTTGGGCAATCACATGTGCGCTTATTTGCGCACTTAGCGCTTCTAATAACTTAGTAGGAGCCCGGTCAATGCCTGTTACGGCATTGTCACCGACAAACGGGTCAAACCCAGATGCGGTAAAGGCCGCATATCCCTTTTGATATTGCGTGAGCAACGCCTCGTGCTTAATTGCAAAGGTATTGAGTTTCTGCCGTACGTCGTCACTTACCTCGATATTCTTGAAAGTTGACAGGTGTTGGCTGATTTCTTTGTGCCGTGTGAGAAAGCTTTTCCAATATTTTTCACGCTTTGCGTTGTCTTTGCCGCGCAATAAAACGTTCTTCCACTCTTGTACTTGGCGTTTGAACGTCAAGTTGATAGTGTCGATTAATAAAGTGGCTTTTACGTCGCGTTCAAGCAAGTCACTGTATTTAACAACATGAGAATTAAGGTTATTGATGGTTAATGCAGAAATAACACCGAGCACAGCTACAAACACCACAAGCACAATTAAGACTTTCGAGCTTAATTTTTTCATAGTACCAAGATTTATCCTATTTCAAATACTTAACACCTAAGTGCTATTTCACATTAAGCAACGAACACAACATGTAAATGACGTTGTGAACACTCGGTACACATACTCTTTGTTATATCGTCGATTATTCAGACTTTGTTAGTAGAAAATGCCCACAACCCGCCATTTTGTCGCTAGCAACAAAAAAACAAGGTTGGCGAGGTAAAAACCGCGCGATTGTATTCTCGTTTTTTTACAAAAAGATGAAACTCGCTGGTATTTGCATGCACAATCAAGTCAACTCCAACCAACCCAAACTAAACAGTCCTGTGACGCGGTTATTCCTGGCACTATTAGTAAAGCTTTAACCGTCGGACAAACAATGCGCCGCGCAGCGGAAACACAGAGTGATATCGCCAGTGCCATTGCCGAGTGCGCCTCAGGTTACGTGGCATTTCGTGGTAGCGTTAAAGAGTTTCATTTTGAAACCAAAGATGGGTTCACGCTAGGGGTAATTCATATTCAAGGACAGGGCGAATACCAAGGTGCAACCTATTCTATTGAGGTAAAGAACGAGAACATGGTAGCGCGCCTTAACGGCGTGGTGGATGTGACCATTCCTGATTTGATCTGCATTCTGGATCTGGACCAAAACATACCGGTGACCAACCCCCATCACCGCGTAGGTGATAATTTGGCGGTAGTGATTTTGCCAGCCCCGAAAGAGTTCACCTCCGAAAAAGGCTTAGCTGCATTTGGGCCTGCATACGCGGGAGTTGAGCAAGATTACCAAAGCGCGGTTGCTAAGCATTTCACAAAGCTAAAGTCGGCTTGAGCCGAATATAATCACATCAGTTAAAAACGGCCCAATTTTTTAAAGTGCCTGTTCAGTGAGTCGTATGCTTGTTGAACAGCATTCACAAATCACACATTAATCTGACGGTGTATCGCTATTGCGGTGTACTCAGTAAGGACGCGTGGCCTTAGCAATGAAACGTAGCGTTAAGCAGGAAAATCAACCACTTGCCATTCACCTTGCCCTAAGTCTTGTCCTGGTTCGTGCAAAGAATACGGGCCAAACTGGCTGCGATGTAGCGCTTCCACATGATAACCACAAGCAGCGAACATTCGCCTAACTTGATGATATTTACCTTCATTTAGCGTCACGTTAGCCACATTTTCACTGATTATCTCTACTTTTGCGGGTAAACATTGTTCCGCACCATCGCCGAGCACCACACCTTTAGCAAATGCCTCTATGATGTCAGGTTGCAGTGGGCTATTCACAGTGACTTGGTACAGTTTGTCTACATGGTGTTTTGGTGACGTTAGCTGATGTACCAACTTGGTATCATCGGTGACTAAAATCAGCCCAGTGGTGTCTTTGTCTAAGCGACCTACGCTGACAATTTTGGGGTTTCTAAACTCCCAGCGCTCAGGCAGTAAATCGTATATACGCATACCCTCACCACTATCATGGCTACATACATAACCCAGTGGCTTATTGAGCATAACCAGAATGCCTTCTGGGAAATCAAGTGGCTCACCGTCCACCAGCACTGTGGCTGCATCCACTTTTTGCGCGGGCGACTTAGCATACTCACCCGCCACGGTGACACGTTTGTCTTTCAGTAAATAACGGGCTTCTTTACGACTGCAATAGCCTAAATTACTCAGCAATTGATCGAGGCGTTTCAGTACCGGCATAGGGCTCCAAGGATGAATTTCGAAAATAAAAAAGGTGTTCAATGCGTGCCCGTCAATAACGAACACTAACAACGCACAGTATGCCACAGCCCCCTGTTGCGCCATAGCATCGCTTTTCCTCAAAATTATCGGATAGCAAATGCTTATTTGCTGGTAGCACAACACCGCCCCAGTAGATATGGGCAAATTTTCTTAGCGTTAAAAAACGCTATTGATTGGCAACTATTACGGCATCTCTGATAGCTTGGTCAGTATTTTAGAGGGTATTGCAGGTAAAGTATCTTTGGGGTCATCATTAAATTATCGCAGTGGGGCACTGCCGTTTCACGACAATATCAACCCGCTAAATTGGGCTCCCCAAGTGGCTAAAACAGCGGATGCGGTGATCGCGGTAGTGGGGGTTTCTGCCGATATGGAAGGAGAAGAGGTCGATGCAATTGCTTCAGCTGATCGAGTGGCCATCACCTTACCCCAGAATCAAGTAGATTATGTAAAGCAACTTGCAAAAAATAAAAAAGCCCGCTGATATTAGTTGTTGCTGCAGGCAGCCCAGTGGATATCAGCGAATTAGACCCATTGGCGGATGCCATACTATGGAGCAGGTATCCAGGCGAGCAAGGCGGTAATGCAGTGGCTGATGTGATATTTGGGGATACAAACCCATCAGGTCATTTGCCGCTCACCTTCGTAAAAACAATTGACGATCTGCCTCCCTTCGATGACTACGCCATGTCAGGCAGAACCTACAAGTTCCTTGAAAAGGCGCCTCTGTATCCATTCGGCTTTGGCCGCTCTTACACCGAATTTAGTTTTAATGCACTTACGCTCAGCCAAAATAAACCTATCCAAGACCAAGCTTTTACTTTCAGTGTAGAGGTAGAAAACAGTGGGGACACTGCCGGCGAGACCGTTATTCAAGCTTACCTATCGCCCGTTAGCCGCGAAGATAACCAAGCTATTAGCAGCCTTAAAGCGTTCAAACGCGTCCATCTTGGAGCAAAAGAAAAGCGCAACGTTGAGCTAACGATTCAAGCTAAGGATCTGTATCAGATCAATAATGAAGGGCAAAGTGTATGGCCACAAGGACGTTACAGCTTAGCTGTAGGAGATTCATTGCCTAGTGAGCGAAGCACTGAGTTAGACGCCGCAGCTCACCTGCGTCAAGAAATACAATTTTACTTGTGTAGTAATTGCCAGCTCCGACGGGCTGGCAATATTCAATGAAGCTTATCGTTCAGCTTTTATAAATCACTATGAGGACCAAAGACTTCGTAATGAATTTGTGCCTCTTTCACACCTAAATCGATCAGTTGATCCTTAATAAACTTCATAAAGCCCGCTGGCCCGCAAATATAGAAATTACCGCTGCGCAAAGGTAACTTATTCGCTAACGGTGAGAGCGACATCAGACCAGAGGATATATTATCCGCCTGAGGTGCTTGGTGCGCATACCAAGTGTGTGTGGCAAGCTGCGGTGTATTTTTCTCAAGCTCGCTAACTCGCTTGATAAACGAGTGCTGCTGGGGATTTTCACATGCATGCAAAAAATGGATCGCTGTGCTTGGGTGACTGTCGATGGTGGCCTCAAGCATCGACATCATTGGAGTGAGCCCCACGCCAGCAGAAATAAGCACGGTAGGTAGGTGTAGATTCTGTTGAAAAAAATCACCTGCCGGCGGCAGCACATCAATTACATCTCCTTGAGCAACCGATTCATGTAAATGATTCGAAACTAAGCCGCTGACCTCGCCCAACTCACGCTTGACGCTAATACGATACGTCTCGCTGTTCGGCTTATCGGATAGTGAATACTGGCGCATCTGCGCATATTCACAGTGCCTAGGCTGTACTTTAATCCCCAAATACTGACCTGGCTTGTAGCCAACAACGGGCTTACCATCCACTGGTGATAATATAAAACTGGTAACCAAAGACGACTCAGGCGTCTTGCTTAACACCTTAAACTGACGGGTGCCTAACCAGCCTCCTTGGGCTTTCTCAGTTTGACGATACAACTCCCCTTCCCGGTTAATAAACACCTCTGCCAGTGCGCCGTATGCTTCACTCCAGGCTTGCTCCACATCTGGGGTGAAGTCCTCTGGAGCCAGCTCTCGCAGGGTTTCAATTAAGTGATGACCCACAATATCATAGTGCTCAGGTTGAATAAAAAAGCTAGTGTGTTTTTGTGCGACCCGCTCAACAATCTCACTAAGCACTCCCTGGTTATCAATATTCTTTGCATACGCTGCAATCGCATTAAATAAAGCAAATTGCTGACGTCCATTAGCTTGATTAGCCATATTGAAAATATTTTTTAGCTCAGGATTTAAGCGAAACATCCGTTGGTAAAAATGATCGGTAATCGCAACGCCTGCAGATTCCAATAACGGGATAGTGCTTTTCACAGTAGCGATAGTGTGTGCTGATAACATAAAGAACCTCTTAGGATGAATAATAATAAATAGGATTAACAGCAACTAAATGACTAGAGCGCACATTGCGCTGGGATGAATGCATACCTTTGGGCTGCGAAGTTTTGACAATACGCTTTTCCGCTTACGCAAATTTAAATGCCCTTGTATTAATCACCCATAAGCAAATAGCAAGCGAGTTGAGACACTTGTATAAACCAATCAGCGAACGGTAATTCACAGTAATACTGAGGCCCAGCACGCATCGCACGCTCCCCAAATTAGCCTTAGCCAAGTTAATTATGTTCCCTAAGCCACTTGACGGTTTGCTCCAAACAAAATGCGACATTTATAGCCTGCGTATTTAGTTCTGCTGTGTACCAAGCCAAGTTTTTTCGGCTGGGTGCATTGCCTATTGCACCCATAATGCCAACAATATAAACCTTTAAAAAACAATACATTACGGGAAAAAACCAACCAAAAAGAGTCATTATGACTCAAATAAAAGAGTCAAAAAGACACATAAGAATAAATATGACCTAGTGCAAACTCATGTCATAATTATCCAACGATATTTACATGGAACGGTTAGATGCCAGAGCTCAACTCAACCCTGTTATTAGAAGTGGCGCTAGATCTTGCCAATAGCATTACCAACGAAGATCGTTTTGACAGATTGCTGTCCTCTATTCGAAAGGCGATTAACTGTGAGGCTGTGGTATTATTAGTGAATCGGGGCGAACAGCTAACGCCCTTAGCCACCCAAGGGTTAGCTCCTGATACGCTAGGGCGACGTTTTAAGCTTAGTGATCACCCTCGCTTGGCGCTAATATGCGCAGCAACTCAGCCCTTGCGATTTCCCTCTGACTCCCCGTTGGCAGATCCCTACGATGGCTTACTACTAGCAAAAGACGGAGATTTACCTGTGCATTCATGTATGGGGTTGCCCTTGTATAGCGATAATAAGCTGATAGGAGTCGTAACCCTAGATAGCCTAAGACCGAACGCATTCAATGATATTTCAGAGCGAACCTTGCAGCTGATATCAGCCCTGTCGGCAGCCACTTTAAAAACAGCTATACAGTTAAAAGCGTTAGAACAAAGAGCACAGCAAGCACAGGATTTACTTCAAGAGTTAACCCATGAAGCACTGACACGAGACGGGGGAGAGCTCATAGGCAATAGCCCAAGCATGCAGGCTTTGAAAAGTGATATTCAGTTAGTCGCTAGTTCAGATTATACCGTGCTCGTTTTAGGTGAAACCGGTGTGGGGAAAGAGTTAGTCGCAAGAACTTTGCACCGCAGCTCTGAGCGCAGTAACCATCCTCTGATCCACTTAAACTGTGCATCAATCCCTGAAACATTGGCTGAAAGCGAATTATTTGGCCATGCAAAAGGAGCATTTAGTGGTGCTGAAAAAGAACGGCCAGGAAAATTTCAATTAGCCGATGGAGGAACGATCTTCTTAGATGAAGTAGGTGAACTGCCAATGAGTGTGCAAGGTAAGCTCCTGCGTGTGCTACAAAGCGGTGAAATACAGCCTGTAGGCAAAGATCAGGTGTCCATGGTCAACGTGCGGGTAATCGCTGCGACTAACCGAAATCTCGCGGAAGAAGTAAAAGTCGGTCGTTTTCGAGCTGATCTTTACCACCGTCTTTCGGTTTATCCTGTTCGTATTCCTAGCTTAAAAGAACGCAATAACGACATTCTATTACTTGCAGGTTACTTTCTAGAAGTCACCGCTCGCAAACTCGGGGTGCGCCAACTAAAAATTCGCCCTGATGTTGAAAATGCCCTACTGGAATATACATGGCCAGGCAACGTTCGCGAGCTTGAGCATGTGATTAGCCGAGCATCACTAAAAGCAACACGTCATGCACAACAACAAGATATTATTTCGATTTCATTAACCGATTTAGACTTTGAAACTGGTTTAGCGCAGCCGCCTCAACCACCTCAATTAAAGCCCAAAGAGGCATTAGCAGCGCACCTTAAGGAGCAAACCCCCTTAAAATCTCTGACTGAAGATTTTCAGCGGCAACATATTTCAGACACCCTTGTCGTGCACAACGGAAATTGGACCAACGCGGCAAAACAATTAGGAATGGACCGAGCTAACCTAGCCCGTTTAGCGAAAAGACTAGGTGTTAGTTTAGAGAAGCACATTAAACAGCAAACGCGCTTCTTGTAGCTTGCTAACTTTGTGGCCAGCTCCTTGACTGGCCTATACCTAAACAGATCTGTTTCTATACTTGCTTGGCTCCGCTAATCGCCTCCTAACGAAGGCGACGGAAGTTTTCAGGTACCCAATGAAAAGCGCTTTGCGTTTTACGTAAGTGCCCTAAACCAGGGAACTGCAAATGAGCGCCAGCGACCAAGGCTTCGCTGTTAGCAATAGTAGAGAAAACCCGTAAGCGCTGGGCTTTGGCCTGCTCGGGAGTCGAATCAAAATCAATTGTGGTTTCAGGATGAGGAAACTGTACTGCCCCAGCGTGGATTAGATCGCCAATCACCCACATTTCTTGCCCTTCACTGCTCACCATGTAAGAGGTATGCCCAGGAGTATGCCCATGGGTGGCTTCGGTTTTTATGCCTGGCACAATTTGCTCATCGCCCTGTAAGCCTTTGACTTTATCCGCGCTAACATAAGGATTAAGCGAAGCCATCGCACCTTGGAAAAATCCTTTACTGTCTTTGGGTGCTTTGTCCATTTGCGCTTTGCTTAACCAAAAATCGAGATCAGCCTGACCTGCGTGTATTGTGGCATTTTCGAAAACGCGCTGACCGTCTTTTGCCAAACCACCTACATGATCTGGATGTAAATGCGTAATCAATATGTGATTTACATCACTAGGAGAATACCCAGCAGCTTGCAAACTGCTTGTTATCTTACCTAGAGTTGGGCCGAATAAAGACCCAGCGCCGGTGTCTACTAGCAGTACTTCACTACCTGTATCAATGAGATAGCCATTAACTGAAGTTTCAGTTGGTACGCTTAAAAACACCTTGCCTAATTGTTGCTTGGTTTTTTCCGCGTCTTGATGAAGTAGTTTATCCATGGGTAAATCTACCGTGCCATCACTTAGGGCTACCACGGTGAATTGGCCTAATTGAGTTCGATAAAAGCCGCTAGAAGATGACGCTTCAACATTGTCTTGAGCAAACGCTTGAGTTGGCAAAAAACAACTTAACGCTAAACTGGACGATAAAAACAAACCTCGAGCTAATTTTGTGCTTTTCATAAATTGCTACCCTGTTGTGGAGACGATTAAGACCACGTTAGCAGCTTTTTAATGCCCCTAAAAGCGTGAGATTCGCCATACCAGCACTACGTTGTATTAAATTCACGCCATGAAAGCACAATTTATAAGTGATAAAAGCTAGGCTAGTTTAAGGTTCTCAGTGTAATCAACCAAATTATCTTCAGTACTAATGAAAGCCCGCTAAAACCACATTAAAGCAAGGTGTATTACTATATTATTAGCCTACTATCACAAATATTGATAGGTAAGTTATTTTCCATCCATTTAAATGATAACTAAAAAGGCGCTACACCATGTTTTTTTCCCGTGCAAAATCGCTACCGGACTCGATAAAAACGACCAGCTACGAGGCTTCGTTTATTCAATCTTTAGAGAGCCACTGTGCAACGATTTCGTTTACGCCAGAAGGGATGATTTTAGAGGCGAACACACTTTTTTTATCTACCGTTGGATACACCATCGACGAAATAAAAGGTCAACATCATCGTATGTTTTGCACCGCTGAAGAATCAAATTCATCCGACTATCGCGCATTTTGGTTGAGCTTAGCCCGCGGACAGAGTGCTAATGGCACATTTTTACGTAAACGTAAAAACGGCAGTGATCTGTGGTTAGAAGCAACCTATTTTCCGATCGAACAAGATGGGCAGATAGTACGTATCGTGAAAATTGCCAACGATATTACCAACGAAAAAGCGCGCTTAGACAGCCAAACAGCCATATTTGAAGCACTTGATCGCTCCAATGCGTTAATTGAATTTACGCCAACGGGCGAAATCATAAGCGCAAACACAAACTTTATTCAAACCATGGGTTACATGAATGAAAACGACATCGTCGGGAAACATCACAAGATGTTTTGTACTGAGGATTTTTATCGCGACAACCCACACTTTTGGGAAGAGCTAGCCCAAGGAGACTTTAAAGGGGGGCAATTCAGCCGGCTAACGCGAACCGGGCAAACCATCTGGTTAGAAGCCACCTATAACCCGGTCTTTAACAGCGCCGGCAAAGTTATTAAAGTGGTAAAAATTGCATCAAATATTACGCCGCGAATTTTGCAGCAGCTAGCCACCCAAGAAGCTGCCGAAATTGCCTATAGCACCTCGATGCAAACTGCCAAAATATCCAAAGACGGGGCCGTTATTTTGCAACGTAGTGTGGATACTTCAAACGCCATTGTTACCAGCACCCTGACATCTACTGATTTGATCGAGCAACTGAACAAACGTTCTGATGAAATATCAAAAATTGTTACCACCATTAGCGGAATAGCCGATCAAACAAATTTACTGGCCCTCAACGCCGCCATCGAAGCCGCCCGAGCTGGTGAATACGGCCGTGGTTTTGCTGTAGTTGCTGATGAAGTGCGTACTCTAGCGGCGCGCACTGTTAGCTCTACTGCCGGAATTGAGCACTTAGTAACAAGCAACAGTGAACTCACCCAACAAGCAAAAGACAGTATTGCCAGCATTCATCAACAGTCACGAGAAAGTGCGAAGCAAATAGAAGAAGCGGCAAATATAATCGAAGAGGTATTAACAGGAGCTAAGTACGTTAGTGAAACAGTAGATCGCTTACGCGATGAGAGTGAGTAAAAAATATTAGGGCAGTGCCGACTGCCCTACTCATTTGATTAATACCATTCCTCGTTATTAAGTCGTCCCCTCAGAATGCACCCAACGGTTATTACTTAACGCGACGCTATGTAGTAATGGTTGTATCCCCCTCAAATACTGATAATGCAGAGCAGAGGGCGCTGGGGCATACTTTTTATACTCTCCCTGCGTGCTCCCTTAATAAAATCGGATGGTATAAGCACCGCATTCAGAAACTATCGGTATGCGCGACATAGGGCCAAAGCAAAGCACCTAAAGCGCAGAAAGGTTATTCATGGCGAGAGAAAGAAGACTCTACTGCGTAATACTTGCGGGCTAAAGCAGTGTGATAGAGCAGTCCGATGAAACGACCTAAACGGTTTTTAGCGGCCAACCTACCTCCAGATATCTGAATTTGGAGGTAGGTAATGACCGCTGCTGTTTAATAAGATTTATACGGTAGGAATTTTCCTGACAAGCCAATACTCACCCTATCGCCTGCACTGTTCTCTTCACGTTGTATGTCCATTGAAAAATCAATTGCACTCATAATTCCGTCACCAAATTCTTCATGGATCAGGGATTTGATCGTTGAGCCGTAGACATTGATCATTTCATACAAACGATACAATAACGGATCGCTTGGCACTGCCTCGGTAAAAGACCCTTTATAGGGAACCACCTGCAACCAGGCTTCTGCGTTTTCATCTAAATCAAATATTTTAGCCACTACTGCCGCTTGCTCAGCATTGAAGGTCATTTGCCCCAAACACCCTGCTGTAGTCCACTCTTTTGATTGACCCACTTGCTCAGCAACCTGTTGCCAAGTAATACCTTTTTGTACTTTTGCCAACAAAATGGCTTGGGTGACTTGTTCTCTGTTTTGCATTATTTTTCTCCAAAGTGTAAGTGATTGATTATTTTTAAGTAAATAAATAATTAAGTTAAAATTAAGTATAAAAAGTAAACGTTACTAATCAGTAGTATGCTGGCGATACCTTGCCAGAAGGCCACCGGATTTCGCTGCATAATGGGTGGTTTTGATTGGCGCACAAAATCTGCATTTGGATGGCGCAAGTCGTGGATAAACTCCGAAAGTTCTGCGTATCGTTTATAAGGTTCGACCTTTAACGCTTTGTTTAATGTGGCATCCAGCCAAGCAGGAACAGCACTATGTTCATCACGCACGGGTTGATAAATAAGGCGTTTTTGCTGCGCAAGCGTGCGAGTTTTAGCCACGTGAGTGGCATAAGGAAAGCGCCCGCTTAGCATGTGGTAGGTCAATACAGCCAATGAGAAAATATCGGAGCGAGTGGTTCCCACGTCTCCTAAAAAGTATTCCGGTGCCATGTATAATGCGGTGCCTAGGAGCTCACTATTGCTACAACCTTGACCAATTTCCTGTAAACCAGCGACTGTTGTTGAGCCAAAATCAATGATTTTTACGGTGCCTTTTTCATCAATCATGATGTTTTCTGGGCGAATATCTTGGTGCAGCATGTCGAGCCGGTGAAAAGCTTGTAGACCCTTAGCGATTTGCTCAATGATCCCCCTGACTGTTTCTAACTCAGGATTAGGGTTATCTGTCATCCATTGACGTAGCGATTGCCCCTGAACGTACTCGGTCAGCACGTAAATATACTGTTTGGGTCGCTCACTGGGTGGCACACTTAATACATGAGCATTATGTATTCTTCGCCCTATCCACTCTTCTAAACAGAAACGTTCCAGAAATTGTTCATTGTCAGACAAGTCCACAGATGGACACTTTAAAACCCAATGTTGCTCGGTATGTGTATCCTCAACTAAATACACATGGCTTCGCGCCGATACGTGTAGCGATCGGATCACCCGGTACCCATCAAACACTTGCCCAACCTCTAGCGTTGGAGGCAAGGGTAAAGCGGTCATCACGTCTGTAACGGGCTTATCTTGCGAAGGTGTAAGCTGGCTAACATAGGCGATTTGTAAGGTCAGATTATCGTCGCTGCCGTTAGCTAACGCGGTTTGCACCAAAGACTCAGCAAGCGCGTTAATATCTTGTTCCTGTTGCACGCTCGCAATAGAAGCTAAGCCATTGAGTAAATCTGTGGGTGGCAAAAACTCATGTACACCATCGGTACACATCACTAACACGTCCCCTTGGCACAAAGCTAGCGACGAGTAATCAATGTCCAATTGGGTATGCATGCCTAATGCACGACTGAGGTAACTTTGCCCTTGAGCTGCATAGTGGCGATGATCATTGGATAGTTGCTCTAAAACGCCTTTGCGCAGCAAATACACTCGAGCATCACCCACGTGAAATATATGTGCAGTGTTATTTTTTATGACTATCGCACTAAAGGTGCAAACATAGCCTTTTTCAATATCGTAGCGAAATTCGCTTTGCTTGGTGTAACCATGTAGCCATGCGTTAATTGATTGCAGCACCCGCTTCGCGGAGGTTTCAACAGACCAGGCATCAGAGGTGGCGTAATAATCCTGTAAAAAACTATTGATAGCCGCTTTGCTCGCCACTTGACTGACTGAGCTACTTCCAATGCCGTCTGCCATAGCGAGTACTTGTCCCTTTAATCTACTTTGGGCGTCATGAATACAGTGAGAGCCGCAATGGTCTTGATTAATGGGTTTAAGGCCAGCAATTGAATGCTGGCCAACGGCTACTTTAGCTAGATGCATATCGCTTAACGAGATGCGTGCTTTGCGACTGAACTTGCAGCAACATCAGGTGTTTTGCTGTATGGCAAGTCACGCTTTTTGCCGGTACGCACATGGGTACTGTAAAGGGTTAAACCGGTAAAGGCTAAGCCGCCAACCAAGTTACCTAGGGCAGTCGGAATTTCGTTCCATACTAGGTAATCCATGACGGAGAAATCACCACCTAAAATAATGCTGAATGGAAATAAGAACATGTTCACTACTGAATGCTCAAAGCCCATGAAGAAGAACAAGAAGATGGGCATCCACATGGCGATGACTTTACCGCTTACGTGTGTTGAAATCATTGCACCCACCACACCTAACGACACCATCCAGTTACATAACATACCGCGAATGAAAATAGTGAACCAACCGGCCGTACCAAATTCGGCATAACCCAAGGTACGCGCTTCGCCGATTGAGGCAACTTTTTTACCAATAGCGCCTGGATCAGTATTAAAACCATAGGTGAAAATGAACGCCATCATTATCGCAACGGTTAATGCACCGCAGAAGTTACCTAAAAAGACTAAGCCCCAGTTACGTAACACGCCTTGAACGGTAACGCCCGGTCGCTTATCAAGCAAAGCCAATGGCGTTAACACAAACACACCGGTTAATAGGTCGAACCCCATAAGGTAAAGCATACAAAAACCAACTGGGAATAAGATTGCGCCAATTAAGAACACCCCAGTTTGCACAGCAATAGTGATTGCGAATACTGCCGCTAAAGCCAATATGGCCCCTGCCATGTAAGCACGAATAATAGTATCTCGTGTAGACATGAATATTTTTGCTTCCCCTGCGTCTACCATTTTGGTGGCAAACTCTGATGGTAATAAATAAGCCATTTTGAACCCCGTTTAAGTAAATGTGTTTAGCCAGTATTAAAAGTGGTTCGGGTAATTCTTAAATTTTGTCCTTTCAAACAAACAAAAAAACGGCGTCAGTCTTTCCGCTGTTTAAGCAGAAACACTAGACGCCGTCGTCAGAATCAATTTGTTTGAGAGGGCAAAATCCCCCGAACTCATAGTGCCTATTACAAATCCTATGCCAACGAATTAAATATAATAATTTCAGTCAGTTAAGATATTCACTACTTTTCCACTTGACGCACTATGGTGCATAATCAACCAGAACTCACCAGCAATGCCACATTTTGGCGCACAGCGTAAACTCAAAGTGAGACAACATCCAAAGCACGCACGAAACCAGCAATAATTTACAGTGACACCCACCTTTAATTCATATAAACACCCATGCTTACAAAGTAGAAAAATAATAAAGACAGCCATGTTTATAAGCGTAAAAAACGATTCAATTATGCTTTAACGTTGCTATTCAATCGTATGAATTCAACGTGATACAAAGTAACCGTAATTTTGAGCTAACTATTTGGTGGTTTTCACGGAATTTCGTGGAGATTGAGAACAAATTGGAAGAGGTAAGTAATTTACAGTGACACCCATGTTTAATTCATATAAATACCCATGCTTACAAAGTAGAAAAATATAAAGACAGCCATGTTTATAAGCGTAAAAAACGATTCAATTATGCTTTAACGTTGCTTTTCAATCGTATGAATTCAACGTGATACAAAGTAACCGTAATTTTAAGCTGACTATTTGGTGGTTTTCATGGAATTTCGTGGAGATTGAGAACAAATTGGAAGAGGTAAGTGAAATTGAGCCAAGCGCCCGCGTCACAAGCAGTGCATTAAGTGTATTTGTTGAGATTAGTTTAAGTTTAAGCGCGCTTCAGTAGCTCTTTTGCTTTGCCCATCCCCCGTATTCGTTGATGATGAGTATGGCGCTTAAAGGCATTCATCATTTGCTCTGCACCTGCGGCGTAGCAGAAGTGTTTTTCAAATTCAGTGGTTAAGGCTAACCACTGTGCTGAGTCTAACCCTAGTCTTTCTAGAATAGGGCTTTGAGTGTTATCGATATAACCTGCCTTATCATCACGAATACAGCGACCCGTGCTATCGATAAGCTCACAATAGTCTTTGAGGGAGTAAGCAATGCCTTTGGGCATGTTTTCTTTCGGGTTTCCCGCAAAGGGCATTAGCGTACTTGGCTGGGCTTGATGATGTTTAGCAGCGTGAATACGCTGTTTGATGCTGGTGTGTTTTGCTGTTTCAGGTGTTGTTGCAATTTTCGCTCTAATCGGGTTTAAATCCACATAGGCCATACAAGCCAGCACGGCACTTTCATCTAACAAGGCTTGAGATTTAAATCGTCCTTCCCAGAACCGGCCTGTGCAGTCATCCTCTTCATTGGCTTGACGAGCAATATATTCATTCAAGTCACGCATAAACCAGCTGATGTCGTACAAGCGTTTTCTGTAAATTTCAACGGTGTCATCAAGGGTGATTAACTCCCCTTGGGTTAAGGTATCACCGTTTATAAATTTTTGCGTGAGTAACGTACCTTTATGAAGCGTGTGATAACGCTTTAGTACCGATTCGGTATCCCATTTATCAGCTAAGGCTTTATCCACACAAAGCACCACATGGGTATGATTACTCATCACTGCATAAGCGCATATGTCGATTGCGAACACGGTAGATAAAAACAACAAACGCGCTTCAACCCAGCCACGACGATGTTCGTAGCTCTGCCCTGTAAGCGCATTCGTACCACATAAGAAAGACTGGCGTACACAACGGGACACACAGTGATAATAAGGCGTATCGATTAAACTGATTTGGCTTTTTCGTGACTGAGGCATAACAGTCGACCCAATAAAGTAGAACACGCATCAAGTGTAGTTGAGGGATGAAAATTAACCATTTTTAACATGGGTGTCTTCTTTAAAGATTTTAGAAAGTTTAGAATCCGGCAAGTGCGTTATCGCGAGCCAATATCGGTGAGCTTGTACTTTTGAATTAGTGAAATATCTGAGACGATATACAATTTGGGGCGCTAACCGCATTACGGCAACCGCGTTGTCGTGACCCATTGGGGTTGCGAGCTAAGTAACAATTGTCCGTTACTTTTAACGCTTTCAAATTTGGAGCGGGAAACGAGATTTGTATCCGGCAACCGCGTTGTCGTGACCCCTTGGGGTTGCGAACTAAGTAACAATTATCCGTTACTCTTAACACGTTCGGATTTGGAGCGGGAAACGAGATTCGAACTCGCGACCCCAACCTTGGCAAGGTTGTGCTCTACCACTGAGCTATTCCCGCATAATGATGTTGTGCTTTGCACGTACTTCATGGTCACTGCTCAGTTCCTGAGCTATAACAAAATACATCCTGTATTTTGCCTGCTAGGCCAGCCTTTGGCTGTTCTAAATTGTTCCAGACAATTTAGTCCCGCATAATGATGTGGTGCTTTCTGAATTTGTCATGTTCAAATTTGCAGCGCTAACCGCGTTACGGCAACTGCGTTGCGGTCGACGCTCGATCGTGACCCCTTGGGGTTGCGAACTAAGTAACAATCGCCCGTTACTTTTAACGCTTTCAAATTTGGAGCGGGAAACGAGATTCGAACTCGCGACCCCAACCTTGGCAAGGTTGTGCTCTACCACTGAGCTATTCCCGCGTCAATTTATGATTTATGACAAAATCACCCGCTGTCATCGACAGCGGGTGCGCATTTTACAAAAACTGGCTGGGGACGCAAGGGTTAATTTGCATTTATATGAAATTGATTTGCTTAAGTGCTCAGTTTATCGACGTTGCGTTGAAGAAAAGCACAATTCGGGCATCCATTTAATCAGATGGTAAAGATATGTTGGCGGTAATACACCAGCTCCGCAATGGATTCACGAATGTCATCTAACGCTAAATGAACACCTTTTTTACTAAAGCCATCTAACACTTCTGGCTTCCAGCGTTTGACCAATTCTTTCAACGTGCTCACATCAATATTTCGATAGTGAAAATATTCTTCCAGTTCTGGCATGTACTTCACCATAAAACGGCGATCTTGCCCTATGGTGTTACCGCATAAAGGAGAAGCCCCTTTAGGGACGTACTTTTCAAGAAAGCGAATAGTTTCGGCCACGGCGGTTTGTTCATCTATTGTGCTTTTGCGACAACGCTCGGTCAATCCTGACTTACCATGGGTGTCTATACACCATTGGTTCATGTTGTTCAGCACCTCATCGGATTGATGAATGGCCAGTACTGGGCCTTCTGCCAAGATATTTAAGTTGGCGTCTGTGACAATAGTCGCAATCTCGAGCACCACATCTACTTCAGGATGCAATCCCGTCATTTCCATATCAATCCAAACAAGGTTTTGTGCATCCACCGCCATGGTTTCTCCTAAAATCGCGCTAAATTAAGTTGTTGAACGGAATTGCTATAATTCCGACCGAGCTAACGTTACCATAATACTAGATATTAGAAGAAAATGCAGACATTCACCTGTGGCGAAAAAACCAAAACTTACCCATAAACAACGTCGTCAAGTTTCACATAATCGTACTAAGCGATTAGCTGAACCGGCAAGCACTCCTAGCGAAGACCAACTGGCAGACCAACAATCTGGTCGTGTCATTGGCCGTTTCGGTAAACACGCAGATGTTGAAGATAAAGAAGGCAATATTCACCGCTGTCATATTCGCCGTACTGTTCTTAGCGTGGTATGTGGCGATGATGTGTTATTTCGCCCGGGCAAAGATGGCACCGAGAGCATCAGTGGCGTTATCGAAATAGTCCAAGACCGTAAATCTGTGCTCACACGCCCTGATTTTTATGATGGGGTAAAACCGGTAGCGGCGAACATAGATCAAATCATTATCGTCAGTTCGGTTATTCCCGCATTGTCGTTAAACATTATCGATCGTTATTTGGTGGCATCAGAAGATGTAGGCATTGAACCTGTTATTTTGCTTAATAAGGTTGAATTGCTCAGCGATGAAGAACGAGTTGAGGTTGAAGCGCAGCTCAAAATTTACAGCGATATTGGTTACCGTATAGTGTACACAAGCTGTAAAAAACACACAGGTATTAGCGATTTAGCCCTGTGTTTAAAAGACAAGGTCAGCGTATTTGTAGGTCAGTCTGGGGTAGGTAAATCTAGTCTAATCAATGAGTTGCTGCCTGACGCCAAAGAGATTACCAATGAAGTGTCAGATAATTCAGGCTTAGGCCAACACACCACGACAACGGCTAAGTTACTGCATTTTCCCCAAGGTGGGGATTTGATTGATTCACCTGGTGTCCGCGAGTTTGCCCTGTGGCATATGCCCATGGAACGCTTAACCTGGGGCTTTAAAGAGTTTAGAGATTACATTGGTGGCTGCAAGTTTCGTGACTGCACGCATGCAGACGACCCTGGCTGCATCATTCGCCAAGCGGCTGAAAAAGGTGAAATCAGTATGTTGCGTTACGAAAGCTACCATAAGATTTTGTCTAATTTAGACGAACAGCGCCCTGCACACAGTAAAGTGTAGGGTTAGCAAGGTCCCAAGGATGAGAAATTGCATTTGCATCGATACACACTGTCAATATTTCTCACCATTATTAACTAGCATATAGCTAGTCGTGCTTATCATCATTCCCACTCAATAAAATATTACTGTACAATCGCTGGCGGTAAAAACTTTTCGTTTTAGGATTCTCATTTTGTTCGACTCGATAAAAATTGCATTTCAATACATTACACCTAAGCATTTGATTTCTAGGATAGTTGGCAAGCTTGCGGCAGCAGAGGCCGGTGGCTTAACCACCGCATTGATAAAATTATTTATCAAGCAATATAAGGTCAACATGGCTGAAGCAGAGCGGGAAAACCCTGCTGATTACGCGTCATTTAATGAATTTTTCACCCGCCCATTAAAAGATGACGCTCGAATTATTTGCCCTAATGAGCAAGACTTAGCCATGCCTGTTGATGGCGCGATGAGCCAGTCAGGTGACATTAAACACGACAGTATTTTTCAAGCGAAAGGCCATGACTACAGTTTAACGACCTTGCTAGGCGGTAAGCCTGAGTTAGCGGCGCCATTCAAAAATGGTAAATTCGCCACTGTATATTTAGCTCCTAAAGATTATCACCGTATTCACATGCCTATGGATGGCCAATTAACTGACATGGTGTATGTACCGGGTGATTTATTTTCAGTAAATCCATTGACCGCTAGACGCGTCCCCGGATTGTTCGCCCGTAACGAGCGTGTTGTGGCAATATTTAATACCCCCAAAGGTAAGATGGCCATGGTATTGGTTGGTGCAACGATTGTGGCTAGCATTGAGACGGTTTGGGCGGGCACAGTCTCACCACCAGTAGGCAAAAATGTGGTGCACTGGCAGTACCCAAGTGAAGGTGAAGAAGCCGTTTTCCTTAAAAAAGGTGATGAATTAGGTCGCTTTAAATTAGGTTCAACCATAGTGGCTTGTTTTGAGCCTGACATGGTGGAGTTAGCAGATTATAGCGCTGGAGATGACACTCGCCTCGGTGATGTTTTCGCTACTTTGACCCAATAGTTGTGGATCCAGTTAAAAAGAGCCTGTGGTCTCTACACCTCACCGTTATTTTGCTGGGGGCGACAGCACTTTTCTCAAAAGTGATCCCCCTTTCAGCGACTGATATCACCTTCGGCCGCTCAATTGTTGCCTGCTTAGCTTTATTTACATTAGTGAAAATGAATGGCGGCAAACTCACTCTTGCGCGCAAAAAAGATTACTTTATTGGCATCGGCTTAGGGCTGTTAATGGCTGCGCATTGGGTAAGTTATTTCGCGGCTATGCAATACTCTAGTGTGTCTGTTGGCATGATCGCACTTTTCACTTTCCCTGTTATCACCGTATTAATCGAACCTTTTTTCGAAGGCATCCGCTTGGTCTGGCAAGATATTTTAAGCGCACTTGTAGTACTCATTGGCATTTTTCTGATTGTCCCTGAAGTCTCTCTACAAAATGACGTTACTTTAGGTATTTTAGTGGGTGTCACCTCAGCAGTGCTTTACGCGTTTCGCAACGTCTGCCACAGAAAATATTTTTCTCACTATAGCGGCTCGTTAGCTATGGCCTACCAAACCCTAGTGATATTTTTCTGTTTAAGCTTTTTCATTAGCCCAGATTTGTTCAATGCCAGCGGAAAAACCTACGTATACCTAGCCTTGCTTGGCACGTTTTTCACCGCTGTACCTCATGCTCTGATTGCTACGAGCTTGCAACACTTAAGAGCAAAAACCTTTTCACTCGTCGCCTGTATGCAGCCTTTGTATGGCGTTATTCTGGCCATAATCGTACTCGACGAACAACCAAACTGGCAAACTTATGTAGGTGGATTATTGGTGATATCAGCTGCTTTGTACGAAACTGTTAACACTCAAAAACTACACAAGAAATAGGCCTACCTCATGCTTGTTTTTGCTCATCGCGGTGCCAGTGCTGACGCACCAGAAAACACCTTACTCGCCATTAAAGCAGCTCTAACGCAAGGCTGTGACGGTATTGAAATTGATGTGCACCAACACGGTGACAAGCTAGTGGTTATTCATGACCACTGGCTTCATCGCACCACCAACGGCACCGGCCAGCTCAAAGACCACAGTTTCGAAGCACTACAACAGCTTAATGCAGGATCAGATGAACGCATCCCTACTCTGTGGCAAGTCATGGAATGCATTGCTGGCAGATGTTTACTCAACATTGAAATCAAGGGTGTGTCGGATGTGCAGCTAGTGCTGGACAACATTGAAAAAGCCATTCACGAGCTGAATTTCACCTTGGATCATTTCATTGTTTCTTCTTTCGATCATCACCTACTTCGTAGTATTAAAGCACATAATCCAGATTTGAAAATAGGTGCATTAACTGCAAGTAAGCCCATAGAATACGCCGCGTTTGCTCAGGCATTGAATGCCTACTCGGTCAATGCTGATATAAGTTTCGTAGACGAGGCGTTCGTACTTGATGCCAAGCAAAGAGGTCTAAAATTCTTTGTTTACACAGTTGACCAACCTGCCGACCTAGCAACCTTAGCCAGTTGGCAAGTCGATGGTGTTTTTAGCAACGGTCCTGGCAAAGCCAAAGCATTTTTAGCAAAGTAACAGTATCGGCGGTATTACTTCATTCAAGCGCCTTGACTAAGTTCTTTTAAATTTTCGCTGAGTGATTAATTATTGATTGGAATTGGTATTAACTAAGACGGATTTTAAAAAGACAGCGGCAACATTAGTCTGCTTTCAAGCCGGCTGGAACGGAACGCTTGCACTACAATTGATGCAGTGCACTTTTCGAATTGGTCAGGGCGTATATTAGTCGGTCGAGCAGCTGTTTTCTGACTCACAGCTATGACAACTTTGGCACAGTTTTAAGTTAACGATATGCGCCCCTATTATCAACAAGGCCCCAGTAGCAATCGTAAATGGCTCGTAAGTTTCACCAAACATGTCTTTGTTCCAGTAAATAATCCCGCCTAACATCAAGCTGTACAGAGGGTAAATCTGGCGGTGATAACGATAGAAACCAGACAATAGCGCCCAGAATCCTACAATCATCGACAAAGACAAAATAGTTCTTTCAAACCAGTCTTGGGCAAAGAAGCTTGCGCCAACTAAAGGCAATAAAGGGATCAGAATGGGCAAAGCAAGACAATGCACAGCACATAAACTGGAGGCCCATATGCCTAGTCTATCTAATAGTGATTTATCTTCTGTTACTTGCATTGCTGGTTAATCCTCTAAAATTCGGACGTTATAATATAACATCAATGGGAGTATGCCAAACTTTTTCAAGCCAATTTTCAATAAATATTTATATAGGCTGGGGTAAATTATTACTGCTGACCTTCACTTAATTAAAAATGAATAAATCATCACAAAAATACTCACTAGGGCGTTGCCTACTTTTCGAATACCGCCCGTAACATATAATTACGAGGGGTTAATTGTGCTGAGCAAAAAATGCCAACTTCAACCTGATAGCCTTGTTCTTGCATAAACAGAGCTCGGTCAAGCACTAGCCACAACTCCATTGCGCGGCGAAAGCAACTGCGCACCGCCTCTAAGCGGGCGAGTAACGCTCGGCGCTGTTTGCCGATAGCTAAATACTGAGTAACCTGTTCGTCTGTGGCACTAAACAGCTGATTTTTTTGCTCTGCGGCCCAGTGACAAAACGCTTCAAACCCTTGGTTCAGCTGGCTCTTTTTCACAGATGGAAGGGGAATGTAATTATCGGCGTTTAGTGTCTCTCGTAACCATGTGTCAAAACCAAGCCGATAAGTTAGCTCAAGCTCGCGTAAGTCTTGCTCTCTTGCGCCAGCAGTCGCGACTTGTTTAACCGCGAGTTTTAAATCGTCTTTGTCTATCTCAAGCCCATGTTGAATCAAGTTAGCTTGGCAGAATTGGGAAAGCCCAAGGTAGTGAGCATCTCGGGTCAGGTGGTAACAACAGGGTGAAATAACCACGTGGGGCGTTTTAACCTCACCTGCAGCTCGCAACAAAGCGGTATGTAAATCTCCGCATGCGTGTAAGGCCATTGCGCAGTTTTTGCCTGTTAAATGGGTAGCACTTTGAGCACCAAGCGCATCATCGCACACAAAATCTTGTTGCACATTCGCCTTTTGGGCAAGCGTGCTGCCTTTATCGCACAAAGCCTGTTGCCATTCTAAACTGAGTACACTGGAGGCCGTTTTAAGCGCGACCAAGCGACCTAGATGCCCCATACCGGCGCACCATTCAAGATAGTTTTCAGCCTGTTGCGCAGGCCCAAGGGCGGCAAAAAAAGCACTAATTTGCTGCCATTTTCGCCCGCCAATACCATGACTAAAATGCACCGGAACGGAGGAAAATTCAGCGCTATCTTTGTTTTCGCTAGGTGTTAAACAATCAAGCGTAAAATCATCAAGCTGAGTCAGTGCCTCTATCTGGGACACAAATGGTAAAAATTGGCCAATTCGCGCTTGGCTATCCTCAGATAAAAGGTCAGTCACAGATTGGGAATCTAGCCAATTACACAGTTCAGGGTAGTCTTCACGCCATGGCAAATCAGCTTGATTAAAAGTCGCAAATTGCCACAAGGCTTTGTGTTCAGATAACAAATGGGTTAACTGTTCAAACCTGCGGGCATAATTGAAATCGTCTCGGGCGATATTTGACATGTATTTGTATGGCTTGTTGAGTTAAAAGAAACCTTAGAAAGGGAAATTACGTATAGCGCGAAACGCCTCATTCTCCCACGAATTACCAATGGATCGAAGTATTTTCCACGCAATTGGCAGCCCGCAACTGGGTTAAATTCCTTACACCGCACAGTGCTGAATTTTATGTCTTGGCTATAACTCTTTTACGTTTTGTAATAATGTTGTGGGCAAGTGTCATATGGAATGAACCTGATGAAAATAACAAAAAGAGCCTTTATTAAAGCCAGTGCTGCAGCAGTAGCCACCCTCCCCCTTTCTCAATCGGTATTTGCAGCAAATAATACTGCCTCTTTAGCCGCAGATAAAGCAGCGACATTATCCGATATCACGACATCTAGCCGTCCTATCACAGTCAATGAACGCAAAGCGCGCATCAAAAAAGCGCAATCATTAATGGCGAAATCCAATGTGGCAGCGATGATTTTAGAGCCCGGCGCCGCAATGGAATACTTTACAGGGATTCAGTGGTGGCGTAGCGAACGTTTAACCGCTGTGGTAATCCCCAGAGAAGGCGACATTGCCGTGCTTTGCCCTTTTTTTGAAGAACCCAGTATTCGTGAATCCCTTAAGGTTGGCGACGATGTACGCGTTTGGCAGGAGCATGAAAGCCCATTTGCGTTAGTTCAGCAAATTTTGAACGATCGTAATGTAACAAAGGGGCGCTTGGCCTTCGAACATTCAGTTCGTTATTTCGTGCTCGACGGTGTTATGAGCCTAATGCATCAGATGCAACACACTTCTGCTGATCCGATTACCCAAGGTTGTCGCATGTTTAAAAGCGACCACGAAATCGCCCTTATGCATAAAGCAAATGAAATCACCCTTAGGGCATACCAATACGTGCATGCCAACCTTGCGCTCGGGATGAGCCAACAAGGCGTCAACCAACTAATGAGCAGCGCTCAGGCCCAGTTGGGTGGCAGCGGTATTTGGACTATGGCCTTGTTCAACGAAGCCAGTGCCTATCCTCACGGCAGCAAACAGGCTCAAACCATTAACAATGGCTCTGTTGTTTTAATGGATTGTGGCTGTGCGGTGCATGGTTATCAGTCTGATATCAGCCGCACATTTGTGTTTGGTGAGCCAAGTAAAAAACAGCAAAAAATTTGGCAAACAGTACGCAAGGGCCAGCAAATTGCTTTCGAAAAAGCCCAAATTGGCGTACCCGCCGGTGCAGTCGATGACGCGGTGCGTGCTTATTATCAAAGCCAAGGGTTAGGCCCCGAATACCAATTACCTGGGCTTTCCCATCGCACCGGTCACGGCATTGGTATGGAAGGTCATGAACCTGTTAACTTCGTGCATCAAGAACAAACGCTACTGCAGGCGGGCATGTGCTTTTCTGATGAACCAGGTATTTATATACCTGGGGAATTTGGGGTACGGTTAGAAGACTGCATTTACATGACCGACAAAGGCCCTCGCTGGTTCACCACACCGCCTGATAGTCTAGAATCCCCGATTGGCGCTCTAGCCGTGCTTTAAACACCCTTTTATTAAAATAAGAATCAAATTAATGAAAATCAGCATTATCAAAAACACACTATCCCATACAATCGGCAAACCCCTTGGTATGCTCACATTACTGGCTATGTCAGGGAACACATGGGCAGATGCCACCCAAGAATTTAACGATTTACTCAATAGCCACTGGCAAGAAGCACAAAAAGAAAAAATATTCTTTCGCACCGATCCAGATGCGTGGAAACCCAAAGGAAAATTAGCAGATTTCAGCCCACAGGGTTTCGAGCGCCGTGAAGCATTTAATCAGCAGATGCTTGAACAATTAGCGCAAATTGACGTTAAACAACTGAGTGCAGACGAACAAGTCAGTTACCGCTTATTCAAATATGAGCGTGAAACCGAAGCCAAAAGCTACGAGTTTCAAGATCGTTATTTCCCTATAAACTTTTTAAGCGGCTGGCACACTTATTTTGCACAGGCCCCTGCCAACATGGCATTTCTTACCCCGCAAGATTATGATCAATACTTGATAAGCCTTGAAGACTACCCACGCTTTAATCAAGAAAATATTGATTTACTCGCTCAAGGGGTCAAAACGGGCTTTGTGCAGCACTGTGAAACCTTCAAAAACTATCAGCAAACTATCACAATTCACATCGTTAAAGACCCCAAAGACAGTGCATTGTACGAACCATTTACCCGTTTTCCGGCTCAATTTACTGAAAAGCAAAAACAACGCTATGCCAGCAAAGGCGCCGAGCTTATCAAAAACGCGGTTGTGCCTGCTTATGCGCATTTCAACGATTATTTTGTAAATGACTATATGCGCCACTGCCGCCAAGAGCCGGGTATTTCTAGCGTCAAAGGGGGGGCTGACTACTATGCTTACACCGCTAACTATTACACCACTACGAACTTAACCCCGAAGCAAATTCACCAACTCGGCTTGGACGAAGTAGAACGTATTAGCAAAGAAATGAACGAGATTATTCAGCAGGTGGGCTTTAAAGGCAGCTATGCAGAGTTTTTGCAGTTTTTAGCCACAGATCCGCGCTTTTACGCCCAAGACCGCCAAGATGTAATGGAGAAAACCGCATTTATCACCCAAAAAATGTACGGTAAATTACCTAGCTTTTTCGCCACCTTGCCTCGCAATACGTTCACCATTAAAGGCTCTGCGTCACGTGGCGCGTTTTATATGCCGCCACCAGATAACCGCACGCCCGGCACATACTTTTTAACCTCTGATCCTGCCCAGCAACCACTATACAATTTAGAAGCCCTTAGCCTGCATGAGGCCGTCCCTGGGCATCATCTACAAAATGCTATTGCTATGGAGTTAGAGGTACCTGAATTTCGCCGCACCCTTAACCACTCAGCGTTTTCAGAAGGCTGGGGCTTGTACTCTGAGCGTTTAGGCAAAGAAGCCGGTTTTTATCAAGCCCCTTATTCTGACTTTGGTCGACTGGGTTACGAAATGTGGCGTGCAGTGCGCTTAGTCGTAGACACGGGCATTCATGCCTTCGGCTGGAGCCGCCAACAAGCGATTGATTATTTGGGCTCACGCACGGCACTAACTGAAAAAGCCACCGCAGATCAAATTGATCGCTATATTTCTTGGCCAGGCCAAGCGCTGTCTTACAAAATTGGCGAGCTTAAAATACGTGAACTTCGCAGCAAAGCCCAAACCAGCTTGAAAGAAAACTTCGACATACGTCAATTCCATGATGTGATTATCGGCCAAGGCTCGTTACCTATGGCCGTTCTTGAAGACAGTGTCAATCAATGGATTGAAACACAGTTAAAACACGATGAATAACAGCTAGATATGGTTTGTTACGTTTTATTGAGTATTGCCTGACAAAAATATAACAAAAGCGCGACTCACCGACTTGAGTGGACTGCGCAATACTCTACACTAAACCCTAATCGCATTAGCGTAAAAAACTTCATAGAAAGTAATAAAAATATAATCAAAACAACACCTAACCCAGGGGACAGAGCAAATGGAAAGACGCGACTTTATAAAGCTAAGTAGTGCCGGAATGGGCACGCTTATGCTACCGATATCCGGAGTGGCTATATCAGCCGATCAACTTCTCGATAAACCCATGGATGTAACGTACAAAAAGAAGCTTGCTGATATCGCATTAAACGCCGCAAAAGCAAAAGGGGCCACCTATGCTGATGCGCGCATTGGCCGTTACTTAAACCAATTTGTGACGACCCGTGAAACCCGCGTTGACAGCATAACCAATACTGAATCTGCGGGTATTGGCGTGCGTGTCATTGCTAATGGGACATGGGGGTTTGCGTCTACTTCAAACATGACGCCTGACAGCGTGGCTAAAGCTGCAGAACAAGCTGTCGCCGTCGCTATGGCAAATTCAAAGTTTCAAACCACACCTGTGCAACTCGCTCCTGTGAAAGGGGTTGGTGAAGTCAGCTGGCAAACACCTATCAAAAAGAATGCCATGGAAGTCCCCATTCAGGAAAAGGTCGATTTATTATTGTCAGTAAACGATGCCGCAATGCAAAACGGCGCGAGCTTTATCAGTTCACGTTTATTCCTAGTGAATGAGCAAAAGTATTTTGCCTCCACCGATGGCTCATACATCGATCAAGATATTCATCGCCTATGGGCTCCTTTTACCGCCACAGCTGTAGGGGAAGACGGCTTCAAACAGCGCTCTGCTTTAGGCAACCCCGTGGGTATGGGATACGAATATTTAGACGGTTTAGAAAAAGACAAAGTGCGAGTTCAAGGGGCAAACGTTGGCTACCATAACTCCTACGATATGGTAGAAGATGCCGCGGCTGCTGGTAAACAACTGCAAGCAAAATTAAAAGCAAAATCAGTAGAGCCTGGCAAATATGACCTCGTGTTAGACCCAGCTCACCTAATGCTGACCATACACGAATCCGTTGGACACCCACTTGAGCTAGACCGAGTACTGGGCTACGAAGCAAACTACGCTGGTACTAGTTTTGCCACGTTAGACAAATGGAAAAGCGGTGATTTCCAATATGGGTCAGACATAGTCAATCTATATGCAGATAAAAATCAAGCCAACACCTTAGGCAATGTGGGATACGATGACGAGGGTGTTAAAACCAAAGAATGGGACTTGATCAAAGACGGTATTTTGGTGAACTATCAAGCAACCCGAGACCAAGTACATATGCTTGGGCAAAAAGAATCTCATGGTTGCAGTTATGCACAGAGCTGGCGCGATGTGCAATTCCAGCGTATGTCGAATGTGTCACTTCGTCCAAATGAAAAAGACTTATCTGCTGATGATGTGATTAAAGATGTTGAAAAAGGCATTTATATTGCTGGTCGCGGCTCTTACTCTATCGACCAACAACGTTATAACTTCCAATTTGGTGGGCAGTTATTTTATGAAATTAAAGACGGCAAAATTGTCGACCAAATTGAAGATGTTGCATACCAATCTAACACCCAGGAATTTTGGAATAGCTGTAGTCAGTTAGCAGGTAAATCAGATTACAGAGTGGGCGGTTCGTTCTTTGATGGTAAAGGCCAGCCTTCACAAGTGAGCGCGGTTTCTCATGGTTGTCCAACCACGAGATTCGACAACATTAACGTGATTAACACAGCGCGCAACGTTTAAGCAGCTCACTAAGAAGGAAAAATATAATGACCATAATTACCGAACAACACGCCAAAGAGCTGCTGAGCAAAGTCCTTACATTCTCAAAAGCCGATGAATGCGAATGCAATTTAGAAAGCAAAGTGGGTGGCAATATTCGCTATGCCCGCAACACTGTGTCAACCTCAGGACAAGAAAGCGACCTTATGCTTATCGTGCAATCTACCTTTGGTAAGCGCACAGGCACCGCCACCATTAATGAGTTTGACGATGCTTCCCTTGAAAAAGTAGTGCGCCGCTCGGAAGAACTAGCCAAGCTCGCCCCAGAAAATGAAGAGTTTATGCCTGTATTTGGCAAACAAAAATACAGCAAAGCAAATACGTATTTTGAATCTACTGCCAATGTGACCCCAGAGGATCGCGCTCAAGCGGCCTTTGATAGTATTGAGCCATCTAAAAAGAACAAGCTCATTGCAGCGGGCTTTTTAGAAGACGCCGTAGAGATGAGCGCGATTATGAACAGCAAAGGTTTGTTCGCGTATAACACAGCTACCCAGGTGGATTTTTCGGTCACTATTCGTACCGAAGATGGTAAAGGCTCGGGCTGGGCCTCGGGTGACTACAGTGACGTAAAGCTGCTCGATACCGCTAAGTTGTCCTCTATTGCCATTCAAAAATCGAAAGGCTCTGCAGAAGCAAAAGAAATGGAGCCAGGTAAGTATACGGTTATCCTCGAGCCTGCAGCCAGTGTTGGCCTTATTCAAAATATGATGCGTGCGTTTGATCAACGTTCTGCGGACGAAGGGCGAAGTTTTTTAAGCAATAAAGTCCCCAAAGGCGAAAACGCTCCGAAAAACAAATTGGGCCAGAAGATGTTTGACGAACGTGTCCATATTTATTCTGATCCTCAGCATGCAATTGCCCCTAGCGCGCCCTTTGCTGGCAATGGTTATCCGTTGAGTAAAATCGATTGGGTAAAAGACGGTACGATTAAAAACATGCCCAACTCACCTTACTGGGCAAAACATACCAAAAGTGACTATATACCAGCCAATCGTAATTTCATTATGAGCGGTGGTGATCAGTCTCTTGAAGATATGATCAAAAACACTCGCCGGGGCGTGCTGGTCACCCGCTTGTGGTACATACGTGGCCTTGACCCGCAAACCTTGCTGTATACAGGTTTGACCCGCGACGGCACCTTTTACATTGAAAACGGCAAGATCAAATACCCGATCAAAAACTTCCGTTTCAATGAAAGCCCGATCATTATGCTCAATAATATTGAGGCGCTGGGTGAACCACAGCGGATTGAAGGCTGCATGATACCGCCTATGAAAATTCGTGACTTTACGTTTAGCAGCTTGTCTGACGCAGTATAAGTCGCTTTGTCTCAGGCTCGTACGAGCCTGAGGCCATTTTCATCATTTTAAACGTGTGCCAAACCATGAGTATGTCCCGCCGAAAATTTATTAAAAACGCATGTATAGCATTCGCTGCACAGGCGTTTTTTCGTGGTGCCAATTCATGGGCCCAGAGCAGTGATTACGATTTCTATTTTACTCGATTAAGCTACGAGTCCGGTGATTGGGAAGTCGACGAACGAATGCCTGCCAACGTGCTCAACTCGTTAATTGAATACACCAGCCTGAGGGTGGATATAAAAGAGCGCATTATTCCCCTGTCAGACCCCGCCATGTTAAACGCGCCTTTTTGTTATATGGCTGGGCACAGATTGGTGCAATTTAGCGATGCCGAGGCGCAGAACTTTAAGCAATACGTTGAAAATGGTGGCTTTGTTTTTGTAGATGATTGTAACCACGATATTGACGGAATGTTTGCCAAAACCTTTGAAGCACAAATGCGCAGCCTATTTGGGGAAGATGCCTTACAAAAGATCCCTAACGATCATCCAATATACAGTGCATTTTTTACCTTTGATGGGCCACCGCGTACTTCTATTGAACTTAATGGCTGGGGTGATGACTTGGTTCACAACTACCTGAAAGCCATCATAGTTAACGGCAAAATTGCGGTGCTATACAGCAATAAAGATTTAGGTTGCGAATGGGATTATGATTTTCGTAACAAGCGCTGGCTCAAAGAAGACAACACAAAATTCGCGGTGAATATCGTACTTTATGCCATGACCGCCTGAGCCCATATAAACAAGAACACTATGCTAATCGAGCACCAAGAATAGTCGGCCAACCAATAAGAATTAAGGTAGTAACCTCATGAGTACCACGAACAGTTTGCCCTGTGAACCACAGAGCCACGCCCTTTGTGAGCAAGATATTTTACAGCTACTTTCCAAGCTGGCCGATGTTACTGATGAACTTGGCCGAGTGATAGTTGGCCAGCGCAGCGTCGTGCAGCAATTGTTAGTCGCGATGTTAGCTGGTGGCCATTGTTTACTAGAAGGCGCACCAGGATTAGCCAAAACCTTAGTGGTCAGCTCATTAGCCAAAACCCTAGAGCTGGATTACAAGCGTATTCAATTTACACCGGATTTAATGCCAAGCGACATTATAGGCACAGAAATACTGGAAACAGACCACGACAGTGGCGAACGCTTTTTTAAATTCAAACAAGGTCCCGTTTTCACTCATATTTTATTAGCAGATGAAATAAACCGTACTCCACCAAAAACCCAAGCAGCACTACTAGAAGCCATGCAAGAGCGGACCATCAGCTATGCGGGCAATATTCACCCTTTACCAAAACCCTTTTTTGTTTTGGCTACTCAGAATCCCGTTGAGCAATCAGGCACCTATGCCCTGCCTGAAGCACAACTCGACCGCTTCTTAATGTTTGTGCGCGTGGGTTATCCAAGTGCAGAAGAAGAAATAGAGATCCTAGCCCGTACTACTGGTACCCAAAGCGTTACGTTAAAAGAAGTACTGCACACCGAAGAAATACTGACATTGCAAAGCTTAGTGCGCCAAGTGGAGATCTCATCAGAGCTACTGCAATACATCAGTCAACTCGTGCGCGATACTCGCCCAGATATTAGCGAAAATCAAAGCGTGAAAGAGTTTGTCCGTTGGGGCGCAGGGCCGCGCGCAGGCCAAGCACTAGTATTATGCGCCAAAGCCAATGCCCTGTTAAATCAACGCTTTGCTGTGACCTTAGAGGATATTCGTAGTGTGGCTCATGGCGTACTGCGCCATCGAATATTACTTAACTTTCAAGCTCAGGCGCAAAACATGGATACAGATAACGTAATTGACCATCTAATTAACCATACGCCTCTCCCTGAAAGCCCCTTGGCTTCAAACGCGTCTTCTCGTAGCGCGGGCTAAACATGCAGCAATGGATTGACCCGCTCACGCTTTCTCGTGTTAAAGACATGCCCTTAGTCGCCAAAACGGTCGCCGAAGGTGTGCTACACGGTCAGCATACCAGTGTGCAAAAAGGCTCGGGAGTTGAGTTTAGCCAATACCGTAGCTACGAGCCTGGGGATGAGCTAGGCAAAGTTGACTGGAAACTCTTTGCTCGCTCTGACAAATATTTTGTCCGCGAAGCTGAGCGGGAAAGCGATACGCAAATTTGGCTGGTGCTAGATACCAGCCTATCTATGTTGCAACAATCAGCCACCAGCAAAGCCCAAGGCGGTTGGCATAAACTAGATTACGCCCGTTATTTTTTAGCGACTATCGCTTACATTGCCCAGCAGCAAGGTGACGCTGTAGGCGTTATCGGTTTATCTGATGAGCGAATTGATTTTCTGCCTTGTGGAACCGGTCAGCAGCACTGGCACAAACTCATGCTGACGCTGAGTCAACTTACTGTGGGTAAACAATTTCCAAATAAGGCAACCCTAACGCAATCATTGGGAAATATTCACCCTCAAGGTTTGATATTTGTGCTCAGTGATTTTATGCAACGCGAAACCGAGATAGTAGACTTCATGCAGCCATTAAATTACGGCCAGAATGAAGTCGTAGCCATGCAGTTAGTTTGCGATGATGAGGTTAACTTTCCCTATAAAGGCGCGATAAGAGTCGAAAATCCAGAAACTAAAGAGCAACGTCTAGTTTCAAGTTCAGAAGTTAAAGCGCAATATTTAGCGGCATATGAGCAGCATCAAGCCACGTTGAAAAGCCGCTTGGAGCAGCAAAACATTGCGCTTTTTAGGGCCAATATTGATGAACCTTTAGATAAAAGCGTGCACGCCTACTTGACGTCCCGCTCGGGCAGAAAATAACCATGGGGGCAATGTTTAGCGCGCTAAACAATATTGTGCTTTCTCCTCTATGGTTATTGGGTATGCTCGCTGTCATTATTCCTTTAGCCATCCATTTTTTCAGTAAAAGTAAAGCGCCGCTCATTTCATTTGCTCAATACGCACTTATCCCCGCAAAGCAAAGTAGTGTGCCTAACGCGCTGCGCCTAAGTCAGTGGCTGCTGCTGTTGTTACGTATGATGATAATCGTACTTCTTAGCTTGGCGCTGGCTCAGTGTATGAAGCAGCCCTCCGATAATAGTCAAACACGGTATTTTTTAGTCAGCCAAGATTGGCTACACCATGCCAGCGAAAATGAAAAACAAAGCTTGCTAAAAACCTTCAATCAAGCTCAAGATGCAACTTCAAGCAGGTTGGTTATTCTTGGCGCTAATGCGAGCAAGAATCTGAACAATAGCCTGAGCAATAGCCCTGGCAAGAATCCGAGCAATAATTTGAACGCTAAGCTGAGCAATGAGCAGCCAGAAGCGCTGAGTGAGTACGCTATTAATGGCAACAACGAATTAACACTCGATAGGTTGGCGCAAATCACTGCAGCCAACGAAAAAACTGGACTAAACGCTCAAATCAATACAGCACGCCCACTGCCCCAAACAACAATATGGCAGCAAGTAGCTGATTTTATAGCCACTCACCCAACAGTGTCCCCTAGCCAAATACAGATTTTTACTAGCAGTGGATTTTCTCAGTTCAATAACGACAAAATAAACCTTCCTGAAACCCTAACTTGGCACATTAGCAGTGCAGAAAGTTCATCTCTTATGGGTGAAAAATCGAAGATATTGATGCTAACATCGGCGAAAAACCATGCGCAAACACAATATTTAATGGCCGCTTTTGACGCACTCGATCGCGAGTTGAACCGTGAACTATCAGTGGCTCATCTACCCGCTTCGTCACCAATGTCACTTGAGCAACTCGAGCTATACAACTGGGTATTTTATCTTGCTGATACTGGGCTCAATACACAGCAAGCGCAAACTCCGGCTCAAGTATCAGAGCAGGCAGTTGCTCAGGCTTCGGCCCTGAAAAGAATACTCAACCAATATGTACAACAAGGCGGTAATTTATTTATCACTGCGAATCAGCAGGTTGTCAGCACCGGTAAACACTCAGTATTTATTACCCAAAGCGGCCTACGCAATAATGAGATAAGCATTCGCAAGATAGGCGCGCTTGCTAAAGTGACCGAGAAGATAACCAGCAGCAAAGATGAAGCGCCCACCAGCACGCACTATCAGGTCATCTGGCAAACAAGCGATCAGCAACCCTTATTAACAAGAACAATAGCAACCTCCACCGAAGCTACCGAGACTCATGTTGCTGAGCACAAGCGTAACACGGGGCAAATTCTAGAATTTTACAGCCGGTTTGAACCTAGCTGGACAAATTGGGTATCTCAGTTGGACTTTCCATATACCTTAGTTGCACTCATGAACGAGTCCCGATATCAGCAAACGTACCAAGCAAGGGCGACTGTGCATGCAGCGCAAATAGCGCGCGGGGCACCAACAAAATCGGCCAAAGCCAATAGTAATAATCAGGCACAGCAGCAAGGTGAAAATGAGCCTGTACGAAGCCTAGTCCCGTCACTTAACCCTCAGCGCGATGACCAAACCCATTATTGGTTACTCACCCTGCTCGTTTGCGCGTTCTGTCTTGAGCGCATTGCCAGCGAATATTCCGCTAGAACCAAAGGCGCAGGGGCAACTTAATGGCGAACGATTTTCAGGGTCATACACCACCAGCCCCAAATGCCGAACAGGTACGGCAAATAAACGCCCTGCAGCAGGTAGTTTACGCCAGTAAAAGGCGCAAGCTCATCCAACACATGCTGTTCTGTTTACCCGTTTTGCTGCTGTTTATGCTGCTATTAGTGGCTGGCCTTTATCTTATCGATAGCGCTGCATTTATTTTGCAGCCCTTAGCAATTAGCACACTCTTCATTATGGGCTTGGCGCTATGTTTACTCGCGGGATTTTATCGCCCTTCTTATACAGCGATTACCCCACATAATGTCGCCAAGGATCTTAATCGGCGGTTCCCCTCACTAGAGGAAAGCTGTCAACTTGTGCTAGTAAAAGATCAGCACACCCTGAGCGTATTACAACGCCTACAGTACCAGCGCAGTGCAAAGGCACTGAATAAATTACTTGAAGATAAAAATACGCCGCTCGCTCCCCGCTTTGGGTTAAAAACACCCTTAGCGCTTAACCTCGTTACGGTCCTGCTTTGCCTCTTTGCGGCAATTTTCATATGCAATATTGCTCACAAGCCGCTAGGCGACGAGGTTGCTATTAGCAGCGCTCAGGAGACAGCCGATAACTTAGCCAGCGATGTGTTGTCGAAAATCACTGATGCGCGTGTCGCGGTTTCTCCTCCTGACTACGCCATTGGCTTTAATGGCTTTAAGCGTAATCAAACTCAGGCACTTGATATGCAGGTGCTTACGGGCAGCAAAGTAGAATGGCAATTGGTGTTTTCCAATGAACCACAGGGGCAAAATCAGCCTTATTCAATCCAAATCAACAATACACAATTACCTTTAGAACGCTCGCCAGATGGTAATCATACTGCCAGCACAGTGGTTAAGCGTGCTGCGGTGTATCAGGTATTAGATCATCAACGGCGGGTACTTGCTGTGCATAGCATCAAGGTTATCCCTGATGAATCACCGCAAATCAGCTTTATTGCCCCGCAAGCGACCATCACGGAAATAAAAAGCCAAAATGAGAACAGTAAACCCACTATTTCTACCCAAGCAGTGATCAGCGACGACTTTGCATTAAGTAAAGTGGAAATATTAGCGTCAGTCGCCAAAGGGTCCGGGGAGTCGGTTAAATTTCGCGACAGTGTTTTTGCGTTTGATACCATCAACACCGTTGATGGACAGCAGCTGTATAGCAAAGAGTGGGACCTATCCAATTTAGGCATGGAGCCAGGAGATGAGCTGTATTTTAGTGTTAAGGCTTGGGACAACCGAGAAAATCAGCCCCAATTAACACAATCTTCAACAAAAATTATCCGCTGGCTCGGTGAAGACATAGACACGGTTTTCAGTGAGGGCACCGTCATTGACAACATGCCAGCATATTTTAAAAGTCAGCGACAGATCATCATCGACACCAAAGCACTCATTGCACAACGCTCGTCATTAACCGAGCACGAGTTTAACCATACCTCCCAAGAATTAGGCGTGGCCCAAGCTGATTTAAAACATAAATACGGACAGTTTGTTGGAGATGAGGTCAGTGGTATCACCCGTACAATGGAAGATGGCGCAAGTCAGCAGCAAAATAATGAACAAAGTAATGAACGTGGTGCTGAAGAGGCGCACGAAGACCACAGCGAGCATGAAGAGCCGGCCGAAGGTAGCCACGACGCACATCAACACGAAGGTGAGCATGGCTTAATTGAGGATAAATCAGGTTATCAAAGCGTTATTGAGCAATTTGGTCATGCCCACGGTGAAACTGATGTGGCCATTTTTAAAGCCCCTGGTGGCATAGAACAAAACCCAAGAGTAATGATGAAGCGTGCGATCGCCTACATGTGGCAGGCTGAAGGCCAGTTGCGTTTAAATCGTCCACAAGACGCCCTGCCCTTTGAAGAACAAGCACTGATATGGTTAAACCGCGCTAAAAAAGCCCAGCGGATTTATGTAAAACGCTTAGGGTTTGAGCCACCGCCTGTTAGCGAGCAACGCCGGTACCAAGGTGAGTTAACAGATATCAATACTGAAGCTCAACACACGCCAAACGTCATAAACGATACAGATGTGCGCACTCTCACAAAAGCGATTGCGCTTTTAAATGCGCCCCTACGCGCAAATGCCCCATTCAACGAACAAGAGAAGGAGCTGCTATCACAAACCGAAGTACTGCTAAATAGTCTGCTAGATGAAACGCCTGAGGTCATTGAAGCTTTGGCATCTTTGGCGCAAATTCAGCGCAGCAATCGGCGTACCCCTAATCAATGTTCTTCATGTTTGCCGCGTTTAACTGGGCAACTTTGGCGATTACTGCCGTCGCCGCGATACAAAGTGCAGCAACCTGCAAAGCTCTATAACGATACTCAGCCTGCTATCAAGCATTTTGCTGAATTTAAGCAGCAACAGGAGGCGCAATGAGTTGGCAGTTAGCCCATATAGGGCCATACACCGTTAACACGCCTGCCGGCATGCCGTTAGTTTTATGTATGCTTCTAGGCGCTATACTGCTGCTCGCATGGGTATTTAGCAGCCTATTCATGCTCAAAAAAACACTAAAAGCCCCTAGTGAGAAGTCGCTGTTTAAAGGTGCTCGAGCCACTTTATTGCTCAGTATAAATACGTTGGCGTTTATCTTTTTACTTGGAGTCCTGCTTGATATTACAAGCACTAGCACCCAAACAATACGCGCTGTTTTAGTCACTAAGGGCACCACGCCTGAATTGCTGGATACGCTAAAAAACCAAGCACCGCCAAACGTTAATATAGATGCCAACACCTCTTGGTTTACTATGCTAAGTGACCTGCCCGTTGAGCACGCCAAATATTTACCCTCTGCATCTTTATTGCCTCAAACGATTGGCGATTTAAACGAGCTAATCGTGGTCGGAGACGGTCTAAGCTCAGCCCAATGGCAATCATTATTTTCCGCAGCTAAAAACTGGGGTTCTGCTAGCCAAAGTAAAATTGCCATCACCTTTGTGCCTAGTAATAAAGCGCTGGGCATAGGGGAATTAACTTGGCAAAAACAGCTAACCATTGGCGATTCTTTATCCATTCGCGGGACGCTTCAAGGTGCAGATAAGCAAGGGCAAGACGCCGCTGAGTCCTATTTATTGCAACTAATCTCTCCAAGCGGAGACGTAGAGCAGACACAGACGATTAAAGACGGCCAATCGTTTACATTAAGGGCACTCCCCAAAGTAGCTGGGCAATGGCACTATCAACTGCGATTACGAGATAAACACACCCAAGCCTTGATGGCAGAAAACGAAATTGCCCTATCGATTAGTCAAAACAGCTTACCCAACATGGCACCCAGCGACGTGTCGAACCAGTTACCGTTGAATACCCCAAGTATTGCTATTTGGCAGTCGTCCCCTTCGTTTGAAACTAAGCATATAAAACAGTGGGCCAGTGAGACAGGTAGCCCAGTCACAGTCGTCAGCCAAATAAGCCAAGATGCTTATCAGCGCCAGTACGTTAACCAGCCGAAACCCGATACAGGCACAGCGAATCAAAACGGCGATCCGTTTTATCAATCCAGCGCATTGGACAATATTGACCTGCTCTTTATCGATGGTCGCGGCTTAATTAGGTTATCTTCATCGCAGCGTGCGCGCTTACGCCAAGCGGTTGCCAATGGTCTTGGGCTGCTAGTACTGGCTGATGGCGCTTTAGTCGCTAATCAGAACGCTGCATTAACTGAAGCTTTGCACCTGCCGCTATTACGTGAGGATAAACAAGCAATAGATGCGTTTTCCATCGTTTACCCTAACGCGTCAGCACAAAGCAGCACTGATGCCACCTTGGCTGCAAGCGCAATCCGATTTGATGGAAACGAAGGCGACACGCTATTAGCCGCCCCCAACGGCCGCCCATTAGTGAAACGTCATCTCCTTGGGCTAGGGTACGTCGCGGTTACGCTATTACCTCGCACCTATGAATGGAAATTAAATCAAACGAACGGAGCCTATGAGCAATTGTGGCACTACTTAGTGCAACAAGTAGCCCGAAACACCCAAGATGATTTCTGGTTAAAAGAACAAAATAACCAGCTGACTTTTACCAACAAGCAAAGCCAAGCCTGCCTACGTACCAGCAAGCTTAGGCAAGGCGCTCATTGGGTAATAGAATACATTGATGAGCAATCAGGCGAGATAGCGCAACAACCTCTGATGTTAAACCAACGCCCTGAGCAACCTAACATTTGGTGTGCACATTACTGGCCGCCTTCACCGGGTTGGTTGCGCTTGTCGTTGAAAAATGAACAGGGGAATGTGAATGTTCAAAAAGACTCATCACTAAAAACGTCAGAAGCTTCCCTGCTAGCGCCTGAGCAATATCGCTATGTATACCCTACAACAGGTTGGCTTGCACAGCTGCAAGCGTTTAAGCATAACGCCAGTAAATCAGTGGCCGCACTGTCAAGCGCGCGCCACGTTGACTCATCTGAACTACCGATTAACAAAGGACTGTTTTTTGGCTGCTTAGTATTTCTGTTGAGCCTATTGTGGATCGTACGTCGTTTGCTTTGAGGCCAAAACAAACGACGAAGTGATGAATGAAAGTGCTCGCTTAGTAGCGTTGCCAAACTAGCGAGATTTATAAAACAAAGTAGGTCTTGATCCCTTCTAAAATACTGGCGGTCGCTACAGACGCTAGTATAAGTCCCATCACGCGGCTAACAATATTCGCCCCACCGTTACCAATTATTTTATGGATCGGAGCCGCAGCTAACAGCAATATCAAGGTAATGCCGAGCACAGATAACATAATACCCGTTGTAGTCGCTTGCTCTACCAAGGTATAGCGGTCGTTTTCTGTGAGCATCACCGCCGCTAGCATTGCTCCTGGGCTAGCGATAGAGGGCACCGCTAGAGGAAAAATAGCGGTCTCGGTTACTGATTTGGCCATACGCAATTCGCTTCGGGCTTTTCCTTCACCAAATATCATCGTCAAGGCGAATAGGAAAAGTACTATGCCACCCGCAATTTCAAAAGCCGACAGCGGGATCCCCATAGCTGATAACACGTATTCACCAGCAATAGTAAAGAACAGCAAAATACCGGCTGCTGCAATAATCGCTTTATACGCTATGTGGCGTTTAGCTTTGGCATCAAAACCGGATGTAGTGGCAATAAAAACCGGCACACTACCAATGGGGTCGATAACGGCAAAGAAAAAAATGAAGATGGGTATTAATTCGCTCATATGGCTCCTACAAAAGAAAGTCATGGAATCAGGGTCAAATATTAACCCAATAATTTAGGGGAATGTTACAAAAATAGACGCCGAAAAATATGCTCCTCATAGATCCTACTACCGCCTCAAGATACCACAGTCATGGCAAGTTTAGCGAAGAATAAGTGTGAGATAATGTATCTAGCTTCGGCGAAATAACACCAATCAGCTATAAAATGAGGAGAACATCCGGAGCGCTAAACGCTAAGAAAAAATAAATTCAGCAAAGCGAATGTTACGCTTTACAGTTATTAACTTGATAATGCTTAACCTAGACAAATATCCGTCGTGCCATAGCGTTCACTGACACAAAGGAGCAAAACGAGCGGACAATGCTTTTGTCAGTGCATTTGGTGATAAGCCAATTTCAAGGCCGCGCTTCCCTGCACTCACATAGATTGTGGCAAGCTCGTTGGCAGAGTCGTCAATCATCGTTTTCAATCGCTTCTTCTGCCCTAGAGGGCTCACCCCACCAAGCACGTAACCGGTAACCCGTTCAACTTCGGCTTTATCCGCCATTTGTGCTTTTTTGGCTCCTGCGGCTTTGGCCAGAAGTTTCATATTAAGCATATTTTCAACGGGCAAAATTGCTACACATAAGGTTTGAGAATCTAACTTAACCACTAAGGTTTTATACACCAAGTTAGGGGCTAAATTGAGTTTTTCTGCTGCTTCTAAACCGAAGGATTCCGCATTGGCGTCATGCTCGTACTGCAATACTTCATGCGCTATTTTTTGCTTAAGCAGTAAATTAATCGCTGGGGTCATAGTGACACTGTCCTTGTCAATTAACGTTCAACCTAAGAAGCTTGCCTAGTCAGTTTATGTTGCGCTAACAAGGGCAACTCTCCTCCCAGACCGGCGGCATGTTGAACAATTTTCTGTTTTGCTTTGGGCAGATGATTCACGGTGCTAAGGCCAATATCTCGGGCTAACTTTTGTACGGGGTTTGCCCCATCAAACAGGCGTTTGAATGATTCCATGGTGCCAATCATCTTCACCGTCTCTGTTTTACGCCAGCGCTCGTAGGCACGTAAACTTTTAGTCAAACCGATATCTTTGCCTTGCTCAGCAATTTTGATCACCTGTTCGGCTAAAGCGACTGCGTCCATAATCCCTAGGTTAGCACCCTGCCCTGCGAGGGGGTGAATGGTATGCGCAGCATCGCCAACCAAGGCAACTCTATCTGTCACCCACTGGCGTGCGTAACGCATTTTTAACGGAAAGCTTTTACGTTCACTGACTAACTCACATCTGCCTAAACGCATATCAAAAGCAGCCATGAGTGATTTTTCGAATTCGTCTTCGTTAAGGGCTAACAAAGCTGCAGCCTCGGGCTCTTGCTGAGACCATACGATAGAACAATGATGTTCATCCCACAGAGGCAAAAAGGCTAAAGGCCCTTTTGGGGTAAAGACCTGTCGAGCAGTGTTGTCGTGAGGCATTTCAGTTTTAATCGTGGCCACGATGGAGTGATGTTCGTAATCCCAAAACGTAAGGGGTAAATTCGCTTTTTGGCGCACCATAGAATTTGCGCCATCAGCGCCCACCACTAACCTAGCGCTCAGCATAGTTTCATCATCCAAGGTCAAGAAACTCTCTTGCTGACCAAACACCATGTTACTTACTTTATTAGGTGCTAACAGCGTAATGTGTTCGCTTTGTTCGGCTTTTTTCCATAAGGCTCGGACCAGATTTTGGTTTTCAACCACATGACCAAGATACGCCTGCCCCACTTCCTCGTGAGAAAATCCAATGTGCGCAAAACTATCTTGATCCCACACTGCCATTTTTTCATAAGCACATAAGCGGTTATGCGCTATTAAAGGCCAAACACCTAGGTTTTGCATCACAGTCTGAGTAGCAAGCGTAAAAGTACTGACTCTGAGCTCTGGCTTATCACCAAGTGCTTGGCCACCTTCTTGGGCGTCAATAACAGCGACATTTAGCTCACCAGTGGCCAATGTTAACGCCACGGTTAAACCCACTATGCCGCCACCGACGATAACAACATCATAACTTTGCATTTTTTGCTGTCCTACTTGAGTAAGCGATACACAAAAACGGCTATTGAATAAACGATTCGGCCATTAACGCTTCAATCTGTGAAATTTCTTTGGGCACGTCACCGGTAAGTATCTCATGCCCCGAGTCTGTAATAAGCACATTATCTTCGATACGGATCCCGATCCCTCGCCAGCACGGGGCAACTGGCGCGTCACCTGCCACATAAATACCGGGCTCTACGGTTAGTACCATTCCCGGCATCAATGGCCTGTCACCACCGGCTGCTTTGTAATGACCTACGTCATGCACATCAAGCCCGAGCCAGTGACTCAAACCGTGCATGAAAAACGCTCGATAATGTTGCCCTGCTATATTTTCTTCTAGGGTGCCGGTCAATAAACCTAACTCGATCAACCCTGCAGTTATGCATTCAATCGCGGCTTGGGTGGCCTCACCGATAGTCTTCCTTGGTTTGATACGCGCCAGTGCAGCGTTTTGAGCATCAAGCACTAATTGATACAACTGACGCTGCTGCGGTGAAAACTGCCCTGAAACAGGGAAAGTGCGAGTGATATCAGCAGCGTATCCGTGTAACTCACAGCCTGCGTCTATCAATACGAGCTGGCCTTCTTTTAGTTCAGCATTATTTTCAGTGTAATGCAGAATACATGCGTTTTCTCCACTGCCCACTATGGTGCTATACGCTGGGTGCTTTGCTCCGTGCATAGCAAATTCATGGTGCAGTTCTGCCTCTAATTGGTATTCAAATCGACCAGCTTGGGCAAACGCCATAGCGCGCATATGGGCTTTGGCACTGATATGCCCAGCTTGGCGCATTATGTCTTGCTCGTATGGGGATTTCACTAAACGCATTTCGTCGAGCAGCAAACGGCTGTCAACAATACTTGAAGGGGCTGATTGGCTCTGTTTTGGCGCACTACGCAGTTGCTCAATGCAATCAAGCACCCGCTCTTCACAGTCTTGATTGTGCCCTAGGGCAAAATACAACTGCTCATGACCATTCATTAATTCAACTAATCGCTCATCGAGTTCTTCGTTATCAAACACAATATCAAAGCCGAAGGTACGCTTGGCCTCCCGAGGGCCAATGCGCTTGCCTTGCCACATTTCGATGTTAGGGTCCTTGTCTAAACAAAAAAGCACAGACAGTCCCTTGGGGTACTCAGGTGAATTTGTGAGTACCAAACAGGCATCAGGCTCAGGGAAGCCGCTCAGATATTCAAAATAACTATCTTGGCGAAACGGAAATTCAGTATCACGGCTGCGGGTCACTAACGCACTACTTGGCACCACGCAAATACTATTGGGTTGCATTTGCGCCAATAAGCGCTGACGTCGTTGTGCAAATTCATTTTTATCAAACGCTATCATAAAAATACGTGAGCCTAATGTACCGTTTTAGGTTGGCTTTGCTGCTCTTCTGGTGACTTACCTAGTTCGTTAAAACACAACATAGCGCTAACACGCACATACTCAACGACTTCAAAAAGTGCTTGTTCAAACTCTTCACCTTCGGCCATTTCTTCATCCATACGCGCGATTTCAGCAAAGTCTTCTAGTGCTTCTTTCACGTCTGGTGAGCATTTGGTTAAATCATCTTGGAACAAGCCGAAGCCGAGCATAAAGCCTTGCACCCACTCTAGTAATGCTTGACCACGCTCATTAATTGGTGCTGCGTCATCGGGTAAACACAGTACCAAGGAAAAGTCGCTTTCAACCAATTGTTGACAGGTTTGGTTGTACAAATTGACTAATTGCTCTTGCACTTCTTTTGCTAGCGGCTCACCTTGGTTAACAAAATCGGCAATGGCTTCAACCCAGTCTTGGGCTTCTAATGGCATTCCACCACCTAACATGCCGCATAGCACACCTTGAATTTCTGCGGCGCTGGCCAAGATATTATTGCGCTGTAGCGCTGCGGTAATCAGTTCGTATTTTTGTTCTTCAGTATTCAAAGCGTTATCCCATCTGGTTAATAGCTCAATTCTAACATCATGCATAAATTAGGTCATGCAAAGCACAAGAGTAATTCATAACTAACATGAAAATGAAATTGGACAAGCGCCCCCCGTCCCATACTATAATGGCGCCGAAATCGAGGTTATTAGTGCTTTTGCAGTAAAAACCAGCGGTTTTCGTTTAAAACATGCTCGACAATGAGTATGTGCAAGGTCTCCTGGAATGTTTGCCAGTTCAGTAATGTCCCTGGCCGATGCTTTTTACCTAGGAAGTTGATTCCATCGCTATTGTGCAAGCTCGGCTCGTATCGAGACGCCTACGGCGATGATGATACTTCCGCCCTGAACTTTCGGTTCACGGGCGAACACCGAACAGCGGCATTTTGGGAGACACCCTCCATATCATGTGTAATGAAATGTTTATTTTTATTACCTAATGCATTTTGACTTCAAGGATGAAAAAATATGCAGTTCATTGCGGTTAACATCATTACGTTCAACCTCATTACGTTTAGACTCAATTACGTTTAGACTCAATTACGTTTAATTTCAATTACGTTTATAAGTGGCTTTCATGAATCAAGAAACAATAATACGCCAACGAGGTGCCGTTATCGTTGATGCTTTGAATGGCGTAGTGAAATGGAAATACGACGATTTTAATCGTGCGCTTTTGGCAGAATTTTCAGTGGACAAGGCTGATCACGTCAATGCCATTGTGAAAGAACACTATGAGGTGGAATGGCACGCTAAAAATATCAAGCAAGCACCTGATTTGATGAAACACTTAGCAGGGAAATATGCTGTTTTAAGCAAAAAGCAGAGACTATATTATCCTGCAAATGATCCTCACCCGGATGTTATGTTGGCGTGGTGGCCTTGGGGACACGGGGCAACCGTATCCGTGCGCCTATTTATGGTTAGCCAAGAGCCATTTGTTTCATCAAAGCCGCTTCTGAAACGAATTTTCCCGTTTCTAAAATGAAAAATAAGCGCATTTTGTTACTTATTTAGGACAGCTAAGACAATTCTCGGTTAGAATAACGCCAAAATAAGTCTAACTCTCGGAATTAACCTATATGGCAGTTATTAACTTTGGTTCTATTAATGTGGACCATGTTTATCAGGTAGATCACTTTGTGCAGCCTGGTGAAACCCTAGCCTCAACAAATTATCAGTGTTTACTTGGCGGAAAAGGTGCGAATCAATCTATCGCCCTTGCGAAAGCTGGCGCTGATGTACGTCATGTGGGGCGTATCAACGAGTCCGATGCGAACTTCAAGCAAGTCATGATTAAGCACAATATCAACTGTAAGTATGTGGCATGCACTGAAAGCCCATCTGGCCATGCCATTATTCAAGTCACTCCCACCGGCGAAAACGCAATTGTACTGTTCGGCGGCGCAAATCATGAAATATCACCTAAAGATGTGATGGCGGCGCTTGATGGCGCAAAATCGAGCGACTGGGTGTTAACTCAAAACGAAACCAGTTCTATCGATGAAGTCCTCAAGCAAGCAAAAGAAGCCGGTTTGAAAGTAGCCTTCAATCCTGCGCCAATGACAGATTCAGTTAAACAATTACCGGTAGACTGTATCGATTTATTGATCGTCAACGAAGTTGAAGCAGAAGAAATTTCTGGTCACAAAGATATCGATGCCATGGAAAAATATTTCCATGCAAACTGGCCTAATTGTGAAATTATTATTACTTTAGGTAAAGCAGGTGTTTGTATGCTCAAGAATGAGCGCAGAATTGAAGTGGATGCTTTTGTAGTTGATGCGGTAGACACAACAGCCGCAGGTGACACCTTCATTGGTTTCTTCCTATCCGCGTACAGTGAACACACTGACGCAAAAACTGCACTCACCCGAGCGTGTGCTGCATCGGCCTTAGCTGTTACCCAAGTGGGAGCGGCACAATCGATTCCGGATGAAGAGCAAGTGAATCGCTTTCTTGCTAAACATCATAGTTAAAATACATTCAACGAGGACTTTATGAGTCATAAAATTATTCTTGATACCGATCCGGGTATCGACGATGCAATGGCGATTTTTTTCGCTTTTCAATCGCCTGACATTGATGTACTTGGTTTAACCACCGTTTACGGAAATGTGCCCGTTGAAATGGCTGCACAGAACGCGTTAACGTTATGTGAAATGGCAGGAGTGGATATTCCCGTATGTAAAGGTGTTGGCATGCCATGGGTTGGCCCACAATCTAAATATGCCCATTTCGTGCACGGTGATGACGGCTTTGGCGATGTTTGTCCAAAGCCATCTAAACGTGAATTAGATCCACGCAGTTCTGCACAATTTATTGTCGATATGGCGCGTCAGCACCCTGGTGAAATAACCGTAGTGGCCATTGGTCCCTTGGGTAACTTAGCGCTGGCGCTGCGTTTAGAGCCTGAATTACCTAAACTGCTAAAAGGCGTTTCTATTATGGGTGGCGCGGCGTTCGTCCCCGGCAACGTCACCCCAGTGGCTGAAGCCAATATTTGGAACGATGCCTACGCAGCAGAGATCGTTTTTGCTGCTGATTGGAATCTAACCATGTTTGGTTTGGACGTAACAATGACGGTGCCATTTGAGCCGGCATTTTTAGAATCACTGCGGGAAAATAACGCCAAACTCGGTGGCTTTGTGCATGATGCCGCTCAGTTCTACATGGATTTTTATTCGCAAAATCGTGAAGATCGCGTGTGTTTCTTCCATGACGCGATGCCAATCGCCCACTTAGTTGACCCTAGCTTGTTCGAGATTGTGCGTGGTCATGCCCGCGTATCGACCGATCCGCTTAACATAGGTCAAACATCTGTCGCCCCTGAAAATACCACTGCCAGCCCAGATTGGTTAGAGGCCCAACAAATAGATGTAGCAGTAAAAGTAGACAAAGAGCGTCTGACTAAACTGTATATTGATACCTACTAGTCTTTACTGGGTTAAATTGATACTGCATCTATACCTGATGCAGTATCAACCTAATGCTAATCTACAAAATTGTGCGATCACTCCATATTATGTTCTCTCACCAACCCTACAATCAGTATTTTTATGTCAGCGCCTAGTATGCACCCTAGCGATAAAAGCCAACTGCGTAGACACTTTCGTAGTTTGCGTAATAGTCTCAGCCAAACTCAGCAAATCGCTGCCAGTGAACAATTATTGGCGCAGTGCCACGCGTTAACACAATATAGAGATGCAAATTTTGTCGCTTGTTATCTAGCACAAGATGGGGAAATTACATTAACCCCCATCATCGAGGACGCTTGGCAAAACGGCAAAACTGTTTGTCTTCCTGTACTTCACCCTTTTTGCAAAGGGCATTTGATTTTTGTGAAGTATCGGCATAACAGTGAAATGATCTTAAATCGCTTTGCTATCCCCGAACCCAAACTCAATGTCGCTGATATTGTGCCGATATCACTGCTTAATATTGTGTTTACGCCTTTAGTCGCTTTTGATGAGTCAGCCCAGCGCCTAGGAATGGGCGGTGGGTTTTATGACCGCACACTCGCCCCCATGATACGCAATGAAATATCACCACAAGTATTTGGCGTAGCTCATGACTGTCAAAGGGTTGAGGAAGGCTTAGTGAATGAAGAGTGGGATATCCCAATGCAAAAAATCATCACCCCTTCATCCATCTTTAACGCCTCGTAACCCTGCTCATTTTTGCAAACTGGCCACGCGCCGTCACTGCGTTTTACCTTAAAGCCGAACATTCCTAGCTTCTATCAATGCCTTGGGTATAATTTACCCATTACATGCTTACTAGAAGACAAAAATGAATCAAGACGACAAGAAAAAAGCAGTCGCGCAAGCCGCTGTACGATATGTAGAACAAGGCTCGATTGTAGGGGTTGGCACAGGCTCTACGGTCAATTACTTCATCGAAGCCCTAGCACCGATTAAACACGATATTGTAGGGGCCGTATCAAGCTCGGAAGCATCAACTGAGCGTTTAAAAGCACTCGGTATAGAAGTCTTTGATTTGAACTCCGTTGACCAGCTTTCTGTGTATGTAGATGGGGCAGATGAAATCACTGAACATCGTCATATGATCAAAGGCGGCGGCGCAGCCTTAACACGTGAGAAAATCGTCGCAGCCGTCGCACAAAAATTCGTGTGTATTATTGACGATACAAAAAATGTTGACGTATTAGGTGCATTCCCTCTGCCGGTGGAGGTTATTCCTATGGCGCGTTCGTACGTTGCCCGCGAAATCGTTAAACTAGGGGGCGATCCCGTATACCGCCAAGGGGTTATTACCGACAATGGCAACGTGATTTTGGATGTGCATAACCTTAAAATTCTAAATCCTGTAGAACTAGAACGAACTCTGAATAATATCGTGGGTGTGGTTACAAGTGGCCTTTTCGCTATGCGTGGCGCCGATGTAGTGCTGACCGGCAGCGAAGAAGGTGTCCAAGTAAACGATTAACCAACGCTGCGTCCTAGTGCGTTACAGCTACTCCCTATGGGGCTCTAGTAGAATTAACGCTCAGCCATTGGACACAAAAACGTCATAAAACAATGGCAGACTGATTGACTAATTCAATCAACTGTCATTTTTTGTGTCGATTCATTTAGATTCTATCAAAACTCGCCTTGTCGTCATTATCATCGTTTGTGTATTTGGCATGCTGCTATTAGTCGCCAGTCAGATTTTCTACACCCAAAAACTAGTAGATTTGAATGATAAAAATAAATCTCTGTTGCGCTTAGGACAAGACTTCTTACAACTCAGACGCCATGAAAAAGACTTTCTTTTGCGTCTAGATTTGGTTTACGTCGACAAATTTAACCTTCAAGCAGAGCAGTTTTTAAGACAACTAGCGCTTGTGCAGACCACGGATGAACAAGCTGTGTTAAACCAAGATATCTTTCATCAACTTTTAGATAGCTTTCCCTTATACCAACAACAATTTACGACCCTTGTACAAACTCGCGTTGCCATGGGCTTAAATGAAAATATGGGTTACCAGGGTGAATTTCGCGATGCGACCCACAGATTGGAAGCTAAAATAGCTAATGCTGATATGCTGTACATGCACCAAGTGTTGCTGCAAATGCGCCGCGCTGAAAAAGACTTTCTGCTGCGCAAAGACATGGAGTATGTGGATAAAGAACTAGGCCTCTATTCAACCCTGCGCCAACGTATCGAAGCTTTACCACCGCAGGTCCACGCCGAGTTTATGCCCCTTTTAAGTCAATATCAGCAGCAGTTTATGCAATTGGTTGACGCTTACCGCCAGATAGGACTCGATCACGATAGCGGACTACAGGGGCGGTTTCGCAATCAAGCTCATCTAGTTGAGCAGCACTTTATAAATCTCGACCAACAGCTACAACAGCAAGTTGATGATGCGCAGCGGCGAGTTGAAATAACCAGCATTATGATCATGCTGGTAACATCGATAATTTTAATAATTTTGCTTGTACGCAGTTTTCTGACCTTGCAACGAGCCTTTAGTAATTTTGTGATGTTCTTTTATCGCTGCAAGCGAGAGTATCAACATATGGATGAGAAAAGCATGGGCTTTTCTGAGTTCAAATACCTAGCCACTATTGCCAATGAAATGATCGATTCTCGTCGCCAAATGGAACGGGAATTGTGCGCTGCTCAAGATGAAATAAAGCGTTTAAAGAAACAGTATCAATCAACTACATCAGAACAAAGTCAGTAAACTTAAAGATAATCTGCTTGTAATTTTTTGACGATTTCTACATTGGCCGCAGGGAATTCATAGTCGCTTAGCTGTGCAATATGAACCCAACGGCTAATTTGGCCTTCGAGGTGAGCAGGCTCTCCTACGAAGCTATCCACTACTTGAATATGGAGTCTTACGCGCTTATCGCCGTAATCATGCTCAATCAGCATATAATCTAGCGCTTGGGTTACTTCTATGCCGATTTCTTCTTTGAGCTCTCTTATCAAAGCTTGTGTTGGGGTTTCATTTACTTCTTGTTTACCACCTGGAAACTCCCACTTGCCCCCTTGATGCAAGGCATCTGAACGCTTACTGATATATACTTCCTGATCGCGTTTAATAACACCTACCGCCACATCAACTACTTTCATATTGATTCCTTTATTAAAAAAAACGGGCTGCTCCTGAAGGAATAGCCCGCTCTTAACACCTGTAAGTATTTAAAAGCTAAACGCTAGCTTAATTTACCGTGGCATTGTTTGTACTTTAAGCCTGAACCACAAGGACAAGGGTCGTTACGGCCGACTTTAGGGCCTTCACGCAACGTGTTTGCAGGTCGTCCTGCTGGAGCCGCTTCTGGCGCTTGCTCAGGGGCTTGGGTTGCACTGGCGGTTTCATGTTCGTACTGCTTAGGCTGTCCGTCAGCTTGACGGCGCTGCTCTTCAACCGCTTCTACATCCGATTCCGCTTTTACTTGTACCTTGCTCAGCACAGTGACCACTTCGACTTTCAGCGCTTCAAGCATTTCAGTAAATAGCTCGAATGACTCGCGCTTGTACTCTTGTTTCGGGTTCTTTTGAGCGTAGCCGCGTAAGTGAATGCCTTGGCGTAGGTGATCCATGGCCGCCAAATGTTCTTTCCAGTGGCTGTCCAAATTTTGCAGCATCACTGCTTTTTCGAACTGGCGAAGCACATCAGGGCCAACAATCTCTTCTTTGGCTTTATAGCCTTTGTTCACTTCTTCTAGAATGCGTTCACGAATTTTCTCTTCGTATAGTTTGTCGTCTTCATCAATCCATTGTTGTAATGGAATATCCAATAAAAACTCACTTTTGAAGTGCTCTTCTAGGCCACTTACATTCCACATTTCACTCAGTGATTGGGGCGGAATATATTGGCTTATAATACTGTCTACTACGTCAATGCGTATCGCTTCAATGGTGGCGTATATGTCACCTTCATCAAGCAACTCGTTACGCTGTTCGTAAATAACTTTACGTTGGTCGTTAGCAACATCATCAAATTCGAGTAGTTGTTTACGCATGTCGAAGTTACGACCTTCCACTTTACGCTGCGCATTCTCGATAGCGCGCGTCACCCAAGGGTGTTCAATCGCTTCACCGCGCTCCATGCCTAAACGCTTCATCATATTGCCCATTTTTTCAGAGGCAAATATACGCATTAAAGCGTCATCTAATGAAAGGTAGAAACGTGAAGAACCGGCATCCCCTTGACGACCAGAACGACCACGTAGCTGGTTATCGATACGGCGTGATTCATGGCGCTCGGTGCCTATGATATGTAAACCGCCCGCTTCGATAACGGCATCATGATCTTTTTGCCATTGCTCTTTAATGTTCTCTACTGTACCGGGTTTAGGATCTTTAATGCCATCTACCGCGACCTGCCAGTTACCACCTAATACTATGTCGGTACCACGGCCAGCCATGTTAGTCGCGATTGTTACCGCTCCAGGCTTACCTGCTTGGGCAACAATGTCTGCTTCTTGTTCATGAAACTTAGCGTTGAGTACTTTATGGGGAATTTTAGCTTTCTTTAGAATAGACGAAATTAATTCGGAGTTTTCTATTGAAACGGTACCTACTAGTGTAGGTTGACCACGCTTAACGCAATCTTTGATGTCCTCCACTATTGCTTCGTATTTTTCTTGTGCCGTCAGGTATATTAAATCAGCCTTATCTTTACGTATCATAGGCTTATTGGTTGGTATAACCACGGTATCTAAACCATAAATACTTTGGAACTCGAATGCTTCGGTATCCGCTGTACCTGTCATACCCGCAAGCTTCTCGTAAAGGCGGAAGTAATTTTGGAAGGTAATAGATGCGAGAGTTTGATTCTCGTTTTGAATGTTCACCCCTTCTTTGGCTTCAACAGCTTGGTGTAAACCTTCAGACCAACGACGGCCTTCCATTGTACGGCCGGTATGTTCATCAACGATGACCACGTCATCGCCTTTAACAATATAATCTACATCACGGCTAAATAATTTATGCGCACGTAATGCGGCGTTTACGTGGTGCAGCAAAGAGATATTTGCCGCAGCAAATAGAGACTCATCTTCGCCTAAAATACCGCTGGCTTTAAGAATTTCTTCTACATGAATTTGACCTTTTTCGGTCAAATGTACCTGCTTGCCTTTTTCATCGATGGTGTAATCACCGTCGCCATTTTTCCCTTCCTCGTCTTCCTTATCTTGTAATTCCAACTGAGGGATAATGGTATTAATCTTGCGGTAAAGCTCTGAGCTGTCTTCTGCTTGACCAGAGATAATCAGTGGTGTTCTGGCTTCATCAATAAGGATTGAATCAACTTCATCGATAATCGCGTAGTGCAGTTCGCGCTGTACGCGATCGCCAGGGCTAAATGCCATGTTGTCACGCAGGTAGTCAAAGCCAAATTCGTTGTTAGTTCCGTATGTAATATCTGCCGCGTACGCTTCTTTCTTCTGAGCGTGATTCATACCAGGAATATTACAACCAACGGTTAAACCTAAGAATTCAAATAATGGGCGACTGCCATCAGCATCACGACTCGCTAGGTAGTCATTAACGGTAATAACATGCACGCCTTTGCCACTAAGGGCATTTAAATAAGCAGGTAACGTTGACGTTAGGGTTTTACCTTCACCGGTACGCATCTCGGCAATTTGGCCCGTGTGTAACACTTGGCCGCCGAGCATCTGCACATCAAAATGGCGCATAGAGAATACACGTTTACTGGCTTCACGCACGACAGCAAAAGCTTCAGGCAATAAATTGTCTGTGTCTTCACCGTCCTTTAAGCGCGTTTGAAATTCGCCTGTTTTGGCCTTGAGTTGCTCATCACTAAGCGCCTCATACTCCGCTTCCAACTGGTTAACTTGCTCAGTAATTTTATTTAGTTTTTTTAAAGTTCGGTCATTACGGCTACCAAAAACCTTGGTCAGAATACTCGAAAACATGGATTTACAGCTTCCAATCTAATAAATGAATGACCTTATATCCTTTAAGGGTATAAAAATCATGACTAAAATAAAACAAACTGCTCTGTACTGAACAGCTTGCCAATAATTAACGAAAATTGTTTCGTTGGGCTCATCAAACTGATAGGCCTGCGTCAGCTAAACGCATAAGTAGCTAATCACGGTACACAAATGGCAATGGGTCTTGCGGTTGCCCTTGGCGAATAACTTCATAATGTACATGAGCACCGGTTGAACGGCCAGTATTGCCCATTAACGCAATTGCTTGCCCTTTGGTCACCACGTCACCAATTTTCACATTAAGCGACTTATTATGCCCATAACGTGTGACCAAGCCATTACCGTGGTCAATTTCTACTAACTCACCATAACCATAGCGGCTTGCCGCCCACGTTACGATGCCAGCACCGGTCGCAACAACCGGCTCGCCTTCCGCTCCGGCGAAGTCTAACCCTTTATGCATGGTGGGTTTGCCAGTAAATGGATCAGTTCGAATGCCGTAATAAGATGATAACCAACCGGCCTCAATGGGGCGCCCAGCTAAAGCGCTTTCTTCGGTTATATGGTGACTCATTAAGATAGATTCAAGCGCGCTTAGCTGCTTCTCTTTATCTTCTAACTCGTCGAGCATGATTTCGATTCGTGAAACCACATTATATTGGCTGAGATCATTAGCGCTTTGCGCTAGGTCCTGTTCAACTTCAGCTGGCTGCGAAAAGCTAAATTCATCAGGGTTTAATTGGGCTTGCTCAACCAATCTTGCCCCTAACGCATTAACACTGACTAGACGACTTTCTGCTTCCGCAAGCTTTTGTAACAGCGTGGCTAAACGTTGTTCTGTGCTGTTTTTTAACTGATCAAGCTGGGCTTGCTGCTGATGTAAGCCAGATTGCGCTAACGACAATCGGGCTAAATTCTCGTTGGGTAAATCCGTTGAACGGCTCGAAATTAAAAAAACACCGCATATAGCAATAAAGCACGTCAATACCTGGCGCTTAGTTGGCCGGTAGACAAAACGTGATTTTTTACTGCGATACAGTAGTGTCAGACTCATTATTGAACGGATTCCCAAAAGTTTGGATGCTTTACATCTCTTATGAGGTGCAGTTTAACAAAGGGATCTTGATATACAAAATCAATTCGCTATAAACAAAAAATGCCGCTTAGAGCGGCATTTTAATATTAATTCGATTTAGTTCGCTAAAATGGGTGATGCAAACCTGATCGGTAACTCTTCACTATTGTCATAGCTAACGAATTCCCAACAAGCTTGATTCTGTAATAAAGCATTAAGCAATTTATTATTTAAACCATGACCTGTCTTATAAGCGACAAGCTCACCAATAATGCTGTGACCGCCTAGATATAGATCGCCAATGGCATCCAAAATCTTATGCTTAAGGAATTCATCACTGTAGCGTAACCCTTCAGGGTTCAAAACACGATACTCATCCAAAGCAACTGCATTTGCCATGCTGCCGCCAAGGGCTAAATTATTCGCGTTCATATACTCTAGGTCTTTCATAAAACCAAATGTACGGGCTCGGCTAACTTCATCTACATAAGAAGATGAATCAAAATCTAATACCATATGCTGACGCGTTTGGCTGATCGCAGGGTGTTCAAAATCAATGCGAAAATCCACACGGAAGCCATCATGAGGTCGTAACTCGGCCCACTTGTCGCCATCTTTTACTTTGATCGACTTTTTGATCTTAATGAATTGCTTAGGCGCATTTAGCTCTTCGATACCAACAGATTGCAATAAGAAAATGAACGGACTAGCGCTGCCATCCATAATCGGCAATTCATCACTATCGACTTCAACAATAATGTTGTCGATGCCTAAGCCAGCAAGCGCTGAAGCCAAGTGCTCAACGGTGGAAATAGACACACCGTCAGCATTGGTTATACACGTACACAACATCGTGTCACCCACCGCTTCGGCGCGAGCTGGAATATCCGCATGAGGCTCAAGGTCAACGCGGCGAAATACAATACCTGTATTCGCCGGCGCAGGCCGGAGAGTCATAGTGACCTTGTCACCTTTGTGCAGACCAATTCCAGTCTCTTGAACAGATTGTTTAATGGTACGTTGTTTAATCATTTTATTTCTTGGCTCTAGTTAACCTAATAAAAAGCGGCACGTATTATATAAATTAATGTGTCTATTGTCAAAATAGTGTCACATTCACTATTTTCAACCCTATTGTACCTTACGTACTGTAAAGTAACGTAAAGCAATACGAAAACACATAATTTTAATAATTTAATGACCGTTTTTTAATCAGCTTGCTTACGTAAAAACGCAGGAATATCTAAATATTCAAGATCATTTCCTGAGTCTGTACGCTCTTCATTTACCACAGTACGACTGCTTTCAGTGGTCACGCTGGTTTGCATATTGTCAGTACCATTGGCTTGAATGCGTACTTCTTGCTGCTCACTCGGTACACGCGCTGAACTACGGTTTGATACCAAAGAGATATCAGGTTTACGTTCTGCGCCAATGCCTGTGGCAACTACGGTTACACGTAGCTCATCCGACATTTCCATGTCGATAACAGTACCCACGACCACAGTTGCGTTTTCAGAAGCAAATGCTTTAACTGCGTTACCCACGATTTCAAACTCGTCGATAGAAAAGTCAGGGCCGGCTGTAATGTTAACCAAAATACCACGCGCGCCAGACAAGTCGATATCTTCAAGTAACGGACAAGCAATCGCGCCTTCTGATGCTTCTTCAGCACGGTCTTCACCTGTTGCGCTGCCACTGCCCATCATCGCAGTACCCATTTCAGACATAACTGTTCTTACGTCGGCGAAATCCACGTTGATTAAACCTGGGCGGGTAATTAGCTCGGCGATACCTTGAACGGCACCACTTAGAATATCGTTAGCGGCGCTAAATGCTTGTAGTAAAGGTGTGCCTTTACCCATAACTTTTAGTAATTTTTCGTTCGGGATCGTGATCAATGAATCAACGTATTTAGACAGCTCTTCAATACCTTGCTCAGCAAAATCAGTACGTTTACGGCCTTCGAATGGGAAGGGTTTGGTCACAACCGCCACGGTCAAAATGCCCAATTCTTTAGCAATTTTTGCTACTTCAGGCGCAGCGCCTGTCCCTGTACCACCACCCATACCAGCGGTGATGAAAACCATGTCTGCACCTTCAAGAGATTGGCGAATGGTTTCGCGATCTTCTTCTGCTGCTTCACGGCCGATATTAGGGTTAGCTCCTGCTCCTAAACCTTTGGTAACACCAGAACCTATTTGCAAGGTTACGTTAGCAGACGAGCTACGTAAGACTTGAGCATCGGTATTGATGGCAATAAATTCAACGCCTTCAATGCACTGTGAAACCATGTGTTCGATAGCGTTACCGCCACCACCGCCGACACCAATAACTTTAATGACGGCTTCTTCGCTATGACTATCCATTAATTCAAACATATTTACTCTCCGGTTTTTGCGCTAAGACATGCAAACAAAATAGTCTGCGGCCTATAGTTTTTTAAGTTCATCTAAAAGCAGGTTTAAAACTCACCCTTAAACCAACTTTGAATTCGTTCCCAAACGCCTTCAGACGATTTGGTTTTCGCAGCTGTTTTGGCTGCTACGTGTTCTTTGCCGTATTGCAATAACCCTATTGCCGTAGCAAACGTTGGGTCTTCCACATATTCCGACAACCCCTTTATGGATAAGGGTTCACCTACTCTTACAGGCATTTGAAAAATTTCTTCGGCGAATTCAATCGCTCCTTCCATTTTGGCCGTGCCACCTGTTAACACGATCCCCGCTGCAATTTGCTCTTCAAAGCCACTGCTGCGTATCTCTTTTTGTACCAATTCAAATAACTCTTGATACCTAGGCTCAATCACTTCTGCCAGTGTATGGCGCGACATAGCACGAGACGGTCTGCCGCCTACGCTATGTACTTCAATGTTTTCTTCCATGCTAACCATGTCTTTTAGAGCACAGGCATAGTTAATTTTGATGTCTTCAGCATGGCTAATTGGTGTACGGAAAATTTTCGCAATATCGCTGGTAATCTGGTTACCCGCCACTGGCACCACTGCGGTGTGCCTAATCGCCCCATCAGTATAAATAACGATATCGATCGTGCCGCCACCTATGTCCACAACACATACGCCGAGCTCTTTTTCATCATCGGTCAATACTGCATAGCTTGAGGCTAACGATGAGAAAATCAGTTGATCTGTGGTTAACTCGCAACGTTCAACACATTTGACTAGGTTCTTCGCCATATCGTCAGCACAGGTAATAATGTGTGCTTGCGCTTCCATACGAACACCTGACATACCAATCGGGTTTTTGATCCCTTCTTGCACGTCAATGGTAAATTCTTGCGGTAATACGTGCAGTAAGCGACGCTCAGCGGCAATCGGCACGGAACGCGCGGCGTGGATCACGTTGTCAACGTCTTCTTGAGTCACTTCTTTGTTGTTAATGGGCACCATGCCGCTTTCATTTTGGCACTGTACGTGTCGCCCTGAAATCGACATAAATACCGAGGACACACGGCAATCGGCCATTAACTCCATTTCGCTCATGGCGCGCTGCACTGATTGAACGACTAGGTTCAGATCATTCACACCGCCTTTGTCCATCCCTTTCGCTGGGTGACTACCGACACCAATCACACTGATCCCACCATCGTCGAGTAACTCACCCACGACGGCTTTTACCATGCTGGTACCAATGTCTAAGCCTACAATTAGCTTTCTATCTGTAACTTTAGACATACTGTGCTGCTCTCACTTTCATTAGCTCTCTTGTGAAGGTTGCTCAGGGGATTTCCATCCCACGGCTAAACCTGTGTCATAGCGTAAATCAACATAATCCACGGCTTTTTCATTTTTCTTGAGCAAAGGATACAAATCGATAAATCGTTGTAACCTTGCTATGTATTCATTGCGACCTAAATTCAAACTGATGCCATTGACCAATTTTAAATGCCAAGCAAATCGCTCACTTAAAAACAATTCATCAATGCTCATTCCGGCACTCTCCAACAGCGCCTGCATTGAGTTGTAACCGTCAAGCGCGGTATGTTCGCTGCCCCCTGGGCCAAACAAACTGGGCAATTCAGGAGGTGTCATTCCTTTCGCAACGGCCCCTTCAAACGCATCACCATATTGATTGAGAATCAGATCGTCGTTCCACCTTGCGGCTGGTGTCTGTTCTAAAACATAAATTTTCAAACTATTCGGCCAACGCTTACGAATAGATGCGCGATAAACCCATGGCAACTGCTCAATATCTTGGTGTGCTTGCTCTACATTCAGTTCAAAAAAACTACCAGGTTGTGTTTTGCGTACTAGGGTTTCAACCTCACTTTGAGTCACAAAGCGCAAATCCCCTGATAAAGCAATTTCTCGTACCGGTGATTTTTGTTCATCTTCAGCCCAGCTTTTTATCGCCCAAGCGCCATATACAATGCCAGTTAGCAATATCAGCAAAAACGCCATTCCACCGATAAATCGGAAGTTAGGCTTAGCTTTTTCTGTCATCGCTTCGCTGGTCATTTTGCTTAACCTGCCGTCGCTAACACAGCAAGTGATAACTGCGCAAAACTCAAACCCGCTTGCTTAGCGGCTAGTGGTACCAAACTCTTTTCTGTCATGCCGGGTACTGTATTGGCTTCAAGCAAATAAAACTGACCTTGTGCGTCTTGCATAAAATCAATTCTTCCCCACCCTGAGCCCGCAACAGCATCAAAAGCGTTCAAAGCCAATTGTGCTAAGTCAGTTTCCTGCTCATCAGATAAACCACTAGGGCAAAAATACTCAGTCGAATTTGACTGATACTTTGCCTCGTAATCGTAAAAATCTCGTGGAGTCGACATGCTGATTGAGGGCAACGCTATGCCATTTAATAGGCTAACGGTGTACTCTGAACCTTGAATGAATTGTTCCAACAAAACCTTATCGTCATACTCAAAAGCCTGTTGAATTGCTGCAGCGAGTTGATGCGCATTTGAAACCTTAGCCATGCCTATGCTCGAACCTTCTTGAGCAGGCTTAACCATAACCAGATCCCCTAAGCGGGTCATTATATCCCCGCAGTTCGCTGCATTAAAGTCTCTTTTATCAGCAATTTCGTAATTGGCAGTAGGTAACCCCAAGCTTTGCCAAACTTGCTTACTGCGTATTTTATCCATGCACAAGGCTGAACCCAGCACACCAGTGCCGGTGTAAGGCATATTCATTTGTTGTAAGGCCCCCTGAAGAGAGCCATCTTCACCACCTCGGCCATGTAACATAATCAGTACGCGGTCAAACTTTTGCTCCACTAATTCATGTAACTGACGATCAGCAGGATCAAAACCATGGGCGTTCACGCCCGCACCGACAAGTGCATTGAGCACAGCTTGACCTGAGCGTAATGAAACCTCTCGTTCAGCAGAGCGACCGCCAAACATAACGGCGACTTTTCCAAAGCCAGCTGGATCTTTGCTTTCAATTGCGTCTACGTCTATTGCATTTGTGTTTGTTGCGTTGATTGATGTCACTTCGACCATCCTTCACGTAACGTGCTTTTTGCTAATTTCATATCTTGTAGTTGCTTGGCGATTTGCCCGATATTTCCCGCGCCTTGGGTCATCAAAATATCTTGATCGTTTAAATTATCTGCCAATAATTTAGGTAGTTCGCTTTTGTCTGCCACATAAATTGGTTCAAGCTGGCCACGCTGACGAATACTGCGGCACAAGGACTTACTGTCTGCACCCTCTATTTTCTCTTCACCGGCAGAATAAACATCAAGTAATAACAGCACATCGACCTGAGATAAGACTCGGACAAAATCTTCGTATAAATCTCGGGTTCGAGAATAACGATGTGGCTGGTATGCCATCACTAGTCTTCTGTCAGGCCAATTATTACGTGCAACGGCTATGGTCGCTTCCACCTCAGTCGGGTGATGACCGTAATCATCCACCAACAGTACATCACCATCACCGGTAGCAAATTCACCTAGCATTTCAAAGCGTCGACCAATGCCAGAGAAGTTAGCTAATGCTGTTTTAATCGCCGAATCAGCGATATTTTCATCGGTTGCAACGGCAATTGCGGCCAGCGAGTTAAGCACGTTGTGCTTACCTGGGGCGTTAACAGTCACTTGTATATCGTCATGATCTTTACGTATTAAGGTAAATTCACTTTGATTGAACCCGTGCTTAACATTAGTAGCGCGCACATCTGCGTTTTCACTGTAACCGTACGTCAGGTATTTGCGCTTTATCCGCGGTAGCAGTTCGGTAATGACAGGATCGTCAATGCACAGCACTGCTAACCCGTAAAATGGTAAATTGTGCAGAAAGTCTATGTAGGTATCTTGCATCTTATCGAAATCACCTTGGTAGGTTTCCATGTGATCTGGTTCGATATTGGTTACCACAGATACCATAGGCTGCAGGTGCACAAACGATGCATCGCTTTCATCTGCTTCAGCAATTAAATACTGACTTGAACCCAGTCTTGCATTGGTGCCAGCACTATTGAGCAAGCCTCCGATCACAAACGTAGGATCAAGCTCTGCTTGTGCAAAGATGGTCGCAATCAAACTCGTGGTGGTGGTTTTACCATGCGTTCCAGCGATGGCGATACCATGCCTAAAGCGCATCAACTCAGCCAACATCTCCGCTCTGCGAATAACGGGAATACGCTTTTCGTTTGCTGCGTTTACTTCTGGGTTGGTTGGGTCAATCGCACTGGATACCACAACCACATTGGCTTGTTCGACGTTTGACGCCTGATGACCAAAGAAAATAGTCGCCCCTAAGGCCGCTAAACGGTTAGTCATACCATTGGCTTGGCGATCAGAGCCTGATACTTGATACCCTTCGTTTAATAACACTTCAGCAATGCCGCCCATGCCTGCACCGCCTATACCCACAAAGTGAATATTCTTAATTCGGCGCATCTCTGGCACATGGTAATGAACTTTATCGGGTGCGATCATTGCGCTTTCTCCACTAACAACTGGCAGCAATGAGTGACTCGTTGGACTGCATCTAATTTCGCTAAGGCACGGGCCTTGTTGCCCATAGCCACTAACATGTTCGGTTGTGCAAGGCAGATTTCTAACAAGGGGGTTAGTCCGCCGTTGACTAATTCATTTTGCGCAAGCAAATAGCCCGCGTCTTGCTCGACTAACGTTTGCGCATTTTTGGTTTGGTGATCGTCCACCGCATGAGGTAAAGGTACAAAAATAGCGGCCACACCTGCTGCCGCTACTTCGGCAACGGTTAAGGCACCCGCACGACAAATAACGAGATCTGCCCATTGATAAGCTTGCGGCATATCGTCAACAAATTCGGTTACTTGCCATGTTGAGCTGTCGCTAAATTGGCTTTTGTACAATTCATTGACTGAGGCCAAATGCCCCTTACCACATTGATGGCGTACCATAACGTTATCGTGTTTCGCTAACGCTAAAGGGACATTTTCATTCAATGCTTTGGCGCCTAAGCTTCCACCTAGAATAAGAATATTTAATGGACCATGGGTCTCAGATACCTGCTTGGGTGGAATTTCAGCAAAACCCGCTCGCACAGGATTGCCCACCCACTGATATTTATCCGTTAACTTGGTCTCTTGTTCAGTGGCGCTTGCTTTTTGCTGGGCATCAAATGTGTCAGCAAAACCGGTCAGTACTCTATTCGCGATGCGAGCTAATAACCGATTGGTCATGCCTGGCGCAGCGTTTTGTTCATGCAATATCAGAGGTTTGCCCATCAACCAAGCAGCGACGCCACCTGGACCACTTGCAAAGCCGCCCATACCTATCACCACGTCAGGCTTGACTCGTTTAATCACGCGCCTTGCTTGCAAAACCGCTTTGATTATTTTAAATGGCGCTGCAAGCAATCGAATGAGACCGTTTCCGCGTACACCGGCAATATCAATAAAACTGATATCAAAGCCGGCTTTTGGCACAAGTTCAGCTTCCATCCGCTGGGCAGTGCCTAACCAATGGATATGCCAATTTTGCTCTTTAAGGGCTTGTGCTACTGCTAATCCTGGGAATACATGACCGCCTGTGCCGCCGGCCATTACTAGCAGAGTATTCGTCATGGTAGAATCAATCACAGTCGGATTAGACATTGTCATCCTCCTGCTCTTCAGCCGTTGTGCGTCTACTGCGCTTGGTGGCTGTTTTGCCTTGATGATTATCCCCATTTGAGGCTGAATCATCCTGCTCAAAATCATCCATCAATGTATTCATTTCTTGTTCTTCATCGACAACGGCGTACGCCACGTCATCAAGAACCGTAGATACTTTTTTCTTACCCGCGCTACTGGTTGCTTTGGCTTTACTTTTATCTTTACCGCGATTAGGTTTTGCTTTACCACCACGGTTAATAGCTTGAATACCTTCAACGCGCATTTCAAAGTCGATACGCACCAATAATCCGACAGCTGCGGCCATAATAATCAAACTTGAGCCACCGTAACTCAATAATGGAAAGGTCAGTCCTTTGGTCGGTAAAATACCTGCGCTTGCCCCAACATTAACCGCGGTTTGAAAGCTAAACCAAATACCGATGGAGTAAGCAAGATAGGCATCAAACGGGCGCTCATTCTGCAGCGCTTTACTGCCCATTTTCATGGCTTTAAGCACTATGCCCAGCATTAAGGCGAGCACGGTCAACACGCCGGCAAAACCAAGCTCTTCCGCTAAAATAGCCATAATAAAATCGGTATGTGCTTCTGGTAAATATTCCAGTTTTTGTAAACTGTTACCTAGCCCCTGACCAAATAGATCGCCGCGCCCGTAGGCCATTAATGATTGTGTCAACTGATAGCCACTGCCAAAAGGGTCAGCCCAAGGATCTAAAAACGACGTAATCCGCTTCATGCGGTATTCTTCGAACATGATTAAAAAGGTTACGGCAGCACCGCCAGCGAACGCTAAACCAAAGAACTGCCACAATTTAGCGCCAGCTAAAAATAGCAAACCTATGGTGGTACATAACATCACAACCACAGTGCCTAAATCGGGTTGCATTAATAACAAAAATGCAAAAGCAAAGAACACCACCAGCGGTTTAGCAAACCCTTTGATATTTTCAGTCACTTCTTCGTAGCGCCTGACCAAATAACCCGCTAAGTAACAGAAGAAGAAAAGCTTGGCTGGTTCAGCCGCTTGAATGGTTATCGGGCCAATTGCTAACCAGCGAGTACTGCCGTTTACACTGCGCCCTACTAATAACACCGCAACGAGTAACACCAGACCTAATAGCAATAGCCACCCATTGCTGGTGCGCCACCACTGCATAGGAATTTGCATAACGGTTAACGCTGCACCTATGGCTAAAGCTAAATAAATGCCGTGGCGAATAGCAAAATGAAACGGGTTATCAAACAAACGTGACGCTACGGGCATGGATGCCGAAGTAACAATCACTAAACCAATAGCCATCAACGATAGGGCGAGTAAAATTAAACTCACATCGTAGGGGCGCACGACAGCAGGTGCTGCATCGTGGCGCTGAGCAAACATAGCGCGAAGTGGCGTAGCAAATGTCGACGTATTCATCGCTGGCCACCTTGTTTAGCAACAAGATTATTTACTGCTTGCTCGAATAACTCGCCTCGCTGTTGGTAATTTTTAAACATATCTAAGCTAGCGCAGGCTGGCGATAGCAATACGGTACTGTCTTTACTGGCTAGACTTGCGGCCAATTGAACAGCGTCTTCTAAATTTACCACTTGATGACTGCTTGGCTTTAATTTAGCCAGCTCAGGGCCGTCTTTGCCCAAGGTGATAAGTTCGCTCACTTGATGGTTAAAACGTTCTTCCAATGGGCTGAAATCTGCGCCTTTCCCGTCGCCCCCAGCAATTAATATCAATTTGCCTTTGCAGGTAGGCGCAAGTCCATCAATCGCAGCAATCGTTGCACCGACATTGGTGGCTTTTGAGTCATTGATCCAGCGGACATTGCTGCTCATAGCAACGGTTTGGCAACGATGTGCTAAACCAGCAAAATTCATTGCAGCCGACTTGATCGCCTCTAGCTCAATGCCTGCTAGCATCGTCATCGCGGTGGCTGCTTGAATGTTGAGCATGTTATGCTCGCCCACTAGCATACATGCTTGACTATCAAGATACGCTTTTCCGTCAAGTAGCAATTGAGCTGTGTCTTTGTCCCAGCTTAAGCCTCGCTCGCTACTACTCAACCCAAACATAACGTCTGGATTAATGGTCATGGGCCATGTGGCCGCATCATCACGATTGCACACACTAAAACGCGCATCTTTGTAGATACGTAACTTAGCGCGCTGATAACTCAACATGTCGCCATGACGGTCTAAGTGATCATCACTAAGATTCAACATGCACGCGACCAAAGGGCGTAACGTATGGGTACTTTCAAGTTGAAAACTAGATAGCTCAAGTACAATGATGTCTGCGTCTTTTTCCAGAAGTTCAAGAGCCGGAGTACCGATATTCCCCCCGAGTAAAGCCTTTTTACCGCCCGCTATACACATCTCATAGGCAAGTGTCGCGACGGTGGATTTACCATTTGAACCAGTCACCGCTAATACAGGTGTGTTATTGAACATAGCGAAGAGCTCGATATCCCCAACAACTTGCACTCCCGCTTCGATAGCCTCTTGAATAGCGGCTGTTTGTAGACTCAAACCAGGGCTTACGACCAACATATCAGCGCTGCACAAGCGTGTGCTATCAAGCTCTCCTAAAAATACCGGTACATTCACACTGATATTGAGATCAGCACGTGTGTCCATTGCGCTTACGTTGGCACCTTTAGCCAGCAAAAACGTCACGCAGGACAAACCGGTCAAACCGAGTCCGACAACGATGATGTTTTTGTTAGCTAATGGATTTGCAGCCATGTAAACCAAATACCTTTAACGTAACTTCAAGGTGGCTAAGCCAACCAAGACTAAAATGATAGAAATGATCCAGAAACGCACAATAACGCGAGGCTCTGGCCAGCCTTTTAATTCATAGTGGTGATGAATGGGTGCCATACGGAATATACGTTGTCCGCGTAACTTAAATGACCCAACCTGTAAAATAACCGACAAGGTTTCCATCACGAACACACCGCCCATGATCACCAATACAATTTCTTGGCGTACTAACACCGCGATAACACCCAGCGTTCCGCCTAAAGCCAATGAGCCTACGTCACCCATAAACACCATTGCCGGGTATGTGTTGAACCACAAGAAGCCCAAACCTGCCCCCACAATGGCGGTGCATACAATCACCAACTCACTGGTTAAGGGTAAATAGGGAATATTCAGGTAAGCCGAAAAGTTAATGTTGCCTGTGGTATAGGCGAAAATGGCAAACGCACCTGCAACCAAGACAGTGGGTACAATCGCTAAGCCATCTAAACCATCGGTAAGGTTTACCGCATTGCTAGTACCGACAATGACGAAGTACGTCATAAGAATAAATAGCAGCCCCATTTGAGGCATCACATCTTTGAAAAATGGCACCAATAAAGCCGTTTCGGCAGGGTCTTGCTGGCTCGCGTATAAATATAAAGCGACACCAATGGCAATAACTGATTGCCAAAAGTATTTCCAGCGGGCAATCAATCCTTTGGGATCTTTGCGCACCACCTTACGATAGTCATCAATAAAACCAATAATGCCGTACCCCACAACCACGCTTAATGTGACCCAAACGTAACGGTTGGTTAGATCCGCCCATAGCAACACACTGATCACAATGGCAGCCAAAATAAGGAGGCCACCCATGGTGGGTGTACCTGACTTTGCAAGATGAGATTGCGGGCCATCATCACGCACGGTTTGGCCAATCTGCATGGTTTGCAACCAACGGATCATACGGGGGCCAATCAGTACCGCAATCAATAGCGCGGTTAACGTGCTTAAAATCGCACGCAAGGTCAAATACGAGAATACCCGAAAACTTGGCTCGAACTGTTGTAGCCAATCGGCCAATAGCATCAGCATGCAATTAGCTCCCTAAAGCGTTCAAACTTTCCCACGGGGGATGCCTCCAAGGCTTCAACAACCAACTCCATACGCGCACTACGGGAGCCCTTTACTAAAATACTGATATCACGTTTCTCCGTTGCTAAATTCTCGGCTAGCGCCGCAACTAGTTTGTCTTTGTCGCTAAAATGGTAACCACTTTTTTGATATACATCGCTGGCACTTTGACTAAGCACACCTAAGGTGTATAAATCGTCGATGCCCTTTTCTTTGGCGTATTCACCTACTTGTTGATGATAAAAGCGCGCTCGCTCACCCAACTCTGCCATGTCGCCCAGCACCAATACTTTTCGACCAGCAAAACTGCCCAATAAATCGATAGCTGCATTGACCGACGCCACATTGGCGTTGTAGGTATCATCAAGTACTTTCACCTGACCACTTAGCTGCTTAACCTGTAAGCGGCCGCTGACCTGCGCCATATATTGAAGCCCAGCTTGAACGTCTTGTAAGTTAGCACCTACTTCGATAGCTAAGGCAGCAGATACAAGGGCATTACTGACATTGTGAAGTCCAGGTAAGGGCAATGAAATAGACACTTTTCCCAGCGGGGTAACCATCAAAAAATCGGCACAACCGTTTAGCCCTAGAACCACATCTTGGGCGTAATAATCTGCTTCATCCTTAGTGGAGAACGCTTGATTGCGCAGGTGCTCATACTTGCCATGCCAGAACGCATAGAATTGACTGTCGGCATTAAAAATGGCTAAACCATCTTTGCCTAGGCCTTTAAATATTTCACTTTTGGCGCGAGCTACGCCTAACAGGCTACCAAACCCTTCTAAGTGTGCGGCGGCAGCATTTACAATCGTAGCCACATCAGGTTTTACTAACTCGGTGGTATAGGCAATTTCGCCAAGATGATTTGCGCCAAGTTCAACCACAGCAAACTCGTGATCAGCTTCTAAACGTAGCAAGGTAAGAGGCACGCCAATATCATTGTTAAAGTTGCCCTTGGTCGCCAAGACTTTTCCGCGGCGCGACAAAATAGCCGCTACCATTTCTTTAACCGTGGTTTTGCCACTGCTACCTGTGATTGCTACCGTTTTAGGTGCAACTTCTCGCTTGATCGCTTGCCCTAAGCGGCCTAGCGCCTCTTTGGTGTCACTAACCAATATCTGTGCAAGCTCCGTGTCTACCTTTCGACTTACTATTACGGCCACCGCGCCACCTTGCGCCGCTGTATCGATGAATTTATGCCCATCAAAATTTGGCCCACTCAAAGCAATAAATAAATCGTCCAGGTTGATTTGACGCGTGTCAGTACTTACGCCTTGAATGATGGCGTTAGCAGCTATGCTTTTTTCACTGCGAATTAGCTCGCCCTGCACTTGCTGTGCTATCCACGTCAATGACACCGGGATCATGTGATATTCCTCTCAAACATTTGTTTTACGTATTCACGTTCATTGTAAGCAACTGTCTCACTGCCAATGATTTGGTAATCTTCGTGACCTTTACCCGCCACTAATATGATGTCTTTTGGGGTGGCATCAGCAACGGCCTTAGCGATAGCGCATTTGCGATCGAGCTCTACCTGAATTTTTTCCGGCTGAATACAGCCCGCTAAAATATCGCTGGCAATGGCATTAGGATCTTCTGAGCGGCTGTTGTCATTGGTAATCATTACGACATCAGCACAGGTTTCAGCTGCCTCACCCATTAGCGAACGTTTGCCTTTGTCTCTATCTCCGCCGCAACCAAAAATAACGAATAAACGACATTCACTGTGCTGACGCAGCGCTAGTAATGCTTGTTTAAGGGCATCTGGGGTATGCGCGTAATCGACCACCACTGTGGGGGATTTTTCATCACTAAAGCGTTCCATGCGTCCGGCAACGGGTACAAGCTGCTGGGCCACATCAGCGATATCAGTTAACGCCTGACCTAAACATAGCTGTGACGCTATCGCTGCTAATGCATTAAAGATATTGAACCGCCCGAGCAAACTTAACTGTATTTCGCATTCGCCCCATGACGACACCAAGGTAAAACGACAGCCCTGACTGCTGTATTCAACCTCTTTTGCTAGGCACACTTTCTGCGCATTGCCCAAAAGCAAACTTTCATCGTCAATCCCGTAAACGACAGGCGTTACTGTATTCGGTAACTGTGCTAGCCATTGTTTGCTTTCAATTTCATTACCATTTAGAACAGCAAATTTAAGTTCAGGTTGAGTTAAAATCTCACGCTTCGCTTGCGCGTAAGCCTGCATCGTACCGTGATAATCTAAATGGTCGCGGGTAAGATTTGTGAGCACTGCCACGTCCACTTTAAGCGCCGCGACGCGTTTTTGTACTAATGCGTGTGATGACACTTCTAAGGCAACTTGCTTGACATTATCTTGTGCAAATTGCGCCATCAATTTGTGCATAGTGATAGCATCAGGTGTGGTATTGATGGTTTCACCGAAAGATGCACATTCTCCTGTGCAACTTATAACGCCTGAGCCTAATGTTCCGATTGAAGCTGCACGTTTATTGAGTAAAGCGGCCAGTTGACTAGTCAGTTGCACAGTCGATGTTTTGCCATTGGTGCCCGTGACTCCAATGATTTGCATTTCGCTTGCAGGGAAATGATAAAACGTGGCAGCAAGCGCTGATAACTGTGCAGATAAGTTGTAGAAGCTGATAATCAAGGATTGCTCGCGCATACTCGTTTGCCCGTGCTCTTGTTGGGTATCGCACTCCGCTATGATCACTTTCGCCCCAAGACTAACCGCTTGAGGGATAAAATCGCGGCCGTCACGTACATGCCCTTTAAGCGCGATAAATGCACTATGAATAGCGACTTCACGACTATCAAGCACCAAAGATTCAACCATGATATCAGCGGTTTCAATGCCAAACTTCGCTAACAAAGGCTGAATGCTTTGCGTTGTATTAAGTTGAATGTGTTGCTTAGCCTGCATTTGAATCTCCCCTAATTGCAGCCAGAGAAGACACTGATTTATCGTCAGGGGGAACGTTTAACATTTGCAAACTATTGGACATAATTTTTGAGAACACAGGAGCCGCTGTATCGCCCGCGTAATACAAATCACCTCTAGGCTCATTGATAAGTACTACCACGGCTAGCTGCGGATCTGAAACCGGTGCCACACCGGCAAAAATACTCACGTACTCTTCGCCGTAACCACCCGCCACAGCTTTACGGCTGGTACCTGTTTTACCCGCTACTCGATAGCCGGGAACGCGGGCTTTAGTGCCTGAGCCACCTTCATTGACCACGCTTTCCATCATAGTCAGCACTTCATGGGCGATATCTTCGCTCAGTACTCGCTCTTCTGGCGCTTTCTGCTCGCTTTTAATAATGCTTAATGGACGCTTAATTCCGCCACTGCCCAGCGTGCTGTACATTCTAGCCAGTTGCGCCGTGGTAACAGATAAGCCATAACCAAATGATAATGTTGATAATTCAAACTCTGACCAGCGGCTGCGATCATGAAAAATGCCACTACTCTCACCAATAAGGTTCGAGCCGGTATCACTCATCAACCCCATATTGTAATACTGATCAATGAGGAACTGTTTTGGAACCGACAAGGCCAGTTTTGAAGTGCCCATATTGCTCGATTTACGAATAATTCCGGTTAAATCTAACTCACCATAATTGCGCGAGTCTCGCACCATACTGCCACCGACGCGCATCCAGCCGGGTGAAGTGTCGATAACGCTGTCCATCTCAACTGAACCAAACTCTAATGCGCTTAATACTGCGATAGGCTTAATTGAAGAGCCAGGTTCAAACGCATCAGTAATAGCGCGATTACGAATTCGATGTCCCGACACGCCGCTGCGATTATTTGGGTTATAAGACGGGTTGTTGACCATGGCCAATATCTCGCCAGTTTGCACATCGACAACCACGGCTGAAGCGGATGTGGCTTTGTAATATTGCACCGCTTTTTTCAGTTCTTTATAAGCAAACGCCTGAATGCGCTGGTCGATGGTAAGCTGAATATCGCGCGGCTCCTCACCTGCCTCTTGCTCTAGAATTTCAACTTGGCGGCCCTTGGCATCGCGGCGAATTTTACGGCTGCCAGGCGAGCCTTTCAGCCACTGGTTGTATAGTTTTTCAATTCCTTCAATGCCCTGATCGTCAACGTTGGTAAACCCGATAAGTTGGGCTGATACTTCGCCTGTAGGATAATACCGACGAGATTCGTCACGCAGGTATACGCCGTTAATGGACAACTGGTCCACGTAATCAGCCATCGCAGGTGAAACCTGACGCTGAATATACACAAAACGTTTTTTCGGGTTTTTCACCCGAGAAACCAATTTGTCGTAGTCTTGGCCCAATACATCAGCAAGCGCTTGCCAGCGACGTTTGTCATTCAATGAGCCATTATCCACTATGGTTTTAGGGTCTGCCCAGATAGCTCGAACGGGAACACTGACCGCAAGGTTTTGGCCATTTCTGTCGGTGATAAGCCCTCGATGCACTGGCATATTTTGCGTGCGTAACGTGCGGTTATCCCCTTGTTGTATCAGCAAGTCAGGGTCGATTACCTGAATATAAACCGCCCGAGCTGATAACCCAACAAACACCAACATAATCACGCAGATCACAAGCAAGTAACGCCACTGCAAAGCAGTAGGCGCGACATTTTGTTTCGCTTGTTGGTTGCGTTTTTTGTTGCTGACTCGGCTCATTTTATTCTCACCACCACTTCTTCTTCAGCTTGGGGGCGACGCATATCCAATTGCTTAGATACGAGGTTTTCAATTCGATTGTGCTCAGTCAACGCGCTTTGTTCTAAGATCAGATTACGCCACTGCACATCGAGTAAATCTTTCTTTTGCATCAGGCGCTCAAGGGCGATTGACGCTTGACGATTATGGTGCGCACTTAGGATCACCGCACCAGCACTAACCAACAGTGACAAAAACAACAAAACCCGCACGGGATGGCGGGCTAGGTCGGCAAGTAAAAAACCGACAAGTTTGAAGTTAGTCTCTTGGGTACTCATAGTTTTTCGGCCACCCTAAGTACAGAGCTACGGGCACGTACGTTGCGCGATAGTTCTTCAGGTGATGGCTTAATTGCTTTGCCGATCGCTTTTAAGGCTTTATGAGAATCAATTTCGGATTGCATAATGGGTAGGCCATGAGGCACTTGCAAACCACGACTTTGTTCGCGAATAAAGCGTTTAACTAGTCTGTCTTCCAGTGAGTGAAAACTGATCACAGACAAACGCCCGCCTGAATTCAAACTATTCAACGCGGATTTTAACCCTGTGCGGATCTCATCTAACTCACTATTGATATAAATGCGGATCCCTTGGAAACTGCGCGTGGCTGGGTGCTTAAATTTGTCTTTAACCGGTACTGCAATGTCAATAATTTCAGCTAGCTGAGCGGTTGTGGTAATCGGCGCTTGTTGGCGCGCATTTACGATGCCGTGGGCGATACGCTTACCAAATTTCTCTTCACCGAACTCTTTGATGACCTGAGCAATGTCTTGCTCTTCTGCATGGGCTAACCACTGAGCCGCACTTTGCCCTTTCGTTGGGTTCATACGCATATCCAATGGCCCTTCGCGCATGAAGCTAAAGCCGCGCTCTGGTTCATCTAGCTGAGGTGATGACACCCCTAAGTCCATCAGAATGCCATCGACTTTTCCATGCAATTCAAGGGAGGTGAGTACGTCTTCCATCTCAGAAAAATTACAATGATGAATACTAAAACGTGGGTCGTTAGCAAGCGCTTTCGCCGATTCAATAGCAGAAGGGTCGCGATCGAGTGCGATTAAACGCCCCTTGTCTGACAATTGAGTCAATATTTGCTTACTATGTCCGCCTCTGCCAAATGTGGCATCTAGGTAGACACCATCAGGCTTGATGCTTAAGCCATCAAGAGATTCTTGCAGAAGTACAGATAAGTGTGATGTTTGCGTAGTCATTAGAGTGAGAAGTCCTGCAAGCGCTCAGTTAATTCAAAGGCTGCTTCTTGCTCAGTCGCAACATCTTGTTGTATTTGTTGTTGCCAAACACTGTGATCCCAAATTTCGAATTTGTTCAACTGGCCAACCAACATAATTTGTTTATCCAAATGGGCATGCTCACGCAATGGCGCAGTCAGTAAGAAACGACCGTTTTTATCCATCTCGCCTTCGGTCGCATAACCGAGCAACAAACGCTGTAATCTGCGTTCGTGAGGGTTCATACTCGACAAGCGTGACAGTTTAAGCTCGATTTCTTCCCATTCAGCCAGTGGGTAAAGCAACAAACAAGGCTGCTGGGTATCAATCGTACACACCAGTTGCCCCTGACAATCATCCAGCAAAGACTGACGATACTTCGTGGGTATCGTTACACGCCCTTTTACATCTAGATTAATTGCATTCGCACCGCGGAACATTGTCCAAGCCTTATGTTATTTGTTACTAAATCTTCATCATTCTTGGCAAAAACTGACCGTTTTGATCCACTTTTTGCCACTTTTACCCACAATGCACAGTTTAGGTATCTCTTGTCTATCATGTCAAGGGATAAAACAGGCAATTTAAGATTGCCCTAAGCCAGAGAAATCAAGGCATAGACTGAAGTGGCTGATATGTGGAGAGAATTCTAAAATGTGACGCATTTTGGCATCACATGGGGCAAATAAATGTCACTCACTGGCCGCTAAGGCAGGAAAAACGGAGGATTTTTAAGCAGCTTATAAAATGCACACTGAGGAAAAGCGGTTAAATATGTAAATAAAATGAGTTAAATTTGAAAATAAATAATATTATAATATATATGTACATGAGAAGCTGTGTCGCATTAGTGATTGAATCACGAGTTTGCTTATAATGACAGTCCAATCAATATCAATGAGTTAGTTATGCCCAATTACGCAACTTACCCTAGCCTCAAAGGCAAAGTCATTCTAATCACCGGCGGTGCAACTGGTATCGGTGCGGTGATGGTAGAAGCGTTTATGCGTCAACATGCTGAAGTACTGTTTATTGACATACAAGAGGAGGCGGCTCATGCACTGTGTAGCAAACTGCATGATGAATTGGGTAAAGCCCCTGATTTTAAAGCCCTCGACACCACCCACATAGAAGAGCTGCAATCATTTATCAGCTCTATCGGGCAAAGCCACGGACGGTTAGACGTACTGATTAACAATGTCGCAAATGACACACGTCACTCTCCGCTTGATATCGATCAACAAGGTTGGCGTGATTGCATGGCCGTTAATCTCGACTCTACATTTTTTGCCTGCCAGAGCGCAATTCGTCTAATGCGCGATAAGCGTAACGGCAATATCATTAACATGAGCTCTATTAATGTATTAATAGGGCCAAAACAAATGCCGGGCTATGTTGCCGCCAAGTCTGCTTTAAACGGCTTGAGTAAATCCCTCGCCAACCAATACGGCGAATATGGTATTCGGGTAAACACTATTTTGCCTGGCTGGGTCGCCACTGATCGCCAACTGGCGCTTTGGCTGACACCTGAAGCAGATAAAGAATGGCAAAAATCTGTGGCCTTACGTGGCAGCCTTGAGCCAATACATGTGGCGAACATGGCGTTATTTCTAGCCGCAGAGGACAGTGCAATGATTACTGGTCAACAATTTGTTATTGATGCAGGTCGAACTTAATGAATTCTCAATCAGATATCATTATTTTGGGTGATTGGGGCACAAGTGTGTGCCGCCTTTACCTATGTCGCTTTCACCAGCAAGCATTAACCGTTTTGGCCCGCACCAAGGGCATGGGCATTAAATATATTAATAACCCTGAGGCGCGTTTTTTTGAACTGTGCCAGCCTTGGATTGAGCAATATGGCAATGTTTCCGTTTTTTTGATTGGTGCAGTGGGCTCAGACACGGGATGGCAACAAACCAACTATGTCCCCTGTCCCACTGATAAAAATAATTTATTGGCGCTAAGTAAAAACTTTTCAGCGCGCGGCCTGAACATCACGATATTACCGGGAGTTTCTTGTCAAAACCGGCACCATTTACCCGATATTATGCGTGGTGAAGAAACCCAAGTATTCGGTTTTCTGTCACAACTGCCAAAAGCTGAAGAGAAACGATTAATTTGCCTTCCCGGCACACATACGAAGTGGGCCCAGTGTGAGAAAGATGACATTACCTCTTTCGTGACCAGCCCAGTTGGAGAGCTGTATGAGGTATTAAGTCAGCATAGTGTATTACTCAGTCCAGCGTCTGTGCCGAGCTGGTGCAAAAGTAGTTTCACTAGCGGCCTGCGCGTGGGTATGCATCAATCAAGTAATTTACTGCATACGCTGTTCGCTACCCGGGCATATCAAATCCTTGATAAACGCACCAATGCTGAAGCCGCTGGCTATTTATCAGGCTTACTTATTGGCTCAGACGTAAAAGCAGCAATGCAAGATTTTGATATTTTCTCTCATGTGGCCGTTATTGGCTCAGACCATATCTGTGGCTTGTATGTAGAAGCGCTCGAATACATGGGGATCAGCACAGAGCATTTTAGCAGTGAAGATGCGACGTTACTTGGCTTACAAACGCTGGCCTCAGCCAATTGGCGTGATCTGGCCGCTGATGTGCCCAATGAGCAAATTTAGAATGAGTCATTTAAGTATGCCAAAAAAAATCCAGCTACATACCTGTTTACCGGTCGAAAACGAGCTAGGTGAAGGTGTTGTGTGGGACGCTAGGCAGCAATGCGCTTTTTGGACAGACATATTAGGTAAGCAATTCTATCGCTGGGACTTCGATGACCACATCACTCAATACCCATGCCCTGAACGACTATGTTCTTTTGGGTTAACCCCAGAGCCCGATTGGTTTATTGTCGCTTTTGAATCAGGTTTTGCTTTCTTTAACCCTATTGAGCAACAGATTCAGTGGTTAACTAAGGTTGAAGCGGATTTACCTTACACGCGTATGAATGACGGCAAAGTTGATCGTCAAGGGCGTTTTTGGGCTGGCTCCATGATCGAAGATGACAAGGTGGATGCCAACCAATTAGCCAAAGGCAAACGGGCTAAGTTATATCGCTTAACCGAAAATGGACAAGCAAAGCCTATTTTTGACGACGTCATTATTGCCAATGGATTGTCGTTCAGCTCAGATGGTCAAACCATGTACTTTGCCGACTCACCCAAACAGGCAGTGTGGCGCAGCGAATTTTCTCAACCTAGTGATACCTCTAGTAGACAAGAAATCTTTTTTGAAACAAGCGGCAATGCCTTTCCCGATGGCTCATGCATTGACAACCAAGGCTACCTTTGGAATGCTCAGTGGGGAAGCGCCAGTGTAAAACGATACTCCCCAACAGGACAATTAGATTTCACCCTGCCCATTGATTGCCTACAGCCATCATGCGTAAGCTTCGGTGGTCCGAACCTCAATCACCTAATCATTACATCTGCGCGAGACGGATTGTCCCGCGGTGAGGATAAAAAATATAACAACAATGGGGCGGTATTTGTTTATCGCACACCATATCAAGGAATAGCGGAGCCAATATGTACCGTTCCTACAAGGCAACAACACGCTGCTGTAGAAACGGTATCTGTCAGCTTGAAGAATTAAAATAACAATGAAACGCGGAAAACAACATGGCAAGTAGAATGTTTAGCGGTAATTTCACTCGGCACATCGTTCAGTCTTTGGGCAAAGCAATCGCATTAGGCGAATACCCTCAGGGGGAACCTTTAATGGCAGAAGCAGCCCTTTGCGAATCGTTTGACGCGAGCCGCACTGTGCTGCGTGAAGCAGTAAAAATGCTGACAGCCAAGGGTATGCTAGATGCACGCCCTAGACGAGGCACGATTGTATTACCTGAGTCCCATTGGAATTTGTCTGATCCAGACATTTTAAATTGGTTATTAGATCGCAAAGGCTCATTACCGATTATTTCGGAATTTGCCGATATGCGATTAGCCATAGAGCCGGCAGCCGCAGGCTTGGCAGCATCGAATTTAACCGATGAAAACCGTCAGAATTTAATCGCTGCAATCGAGCGAATGGAAGCAGCCGCTCGCGGTGAAGATGACCATTTAGATGCAGATATTGCCTTTCATGTAGGAATTTTAGAGGCCAGCGGTAATCGATTTTTCTGGAATATGCGCCATACCATAGAGGTAGCACTGCGCTTTAGTATAAGGATCACCAATCGTCACAAAGGTGTAGACCGGGCAAGCGTAGAAGATCATCAAGAGATCTTAGATTACATTTTAGCAGGGGATCATCAAGCGGCTGAAAATCAAATGCGCAGCCTGCTTTTAGAAGCAAAGACCTTGCTAAATAAAGCATTAGATGAAGAAAAAAGTAGAAAATCTCAACAAAGTTAAACCTGTAAAAGGACCGAAATTGCGATGCGGATCAAAGATTGTATATTAGCTATTGACCAAGGTACCACTTCAACGCGAGCCATCATTTTTGCGCCTGATTCGAGCATTATTGCAGTAGCTCAACAAGAGTTCGCTCAACATTACCCGAACGATGGTTGGGTAGAGCACGACCCTGAGGATATCTGGTCTTCTACTGTGGTTGTTTGCCGCCAAGCGATATCAGAAGCGATTGCAAAAGGCGCGCGTATTGCTGCCATTGGGGTAACGAACCAACGTGAAACCACCGTTGTTTGGGACAGAAACACAGGGCAAGCTATTTATAATGCCATTGTTTGGCAAGACAGACGCACAGCGCAAACTTGTCGAGATATGCAAGATAAAGGTTTGTTCGACGTGGTGAATTCCCGCACAGGGTTATTACTCGACCCTTATTTTTCTGCCTCAAAAGTCGCTTGGATCCTAGATAATGTTGACGGGGCACGTGAGAAGGCCGAAGCTGGCGATCTGGCATTTGGTACCATAGATTCCTTCCTTATTTGGCGTTTAACTGACGGGCAAATGCATGCCACAGACGTGACCAATGCAAGTAGGACCAATTTGTTCAATATCCATGATATGGCGTGGGATCCTAAGCTATTAGAAGTGTTTAATGTGCCTAAATCTGTGCTACCTGAGGTTAAGGAGTGTGCCGATGATTTTGGTCACACAACGGAAGACTTGTTTGGTTTTTCCTTACCAATATTGGGTGTGGCAGGCGATCAACAAGCCGCCAGTATAGGCCAATGCTGTTTCAATGAAGGCGCAATCAAAAGCACCTATGGTACTGGCTGCTTTGTTATGCTCAACACAGGTACTAAAGCTTTTAATTCAAAAAACAAGTTGTTGACTACAGTAGCCTACACCATTAAAGGTGAGACTCACTATGCGCTAGAAGGCTCAATCTTTATTGCAGGTGCAGCCATTCAGTGGTTACGCGATGGAATAGGTGTAATAAGAAGTGCTTCAGAAACCGAAGATTTAGCCAAATCTTTGGATGATGAGCACGGCGTATATATGGTGCCTGCCTTTGCAGGATTAGGTGCACCTCATTGGGCACCAGACGCACGTGGCGCTGTGTTCGGCCTAACTCGTGGCACTACCAATGCTCATTTCGTTCGGGCAGCGCTTGAATCAGTGTGCTATCAAACATCTGACTTACTTCACGCTATGGCCGAAGACGGCGTATCCTTGGATAAAATTCGCGTAGATGGCGGTATGGTGGGCAATAACTGGTTATGTCAGTTCCTAGCAGGCATTCTCGATGTCACCGTAGAGCGCCCCAAAATAATGGAAACTACCGCCCTAGGCGCTGCATACCTTGCAGGGCTTAAAGCGGGTATCTATCAATCATGCGAGCAGTTGGCGAGTATGAACGAGGTAGAAAGCAGTTTTGAAGCGAGCATGGCGTCATCGCAACGCAGAAAGCTTATTTCAGGCTGGGAAAATGCAGTACAAAGCACGTTAGGGTATTCAAAATGATCACTAAACGTTTGTTTGGCACCCTAGTCAATGGACAAAAAGTCACAGAATACTCGCTAAGCAATGAGCATGGCATGCAAGTCGATATTCTGGACATGGGTGGTATTATTCGTCGCTGGTTAGTACCCGCTACTAATAGTTCAGATAACAGCGACAACCAAACGAAAGTGGATATCGTACTTGGCTTTGACACGCTTGAAGATTATATCGCTGACCAAGCCTATTTGGGCGCGGTTGTTGGGCGTTATGCTAACCGTATCGCAAAAGGGCAGTTTGCTCTGAATGATGTGATTTACCAAGTTGATGTAAATCAGGCAGGAAACTGCTTACATGGTGGCGCAGACGGCTTTAATCGCCGAGTGTGGCAAGTACAAGAGCTTGACGACGTCACGCAACCCTCTTTGAAGTTAACCTTGGTAAGCGAAGACGGTGATCAAGGCTTCCCGGGGCAGTTAACTGTCAATGTTACCTATACATTAGCGCCATCAGGATTAAGAATTAGCTACCAAGCACACACCACCCAAGATACGGTTTTTAATCCTACCCAACACAGCTACTTTAACCTGGCCGGCCACGACAGTGGCTCCGTGGAAAGTCACAAGGTGCAAATTTTAGCCAGCCGCTATACGCCAACGGATGAAAATGCAATTCCGTTAGGAGAGCGAGTTGATGTAGCAGGCTCACCCTTTGACTTACGTGAACTCACGACGCTTAACGGGCCGCTGCAATCTAGCCATGAGCAAATTAAATTGGGTAATGGCTTTGACCACAACTGGTGCTTAGATGCTTATCAGAGCGATATGGAATCGCCAGAATTGGTCGCTAAAGCGGTAGATACCGCCAGTGGTAGAACGCTCAGTGTATTGACCACTATGCCAGGCATGCAATTGTACACTGCAAATTACGTGGGGCCTGAGCCAATAGGTAAAGGCGCAACTGAGTACCAAGGAAAACATGCATATTGTTTTGAAACCCAATTTTACCCTGATTCACCAAACCAGCCTAGTTTTCCAAGTGCAACGCTTAAAGCCGATGAAGCGCACTTCTCTGTCACTGAATATCGCGTGTCCTTTTGTTAACGCGATATTCTTAACGAGATATTCTAAACGAAATAAAATGAGCGCGAAAAGCCAGTGATACATAAAAACGCTGCCTTTGGGCAGCGTTTTTAATTTAAAGCAGCGCCTATTCTGTGCTTTCTTCGGCTTTGCTTTCTTTAGCTTTGCTTTTTCGTCCTTTATAAAGCTTGCGTGCAAATGCACCCAGCGCAAGCACAATGATCACACCAAACTTCTTTAAAAACACTAAGGCCGCTGCTATTAATCCCGTTTTTGCCAGCACTTTACCCGCGACCAACGCGCCAATGCCATAAGCCGCTACATCATCAATCTCAGGATTAAAGTCAGCGTATTTAGACCCTTCTTTAAAATCAGCCATGGTCAAAACCGTGTCTAGGTTTTGATTAATCAGCGGGAGTTGGTCCATACCTGCAATAAAGTTCAGCACTAACACCCCTTTACGACCTAGAACGCGGATATTGTAGTTCAGCGTATTAACTGGGGCGTCACCGAATTTTAGCTCTTTTGCCCAGTGCAATTTATTTGAGGCTTCATCGTAATACGGCTTAGCTGCCCAACCGATAAGTGAAATCGCCTCATACCCTTGGGTTACGCGCTCTTCACTGCTTAGCTGCGTGTCTTCCTGCATCTGTGCCAATAAGTCATCATAATTTATCTCATCAGCGTCTTCATCTGTGACGTAGCCATCTTGTTGATACTCAATGGTAACGCCCCATGAATCACCTTCAAATGGTGTCGCTCCTGCGGGAAATAGCATCCCCAACATACCATCTGCACTGCCTGGTGGGTTGCCCCAAATGTCTTCCAGCACTTTGCGCGAATCTTGCGAATTCAAATAATAAAAATCGTCAGGTACGTTTAATTCTGCGACATTCCCAGGTAATGCAATATTGCCGGTTTGCGGTGTCATTGATTCCCACAAGGCATTGGCCCACAGCATATATTCCTGCTGTTCTTTTTCTTGTTGAGTTTGTTCGATTGATGCTTGTGCCTGACTGCTGTCTTGGCTTGCCTCTTGGCTTGGCGTCGTGTCTTGCCCATGAGCATTCACCGCGCCCAAAATGAAAAAAACACAGAAAATTCGTGTGAGTGGTAGCATAATATCCCTATTCATTTTTCGGTGTTGAATGAGCCGCAGTCCACCCAGTGCAGACACCTAACTCACTTCCCCGTAACAGATTTATATCAGAGGTCAGTCCTGTAGTCCAATAAGGGCATAGAGGTAACTGGCAAAAAAAAAGACCATAAAGAGTCGTTAAACTCAATTATGGCCAATAGGAAGTCACACACAATTTTGCAAATTTGTCAGAGATTTACGTCTATATCAGTTGACTTAAAACTCGTTGACGAAATTCATATATTGTTTCATGTCACCAACAATAGCCTGCTCTAACAGCTTGTTTGTTTCAATCACATAGGGCTGTTTGAAATGGATATCCCACAGGTCAGACTCTTTACGCCAATGCTCATAAATCACCAGCGTGTCGTCTTGCCCGTCTATGGTATACAAGTCAAATACGATGTTCCCTGGCTCTTCGCTACGCGTTTGGGCCACGTGGGAGGTAAATTGTTGCAATAGCTGTTCTTTGTACGCTTCTTTTATTTTGAATATAAAAAAGAGGCTAAATACATCATCTTCGGCTTGCACTCGCTTGGGGTTATTTTCATGCAAAGGCGCTGGATCAGTATCATTCAATGTCATCATTTCTATGGGAGATAACAATGCGCTCTCGGCCAGTTGCAATAAGGTCTGCGTATACGGCTGATTAACATGCTCTTGATGGGCTTGGGCATTTTCCCAGCGCTCATAAGCAAAAATAGTGTTCGGTGAATCTTTGCCCTGAAAAAAGCGCATTTCACGCATACCAGGCTCATTTTGTGAACCTAACCTGTTGGTATTAAGCGCCTGTTTAAAGGCCACTAATTGCTCCGGTTTGACTAAAAATTTTACGATAAGAGTTAGCATTGCGTTATCCATTGAATTTCATCATGTTCGTTGGCTTTAGTACCACCACCAGTGCTTTTTATTGCTTACACCGGCTTGTTACCGTCAGTGATGAAATGGTATCTGCTGTGCTTACATTCAAAAACTAGCTAGACAGATAAAGACTTTCAATGAAAAGTTGATAAAGCGAATATATAAATTAGCAATGCTGATATTGCTCGCTGTGCTCTATCCCCAAAATGATGCCATTTTTGTCAAACTTCACGGCAACTAAATCCCCTCGGCTAAAATGCCCCTCTATTTGATGAATACTGCGCAGTGCATCAATTAAATCTTGTGACACTTTGACAATCTGTGCGTCGCAAGTTTTAAGCTGCCAGCCGTTATTCGATGTGGCGAGTACAGCGTGTTTTTGATGATGCATAACCAAGACCTCCCGCTGCGCCAAATAATCAGCATAGTGCTGAGCAAATCGTTCTGTAATGACATCCGATTGTTTTTTATTGGCTAACGAGTGCAGTGTCACTTGCGTATAACTCGCTTGAGCAAACTCTTCAGAAGCCCCTTTCCATGCACTATGATGCCAAAATGTGATAAGTATTAATAAGAAAGTGCTAGCAGCAAGCGCAATGTGCCCCATGCGTCGACCGAGTTGATTCGCGGAATTGTGTGAGTCATGTGAACGTAACATTGTGCGCTTGATACCCGGTGGTGCTTTCAACTGGGCTTTACGCTGCTGATACAAACGAGTAAGTGACTCTGTCGCTTGATCGTTTTTCCGGTCGTTCTCCCAATTATTGCGCTCAGACATATACATCTCCAGCAATATCCTTCAGTAACACTTGCAACGTCGCTTTAGCATAACGTAGACGGCTTTTGATTGTTTCGTGTTCACAGTGCGTGATCTGCGCTATCTCTTTTAAACTAAACCCTTCCTGTTGCAAGCAAAAAGCTTCGCGCTGCACAAAAGGCAAAGACATCAAAGCCTTGTCAAAAACTCCTAAGATTGAACCACTCATGTCAAGCGCCTCTCCTGAGAGTTCATGTACATTAACTATTAACGATAGACGCTGAACAGCACGATATTCATCCATCAAAAGATTGCGCGCAAGTGTAAATAACCATGCTTTAAACAGCCCTGAATCTTGGTACATATGCCTTTTTTCCATTACTTTAAGCCAAGTCTTCTGGCAAATATCTTTCGCCAATGAGCTATCAGATAAGGTCAATAAAAAATGGTACAAATCGTCACCACATGCATCATATAATTTTACTAATAGCGCCTGATCACCAGAATGCGAATAGCGCGTCATCAAGCTTTCGTTAGTGCTTGATAGAGTAAACCAAGATTTTACCATCATGTTTATCGTCAATCGCTTCCCCTTTTGAGGTTTACTTTCCATGCCAACGATGTGAGCCCACTATGCCAGACCCTAATCTATTGAGATAGCTTGAAATCTAGAACGACAGTTATGCCATCTTGCTGCTGAGGTTTACCGCCTACAACTTGTGGCTTGTATTTCCATTTACCCAAAGCCCGCTTAGCTTCACGGTCAAATGTGCGCTTGGGCTGTGCTTCAAGTACATCAATATTCAAAACTTGGCCTCTTGTACCAATAGAGAACCTCAACTTAACCCAGCCCTCAACCCCATCCCTCGCTGCTTGTGCTGGGTATTTGGGTTCAATTCGTACCACAGGTCTCGCCTCTCCTTCATTCAAGGTAATTTGGGTACCAACTGGGTCTGACGGACTAGCAATGGTGATATCGGGGACATACTTTGAGAGCAAAACCGATTTGTCTGGTGCCTCTTCTTGCGGCTTAACTTGCTCCTTAGGGATCGGTACAGGCTTGGGCTTAGGCAAGGGCTTTGGCTTCTCCACCACTTTGCTATCATCCATATTTTGGAACAAGGTAATCGTTGGTAATGCAGGTTCTGGCGATGTTGAACTTTGGTTGTTCTCGATCAGTTTTTGCATGGCGACAAACAAGCCGAACGTTACTGAGGCGGCCAAAAGTATAGTTCCTGTAGTGCGGACTATCGCTTGACCATTAAAATACAAAGCGGGCGTTGAGGCTAAATCAATGGGTGTTTGCATCGTTATTCTCCTGTGATTTAAAGAAGTAACGCGCGAGCCACTGAAAAGGGGTTAAATTATTTTAAATTCAAGAAAATATCGTACTTAAAAGAGACAAAGATAAGGCTCATACCAATTCCATTAAATTTTCGCTAAGTGGTTAATTATTTATAGGAATTGGTATCAAATCTACATCATAAACTCTCAACGCCAGCGTGAAAGACACTCCAATTATTCGATAGCTCAAGATTAAATTGGTCAATGCTTAAATTAAAGCGACCCGATTTACCAATAAAACGTGTATTGTCCCACTCTTGCAGAGAGACCAAGGCAATCACGTTATCTCCAGAACGGAACAAGTCACTGGGCACTTTGATCTTTAATGGATTACTTTGCCATTCATCGCTATCTAAAGCTTGGCCATTTATGTAGATTTTCTGAATTTGATTCGCTTGGCCCACACTCAAGCTAACCTCTTCTGGCTCAATCGCAAAGTGCACATGCTTACGAGCAACCAAAGGTGTATTGTTTGGCACGCTTTCCAGCGAATTTAAGTTGACTAATGGCCATGCTAAATCATCGAATTTTGGCTCGAAAAACTCACTTTTTATCGGTACTGCTTTATTTTCAACTTTCGCTAGTGCTAAGTCTTTTTCAGGCTCGGTGACTGCTTTTTTTACTGGGGGTGGCTCAGGTGCTGCAGGTTTTGTCTGCTTCGGTTTTTGCGCTTTCTGAGCATCGTTGAACTCAGGCTCAACTTTATCTGCAGATTGCTCTTTTACCGTATTTGATGTCAATGTCTGCTTGACCTCGGGTGCTGCAGGTTTTGTCTGCTTCGGTTTTTGCTCTTCCTGAGCTTCGTTGAATTCAGGCTCAACTTTGTCTGCAGATTGCTCTTTTACGGTATTTGATGCCAGTGTCTGCTTGACCTCTGGCGCTGGTTTCACGTCTGCATGGCCTATGATGATCCCATTGACGGTTTTGTAGTGTGTGCTATCGGTAACACTGAGCGAGAACGGGCCACCCGCTTTTTGTCCTGCCATGGTAACTTGCCAACGCCCTGTCCCGTCCACCCGCACTCTGGCCATGGTCAAGGTCTCATCTTCTCTTTTTAGCTTTATATCAATTTTTCGCCCAGGTTCTGCCAACCCACTGACGTGTATTGCCTCATGTGGTTGTAAGTGCATGTTATCTTTCAAGCGCGTAGAGAGAATAATCTGGCCCATTGGGTTACGTGCCTGAAGATCGCGCTTGCCCACATACAGGTCATTAACGAACTTACTATGTTTACCATCGCTGATAATTAATTGATATGGGCCGCCCGGAGGCTGTTCTCGCAACGATACCTGCCAGTTCCCTGTGTCATTTATCGTTGCTCTGGCCATGGTGACCGTCGCGCCGTCTTTGAGCAGTTTAACATCGATTTTTTCGCCTTTATCACCTACCCCGCTGATCTTGAGCAACTTGTAGGCCGGTACATTCATACCGTCGTCAATATTGCCATCTAGCGCAAACCCGTCGTATTGTGCCGCGTGTAGACTATCGACCGACATGAGTGTGACGCTCACCCACATGATCGACAGGAAGCGCATGATTTTTTCCATTCGGATACCTTGTATTGCCATGTGGCTCCACATTTGATTCACTCCCTCGTGAGTATGTCGTCAAAGGCATACACCTGACGAACCATTGAAGCCTAATTAACAAGCGCTAGAGCAGATAATTTGTTACCGAGTAAACATTGATAAAGTTGCAGATATGCCAAGCAGGCCCTTATACGGCCAAGAATGAAGACTGTTTATTGAATGAATCCTCGTTATCTTACCAAGCGCTCTAGATCACTAGTCTGTCGTTCTTAATCAATGAACTGCAAGTATCACGCCTGATTTTAAAAACAATCTGCATGATGTTTCGATATACACAATTGAAAGAAGGTTTATGGTGTGGGTGCGAGGTATAAACCCAAGGATGACTTGGTCACCCTTGAGATTGCTGGATAATTTTGCGTAAAGTAGGCTGCGTCACGTCTAGCAACTTAGCTTTGTGCTGCTGACTTACGTCTTGTTGAATAACAATTTGATGCAATGTTGCCTCGATGCTTGGCCATAGGACGCTATGCGTCTCGGTATCAAGCATACTTACAAGCAAATGATTGCAACGCTCAGTCAATGGAAATAATTCATCATGACTGAAATCTTGTTTGTTGAGCTTAGCGTAACGTCTGCGAATGGTGGATTCGGATTGACCTAGCTGCTGAGCAACTTGATATAAGCTCCCCCATTTTAAAACACATTGATTTAACCATTGCTTTTCTAACCAATTACTCACGGATAAGACCTTGGTTTGTTGCTTTGCCAGTGCAACGACCTCCGCTAGCAGCTCAGCAATCTGCACCAACTCCTCGCTTTGAGGTTCGCTTACGTCATTGGTGTTAGTCGATGCTATTGATGCTACATTAGGTTTAATCGGCACCACATTATCATCTGATTGTTCTTGTAAAATAAGGTGTTCGGGCTCTATATATGCCCCTGAACACAGGATCACCGCGCGCATCATACAGTTGCGTAATTCGCGCACGTTTCCGGGCCAATGATAATCCCCTAGCTTATCCAGAGACGCGTTGGAAAAATCGGTAATATCTTTATTATATTGGCAAGCAAATTTTTGAACAAAATGCCGAGCGAGCAATAGAGGGTCGTCTCCCCGCTCATTCAACGCAGGCAGATTTAAAGTAAATACATTGATTCGATAGTATAAATCAGCCCGAAAACGCCCTTGTGCTACTTCATCTGGTAAGTTTCTGTTAGTCGCCAAAACCAAGCGTACATCCACTTTTCGCACCCGTTGGTCACCCACAGCAACGAAGGTTTTTTCTTGCACAAAACGCAGTAACTTTGATTGAATATCCAGTGGTAACTCGCCTACTTCATCTAAAAACAAAGTACCGCCGTCCGCTTGCGCAATTTTACCCGGTTGGTCACTGGTTGCTCCAGTGAATGCGCCGCGCCTGTGCCCAAACAACTCGCTTTCAATCAAGTGCTCGACAATCGTTGAGCAATCAACCGTAATGAATGGTTTATCTGGATGTAAGCTGTGATTGTGAAGCTGCTGAGCAATCACTTCTTTACCTGTTCCTGACTCACCTATGATCAGCACAGATGCATCCGTTGGAGCCACTAGCTGTACTTGTTGCATTAACGTACGCATAGCGGGTGATTCAAACAGCAATTCATGTTCACCTGATTGTTCTTTATCAACGCCGACACGTCTATTTTCATCTTGCTCCAGCAACATAATGCGATCGATTGCCGCCGCTAAGTTTGGGGTCACTTGTTCAAGTTGTTCAGCGCACTTTCTGGCACTTTCTTGAGCAGATGTTTCCCAACATACCAAAAGAAAACCAACACAACGACTGCGCGTGACTAAAGGAATGACCACATAATGAAAAGAACTAAGCGCAGCCGTTGGCTGCACTAACTTACTCCCGTTAGGGGCCAGTTTAATATGCGTTTTGGCCCACTGATGAATGGTATCTTCATCAATATCTGCGCTGGTTAAGCGAGATGACAAACAATTAAAGTGCGCACCTTGCTGCATATACAAGCCGCTAAATTTACTCTGTAGCCCTGTTGCTAACAACTGGCATACTTGCGACGAAAATGTTTGCAAAGAATGTGTGTTGCCGATGAGACGGATAATATCCCACTGGAGATTCATTAACCTGAAATCGTCACTGGGCGCTTGCGAAAACTTACCGCTCATACGGTCAAGATTGGCCAAGATATTAGCATCAAACTGAGGCTGCCAACTGACTAGCTTCCCGCCTCCAATGCTACGGGCAGCTTGAAGAGCGGCATTGGCTCGCCTGAATAATTCCAGTGGTGATTGTTCGCCCAAAAGCTCTTCAGAGTCCAATGTTGCAAGTCCAAAACTAAAAGCAAGATTCAGTTTCTTTTTTGAAAAAGCCTGACTTCGCAGCTTCTGTAACATGCGTGACGCGAGAATCTGGCCTTGCTGTTCATTAGTTTCGGGTAAATGAGCAGCAAAAACCGCTCCGCTATAACGACTGGCAAAATCATCTGTTCGAAGTACCTGGGACATGCATTGCATTATCTCTTCAAGCACTTGGTCGCCGACTTCTCGCCCATGTACTCGGTTTAATTCGGCAAAGTCATCCGGATTAACCAGCAACAAGGTAACGGGTGTGCTTTGCTCACTTAATTGTTCAACCCATTCGTGACTCTGCCACTGAGCAACTTGGCGCAAAATGAGCAAACTTTCATCATTAGGAAGCGGCCCTGCGACTCCATCGACCATCAATACGGTTTTATCTAGCTGAATAGGAAAAGGGGGAAGCCTAGTCATGGAGTGAGTATGACTTAAGTCCGCTAAAATTTGCTGCATTCGCGCCTTCGCCGTACTCGAAGGTATAGGTAAACTGGTTTGCCAGCTTTGTCCATTAGCTGAAAGACCCTTAGTACCCATTTTCAACATTAGCTCTTGGTTAATGTGCTTAATCGTGCCGTCAGCGCTTAACGTCAGCGACAAATTCCCCAAGCAATCCGATAACAACGCTAACTTATGCTCAACGTACACCTTGTCTTGGTGGATATTAGCTTGCTGCTTCAATTGGCTTAGCATCATAGTTAACACACCAGCGGCACGCCAATCAACGAAGTGATGCCCAGGGATTAGCTGATTATTTTGTAAGTGAAACGTATTTTCGATCAGCCAATGCACAGGTTGTTCTAACAAAGCGTATTCTTCTGTCAGGTTTAGCGCATCTTCTTGCGAGTCGCATGCGACTAAAAGCGCGCCACCTGAACTTTGCACCGCTTTATCATTGTCCGCTAGTGCCGAGCTCAATAGCACAATATCGAATTGAAATTCAGTCGCGGCAACGTATTGCTGTAACTCAGTCACAAGCGGGGTATTGAGCTTTTCAACATACAACCTAATACACTCAATATCCTCAACGAGGGCGGGGAAAACAGGAGAGCTTTGCATCATAATGCTGGCATCAAATGGTTAAAGTCTTGGTTAAGCAACGGCGAAATATATTCCGCTGCAACGGGGCGTGAAAATAAGTAACCTTGCAATAGTAATTGGTTGGTATTTTTCAAAATGGCAATCTGACTTCCATACTCAATCCCCTCAGCAATCACCCCAAGCTTCAAACTTTCTGCCAACGCGAGTATCGCCTCGACTATCGCTAAGTCATCAGGAGCAGAATTGACATCACACATAAAGGAGCGGTCAATTTTAAGTATGTCGATAGGAAAACGTTTCAAGTAACTTAACGAAGAGTATCCTGTACCAAAATCATCTACGGCGAGAGAAACCCCTAACGCTTTTAATTCAATCAGGCGCGCTATATTTTCTTCTGCATCACTCATGATCACCGACTCTGTCAGCTCTAGCTCTAGTAATTCAGGCGCCAGTCCACATTGTTGCAATACGTCTGCTACGACTTGGGTAAAATCTAATTGCCTAAACTGATGAGCCGAAACATTAATTGCCATACGTACAGGGTTTCCTTCATCAAACCATTGCTTCGCTTGATAACATCCCCGCTCTAACACCAAACGGCCTAACTCATTTATCAGACCCGTTTCTTCTGCGATAGGAATAAATTCATCCGGTGGGATAATCCCTCCTTTGGCAGGAAGCCAACGCACTAATGCTTCAACGCCTACTATGCGCCCTGACTGGGCACAAATCTGTGGTTGATAAAAGGGTACAATCTCGTCGCTCTTTAGCGCTCTGCGCAAATCTTGCTCTAACTGCAAACGTGCTGCTGCTTTAGCATTCATCGAGTCTTGATAAAACTTATAACAACAACGCCCAGACTGTTTAGCAAAGTACATGGCAGTATCGGCATTTTTGAGCAAGGTTTCGGCGTTGTCCCCATCATTGGGGAACATTGAAATCCCAATACTTGGGGTTACCACAACTTCAAACTGCTCTAGTTGAAATGGGGTACTAAAGCTACGTATTACGCGCTCTGCCACCAGCATGGCTTCGTTAGGATCGTTCAGGCGGCTTAAAAATATGGTAAATTCGTCCCCGCCAAAACTCGACAATTGCGGCTCTTGGCTAGATTGTTCTGAACCTACACGGGCAAAGGTGTCGCTGTCACGTAAATTAGCCTGTAAACGATGTGCCACCTTGCGTAACAGTTTATCGCCGTAACTATGCCCCATGGTGTCGTTGATGCGTTTAAAACGATCAAGGTCGATAAACAGCATCGCCGCTTGATAGTTGTTGCGCTCGGCCATGGCTAAAAACCGCTGTAGATCCTGCATCAAATATTGGCGATTAGGCAACCCAGTTAACGAGTCATAAAATGCCAATTGATGAAGCTCTTGTTGCTGAGTGACTAAATCGGCGAACGCCTGACTGGCACGCAAAATATACTTAACTCGCTCGCCTAAAATAGGCCATTTAATGGGTTTAGCGATAAAGTCTGTTGCGCCTACTGCATAGGATTTATGAATGGATTCCAGATCGTCTGAACCCGTTACCATTATGACCGGAATATGTTTACCTTTCTCATGACCACGAATATGTTCACATACCTCAAAGCCATTCATCTTGGGCATCGACACATCGAGCAAAAGTAGCGCTGGTGAATGCTTTTCAAACTGCTCTATTGCCCGCTGCCCATTTTCAGCTTCGATGACCTCAATACTGTCGCTGGCTAGCGTTTCTTTCATTAAAATACGCGCCGTCAAATCGTCATCACAAACGAGAATTTTAACTTTTATGTCATCCGACATGTCTGAATGTCTCCAATTTCTCGCTGCAAGTCGTAAACGCCAACTGAATACGCTGAACTAAAGAATGAATATTATCACTCTGAGTATTCTTCATTTTTTCCTCTAGCTCCCTACACAATTCGTATAAGGCTTTTGCTCCAGAGTTCCCAGACATCGACTTAAGCGCATGCGCTGTTTCGCCAATCGTTAAGAAATCAAGCGGCTCTTGCTGTACTTGCTCAACCAACTGAGAAACGAGTTTTTCAGCTTCTTGCTTGAATGCATCGAGTACGCGCTCAAACACCGGGTTGCCTGTATCTTGAGAAATCTTGCGCAAGGTTTCGACTGTTGACATATCCAATAGACTGTCTTGCTCATCGGTCTCTAGCTCATTTGAAGCTTGCAGTGGCGCGACATCAAGTCCCGATGTTTGCTCATGACTTTGCTCTTGCTGATTCACCTTAAACTCGTCGCCATTGCTTTGAACAGATGAAGTTTGATCCGAGGCAGCCGGTGACTCAATAACATCACTAGATTTCTGCCCGTTAGGTACAGGCAAAAAGCGCAGCAATGTCTGCTCTAACTCTTGCAACGAGAAGGGTTTAGACATGACTTCATTCATGCCTGCGTCCAGACATTGCTGGCGTAAATTGTCACCCATGCCTGCGGTCAACGCCACTATGGGAAGATCTGGCCAATTTTTACGGATTGCTCTGGTCGCCGCGTAGCCATCCATAACCGGCATTTGACAGTCCATTAACACTAAGTCAGGCCGCTGTAGGTTGATTTGCTCAACCGCTTCAGCACCATTGTCAGCAAGCCAAGCTTCACATCCTAAGAGCCCTAGCATGCTTTTGGCAACTTCCTGGTTGGTAAGACTATCTTCTGCTACTAGTATGTTTGCCTCAAAACGCTGGTGATTTCGAAGGTCGTCATCTAGGCGCTTTTGTTCTTCATTTTCAATGCCCAACGCGCGACTTATGCTGTTATGTAAGCCACTAAAGTGCACAGGCAATGGCAATATGTTACGTGTGTCATTCTCCTGCCATTGTGAAGTGGGGAGTAAACAGATCCAGTTCGACAAGGGTATCCCTGCATCTAGCAAGGTACGCTCGTATTCTGCATGACTGATCCATAAGCCGTTTTTAGCACTGGCTAATTCAGATTTAACACGCTGCACGTGTACTGCTTTTACCTTTAATTTTCCGAGCATAATCTCGATTGATTGACCTAAGCCCCCCGTTAGGTTGACCAAGTGCACCGTCGGGCAATTAACAATCGATTCGAGTTGCTGCAGTGGCTTTTCCGTCAGGGGTAGATCGACTTCCAGACTAAAGCGACTGCCTTCACCAATATTAGACTGTAAACCTAAGTTACCTCCCATCAGGGCAGTTAATTGCTTACATATGGCTAAACCGAGCCCTGTGCCACCGTATTTTCGCGTGGTTGATGCATCTGCCTGAGTGAACATCTCAAACACCTTCTGCTGACGATCTGGCGCCATACCAATCCCTGTATCCTGAACGCAGAAAACAAAACCGCTATGTTGAACATCGGTATCATTCCCGCCTGAATCAATATTGTGACATTCGACGCGCTTTATGTTGACGTTCACTTCCCCGCGCTCAGTGAATTTAATCGCGTTGCTGGTTAAGTTAGCGATGATCTGACGTAACCTAGCGGGATCTGCGTATACTTGTGGCAAAGGCTCAGGCGACAAAATGGCATTAATATTAAGGCCTTTGTTATAAGCTGCTTCACTAAACAGATCCGTCACCTCCTCGATTAACGCTTCTAAATCGACTGGAACAGACTCTAATGTCGCTTTACCTGCCTCTAGTTTTGAGAAATCCAAAATGTTGTTAAGTAAATCCAGCAGTAATCTGCCTGAGCGATAAACCAATTGCGCAAAATGCTGTTGTTTCGGCTTCAGATCAGAACTTAGCAGCACCTCCGTCATGCCCAGCACCCCGTTCATTGGGGTGCGGATTTCGTGACTCATAATGGCTAAGAAGTCGCTTTTTTCTTTACTCGCTTGTTCGGCTAACCTGCGGGCTTTTTCTGTTTCTTCCATGGCGTGTTCAAGCTGAGTATTGGCATGGCGTAGCTCTTTCGTACGCTCTTCTACCTTTTCTTCGAGTTCAATTAGCTGTTGCATCTCACGCTTACGTTTTTGACGATATCGCCAGATAATATTCAGCATAATCAGTAAAACAATGAGACTGTAAAGTGCATAGGCCCATAGGGTTTTCCATGGAGGCGGTAATACATTAATGGGCAACGAAACACCTTGGGTATTCCATAGACCTTGATTGTTACTGGCTTGCACTTTCAGTACATAATCTCCAGCGGGTAGATTGGTAAACGTCGCCAGACGCCTATGCTCTAATTCAATCCAGTTTGGGTCCAGCCCTTCTAGCTTGTAACGATATTGGTTTAAACCTGGAGCATTAAAATCAAGTGCTGCAAATTCAAAGGAAATAAAATAATCTTTGTAATCAAGCTCTAAGCCTTGCAAACGTTGGTAAGACACATCAAACCACACCTGCTCATTTAACTTTTTAATGCGTACCAATGCCACGGGCGGAACCACGTCACTGTCTTTAATATCGTCAGGGTGGAAACGCACAACACCTGCATTACCGCCAAAGTACATCACGCCTTGGCTGTCCTTAAAACCAGCACCAAAATTAAACTCGCTGTCTTTTAAGCCTTGGGAAGTATCAAAATGACGGACGTGTCCTGTATCTGGGTTCAAACGTGTCAAACCCGCTGTGCTGCTAAGCCATAAATGTTCTTTGTCGTCTTCTAAAATTGCGTAAATATGGCTACTGGGTAAGCCACTGAAACTATCGTAACGGGTAAAATGATTGTTCAGCGATGCCGTATCTTGAGCAGACCACTTATTGAGTCCACCACCTTGGGTCCCCACCCATAACTGCGCTTTGGGGTCTTGATAAAATGCCCATGCCATCGGGGCAGACAAACTATCAAAATTATCAGGCTGATGTTCTATATGATCGAAATCAAGCGTGACTGGATCTAACACATTAATGCCCGCCACCGTCCCGACAATTATCGTTCCATCAAGTAACTGATACACAGCGAGCACTCTATCGCTGTTTAAGCTTCTTGGATTGTTTTCATCAGCTCGATAGTGAACAAACTCAGTACTTCCTGCGGGCAAGTAATTCAAGCCACCACCGAACGTACCGACCCATATGTTGCCCGCGCTGTCAGGGAATACACTAGTAACACCGTTAAAGCTTAAGCTCGAGGGATCGTCTGCGTTGTGGACAAACATCTCGATTTTCATCGTATCCACATTAAGTCGCCCTAAACCACTTCCTCGAGTGCCGAACCAAAGTAAGTTGTTATCACCACGTACGGTCATAACCCTGGCATCTTGCAGCGCTGGCTCACTGCTTTTATTAATGACAGTAGTCACTTCCCCAGCGGTGTTAAGACGGGTTAAACCACCATAACTTGCTACCCAAATGGCCCGTTCTGCAGTGGATGATTTTGTCTCTGCAAAACCAAGTACAACCTTACTAGCGAGGCCGCTATCGATATGCTCAAACGGTACTTCAATGTTCTTAGTAATACCATTATAGGTACCAAACCACATCAGACCTGAAGGGTCTTGCAAAATCGACAACACTTTATTATCGCTCAAGCCATCTTCTGTATTGTAGGTTGTGAATTTATTTCGTCCGTTCCAAAGACTCGCCCCCGCTTCGGTACCTAACCAAATACGTTGCTTCTGATCTTGATAAATAGTGTGAACTAAATCAGCCGCGATACTGTTAGGCTGATTTTCATTGTGCTGCCAAGTCGTAAACTTCAACCGCTGGGGGTCTAACATACTTATCCCCGCATCGTGACTCGTGAGCCACAAACGTTGTTGTACGTCGATAAATAGCTGGGTAATTCGATCGCTAAATAGAGGTTTATTGGAACCTATATGTAGGCGGGTGAGTGTATTGGTTTGCTTGTCGAGCTTAAGTAAACCATTGCCGTCAGTCGCTAGCCAAATACACTGGCCGTCTTCAATGATCGCTGTGATTGCCGCATCTTTTTCTAGCCCAGGTAGAAGTTGACGAGTATCGAAATGCTCAAACGACATATCGTCTGGATTAAAACGACTAAAGTTGCCATTTCGATAACCTAACCAAATGTAATTTTCAGAATCTAGATAAAGTGACTGCTGCCTGTTTGACGTAGGTGTATTCGATGAATCTTTTGTGGCTTTCCAATGAGAAAAGGTTTGTTTTGCTGAGTTAAAAAGGTTTAATCCGCCTCCATCCGTGGCGATCCATAAGCGTTGTTCATTATCTTCAAGTATCGCGCGAACATTATCTGAACTAAGGCTATCTGTCTTACGTGGATCATGCACAAAGCTAAGAAGTTGATAGCCATCATAGCGACTCACCCCTTCTTGGGTGACTACCCATATATAACCGGTCGAGTCTTGATATATCTGACGTACTGTTTTTTGTGTTAATTGCTGACTTAACTCGGCAGGAGTGAAGCTGAAATTCGGATTATCAGCACTATTCGCATTAAGGCTAAATGCGAGAAAAAATACTAACCCATAAATCCCTATCTTAAACATGTTCGAATTACGTCTTATTCTTTTTTTAAAAATAGACTAACCCAAACCCTGAAAAATGCCAACAATCAACGGGGGTTACAAACTCTTTTCCACCAATATGTAACGACATTCACGCTAAAAAAAAGCCCCTTACCTAATGAACTTTTGTTCATCAAGGTAAGGGGCCTCTCCTCATTCTATGTTTATTCTTGAAGCATGAAGTTCTCTTGGTTCATATGAGCTTCTTCCCACATGAAGGCTTCTTCCCACATGAAGGCTTCTTCCCACATGAAGGCTTCTTCCCACATGAAGGCCTCTTCCCACATGAAGGCTTCTTCCCACATGAAGGCTTCTTCCCACATGAAGGCCTCTTCCCACATGAAGGCCTCTTCCCACATGAAGGCTTCTTCCCACACTGCAAACTCAAAGCCTTTTATGTAGTAGTTGCCGTTCTCGTCTTTACGCGCAGCCCCCATGTAATGTTGCTCACCACTTAGGTCTGCGGCGATATCCATACCATTGTTCGCACAACCCGATTCACTTGATTCCACGGCTTTTACCGCATTTACGCTGCCCGAACCTTGCTGAAATGGGCTATAAGCGAGTTTTCCGTTAACCTGTGCCATGGTGGTACTGCTCATCAAACGGCACTTAACGTCATTTGCGCTTAAGCTTGGATCGTTCTGCAGCATCAGAGCGACAACACCACTGACCACACCTGAAGCTTGAGATGTGCCTGACATAATAAAACGGTCTTTCCCTACCATGTACTGAGGAAACTTGCTTGGTACATACATGTCTTCATTCGCTAAACTGAACATGTGCCCACCAGGCGCAACCATATCGGGTTTGATGAACGCTTCGTGAGTAGGCCCCTGAGAAGAGAATGATAGTAAGGTATCATCGTTCGGGTTATCTTGAGTGTAGTTATCACTAATAGCGCCGACACTAATAACGTAAGGTACATTAGCGGGCACGCCAATGGTCATTGCACTTGGGCCAGTGTTACCGGCAGAGGTAACCACTACAACATCTTGTTCCCATAGCGCCATAACAGCTTGGTTAATTGGGTCATCCCAGTAGTTAGAGCGAGGAGGTGCACCAAACGATAAGTTCACCACCCGTATATTCAAGGCTTCGTGATTATCCGCGATGTACTGCAATGCGCGTAACGCATCTAGGTATGTGCTATGGCCATCTTCATAAAAGGCTTTTACTACAACGAGGTTAGCATCTGGGGCAACACCTTGATAATAGCTACGCATTTGCCCATCAACAACAGCACGATCGCTATTGGCAATAATGCCAGTAATATGAGTACCGTGACTGTTTTCATCAGTCATATTACTGATTTTCACCTCAGTATCTTCAAGCGCGTCATAAGCGGCTGAAATACGAGAGCGATTGGCAGTATTCTTATTCAGTGCACTGTGCGCTGCCCAAAGCCCGCTATCAATAACAGCTACCGTTACATCTTTACCTGTAATGCCATTGTCATGCAGCTCATCAGCACCTATGTTGTTTACGTAATAACTATTACTATCTTCGCTATTAGCTTGAGTGTCATATCCTTTTACTAAGCTTCGATCGCACCCTTGGGCAAACTCAACATCCATTGAGAAGTCGCCTTGATTATAGTTATCTGCGCCATAACGGGTAAATGACACCTCAACAGTAGCACTTTCGTAGGCATCTAAATTGGCATAACGCTTTAAGGCATTCGCATCCAGTGTTAACTCGCCATTTTGGCGACCAAATAGACTCCAATATACCAATCTTCCATTAAATGTTACTGAACGAACGTTACCTAAGCGCTCAGGCCAAGTGAAGGTCATCTCCTCAGCGTTCGCGTGCATATCCTTTGCGTTGTATAAATTCCAGCGGATTTTGTTTGCTGTTAAATCAACTACATGGCTTCCGTAAACAGAACAGTGATCAAGTGCGCTTGAAGTAAAAACCGCATCATTTTTGGTAATTTTAATAAGACTACTTGGTAGTTTCTGCAAAATTGCCAGTTGTAGATCACTGACTCTAACACCAATCCCTCCCACCAACGGCAGTTCATGGGTCACCAAGCCACCCACTTTTTCAATCAATTCACGCAAGACTTTTATCTCGCCGCCTTGAATTAATATTTCATTATCCATTTTCAATATGCTGTCGACTACAGGCACATCAGGTAAACCTAACGACGTCGTCAGCTCAGAGACATCTGCGGTTGTCACCACCTGAGTTAAGTTAAGCCCAAGCAATCCATTACTCGATGCAAGCGTAGGCAGAGCGGTTAAGCTCATCACACCTGCAACTAGCATTGCGCCTTTCTTATTCAATTTTAGTTTCATGTAAAATCACCCTTCATTAAACGTCGCTCGATATCGGTGCTAAGCAGCAAACCTGATACGCACACTGTGTAAGCGAGTTAAAGCAACTAACAAGCCAATTTGCAAACCACTGTTTTTACTGAAGTTTAATTTTAAGTGAAAATACTGAATGCACTTAACTGAAAATTTTGAGTGATGAATATGATTGCAATTATACTTTTGGTTGCAGTCATTATTTTCAAATTAGTGAAGGGGTTAGTATTTGTAAGGAGAGTCATACATCAAAGATACTTGCTAGGAATAACTCACTCCTTTCTTTGTTCAGCGGTAAACCTAAATAGTTGCCTTGCAAGCGCTCTAAATTGAATTGTTGGCATTGCAGTAGTTGCTCTTTCGTTTCAATTCCCTCTGCGACAACAACAAAGTCTAAGGTTTTGAGCATAAGTGCAAGGGCTTTAAATATTCGCTGATGTTTGTCTGAACTTTCATTAGAGGTTTGCATGCTCTTGTCTAATTTAACAATATCAATAGGGTACTCCATTAAATGCGATACTGAAGAGAAACCCATACCGAAGTCATCAAGGGCTATCTTAAACCCTCGCCCAGACAAAACGCGTAATATATCAGTTACCTTCTTATTATCTTTAATCAGTGCTGTTTCTGTAATTTCTAATATAACGCTATTTGCTGATAACGAGAGCCTTTCTAGGGTATGTGATAAATAAGGCAACAGATCGCTGTCATGAAGCTGTACTGCAGAAATATTCACCGACATCGTGAGTGCCGTATTAAATTGACGATGCCATTGAGATAACTGATTAAACGCAGTCGTAATGACCCATTCCCCGATGCGATTTATCAGCTTACTTTGTTCTGCCACGGGAATGAACTCCTCTGGCGTGAAGTGAGGCTCCATTTCCGGCCAGCGAATAAGCGCTTCAAAACCTAACAAGGATTTATCTTTAGCTGAAAACAAAGGTTGATAAAGCAATCTAAACAAGGCGTTTTCTAACACACCAATCAGTTCGTTCTGAATTAAAAAACGCTGGTTAAACTCGGTTTGATAATAAGATTCATAAAAGCTCACCCCATTTTTGCCATTTTGTTTCGCCCGGTACATCGCAATATCCGCGCATTTAAGCAAGGTTTGCGCATTAACCGAGTCATCAGGGCACAGGGCTACACCGATGCTCACACCGCAGTGCACCTCCTTATCGTCAATGTTAAATGCGACGTTAAACGAATCGAGGATACGATTAGCAATGCGGCTGATTTCATCTCCAGACATTATATTGCCTAAAATAATGGCAAATTCATCCCCGCCCAGCCGGGCAAAACCTTCGTTGTTGCGCAAACACTTACGTATTCTTTTAACGGACTGCTGCAGCACTTTGTCACCCGCTGCATGGCCCATGGTGTCGTTAATATGTTTAAAGTTATCTAAATCTAACGCGAGCAATGCAACCTTGCTCGTCACGCGCTTGTTACTTGCAATCAATATTTTTAAGGTTTCTTCAAAGTGATAACGATTAGACAGGCCAGTAAGCGGGTCTTTTTCGGCCATTCTCTTAACGGCCAAATAACTTTTATGCATACGCTGTTCTATTTCAAAGCGCTTATTCGCAAACAAAATTGCCTTTTCGAGTTTGCTTAGGGTAATTTCATTTTTTGCTAAAAAGTCTTGAGCTCCTGCCTCTATACAGTCCAGCGCTAACGAAGGCTCGTCATATGCACTGATCATGACAATCGCAGTATTTCCCATATCTGGTTTAGCGCGCATGTCACTCACCATCTCAATACCGTCAACTTCTGGCATTCTGTAATCAAGTAAAATGACATCAAATTGGCTGGAACTTAAAAGGCTCATTCCTTGGGCGGCTGACGTAGCTTCTTGAACCTCATGGTGGGAGTCGCTAGATGCACAAAGTGTTCGCTTTACCACTTTCCGGTCAACGACATCATCATCTACTATCAAAACTTTCATTGCACCATCCAAATAAGCTCGCACGTTGAATAAATTCAATACACCTTAATACTAGGAAGGCGGTATTTTACTAATATGAATAATGTAGCATTGGCTACACTATTTAGGTTTAGGCCAAAAAACGGTAAAAGTCGTACCGTTTACGCCATCAGAGGCTATTTCTATTCTTCCGCCAAACTGATTTACGTACTTTTTTACCACAGCTAACCCAATTCCACTGGCTTCTAGCTCGTCTCGGGATTTAAGCGTTTGAAATAACTGAAAAATACGCTCGAAGTATTTTTCCTCAATACCAGGACCGTTGTCGCTAATACTGATTTCATAGCAAAATTCGCTTACCTTGCACTCGACGACTACTTTGCCCATGTCTTTGTCATTGTGCTTAACCGCATTGCCAACTAGATTGAGCATAACGGTCTTAAACGGAACGCTTGGCACCACTAACTCTGCTGGGGCCACGTTAATTTCAAATCCTTCTGGTAAGTCCAATAACGGGTTTAAATCTGAAATTAACTTTGCCAATTCGATACGCGTGACGGTTCTGTCCTCTCTACCAATCTTAGCAAACGTCAGTAGGTCTTCTAACAACGACTGCATTCTATTCGCTCGGCTTACCACTAAACGTAAGTTTTCCAGGGACTCTTCAGGTAATATATGTTGGCAGTCTTCTTCGATCCAGCCGAGCAGTCGCCGAATAGCATCCAAAGGTGCTTTCAAATCATGAGACGCAATCTTGGTAAAGTCATCTAAATCATTGTTCGCTTCTTTTAACTGCCGAATAAGGCTTTCACGTTCTGTTATGTCTCTGCGTATACATAGAATATAAGGTACCCCGCCGCCATCCTCGAATCGCCGTTTTACCGTTTCATATACCATGATACTCCCGTCAGCTGCGGTAATATCTTCAGTTGTCACACTTTGGCCGTGATATAAGGCGATTTTATCTTGCTCCAGCGATGCTGCGGTAGTAACAGACTGATACACAGGTGATGAATGGTCTTGTTGGCTTATACAACTGGCAGCTTGCGGGTAAGCATTTAAAAACGCTTCATTGGCATAAACAATTCTAAAGTCGGTGTCCTTCACAAAAATCCAGTCTCGGTTGTGTTTCGAGATAAGAAGATGTAATTCCCGCGATTTTGCTGCTGCGATCAAATGCTTATGTTGCAAAAGATGGTTACCGATATCCCGCTGAAGCACGGTAATAATCGCTTGCTCTTTAGGCGTTAAGTTAGCACCCTCGCCTCGGTAAAACTCGAGATAACCAAATACCAAACCTGATGGTAAAACGATAGGTGAGATATGACGAAGTAAGCTTTCGTCATATGGGTGTGGAATATGCGCAAGCTTATTCAACGATTTACTACTGTGCGCTAATGCCACTAATTCTTTCTTGCTAATAACCTGTTGCTGAATTGCTTGATTCATTTCCCCCTTTTGAGAAACTAAAAACATTTTTTCGTCATAACAACAAAATAGGCGACAAAATTGGGCGTCAAAGATGGGTAACACTAATTCACAAATACTGTCTAGGTTTAGTTGAATTCCTTCATCTAGGTTCAGTAGTTTGTCATGTATATTGGCTAAGTTGGGCTGGCCAACATAACTGTTGATATCAGGCATGGGCGCTCCTTTCCCTAGTTTCAGTTAGACTTAATAATCGCCTGAATCGTTTCATCAAGACACAACTCGGTTATTTCCCCTTTGACCAAGTAGCGCGACACAAACTCGTATTTCAGCGCTCGCTCTTTGTCTTCTGAACGTTCAGATGAAGAATACATAGCCACAACGCATGAGCCAAAATCAAACTGCTTACGAATTTTGGCAAACTCATCGAGAAAATCAAACCCATTCACTTTAGGCATATTGATATCGAGAAAAATAATAATCGGCGGAAATTTACCTGGGAATAGCTGGTAGTTACTATCGTAGTCTTTCAAATAGGCTAGTGCGCTAGAGCCATCATCTTTTTCCTCAATATTTTGTACGCCTAACGCTGTTAGTTGCCGTCTAAGAATATACCGGTCCAACTCACTGTCATCCACGATCAGTACATTAATGTTCTTCATTGAATTTCTCCTTAGGCAAGGTGATCGTAAACACTGTGCCTAGCGCTGACGATTTCATATCAATTTGTCCCTTTAAAAAACTCACATGTTTTTTGACAATGGCTAATCCTAAACCTGAACCTGAACTAATTGCTGGGTGAAAACGTTTAAACATATGAAACACTTCATCATGACGATTAGCGGGAATGCCCAAACCATTGTCCTCTACAACGAGCTGATAACTGTCTTGCACCTCTGTAAGAGTCACATTGACAAAGGGTGTTTCTTTTTTAGCGTTATCTTTATATTTATCAGAATTAGAGAGCAGGTTTTCCAATATCTGAACAATACGCACTTTTTCACTTTTAAATTCACTTTTAATATCAGTAGTGCAGCGGATGAACCCGCTCGCTATACTTTGCGGCTCCAGTAGACGCAACCGGATTTCATCTATAATGGTCTCTAAATGAATGCTCTCCACCTTTTCATCAGTAACATCGGCTTCTGTCAGAGATAAAATTCCCACTACCAATTTTTCTAATTTTTCCATCTGACCATAAATTTTATTCGCGTCGTTGGCGGCACTTTTAAGATTTCCGCTTTCTATGTCTTCAATAATAAATTGAGTGAGTAACTTTGATGACGTTAATGGAGATTTTAAGTCGTGGGATGCACGGTAGGCGAACTGCGCGAGCTCTTCGTTTGCTCGAGTTAAACTTTGAGTTCTTTGTTCTACCAAGGTTTCTAATTTTTGATTAATTTCACTGACCAATATCTCATGGGCTAATCGTTCTTGAGCCACATTCAATAGGGTTTTCAACTCCCCTGACACATTTGAATCAATATCATCAATTAAGCTTTTTTCACGTTTACCATTTTTCAACAAACGGATCGTATTGCGGATAGAGCCTGAAATATTTTTCGACATATACGAAATGAATAATATATTGAATAGCGATATAGCCACCAAAAATGGGATGGCTACCCGCATGATGAATGCAACAGTATCCGTGATCGGTTTTTCAAATAAAGCTGAGTTTTGATTAAATACTCTTGCTGATTGTCTAAGTTGGGCAATCAGGATTTCTCGACTTATTTCCCCAGCCTCATAACTGGCCAGTGTCAGAAGTATGTTATTGGCATCGTCAATATCTTTACGGCAAATATCTACCGCATGAAAAGTATTAATTTGCTTCATAACGAAAACATTCAACCAATTGACCGTTTCAACACATTCAATGGGCTGTTGGCGCATGTTAATAATAACGTTCTGCAACGCTGAAACATCTTTTGATGCACTTGCCTCAAACTCAGCGATAACATCAGAATATTGGACTATGTATTTAAAATGCAGTGAATTGAGCTGATGGAATTTCGCCCCTTTTGAGATCTCAACTACCGCCAGTAAGGTTATGGAAATTTCGAATACCGTCAGCATCACAATAAGCATCAACTTACTTGATATTTTCATTGCTATCTCGCTATGCGAAAAAATGGAGAGTTTAATATCTAATTATCAAGTATTTAGTGCAATTTGCCTTTAAACTTTAGTCGTGTTTTTAAGCAACGCATTTCATCACTTCAGTTCATTAGCCCCCTATAACCTCCCCCTCCACAAACCAATAGTTTTGCTTACCAAGTATCTTTCGCACTAAAGAACGACGAAGACTTTTCAATCACCTCAGCATTTTGTTTATCTATAACCGAAAACGTTATCAACGTTTTTAGCTCTTCTGGAGCGTGCTGTGCAACAACCGTAATATGATTTATTGTTTGCTCAGCAGGCAAAATGGCATACTCAAACTGCCCATGAATTGTAAAGTTTTGGCTATCTTCAATATTGATAGAGTAATGCTGCACCTGTTGTGTTTTGTTGATTATTTTCAGCACAAAGGTATTTTCTACCTGTCCTTGAGTGTTGATTCGATAGAGCGCCTGGCGGTCGCGGATAATGCTAACATCGAAATTATCTCGCTGATAAACCCACGCAGCGATAAAAAAGAAACATAATAAGGATGCAAGCCCATAGCCTAAGTGTGCAGACCACTGACGTTTAATTACATGCTTAGCCGTGTATTTAATCAGACCTTGCGGATAATTAAATTTTTGCATGACGTCATTACAAGCATCTGCGCACAATCCACAATTGATGCATTCGTACTGTAAACCTTGGCGTATATCGATCCCCACTGGGCACACATCAACGCACAACCCGCAATCAACACAATCTCCCAACTCTGTCGATTTCTGCGCCTTTATTTTGCGTGGCCCTCGATTTTCGCCACGGGTGTGGTCATAGGTCATAAGCGATGTACTATTGTTAAACATGACAGATTGAAAACGTGCATATGGACAAATATGCAGACACATTTTCTCTTTTATCCAGCCGCCATTGATATACGTACAAGCGGCAAAAAAGTATACCCACCCCTGCACAACAGCAGATGCCTGAAAGGTGAATACAGAAGAATACAGCTGTGATACCGGTACGAAGTACGACATAAATACCAGCGCAGTGAGCAATGAAATACTCAACCAAATCCCGTGTTTCACTGTTTTCTTAAGGATCTTTGTGGGCCCTATGTCGGCTTTATCCAACGCTTGGCTTTGTCTATAACTGCCCTCTACCCTGCGTTCAACCCAGTTAAACATAAGCATCCAAATCGTCTGAGGACAGGTATATCCACACCAAACGCGCCCATATAAGCGTGTGATATAAAACAATAAAAATGCAGCCAAAATAAAAATAAGACTGAATATAAACATATCCTGAGGAAATAACGTGATACCAAACAAGGTCAGTTTTTGCTCTGCGATATTAAAAAGAATCGCTTGCTGACCATGATATTGAACCCAAGGGAGCAGTATAAAGCCACTCACTAGCACCCAACTAAGGTAACGACGAATACGTTGAAAGTAGCCTTTCTGTTCTCGTATATAAATTTTTCCATCTAGCTGAGACGTTTGAAAAATAACAGATTGTTTAGACGTTAAAGGCTGACTCACGGGCGTTTCCACATGCACTTTTTATGTGGGGCGCATCTTATTCACTCCCTTTTGTCATTCATATATACAAAAATATAAATTAATATAGGGACAGATTTATAATGGGGCACAGCATGAGTCAGTTTAAATACAGTAGAATAGCGGCTGAGTTAAAAAACAAGATTCTATCGAATGTATGGTGTGCAGATGAGCGCTTACCTTCTATTCGTAAGTTAAGCAATGAATATCAGGTTTCCAAAATCTCGATTCAAAATGCAATGCATAAGCTTGAAGCGAATGGCCTTATTAAAGCGCGCTCTCGTTCGGGGTACTATGTCGTCGCTCAAGAAAAGAAAACTCTCCCCCCAAACAACACAAAACAAAACGCACCTAGTTTAGTCACTATGCCTGATATATTTCATGAAATTATGGCCCGTTCTGCTGCGTTCGATATATATCCAGAGGGGAAGGTCAGAGAACCCTCTTCACATATTCAAACTCTTAATCGTCATATTAACCGTGCTATGCGCCAACAAGCGGCGCGCAACGCGCTTTATTATGGTACTCCAGAAGGAGATTTCATCCTCAGAAAGCAATTAAGCAAACACTATCGAAGCCGTGATTTATCAATCTCAGCTGACGATATCTGCATTACTTCAGGATGCCAAAACAGTTTATTTTTGGCTCTAAGCAGTTGTTGCCAACCAGGCGATACCGTAGCAATTGAAAGCCCTTCGTTTTACGGAATTCTGCAGTTGTTACAGATATTAAAGCTCAATGTGATCGAAATTCCTGCCTCTTTTAGTGACGGATTACCAACTCAAGCGCTAGAAAAAGCGGCACAGCAATGGCACATAAAGGCGTGTATTGTGACGCCGAATTTTGCGACTCCCACCGGTGCCTGTATGCCTCAAAGCGAGAAGTTAGCCTTGTGTCACTTAGCCCACAAATACGCATTTACAATTATCGAAGATGATATCTACGGGGATTTGGGTTTTCACTTTAACACTCAGCCATTAAAAAGTGTTGATCACCACCACAATGTCATTCTATGCAGTTCGTTTTCTAAGTCACTATCTCGTGATCTACGCACAGGTTGGATAATGGGAGGCAAACACCATAAAGCGATTGTGCATTTGTCGATGGTGAATAACTTAGCCAATAACCAAGCTATTCAGCAAGGTTTAGCAGGCTTTATAAGTGAAGGACACTTCAGGCGCCACTTGATGCAATATCGCCAAACATTGGAAAAACAACAGAACGAATTAATTAATGTTTTACGGGAAAATTGGTCTGTTCCCTTCACATACACCACCCCAAGTGGGGGGTTAGCGCTAATGGTGACATTTGAGCAAAAAGTGAATTGTATAAGCGTTTACCAAGAAGCCATAAAAGAAGGCATCATTCCCGCCCCTGGTAGCCTATTTTCTACACATAACGCCTTTAGACACAGTATGCGGCTCAGTTTTGTGCATGAGATCAGCGGAAAACGCCTTATAGCGATTAAGCGTTTAGGGCAGTTGATACAGGCCCACGTCTAATTCTGACGAGTAGATTGCCCGTTAGCGCCAGCGTATGTTGTTGATATCTGTGATAGAACTAACCAGAGTCAGTTGCCCTGACTGAATGAGCTGTTCGGTTTTATCCACCACAGCGGAAAAGACATCTTGCTCGTCACACGTTAGGTCTAATAAGCCGACCCAGGTGTTACGGCTAGATTTCTTAGCGGCGTAAAGGCACAAGTCAGCCACATCTATCGTTCGCTCCCAGTTCAAGGCAGTTGGTTGATTGGACAGCAATGGAAATACACTAAAACCAATCGAACACGTCACGTTAATTGCCACATTGTCTTCAATGTTAAACCGATGAGCTTGAATAGAGCATCGTAGCCGCTCTGCTAGTGTCTCGGCACTACTTCGGTCAACAAAACGTGCGACAATAAGAAATTCCTCACCGCCCCAACGCAGTAAATAATCGGTATCACGAAATACAGTCTCCAAGATAGACTTTACGGCTACAAGGACTGCATCTCCGGCGCTGTGCCCATACCTATCATTGACTTGCTTAAAGTGGTCTAAATCCATTAAAAAGAAAATTAAATCTGCATCTTTAGACACTAGTTGAGACTGATTCAATGAACGCTCTTGATGCTTGGCAAGAATTATCTCCACATCGTTGTTCAAGTGCTGTGTTAAATAACGACGATTTTTAAGCCCAGTAAGAGGATCTGTAAAGCTGATTTGTTCTAACTTTTCATTGACCAAACGCAGATCGGTCGTACGCTCTTCTACCTTTTCTTCCAAGTCAATTAAATGCTGTGACGCACGTTGTCGTTTAAGGCGATAGCGCCGGATAACATCAAGCACAATGACAATCAAAAGAATTGCGTAAAGGCTATACGCCCACCAAGTTCGCCATGGGGGAGGCAATACTCGAAGCGGCAGTGCGACCCCTTCGGAATTCCACAAGCCTAAATGATTACTCGCTTGCACATTAAGAACATACTTGCCCGGTGGTAGGTTAGTGAAAGAAGCTAACCGAGCGTGCCCTAGTTCAACCCAGTTAGGATCTAACCCTTCTAATTTGTAGCGGTATTCATTAAGTTCAGGAGCATTAAAATCCAGTGCCGCAAATTCAAAAGAGATATAGTAATCCAGATAATCGAGCACAATTTCATGCTGCTCTTGGTATTGTATATCTACCCCCACTTCTTCATTTAGCTTTTTAATACGCACTAACACCACAGGCGGGACCGTCTTGCTGTCTTTTATCTCATTTGGTTGAAAGCGCACAAAGCCGAAATTTCCGCCAAAATACATAACACCTTGACTATCAGTAAAGCCTGCACCGAAATTAAACTCGCTGTCGTTTAAGCCTTGCGATGAATCGAAATGGCGAATTTTTCCAGTCGCTGGATTAAAACGTGATAAACCAGCAGTGCTACTTAACCATAAATTGTCCATTTCATCTGCTTGAATGGAATAGATGTGACTACTAGGTAATCCGTTCGCACTGTTGTAGCGACTAAAATGGTTATTTAGTGCGTTAAGATCTTTCTTACGCCACTGATTCAGACCGCCACCTTGCGTACCAACCCATAGTTGCTCAGCATCATCTTGATAAAATGCCCATGCCATCGGTGCTGATAGACTATCAAAATTATCTGGTTCATGTTCGATGCGGTCGAAATCAGACGAAGTAGGATTGAAGATATTTATTCCTTTTATCGTGCCGATAATAATTCTACCGTCAAGTAATTCGGATATCGCAACAACCCGATCATGATTTAAACTTCTAAGGTCACCCTGCTGCTCTCTAAAATGGACAAAGCCATTACCGTTATGCTTTAACAAGTTAAGCCCACCACCAAAGGTGCCAACCCATAGATTTTCATCTTGATCTAGGTGAATACTTGTAACACCGTTAAAGCTAAGGCTTTTAGGTTTATTTGGGTCATGAACCAAATAATCGACTTCCATATTATCAACGTTTAATCGCCCAAGGCCTCCGCCTCTGGTGCCAAACCACAAAATGTTATTGTCACCACTTACCGTCATGACTCTCGTGTCATTCAAGGCTGGTTCACTATGAGCATTTAATACGTTTTGAACCCGACCCGCACTGTCTAGCTGAGTTAAGCCGTCATACCCAGCGACCCAAATTGTTCGCTCGCCTTTACTTGATGTAGTTTCAGCGAAACCTAATACAATCTTGCTCGCAAGACCCTTATCAATTTTTTCAAAAGGGACTTCTATGCCTTTGGTAATACCACTGTAGGTGCCTAACCACATTATTCCTGAAGGGTCCTGAAGTATTGAGAGTATTTTATTGTCACTCACACCTTTATTTTTTTTAAATGTGGTAAAGCTGCCGTTTTCGTCGAAAAGACTGAGGCCACCTTCTGTACCGAACCATAATCGTTGATGGTGATCTTGATAAACCGTATGAACCAAATCAGAAGCAATACTGCGATTTTGCCGCGGATCGTGCCGCCATGTGGGGAAAGGCTTTTTTTCTACATCAAAAATACTGATGCCAGCATCATAACTCGTCAACCAAATACGCTTTTGGGTATCAATAAAAACCTCGGTAAGCCTATCACTAAACAAAGGGGATACACCTCCCTTGAAATAACGCTTGAGTTGATAAGTATCTTTATTAAATTGTAAAAGCCCATTTCCATCCGTTGCTAGCCAAATATAATGTTTATCTTCTGCAATAGAGGTGACGAATGCATTTTTCGTCAGTTCAGGTAGCAATTCGCGCGTGTTAAAGTGTTCAAACTTCATATCATTTTGCTTCAAACGACTAAAGCTACCGTTGTTATAGCCTAACCAAATTGTTCCATCGCTTGCCAAATACATGCTTCGAATTTGATCTGAAATAATAGATTGAGATTTTTCACCACCTGCGCGCCATTTAGTGAATGTTTGGCTTAACGGTTCAAAACGATTTAATCCTCCCCCATCAGTGGCTATCCATAAGCGCTTTTGATTATCTTCTAGTATTGAACGGACATTATCTGAACTGATTGAATCGGGATCTCGGGGATCGTGCACAAATTTAAGCAGTTGATACCCATCATATCGGCTAAGCCCTTCTTGGGTAACAAACCACAAATACCCAGTGCTATCTTGATATACTTGGCGGACCGTTTTTTGCGAGAGTTGTTTACTAAAGTTGGCTGGCGTAAAACTAAAGAAAGTCCTTTCACTTGCGCTAATGCTAATATTGAAAAAGACGGATAGTACGACCCAAATCATTCCGTTTTTGAACATAAATTTATCAATCTTATTATTATAATAAAGGATCTCACCTAACGTTTTGTTTATGTCTAGAAATCAATTCAGATACATAAGGTTAGGAAAGATCGAACATACCAATGCGTAAGTAAATTCAGGCATTATTGTACTACTTGTTTACGGGTATAATAAGCGCCAAAAATACGATAAGCAAATTCTACCGCGCACTGGAATGAAGTTAGTTTTTCCCATTAGAAATTCACTTAATTTCACGGCATATATTCAATAAGCTAAATCCACTTTTTAAAATAGACATGTCGTGTTTTAACCCATGAATACGGATAACCAGTCACCTAACCTCATGTTGCCCAGAGTAGTGTTATCAACGAGAACTGTCGTTATGCAAGCAGTGGATGATTTCCTCAATAAATTAGGTATTTGACTATTTTCTCATCAATTAAAAGTACAGCACCTCGACAAGTTTTCTGACTTTACTTATCAGCAATTCAGGCTTGACCAAAACCATGAGAAAATAAAGATAATTGGCAAGACCAATTTGACACATCAACTCAAAATTGGTTACATTTTAAAAACATCATTAATACCGATAGTTAACATATCACCGTCATTCAGTTGGCGATGAAGCTGTCTAATTCTGCTTGAGGTAATTTACTTGTAGGCTAGTTCTAAGCTGAAAAATAAAGGAAATAAAATGAAGTTAATCCATAAAGCAATCGCGTTGAACTTGATTGCGTGCAGTGCTTTTTATTCAACCGCAGCCAATAGCGAGCCAGTGGATGAAGCAAGCTTATCGGGCCTTATACCTGTTTCTCATCAAACTCTCCCTCAAGGTGTGTTATTAGGAGCTAAGAGAGAACTAGTAAGCGATAAGCCTCCCAGTGAAAACTTTGATTTATTGGACTGGAGCTTAACCTTGCCAACAGATCTAAATAAAGATCTCAAGGCCGATATGATTTATGAAAAGCCACTTAGCAAAGGCTTCGAATTAAAGCCTCTGTTTTATACCGCACAAGACGGTGGCATGGTGTTCGCCAGCCCAAATGTTGGCGCTAAAACTTCAAAAAACACTAAGTATGTGCGCACTGAACTTCGAGAAATGCTTCGCCGGGGTAATAACCGCATGAAAACCCAAGGCATAACGGGGAATAACTGGGTTTTCTCTGGTGCACACGGCTCTGTTAAACGAAAAGCAGGCGCAGTTGAAGGCAGTCTAGAAACAACCCTAGCAGTTAATCGTGTATCAACCACAGGTGATGAAAAAATGGTCGGCCGTGTGATTATAGGTCAAATTCACGCGACTAAAGATGAGCCTATTCGGCTTTACTATCGCAAGCTGCCTAACAATGAGCATGGCTCTATCTACTTCGCCCATGAAGAAAATGGCGGAGATGATACATGGGTAAACCTGATTGGTTCACGCTCCCACACGTTACAAGATCCACAAGACGGCATTAAGCTAAACGAAAAGTTTAGCTATAAGATCAGTGTGAATAACAATGTGTTGTTCGTGACGCTAATCCGCCTAGGTAAACCGAATATAACGAAAGCCTATGACATGAGTAACAGTGGCTACGATAAAAGTAATCAATATATGTATTTTAAGGCTGGGGTCTACAATCAAAATAATGGTGGCGAGCCAAAAGACTATGTACAAGCCACTTTTTACCATTTAGATAATCAACATCCCGGATACCGTTATTAACCCTCACTTCTATTACGGCACAACTCGTGCCGTGACTCTCAATTTGCTTTCATAGCATTCAAATTATGCCCTGTATCATCTGTAAATAATCCTCCGGCACCCTTAACGCGTTAACAAACCACACAAGAATATTGGTAATACCAAAACAGATAGAAACAAACCTAAGTTTAGGGCCATAAACCTGCAAAATGTTAATAAAATGATAACTACCAGCTAGATTATGCAACATTATTGTGGTTATATAGCCAAACAGGTTAACAAAACAACACCAAAAACAACACTTTTGGTAACAATGAACAACTCATTTGGTAACAACAACCCTACGGAAAAGCACGTTAAACGAAACCAATAATACGGAGAATAGAGCTATTATGAAGTTTAAAACATTTGCACTTTGTGCGATTGCGGCAGCCATAACAGGCTGTGGCACAGACTCAGATAATAACCCAAATACATTGGGCTCTATTGCACTGTCTGGGACCCCAACCTCTGGCGAAACACTCAGTGCAGCAGTGAATGATCCTGATGGAATCTCAGGTACTATTACCTATTATTGGTATGCTGACGGCCAAGCCATTGAAAATGAAAACACATCAACGCTTACCTTAACAGACGAACAAATTGGTTCACCAATTACGGTTCAAGCGCTGTATACCGACGATGGCAACACTAACGAATCACACATTAGCGATCCCACGGCAGATGTATCCGCTATTGCATTCCCTGCTTCGGTAGCCATTAGTGGCGATGCCCTAGTTGGCTCGACGTTAAATGCAACTGTAGCTGACCAAAACGGTATAGAAAACGCAACGATTGTTTATGCATGGTTTGCTGACGACACAGTCATTGATGATGAAGTGTCCGCTGAGTTAACCCTAAGTGATAATGAGTTTGGCACTATCATCACGGTAAACGTGACGTTTGAAGATGATAGAGGATTTAGCGAATCTGTTACCTCAAGCGGAACAAATACCGTATCGCGCGTAAACTCCGCCGGCACTGTGGTGATTCAAGGTACGCCAACAGTTGGAAATACCTTAACCACTGAGATAACCGATCCGGACGGCGTATCAGGCACAGTCGCTTACCAATGGTATGCAGATGACAACCCTATTTCAGGTGCTACCAGCGATGAGTACGTCGTTGACGCTTCAATTGTTGGAAGTGTTATCACAGTAGAGTTAACCTATGTTGACGACAACAGTTTCGACGAAAACTTTGTATCCGCACCAACTATAACAGTTACGAATGTTGCGGTGGATCAAGCCGGCCGTATCGACATTATCGGTACCTCCCCTTATTTAACCAGTGCAACACTTACGGCGGAAATTACTGACAACAACGGCGTAGATGAAAGCAATGTTGTCTACACATGGTCTGCTGATGGTGTGGTCGTTGCAAACGCCAGTAGCAAAACCTTCACTCCTACTAATCAAGCGGGCTCGATCATATCCGTTAGCGCTTCGTATACAGATAACGACGCGTTTACTGACACGGTTACAGACTCTCTGGACACCCTTGTATACACCCAAGTCGTTAGTGATACAGCTGCACTAGAAAGTGCAGTTGGCGGCCTAGCGGATGGTGATGTTTTAGGTCTAAACACGAATGTTTACAGCCCGAGCGCAGCGATAGAACTAACCAGCGCAATAACCTTGCGTGCTATAGAGGGGCAAACTCCTACTATATCCGGCGATGCGTGTATTCACGTTGCCGATGGGGTAGATGGTGCAACAGTCACAGGGCTAACCTTCACCGATATTGATACCCTTTCAGGCTCTAGTTGTGATAGCGGCGAAGAAGCAGTTATCTATTCTGAAGGTGATAACTTTGTATTTTCGCAAAATACGATGGATGGCGAACAAGCGGTATTGAATTACCCAGATGATGCTTATCATTGGTTAGTCATTAAAGGAAATGGAGCACTAATTGAACGCAACACGTTTACAGACCGAACAGTAGCGGCAGAAGGCTCAGTCATCAAATTAGCTTCCTCCGGCTCAGATCACGTTATTCAATACAACTTATTCAGCAACAGTAACAATCCTAACTACGATAATTCTAGCTTACTGCTTCTTAATTTAGGTAGTACAACAGGCTCTGACGCTGCCGACATGGCCAACTTTACCGTTCAGTATAACCTTATTGATAATGTAAGAACGGGTCGTCGTTTAATGCGCGTACAAACATCTGGCGCCACCATTAAAGGCAATACAATCGTTGACGCTAGCGGCGGTATTTCGTTAGAGGACGGTGGGTTTAACACCGTGAGCGATAACGTTATTATTCGCACAACTGACCTACTCACAGCCGTTGGAAAAGAACCAAGTGACGATAGACCAAGCGGTGTACTTGTCACTCCTTTAGGTCACACAGTAAACAATAACTATATTGCCGGGTTGCGTTCAGGAAACAAAGAGGCGGGGGGGATCGTCTTTACTCCCAATCCATTTTCTCAAGCTGACGGCGGCGTCCCCTACGCGGGCAATCAAGCAGTACTCGACGGCACCGGTGACTTAACATTAACGGTGACCAACAATACAGTTCTTAACTCGCTCCAACCTATTGTATTTAGCACAGAAATTGGCTCAAAAGTCAGCGTAGGTGATTGTGACGAGTTGACCGCAGATAACCACCCTCAACTGTTTGCGTTAACTAAAAACTTCTTTGTCATCGATTTCGATGCCAATGTTATTGCCAATGGTTTTAACGAAAATGCTAGCACCGAAGGCTTCTATTTAAATGCCGACGGAGGTTTTAGTGACCATTCGTTTGAATACGACTGCGACCTCATCAATCACACTGAATCTGCATTAACCAACAACTTTGGCTTCAGCGATAGCTATATGTCAGGTGACACCTCAGACGATTGGGTAGATATTCGCAACATTGACGGCAACGGAGAATTCGATACCGATGGCGCAATCGATCAAACCCCTGCTGAAAACGGCAAAGAGGTACCAGAATTTATCACTGCGGCCAACACGCTTATAGAAACAGATCCTGCGGGAGCTCAAGCCGCAGCCGGCGCTAAAGGACTTCACTACATTCAAGCGTCAGAGGTAGGCGTTGGCTCTACTTGGGTGGCTAGCGATGAATAACATACAGCCTACGCAAGCCAGAGCAAACATGCATCAAGCTGCCTTATATACATTAAAAGACACAACGGAGATCTCGAAATGTCGCTGAACACATCACACACGAATACCTCTATTACTAAAAAAATAGAGGGTCAAGAATTTAAATTGCGCCCAGTTGCTAAGTGGTTAAAAACCGCTATTTTCGCAAGTATTGCGAGTACGACGGCATTTACCTTACATGCACAAGAAGCGCAAAATGTAACAGACGAAAACGAAGCAGAACTTGAGGTTATTGATGTTGTAGGCACCCGCAGGACAATCCAAGACCAAATAGCCATAAAACGCGAATCTACCACCGTGGTAGATGGTCTTTCTTCTGAGGATATTGGCGATTTACCTGCGCTCTCTATTGGTGAAGCACTCGAGTCTATTACCGGTGCAGCGTCTCATCGTGAAAACGGCGGCGCGACAGAAATTACCATTCGAGGCCTAGGGCCATTTTTGAGCGCCACACATATCAATGGCCGCCAAGCGACCAACGGCAGTGGCGATCGCTCTGTTAACTTCTCTCAGTTTCCATCTGAATTAGTCAAAAAGGTCGCGATCTATAAAACCCAAGATGCTTCTATGATTGAAGGGGGGGTAGCTGGGGTTATTTCCTTGGAAACAGTGCAGCCACTTGATTTCGGCAAACAGCGCTTTCAAGGTGAAATCAAAGCCAACTACAATCCCGATGAAGGCAATGTAGACAATTCATTTCAAGGAGATTTAGGGTTTAGAGGTACCTTTAGTTATGTTGACCAATTCGAGTTCGATAATGGCCAAGCACTTGGGGTGTCTTTTGGTGTACAGCGCCAAGATATTAGCCAACCTGAAGCAGAGTACAGAAGCTCGAGCCCTACAGGGTCATCTTTGTGGGCATGTTTAAACGACCCAACCAACACCAATGAAGGTTTTTATCGTAGTAGTGCCGGCGATTGTGAGGATCAAGTTAACGGCAGCAGCAACCAAGGTTACGATACTGAAATTGATCCTGAAACAGGTAAGGCAGTGAGCGACACCAGCCCATACGCTTGGACTGGCAGTAGTCGTAGTTTTCGCCAAAATGAAACCTCGGACGAACGTGATGCACTGTTTTTAGCATTGCAATTTCAGCCTTCTGAGGCATGGGATATCAATTTCGATGCCCAAGTATCTGACCGTATTCAACAAGAATCACGTCACGATTTAATATTTTTACAAAAACGCGCCATCCCGGGATTAACTGGCCCGACTTTGGTTACCAACAGTGTAGGTGGAATATTGCACTGGGAAGGACAAGACCGCATTGAGTCTGCCGGTGAGCAGTTTTCTCGAGAAGAAAACTACCGTGGTTACGGTTTAAACGTTGAGCATTATGCTACCGATGCGCTAACCATCAATTTCGATGTCTCTTATTCTAAAACCGAACGTGAAGAACTGCAGGTCTCTAATAGAGGCCGCACCGCCGACAGGCAATTCTTTAGCTGGGATATGGGTGAGAATATTCCAAACTTTACCGTTACAGATATAGATTTAACAGATATCAGCAACTTTACTGACAGCCTGCGCACGCGTATTGATAGAGAAAACACCCGAGACAACGAAATTAAATCAGCCCGTCTCGATTTCGAATACGCCCTAGATGGTGAGGTATTCACCAGTGTGCAAGCAGGCCTTAGAACATCAGAATTGAGCTTTACTCAGTATGGCGGCAGTCAGGGTAATGGCTCAAGAAATGAATACACATTAGACACGAGTAATACCACAGCCCTAGAGGTGTTAGAAAGCTGTCAAAAAGACTTCCCAGAATCAGATTTTTTATCTGAAGTGTCTGACGGCAACTTAGTGACCCATGTAGACAGCGAAGGTAATGTAATTGATAGCGGTACAGGATCGTCATGGGCTACCTATGACAATTTATGCTTCTCGCGAGCAGTCGCCGCATCTCAAGGCGCAGAATTCGCTTACCCTGAGTTAGAGTACGAAAACAGTGGCACCATAGACGTCACAGAAAAAACCAACTCAGCTTACGTCATGACAAGCTACGACACTGAAATGTTTGGTAAATTAGTACGCGGTAACTTCGGTGTGCGGGTGGTTGATACAGAAGTTACCTCCATCGGTTTTAGAAACACTTTTGATGTCGTAGCAGATGATCTAGGTGTGTTAAGCCTTGTAACCGGTGATTCGTTAGAACGTATTGAGGGTGGTGGCGATTACACTGAAGTATTGCCTAGCTTTAACCTAGTCGTAAATTACAGCGATGATATATTGCTACGCGGCGGTATTTATCGAGGTATGTCACGCGCAGACCCAGCTGATATGGGTTACAGCCGCACATTCCAAACGGATGATGACATTGCTCCGACCTCTTTGTCAGATTTACTTGTAGGGGTAAACGGTTCTGGTAACCCGAACACCCAGCCTTTGATGTCTTGGAACTACGACGTGGCGTTTGAATGGTATCCAAACGAGGATTCAATCTTTGCGTTTGGCTTCTACTACAAACAATTCCAAGGGGGATTCCAACAACAAACCGTGTTAGAGAACTTTGAAATTGATGGAGAAACGTTCGCATTACCAGTAACAAACTCGGTTACTACAGATGACGAAGCTGACTTGTTCGGTATTGAAACTTCTATCGCATACCGCTGGGATAGCGGTATCGGTATTAAAATAGGCTACAACTATGCAGATACTGATTTCGAGTTTGAAGATAGCTTGTACGGCGACACCTTTATTACCGATTTAGACGGCAACACCACACAGCTTACTGCTGGAATTATTCCACCAGGGTCTGTACCGGGTTTTTCTGAACACGTGTTTAGTAGCCAGTTGTATTACCAAATAGGCGAATTAGATACGGCGATTATCTACAAATACCGCAGCGAGTATTTCCAACCTTATACCAGCAATGGTACTCGTTTACGTTACGTGGATGAAGTAGGCGTATGGGAAGCCCGAGCTTCGTACAAAATCAATAAAAATATACGGGTGAAAGTTGAGGCGATTAACCTGTTTAGCGCACCTAAGTCTCAGGATTACTATGTGCAAGGTAATTTAGGGGAAGTGAATGACTATGGCCCTCGCTTGTTCGCAGGGGTCAGTGTTAAGTATTAAGAGGTAATAAAAAGCGTTCTAAGCTTAAAAATGCCGCTCCAATATGAGCGGCATTTTTTGTACTCATGTATAAATGAGCGAGAACCACGTGTTTAAAAACGGTAAATCAACTGCGCGTTCCTCGTTTTATAACTCACGTTACCAGCCAATAAAAAAGGGCTTATAATGTTAATTCGCTTTAATGTTAATTCGGCAGCGCTTTTATCCAGTTGTAAATGTTGGCGACTGTTAAGTAAAAACAGGCGATTGGCATCCACATTAGCGTTATTGATTAAAAAGCTCTTAATCACTTTCGCACGTTCATCAGCGAGCTTGCCTAACGCTCTACGAGGAACGTCAATCGCGTTTCTAGTCTGGTTGTACATCGCTATACTCAGCGCTTGCGCAAGGCGCGTTTCTTCTATCACTGCTTCTTGATCACCTTCTTGCAGCTTGGCTTTTACGATTTGACGCTCTTCCTCAACCAATTTCGATGTCGTCTGGTTGAAAAGCGTTTCGAGCGCCTCAGCAAAGGGGCCAGCTAACGGAAACGTGCTGGCTGAAATGTCATCTGGGAATGTGTTTTCTCCGGAGATCTTCAACAACTGACGCTGTAACGTTTGTTCGGCCAGTTCGTAGGCATCCGGCACCTGATCCACCGTACCTTCAATATTGACCCGCAGCCCAGGACGCTGGGCCAATGCTTCGGCTAATGTGTTAAGCTTTTCGGTCATTTGTGCCGAAAGAGCCGCTGAGCCATGTGCAAAGTCTATTTCGTTTAGTTCGTCATCACTGCCCACTAAACTTGCTAATAACGAGAAAGGCGCGGTTACCGCTTTAGTGATCAAGTTCCCTAAGGCCTTTAAAATGATTGAGCCAAACCCAAAGCTTGGGTTGTCTAAATCACCGGACACTTGCATCCCCAAATCAATGACCCCATCAGAGTCTTGCAGTAAGGCTATAGCCAGCCCTAAAGGCAAACTAAGCGCCTGATCTGAGTCTGTTTTTCTGCCCAAAGTTAGCTGATCTATCACCACATGGTTGTCACCACGTAACTGATTGTTTTGCAGTGTGTATTTAACATCCAGTGACAACAAGCCCTTATCAATAAAATGCCCCATATAGGTACCTGAGTAAGGATTAACTGACGTCAATTCTGCGCCACTGACTGAAAAGTTAAGATCAAGAAACATGTCATCAAGTAATGGGTTTATACCGCCATTTAACGCCACGGGAGCATAGCCATCTATCTTCCCTTTAATATCGACCTCCGCAGGCGACTCAGCACTTGAGGATAACCCAGTAATAGCGCCGTTTAGCGATTCTATCCCCGAAGCAAAGCGCGGACGAAGTGAATTATCTTCAAAGTAAGCACTGCCATCAGACAGGCTGATTTCACCAACGCGAATAGCCATAACCGAAGATGAAGACGACGATTCTTGAGTGTCGCTAGCCGCTTCGTCATTCGCATCTTGATTGGCAGTAACATCGGAAGAATCATTAGATTGCTTCACCAGTATATTACTAATATTAGTTTGCCCACTTTTATCAATAATCAGCTTGGCATAAGGCTTATTCAGCGCGACGTTGTCTATTGAAAAGGAGTTCGCGTTAGCGTTGTAATCGATGCCCAACACTTGCATGTTTTGCCATTCGAGCAAAGGCTCTTGCTTATCACCGTCGTTCACTGCCAGGGCTGCAATATTTGCTTGCCCACGAAATAACATGGGGTTGTCTGCGCCTTCGGTATCAGCACCTGCGGTAAAAGTGCCGGATACGTCAGCCATGCCATTTTGTACCACTAGATTGACATAAGGGGTTAAGTAAGCCTGAATTTGTGATAATGCCAATTGGTTTATCTCAACACTACCTGACACTTCTTGCTGGTTAACAGCCACCGCGCCTTTTGTATTCAAACTACCCTGCGCTTGTGTAAGAAACTCATTGGCGTTTCCTGCAATGTCTAGGCTCAACGAATAGTCGATTGGCTGCTCAAACAGAGTATCAACAACACCGGAGGCGGCGTTGATTGAAGAAACTCGCCAAAACATACCGTCAGAAATAGCCCTCTCATGTATCTTCACTTCCCCATCGTTTAAAGCAAAAGACTGTAAAATGACACGCCACTCTTGCTCAGTTTTGTGTGGTGCACTTTTGCTGGCTTTAACGTCGCTTTGTGTTGAAACAGCCTGCTGCGATAGCGCAGTTTCCTCTGCTGTGTCCTTTGGTGTGGTCGATGTAGTAGAAGGATTTTGCGATGAAGAATCTACTGTTTTCTGCGCTGGTTTCGGTGTCAGCAGAGAGACTAAATCGAGTCCATTTGGGCTAAATTCGCCGTCAAGCCAAGGCTTATTAAGCTGAATATCGTTGATATTCACTTGCTTACTTTTGGTGTCTAACGACATATCGTTGATTTGCATGAGGGCTAAGGTGATACGCGGTTTATGGCTGTCAGCAATACTTAACTGTGAAAGACTAAGTTGACCATTGGCAGCTCGTACGCGCACTCCGCTGGGCTCTTCAGACAGCGAATAATCTATATGAAAGTTCAGCAAACCGTCTGTTAATTTGGCCTCAAGCAGCTCGTTTGATAATGGCCATAGAGGTGCCAAAGCAATGTTGGCAAGTCCGACACTGCCTTTAATTTCAAACGGTGCCAACTGAAACTGGCCATTGAGCGCAACCGTGCCCCCTTCGGCTGTGACCAACTTAAATACATAGTGGTTTTTGGTCTTTGGCGTGGTTTTATCTTCTGATATTTCTGCCAAAGTGGTCTGGGTGTCTAAATCATTAAGCTCAAACGCCAATTCTGGATAGTCAATATCGGTACCACTGACCTTATCAGACAACAATACTTGGCCTTGGCTTAAGCGAAAATGCCCGATGCGAATATGTGGAATTCCAGCCGATTCTTCCTCAGGCTTAGTAGGTTCCGATGCCGATTGACTGAACGTATCGATGATATCAGTGAAATTAAAACGCGTTGCTTCTCCACCTTCTAAGCGCGATAGGTGCACATACGGTGCAACCAAGTCTATGTGTTCTATGGTGGGAGTAAATTGAAAAACAGATTGCCAGAACCCTATATCAAGCTCTAAACGATTTACATGTACAAATTTAGCTTGGCTGCTTTGCTCGTTAATTTGGAAATTAGCTACGCTTGCACGCAATAAAAAAGGGTTGATACGTATTTTTTCGATACTAACACTACGCCCTGTCTTATCGCTTAACACACTGGGTAGCTGTGACTGCAAAATCAGCGGAGTAACCACGCCCACAATTAAGGCGTAAATAAGATAGGTAATGATGAAATAGGTGGAGATTCGTACCCATTTCGCTTGCGCTTGAAAAGATCTTGCTAGGTTTTTGAAAGACATAAGAAGCTTGTTATTAGAACGAAAAGAGTATTATAGCTATGGCGAGCCCGTCACTGATAGTGAATAAGCTCGCCAGAGGTCGATTAAAGCAAAGACGTTAATTTACCTAGCCCAGATTGAAGCAATGCTTGAGTATCGCTATCACCACTAAGATAAGCATTTATCTGGGTAACGAAGCTGCTGATCATATCAGCATCTAACCCTAACGCTTCAAATTGCTTCTTCAATTCATTTATGCTGCTTAATGACGAGCTATATTCTGAGGCCTTGTTCAGTAAGCCTGACACAGCAGAGCTATTTGACGATGAGTCCGCAGACACCTCTGGAACATAGTCCATCAGGCTGTCTAAACCAGGAAGATTTGCAGCAAGTTGTGTATATTCTCCGCTAGAAAGGTTCTCTTTGGCATAAACAAAAATTGAAGCAACTCCGCCTTGCGACTGCTCTTCACTCACACCTAGATTATCAGACACCATGCTAACTAAACTCGCTATATCTAATGACTCAGATGCCTCTGACGCTTCAGCTTGGCTTGTTTGTGTACTGCTAGTATTGCCCAACAATCCTTTCAATTTGTCGACCGTGTCATTCGCCAGTGCTTGTGATGACAACGTCAAAGTGGTGATCAGTAAAACAGAAGATATTTTCATGCTGCTTTTCATATAAAAGTCCTTAAATTATTCAGTAGATTGGATATTTGGGTTTTAACACTGCGCGTATTCAATTAAACACACCATGAAAACGACATCGCGCTTCCTTCATGTACGCCTTAGAATGCTATAGGTGTATAAAGTTCGAATGCAGTAATGATGAATACTGGAACACGATATGCTAACGCAGATAACAGCACTTTTCTCCAACAATAGTGTAAAGGTTGCCTTTACACTTTCTGAAATAAACACTGAATACGCTGAAAGACAAAAAGCCCTGAGCTTTGTCCTTTCAGCTCAGGGCTTTTAGCGTCTAGTTTACACTAACTGACTTTCCCACTGTGTTGCTGCGAATAAAACTCTCAGCACAGCTGAAGTTTCCAGTGAAAGGGCAAAAGGCGTTAGTTTACGATACAAAAGACATTGAGCTTATTGCCATCTAGGTCCCTAAAATACCCGGCATAAAAACCTGATTTGGCATCCGCTGGGCGAAAGCCAACATCTCCTTCACTGGTTGCGCCTAACGCTAGTGCCTTGTGGTAAAACGCATCCACTTGCTCTGGGGTTTCTAATGCAATCGCCACCATAGTGCCATTACCTACAGTCGCGGGTTCTTTATTAAATGGCAATGCCACCCCAAGTGACGGCTCACCCGGTGCTTTTGCCCATGCAATAAAGTAATCAGGCTCTTCCATAAACCGTGTTGCCCCTAATGTTCCTAACAAAGCATCATAAAATGCTCCTGACTTTGCTAAATCAGCTGTTCCAACCGTTACGTAACCAATCATTGCGCTCTCCTGTAAGTTATTATTTAACGCAACCACATAGTAGCCATTGACTACTGACAGCTAATGTCAGTAGTGTTTGCCTAAAATAACGTCAAACATTCATAACGCCGATGTAATAACACATGCGCAAAGCCGACAGACTAAACGATATTGTTCATCACTTACGCAGAATGCACCAAGCAGTTACAGCACAGACGCTAGCTGAAACATTTGAAGTAAGTCACAGAACAATCTATCGCGATATTCAAGACTTGATTAATTCCGGCGTGCCTATTTTGGGAGAAGCAGGCGTGGGTTACGTGATCGATAAAAAATATCACTTGCCTCCCATTATGTTCGATGCAGATGAATTAGAAGCGATAGCCTTAGGTATCAGTATGGTGAGCAACTGGACCGACGAAAAATTTGCTGAAAAAGCGCAAAGTGCCTATAAAAAAATTCAAGCTACCTTGCCTGCCCCTTTAATCAACGAGCTACACCAAATTAGTACATTCTCAGCCCCCAGCCGCTATAAAATCCCATGGGAGGTAAACTTTACCGAGGTGCGAGAATGCATAAGACGCAAACACCTAGTGAGCTTCAGCTATTTAGATCTAAACGAGCAGCAAAGTACGCGGGTAGTTCGCCCCCTAGCACTGATTTCTTTTAGTCCAATTTGGTTACTCACCGGCTGGTGCGAATTAAGAAATGCATTTAGAAACTTTCGCCTAGACCGAATATCTGAATTCACAAAACTCAATACCCGTTATAAAGACGAAAAAGACAAAAGCCTAGCAACTTACTTGAAGATGGTGAAGGAAGAGGAAGACACTTAGAACAAAAGCAATGGGGATTGTGATTATTAAAATCTACCTAACTACAGGCGAGGTCACATGATGAAGCACACTTTAACAGCATCAAACTGATCGCCTAAAGCTTAGAGTTTCTATGAGTGCAGCCATCCCAATAAATGATATCGTTTACTTAAATTACACATAAACCGAGACAAAAGAACACTTTACAATTAGTAAACGAAAATGTTTACCTCTCTGGCTTCAAAAACAGCCGCAAATCCCCCTTGATGCTCTTCAACTAAAAGCCCAGTGAGTGCAAGGCTTTGATGGTATATGGCGGAGAGAGAGGGATTCGAACCCTCGTGAATGCGATACCAACAATAAAATCAATTAAAACAATAAGTTAAATGTACAACATTAACCAGCTTTGTACCACTTCTTTGTACCAACAACTTTCGAAGATATACATTTAAATGTCTTTACTTCATTGACCCGCGAACGTTGTTATGAGGATAATACGAGTTTGCGCTGTGATATACGCTCTCTAGTAACAGGGTATACTGTTGTAAGATAAGGAATAATTTGAATTAATGAAAGTTGTATATTTGATAGGAAACGGCTTCGACATAAATCTTGGTTTAAAAACGAAATATTCAGATTTTTTTAAGTACTACATGTCCCAAGAAGAAAACGATAGTGCTGTATTAGATTTTAAAAAAAGACTCAAAGCTGACCTCGATGAGGACGGCAAACTATGGGCTGATTTGGAACTTAAGTTTGGGTCGTATATGAATCAGCTCAGCACCCTAGAAGAATTTGATAGCGTGCATGGCAATATCATAGATAAATTAGCCCTATATCTAAAAGGCATTCAGCAAGACTCTTCTAAAAATGGTATCACAAGTATTGACCACGACCTTTTCTTTGAGCACTTATTCCACCCAGAAAACTTTATTACACATAGAGATAAAATAAGTCTCCAAGAATACTATAAAACTATAAGAACAGTTCCAAATTACTTCGATATTATCAGTTTCAACTACACAAATACTATTGAGTCTATCCTTGGTTTAGAAGACGGTGATAACTTCCTTACTGGATTAAATTTCAAGCGAATTACAGGTCAGGTCGATTATCGGTTGAATTCTATATGTCACGTACATGGCTCAGTCGTAGAAAATATGGTGTTAGGAGTCAACGATACAACTCAGATAGAGAATAAAGGCTTTCAAAATAATATCGACATTACTGACCAGATAGTCAAATCAAAGTGCAATTTAGCCCAGAGACACGGCTTGGAGAGCACTTGTGAAAGAACTTTAGAGCAAGCAGATTTGATCTGTATATTCGGCTCATCAATGGGGGAAACTGATCAAATTTGGTGGGACAAAATTGCAAACGAACTGACTACGAGGAATTGCAGGTTAGTAATTTTTGAATACAACGAATTAATCGATCCTTTGAAATCTCAGAGAGCTGAACGCCTCAGACGAGAAGTAGTCAAAAGGCTTTTTAGAAACTCGCTCGATCAAGATATTAGCAACAAAGTCTTCATCTCATATAATTCAAAAATGTTCGACTTACTAAAAATTTAATTTCCCTTCATCAGCCTGATAGTAGTGATAGGAATTCTATCCATTATGATTTCTTACCGTCCACCGCCACTAAATATCGAGACATCGACGGAAATACTGCACGGCAAGAAAAACCCGCAGGCCCACACGTAGAAAGGCCTAGAGGCAACCCAAGCAAGTTAACTTTAGGATAGGATTACCACCATTCCTCTTCTTCATTCTTACGAGTTTCACGCTTTGCTTTATTGAGCTTGTTGCGCTCATAAGGAGTTAAAAAATCGTATTCAATCCATGAGCTAGCGCACTTCATGCCATCTTTAATTAGTAAATTACAGGCAAGCGTACCTCCAACTTTGAAGAAGGTATCATAGATATCAATTGCCCTTTCTTCCGCGCCAACAACCATAGGTATAATATGACTGATTGGGTAACCTAAGCGCTTTAGCTCCTTAGAAAGCGTGGTAGCGACATCTACTCCGTTAGATTTGAACACAGGTAAGTCTTTCCCACGTTTTACCGGCATTAAGCAAAACTCAGAAATTAATAGAGGGATATCGTAGCGCTCGCGGCAAATCGACACGAAGTTATCATCACTTATCGAGTCACCTAATGAAACTGATTCCCTGCTGGTATAAGGGTAAGGTATATTTGACAATTCCCTGTTCAATTTAGCAGGAGCAATAATAAGATTTGATGAAACAAGGCGTCCTACAGAGCCATCATCTCCTTTAACAGGATCTATGTGGCAGAGCTGATAATCGTAGGTCTTTGAGACCTCTTCACCATCGCTATGAAAACCACATGCAATACGGTAGAACTTCCAGAGATAAAGAATACCTCTCAATTCGTGAGTATCCCTTGGGATAGAGTTAGTACACTGACGCTGGAACGCTCTTCGTAGCCACTGCCCAAACGAGCTGTTAAAAAATGGATAGTCAATGGTCTTGCTATGACATTCTTGACATAACTTAACGGTGGTACGCCTTTGCTTTCCTGTTATGGGGTGTGTCACTAGAGCTTTCACTCTTCGATGACCACATTCTCTGCATGTAACAGGTTTTAGCTTTGCCATTTATCTAGTTTTCCTTTGTGCGATGTTAGTTGGATAGGTTTTATTTAAGTCATAGGATAATAAACAAGATCTCTGTTCTACTAGCTAATAGAAGCTCTAAACGAATGTTTAAATGGGCATCAGCTGTCAATGAAGATTACTTCTATCCGGTTAATGGAATTTCTAGTAACCCACTGAGACTTAAATTTAACGACTTCTAGTTGATTATGTTGATGATGGATAATCTACTTTTAATGCTTTAATTATTCGACTGACTGAGCTAACTGCAATGCCATGCTTTGTGGCTGTCTTTCGTACAGATAGACCATTGTTGATGTCAGCCATTATTGAGGCTCTATCAATGCTGGCTTTACGTCCCTTATACAACCCCTTCTGTTTAGCTGATTCAATACCTTCACGCTGACGCTCAAGCATTAGCTCACGTTCAAACTGAGCAATAGCACCTAACATGGTCAACATTAAGTTACTCATTGAATTGTCAGCACCAGCGGTAAACGAAAGGTTCTCTTTAATGAACCTTACACTCACCCCTTTGATTTTAAGCCCCTCAACGATCTCTAAGAGGTCTTTAGTATTACGGGCAAGCCTATCCATTGAGTGTACAACTACAATGTCACCGTCGCGTACATGCTCTAATAGGGCCTTCAGCTGTGGCCTCTTAGTGTCCTTAGCGGAAACCTTCTCGATAAACTCTTTGTCGCGCTCAATACCCACCAGCTGTCTATCAGTGTTTTGCTGAACTGATGAGACCCTGATGTATGCGACTGTTTGATGTTTACTCACGAGGTGTTCCTTTATACATTTAAGACTTTGAGATTCTATTGTATTCATAAATAGAAAACAACTTAAATAGGAACGATTATTGTACCTAACTACCTGTACCTATTTAGCATGGTCTAAAGAGAACAGTGAGAGCTGGTGGCTATTTGAAGTAATGACTAAAAAACGAGCTTTTCAAGATAACGTTTTGTTTGAAAATAAGGGAACGACGCAATCGTTATGGATAAAGAGTACCTCCAGTATCCCCCCATCGTTCAGAAGAGAGATAGAGGGGCAATTATCTGTTTAGACAAGGTTAGGAGGTAATACAGGGACTATTAGATGCTGTTACAGGTGATGATATTCCATAGCTCTTCATTAATAATTTCTGTAGTTGACCCACCATTTCGATTACTTAACACAGCCTCTATTTTTCTGCCATAACTAGAAAACTTCCAGTCTCTGCTAGCCACTGAACCTAATACTAAAACATCAACCTTTCGAGTTACTCTAGGAACCACTATTGCACCAAATTTAGTTGCAACTTCTTTCTGCTTGTTACGTGAGCCACTAATAAAAGTACCTGTGAAACAAACATTTAAACCATTTAATTTAAGGAGGTTGTCGTTACTTGTTGAAAAATCCGCAGACATTCCATAAGCAAGACCAGTATCTATAAAGGATTGTCCTGAAACAGCCTTTACGAGACTCATCAGATCGTGTCTTTCACTATCATCAATTATCCCATCTTCTAAAGCATCATCTAACCTAGCTTTCAATGCATTTGCAGGCCATTGCTTTACGAGATCTGTGTCACCTGAAAGGTGATCCCTTAGCTTGTATATTTCATCATCATTAAGTACGTCGTCAGCGCTGATACCACTAAGGAAGCCTAGAAGGTAATTGACAGACTCTCTTGTAGGGGCGTCAGTGTCAGAACAATACTCAAGGATGTCTTTCAGCATTTGTTGAATATCTTTTTGCTCAGAGGACGTGATAATCCCGTCTTCAAGAATGTCCTCTATTTGCTCTTTGATATCTATAAAATCACCATCATTAAAATCAAAGGTATCGTTGCTACACCATGCTTTTAGATAGGTAATCTCGACTTCATTTAATGAAACGTCAGCCAGTACTCCGTCAATAATGCCTTTTAAAGTTAGGACCGCTTTTGTCTTGTTGTTATTGTAATTAAAAGCAATAACACTAGGTTGGTGGTTCTCATCCAATTGATTCTCTTGCGTCATAATTTTCTCATATCCTTTGATTTTAAAAGGGCATATTACTAACTTAAACAGCTATGTCTAGAATCTCAAAGCATAAAATTAGCCGTGCGCCTGTAAGTATTCAATTAGTCTTGAATAAAGCAGCTCAATAAATCCTGACTACATCCAATCGATTCAACCTATCGATAGCTTCCTTCTTGGTCTTGAGTGGCACTGAGCCATAACGACCACCTTCAGACTTAGCGGCATGACCTGTAATAGCATCACTCACGCTGTCTGAGATACCTAAGGCTCTCATATCAGTCTTAAAGGTGTGTCTAAAGGCATGTGTAGGTTGACTGATGGATATTCCTTTTGATTTGACGCGAGCACTCCACCACTTGCTAAAAGCCCCTGACGCTCTACCGTAGGTGCCTATAGTGAGATCTGGAAATAGTCTTCCTTTTGCCTTATCGACATAGTCTAAGAAGCCTAACTCAAGTATGTGAGCAGGTACTGGGATATGCCTCAAAGAAGAATCAGTCTTAATACTTTGACCTTCACCTCTACGAATATTTAGATATTGAATTCCCTCTTCATTACACCCTATATCTGAGCGGTCTAGTTGAGCTATCTCAGACAACCTTGCACCTGTATATCTACAAAGTAGAGGAACCCAATAGCAAGCCAATCCATATGTGAGACTTGATGAGACCTTAGTAAACAGCTCATCAGCAAACAACTTCTCTATGTCTTTAGGTGTATATCCCCTACCCGCTATATCTACCTCAGTTTTCTTTTGAGTATTCTTAACAGATACCCCAAACGTAGGGTTAAACGAGATTAATCCCATCTCTACCGCATAGGTAAACACTGGAGATATCTGTTTAATTGCATTTGCTACGGTTTTTGGTGATAGGAGTTTCGAACAACTAGTCTCAGCGAATTGAATTTGCTTAGAAATAGTCATGCTCTTAACGGCTTGAGTTCTATTCTTGGGGAGTTGTAAAAGAATATCCCTAAACTTAACGATATCGCTCTTACTGATAGTCGTAACATCCATATCCCCTAAGATAGCCACAAAGCGCTCTACTTTGGCCTTAGTTTCATCAAGGGTTTTTAGCCTAGACTGATTCCCTTTATTTTGAAGTATGTCTGACGCTCTCCAATGCTCATAGACGTTAGAAATACTATTCTCTGTAACAATGGTCTGCTTTGAAGAAGACGCTTTTTTAGAGACCTCAGAGAGCTGCTCACGCGCTAAAGACATATCTCTTGGTTCATCAGTCCAGTTATCTCTATGACGACTTAAGCAGAGCTTCTCTAAATCAATGATATGACTGTAAAACGCCTTTGCTAGATTGATGTAGGAAGAACTCGTATGGCTTACTGATAGCCCATCTCTCTTTAACTGGGAGTCGATATGAGATGATAGCTCTTTGGCAAACGTCATCAACTCTGCGCTGGTGGCTCGTTGTATTTCAGAACCTTGTAAACTTAGCGTATCAGAAAGACCAAACCAGTGAGGATAAATATTCCCATCTCTTGAAGTCTTCCCATTGGAGTCCCAGTGGAGGTGTTCATTTCCCTTATTGTGGTACACAAGAAAGTCTTCATAGTTATCTGTAGCTTGAATCTTATCTCTTGTATGAACATACCAACGGTTAGCTATGATCTGACAGTCTCTTAAACTGAGCTCTTGTGAGCTATCGTCTGTGAGTTGCAGTTCTGCTAGTCGTATTTGGTTATCAACATCTGCGAGCAAGGGGATGATTAGGCTTTTGGCTTCACGTAAATCTTTGGTGTTTAGTGATTGCTTAAATACAGCTTTCCCAATGATAGGGACTAGACGTTTTGGTACGCCTTTTCTGAGGTAGTAAATACCGGATTTTGGATGCTTGAAAGGAGAACTCATTATACTCATTTGTACCAACCTTTTGTACCAGTTGGCACGCAAGGTCAATCCGCTAAACCCTAGAAACAACAAGGCCCTGCGTCATGCAAGGCCTTGATGGTATATGGCGGAGAGAGAGGGATTCGAACCCTCGTTAGGTTTAACCCTAAACACACTTTCCAGGCGTGCGCCTTCAGCCACTCAGCCACCTCTCCAAAACTTTTTATTTGCTCTTCGAATCTATCGCAGAGTTAACACATCCATGATGATCGGCACCCAGTCCGTACATCCATGTCCGGCCGTTCAGCCGGGCGGTGCTGTGCACCTAAAGAGGCCAGCTTCACCCACCTCTGTAAAACTTTTC
>BAEM01000041.1 GCA_000314955.1 Paraglaciecola chathamensis S18K6 | reverse complement strand
GAAACTGAGTTGCACAAGACGGACAGTGAAGGGAATGTTAGCTGCGGCACACGCAGCTTAGAAATCGCGGCAATTTTATAAAGAAGCCAGCCCCGAGTTAGCTGCGGCACACGCAGCTTAGAAAAATTGGCCGCACATATGATGCGCTGCTTTTGGGTTAGCTGCGGCACACGCAGCTTAGAAATGGCAAAGAAACGTTGTTATATCGTCCATGGGTTAGCTGCGGCACACGCAGCTTAGAAAATGCGGTGTGCCAGCAGGAACGCCAGCACGTGTTAGCTGCGGCACACGCAGCTTAGAAATGCCAAGTTCAACAACCGCGCAACAACAAGCAGTTAGCTGCGGCACACGCAGCTTAGAAATTTTATATGGGGCGCTTACACTTTGGGTGAATGTTAGCTGCGGCACACGCAGCTTAGAAAAGAAAGTGCAGGGTTAATGCGATGCATAGCCAGTTAGCTGCGGCACACGCAGCTTAGAAATTTATATGGGGCGCTTACACTTTGGGTGAATAGTTAGCTGCGGCACACGCAGCTTAGAAAGCAAAATGCCATCGTTCGAAGGTGTAACCGCAGTTAGCTGCGGCACACGCAGCTTAGAAACCGAAAATCAAAAGGGAAAGTAAATGGCGCACGTTAGCTGCGGCACACGCAGCTTAGAAAAAGCATGGCGCTATGCGTGGCGATTGGTGGGTGTTAGCTGCGGCACACGCAGCTTAGAAAACCCCAGTATTTATGCAAGAAAACACCCGCCCGTTAGCTGCGGCACACGCAGCTTAGAAATCAGAAAACTTCGCTGGGACCTGATTTTAATAGTTAGCTGCGGCACACGCAGCTTAGAAAGCAATAATGCAAGCATACGACACTGAACAGGGGTTAGCTGCGGCACACGCAGCTTAGAAAGTGATGAAGTTCTTCACACTCGTATGCAGCACGTTAGCTGCGGCACACGCAGCTTAGAAACATTCAAGAAAAACCGCGTACCTGCCCCCTTTGTTAGCTGCGGCACACGCAGCTTAGAAATAACCGCATATTTCAAACAGTCGGATAATCACGTTAGCTGCGGCACACGCAGCTTAGAAAACGACAAAATACAACACGCGATTAAGCTATTAGTTAGCTGCGGCACACGCAGCTTAGAAAAAACAGTTAACGTATGACATAGCGAACCTAGAGTTAGCTGCGGCACACGCAGCTTAGAAATTTCTGGTGGTAAGCCGAACTATGGAGCGCTAGTTAGCTGCGGCACACGCAGCTTAGAAAGAGTGAAATGAAAGCGCGTCTCACCCTGCTAGGTTAGCTGCGGCACACGCAGCTTAGAAAATGTTAGCGCATGGGCAATGCTTACTGATTTTGTTAGCTGCGGCACACGCAGCTTAGAAAGCCCAGTGCGGGACGATCCCATTACTGCTTGCGTTAGCTGCGGCACACGCAGCTTAGAAATGTAGGCGGCGAAAAGGCTTTATATGAAAACTGTTAGCTGCGGCACACGCAGCTTAGAAACGCTACAGCGGGCTTAAACACAGCTTTATAGCGTTAGCTGCGGCACACGCAGCTTAGAAAAAGCGCAAAAGAGGAATTCATAAACGCTTTGGGTTAGCTGCGGCACACGCAGCTTAGAAAAGCTATGACCATGCGCCACTGGCGTAAACCCTGTTAGCTGCGGCACACGCAGCTTAGAAATTTAGTGTCGTCTATGACTTTTAGCATTGCCTGTTAGCTGCGGCACACGCAGCTTAGAAAGACTGGTTGTACCGCTCAAGTATCTACACACTGTTAGCTGCGGCACACGCAGCTTAGAAAGACTGGTTGTACCGCTCAAGTATCTACACACTGTTAGCTGCGGCACACGCAGCTTAGAAAACCACATCAGCGATACCTGGCGCACCGAAAAAGTTAGCTGCGGCACACGCAGCTTAGAAACGAAGATATGCAGCGATATTATAATGTGGCGAGTTAGCTGCGGCACACGCAGCTTAGAAAAGTCTGGGCCGTCACAGGGAAACTAGGAGCAGGTTAGCTGCGGCACACGCAGCTTAGAAATCATGAAGCGTAGGTCTTTAGGAATAGGTATCGTTGGCTGCGGCACACGCAGCTTAGAAATTTCTGAGTTAGCTTGGCCTGAGTCTAAGCATGTTCGCTGCCGCACAGGCAGCTTAGAAATAAAAGGGTGCCTTCCTTGGCTGACGAGCTTGGTTCGCTGCCGTACAGGCAGCTTAGAAAAGTGGTCAATGTTGTGCAGCTGCTCGTCGTCCGTTCGCTGCCGCACAGGCAGCTTAGAAACTTTGGGGCTGGCTTCTTTATGAAGTTTCCACGTTAGCTGCGGCACACGCAGCTTAGAAATATGATTATTCAATAACGGAGTAAACACGTCCCTGATGATACTCACCCAGCCTGAGCGTCCTGCTCGGTCGTTCAATCGGGCGCAGCGGTGCTGCTAAAAATCATACTGAAGCTAGGGAGCGCGCAATTTTCTCGTTATTACAAGGCTAAAAAGTGATGACTAATCATTTTTTAAGCACTTAAAAATCGGCCGACTTGGGATAGAGAAATATTGATAAACACGTTAGTATGCGCTGCTTGTGAACTGTGCTTGGCGTGCTTAAACCCTTGGTTTGTTAAGCATGTCGCTTCATAATGAATACACTTAATTGTGCGGTTAGGTGTTGGGTGTCACAATTTTATAGCAAGTAAACTTACTTTTTCATTCAAGGCAGTATAGATGAAACTTAGTCCTCTTATTTTAGAGCTAATTAATGCGTTTAAAGTGTTACCTGGTGTGGGCCCAAAAAGTGCTCAGCGTATGGCGTTTCATTTATTAGAGCGAAATAGAAGCGGTGCCTTGCAGTTGAGCCAGGTGTTGCATAACGCCATGGAGCATGTGGGGCATTGCAAACAATGTCGTACTTTCACTGAAAGTGAATTATGTGAGATTTGCGCTCATCCTACGCGCAGTGAAGCAGGGACTTTGTGTATTGTTGAATCACCACAAGACGTGGTGGCAATTGAGCAAACTGCTGAGTTTAAAGGCTTGTACTTTGTGTTGATGGGGCACTTATCGCCTATCGACGGTATCGGCCCAAGTGAAATCGGTTTAGACGAGCTGGCCAATTTGCTCGACAATAAAGACTTAAATGAGGTGATCTTAGCCACTAACCCTACGGTTGAAGGTGAAGCGACTGCTCATTATATTGGTCAAATGTGTTCAGCTCGCGATATTCAAGCCACACGTTTAGCCCATGGTATGCCGGTAGGGGGCGAGTTAGAGTATGTTGATGGCAACACACTAACCCATGCCTTTGTCGGTCGAAGAAGCTTGTTATAAGCGAAAATATCGCACTTTTTTAACGGTCTTGTTCTTAGGCCGTTCAATATCTCATCGATAGTTACAATTTTTTCATGTTTTGTATTGAATTGCATTCAAGCGGCCTTATCTCCTTACACACAAACAGAAACCAACTAACTTAGGAGATACTTGTCCATGGCTGAAGTTGCCCATCAAGAAACTCATGGCTTTCAAACCGAAGTAAAACAATTACTTCAGTTGATGATCCATTCACTTTATTCGAATAAAGAAATATTTCTTCGTGAACTTGTTTCTAACGCTGCCGATGCAGCTGACAAATTACGATTCAAAGCGTTGTCTAACGACAGCCTATACGAAGGTGATGGCGATTTATGCGTTAAGTTAAGCATAGATAAAGACGCCGGCTCTATCACTATCAGTGACAACGGTATCGGTATGGACCGCGCCAGTGTTATTGAGCATTTAGGGACTATTGCAAAATCAGGTACGTCTGAATTTTTCAGCAATCTATCTGGCGACCAAGCGAAAGATTCACAGTTAATCGGTCAGTTTGGTGTTGGTTTTTACTCGGCATTTATTGTTGCTCAGAAAGTCGTTGTGCGCTCGCGCGCTGCCGGTGATGACGCAAGTAAGGGCGTTGAGTGGACTTCAGAAGGTGAAGGCGAGTTCACTGTTGCTGATATCGAAAAAGCAGATCGTGGTACTGAAATTACCTTGTTCTTGCGTGATGACGAAAAAGAGTTCGCCGATGACTGGCGTTTGCGCTCTATCGTAAGCAAATACTCTGATCACATCAGCATTCCTGTGATGATGTACAAAGAGGAAGTTCCTGAAAGCGAAGGCCCTGACGGCGAAAAAGTTCCTGCGCAGCCTGCAAAATGGGAAGCAGTAAACAAGGCAACAGCCCTGTGGACGCGTGATAAGTCAGAAGTAACTGACGACGAGTACAAAGAGTTTTACAAGCATATATCTCATGATTTTACTGATCCACTTGTATGGTCACATAACAAGGTTGAAGGTAAAACTGAATACAACAGCTTGCTGTATATCCCGGCTAAAGCGCCATTTGATATGTGGAACCGTGACCAAAAGCACGGGCTAAAATTATATGTACAGCGTGTATTCATCATGGATGACGCTGAACAGTTCATGCCTACTTACTTGCGTTTTGTTAAAGGCTTACTTGATTCAAACGATTTGCCATTGAACGTATCGCGCGAAATTTTGCAAGACAACAAAATTACCCAGGCTATTCGCCAAGGGTGTACGAAGCGTGTATTGCAGATGCTTGAACGCATGGCGAAAAACGACAGCGAAAAGTATCAAGGTTTCTGGGCTGAGTTCGGTAATGTCTTAAAAGAAGGCCCAGCGGAAGATCACGCAAACAAAGAGAAAATTGCTGGTCTAATGCGTTTTGCTTCAACTGACGGTGACAGTGACGCGCAAACAGTGTCGCTTGCAGATTACGTTAGTCGTATGAAAGACGGCCAAGACAAAATCTACTACATCACAGCCGATAGCTACAAAGCAGCGAAGTCTAGCCCACACCTAGAAATCTTCCGTAAGAAAGGCATTGAAGTATTGCTGATGTCAGACCGCGTCGATGAGTGGTTAATGTCACACCTTACCGAATTTGACGAGAAGTCATTCCAGTCAATTACTCACGGTGAGTTAGATTTAGGCGACTTAGACGACGAAGACAGCAAAAAAGCCCAAGAAGAAGCTGAAAAGCAAGTTGAAGGCTTAACTGAGCGCGTTAAAACGGTGTTAGGCGATAAAGTCGTTGAAGTGAAATTTACCCACCGCTTAACTGATTCACCTGCATGTATTGTTGCTGATGGCAGTGGCATGACCACGCAAATGATCAAGTTGATGCAAGCGGCAGGTCAACCAGTGCCTGAGGCTCAATATCATTTCGAATTGAACCCAGAGCATACCTTGGTGAAAATGCTTGCAGATGAGCAAGATGAAGAGCGTTTCGGACAGTGGACTGAAGTCTTATTTGACCAAGCGGCTTTGTCAGAACAAGGTAGCTTGAAAGACCCTGCAGCCTTTGTGCAGAAATTAAACACTCTACTAATGAATTTAGCAAAATAACGCTAAATTACTCAACATAACGTTAAAAAATGGGCTCTTTAGCCCATTTTTTGTGTATATTATGCATTAATAGAAGTTTATACATTTGACCTAAGACATACGTCTTATATGGCTTGTAACTAAAAGGCCGAATGTGTAAAGTTCGGCACAGAATTTTTTAACTTTAAACTTAAGGCGAGGGGAAAGAATATGCGTATTATTCTTCTTGGTGCTCCTGGTGCTGGTAAAGGCACTCAAGCTCAATTTTTAATGGGTAAATATGGCATTCCGCAGATTTCTACGGGTGATATGCTACGAGCAGCTATTAAAGCTGGCACCGAGCTAGGTAACGCGGCTAAGCGCGTTATGGATGAAGGTAAACTGGTTTCTGATGAGCTTATCATCGGATTGGTAAAAGAGCGCATTGCGCAAGAAGATTGCCAAGGCGGTTTCTTACTTGACGGTTTCCCGCGCACCATTCCTCAAGCTGATGCAATGAAAGAAGCAGGCATTAATGTCGATCACGTTATCGAGTTTGATGTACCGGATGAAGTGATTGTAGAGCGCATGGCTGGCCGCCGGGTTCACCCTGCATCAGGTCGTGTATATCACCTGAAATACAATCCACCTAAGAACGATGGTAAAGACGATGAAACCGGTGAAGACCTTGTTATCCGCGAAGATGACAAAGAAGAAACCGTTCGTCACCGCTTAAGTGTTTACCACGAGCAAACAAAGCCATTAGTGGATTATTACCAGAATGAAGCGAGCGAAAACAACTGCCAGTACCATAAAATTGATGGTACCAAAGGCGTTGATGTCGTAAGCCAGCAATTATCATCTTTACTTGGTTAATTCTCGCTATTTAAACGAATGATAGAAAACCCACTGAAAAGTGGGTTTTTTTATGTCTATAATCAGCCTACAACTGTTTCGAATAACGTAAAACGATAAACGTAAACACAATAATATAGGAACCTATTGCTCATGTTACACACACCAATTACTGCATTCTACGGCGGACTACTTGGGATAACCTTTATGTACCTGTCGATTCTTGTGATACAAGGTCGCAGATCAGGAAAAATCAGTTTAGGTGACGGAGGAGACAACCACTTTCTTGGTGTCATTCGTGCTCACGCCAATTTTGCAGAATATGTACCTTTGATTTTGGTGCTGATGTTAGTGGCTGAAATTAACCAAGCCCACTCAGCTGTATTACATAGTGCAGGGGTTGCATTGCTTATCGGTAGGTTAGTGCATGCCTATGGCCTTAAACATCACTCAGGGGCAAGCTGGCAACGTGTATCTGGTATGTTATTGACTTTCATCGCGCTGATTGGACTGTCGATACAGAACATAGTGTCTCTTTATTAAAAGCGTTTATTCTGGCGATTTAATGGAATTGATATAATACCATTCCACGTTAATAAGTGATCACTCAGCGAGAGTTTAAAAGGGCTTAAACAAGGCGCATGACTGAATGAATAGTTGTTCTCTTTCGAAGTCATGCAACGCAGTGTAAGCCCTTTTAAAACTCGCCTGAAAGGAATGCCCCAGCAGCTTTTGCTCTGCGTTCTCACTATTCGAAAGGGAACAACCATTACTTTATAGCGACGCCTTAATCAAAAACCGCTGGACGCATTCTGAGGGGGCACTTATTAATGCGGATTGGTATAAGACATAAAAAAACGGCGCTCACTAGGCGCCGTTTTGATTCACAGGGAACACATCAAATGTTAGCAGGGTTAATTACGACGCTTTGTTTCCGTCCTCAATTAACTTTTCGTTGCTGCTACCAATTTGAATGGTGCGCGGCTTTTTCGCTTCTGGCACCACACGCTCTAAATTAACGTGAAGTAAACCGTTTTCCATTTTGGCGTCGAGCACATTAACGTGGTCGCCTAACTGGAATTTGCGTTCAAAGTTACGTTCCGATATCCCTTTGTGAAGGAATTTTCGCTCTTCGTCTGAGGCAGCTGCTTTGTTGCCTGTGACTTTTAGGGTGTTTTCTTGCACCTCAATTGAGACTTCGTTTTCTGCGAAACCCGCAACCGCCATAGTGATGCGATACTTATCTTCGGCTATCAACTCAATGTTGTAGGGAGGGTAGCTAGATTGTTTTTCGTTACGAGATGCAGTGTCAATCATGGATGCCAAGTGGTCAAAACCAATGAATGAACGGTATAGTGGAGATAGATCGATATTACGCATTTTGCATATCCTCTTTATAAAGCAATATGTGATTAAAGTGTCCCGACTAGCGGCGACGTTAATTAAGTAACGCGTTCCTCGCGTAACCCTAAGGGCTTTGCAGTTTCCTGCCAGATCCGCTTCCTTTGAATCTGTGTCGACCCTTTCGGCGTCAACAAATACTATGTAGGGATAGGCACAACATTTTTCAATTAAAAAAATTAAATAAAGTTTGATTTTATTGTTAAGTAATTGATTTTTATATGTTTATTATTTTAAATAAATCAATAAAAAGCCCACTGAAAAGTGGGCTGTGATCGCTAAATGTCCACAGAGCTATTGTTTAACACCCTCTAGGTTCAACATAAGCTCAACATGGGTGGATGCAGGCCCAAGGTTGGTCATGATCCCGTAATCTGCCATGGCAATACGCGTGGTACCTGAGAAGCCGGCACGATATCCACCCCATGGATCTTTACCTTCGCCGATTTTCTCGGCCATGATGATGATAGGTTTGGTGATGCCGTGTAAGGTTAAGTTACCGAATATTTTTAAACGCTCTCCGCCTAAGCTTTCTACTTTGGTGCTGACAAAATTCGCAGTAGGGTATTTTTTAACATATAAAAAGTCTTCGCTGCGTATGTGTTTATCACGCTCAGCATGGTTTGAATCAACGCTGTCAGTATTAATATTCACTGAAATGGTAGACGCCTCAGGTTTAGCAGGATCATAGCTAAATTTACCGTCAAAGGTATTAAAGCGGCCAGTTAGCCAGGAATAACCTAGGTGCTGTATCTTAAAATTAATTGATGCATGCGCGCCTGTTGTATCCACTATATAGTCTGCGGCAAATGCTTTACTGGTTAATAAAGCGAGTAAACCAAATGCTAAAAGTGATCTTCTCATTTCTGTTCCTTTTGTTGTTTTAAGGTAAGCATTCTTACCGGAGTTGTGTCGTTATTAATAAAATGATGTTTGAATGCGGCTAACGCGTGCAAGCTAGCTAATCCAATCAGGGTATAGGCTAAGTATTCGTGAACTAATCCTGCTATATCCGCTTGGTCTTCAAATAAACGCCCAATGGAGCCCAATGTAAACCAGTTAAATACTTCAATACCTCGGTTGTCAGCAGTGGAAATCAAATATCCGCTAAAAAACATTGTGAAAATCAATAAATAGAGTAATACGTGCGCCACTTTAGCACCCTTTTTTTCCCATTTATTGCCTATTGCTTCAGGACTTGTTTGGCTGACTTTCCACGCAATACGTGCAGTGATTAGAGCAATCAGCAGTATGCCGACACTTTTATGGTAGTGGGGAGCATCGGTGTACCACGGGCTGTAGTAGTTCAGGTCAACCATCCACCATCCAAGGGCAAACATGCCTATTACGATGACAGCGCTGAACCAATGAAACAGTATACTGAGCCAACCATATTGTTGAGATGAATTTCTAAGCATTTCAAGCACCTAATCTAAACCAGATATACTATATCCTTCGTTTTATTTTATTAAAATGACGAAATTACGAAACTTTACATCTACTAATTCGAAGGGTTTAGTCCTTTGTTATAGCCAAGTATCGGGTAAACCTTTAACCAAAAGGGGTAGGGCGGGTTTGCTTACGTATGTGCTCATAATTAGCGAGGAAAATATGAGTGTAACCAAGTATTGCGAAGGGGAAATTACGCTCTTAACAGTTGCTACTTGTTAGGCAGCAACTGCCAAGGTAAATGTCATGACTTATACCAATCCGCATTAATAAGTGACCGCCTCAGAATGCGTCCAGCGGTTTTTGATTAAGGCGTCGCTATGTAGTAATGGTTGTTCCCTTTCAAATAGTGAGAACGCAGAGCAAAAGCCGCTGGGGCATTCCTTGTAGGCGAGTTTTAAAAGGACTTACACTGCGTTGCATGACTTCGAAAGAGAACAACTATTCATTCAGTCATACGCCTTGTTTAAGCCCTTTTAAACTCTCGCTGAGTGATCACTTATTAACGTGGAATGGTATTATTTGGCGTGACGGGCTTGCAGTACTTCAACAACGTCACTCAACGACAAATCACTTGCTTGTAACAGTACCAGTAAATGATAGAGCAAATCAGCGGACTCATTTTTAAGCTCATCTAAGTCTTTCACGGTGGCTGCTAGTGCTGTCTCAACGCCTTCTTCACCTACTTTTTGCGCGATACGCTTGATGCCTTTACTGTAAAGATGAGCTGTGTAGCTTGAATCAGGCGACGCGCCTTTACGTGAGGCAATAACTTGCTCTAGTTCAGCAATAAAGCTAACTGACGGCGATTTAGCATCAGCCCAGCAGGTTTCTGTGCCTAAGTGGCACGTTGGGCCATTTGGGTAGGCTAGGGCTAAAATCGAGTCTTTGTCACAATCAGCACTAAGCTCTACTAAGTCTAACGTGTGGCCTGAAGTTTCTCCTTTGGTCCACAAGCGCTGCTTAGAGCGACTAAAGAAAGTGACATGACGCGTTTCAAGGGTATGGTTGATTGCATCAGTGTTCATGTAGCCCTGCATTAACACCTTACCTGTGGTGGCATCTTGCACGATGCAGGGTAATAGGTTGTCCATTTTCTGCCAAGCCAATTGCTCGACGTTTTGCTTATTGATAATCATGTCTTTCTCGTATTCTTCTCAGGTAAATATTGTGCTTAGCAGTGCTCTATCGTTTAGCCTAGTTTACGCGATTATTAATCGCGTATGGCGACCTGCTGTTCACGTAAGTAGGTTTTTAATTCAGGGATGGGGATGATGCCCTTGTGAAACACGGATGCCGCCAGAGCACCGTTTACATCTGCTTGTTCAAATACATCTTTGAAATGCACTTTTTCGCCCGCACCGCCCGAAGCAATCAATGGAACCGCGCAGTTTTCACGAATAGCCGCAAGTTGAGTGATGTCGTAACCTTGGCGTACACCATCTTGATTCATACAGTTAAGTACAATTTCACCTGCGCCATGTTGCTGTACCTCTTTCACCCAGTCAGCCGTTTGCCAGCGGGTAATTTGCGTACGGCTTTCATCTCCCGTGTATTGATGAACTTGGTACTGGCCGGTTTCTTCATTAAAGAAACTATCGATACCGACTACCACGCATTGTTGACCGAAGGTGTCATGCAGTTCACGGATAAGTGCTGGGTTCGCAAGAGCAGGGGAGTTAATCGAAATTTTATCTGCACCCATTTCAAGAATGCGGCCAGCGTCTTCAACTGACTTTATTCCGCCAGCGACACAAAAAGGAATATCAATCACTTGCGCTATACGGGTTACCCAGCTTTTATCTACCACGCGCTGATCACTGGAAGCAGTGATATCATAAAAAACCAATTCGTCAGCACCTTGCTGAGCATAAAGCTCGGCCAGCGGCACAATCTCGCCAATGGTTTCGTGGTTACGAAACTTAACGCCTTTTACCACAAGACCATCACGAACATCTAAACAGGGAATAATGCGCCTAGCGAGCATAGTAAACCTTTTACCTTAATTATTTTACAAATGATTACGCCTACCGTTCAGCTGTAGGCGCCTTAACGTGGCTTATTTAACGCGCTTTAGCCAACCATGTACGTCAGGTGCTTTACCCCACTGAATATCATTCAGTGCTTGGCGTAATTTAGCTGTTGTAGGGCCGGCTTCGCCGCTACCTACCGTGTATTCTTTATCTTCATGTATAAAGGTTCCAACGGGGGTCAGTACAGCAGCTGTGCCTGATAACGCAGCTTCAACACCTGGTTTCGCCGCGCGCTCAAGTAGCTCGGCCACAGTGATATTACGCTCGCTGATGGTCATGCCCAAGTCTTTGGCTAAGGCCAAAATCGTGTTGCGGGTGACACCATGTAAAAAAGAAGAATCTAAGCCTTTGGTGATAATTTCATTGCCATCTATCAATAAAAAGTTGGCTGCGCCGGTTTCTTGCACATCGCCATTAGGGCAGAACAATATTTGGTCAGCATTGTGATCAACACGTGCTTTAGAAATCGGCCCAAGTGCACTGGCGTAGTTGCCACCACTCTTTATCATGCCCATATGCGGGGCACAGCGCATGCCAGTTTCATCAAGTAATAAACGCAACGCTTTCGCACCGCCAGTGAAGTAATCGCCCACAGGCGATAACAGTACATACAGCATTGAGTGCAATGATGGCACGGCAGCTTTGCCTATTGCCGCTTCAGTGCCGATATGAGTTGGGCGAATATACATAGAGCCTGGTGGGGCCGGTACATCGTCAACGTACTGAGCGACTATGTCTAAAATCATCTGGGCGACTTGCTCTTTATCGATTTCAGGCAATGACAGCAGGCGAGCACTTTGGGCAAAGCGTTCAATGTTTTGGTCCATGCGGAAAACATGCACACTACCGTCATCATGTTTGAATGCTTTTAAGCCTTCAAAGCAAGTGCTTGAGTAATGCAAAACATGTGCGCCAGGGTGTAAATTGATGCTATCTGCTGAAACGATTTTTGCGTCGCTCCATTGATTGTTTTCAAATGTAGTCAATGCCATTTCGGGCATGAAAACCGTACCAAATGCTGCCATCATTCTTTCCTAAATCGTGGGGTCACGGTGCAGCGCTATCACTGTTACCATGATCATTTACTGTTCAATCTATCAATTATTTAGTAAGCACAAGACGAGCGCAATCCTTTCACTGAAAACTATTGTTAGGGATCGTGTCAACCTGCTACATGAGGTACGTATCTACGTCACCGTCTAGGTTAATGCTTTACTACTTACTGTTGCTTACAACTGTTATTTACAACTGTTACTTACAACACTCACAACTGTTGCTTACAACTAGTACTCACTACTATTACGCACTGTGCTCTTACGCACTTTACTAGGCGACCGAATAACAGGCCGCATATACAGCAAAAAGTCGTTTAGCCTTGCCACCTTGCAATAGCTTGCTCGACGGTGAATTTACCTTCAAGCAAAGCACGGCCAAGAATAACCCCACTGACTTGGGTTGGCTTAAGCACTTCGATATCGTCTAAATTACCGATACCGCCAGATGCTTGCCATTCAATCGTCGGGAATTTGGCTGCCATCTCACTGTATAACTGATGATTGGCCCCTTGAAGAGTGCCGTCACGGCTGATGTCGGTACACAGCACATGTTTGGCCCCCACTGACAAAAAGTCTTCTAATAGGGCTTCTAATGATACCCCTGAGTTTTCTTGCCAGCCGTGGGTCGCAATAAACTTATTGCCTTGCTCGTCAATGTTAATATCAAGCGCCAATACTATGGCCTCACTGCCGTATTTGGTCACCCAGCCTTTCACCAATTCTGGCTCTTTGACAGCAAGTGAACCAATAACAACACGTTTTACCCCAAGTTCTAACAGTTGCGCCACGTCTTGTTCGCTACGAATACCGCCGCCTGCTTGAAATTGCATGCGCCCTGTGGCCACCATATCGCCGATTAGCTTCAACTGGCGCTTACTGGTGTCTTTTGCACCGGTTAAATCGACTATGTGTAACCACTTAGCGCCTTGGTCAGCGTAGCTATTAACCACGTCAATTGGGTTTAGTTCGTACTGGGTTTTTTGCTCGTAGTCGCCTTGATAAAGTCGAACTACTGAGCCTTCAATCAAATCTATTGCAGGAATAATCATAATCTGGTTTATAACTCGATAAAGTTTTTAAGAAGGGCAGCGCCAGCGTCGCTAGAGCGTTCTGGGTGAAATTGCACCCCGAAGAAATTGTCTTTGTGTAGCGCCGCTGAAAAAGGCATACCGTAGTCAGATTGCGCTAAGGTATGTTCACCCACTGCAACGGCAAAACTGTGCACAAAGTAAAAGTAACTGCCTGCATCAATGCCCTTAAATAAGGTGTTTTGCTCAACCGGGTACACTGTGTTCCACCCCATGTGAGGAAGGCGTAAATCACCTACCTGCATACGTTGTACGTCACCCGGGATCATACCTAAGCAAGGTGTGCTATCGACTAAGCTTTCCTCTGAGCGCTCAACCATAAGTTGCATACCCAAACAAATGCCTAACACAGGCTGGGTTAAGCCTTGAATACAAGACTTAAGCTGCTTAACTTCGATACTGGCCATGGCCGCGTTGGCACTGCCAACGCCGGGTAAAAACACTTTATCGGCTTTTTGAATGACCTGAACATCATCAGATACATCCACTTTTACCCCTAAGCGCTCAACGGCAAATTTTACTGATGAGATATTGGCGCAGCCTGTATTAACAATAACGATATTCTGCTTGCTACCAACCAAAGGTGCTGATGTGCTCACTATAGTGTTCCTTTGCTGCTGGGAAGGGCTTCACCGTTTTTCTGAATTGCTTGGCGCAGCGCGCGGCCAAACACTTTAAATAAGCTTTCTACCTGATGGTGTGCATTGCCCTCTGAAGTCGATAAGTGCAAAGACAAACCCATCGCTTGGGCAATAGAATAGAAGAAGTGCGGAACCATTTCGGTGGCCATTTCACCCACTGTATCACGGCTAAATTCAGCTTCGAATTTAAGGTGCGGACGGTTTGAAATATCCATAATGCACTCTGCACGGCACTCATCCATAGGTAGGGCAAATCCAAAACGGCCGATACCGCGTTTATCGCCTAATGCTTTTTTCAGCGCTTCACCGAGGGCGAGTGCTGTGTCTTCAACACTGTGGTGGTCGTCAATGTGTAAATCACCGTCAACACGCAGGTTAAGCTCAAAACCACCATGGGTGGCGATTTGATCTAACATATGATCGAAAAAGCCAATGCCGGTTTCAATGCTTGATTTGGCTTGAGAGTCTAAATCGACTTTAACGTGAATATCTGTCTCTGAGGTTTTACGCACCACTTCAGCAATACGACTTGATGCCAACAATTGCTTGGCAATCGACGGCCAGTCTTTTGTTTCGCGATCATAGCGGATACCCACAATGCCCATATTTTCAGCTAATTGAATATCGGTTTCACGATCGCCAATCACGAATGAGCGAGTGAAATCGATTTTACCTTGCTGTAAATAGTCTTTGACTAGTCCTAGGCTCGGCTTACGACAAGTGCAATTATCTTCAGGGAAATGAGGGCAGATAAGCACGTCATCAAAGACAATACCTTGGCTAGCAAAAATGCTCATCATTTTATCATGGGGTAAATCAAAATCGGCTTGAGGGAAGCTATCTGTGCCCAAACCGTCTTGGTTTGATACCATCACCAAACGAAAGCCCGCGTTTTGTAGCTGGGCTAATACTGGCATCACCATAGGCTCAAAAACCAGTTTTTCTAGGGTATCGAGTTGCTTATCGATGGGCGGCTCTTCAACTAACGTGCCGTCACGGTCGATGAATAAAATAGCTTGCTGACTTAGGCTCACGTTAGGCCTCCTGCGTAGATGTTTGAAGGGTGAAAAAACGACTGATTCCGCTCAGCAATTGTTTATTCTGTTCAAGGCTGCCCACGGTAATGCGTAGGCAGTTGTCTAAATTCACTTGTTTTGACTGGTCGCGGATCAAAATACCATTGGCGACCAAATGCGCCATTAACGCGCTCTTTTTCGGTGTACGAAATAGAATAAAATTAGCTTTATCGTCACCGACCAACGCAATATCGTTAAACGCCATTAACGCTTTTTTAAGCTCGGCTTTTTCGGCGTTTAACACGCCAACTTGTTGTGCAAGCGTTGCTAAGCCGTTTTGACCCAGGGCTTGAGCAGCAATTTGCGCCACAGGCTCTGGAATAGGATAGGGAGCAATCACTTTCATAAGCGCTTGAATGATCGGCGCTTGAGCCAGAGTAAACCCGCAACGTAAACCTGCTAAGGCAAACGCTTTAGACAGGGTGCGTAAAATGGCGATATTTGGATATTGGTTTAGCTGCGTTGCCCAGCTATTGTCTCGATCAAACTCAATATAGGCTTCATCAATCACCACAATTGCACTGTCAGCAAAGTGCTCAATCACCTCAAGCAACTGATTTTTATCAACACTGGTGCCAGTGGGGTTATTTGGCGAACAAATAAAGACCAAGTTCACCTTGCCTTTAAACGCTTTAATGGCCGCAACGTCGAGTGAAAAATCAGCATTAAGAGGGGCGCGCTCTATACCCACATCACAGGTTTCAGCGCTAATGGCATACATGCCGTATGTGGGTGGGCAAATAAGCACGCTGTCTTTACCTGGAGTACAAAAAGCGCGAATGAGTAATTCAATGCCTTCATCTGCACCGCGACTCACCAGTAGTTGGTCTGATTCTATGCCAGCGTATTGTGCGTAAGCATCGATGACAGCTGGTGGCTGACAATCAGGGTAGCGATTAAAACGCTGAGCATCGATGTCATACTCATTGGCAAAAGGTGACTCGTTGGCATTTAACCACGCTTGTTGTTTGTTGCCTGCACCAGAAAATAAACGACGTGCAGACTCATAGGGCTTAAGTCCCTTAATATTTTCGTTTAACAGCAAATCGATAAGGTTATTCACTGGCTCAGCCATTGTTTTGCTCCTGTTGACTATCAAGAGTCTCTAACCGCAACGCAACCGCTTGTTTGTGGGCGTCGAGGCCTTCCGCTTGGGCTAAATCCATGATGGCACTGCCAATGTTTTGAAGGCCACTGGCACTTAGCTCTTGCACTGTGTAGCGGCGAATAAAGTCTGCTAAGCCCAAACTTGAGTAGTTGCGGGCATAACCGTACGTGGGCAGTACGTGATTTGTCCCGCTGGCATAATCTCCAGCTGATTCAGGTGACCACTGACCAACGAAAATCGAGCCCGCGTTTTTAAGCTTAGGCAAACACGCTCGTGCGTTATCCACTTGCACAATTAAGTGTTCCGGGGCGTATTGGTTGCTTACTTCAATTGCGCTGTCTATAGAGTCCGTTAAAATATAACGGCTGTGCGCCATAGCTTTACGGGCGGTCTCCTGACGGCTAAGCGTGGCTAATTGACGCTCTACCTCTTGCTCTGTGGCTTGGATCAACGTTCGTGAGTCACTTACCAAAATGGCTTGTGAGTCAGCGCCGTGCTCTGCCTGCGACAGTAAATCGGAGGCAACAAATACCGGGTTAGCTTTACTATCAGCAATCACCAGTACTTCTGAGGGCCCGGCGGGCATATCAATCGCTGGCCCTGCAGGAATGCGGCTGACTTGCTGTTTGGCTTCGGTGACAAAACTATTGCCCGGGCCGAAGATTTTATCGACTTTCGCAATCGATTCCGTGCCCAGTGCCAGAGCGGCGATGGCTTGTGCACCGCCCACTAAATACACTTCGTTGATATCACATAAGCTAGCTGCGTAACGAATTTCAACTGGCACTTGACCCTGTTTATTCGGCGGGGTGCATAAAACCTTACGCGGGCAACCGGCAACCTGTGCGGTAGCACCTAACATGAGAACAGTAGAGATAAGCGGCGCACTGCCGCCAGGAATATACAAACCAACAGAATCTAGCGCTGCGTGCTTTAACTCGCACACCACGCCTGGCGCAGTTTCCACTTTTACATCTACAGGCTTTTGCGCACTGTGAAAGGCGTGAATATTGCCGTATGCCGTATCAATCGCGGCTTTCACATGCTCGCTGATGTCGTGCTGAGCATTGGCTAATTCAGTTGTGGATAAACTTAGCTCACCAAGTTCAACCCCATCAAAGCGTGCGGTTAATTCACGTAATGCGCTATCGCCGTTGTCGGCAACCTGCTGAATAATTTCAGCGACTGCATTGCTGAGTGTTTTGTTGTCCGCCATCGCTGGGCGGCTTAACAATGCCTGTTGTTGGCCTTCATCTAGGCCCGACCATGTTTGCATTTTCGTTCGTCTCACTGACCAATTAAAGGTATTCGTACTGCGTATTAGCTTGCTCAATTACACAATGAGTAACTGATCCACTAACCCATCATTTTTTCGATTGGCATCACCAATATCGAGCTACAGCCCAAGGCTTTAAGTTTTTCCATGGTTTCCCAAAACAGTGTTTCAGAGCTAACTACGTGCACGGCTACCGTGTCGTCGCTGCCTGCTAATGGCAATACTGTCGGGCTACCAGAACCAGGCAACAAGCTTTTCACTTGTTCAAGGTAAGTCTTAGGTGCATGCAGCATAATGTATTTGCTTTCTTTGGCCTGCATAACGCCGTCGATACGTGGCAAGAATGTGCTAACCAATTGGGCTTTTGCTTCAGGTAATTCACCTGCGCGCTGAATCAGAACGGCTTTTGATTGGAAGATTTCTTCTTCTTCTTTTAGCCCGTTTGCTTCAAGGGTGGCACCGGTTGAAACCAAGTCACAAATGGCATCGGCCACACCTGCTCGAGGAGCAACTTCAACAGAGCCTGTTAGCATAACGGCAGACGCGTTAACGTTGTTTTCTTTAAAGAAACGCTCAAGTAAGAAAGGGTAAGTTGTCGCTACTTTTTTGCCTTCTAACGATTGAACACCTTGGTAATCAAACTCATTCGGTACGGCGATAGACAAACGACATCCGCCGTAATCTAAGCGACGCAAGGTTTTAAATTCGAATTTTTTACCCGATGCTTGACGCTCAAGCATTTTCTCTTCTAATTCATTTTCACCAATGAAACCTAAGTCAACTACACCATCCATTACTAATCCTGGGATGTCGTCATCGCGAACACGAAGTAGGTCGATAGGTAAATTGGTCGCGTGAGCAATTAGCAAGCGGTCACGAATTTGCAGTTTAACGCCAATGGCTTTCAATAACGCAATGCTGTCGTCGCTTAAGCGACCTGATTTTTGAATTGCGATACGTAATCTGTTGCTGTCACTCATAAGTTGCTTGTCCTATTATCATTTGCGTTAATTCATCTTACCGATGCTCATGAATTATATATTTTTCAATGCCTTAAATGAAAAACCCCCGGAAGTTTCCTTCCGGGGGCTAGTTAATCGTTACGCCGCAGGAAGGAATCAATAGACCTTCCAGCACCAACCTGAAAGGTTATGCTAAATGATGGTGATGTTTCGCTGGCGTAATTGAGATAAACATTGTAATTCTTGGGCCGTGTTTCGACTGAGGGCGCAAACATTAGCTAATTGGCTTGCTTAATGCAATAGTAAACTTCTAACTTTTTGCGCTAATTTGTGGAAAAATGTTGCAAAGTGAAACAGGAATAAGTTACTGCTAAAAAGCATAATTTAAATGGGCTCAGTTTTGGCTTTTATACTTGCACTTAACAGCATATTCGGGTTAGCAGCTTTATGCAGGCGGGAACCTTGATGTGCATGTGTACTCTAACTTTACACGATAGGTAAGTAGTGCCACGACAGGCAATAAGCAACATTAGCTAACATGCATTAGATAGTAGAAGCGCTTTAGGGTCGTGTTGTAGTTTACGGATAACACTATTTAAAGGTAATGAACGGGAGAGAGTGATGTTGAATGACTTACTATTTTCGATTTTACCACGGGAAGGGAAATCACCGATTGCCCATGATGAACTCAAGGTCAAAAAAATTGATAAAAAGGATGCGTTGAAACGCATCGACGAAGATGACGAACCTTATCGCCCAGATAAAGACGATCCGCGAGAAAAAAGGCGTCAGCGCAACAATCAAGAAAGCCAATCTGCTACGCCAGATGCCACGGCAAAAAGCGCACAACACACCACAGAGAAAGCGCAGCCTAAAGAGCCTGACTCTGATGATCCTAAATTCATTGATATTGAGGTTTAACTTATGGCAACTGCAACGTGTTGGCAGTGCGGTACGTTTCTAGAACGTATAATTACCCCTGTATCTCGCCGTGAAGAATGCAGCCAGTGCAAAACGGACATACATGCGTGCAAAATGTGTCTTAATCACGATGCGCAAAATCGCACTGGGTGTGATGAAGAGCGCGCCGAATACATTGTTGACAAAGAGCGGGCAAATTTTTGCGAATATTTTGCGTTATCGAGCAGAGCGTTTGATGACACTAAGCTAGACAAACAGCGCAGAGCGAAAGCGCAACTTGCCGCTTTGTTTGGAGATGACACAGAAGATAATAGTGAAAGTCACACCAGTGAATCCCATGATCTGGACGGCGTCTCAGATTTAACAGAATACGAATCGCCCGCACAAGCCGCCGAACGTAAATTACGTGAGTTGCTGAATCAATAAAAAGCGACTCTTATACGGTAAATCCCACATAACGAGAGGCAGATTTCCGCTCTGCTTTCTCGTTCATCAACCTCTTGTTTACATTTCGTTTACTGATGTGATTTTAAATAATCATTTAAAATCAATTGGTTGAGTTTCTGATTGTGTATAACTTGTTTAAGCTATACACAACTATTTGACAAATCATAGGCAGTGCCTTAACTTATGTCTTATATAAGACATAATATTGAATTTAGTTAGCGTCTTTTTTATTACCTGTAGCCTTTCACCCTAGGAATGATTGTATGTCACTTAGTCAAAGCAAAATGCCAAAAGTCGGTTTCGGCCTTTGGAAAATCCCCCAAGATATTTGTGCAGATGCTGTTTACGAAGCCATCAAAGCTGGCTATCGCCATTTAGACAGCGCTTGTGATTACGGTAACGAAGTGCAAGTTGGTCAAGGGATTAAGCGCGCCATCGACGAAGGACTGTGTACTCGAGAAGATCTTTGGATCACTTCCAAGTTATGGAATACCTATCATGCTAAAGAGCATGTGCAACAAGCAATTGAACGCTCATTGTCAGATCTTCAATTAGAATATTTAGACTTGTACTTGATTCATTTCCCTATCGCTCAGCCATTCGTTGCCTTCGACGATCGTTATCCGCCTGAGTGGATCACTGACCCGAGCGCCGAAAACCCTAAAATGGAATTGGCTCCGGTACCTTTGTTCGAAACATGGCAAGCCATGGAAGCCTTGGTCGAAAAAGGCCTTACCAAGGAAATCGGTGTTTGTAACTACAACACAGGTTTGTTAAACGATTTGATGGCCTACGCCAAAATCAAGCCAGCCATGTTGCAAGTAGAATCACACCCGTATTTGACGCAAGAACGTTTGATGAAATTGGCCAAGCAGTACGACATTCAAGTGACAGCCTTTTCACCACTTGGCGCCTTGTCATACCTTGAACTAGATATGGCAGGCGCTGCTGAATCTGTGCTTGAGCAAAGCGTTGTTAAAGCCGCGGCCCAGCGTTTAGGCAAAACAGCTGCTCAAGTCGTACTTCGTTGGGGCGTTCAACGGGGCAATGCGATTATTCCTAAAACCTCTAAACCTGAGCGTTTAGCTGAAAACTTAGCCATTTTTGACTTCGAATTGTCGCAGCAAGAAATGGACGATATCAATGCCTTGAACAGCAACCGCCGTTTTAATGATCCTGGCCATTTCTGTGCAGAAGCATTTAATACTTTCTATCCAATCTACGATTAGGGTGTAATTATGTCAGAACAAGCGATTAACTATGTTGATGTGCCTCATCAACTCAAAAGCGGTGATTCAGTTTTTCCTCGAGTCGTACTAAACGACGGCTCTTTGCAGACTTTAGATGAATGCGCCGCATGGATTGAACAAAATAAAGCCGCACTTGAAGCTGAACTAAAAGAGTCAGGGGCGATTTTGTTCCGTGGTTTCCCACTTAATTCAGCTGAAACCTTTGATGAGTTTTCGAATGCGTTTGGTTACCCAAACTTTACGTATAAAGAATCCTTGTCAAACGCGGTGCGTATTAATTTCACTGAGCGCGTGTTTACCGCCAATGAAGCGCCTAAACATGTAGAAATATTTTTGCATCACGAAATGGCTCAAACGCCTATTTCACCAAGTAAGGTATTTTTCTTCTGCAAAACAGCTGCGGACGAGGGCGGAGCAACGCCTATTTGCCGGTCTGATTTGTTGTTCGCTGAGCTAAAAGCGCAGCAACCTGCGTTAGCACAAGACTTTATCAATAAAGGCTTGAAATACACTACGCACATGCCAAGCGAAAATGACGTGAATTCTGGTCAAGGTCGTAGCTGGAAAAGCACGCTAAGTGTTGAAAGCCAAGCAGAAGCAGAAGCTAAGCTAAAAGAGCTCGGCTATAGCTGGGAATGGACAGAAGATGGTGGTTTACGTGCTACTACGCCAGTTTTACCAGCCGTTGTTAAGCTAGAAAACGGTAAAGAAGTTTTCTACAACCAACTTATTGCCGCGTTCATGGGCTGGAAGGGCGTACGTGAAAATCCTTCAAGTGCGATTACTTTTGGTGATGGCAGTGCGATCCCTGTTGAAGGTTTGCAATTGGCAACGGATTTAGCCAAAGACTACACCTTTGATCTGCCTTGGCAGGACGGTGATGTTGCCTTGGTTGATAACTACATGAGTATGCACGGACGTCGTTCATATTCAGGTGAGCGCAAGCGTGAAGTTCTTGTCGCATTAGCCATGGATTAATTACGCACTTCTCGTAATACATCTTAACAATCTTAAACGCCCACCTAAATTCAGGTAGTGATAAATATGGATAAAATAAAAACATTGCTACCTGGCATTATGGTGGCGACAACTGTGGGCATGGCGGCGCTTTTTTTAAGCGACCATTACGGCGCGCCCGCCATGTTATTTGCCTTATTGTTAGGCATCGCCATGTCTTTTTTACATCAAGGCACTCAATGTAAAACCGGTATTGAATTTACCGCCAGTACCATACTACGTATTGGCGTTGCGCTACTTGGATTACGCATTGCCTTTGGGGATTTAATCGCACTGGGTTGGAAAACAGGCCTATTGCTCGTGGTGGCCATAATGAGCACCATTTTGCTCGGCATGGTGCTGGCAAAAGCGTTTGGTTTACAGAAACGTTTTGGCGTACTGACAGGCGGAGCCGTAGGAATTTGCGGCGCGTCAGCTGCAATGGCTATCTCTGCCGTGTTGCCTGAAGGTAAAGACAAAGATCGTGACACTCTATTAACCATTATTGGCGTGACGGCACTATCGACTATGGCGATGGTGGTTTATCCCATTATAGCTGGCATGTTAGGGCTCGATGAAACTGCCACCAGTATTTTCCTTGGAGGCACTATTCATGACGTAGCTCAAGTGGTGGGTGCAGGATATTCGGTGTCAGAGCAAACTGGCGTGTTAGCAACGCTGACCAAACTGGTTCGTGTGGCCTTATTGATGCCGGTGGTGGTGTGTATTTTGTTAGTGCTGCGGATGAATATCGATAAAACCAGTAATGCAAAAGCACCAGGTATTCCCTTGTTTTTAATCGGTTTTGTTATTTTAATGAGCATCAATAGCGTGGTAGCCTTGCCTGAGGCATTGACCAAATTATCTACCGATATCTCACGTTTTGCATTAGTCATCGCTATCGCGGCGATTGGTATGAAATCTAATTTAAGTCAATTATTGACGGTTGGTTTCAAACCTATTTTATTGCTGATGCTAGAAACGGCATGGATCGCTGGACTGATATTGGTATGCCTTCCTTATCTTTAAATTTTCTTAAAAGAGGTGATGTCATGAAACCAGCACAGGCCAAGCCTGAGTCTATTTTTTCTTCTGCCAATGAGCCTTCGGCAATTTCCAATGATTCAAATACCGAATCTGTTTCAAATGTATCTTTATCTGACGCAGCGTCTTCATCCCTAGCACACGAGGCGAGTGCGTCTCGTGGCTTATCGCGTCGTCGCTTTATATTAGGACTTGGCGCATTCGCTGGGGCGCAAAGCTTATTAGCGCCAATTCTTCCTTCCGGTATGATTTCAAGTGCGTTTGCGCAAACAAATAGCCCGTCCACTATTGTGGGAAAAAGTGCGGGCTTGGTGGTGTTGAATGACCGGCCTATTAATGCAGAAACCCCTGCTCATATGTTGGATGACAAGATCACCAAAGCAGAAAATATGTTTGTGCGTAACAATGGTATTCCGCCTAGTGAAATAGACTCTCAGAATTGGGTGTTAACCATAGAGGGAGAGTCAGCCAAGCAGCGCAAACAATATAGTCTGGCAGATTTAAAGCAAAAGTTTACTCATCATAGTTACCAACTGACACTAGAGTGCGGCGGGAATGGGCGTGCCGAGTTCAGCCCAGGTGCCAAAGGCAACCAGTGGACCACAGGGGCGGTAGCATGCCCGAAATGGACCGGCGTACGCTTAGCCGATGTGCTTAAGGACGTAGGAATAAAAGACAGCGCGGTTTACATTGGTTACTACGGTAAAGACACGCACATCAGCGGCGATCCAAGCAAAGAAGCTATCTCCCGTGGCGTTCCTATTAACAAAGCGTTAGAAGAAGAAAACCTCATTGCTTGGGCGATGAATGATGCGGATATTCCGCTGATGAACGGACATCCACTGCGTTTGGTGATAGGCGGGTGGCCTGCATCTACCTCGGGAAAATGGCTTGAGCGCATTGTGATACGTGACCAAGTTCATGATGGAGCGAAAATGGCGGCACCTGCATATCGCGTACCTTGTGAGCCGGTTGCGCCGGGTAGCAAAGTCGCGGATGAAGACATGTGTATTATTCACGCTATGCCTGTTAAGTCGCTTATTACGTTTCCTAAATCGGGGGAAAACCATAAACAGTCTGATGCATTTGCCGTACGCGGGCATGCGTGGGCAGGTGATAAAAGCGTAAAGCAGGTTCAGATCTCTACTGACTTTGGTCAAACCTGGCAACAAGCTAAGGTTGAAAAACCGGTTAATCGCAATGCTTGGCAGCAATGGCAAAGTGAAATTCATTTTCCCAGCAAAGGCTACTTTGAAGTTTGGGCTAAGGCGACAGACAGTGATGGCGTCAGTCAGCCTATGATTTTGCCGGGCTGGAACCCCAAAGGATATTTAAACAATGCGTGCCATCGCGTTGCTGTGCAGGTGGTATGAGCATGCTGGGTTTAAAATTTGAATCTCTGCCTGCTAAACGCTTGCTCGCAGGGCTAATATGTTTTTATATGACGTGCACTTTGCCAGCGTGGGCTAGTGAGCCGGCAGATAAAGCACAAATCGATTCAGCATCTGGGCTCGTGATACAGCCCGGGTTTGAAATGGTGAGGGCCCACTGTACTGCCTGTCATTCTGCTAAATTGGTGACTCAAAACCACATGAGTAGAGAGCGCTGGCTAAGTACAATTCGCTGGATGCAGAAAACCCAAAATTTGTGGCCTCTGCCTCAAGAGGACGAAATACTCGATTATCTAAGTGCTAACTATGGTGAGCGAGATATGGGCCGAAGGGCACTGCTACCAGCGCATTTAATGCCGAAAAGTTGAGGATATACCAATCCGCATTAATAAGTGACCGTCTCAGAATGCGTCCAGCGGTTTTTTGATTAAGGCGTCGCTATGAAGTAATGGTTGTTCCCTTTCAAATAGTGAGAACGCAGAGCAAAAGCCGCTGGGGCATTCCTTACAGG
>BAEM01000042.1 GCA_000314955.1 Paraglaciecola chathamensis S18K6 | reverse complement strand
ATTAACGTGGAATGGTATTACTTCACCGTGCTTTTTACTTCCCCGTCCGCAAAACGGTTGGTGATCACGTCGCCTTCAATGAGAGCTTTTTGGCTTTTCACCACCTTATCGTCTTTAAAGGTAATACTGTACCCTCGTGCTAACGTCGATAATGGGCTGACGGTGTCCAGTAAATGGCTTGCGTTGGCGAGGGTTAATTGACGCTGCTCTAAGCCGCGCTGCCAAGCTTGGGTGAGGCGCTGAGATAACATGCTATGTGTTTGTTGTTTTTCTTTTAATAAAGCTTTAGGCGAAAACTGCGACAGTTTACTGCTGAGATTAATGCTCGACTGCTTAGCACGCATCAAGCGAGTTGACATGTTATGGGTGATCGCAGTGAGTTGGTTATCAACCCGTTGCATATGTTGGCGAAGTTGGTTCTTCGGATGATAAGCATGAAGTTCTTGGCTGAGGGATTGTTGTTGATATTGCAGCTCTTTAATCAAAGTCCGCGCATTTTTATATAAGCGATCGCGTTTCGCTAAAAGTGTGTTGAGCATCTCTACTTGTGACTGGCTAACGAGCTCTGCAGCTGCTGATGGGGTAGGGGCGCGCAAGTCCGCGACAAAGTCAGCGATGGTAACATCTACTTCATGGCCTACGGCACTGACAATGGGTAACACGCTGTTATGAATAGCCCATGCAACATTTTCTTCGTTGAAGCACCATAAGTCTTCCAACGAGCCGCCACCACGGCCAACAATGAGAACGTCTACCTCTTTGCGCTGGTTGGCAATCCCTATCGCGCGGCAAATCTGCCGACTGGCGCTAACACCCTGCACCTGAGTGGGATAAATAACGACCTCTACCGCCGGATTACGGCGTTTCAACACGGTGAGAATATCATGCAGCGCAGCGCCTGTAGCTGAAGTGACTACGCCAATACGACTAATATGATTAGGGAGCGGTTGTTTGTTTTGACTGGCAAACAATCCCTGTGCAGACAGCGCTTGCTTTAAGGCTTCGAATTGGCGTTTGAGTTGACCTTCGCCCTCAGGCTCAAGATGTTCAACAATTAGTTGATAGTCGCCTCTAGGCTCGTAAATACTTAAATTTGCCCGCACCAACACCTTGTCGCCCTCTTTAGGGCGAGTCATCACCTTACGGTTAGCACCTTTAAACATAGCGCTCTTGATTTGAGCTCGGTTATCTTTGAGGGTGAAATACCAATGCCCTGAGCTAGCAGCCACGAAATTTGATATTTCAGCGCTCAACCAAACTTGGCCAATTTCAGATTCTAAAACTGAGCGAGCTAGATGATTAAGCTTACTAACAGTAAAGATATTTCGGTTTGCGGGTGACGCACTAAACATAAGGCACAAAATCTTTAATAAATAATAGGAATGCAGTTTACCTGATAAGGTAAAGCCGCTACAATTGCGCCGCAATAAAAACCCATTTAACAGGTGTTGTTGCATGTTACGGATCGCTAAAGAAGCTCTTACGTTTGATGATGTGTTGTTAGTGCCCGGGCACTCAACCGTTCTCCCCCATACCGCAGATTTGAAAACCAAATTGACACGCGGTGTGACCTTAAATATTCCTCTAATTTCAGCCGCTATGGATACAGTATCCGAAGCGCGTTTAGCCATTGCCTTAGCGCAAGAAGGCGGAATTGGTTTTATTCATAAAAATATGCCAGCAGAGGCTCAGGCCGATCACGTTCGTATGGTGAAAAAATATGAAAGTGGTGTGGTGTCAGATCCCGTTACTGTATCGCCAAATGCGACTATCGGTGAAATTAATACACTGAGTAAGCATCATGGTTTTTCAGGGTTCCCTGTAGTAGATAAAGACAATGCCTTGGTCGGAATTGTAACAGGCCGCGATTTACGCTTTGAAAGTCGCTTAGACCAACCTATTTCATCTGTGATGACTGGCAAAGACGATTTAGTCACTGTAAAAGAAGGCGCTGATTCAGACCTAGTGCTTGAATTGATGCACGAACACCGAATCGAAAAAATCTTAGTGGTTGATGACGCATTTCGATTGACCGGTTTGATTACCGTTAAAGATTTCCAAAAAGCGGAAAGTAAGCCTAATGCCTGTAAAGACGAATTAGGTCGTTTACGTGTTGGCGCTGCAGTAAGCGTGGGCGCCGGTACTGACGAGCGCATTAAATTGCTAGTTGAAGCCGGCGTTGATGTTTTGTTGATTGATACTTCACACGGCCATTCACAAGGCGTTATCGACAGAGTGAAGAAGGTGCGTGCTGACTTTCCTGATGTACAACTAATTGCCGGTAACGTAGCCACAGGCGCAGGAGCGAAAGCATTAGCTGATGCTGGTGTTGATGCAGTGAAAGTAGGCATTGGTCCAGGGTCAATCTGTACTACGCGTATTGTGACTGGCTGCGGTGTTCCGCAAATTACCGCCGTTTCAGATGCGGTAGAAGCGCTTAAAGACACTGATGTGCCAGTCATTGCCGATGGTGGAATTCGATTCTCTGGTGATATCGCCAAAGCGATTGCCGCTGGTGCAAGTTCAGTTATGGTCGGCAGTATGCTAGCCGGTACTGAAGAAGCACCTGGTGAAGTTGAGTTATATCAAGGTCGCTACTATAAGTCATACCGCGGCATGGGCTCACTTGGCGCGATGGATCAAAACAACGGTTCTTCAGATCGTTACTTTCAAGACAGTAATAGTGCTGAAAAGCTTGTACCTGAAGGTATTGAAGGTCGCGTTGCATACAAAGGCCCAATCTCAACCATTATTCATCAGCAAATGGGCGGCCTGCGCTCTGCAATGGGCTTAACCGGTTCTGCTACTATTGACGATATGCGCACAAAAGCCATGTTCGTTAAAGTGACTGCAGCGGGCATGGGCGAGTCTCATGTGCACGACGTGAGTATCACCAAAGAAGCACCAAACTACCGCTTAGGTTAATGATTAATCCCGAATATTGGGCTGGTTTTTAACCAGCCTTTTTTTATCGCCATTGCGCTAATAACACGAGTACCAAGATGACAACAAACATTCACGATCAACGCATACTTATTCTCGACTTCGGCTCACAGTACACCCAACTTATTGCACGTAGAGTGCGTGAAATAGGTGTGTACTGTGAATTATGGGCATCGGATGTGACCGAAGAGCAAATTCGTGAATTTAATCCTAACGGTATTATTTTATCCGGTGGGCCGGAATCTGTTCACGCGATAGATTCGCCACGAGCACCGCAATATGTATTTGAAGCCGGTGTGCCTGTATTTGGCATTTGTTACGGCATGCAAACCATGGCCGAGCAACTAGGTGGTGCAGTGCTAGGGTCAGATATGCGTGAGTTTGGTTATGCGCAAGTTGAAGTGGTTGAGCAAATGGCGTTACTGGATAACATTGAGGATCATGTTAGTCCAAATGGTAACGCATTACTTGATGTGTGGATGAGTCACGGCGACAAAGTCGCAGCGGTGCCAGAAGGGTTTATCACCGCGGCGAAAACAGATAGTTGTCCGTTTGCGGCAATTGTTCACCCTGAAAAGCAATTCTACGGTGTGCAATTTCACCCAGAAGTCACCCACACACGCCAAGGGCAGCGCATGTTGTCGCATTTCGTATTAGACATATGTCAATGCGAAAAGCTTTGGACTCCGGGCGCGATCATCGAAGATGCGGTTGAACGCATGAAAGAACAAATCGGTGATGATGAAGTGATCCTAGGTTTATCTGGTGGGGTTGATTCCTCCGTGGTGGCCATGTTGTTGCACCGAGCGATAGGCAAGAACTTAACGTGCGTATTTGTAGACAACGGTTTACTTCGGTTAAACGAAGGTCAACAAGTCATGGACATGTTTGGCGATCATTTTGGTTTAAATATCATCAAAATTGACGCAGAAGAACGTTTCTTATCTGCATTAGCCGGTACTGACGAACCTGAAGCGAAACGTAAAATCATTGGCCGTGTCTTTGTCGAAGTGTTCGATGAAGAATCGAAGAAACTAAAAAATGCTAAGTGGTTAGCTCAGGGCACCATTTACCCAGATGTCATCGAATCTGCTGGTTCTGCGACCGGCAAAGCGCATGTGATTAAATCTCACCATAATGTTGGCGGCCTACCTGCAGATATGCAAATGGGTTTGGTTGAGCCTTTACGTGAGTTATTCAAAGATGAAGTGCGTAAAATTGGTCTCGAACTCGGTTTACCCTATGACATGCTTTATCGCCACCCTTTCCCTGGTCCAGGTTTAGGTGTGCGCGTATTGGGTGAAATTAAGAAAGAATATTGCGATCTATTGCGCAAAGCAGATGCCATATTTATCGACGAGCTACACAAACATGACTTGTACAACAAGGTTAGCCAAGCATTTACCGTATTCTTGCCGGTCAAATCAGTTGGGGTTATGGGTGATGCACGCAAATACGATTGGGTTGTTTCGTTACGAGCAGTAGAAACTATTGATTTCATGACAGCACATTGGGCACATTTACCTTATGAGTTTTTAGGTAAGGTTTCGAATCGCATTATCAATGAAATTGACGGCATTTCTCGTGTTGTATATGACATTTCTGGAAAGCCACCCGCAACCATAGAGTGGGAATAAGCTAAAACAATTCCTAAATTTAGGCCAGTTTCACTGGCCTTTTTTATTTTCTCACCTATTCATTTTGAGTGACTCCTATGGCTATTAAGCCCACTATTTATAAATTTAAAATATCATTGTCAGACCTAAATCGCGATTATTACACTGCCCTGAACCTGACAGTTGCACAGCATCCGTCGGAAACGGTTGAACGAATGATGAGCCGGGTTTTAGCGTATTGCTTAAACGCTGATGAACAGCTTAGTTTTACCAAAGGCTTAAGTTCAGTCGATGAGCCCGACATTTGGTTGCGTGGTTTGGATGATCAATTGCATCTTTGGATTGATGTGGGAGAGCCAGCTCAAGAGAGAGTGAAGAAAGCCAGTCGTATGGCGAAAGCCACTAAAATATATAGTTTTAACAGTAAATCAGATACATGGTGGAAGCAAAGTCACAGTGGCTTTGCTTCTTTATCAGTCAAGGTTTATCAGTTTGAGTGGCAAGATATACAAAGGTTGGCCCAGTTGGTTTCGCGCACGTGTGATATGTCATTTACTATCACTGGAGATTCAACGTACATCACAGCGGATAACGGCGAAGTGGAAATTATTTGCCGCGAACTTCAAGGGTAAGCCATGGTCTGTGATAGTGTTAGGTTAAAAGTGCAATCTAATGCAGAAGAGTTTGCTAGTGGTATGAACAGAACCGTTGGTAGCCTATTTACGCTAAATTAGGATTGCTGATTGTTTCTTTCGCAGGCAAAATGCGCCCCCTTTTTATTTTCTTTGAGTAGCTTTTTTTCATGAATGCAAAATTTGACTCAATTCGTCCGTTTAACGATTGTGATTTACCTCAGGTATTGTCGCGCCTGATCCGCAATCGGCAGCTGATGGATAGCTTAGTCGCTTTTCGCTTTTCAACTTGGCCGCGTTTTACTTATCCTTTGTTGAGAGGGATTACGCGTTTGTATTTGTCTAAACGACGCTCCAGTATCAAAAGCTTACGCGATTTTCAGGTTTTAGTTGAGCCTTACATGGAGCGCATGATTGAGCAAACGACAGATAGCTTTAGCGTATCTGGGCTCGAGGATTTAGATTTAAGCCAACCCTGTATTTTTGTGAGCAATCACAGGGACATTGCACTAGACCCAGCGTTTGTAAATTGGTCTTTGCATCAAAATGGTCAGGACACGGTTCGAATAGCGGTTGGGGATAACCTACTGAAACAGGATTGGGTAGCTGATTTAATTCGCCTAAATAAGTGCTTTATCGTAAACCGCAGTGCCAAAGATAGACGACAGAAGCTGGCTGATGCCAAACTCCTCAGTGAATATATTTTTCATACCTTAAAGAATGATGCCCAGCATATTTGGATTGCGCAAAGGGAAGGGCGGGCGAAAGACGGGGTGGATGCTACCAACCCTGCGATTATTTCTATGCTCAGTCTGAACAAGCCTAAAGCGCAGTCGCTGACAGATTACGTTCGTAGCTTACGTATCGTGCCTGTGTCTATTTCTTATGAGTTCGACCCCTGCGATTTAAGTAAAGCAAAGGAGCTGCATACAACAGAAGTCGAAGGCAGCTATGATAAAGCCGATAGCGAAGATATTCGTAGCATAGTAGATGGAATAGTGGGTTATAAGGGCAATGTTCACGTCGCATTTGGCAAAATATTAGATGACGAGTTTGACAGTGCTAAAGCGGTCGCCGAGCAAATTGATGTACAGATAAAACAAAACTATAAACAGTTTCCTAGTGCAGATGCCGCGGTTCAATTAATGGGGCGTGATAATTGCGCAAATTCCGATTCTTATAGCCAAACTAAAATTGATGAAGCAAAATTGCATTTGTCGTCTCGTTTATGTGATGAATCAGAAGAGATTAAACATAAAGTGTTGTCTATGTATGCGGTGCCTATCACCCATAATGCTCATTCCAATAAATAATTAACCGCTCAGTGAAAATTTAATGGCAATGGCGTAAGTAATTTGTGAGCGCGGCAAAGCAATAAAAAAGGGCCAAACTCGGTGTGAGATGGCCCTTTTTTTTAGGATTTTGCTCTTGTTGGCTTTAAGCCACTTTATCTTTTTTTAGATCATCGAACTGACGGTGCAAGTCATACTTTTCATCGGTTACAATTTTTTCTAATGTTTCGACGCGCTCTTTTAATTCTGTGACCTGTTGTTCAAGTTCAGTTTCTTTTTGTTGGCTAACTTTGCTTTTTTTCTTGGTTTTTGCGCCATTGGTTAATTCAACAATAGCCCAACAAATGATAGCGACAATGGCGATGGCAGTGATGTTCATGTCTATTCCTCAAATCTATGTGTTAAAATAGTATCCATATTTGAATAGTATTAAGCAATTCGTTGACCATAATTAAAAAGTTAATTTAATCAAAGAGTTAGTTGTTGGTAGGTAATGCCTTTCGTAATGAGGTTGGTTAATTTGACGAAATAATTAATCTATTTCACCAATTTCATGACCAGCAAACCGTTAATTAAAGAGTAAGATGACTTTAGAACAAGATCAACTTTGGATGCGCCACGCATTAGCCTTGGCCACTAAAGCCGCTGACGCTGGCGAAATCCCAGTAGGAGCAGTGTTGGTAAAAGACCAACAGGTAATAGGTGAAGGTTGGAACCAATCAATCATGCTTAACGACCCATCAGCCCACGCTGAAATGCAGGCGATTCGTCAAGCTGGAGAGTTTATTCAGAATTATCGCCTGATTGGCACCACTTTGTATGTCACGCTAGAACCATGCACTATGTGTGCTGGATTGCTGGTTCATAGTCGGATAGAACGCTTGGTATTTGGCGCTCACGATGCGAAAACAGGGGCAGCAGGAAGCATAATGGACGTGCTCAGAGATACTCGCCTTAATCATCAAGTCGAAGTAGTAGGAGGCGTATTGGGTGAGCAGTGCGGTGAAACAATATCAGCTTTTTTTCGCAAGCGACGTGCGCAAATTAAAGCCAATAAGCAAAAAAAAGCTTAGTTGGCTATTGCGCTGGCCCACTCTTGTGCTAACTCTGTCATTTGGTATTGCTGACGTCGACTGATGACTTTGCTGTGCACACGTTTTAAAAGTTGACGGCGTCTGCTGGTATTCGCAACTCTGCTGCGATTGTTAATAGTGGCTCTCTTTTTCATTCATTTTTCCTTCTGTCTTTTCAGTATTTTGCGCAAACATATTCTCGTTAAAACTAAGATATCAACTTTATACTGTCAAATCGCTCGATAGGATTTATAGTCGACACCTTAAAGAGTCGTTATGTTCACTAAAATATAATCTAACAGTTTGTTATGAATGAAAAATGACAAGCGATTTAACTAAAAAGCGTAATCGTAAATCAAACTTTACTGTGGGTTTTCATTAGTGCTTTTCATTAGTATTGGGGCGTTAAAAGTTAACGCTCTTGATTGGTTTCATCTTGCAGTAAATCTGCGCTTTCTTCAGGCTGACTGTCGCTATCAGCTTGTTTCTCTGCGTCTGGGGTATCGGATGCGTTGTTCTTGCTGGCTCCGTTCTTACCTGCTTTGTCTTGCTCGGGGCCGGTCTCTGGGGCTTGGCTCTGAGCGGTTTCATTCTTGCTAGTTTGTTTCTGGCTAGGCGCGTTCTGGCTCGTTTGGTTCTCGACTGTATCGCCCCCGTCAGCTTTGTCTTCGATAGTTTCGCTCTTTGTGCCATTAATTTTTGGAGCGTCTGGCGTAGACGTGCGTTCATTGATGTCATTCTCAGTTTCGTCGTCACCGCTTACATCGCCCAGCTGAACATCGCTTTGTTCCTCTTGCAGCTCTACTGGCATTAGCTCAGGCTGCTGCTCTTTAAGCCACACTAAGGTGTCGTAGTATCGACGAATATTATCCACATAGATAACCGCTTCGTTGCCTCGGGCGTAACCGTAACGTGTGGTTTTGTAATATCGTTTTTGTCTTAATTGCGGCAAGCGCTTTTTCACGTCAACCCACATGTCTGGGTTTCCACCTTGGCGCTCTGTTAATACACGTGCATCTTCTAAATGCCCTAAACCTACATTATACGCGGCTAGTGCGAACCATAGTCTGTCAGGATGAGGTATGCGCTCGGGAATACGCGTTAGTAACGTCGCTAGATATTCTGAACCACCGCGAATGCTTTGTTCTGGGTCAAGGCGCGAAGTAACACCTAAGTCTTTTGCGGTATTCAAGGTTAACATCATCAAACCACGCACCCCAGTAACGGATTTTGCCTTAGGGTTCCAGTGACTTTCTTGATAACTCAGGGCTGCCAATAAACGCCAGTCGAGTTCATTCGCATATTGTTCAAACAAGGGTTGATACTGCGGCAATTTTTCGGCTGCTGAGCGAATAAAATCTCGTGTATCCACGTAGTTAAATTGGCGTACATGGCCAAAATGTTTGTCTTCTAATGCCGCTAACGTGCCGTTTTGATGGATTTTGCCGAAGTACTCAATCAAGGCCGCGCGTAATGCGTCATCGCCTTTTTTGCTGGTGGCCCAAGCGATACCCTGTGATTGACTCAAGGAAAAGCCGATGCTCAGTTCTGGATAGCGGCGACGCATTAACGCTAAAATATTTGAATCTACTACTGTGTAGTCAAGCTCGTCAGCCAATACTGCCTCAAGTAGTTCTTCTGAGTCTTTATCATTGGTTTCTTGCCAGCTTAGGTCAGGATGTTCGGCTTTAAAATTACGTAAGGTTTCACTGTGTCCGCTGCCTGCAACCACCATAAAGTTGCCGGTGAGATCTTCTAACTCTCTTGGTCTCACGTCTCCTTGTTTAAAAACCAATTTTTGACTGACGTTTTGATAAGCAGGCCCGAAGCGGAATTGGGAATAACGTTCAGGGCTGACATTGATACCCGCGGCAATCACGTCAAAATGGGCATTGTCTAGTTGAGGAAAGAGTTCATTAACAGTGTAGTAGGGGAAGATCTCAAGCTTAACACCTAAGTAATCTGCAAAACCTGCGGCTAATTCGTATTCGAATCCTTCGGGGCCGTTGGGACCATTATAATAGGTGGTTAAGCCGTAAATAGTGCCCACTCGCAATATGCCAGTATCAAGCACCTGCTGAAGGCTATCCTGCTTTTTGGGTTCATCACATGCGCTGAGTATAAGAGAAACAGCAAGTACAAAACCATAACGAAAAGACCAACGAAAAAAAATACTACACCCCTTAAAAAACCATCAATGGATATTGTGACCAAAAGTAATGAATTCATCCAGATATTTATCATTTAATAAAAGTCTTTCTTCAGGTGGTTTATCGCTTATCAATTGCACGAAAATCAGTATATAATCCTGCGCTTAAAATTTTCCCGAAAATCGGTTTGCCATCACGAAAGTGGGTGAGCCCTGCAACTTGGTGATTACCTTTATGCTTGTCCTTCGCGGCGCTCCAGCCCTTTCTGAATTTCGTACTAAAAAACTCATGCAGTCTATTGAGGCCCTTAATATCCCCGTTCATGCTTTGTTTGCTGAATTTGTGCATTTTGCTCAAGTGAGTCAACCGTTAAGCGAGAGTGATACACAGGTATTAGATAAACTTCTTACCTACGGGCCTAAAATTGAAGAAAAACAGCACAAAGGGCTGTTATTACTTGTTATTCCGCGTGCGGGAACGATTTCACCCTGGTCTTCAAAGGCCACTGATATTGCGCATAATTGTGGGCTGACGTCGGTTGAACGTTTAGAGCGGGGTTGCGCATTTTATGTTGATGCTGATCCGTTAAATGTTACTCAGTTAGCGCAGCTAAAGAATGTATTACACGATCGCATGACACAAAGTGTGGTCAGTGAACTGCAAGATGCCAGTGTTTTGTTTAAGCATGAAGCACCTAAGCCGTTAACCTCTATAGATATTTTAGCTGGTGGGCGTGAAGAGCTTGTCAGTGCTAATGTGCGCTTAGGGTTGGCCTTAGCCGAAGATGAAGTGGATTACTTAGTCAGCAGTTTTGAAAAGCTAGGGCGTAATCCTAATGATATTGAGCTTTATATGTTTGCCCAAGCAAACTCAGAGCATTGTCGACATAAAATTTTCAATGCAGATTGGACAATAGACGGGCAAGTGCAACCTAAGTCTTTGTTCAAAATGATAAAAAACACCTACGAAAAATGTCCTGATTTCGTACATTCAGCGTACGCTGATAACGCCGCAGTGATGGAAGGCAGTTTTGCCGGACGCTTTTTCCCTGAAGCAGACAACAACCAGTATCGCTATCATCATGAAGATATCGATATTCTGATGAAAGTCGAAACTCACAATCACCCCACTGCCATTGCCCCTTTTAGCGGTGCAGCAACTGGCTCTGGTGGTGAAATTCGTGATGAAGGCGCAACGGGCCGCGGGTCTAAACCCAAAGCGGGATTAGTTGGTTTTTCAGTGTCTAACTTACGTATTCCTGGATTTGAGCAGCCTTGGGAGAGCGAATACGGTAAACCAGAACGTATTGTTTCTGCTTTCGATATTATGCTTGATGGTCCACTTGGCGGTGCAGCCTTTAACAATGAATTTGGCCGTCCGAATATTCTTGGTTACTTCCGTACTTACGAGCAACAAGTGGTAAGTTTTAACGGGGAAGAAGTACGTGGTTATCACAAGCCTATTATGCTTGCCGGTGGTTTAGGTAATATTCGTAAGCAGCATACGCAAAAAGGTGAGATCACCGTTGGGGCTAAACTAATTGCCTTAGGCGGCCCTGCCATGAACATAGGCTTGGGGGGCGGTGCAGCATCCTCAATGACATCGGGTGAGTCTAATGAAGATTTAGACTTTGCTTCCGTGCAGCGAGACAACCCAGAAATGGAGCGCCGTTGCCAAGAAGTGATCGACAAATGCTGGCAATTGGGTGAAAACAACCCTATCCAATTTATTCATGATGTAGGTGCTGGCGGTTTATCAAATGCATTTCCTGAGCTGGTGAATGACGGTGGGCGTGGCGCCAACTTTTCATTACGCAATGTACCAAACGATGAACCAGGTATGACGCCCTTAGAGGTGTGGTGTAATGAATCGCAAGAGCGTTACGTGATGTCGGTAGCGCCTGAAAACTTAGCCACCTTTGCAGATATTTGTGCGCGTGAAAGAGCACCGTTCGCTGTGGTTGGTGAAGCAACCGAAGCACGCCATTTAACCTTGGATGACAGTCACTTCAACAACAAACCGATTGATATGCCATTGGACGTATTGTTAGGAAAAGCACCTAAAATGCACCGTGATGTACAATCAAAGTCGCTCACGGGAAGCGCATTTGACCTGGCGCAAATTGATTTAGATGAAGCGGCGTTACGCTTATTGCATTTACCCGCGGTTGCTGAAAAAACCTTTTTGATCACCATAGGCGATCGCTCTGTTACTGGCTTGGTTAATCGGGATCAAATGGTTGGCCCTTGGCAAATTCCTGTGGCTGATGTCGCGGTCACCGCTGCTGCTTTCGACTCCTATCAAGGTGAAGCAATGTCGTTAGGTGAACGCACACCTGCGGCATTATTAAATTATGGCGCGTCGGCGCGCTTGGCTGTAGGCGAAGCGTTAACCAATATTGCTGCTGCAGATATTGGTGATTTGAAACGCATTAAGTTATCAGCTAATTGGATGGCGGCAGCGGGTCACCCAGGAGAAGATGCGGGTCTTTATGAAGCGGTGAAAGCCGTAGGCGAAGAGCTATGCCCGGCTCTAGGGCTCACCATTCCGGTGGGTAAAGATTCGATGTCGATGAAAACACAATGGCAAGATGCGCAAGGTGATAAAGCCGTTACGTCGCCGATGTCATTAGTGATCACGGCTTTTGGTGCGGTACAAGACGTACGTAAAACCCTCACCCCTGAATTGAGTACCGAAGGTGATACTCGCCTGATGTTAATTGACCTAGGAGCAGGTCAAAACCGTATGGGCGCTTCTTGTTTAGCGCAGGTTTATCAGCAGCTTGGTGATAAAACGCCAGACGTTGATTCCGCTGAATTGCTCAAAGGTTTCTTCGTGGCCATACAACAACTTGTACATGAAAAAGCACTGCATGCTTATCATGACCGCTCAGATGGCGGCTTGTTCACAACATTAGTGGAAATGGCGTTTGCCGGAAATACCGGTTTGAAGATTGAACTTGATAAACTTGCTGGTGACAACGCCAGTGCCTTGTTTAACGAAGAGTTAGGCGCAGTTATCCAGTTCGATGCCGATAAGTTAAGTCACGTAGAGTCGGTATTGGCGAACAATGGTTTAACGAATGTGAGCCATGTGATTGGCACACTATCAAACGATGACCAGATTAGTTTTTCTCGTAATGGTCAACCTGTATTGCAAAGCAGTCGTGGGGTTTATCGCAACGCATGGGCACAAACCACACACCACATGCAAAGACTGCGCGACAACCCTGAGTGTGCGGAGCAAGAACTGGCGACTAAAAATGATCTGAGTAATCCAGGTTTGCACTCAGCGTTGACATTTGATGTGACTGAAGATGTTGCTGCACCTTATATAGCCAAAGGCGTTGCGCCTAAAATGGCTATTTTGCGAGAGCAAGGCGTGAACTCACATGTTGAAATGGCTGCTGCCTTTGACCGTGCAGGTTTTGCCTCTGTCGACGTTCATATGAGCGATATACTGGCAGGTCGGGTTTCGTTAAGTGAGTTTCAAGGTCTTGTCGCCTGTGGTGGTTTCTCCTACGGTGACGTGCTCGGTGCTGGCGAAGGGTGGGCTAAATCAATATTGTTCAACGCAATGGCGCGTGATGAGTTTTCAGCTTTCTTTGCGCGCAAAGAAACCTTCAGTTTGGGTGTGTGTAACGGCTGCCAGATGCTATCTAACCTCAAGTCACTAATTCCTGGTGCGGAACATTGGCCGCATTTTGTGACCAATCAATCAGAGCGTTTCGAAGCACGGGTGGCCATGCTTGAGGTGAAAGATTCACCATCAATATTCTTCAAGGGTATGCAAGGCTCCAAAATGCCGATTGCGGTATCTCATGGTGAAGGTCGCGCTGAATTTGCCCAAGCGTCTGGGCTAGATACCACACTGAATAACAATACAGTTGCACTTCAGTACATCGATAACTACGGGAAGGTGACTCAACAGTATCCAGCTAATCCGAATGGTTCTCCTGCTGGAATTTCAGGTTTAACCAGTCTTGATGGCCGTGCAACAATCATGATGCCGCACCCAGAACGGGTATTTAGAACGGTTGCCAACTCTTGGCACCCTGATGATTGGCAAGAAGACAGCCCGTGGATGCGTATGTTTAGAAATGCACGGGTTTATTTAGGATAAACCGTAATAGGCAGTCGACTTGTCGATTACGTTATCTTGTTGAATTTTAGTGGTAAATAAAGTTCACGACTGAAAAAGCCCCGTTTCCGGGGCTTTTTTAAATTTCTTTTTAGGTATTAATAAGTTACGACTTTTACTCAGTTGCAAAATACTAAAAATCAGCTAGTGTTTAAAAAACAAACAAAAAGTTCCCCGATTTATAAAAAAAAATTCACCCTCAATTCTTTGATTTTCCTTAATAAAAACTTGTAACCTTGGATGAATCTGATTATTATTCGTTCGTTTCTTGACAGAAGTTTACAATTCTGCTTGTAAAAAGGATGTTAAGATTTTAGGGCAGGATGCAAGTACCCATAAAATAATAAGAGACTGATATGAATCGTTCATCTAAAGGTTTTGGTTTGGCAGGCGTTTTGGCTACTGTCGTATTTCTCATTGTTGCCGCAATTTTTAGCGCATCAGCAAAATCACAACCGATTCCGACGAATATGGCAACGTACGCAACAGGCGACGCCATCGCGCTAGCTGAAAAATAAGTCGTTCAATTGCACAAATATTGTTGTCTTAGATAGCAAGCACATCCCGCTGTATATATTGCGCATTACAATTTCGCCTAAAGAACGCCTATTTTTTACGATGTAATTCTCTGTTATGCGTTTTTTGCTGTTCGCTTTTCTTCAGTAAGGCATATACAGAGGCGCTACCACCATGATGAAGCTGGGCGCTGTGAAAGGCGATCACTTGGGGTAACTGCACTAACCATTGGTTGACAGCACTTTTCAAATAACCCGCAATGGGTTTACTTTGCTCGCCACGTCCGTGCTTTATTAGCATGCATCGAATGCCTTTTTCTTGATTCAGCCTGATCCTATCAAACAGTGACTGGCGAGATTTTTCGAAACCACCTTGTTGTACATTAAGTACATCGTCTATTGGGTATTTCCCCAAGCGCAAGTTTTTATACACACCCTCTTGTACGCCGTCTTGTTTAAAGCCAATTATGTCATTAGGCGCCACCAAGTGCGTAATTTCAGTGGACAAGAAATTATTTGCTTTGTTTAGTTGTTGCTCTAAGGCTTTTCGTTTTAATTGCTGGGCAAGCGTTTTTTGCGTTTGGGTTGTATTGACCTTGTCGTCAGGGCCTAACGGAGTGACATCACTCATGGCAGATAAAAAATCTTCACCTAGATATTTTTCGTCAAATGACATACTTCTCTCCATTCGATTATGAGCGGGATGCATGGAGCTCACTAATACCAATATAAGGGTTAGCGAAGAAATTTCAATTTACAAAATTCTGTATACCTAGCAAAGGGTAATAGTTCTGTTCTTGGGTTGTCTATGCCACAATTTGTAACGGACTAACCATTAGGACTAACAATGAAGTCAGCAATTTTAGCAACAACCATATCGGCCATTTTTGCGCTAGGCGGATGTGCAGGACAGAGTAATAGCAGCCAACCAAGTCAGCCCGGCTCTTCTAAGGCTTTGAGCAATACAGCAGTGAATATCGAGGCAGGTAAAGATTACCACTCTTTTTCTAACCCAGAACAAATCAGTGTGACGCATTTGGCACTGGATTTAGATGTCAACTTCGATAAAAAAATCATCTCAGGGGATGTGGAATTATCTGTAAAGCGCAAGCAAGAGGGCAACAACACTTTAATTCTTGATACCCGTGACTTAACAATAAAGGCAGTGACGGCCAATGGTATGCCTGTTCCGTACTCCTTAGGCAAAGCGGATTCTTTTCTAGGTGCGCCGCTGACAATCACTATTCCTGAGGGAGCAAATAAGGTCACTGTGTCGTATCACACTTCACCTCAAGCCTCAGGTGTACAGTGGTTGACGCCAGCACAAACGGCAGGTAAACAGCATCCCTTCCTGTTTACTCAGTCTCAGGCAATTCATGCGCGCAGTTTTATACCGGTGCAAGATTCACCTCAAGTACGAGTGACTTACAGTGCAACTGTACATACGCCGAAAGAGCTATTGGCGGTCATGAGTGCCTCGAACGACCCTGAGACAGCCCGCGATGGTGTGTATGAGTTTAATATGCCCCAGGCAATACCTGCCTATTTGATTGCCTTGGCTGTGGGGGATTTAAAGTTTAAATCCATGGGTAAACGCACTGGTGTGTATGCTGAGCCCGCATTGCTTGATGCGGCAGCAGATGAGTTTGCCGATACGGAGTCTATGCTTGAGGTGACGGAAAAAACCTATGGCCCGTATCGCTGGGATCGTTACGATTTGTTGATTCTACCTCCGTCATTTCCGTTTGGCGGCATGGAAAACCCGCGCTTGTCGTTTATTACGCCGACCGTAATCGCAGGTGATAAAAGTCTCGTGTCTTTGATTGCGCATGAATTAGCGCATTCTTGGTCAGGGAATACTGTCACTAATGCTACGTGGCGCGACCTATGGTTGAACGAAGGTTTTACTACTTATTTGACCTACCGCATCATGCAAATGGTTTACGGTGATGACAGATACAACATGGAAGCCGTACTTGGTCGCCAAGACTTGCAAGCTGATATAGAGAGTTTACCGCCGGAGGATCAGATCTTGGCTATCGATCTTCGCGGACGTGATCCCGATGCTGTATTCAGTAATATTCCTTATGAGAAGGGCGCCCTGTTTTTGCGTGAGCTTGAGCAAAAAGTAGGACGTGAAAACTTCGATAAATTTTTGCTAAATTATTTTGAGCACTTTGCGTTTCAAAGTATCACCACTGATCAGTTCATGGCTTACTTAAACGCTACTTTATTAACGGATTATGCTGATGCGTTGTCTGCAGAGCGAATTCACCAATGGATATTTGAACCAGGGATCCCTAAAGGTGCACCTGCTGCGCACTCAAACGCATTTAAAATTGTCGATGAGGCCCGTAACCAATGGCTAAATGGCGAAATACATGCCAAGGATATCGATGCAGATGATTGGGTAGTACATCAGTGGCTGTACTTCTTGAATAATATGCCAGACAGTTTGACCCAGCAGCAACTGACTGAATTGGATGCCGCATTTGATTTAACCCAGAGTAAAAATAACGAAATAGCGCATAGCTGGTTGCTAATGGCGGTAGAAAATTGGTATGAACCTGCATTACCTCGCGTGCATAGCTACTTGGTTAGCATTGGTCGTAACAAGCTGGTTAAACCCATTTACAAAGCGTTGTCGCAAACACCAAAAGGCAAGATGTTGGCGCAAAAAGCCTTCGCAGAAGCCAAGCCTGGTTATCACCCACTAACGGTAAAAGCCAATGAAGGGTTCGTTGAGTAACCTGTTGTCGTAATTGATAGCACTATGATTGAAAAAGGAGACCACGGTCTCCTTTTTTGTCTTTATCTAGCGGGGCGCTAACGGCCTATAGCCTTATCGGCTTGCAGGCTCCGGCTGTTTGAACAGGCGCTATGGTGTTGTGTTTACTGGTTGGCTCGCCGCTTTTAATTGATCCTCAGCGCGTTTACGCCATTTCTCAAGTTCAGCTAAACGACCAGTCAAGCCATTGCTTGCTATCGCGGTAGACATGAGTTTTTCCTGCAAGCTGTTGACCTGCTGTTCAGTATCTATGCCTGTTTGTTCAACTTTATTCAACAGTTCAGCCAAACGATTAGCGGTATTATTGGTGCTGTCTAATTGTTCCTGTAAAAGGCCAACGGTGGTTGCATTAACATCGGTTTCCCCTTTCACCGCGCTGATAGATTGCTCAAGAGCGCTTTTTTGGGACTTCATGCTCGCTTCTAAATCTTTGATCTCAGATTGATTTCTGCGCCATGCTGATGCCCAAAGCTTGTCCATTTGTTCCCACAGTTCTTGGGTTTTGGCACTTAGTTCCGTCACTTTAACTTGCAACGCAACAGCCGACTGGTCCATTTCCTCACCTGTGGCCGAAAGTCGATTCTCTAAATCTCCAATTCGTTTTTGCGCTTCAATAATCACCAACTTTTGTTGTTCAATGGTGTAAGCGGTGTAGCCAATGCCTGCTGCTAAAATAATGATGAAAAAAAGCATGGATAACCAAGAAGGACCCGAACCTTTGCTTTTTGGCTCTTTTGTCTTGGTGGTAGATGACTTGCTCTTGTTCGACGGGGCAGGGCCGCGATTACGACGATAAGAATCGAGATCGTCTTTATCCAATACCATGGATGGCATTTCATCTTTTGTATTATCATTCGACATAAACTGGTATTCATCCTCTAGCGAATTACAACTGGCCCGATTATAACGTTGATCGAATGGAAATTACCAAGTCAGTATCGATTATGACTTTGATTTAACAAATATTTGGGTTCAACGACATCGTTCGAGCAGTATGTGGTAGCAAAGCGTCATTCCTTCGATGGAAGGTGTTGCTAAAAGTACTGATAGGGAAAATACAGATAAGTGGATAACAAAGAAACAAAAAATCGCCCTAATGCAGTACTAACTGTATTTAGGGCGATAATTTTACTTAAATCGCTGTTGGCAACTCTCGCAATTTAGAAGCTGTACGTGATACCCACAGATGCAGTACGGGATTTGTTAGGGCGTGCACCATAAGGCTGACGGCTGACAATATCTTCTTCATCGGTTAGGTTTTCAATACGAGCAAAAACACGTAAGTCTGCATTCACATTATACGAGCCTGACAAGTCGAGGATAAATGAGCTGTCAGTGGCTTCAAATGCATCGCATGAGGCGCGGGTACATACGCTATCAACGAAAACTGCATTAAGGTACGTCGCCCACTTATCGCCTTCTAAGCCTAGAGTCACTTGACCCTGACTTTCTGGAATGTATGGGATACTGTCGCCAGCCGAGACATCGCCAAAGAAGTCAGTACCTGAAATATCGGTATCAAATTCACTATCGATGTAGCTATACGTTAAGTTGAACGGGATGCGAATACCGTTGAATTGGCCGAGCTCGGTTTTCAGTAAGAACTCAATACCTTGCACAGTAGCCGCGTCACCGTTGAACGCATCGCCGATTTCACAATCACTGCCTGAAGAGGCGGTACATACTCCCACTATGTTGTCGTAATCACTGAGGAAATAAACAAGTTCGGCGTTAAAAGCGTCATTGTTGTAGCGAAAACCAAGTTCATAGTTAACCGCTTCTTCTTCTTTTGCACCAGGGGAGTTACTTGGGGCAGTGAAGCCTTTATGGGCGCCTGCGATAAGGTTTAGATTGCTATCGATTTTATACAACACACCTAAACCGGGTAACAAGACTGTGGTGTCGTTTTCTCTATCATCTCTAAACACGCGATCAGCGCCATTGGTGTAGCGGGTGCGGCTTTGGCTGATATCTTCAAACCGTAAACCTGGGGTGAATACCCAATCACCCAATTCAATGCGATCGTAAACATGTACTGCTAATGCATCAGCGTCTTGTACACGGTTCCCCGCGTTACCAAGCTCGCCTAAATCACTTAACAGCAACTGACCGTCTACCTGCTGGTAAGTACTGTTGCGCTGAAGGCGATCTTCTTCATCTTCATGCAGGCGTACACCGAATTCAATGTGGTGTTTCGCGTCTCCAAATTGTTTATTCCAATTCAATCCGAATTGAATACCACGCGAATAGTACTCACGGCTATTCGAGCGCAATTGAATACTGCCTGCCTCGGTATCTATGGTCCCATCTAAAATGCCTTGCAGCATGGCTACGCTCGTTTCGCCGATTGCTTCATTATTGTTGATAGCTGAAATAACATTTGACCAACTGGTACGTGAGTAGTCTTGAGCGTTGTCGCTTCCATCTAAGTCAATGCCTTCGGTTTTAAACCAATCGCGCTCATGCGTATTGTTATAAGCAACTGCGGTAAAATTCAGCTCTTTATTGATTTGAAATGCGTAGTTCAGCATGACTTGTGTATGTTCAGTGCTGATATTATCCAGCGCTGACAAACCATAGCGACGCTGGGCATCGTTGGCAAAATCAGCATCTGTTAAACCTAAGTAGCTTTGCTCGGAATCTTGATCTGTGTATTGCAATTTAAGTTCAACGCTATGGCGCGAATTCTTCGGTGCATAGGCTAATTTCATCGTAAGATCCGTTACATCTAAACCTGTGTCGTTGCTGCTACGGTCAATGTCCTGAAATCCGTCCGATTGCCATTGGTGTGCCTCAAGCAAGTAACCAAACCCATTATCATTTTTCCCGCCTATCGTGGCGTGCGCTCGATAGGTTGCATCTTGGCCGGCTTCTAAAGTGACCTGCCCACTTTGAGTATTTGGAATTGGGGTGGAGAGCATATTGATTGCACCACCTATGGTATAAGGCCCCTGTGTAATGGCCGCTGGGCCTTTGACCACTTCAAAAGCACTCATGCGCCCAGCAGTAGGGAAGTAATAAGCCGATGGCGCAGAGTAAGGGGCTGGGGCAATCAACACGTTATCTTCGAGTAATGTTATACGACCGCTACGTTCTGTGGCGACACCACGAATACTAATATTAGGGCGAAGACCATAACCATCTTCTACTTGCAGAGATACACCTGGTGCTTGCCTAATAATGCGCTGAATATCTGTATAAGCGAATTTTTCTAGGTCTTGCTCTCCTATGTACTGAGCTGCTCCTGTCGCTTCCTGCGCCTTGAGTTGATTACCGTAAATTGTAACGGTTTCAATGGCTTTATTATTAGGTGTTTCTTGTGCAATGGCAGAGAACATTGTCAGTGCAATAGACGTAGCGAGTAGCGATCTTTTCATTTTAATTTAGGTATCCGTTACTTTTGTGTTGATAGTGTGTCAAGCATGTTAAAAAGCGCAGGGATAATATGTAAAGACAAAGGGTAATGCAAACTATTATCAATAACTTAGATAATGCTGGTAGGTCTTTATTTTCCATCGCTTAGAGGAATATTTTGCTGATTGATATATAGGGTGCAAAAAATATCGCCAATTAGGTTAAAGCTAGTGAGTTGGTAGTGTTTTGTGATGTTTTCGTTATTTATGAAAATAAAAAATTAAGTGTACAAAAATACTGAAGATAATAGGCAAGGCTGAACTTTTGCGTCTGTGATATACCACTCACCTAGTACGTGATGAAGCATCAAACGAGCATGTTTGTAGATAAAAGCTTAAAGAAATAAGCCAAAAAGGACATGACATGCAGGGTGAGGTAGCCCAAGCAGCGCTGGATTGCCTAGCAATAACACGTTATTACGTTAGGCAATCGGTCTTGCTATCCACGAAAATTTCGTCACCGAGTGAGAATTCAGATTAGGTATTTGGATAATCGTGATTAAGCTATTGAATTATATTGTTAAAACATAGCTTGAAGGATATTTCTTATCCAGAAATTAGGTTAAGTTGATTGTTCATAATGCAATTTGGTATCCCCACCTGGAATCGAACCAAGATCTAGCCCTTAGGAGGGGCTCGTTTTATCCATTAAACTACGGGGACAGCCTAAGCATTATCATTTTTGCTACCCCCGCTATTATTGCTTAGCCCCACTAAGAATGAAAGCGCTACTGGCGTGCAACGAAGTCGTTTGCTTGAACATTCGCCAATGGTGCGCCAGATATTGATCCTAGCAAGGCTGTGTCGTTAAATACGCGTATCACCTTTAGCTGATTTGGGTGAAGCTGTAATTGTTGATGAAGGTTGCCTATCGGGTCAACGAATTGTGCATGTTTAAACAGAGTGACTTCGTCGCCTACTTGCACACCATCTTGCTTGCCAATGTTTATCGTAACCTGTTCATTATCTACCCGTAAAACGCGTGCGTATGTAGGTAAGCAGTTTAATGCTTCATCTACTAATGTCGCTTGTTCTGCTATCGCCGCTGTCACCGCTTTACCATATTGCGATTGCCATAACTGTTGACTAGTAGGACTAACTTGCTGGTGTAATTCGAACTCCCATGGGCTATGGATTGCGATGTTTTCTTGTTTAAGTAAAGCGGCGGTATTGCCATCAAAGAGGAATAACTCTAAACGAAAGTTTCTGGTCAATGGCGCGTCTTGCCAAAAGAGTAGGGCATTTCGTGAAGTGCGCTCTACTGATAGCTCGGTAATCTCTCCAATTAACACATATTGGCTGTCAGTGCGCCGTGCAAGCGTGATGATGTCGTTTGTGATGTCAGGGCTTTGCGTTGACAAATAGTAGGGCTTGCGGTGAGTTATGCGGGCGAATCGACTCGTTTGATTGAATTGACGTTCAAAGCGCTCGCTAATGGTTTGGCCAAATTCTGTTAGCCCGCCGGTAAGACCTTGTTGGCGATCGCGAATAGGAAACCATGTGCTGACCAAGCGTTTTTTGTATTGTGCTGCTGCACATTGGTTCTGGTGCGCGAATATGTCCGCTCGAATGGTAATCGTCACATAGTCATCGTGGTAGGTTTCGCTGATAAGCGCTAAATCATTTACTTCACCACCGCTTCGCACTTCGAAGCGGTCATTTTCTAATAACCCGTTCGACATTTCTTGAACACTGGTGATAGAAGCCCCTGCAAACATCAACGCTTGCTTAACGGCTTCTTGTGTTGCTTGTTTTTTGGCTAAAGCTTTATTGCCATTATTAATTATTGCTTGCCCCGTCGCTTTAAACCACGCTGCATTCGCCAGCATAGGTAAAGAAGTCGCTGCCAACACCATTAAAGTGACAGCAGTAGCTAGAGATTGACGTAACTTAGGCATAAAGAGTTTACTCGCATATGGTGTTGGCAGTAGGTCCTTTTGTGCCCAGTACTGGTGGTGCAGGGGACAAAACTAGACATTAGGCGCCTTTGTGTAATTCCATTGGTTAAGCATTTTTCATACCTATACCGAGCCTTTAAGCAGAATTTTTATTGGTTGCTGTAAAACGGCTAAATAAAGGTGCGGTTCTTGCTATACCCGATACCATACACATGATAATGGCCACAAAGCGGCAATAGCTTGCTCGGCCTGTTAGCACTGGAATCAATATGAAAAGATTATATTTTACCTTAATGAGCTTAAGCTTGGTGCTTGGCGGATGTTCCTCTGTGTTCGATAAACAGGTTGAGTGGGAGGTGGTAGAGCCACAAGAGTACCCTGTGTTATCCGCTATTGGCTATGCACCCATCAAAGGGCAACGGGGCAATACAGACTCAACTAAAATGCTAATGGCGATTAAAGCCTCAAAGCTCGATGCATATCGTGAACTTACTGAGCAGGTGTATGGCCAAAAAGTTGACGGTAGCCAGACATTATCTAATTTTTTACTATCTGATGAGCGTTTATCGAGTTCAGTACAAGGGGTTATTCGTGGCGCGAGGGTAATCAAAAGTTACCCAGTGGGGGACGACTTATATGCCACTGAATTAGAGTTAGATTTCAAACGTGTGTACGACATATATCTTTCTACGGCTCGGCCTAAACGCGTAAAGGACGTTCATTACTACTAACGTTAATATACGCTCGCGGCAGGTTTCCTTTTACAGCCTAGCAGTATTGTCATTTATGGTGTTTTGCGGCAAGAGCTTGCCGCCATTAGGCTGATTCAACATCATCGAAACAATGAATACGCTTAGCGTGCATCATTGTGGTTAAACAAAGAAGAATGCAATAAAGGAAGGTTTAAAGGCCTCAGTCTTTGTAGACTAAGCGCTGATCCCTCGACCGCTCTTACCGCCACGTGCTTTTCCGCTCTTGTCATAGGTCATGGACTCTTTAGCGCGAGACTCAAGTAACAAGGTGCGTAAATGCTCAAGTCGAAGTTGACCTTGTTCAACAGCGGTTTGATTTATTTTGGTACGGTATTCACACTCTGAGACTAGCTTTTTCGCTTGTTCAAATAGCGCAGTAACTTCTTCGCTTGTGCGCTCTTGCTCAGTGGCGGCATTGAATGCTTGGCTTATGGCGTCGTCTTGCTGTTGAATATTCGTCAGCAATTCTTCTTTATTTTTGAGCAGGTTTATCAGGGCTTCTGCATCTCTGGTGCTAATAAGATGCAGCTCAGCGTCAAGCGCTTGAATGAGGTTTTCGAGATGGTCGAACTGTATTTTTATTGCTTTTATTAATTCTGACATTCGCTTTGCCTGTTGTTTAGTAGGCAATCATTATGCTGCCGATACTAGTTTCTGCCAAATATATCTGATTCTTGCAATGCAATATTCTTCGCAAGGTTCTCAGGATTTACACTGTATTCACCGCTTTGAATCGCTTTTTTCAATCTATCAACCTTTTCTTGATTGACTGGTGCTTCAGTACTCTTTTTCTGTACTTGCGCTAGTTGCTGTGCAGATTGCGTTAACGACACAGAATCTTGACGTACAGGTTGCGCTGAAGTGCTCTTTGCAGCGGCTTCACTCGCTTGATGGTTTTGCGACTGTTGTTGATTAACTTTTTGGTTATCAATAACTTGCTTTTGACCATTGTTGTTAACATTGTTAATAGACATAATGACTACCTGACCTTAATAAACTTTCCTCAAATATTGTATCGGCATCCTAGAACAAATCTTTAGGGCGACTTACACAATTTTTGTATGCTGTACGGGTGTTTCACCTATATATTAACAACGACTTCGCTGGTACTGGCAACGCGTGCATTAATTTGCTTTTTAGAACGGCTGTTGGTGACGCTGATCGTGTCTCCAATATTACCATCTTGCATTGCAACTCCCGTCGCTTTGACTTGCATCATTGGATTTGAAGCATTGATGACAATTGTATCACCCTTGCAGACAAAACATAAATTATTCGGTGTAATGGGTTGGCCAGGTCGTACGCGTCTTTTGATCCTAGCGCCTAGGACATCATCCAGTGTTGAGAATGTCGTGCGCCTCAATAGTGCCCGGTTCATATCGACCAACTTAATGTTACTCTGGTTTAATATTGTACCTGGGCTTACCGCGTTTGATATCACCACCACTGGCTGCATTTGTTTTACGTTTACCATTAAATACATATACCAATTTGTTTGCTGGCATAGCGCCTTGACCGCTATATTACTCTGCTGTAAAGAGTCGGCATTGACACTATACACAATTGGCGTGGGGCAAATAGGTAGGTTTACCCGCTGATCAATGTCAGCCGTGCTAATGTTTAAGTGAGCATCTGCCGATGTATTGATTTGTGATGCCACGTATTGCTCTGCACCAGTAATTAACTGTGCTGAGCGCGTTTTATGACTGCTTGTGCTTGCAAAGCCCACTGAATGGGTAAAAGCCAGTAGGGTGATTGCTACAAGCACTTTATAAATAACATTATTATTCATTTTCACTTGAGACCGATTTGTCTATGCTTAGGCAAATACAGGCTGAGCATAGCGTCAAAAATTAGACGATTTAGCGTAATGAGCGAAGTATTTGCCGCGATATTAAGGTCAAAGCAACTATTAAGCCGATTTTAATTTTCACGGAGTTTTACATGTCTGAAATTATGAATTCAGTTAACCAGCGTACCCAGTTAGTGGGGCAGAATCGCTTAGAGTTATTATTATTCAGATTGAACGGTCGGCAAAAATTTGGCATTAACGTGTTTAAGGTACGAGAAGTACTGCAATGTCCAAAATTGACCTCTATTCCAAAGTTAAATTCCTATATTCGCGGAATCGCTCATATCCGAGGGCAAACCATTTCTGTTATCGACATGAGCATGGCGACCGGTGGCAAACCAATTCACGATTTAAACTCTGCTTTTGTTGTTATCGCTGAATACAATAGTTCAGTGCAGGGGTTTTTAGTCGGCGCCGTTGAACGGATCATCAATACCAATTGGGAGGCGATTATGCCGCCGCCTAAAGGCAGTGGGCGGGCGAGTTACTTAACGGCAGTCACCGAGTTTGAAAAAGAACTTATTGAAATATTAGATGTTGAAAAGATTTTAAATGAGATTTCACCCATTAGCACTGATGTCAGTGAAGACGTATCGAGCATCTCGGTTGAAAACAAACGTGAAAAGATTATTTTTATTGCTGATGACTCCTCTGTAGCGCGCAATCAGGTTAAGAAAGCCTTGTCTACGCTAGGGTTAGAAATTGAGATGGCTAAAAATGGCCTTGAGGCGTTGAACCGCTTAAAAGCATTAGCTGAAGAGACCGGCAATATTACAGATAAGGTTGGTATTCTGGTATCTGACATTGAAATGCCTGAAATGGACGGCTATACCCTTACTGCCGAGATTAAAAATAATCCAGCGTTACAGGATTTGCACGTGGTGTTACATACATCTTTAAGCGGTGTCTTTAATCAGGCCATGGTTCAAAAGGTGGGAGCAGATGATTTTATTGCTAAATTCCACCCAGATGAACTGGTGACCTCAGTGCAAAAGTGGTTCGACAGTAAATAACCATCAAGGAAAATCTATTGAGCCGTCAAACACTTGATGAGCAGGAATACAGAGTATTTTGCCGTTATCTAGAAAATCGATGCGGCATTGTTTTAGGGGACAACAAGCAATATTTAGTGATCAGCCGTCTTTCGCCTTTAGTGTTAAAGTTTAATCATCCATCTTTATCTGAATTGATTAAACGGACGACTTCAGGCTATGACGTGACATTAATGAATGCAGTTGTTAACGCCATGACCACAAATGAAACCCTGTGGTTTAGAGATGGCTACCCGTTTGAAATTCTACAAAATACCTTATTGCCTTCACTAGCCAAAGCTAAAAAACCGGTCAAAGTATGGAGTGCCGCCTGCTCTTCAGGGCAGGAGCCATATTCTATTGCTATGGCAGTGCTTGAATACAAGGCCCGGAACCCAGGCGCATTTTCTGCTGGTATTGAAATTATCGCAACGGATATATCCAGTGACATGTTGAGTTTGGCGAAGGAAGCTAAGTACGACAACTTATCCCTTTCAAGAGGGTTATCGGCTGAGCGATTAGCACGGTTTTTTGACACCCCACCGGGGGCGAACAGTAGCATATTGAAGCAAAGCGTACGTAGTTTGGTTACTTTTAGACCTATTAACTTGCTAACGCCGTTTTCTACTGCGGTTCGCTATGATGTGGTATTTTGCCGTAACGTACTGATTTATTTTTCGGCAAGTGCCAAGGCATCCATACTGCAAAAAGTTGCCGCTTGCCTGCAACCGCAAGGGGTTCTTTTTGTTGGCGCCTCGGAGTCGCTGACCGGAATTTCCACCGATTTCGACATGAATCGTAGTGGTAGTGGTCTTTATTACGTTAAAAAAACTTAATAATTTCAAACTCTTAATTAAAATTCTCACCACCGCCAAATATTTTGTGGCATAGCTATTGCTTTACTCCCGACGAATGAGGAGTAAAGCAAATGGCAATCAGTTTAGATAAATTAATGGGATTCACTCACAAGGCTGTGCAAGTTCGCACTGAGCGTATGGAAGTGTTAGCTGGCAATTTGGCCAACGCCAATACACCCGGATACAAGGCACGTGACATTAATTTTCAAGATGCTATGCGCAGTGCACAAAGTGGGCGTAGCCAAAATCTTACCCGCACTCATGAAAACCATATTAAAGGCAACATGCAAGGCTCAGGTGAAATGCAATTTCGCATAAGCAATCAACCTGATACAGGCGATGGCAACAACGTTGATGTACAAGTTGAACGTAACGCATTTCTGGACAATGGCTTGCGTTACCAAGCGAGCGTAGAGTTTCTCAACGGTAAAATTAAAGGCATGAAAAAAGCCATCAGCGGAGGTCAAAGCTAATGAGTTTATTTAACGTAATGGATATCGCCAGCACGGGCATGAGTGCGCAAAGTGTGCGCTTAAATACCACAGCAAGTAACGTGGCGAATGCGAACTCTGTCAGTAGCAGTTATGACCAAACTTACAAGGCTCGTCATCCTGTTTTTGCCGCTGAATTGCAACGTGCTTCTCAAGATCAAAATGCAGGTACAGGTGTACAAGTGTTAGGCGTCGTCGAGAGCCAAGCACCATTGCAAATCGAGTATAGCCCTGGTCACCCGATGGCGGATGAAAACGGCTATATCTATAAACCAAACGTGAACATAGTTGAAGAAATGGCCGACATGATGTCTGCGTCAAAAGCCTATGAAACCAATGTTCAAGTAGCGGATACGACTAAACGTTTGTTTAGAAACGTATTGCGTTTAGGCCAAGGCAGCTAAGCGCTCGCACACCGGATAATTTGAGGTACAGACGTGGATACATTAGTTAAAAACGGCTTAAACAGCGACCTATACTGGCAACCAGAAACGGTGCCGGTGGCTGACGATAGCAATCAGAATTTGTCACAAGAGGATTTTTTCTCATTATTGACCGAGCAACTGGCGAATCAGGACCCGAGTAAGCCGGTGGACAATGATCAGATGGTGGCTCAGATGACCAGTTTCACAATGGCAGACGGCATTAGCCAGCTTAATGAAAAATTTGAGACGTTTGCTACTTCCATGACATCAAATCAAGCGCTGCAAGCGTCTAGTTTGATAGGTCAGCAAGTTTTACTACAAGGTGATGTGGCTCATATGGCCAGCGAAGGGCAAGGTGTTTCAGGCGTTGTTATTAACGACACCACGACACTTAATACCAAAATTACCATTGAAAATGAATCGGGCAGCATAGTTAAAACTATTGATATAGGCACGCAACCTGCGGGCAATATTCAGTTTAATTGGGATGGTAAAGATGCAAGCGGTAATTTTATGCCCCCTGGCAATTATGTAGTGAAAGCACAAGGTAATGTTTCAGGCGAACCCCAACAGCTTGTTACAGCGGTCAATCGGCATGTTGATAGCGTCAGCCTCGCTGGCAGCAGCCAAGGTGTCATTTTAAATCTAGATGGTGATGTCAGTGTCAAACTCGACGACGTCATTCAACTTGGTGGTTAACAGGAGAAAATAACATGTCTTTTAATATTGCATTGAGTGGCGTTTCCGCTGCGCAAAGAGACTTAGATACAACGGCTAACAACATTGCTAACGTCAATACTGTAGGTTTTAAAGAGTCACGTGCAGAGTTCGGTGATGTTTATGCATCATCCCTGTTAGCAGGCGGTAAAACCAAGGTAGGTGACGGCGTAATAACGCAAGAAGTTGCTCAACAATTCTCGCAAGGTAGCTTGCAATTTACCAATAACTCACTGGATCTTGCGGTAACAGGTAATGGTTTCTTTGCCACGATCCCTGAAATTGATTCACGTGAATTTTCTTTTACCCGTGCAGGTATGTTCAAGCTTGATGCTGAAAATTTTGTGGTTAACTCTAACGGTGACAACTTACTTGGTTTCCCTGTTAACCCAGATGGAACCTCTTCGTCTGTTGCATTAAGCACCACTCAGCCTGTACGTATCCCTGACTCGTCAGGTTCACCTCAGCCAACGTCTGAAGTATCACTGAAAATGAACTTGCCAGCGGGGGATGATGCGGTCAACTTGGATCTTTTCGACCCATCAGATCCACTTACTTATAATGCTGCAACCTCTGTTACCGTGTTTGATTCACTCGGTGATAGCCACGTTATGACGTATTACTTTATGAAAGATTCGGCTGCTGCCAGTAATGAGTGGGTCGTTGCAACTTACATGGACGAACAACCGCTTAACACAGAAGGGGACACGATTGGTAACCCACCAGCCACAGGGCCAAATGTAGTGGGGGAAACGTCTCTTGGTACAGGTGTTGCTGGATATCGTATGACCTTTAGCGCAGGGGGGGATTTTACTGAAATTCAAAATGCTGATGGTACCCCAAGTCCAACAGGCGATATTACATCCGTTGCATTAGGCGGAACTATTCTAGCCAATGGTTCAGATCCATCTCAAACAATATCAACCAACTTTGCCTTTGATCCCAATGTGGCAACGGCAGATGAGCCGACCCAATTTGCCTCTGCTTTTGAAGTCACTTCATTGGAGCAAGATGGTTTAGCAGTAGGCCGGTTAACAGGTATTGATATTGGTGCTGATGGTCTAGTAAGAGCAACCTACTCTAATGGTACATCAGAGCCGATTATCCGAGTGGCCTTGGTACGCTTTGCCAATGATCAAGGGTTGACGCAACAAAGTAATACCCAGTGGCAAGAAAGTATCTTATCCGGTGAAGCACTTGCCGGTGAGGCAACCACTGGTACGTTTGGGGATATTAACTCTTCAGCGTTAGAACAAGCAAACGTGAATTTGACCACTGAATTGATTGATTTGATCATCGCTCAGCGGAACTTCCAAGCGAACTCACGTGCCCTTGAAGTTAACAACCAACTTAACCAGACTATCTTGAATATTCGTTAATAATTTCAAACATTTATTATCCTAAGGCCACGTTATGTGGCCTTTTTTATAGGTTGAATTTAACTGGGTTTAAACTAGGGCCTTCATTCAACCACTGCTTAATTAATATGCTGTTTGCTATGAATGGCACTTTATTTGCACAGTTCTTAGTAAATTCACTTTTCGTCAAGAAGTTGTCATGGATAAATTGCTTTATATTGCCGCCAGCGGGGCTAAACAAGATCTCCTTGGGACCGCTGTTCGCGCAAATAATCTTGCCAATACGCAAACTACGGGTTTTCGAGCTCAGCTAGAGCAGGCGCGCAGTATGCCAGCGTTTGGTGACGGCTTACCGACTCGGGTTTTTTCCATGACAGAGAACCCTGCCAACAACTTTGAAGGCGGGGCTATGATTCAAACCGAACGAAACTTAGACGTCGCTATTCAAGGTGAAGGTTGGTTATCCGTACTAGATGCTAATGGCGCTGAAGCGTATAGCCGTAATGGTAGTTTGCAGATAAGTGCCGATGGGCAATTACAAGATTCATCTGGAAATTCTATTGTCGGCGAGTTTGGCCCAGTATTTCTGCCAATACCACTATCGAACATCAACATTGCAGGTGATGGAACCATTTCAGTTAGGCCACAAGGTGCGCCTGAAACCGTGCTTGAAGAAGTGGGTAGATTGAAATTAGTCAATCCAGATTTAGACAACGTTGAGCGGGGCAACGATGGTTTGTTCCGTCAAAAAGACGGCGAGTTAGCGCAATTTGACCCTACGGTCAGCATTCGCAACGGCATGCTAGAAGGCAGCAACGTGAACCCAGTGGAAGAAATGGTCGATATGATCAGCTTACAGCGCCACTACGAAATGCAAGTGAAATTCATGAAAGAAGCCAGTGATTTAGATTCCAGAGCGAATCAGCTACTGCGCATTGTTTAGTTCTAGTTGAACAACTGATTATTAGCGACAGGCTTAAAATAAATTTAATAGAGGAGGTGTCCTATGCACCCAGCATTATGGATTAGCAAAACCGGACTCGATGCAGCACAGACTGATGTGGCTGTTATTTCAAATAACCTGGCAAACGCCAGTACTGTTGGCTTTAAAAAAGATAGAGCGATTTTCGAAGACTTGCTTTATCAAAATATTAACCAGCCGGGTGGTCGTTCATCAGCGGATACTGAGTTACCGTCGGGTTTGATGTTAGGTGCAGGTAGTAAAGTGGTCGCCACACAAAAAGCCCATACCCAAGGCAATATGCTGACCACAGAAAATGCGCTGGACATGTCCATCCAAGGGCGTGGGTTTTTCGAAATTCAGCAACCAGATGGCACAATTGCGTATACACGTAATGGTCAATTTACCCTTAATGACGAAGGGCAGATTGTTACGCCTGGTGCGGGCTTTTTACTTCAGCCCAACATTACTGTGCCTGAAGACGCCCAGCAAATTACGATTTCTCAAGACGGCGAGGTATCGGCCTCCATTCGTGGTCAAGCAGACCCACAAGTGTTAGGCCAAATCAGCTTATCTGATTTCGTTAACATGACAGGTTTACAACCTATTGGTCAAAACCTGTATGTGGAAACTGCTACTAGTGGCGCGCCTATCCAAGGGGTTCCAGGCCTTGAAGGATTAGGCACTGTTGTTCAGGGAGCGCTGGAAACATCCAACGTTAATGTTACTGAAGAACTGGTCAATCTGATTGAAAGTCAGCGACTTTACGAAATGAATTCCAAAGTGATTTCAGCTGTGGATTCAATGTTGGGTCAGGTTATTCAACAACTTTAATGGTTAATATTATGAAAGCCTTATATGTCATTGGATTAAGTGGATTACTCAGCGCCTGTCAAAGCACGCCTGAGCCGGATATCATGCCGAACGACCCTTACTATGCACCTATTACGGCAGAGTTACCGCGGCAGAAAATTGCCGAGGATGGCTCAATCTTTCAGGCCGATATGGCAAATAGCTTGTATTCCGACGTCAAAGCGCGTCGAGTAGGCGACATCATTACGGTGAGCTTACAAGAAAATACCAGTGCCACGAAATCGGCAGGTACTACCACCTCTAAAGAATCGGCACTCGATGTGAATCCAATTATTGGGTTAGGCGGCAATGCGCTCAATATTGGCTCACAATCTGTGCAGCTCGGTGTCGACAGTTCAAATGAATTCACCGGCGATGCGTCAGCCAATCAAAGCAATAATTTAAGTGGTGATATCTCTGTCACCGTGATGAAAGTATTCCCTAATCAGAATTTATTAGTGCGCGGAGAAAAATGGCTCACGTTAAATAATGGCAATGAATATATTCGTTTAACGGGAGTTGTGCGTCCTGCGGATATCAGCCCAACCAATGAAGTTATATCAACTAAAATTGCCAATGCTCGCATTCAGTATAGTGGTACAGGCACCTTTGCATCTGCACAGAAAGAAGGCTGGCTCACACAATTCTTTTCTTCCGAGTACTGGCCTTTTTAGGCAGGAGTCACAAATGAAATTTCTGTTATTCATACTAATTATCTCAGCTGTAGTGATTGCCCCTATAGGCCAAGCTCAGCGGATAAAAGACTTAGCAAGCGTGCAAGGAGTGAGAAGTAACCAATTGGTAGGCTATGGTCTGGTGGTCGGTTTGCCGGGTACAGGTGAGCAAAGCCCTTTTACCGAACAAAGCTTTCGTACCATGTTAACCAATTTTGGTATCAGTTTAGATAGCAGCTTAAAACCGAAAATAAAAAACGTAGCCGCAGTGGCGGTTCATGCCGAACTACCGCCTTTTTTAAAGCCGGGGCAAACAATCGATGTGACTGTAAGCTCTGTGGGTGAGGCGGCAAGTTTACGTGGTGGAACGCTATTGCAAACCTTTTTAAAAGGGCTTGATGGGAAAGTATATGCCGTTGCTCAAGGGAGTTTGGTTGTCAGTGGTTTTGGTGCTCAAGGCGCCGATGGCTCTAGAATAGTTGCTAACACACCAACGGTCGGACGTATCGCTAATGGCGCGTTAATCGAACGGGCCGTTCCCAGTGGTTTTATGCAAAACGACTTTTTGACGTTGAATCTAAATTACCCTGATTTTTCAACGGCAAAAATCCTAGCTGACACGATTAACCAGCGTTTAGGGGCAGATCCAGATAAAGGATATATTATTGCCACTCCAGTTGATGCGGCGTCGGTTCGGGTTTCTGCACCTAGGGATGTGGGCCAGCGTGTAGGGTTTCTAGCCACCCTTGAGAATTTTGAGTTTATGCCGGCCAAAGCGCCCGCACGCATCGTTATTAATAGCCGAACCGGCACGATTGTGATTGGTCAAGATGTGCGTTTATTGCCTGCGGCCATTACCCATGGTGGCTTGACCGTGACAATCAGTGAAAACCAACAAGTCTCTCAACCTAACCCTTTGGCAGAAGGTGAGACGGTAGTAACGGATCAGTCGATCATCGATGTTAATTTAGATGATACGCGCATGTTTAAATTTGACCCTGGGGTGACCTTAGACCAATTAGTTCGCGCAGTGAATGAAGTGGGCGCAGCGCCTGGCGATTTAATGGCGATCCTTGAAGCGCTTAGTGAAGCAGGCGCTTTACAAGGTGAGTTGGTGGTGATTTAACATGATTGACTGGGTTGAGGCGTAGCCGATGGATAGCATAGACAACAGCATTAAGTTTCAAGGTCAGTTTGATATGTCGCGCAATGCGAATGACATTCAGGGCCTAGACAAACTGCGCCGTGCGGCACAAAGCGGCGATGACGCTGCATTACAAGAAGCGGCGAAGCAATTCGAAGCGATTTTTGTACAAATGATGCTCAAGTCTATGCGTAAAGCACAAGATGTTATGGCCGACAAAGACAGCCCATTTAATTCAGAGCAGGTAAAGTTTTACCGCGACATGCATGATCAACAATTAGCCACCGACATGTCGAATAACGGCAGTATCGGTTTAGCTGACATCATAGTTAAACAATTGAGTAAAGGTGGCAATGGATTTACGCCTTCTAGTGTTATTCGTAACGATGCAAATCTGTCAGATATTAATCGTCATAGCGCACAAAGTATTGAACAGGCGCAACAGCTTGTGTTACCAGAAAGTGTATCGTCAAATGCGGGCTACAAAGACGCAGCCTTTCGTGATCAAAATGAATTTTTAGATACGCTTTATCCTGTAGCGCAGCAAGTGGCTAAAGAACTCGGTATCGATCCTAAAGCGTTGTTAGCGCAAGCCGCAGTAGAGACTGGCTGGGGGCAATACATGATGCACACTGATAAGGGAAATACTCACAACTTATTTGGAATAAAAGCCGGTAATGGTTGGCAGGGCGACACCGCAAATGTGAGTACAATCGAGTTTGAGCAAGGATTGGCCGCCCCGAAAAAAGCCAAATTTAGAGCATACAACTCTTTTAACGATGCGATGCAAGATTATGCATCGTTCGTAAAAGACAACCCGCGCTACCAGCAAGCACTGGAGCATACCGGCGACCCTAAAAATTATTTTAACGAATTACAACAAGCGGGTTATGCCACCGATCCTGCTTATGCTGACAAAATACTGTCTGTATTGAACAGCGGTTCGTTGCGGCAGTATCAACCATGAACAGCATCAGTTTGCGGAGTATAAAAAATGATTAGAACGGCGGATTTAGTATCCATTGCCCGCTCTGGTGTTGAGGCAAGTAACCAATTACTTAGTACCACAGGTAACAATATTGCCAATGTGAACACTGACGGTTATGTGCGGGAACGTACAAGCTTTGTTGCTCAGTTAACGGGTGGGGTTGGGCAATACACGACAGAGCGGGTCATGAATACCTTTGCGCAAAACCAATTGCGCCGTGACACGACTAACCTTGCTGAGCACGAAGCTTATTGGACTAAAACCGCTGTTTTAGATAATGTGTTTGCGAGTGAAGCAAACAGTATTTCAGCGAGTATGAGTCGCTTCTTCGCTTCCCTACAAACCGCAAATGATGACCCAACGAATATGTCAGCGCGTCAACTTGTGCTAGGTGATGCTGAGTCCATGCTTGGGCAAATGGGAACCTTATCAACGTTTTTGACGAACAAAGAGCGCGAGATTAACTTTGAATTCACTGATTCCTTAAATAAGGTCAACTCGTTAGTTGAATCGATTGCATCGTTTAACGAGTCTATTCGTATCGCCCAGGCGAATAACCGTCATGATGTGCCTGGCGCACTAATGAACGAGCGAGATGCCGCAGTCTTAGAATTGAGTAGTTTAGTATCGATTGAAACGCGTGAGAGCTCCAATAACGATGGCTCCATTATGATTAACCTCACCTCAGGTGAATCATTGGTGATGCAAGATGGTACTTTTAGCGTATTTGAAGTCAACAATAGCGCCGATCTTAGCTACAAATCATTGCAGCTAACCAGTAATGGCAAACCCACTTCATTAAATTTAAGTGAGACTGAGCTGGGGGGCACTATCGGCGGCTTGTTTCGGTATCGCGATGAGGTTTTAGAGCCAAGTCGTCGAGAGCTCGGTCAGATAGCGCTGGCAGTAACTGAAGCGGTGAACACGCAAAACCGAGCAGGTATGGATTTTGACCAGCAATTAGGGGGAGAAATTTTTACGCGCCCCATTACCACAGGTTTAAATTACCCTACTAATACCGATAACACGTCTATCGTCAATGGTCGTATCTCTCAAGGCGGGGCGAGCGATATTACCAGTGCAGATTATCATGTCACTATTGATGGCGTGACAGCGGGCGTTCCGCCCACTATAGATGTAACGGTGGCCTTGCTAAACATTGATGGTTCACCGGTAACGGATGTTGATGGTGTACCGATTTCTCAAAGTTACCCAGGTCTAACGGCCCAAAGCGGTGTGTTTAGTGAGGTGCTTGGGGGCATGGAGTTAGAGTTCTCTAAAGGAACGGGGTATGCAGTCGGCGATCAATTTTTGCTACAGCCGACTAAAGACGTGGCTGACAAAATCGAAGTGTTTACAACCCGTCCCGAAGATTTAGCACTTGCCAGTCCAATTAGGGTGGAAGCCGGTGATGACAATCTGGGCGGAGCGGAATTAGTATCAACAACCGTGACCAACACCTTTGTAGATACTTCGCCTTTTGATGCGCGCTCTTCAGGTTTTGATGGTGCTGGTGGAATTCATGCTCCAGGAGCGGCGCCAGGCGGTAGTGTAGGCGCACCAGCATCGGTGCGTTTTAATTCAGCCACTGAATATGAAGTACTTGATAGCGCAGGCACTATTATTACAACGGTCAGCGGTATTTCCTCTTTAGACAATTTGCTGGCACAAGCAGCAGATACCCCAGGTTGGCCAGCTGCATTTGATGCGCTAGACAATTACCCTGGTTATGACTTTACGTTACAGGGAGAACCTAAAGCTGGGGATACCTTTGCAATTGGCTACAATGCAAATGGCTTAAATGATAACCGCAACGGTTTGATTATGGCTAATTTACAAAATGTAAACGGAATGCAATTGAATAATGCTGGCTCAGGCGATCCGGTGAGTTTTCATGAAGCGTATGCAAACATTGTTGGCGATATAGGGCAAAAGTCTGCGAATGCCGATATTGCTGTTAAGGCGGGAGAGGCATTAAAGCTTCAATCTCAAGACTGGTTTGATTCGGTATCAGGGGTAAGTTTAGATGAAGAAGCTGCTAACTTGGTGCGATTTCAGCAATCGTATGCAGCATCAGCGCGTTTGTTAAATACTGCGCAAGAAATGTTCGATACCATTTTGAGTATGGTGAGATAATGAAACACGTGAGAGGTTTATAATGCGAATTTCCACTGGTCAGTTATACGATAGAAGCATTCGTGCTGTACTGGATAATCAAGACGATTTATCTGATGTTCAGCAACAGCTATCGACAGGTAAAAAATTACTTCGACCGTCGGATGATCCGGTCGGATCAGCTCAAGTTATTCGCTTAACGGAAGAAATCGACTTAATCAATCAATACAACAAAAACAACAATTTGTTGACCAATAGTATTGAGCAGGAAGAAACCATACTCGGCAATGTTACGGATAATATTCAGCGAGCTCGTCAGCTTATGATCCAGGCTGGCAACGGTATTCTTGATGTTGACGACCGAAAAGCCATTGCGATTGAAATTGGTCAAATTCGAGATCAAATCTTTGACGCCATGAATAGCCAAAGTGCAAATGGCGAGTATATTTTTGCTGGGTATCAATCTGCTACCCCTGCGTTTAGCTATACTGCCGGGGCTTCGGGTAACAAATATGCGTTTGAAGGAGATGAAGGCTTAAACGAAATTCGAATCTCGAATACGTTTTCTCTTGCCATGAATAATTCTGGACAGACTGTATTTGAAGACGTTTACGCGCGCCTAGATAGCCAAATCACTTCTTCAAGTGGTGTAGCGTCTGCGTCGACGCGGATCAGCACACAAAATGAATTCGATCAGTTTCATTCACAAAATTATGATCCTGTCGTCGCCGCAAACAACGAGTTTCAAATCAGTATTAGCGCGGCTGATCAAGTCACGATTACCAATGTTGGCACGGGAGCTGTGGTCGGTACCCAGCCTTTCATAAGTGGTGAGCCGTTTGAATTTAAAGGACAAGAGTTCACCATCGAAGGGGTGGTAGGTGATACGGTTAATTATGCTCTACAAAAGCCAGAAAAGAAGAATATTGCCGAAACGCTGAACGATTTTTATAACAGTCTTAACGATGAAAATATATCGGATCAAGATTATGCTCAGGCTATTAGTGATGCATTGATTGGCGTTGACAACAGCTTAACCAGCATAGCGGACTCTATTTCATTGCTGGGCGGGAAACTCAATGTCGCTCAGTCGGTGTTTGCTTCAAATTTAGATCTCGAAATATCGAACAAAACAGCCAGAGCAAATATCGAAGAAGTCGATTATGCCGAGGCTGTGTCTGAATTAAGCAAACAAGAGGCTGCTCTGCAAGCTGCCCAAGCCACATTCGCGAAAGTGACAGGGCTTTCGCTTTTTGATTACATCAGTTAGGGGGATTTAGCTATCTCAGGATAAGTCGTTGTATATAGCGTAGTGGTGCGTTTTCGACGCCTAAAGCGTTAACTCCGCTAAATATATGTGGGCCTGCTGGTCTTGATGAGCTGAATAATAGCTAACGAATAAGGTATTTCCGCGCCTAACCATGCCAGGGTAGCTGTTATCGCCTGACGATGGCAGTATTTTGAGCGGTGTCACTCTGGCACTTTTGAATTCTATCTTCAGCACTGCTGTAACCAGCTTATTTTTGTACAAAACTCTTCCCGCTAGCAACGCGCTTTGCTCATCAAGCTTGAGCATGTTTGGCCCACCTAAGTAAAAGCCTAAATCTGTCCAGTGCCATTGCGTGTAAGGCGCTTGGCTTACTCCAAGTTGTGCGCTGTATGTATCACTGTCTCTGCGCAAAATAACATAAGCGGTTCCGTTATCTGTAAAGCACATATCACTTTCGTTGGGGTAGCCCCTGTTATGCGTTTGCAAACTAAATACATTGCTTTTAACACGATGAAAACTTTGTTTAGGTTGGCCTGAGTACAAATGCACTGCATTTGCTGAGCGGTTGTATGCCAAACCATAGGCGCTATTGTTATGCCAACGTAAACGCCACAGCCACCAATGTTTCTCACCTATGTTTGTCGGACTAGACCAGCTGAGACCATCTTGTGATGTCCAGATGACGGGGGTATTTTCTCCCAACAGCCCTAAACGGTGGGAAGATGCCGATCTACGCGCATAAGCTAACAGCATCAACTCACCCTTTGGGGTAATACTTAACTTAGGGTCCCGCAGATCTGTGCTGGGAAGACTAATACGCTGTGTATATTTCACCTCAGTATTCGTGGTTAAAGTGACGATATTTATTACACCATCACCACTTACATGGTTGCTTGCCACTCGATAGCAGCAATATAGCGCCCCCCTAAAGTCGCATAAATCGGTAAATGCATGATGCTTGTGAGCGTAAGTTAGGCGCTTAATATTTTTAATTTGCATTATTTTTAATCATTTTGGTTCAATAAAACCATTGAAACTCAATTGGTTAGCAATTGCAAAGCGGCAATAGTTTGCCGTTTTCTTAAAAAACGGCAAATTTTTGTTAAAGAGAATTTTCCTACCGTCGATAACATTTCTGAGAGAGCCAGTAATGATGATTTATTTAACAAGTCATCATACTAATTAGTGTTATTTAACCACCGATTTAGATTTTCGGTTGCCAGTGAAAACTGGACTGAGAGTGTAGGAGAAAACCATGGGTTTATTCGTAAATACCAACGTGTCGTCTTTGAACGCACAACGCCAATTATTCAATTCAGCTTCTAGCTTGAATACTTCTTTTGAACGTCTTTCATCAGGATTTCGTATTAACCGTGCAGCAGATGACGCTGCAGGTCTTCAAATCACTGACCGTTTGACCACGCAGATACAGGGCTTAGACCAAGCAGCAAGAAACGCTAACGATGCGATTTCATTGACGCAAACCGCTGAAGGTGCATTGGGTGAAGTTACTTCTTCACTACAACGTATTCGTCAGTTGGCGGTTCAATCTCAGAATGGGATTAACTCATCTGCGGACCGTGTTGCTTTGCAAAAAGAAGTGTCTGCGCTTAAATCTGAAATTACACGTATTTCAACTGATTCACAGTTCGGTACAACGGATATTCTAGATGGAACCTTTTCCGCTAAATTCCTTGTTGGTGCGAACGGTGGACAAAACATTTCAGTAAACTTGTCTCGCCCCGATGGTTTTGGTGCTGCAGGATTGAACATTGACGATTTAAACATCGACACTGTTGAAGGTGCATCAGCTGCGTTGACGGCAATATCAGAAGCCATATCTTCAGTTGGTGGCGTTAGAGCTGATTTGGGTGCGCTGCAAAACCGTTTCCAATCAACTATTCGTAACTTATCAAATATTTCTGAGAACGTATCAGGTGCACGTTCACGAATTCGTGACACTGATTTCGCCTCAGAAACTGCAGAATTGACGCGTAACCAAATCATTCAGCAGGCAAGTTTAACCGTACTGAGCCAGGCTAATCAGCGTCCTCAGTCAGCTTTATCTTTACTAGGTTAATTGGTTAGTTAACCTAGGTTTCGAGACCCTACTGCTTGGGGCTTTGAAGCCAGGAGGTAGTGCACCAGGTTAAAAAGAACCAATCAGTTGAGAGTCCGCTCACTCTCTCCTAACGTAAGAGCGTTAAGCCGAAGGTTATCCTTCGGCTTTTTTTGCAATTATTTTTACTCGTAACCTAATGAATTAAAAAAGAAAAAATATTTAGTCATTTTTTTTGCTAAAGGATTTTCTGTGTCCGTTCGATAACTTAAACATAGTCGCTAGGTAACTCATAAAAATAATAAGCCAGCGCTAGAACAGAGACCAATAATAATTAAAGCAAGGTCCTGTGTTCACCACGACAATAATAAAATCAATAGTCGGGTGATGGTTTAAAAAAAATCGTTAGGAGAAAGAAAATGAGCTTATTCGTTAATACGAATGTGTCGTCGTTGAATGCTACCCGTCAATTATTCACGTCGAACAACAACTTAAATACGTCGTTTGAAAGATTGTCATCTGGTTTTAGAATTAATAGCGCCAAAGATGACGCGGCAGGATTGCAAATATCTAACCGACTCACTACTCAAGTTTTAGGTCTTAATATGGCTGTCCGAAACGCCAACGATGGCATTTCCTTAGCGCAAACCGCTGAAGGCGCGTTAGGCGAAGTGACTACAGCGTTACAGCGTATTCGAGTGCTTGCAGTACAGGCCCAAAATGGGATCAATGCATCCGCAGATCGTTTAGCTCTGCAAAAAGAAGTCGACGCGTTGAAATTTGAAATGAGCCGTATTGCCGCTACCACGCAGTTTGGTGGGGTAAATATCTTGGGTGGTGATTACTCGTCGGCTTTTCTAGTCGGAGCAAACCCAGGTCAAACTATCAGTATAAACATATCGCGTACCAACGGTTTTGGTGCTGCAGGTTTATTTGACGGGGAAGACATATCCGTGGCAACAGTCGCTGATGCTTCAAGGGCCATGGTTGCAGTATTAGAAGCCATTTCTATCATCGATGCAAAGCGCGCTGATCTCGGTGCAATACAAAATAGATTCCAGTCTACAATACGTAACTTAAGTAATATTTCTGAGAATGTTTCAGCAGCACGTAGTCGAATTAGAGATACTGATTTTGCCGTAGAAACCGCAGAGCTTACGCGTTGGCAGATTATCCAACAGGCGAGTATCACTGTGTTAGGCCAGGCGAACCAAAGACCTCAGTCAGCACTGCAATTGTTGCAAGGATAAAGCTAAATGGTGCTGCTTACTCTATGGTGTAGGTGGCATTTGATGATGAAAATGAAGTAACTTAGAAATGGCTGACAGACAAGGAAGACGCCAGGAGGTAGTGAGGTTTTGAGGTTTAGGCCATCAAACCTGCCTGTCAGCTAGAGCTTTCGCTCGATACATTTTGCTGTGTGGTAACACAGACAAAACATGCCAACCAGGGTACCAGTTGGCGATATAGTAAAGCAGGTTGTGTGCCAAAACGAGTTTCAGGAAAATTTGCTCTACGTGATAATTGGTTAGAGCCACCTTGTTTTAGCACTATGGATTAATTAATGAAATTCAGTTTAGAGCAAGCTGTTGTTAGGAATGTACCGAAACACTATTTATAAAATGTAGGACCGTTGCTTCCTTTATAAGAGTTTGCCAGAAAATTGATACCGAATACTCTTCGTACTAGCGTTTCAATGAAGCAATGAAACGTAAGTCTTAGGTAGTCACTATAAAGATGATTGAAATAGGCCGTATGAACTGATGAGTGAATATAATTTAATCATCAGGGGAGTTTCATAAACGCCCCGTTCGTTCTCAATAAGTGGCGATGAGCGGCAAAGTTTGGCAACTTATTTTACAAAATTTGCCGTCTAACCGGCAGTATTGACCTGTTAGGTGCTGCGATACTCTCATTATCGCTGACATGCACGATGTACAGTTAACCTATTAGTTAAATGTCATTTGCTAAAGAATTACTCAGAGGGTAGGAAATGAGAGGCCACCCTGAAAGTAACCAAGGACGGTTGCTTCATTTTGTCAGGGAAGATGCGTGACTGGAGTTGCGCAAAAACGCCGACCAACAGAACTGAGAGTGTAGAAGTTTGGTTGAGAGGCCAGTATTCATTCTCTGATCTGCCAGTCGGACAGAAACTTTTTTGCTCGTTCTCCTAACGTGAGCAATTTGGTCGGGTCATTTGGCCCGGCCTTTTTTATTTCCCCGCCAAGTTCTTGGCGTTTCTCAATTTTTTATTGCATCACCCTTCTGGATAAGCACTTTGCGTGCCAATAAGTTTCTATTGCGTTGTTTTATATATTCCGATCTGGCAGAAATTTTTTTCAAAAAAAGTCGTATAAAAATTAAAGTTGCTGAAGTTGTGGTCGATAACATTAGTTGAGGGGTGATCTAACTAATCACTTGTAGCGTTTTTGTGAGGTAGAGGTACCAAGCAAAAACGTAGTGAGGCGGTTTCAATGAGGAGGCTCATTGCAACTGAATTTTGAGGCGGGCTTACTGAGCTTAATAGGCTAAAGGTAGGTTTCCAGGAGGTTTTATCATGGCATTATTCGTAAATACTAACGTACCGTCATTGAATGCTCAGCGTCAGTTGTTCAATTCAGGCGCGTCACTCAATACGTCGTTTGAGCGTTTATCATCAGGGTTTCGTATTAACCGAGCGGCAGATGATGCAGCAGGGTTACAAATATCCGATCGTTTAACAACCCAAATACAAGGGCTAGATCAAGCAGCAAGAAACGCAAACGACGCTATTTCGTTAGCGCAAACCGCTGAGGGCGCCTTAGGAGAAGTAACGTCTTCTCTACAACGTATTCGTCAGCTAGCTGTGCAATCTCAGAACGGCATTAACTCAGATGCCGATAGAGCTGCCCTGCAAAAAGAAGTGTCCGCTCTTAAGTCTGAAATTACACGTATTTCAACCGACACACAGTTCGGAACGACGGATATTTTGGTAGGTACCTTCTCAGCTAGCTTTTTGGTGGGCGCAAACGGTAACCAAAATATTTCAGTGAATCTGTCACGCAATGATGGTTTTGGGGCTACAGGTTTAAATATCGATGATTTAAACGTGGATACGGTTGATGGTGCGTCAGCCGCATTGCAGGCTATTTCCGAAGCGATTTCGGTTGTTGGTGGGGTTCGTGCTGACTTAGGTGCGTTGCAAAATCGCTTCCAATCGACCATTCGTAACTTAAGCAATATATCTGAGAATATATCCAGTGCACGCTCACGTATACGCGATACGGATTTTGCTGCAGAGACCGCTGAATTGACTCGTAATCAAATTATTCAGCAAGCATCACTTTCGGTTTTGAGTCAAGCAAATCAGGCTCCCCAAACCGCCTTAAGCCTCTTAGGATAATTGCCTTACTCAGTGGTCATTTAAAAATAGTTTATACTGAATAATAGTGTTCGGTTGATAGGATTTATGAAGAGGGAACATAGGATATTAACATGCCATGTTCCCTTCCTTGTTTTAGGGGGACATTATGGATATTAATCTTTCACAAGTTGGCAAGAATGTTGCTATTTTTGCAGACGATACAAACTCTGAAAACGTAGCTGCTTCTCGGCAAACCAGTGCAACTTTATTTGAATCGAATTCAGTAAAGGAAGCCAATATCGAGCAAGCTAAAGAGATTTTGCTAACCGCCGATAAAGAACTAGATGAGGCGTTGCAACCAAATCAGCAAAACTTGGAAGAAGCGATTTCAGAGGTGATTGAGTTTGTTCAAACGAGAAATAAGCAGTTGAATTTTTCGGTGGATGACGATAGTGGTAAACAAGTGGTTAAGGTGACCGACTCTGATAGTGGGGATATTATTAGACAAATCCCGACTGAAGAGGTGTTGAGTTTATCACGGCGTATCAAAGAGTTGCAGATGGATGTTGGTTCAGCAGTAGGTATGTTTTTTGATAAGCAGGCATAACGCATGTGTATCTAAATAAGAGGTAATTATGTCAATTCAATCGCTAGGAGTCGGCTCAGGACTTGATTTAGAGGCTTTAGTGAGTCAATTGTTAGAGGCAGAACGTGCCCCTAAGCAAGAACGACTAGATTCACAAGAAGAGTCTTATGACGCTGAAATTTCGAGTATTGGCACGCTAAAATCTAAAATGAAAGAGTTTTTGGATAGCGTGGACGAACTGCGAAGCGATGCGAACTTAAAAGGTCGCGAACCGACTATTAAAAACCCTAGCGAAAATATAGAGCCGTTTACCGCGGATGCTTCAAATAGTGCCGTTGAAGCAACCTATGCTATCGCTGTGACACAAATAGCCAGTGGTAGTCGTATTGAAACTGACAATGCCGCTGACGGTGGTTTTTCCAGTACCAGCGATCCTGTTTATACCCAACCCACTTTACTTGACCCGCCTTCTGGAAGTTTAACATTTAAGATTGGCGCGACCAGCGATAGTTTCTCCATTGATGTGAATGCAGGAATGACATTGCAGCAACTTAGCTCAGCTATTAACAGCGCTGATGATAATTTCGGCGTGCGCTCGAGTATTATCGATACCGGTACTGCATCTGGTGGCGCTAAGCTAGTATTTACCTCCTCTGTTGAAGGGGAAGGGAATGATTTGGTTATCGTCAACGACAATGATTTGGCAGAGCTCAATAGAGTGGCTACTACCAACTCTACTGAAACCGTTGACTATCTATCTCCCGTCAAAAATGCACAAAATTCTAAGGCGACCATCGATGGGATCGCAGTTGAAAGTAGCACCACTGTATTTGAGAATGTGATTGAGAACGTATCATTTACTGTTTCTCAGCTATCAGAATTGGGAGAGGATGGTGTCACACCTCTCACATCTAGCTTAAAAATCGGTTTTGATTCAGAAGGTCTAGAGGGAAAAATACGTGATTTTGTAGACAACTTTAATGCGTTGAATACCCAAATTACTGCACTTACTCGTTATGGCCTTTCAGATTTAGAAGAAGATGGCGCCCTTGCCGGCGACTCGATGATTCGGGGAATTCAGCAGGGACTGTCGAACATGATTAGCTCTAGTGTCTCTTCGTCTGGTTTAGGGACACTATTCCAATTGGGAATCGAGTTTAATGACGACGGAGACTTAGAAATTGGTTCGTCAGATAAGTATGGTTTTGGTAGCGGTGAGGACAGACTGCGCGACGCCCTTGAAGATAATTTTGATGATATAGCTGCATTATTCGCTGATGAAGAGCAAGGTGTTGCTGTTCGCATGTACGAATATGTGGAGCAATATACGAATTTTAGTGGTCTGCTGTCGTCTAGGGAACGCTCCGTTCGAGATCAGAAAGACCAGTTAGCGAATGAAAGAGAGCAATTCGAATTACGAATGGCCTCATCAGAACAGATTTTACGCGACAAATATTTGAATCTAGATCAGACTGTGGCACAGCTTAACCAAACGGGTTCAGCGTTGGTCGCTGCTTTGGGTTCAGCTTAGAGTTTAAAGGATAATTAACATGGCTTTAAAAGGTATCAATGCTTATAAAAAAGGTAATTTAAAACAAGAAATTGCCCAGGCAGATCCACACAAATTAACCTTGATGCTAATGCAAGGCGCGCTTGAGCGTATGGCTTACGCGAAAGGCTGTATAGAACGGCAAGAGTATGCGGAGAAGGCGCAGCACATTGGTAGATGTACAGCAATATTGATTAATCTTCGTGACACGCTCGATTTAAGCAATGATGCAGAAGTCGCTGAAAATTTATTCTCATTGTATGATTACATGGCGCAAAGATTAACTGACGCGACCGTACAAAACAGTGTGCAAATAATGGACGAAGTCATTAATTTGATGTTACCGATTAAAACAGCTTGGGCGCAGATCCCTGAAGCGGCTAAGCAAGAAGCTTATGACGCCCAGCGACAAAAGCGTCAATCCGTAGTGTGAATAAAATTAACCTTGAACACCCATTTACTCCGCCTGAATTATCTGTGCTTAATCAGGAAATTACCGCCTTGCTTAACAGTGAAGCATTGGATGAGCAATCATTTCACTCTCTGTCAGTTAAGCGTGACCGGTGTATTAACAATTATTTAAGCACATTAGATCAAGCACAAAAGGCCCAATTTTGCGAAGCAGAAATTAAAGTGAATGATGCATTGGTCGATTGCGCGCAACGGCTATTTAATCAATCGTTAAAGGAATTGAGTGGGTTAATTCGAGGGCGCAAAGCAGTAAAGAAATATTATTAACAATCACCAAATAGTTAGTACCAATATTCGTATATTATTGAATTAGTCGTATCTTGTTAATATCCTTAATATTCATAGTCATATACACTAAGATAAACCCCAATCAGCTTAACCCTTGGTGATGGAAAAATGTTCAACAATAAATCAATTCTTATTACCGGCGGTACCGGCTCATTTGGTAAGCGCTTTGTTTCTTTCCTTTTAAAGCACTTTCAACCGCAAAAACTTATCATTTATTCACGCGATGAACTTAAGCAATTTGAAATGCAGCAGGTGTTTGATGCGCCTTGTATGCGTTATTTTATTGGTGATGTACGTGACAAAGATCGGATGATTTCGGCCATGCGAGACGTTGATTTTGTCGTGCATGCTGCCGCGTTAAAACAGGTCCCTGCAGCGGAATATAATCCAAACGAATGTATTAAAACCAATATCAATGGCGCGCAAAATGTCATTGATGCGGCTATAGCGACGAATGTGAGTCGCGTGATTGCCTTATCAACCGACAAGGCCGCAAATCCGGTCAACCTCTACGGCGCTACCAAGCTCGCTTCAGATAAGCTGTTTGTGGCAGCAAATAACATTTCTGGAGCCAAAGGGCCGCGCTTCTCAGTGGTACGTTATGGCAATGTTGTTGGTTCTCGTGGCTCGGTTGTGCCCTTTTATCGCTCTTTATTGGAGCAAGGTAAAACAAGTTTACCTGTCACTCATGCGGAAATGACCCGCTTTTGGATCACATTAGATGAAGGTGTTGAATTTGTTGTTAGGAATTTTCAACGAATGCAAGGCGGGGAGATTTTCGTGCCGAAAATTCCTTCAGTATCAATCCTTGATTTAGTGGAGTCTATGAGCGGCACACGCGATCATGATCTTGTAGGTATTCGCCCAGGCGAGAAGCTACACGAAGTGATGGTGCCTGAAGAAATGGCACATCATTCGTTAGAGTTTGATGACCACTATGTCATCACACCCGCTATTTTATTTTTTGAAAAGAACATAAACTACAAACGCAATAAACTTGGGGAAATCGGTAAACCTGTAGAAGAGAAATTTGAGTATCATTCTGGCACTAATCCTCATTTTTTATCGGTTGAAGAACTTCGCAAGTTAGATAAAGTCACGGAATAGCTTTGAATATGTTGCCATATGGGCGCCATGCTGTAGATCAAGAGGATATTGATGCGGTAGTTAACGTCCTCCAAAATCAGTTCCTCACTCAGGGGATAGCAGTACCTGCATTTGAAAAGGCCCTGTGTGAGTACACACATGCCCAGTTTGCGTTGGCTGTAAACAGCGGTACCTCTGGTCTTCATGTTGCCTGTTTAGCGGCGGGGGTGGGGCCGACTGATCTCGTTTGGACAGTTCCAAATTCATTTGTTGCTTCAGCAAATTGCGCGCGTTATTGCGCAGCTGAGGTTGATTTTGTCGATATAAACCCTCTGACACGCAATATCTGTGTAGAACAATTAGAGAGCAAACTTGCTCGTTGCAAGAAAATCCCTAAGGTATTGATTGTTGTGCACTTTTCAGGCGCTAGTTGTGATATGCAAGCTATTGCAGCGCTGACAGAAAAATACAATATTACGCTAATTGAAGATGCAGCTCACGCGCTTGGGGCGACGTATCAAGGTAAACCTGTGGGTTGTTGTCAATACAGCGATATGACGGTGCTAAGTTTTCATCCCGTGAAATCGATAACGTCGGCAGAAGGCGGCGCAATAACAACAAACGATAACAACTTACTAGAACGCTTAACCTTGTTTGCTAAGCATGGTATCACTCGCGAGCCATCCTTACTTGATGATAAAGAGCAAGGTGCTTGGTACTACGAGCAGCACGAATTAGGCTATAACTACCGGATGAGCGACCTGCATGGGGCTTTGGGGTTATCGCAGTTGAACAAATTAGATGAGTTTATTCAGCACAGACGTGAGAAAGCTATTGTTTATGTAAATGCATTGCGTGCATTGCCTGTAAAGCTACCTAATGAGGAAGCGCTTGCTAGCAGTGCGTGGCATCTTTTTATGATTGAGCTGTTGGAACATGATCGCAAGCAGGTGTTTGACGAACTAAGGGCCCGAGGGATTGGCGTTAACGTCCACTACATCCCTATTCATCAACAACCTTATTATCAGAAGTTAGGTTTTCAGACAGGGGACTTCCCTCATGCTGAACAGTTTTATCAAGGTGCTATAACCCTGCCGTTATTTCCAGCTATGACGGAGTCTGAGCAGCGGCATGTAATTGATAGCCTGCATGAAGTGTTACAGTGAGTCTCGTTAAATGAACCTTGCCGTTATCCCCGCTAGGGGCGGAAGTAAGCGTATCCCAGGTAAAAACAGTAAAATGTTCTGTGGGAAACCTTTAATTGCTTATTCTATTGAAGCGGCACAGAATTCTGGATTGTTTGACAAGATTATTGTATCTACCGACAGTGAACAAATAGCACAAATAGCGAAGGACTATGGCGCGGAAATACCGTTTTTGAGACCGGGCGATCTGTCTGATGATTTTACCGGAACAACGCCTGTTGTTCAGCATGCGATTAAGGAAATGCAAGCACGAGGAACAAACCCACGTTATACATGCTGCATTTACGCAACAGCGCCGTTTATCCAAATCTCGGCATTACAAGAAGGGCTCCAAAGGCTAACTTCTGATAGTTTAAAACATTTTGCCTTTTCCGTGACTAGTTTTCCTTTCCCTATACAGCGGGCACTTAAAATGCAAAACGGCGGTGTGTTTCCTTTTTTTCCTCAAGACATTCCAAAACGCTCTCAGGATTTAGCAGAGGCCTATCATGATGCAGGGCAATTTTACTGGGGAACAAGCGAAGCTTTTTTAAAAGGAATTCCTACTTTCAGTGAAACCAGTATTCCTATTGTGTTGCCCCGCCACCTAGTGCAAGACATCGACACGCTTGAGGATTGGGTTCGCGCTGAGCTAATGTATAAAGCGTTTATCCAATTCAACAAGGGGGAATAGAATGAACGAGTCAGCATCGCTAAAGTCCGAGCGTATATTGCTTATCCGTATGTTGAGTGTAAAAGATGCTGCCACAATCGGCGTAGCGGCGTTTCGGCATTTTCGCCAAGCATTCCCAGACAGCCATATTGATTTTCTCACCTTTGGTGATGGTGTTGATATCATCAAGCTGATTGACCCAGATATTACAACATTTAGCCTACCTGCTCATGCGTGGCCAAATGATTTATTGGTCGCAATTGAAGCCTTTCTGGGATTGGCAGAAAAGATCATTCCCAATCAATATAGCCAAATAGTGAACCTTGATACGGCATTTATGCCGTGTTTTTTAGCACGTTTTCTTCACGATGCAGGCGAAAATGTCGCTGGCGATATGTTGAATATTTCAGTGCAAAGTTTATTCAGTCAATTTAAAGAGCAAAGCCTGAAACCTGAATTTGTGCAGTCAACAGAGTATTACATGCAAAGCACATTCAGTGGTATGAGTCGTTTACATAGTCGCTGGTGGGATACCCAGCAACAGTTTGACGCTGGCTTTACTGAGTTTTATTTACGGGAATGCTGTGGCTTTAAAAATATCGACATTGATGTACGCATACCGACTGAGCATCTTCCTGCGGCTAAGTCTCCTATTTTTTTAAATGACAAAGGAAATTCGGGTGTTCAAGACTCGATTGAACACCCGAAGACAATTGCCTTGTGCCTAACCGATGCCCATGACGGATATGCTTATCCATATGTCTTAGAGTTGAAACACGTGCTTGAAGCCAAAGGGTATAGGGTTTGGACAAATGCCCAGAGTAAATTGCCACTACTGGAAATGTTAAGTAAAGTTTCTGCTGCCGACTTGGTGGTGACAAAGCCCGGGGAATCACAATGGTATGGTACAGCCGTAGGCTGTTTAACCTTGTTAATCAGCGCTAGCGAATCTCCGTTATTGAGTATGCCAGACTACGCAACTGAGCAAACCGAGCGCTGTCCGGTTCATTGCCCCTTTACTCAAAGTAACCACGAGCAATGTTGTTGTGATAAACCTGAAGAGCTCGCTGATGGCATAGAATCAATTTTTACCGAGCTAAGTCGATAACCTAAACGTTAGAACGAATCACAAGCTAAGAACGAATTTATGTCGATAGATAAACACCACACTATATTCATTGGAAATACAGCTGTAGGAGCTGAGCATCCTCCTTTTATTATTGCAGAGCTTAGCGGTAATCATAATCAGCAGATTGATTTGGCGCTTGCCATGGTGGATGCTGCGGCGGCGGCGGGTGCTCATGCAATTAAACTTCAGACGTTTACCGCTGATAGCATGACTTTAGACGTTAATTCAGCTGACTTCGTTATTCAGGAAAAGAACAATTTATGGCATGGCGCTTCATTACATGGGTTATATGCTAAAGCGGCCACTCCATACGAATGGCACAGTGTGTTATTCGAACGAGCAAAGGCGCAAGGCATGCTGGCATTTAGCTCGCCTTTTGATGCCTCGGCTGTTGATTTTCTCGCTGAATTAGACGTGCCTTGCTACAAAATAGCGTCGTTTGAGTTGACAGATATTCCGCTGATAACTAAAGCCGCATCGATGGGTAAACCCCTGATTATGTCTACAGGGATGGCATCCTTGAGCGAAATTGAGTTAGCTGTAAATACAGCTAAATCTGCGGGTTGCCAAGACATTATTTTACTTAAATGTACGAGCACTTATCCGGCGCAACCTTCAAATACAAATTTATTCACTCTTCCTCATCTTCGTGAAGCATTTAATTGTCAAGTGGGGTTGTCTGATCACACTGCTGGGGTTGGTGTATCGGTCGCATCGGTAGCATTAGGTGCGAATGTTATCGAAAAACACTTCGTGCTGGATAGGCAAGCCGGTGGGGTTGATGCAGCCTTTTCCTTAGAGCCTGCTGAGTTTAAAATGCTGGTGGATGAAACCGAACGGGCATGGCAAGCGCTTGGTGAGGTCAAGTACGGAGGGAGTGACGTTGAGCAAGAGTCAAAGCAGTATAGGCGCTCAATTTATGCCTGCGAAAATATACAAGCCGGAGAGTTATTCACTGAGCAAAACCTTCGAGTGGTTCGCCCCGCATTTGGCCTAGCCCCTAAGTACTGGCAAGCGGTGCAGGGTAAGCACGCTAAGCAAGATATCCCCAAAGGAACAGCGTTAAATTGGACTCATGTCGATTATTCCTAACCCTATGCGATGTGTTGTTATTCGAGTCGAAGCGAGTGTTGATATTGGCTTAGGGCACCTTATGCGCTGTCTCGCGTTAGCGCAAGGGCTAGTTAAATGCCAAGTACGAGTGATATTCGCTCTTAGTAATACGAGTTTAGAGCATTGCCAAAAGCGTGATGATTGGGTAGGGGAAATATACTTACTTTCAAGTCGCACCGCGGCGAACGAACAACAGGAATTAAAGCAACTATGTAGTGATGAGCAAGCAAATTGGCTTATTCTAGACGGTTATCAATTCGATTTTGATTATCGAAGATTTCTGGATTTGAAGGGGTGTAGACTTGCGATGTTTGATGATGGTCAGCTTTTGGATGCAAAGCGCCAAGATAGCAAATTGGCTATGGTTATTAATTGGGCAAATGGAGCGGATAGCTTGGCCTATGATAGGCTTTTGCCCAATGCGCTGCATTGCACTGGGGCTAAGTATCGCGTATTGCGACGAGAGTTTTATCAAGTCACAGAGATACCGTTTGAAATGCGAACGAGGTTAATTATAACTTTCGGCGGCAGTGACCCCAGTGAACTCACATTACCTTTGTTGCAGCACTTTGAGGCTTCGGCTATTCGGTTGCCAATTACTGTAATCACCGGGAGTGGTTATCAACAATTAGATGAGCTAGAAAGGTTTTTAAACGTTAGCCGTCTCTCGATTGAGCATATTCATGACTGCCACAAGATGGCCGAAGTTTACCAGCAGGGGCGTTTGGCTGTTTCTGCGGCGGGTGGGAGTCAGTTTGAGTTACTGCATTGTGCTGCGCCATCAATATTGGTGGTTTCGGCTGAGAATCAGTTGTTTGCGAGTGAGCAAGCAAGTACGCAAGGGTGGTGCTATGTTAGTCATGCTATTGCTCTTGCTCTTGCTCAGTTGCGACAACCGCAAAAGGACGCTGTTAGGGAAGCAAAAGAGCAGCTTCTTGAACAGTTACTGCAAAAAACATTGGCGCTGTGGCACCAACCAGAGCAACTTCAAAACATGCATAGCAAAGCAAAAGATGTTCGTCAGCAAAACGGATTGGAGCATATTTACACTGCGCTTTATCCGGAATCACCCAATCACTCCCCTGAGGCAAGCATCGATGAATAGAGTTGCCGTAGAACATGATTTTATACCTATTGATGCATCGCATTTATTGACTGTTTGGCAGTGGCGAAATAGCGATAGAGTGCGAGAAAATATGCACTACGACAAGCTAATCACTTGGGATGAGCATGAGCATTGGTTCGAGGCTTTGTTGCAAGATGTCAACCGTGAATGCTGGATTTACCGCCAGCACTTACGCCCGGTTGGTGTGCTAAATTTTAGTGATACTCAGCAGGCTACAATGCAGTGGGGGTGCTACTTAGGTGAGGTGAATTGTGCGCCTGGTAGTGGGCTTATTCTCGAATGGGCTGCACTAGAATACGCATTGCAACACGTAGGTTGTGAAGCGCTAGAAGCCCAAGTATTGTCCTTTAACACATCGGCTTTAAAACTGCATAAGCTATTTGATTACGAACGAATAAAAATTGAAGCGGGTGGTCTGCGTCACCGCACAGACCAAACCGCTGTATCAGAATACAAAATTCATTTTTTTTATTATGCAATGCGAAAGTGGCAAGCGCACAGAGAAAAGGTGCTAGCCAAATTACCAAAACCCATTCAAAGAGGGTGTCAGCAAGTGACATTTTTGAGCAAGGAAACAGTGTGAATATAGAACAAACCGTTAAACGGGCGATGCATGATGTTGCCGAGCTAAGCGACTGTCAGCTAATCGAACCAATTAAATCTGATACCTTATTGCTTCAATCAGGGCTTGATTCTTTGGGGTATGCGATGTTGGTTGCTCAGTTGGAAGAAGAACTAGGTATTGATCCTTTCACGGAGTTAGCGATAACGGTATATCCTGCTACATTTGCTGAGTTTGTTGCCGTATATGCTAAAGGGTTAGAGCAACAGAGTCAGTAATGAATAATCTTGTTGGACTGCTCGGCGAGCATGGTGCGAACGCCAATATCGTTGGCGCAGTTGAAACCTATACTGTTCACCAATTGATGGTCTACGCGAACGCGTATCGCCAAACCTATTCACACCTTAGCAAACAACCTGCAGCATTGATTTACACCAACGCAGCTTCTTTCGTTGTAGGCATGCTGGCTTTTGATGGTCACTGCAGTCGCCTCTATTTATGCTCAGCCGTGTTGGCTAAAGACCTTGATGCAAGTATCACGCGTATTACTATCGATCTAGCAGATGCTTCTGCAACGAAAAGCCCAAATACTGAGTCTGTAGTTCAAAGCTCTATTGATGAAGACCAAAAGCAAGAGCGACTAAGCGGGCGGGTGACAACAGATAGCCAATGCTCAAATGTAGTGACGCAATGGTATTTAGCCACATCAGGTACTACGGGCAAACCTAAGTGGTTTGCCCATACGCTGGCTTCACTTACCCGTAACAGTAAGGCATCGCTCACGCTTGGGGACTTATGTTGGGCAAACCTCTATCAAGCATACAGATATGCTGGTTTGCAGGTTTTGCTGCAAGTGCTTATCAGTGGCGCGACACTGGTAGATGACGATAGCGATGATTTGCTGTTAAAAATACAATGCTGGGTCAACACTAACGTTAATGCTATTTCGGCTACGCCGAGTATGTGGCGGCAAATGCTGATGAGTAACCACTTACACAATGTACCTTTGCAACGCATTACGCTTGGTGGCGAAATTGTTGATCAACCCCTATTAGACAAATTAGCTAAGTTACATCCCACCGCCAGCATTGCTCATATATACGCCTCTACTGAAGCGGGAGTTGGGTTTGTAGTAAAAGATCAATTAGCCGGATTTCCTGCTAGTTGGTTACAGCAAGGTGTAAGCAACGCACAGTTAGCCGTAGATGAAAAACAACACTTACGCATAAAACCCAAGCATGAGCTAGATGCGCAACTTGATACACTTATCGATGACAAAGGGTATCTTGATACGCAGGACATCGTGCGCTTAGAGGGGGATAGAGTGATCTTTCTTGGCCGGGCAAGCGGGGTTATCAATGTGGGTGGAAATAAAGTACCGCCAGAAAAAGTCGAATCAGTCATTTTGTCGGTTGAAGGTGTGTCTCAGGCAAAAGTGTATGGGCAGCCCAATAGCGTGCTAGGTAATCTTGTGGTGGCTGATATCGTTATTGAACCTAATCTTGAGTGGGTGAATATCAGCCAAACTATTCGCTCTCAGTGCAAATTATTTCTGCAACGCTTTGAAATTCCTGTAAAATTGCGCAAAATTGACAGTTTAGTGATGAGCCCAACAGGCAAACTAAACAGGAGCGATGATCATGTCTAACTACGTTGTGGTAACAGGGGCGAGCAGGGGACTAGGCTTAGCCATTTGCCGAGATATTCTTAACTCTGGAATGGCAGTGGTTGCCGTCGCTCGCACGTATAGTACTGAACTGCAAGATTTAGTAGCCTCATTTCCTGAGCTTTGCCACTTTATCCAGGCCGACTTGGCAGAACTGGACGCTATACCTGCAGTGTGTAAAAGCATAGTGAAAGAGTTTGGTCGTCCATACGGTTTGGTAAACAATGCGGCGGCGGGGCATGATGGCGTATTGGCCACTATGCCAAATGGGGAAATTGACAGTTTAATGCGGTTGAATGTGCAGTCTCCCATGTTGTTAAGTAAGTACTTGCTACGCTCTATGCTGCTAAATAAAAAAGGCCGCATTGTAAACATATCTTCGATCATCGCCAAAACGGGCTTCAATGGTTTGAGTGTTTATGCTGCTAGTAAAGCCGCGTTAGAGGGTTTTAGTAAATCGCTCGCCAGAGAAGTGGGAAAAGCAGGCATTACCGTGAATTGTGTGGCACCCGGTTATATGCAAACTGACATGACCGGCGATTTACAGGGTGAGAAGCTTGCTTCGATACAACGCAGAAGCCCATTAGGCAAACTAGCCAGTGTAGAAGACGCTGCTGCTATGGTGAGCTTCTTGTTAAGTGAAAAAGCTAGCGCCATCACCGGGGCTGTGATGACGGTGGATGCGGGCAGTACTGCTTAGTTAAGTTTCGCTTAAAAAGGCCGATAAGATAAGTATAAATATTAAAAACTAATTTAGTGAATAGACGTTTAAGGTATAGCCTGTATGAAACTTTCAGTTCTTGTTCCTGCATATAATTTGCAAAGTTTTATTGCTGAATGTTTACTGTCAGTGCTTGAACAAGAGACCGATTTTGATTTTGAAGTCATTGTTTGTGACGACGCATCTACAGACAAGACTCCGGCGCTTATAGCAACCCTTGAAACATTGTTTCCAAACAAACTAAACGCTATATACAAGCCTGAAAACCAAGGCTTAGCGGCTAACATGCGCACCTTGCTTGCAGCGGCTAAAGGCAAATATATTGCCTATATAGATGGAGATGATATTGCGTTGCCTTCTAAATTACAGCGCCAAGTGGATTATTTAGATACACACAACGATTGTCATATGGTCTATCACGAATCCGATATGTTTGATTCGGTTACAGACAGAACAATTAAACTATATTCGAAAGAGTTTTATAATTGGTCATATATTCCAGCACGTTCAACAATTGAGCATATGATTAAATACGGCACCTACATGCAAGCCAGTAGCGTGATGTTTAAAAATCATTCAAACCTTATCACTACAGTTTCGCCCGATTGTAAAATTATTTTTGATTATGCTTTTTATATTAATAACGCTGGTTATTTATCAGCAAATGTTGATTTTATCCCAGAAGTGTTAGGCCGTTATCGGATCCATGAAAACAGTTTTGGCCAGCAAACCAGCCGTTCTTATGCCAGACGCGAACAATCATTGATGGATATTGAATTAGCCTGCCAACAAGCTGCGCAGTTTGGTGTTAGTCAAACAATCATCGATGCAGGTATTGCTCATCATAGATTTGCTGCAGCATTATATTTTCTGACCAGAGGAGCGAACGAGCTCTTTATTAAATACATAGAACTAGCCTCTAAAAAAGATTGTTTTTTTAATGACAAACATCGCGCAGTGTTTGAAAGTAGACATGATGCTGAGCAACTAAAACTGCTGTTAAGTGAAGCTGCTTAAATGTCTGATTTTGATGTCATAGTTGTTGGCGCTGGTTTTTCTGGTGCGGTAATGGCCGAACGTTTTGCCAGCCAGCAAAATAAAAAGGTTTTAGTGTTAGAACAGCGACCTCATATTGCCGGTAATTGTTATGACTACACCGATGACTCGGGTATTACTGTACATCATTATGGGCCTCATTTGTTTCACACCAATAAAGAGCATGTGTGGCAATATCTGAGTCAGTTTGCCAAATGGACGCCATACGAGCATAAAGTATTGGGCTCTATTGATGGTAAATTGGTGCCCATCCCGTTTAATTTGAATACTTTGCATCAACTCTTTCCAAATGTTCAAGCTCAGGAAATCGAAAGCTTGTTAATTGAACATTATGGGGCTGGGGGCAAAGTACCCATTCTAGAGCTAAGAAAAAGCCCCTATACGACACTGCAACAACTAGCAGAATTAGTTTATGAAAAATTTTTTGTAAATTATACGACTAAGCAATGGGGTTGTTCACCTGAAGATATTTCACCTGAGGTCACTGCCAGAGTACCGATTGTCATCTCCCGAGATGACCGCTATTTTCATGATAAATATCAAGCTATTCCTAGTCAGGGTTATACTCAGCTTATCGCCAATATATTAAATCATGACAATATAGAGGTGCGACTAAATACCGACGCAACTAGTTTAATTCGCTTAATTGATGCAACTAAATCAGTGGAATTTAAGGGGCAAGAATTCAATGGTAAATTGGTTTTTACTGGCATGTTAGATCAATTATTTGACTACTCTGATGGCGAATTACCCTACAGATCACTACAGTTTGATTTTCAAACCTTGGATACACCAGAGTTTCAACCTAATACCACAGTCAATTACCCCAACGAACACGCTTATACGCGGATCACCGAGTTTAAACATATTCTTAAACAAGGATCAGATCAAACTGTGATTGTAAAAGAATACCCCCAATATTATGACCGGAATGATCCCACAAAAAACGTGCCTTATTACCCGATTTTTAATCAGGATAATCAACAAAAATTTGATCAATATAAAAAGCGCTTGGCATATTTTAAAAACATTATCAGTGCTGGGCGATTAGCTGATTATAAGTATTACAATATGGATGATGCGGTGGGTAATGTTCTGTCGTATTTTGAGTCAGAATAGTCAGTATGTTAAATAAAGCAAGCGCCCTTGAAGCGGCGGCTAAAAGAACGCAATGTGATTTAGCAGACCTAAATCATTATCATTACATCCTAGTTGGCGGCGGGGCTTATGTGGATGAGTTATTGCGCCAACTTATTGAAATGAAGATAAGGCTGCCGGAATATATTCTTGTGCCAGAAAAGATGACATTAGCTGTTGATATTGAGCAACGAATTGATGACGGTATAAGCCTTATCAATGCATCACATATTCTATTAGGTACAGGCTCTTTTCAGCTAGAAATGGTCAGTAGGTTGGTGTCTAGATGTGAAGGGAATAGCGTTTTCTTAGATGTGATGCAATGTGCACCTAAGGCTTTGAGAACTTTGGGGAGCGCGCAGGATTACATTGTTTATGTGGACTTATACAGTGATATCAATATTCCTAAATATTTAGTCAATTTTTTCAAATTTTTGAACCTAAAGGGTTTCAGAGTGGACATGTTTCATCCTCTAGAGAAATTAACTGATGAATACTTAAGAAATGCCAAAGGAATAATAGTTTGGAACGGCTCTTTGCCAGCCTTTGTCCCGGTTTTATCCCAAGCGAAAAAGTTATCCCAAAAACTCACTTTTGCAGAATGTGGGTTTTTCCCGCAGCATCAGTTTTTTTATTTGGATAAAAAAGGCGTGAATAACCAAAGCCAATTGCAAATAGATGATTTAAGCTGGGTTGGCTCTGAGCAGTTTACGGCACTTGAAATGGTTCGTAGTTCGTTTGATTTAGCTGTCGCACCTTATGCCGATTCAGATTATATTTTTGTGCCCTTACAAGTTCCTAATGATACGAATATTCTTAATCACTCTCGTTTTACTTCAGGCATGCAGGCGTTTATTGATTTTATTGAAGATAAATATTCGAGTGAAAAAATTATTTTTAAGGCGCATCCCAAAGACCGGATGAAGTCCTCATATAGCTTAAAACATGGCGTTTTTTCAGAAGATGATAGCCGCAGTTTAATCATGTCATCAAAACTAGTGCATGGCATAAACACCTCTGTTTTGTACGAAGCGGCACTATTAGGCAAGCCAGTGAAAATAGAGGGCGAATGTTTGCTTAAAAAACACCTCAATCAAATTAATAAATTGTTAGCTGCAATCTGCTATCGCCAATTTAAGGTTATAGACAAACGTTTTGATGCTGCAAAGTTAAAACAATTTAGTTTTCTAGAGCCAGAATTGCTTGAGTATAAACTAGCGACTCGTGCCGAGTACAAAGCAACAACAGAAAACAATTCGCAAGAGTCGGAGAACCTAGAGTGAAAAATTACCAGCTAGTGCGAGATGAGCTGCAATATTGGTTACAAACTGAAAACCGCCAAACACTGTTAGCCAACGCGTGGGAACAATTTAGCGACAAAAATACTATTGATTGCTTAGAAGTGAATAACGTATTGCCTTACTTGAGCAGTATGGAAGCCGATTTAGCCATGTTGACTTGGTTTGATGCGTTGAGTATTGGCGGCAGTATTTTACTAAAGGTGCCTAATACCGATTATTTTATAGAGTTATGGCAAAAAGCTAGTTGGGATAATAATCAACTGTTAAATGCTGAATCAAATGCACGTATTGCCTTCGCAGGATTATGGGGAGGCCAAGAAAATGCTAACCCTAGAGACGACATTTATCAGCCAAGTTTACAAAATGTGTATAAATCTGGCTACAACGCTGCTCGTTTAACTTTACTGCTAGAGCGGGCAGGTTTTTGTGAGTTGCAAGTTACCAGCGATGGCCCAGTTGTGAACGCAATTGCCAAAAAAACCATGAACCGAGGTGAAAGGCAAATTTCCACCCAATATGATCAAATACGTCCCGACCATTTAAATCGTTACGAGTTTGCTTGCCAACAAATTGGGAAACTAACACGGCAAAACAAAATATTGGATTTAGCTTGTGGCATTGGTTATGGCACTTTGTTGTTAGCCAATAAAACCAAAGCACGACTAACAGGCGTAGACATTGAACAAGCCGCAATAGCTCACGCCAAACAGCATTTTAGTAATGACCATACCCAGTTTATATGTCAAGACGCAAAGTTATTAGACATTAGCGCTAATTCGCAAGATGCCGTAGTGTCGTTTGAAACCATAGAGCATGTGAATTTTGATCAGCAACTACTGGAGATATTTTTTAAAGTGTTAAAGCCAGGTGGTCATTTAATTTGCTCTACGCCTAATCAAGACGTGATGCCCTTTGATCCTGATAAATTTGAATACCACTTAAAGCATTATACCAACGACGAATTAACTGATTTGTTACAAAACGCTGGGTTTCAGCAAATACAACTGTATGCTCAACATGATCCCGTAGCAGGAAGTGTAGTAGCCGGAACAGATGGATGTTTTACAATAGCTGTTGCCATTAAATAAAATGTTGTTATTTAGCATAATCATACCTGTTTTTAATCGTGAAAAAGCCTTAAGAAGTGCGCTTGAATCTGTGTTATCTCAAACTATGCAAAATTATGAAGTGTTGATTATTGATGATGGTTCGACTCCGGCAATAGCTGCGCAAATTCAACACCTAGTGGATAGCTTCGAAGACACAAGATTTAAGTTGTTGCGACATAAAATCAATAAAAACGGCGCAGCAGCTAGAAATACGGGTATTCATGCCGCTAGTGGGCAATATATTTGTTTTTTAGATTCAGATGATTATTGGTTACCTAATAAACTTGAGTTGGTATTCAATTGCATAAAAACGAAAATCAGCGACGAGTATTTTTTAATACATCATCAATACCGTAATAGTAGCAATGGGATCTTGGCTGAAGCTTTACCTAAAACGCCTAAAAGAAAAACTCAGTCAGTGGCACATTATTCCTTTGTCATCAACAATGTTGGTGGTATCCAATCTAGTACCATCTGCGTTCCAGTTAAATTAGCTAGACTTTGTCTATTCGATGAAAGGTTTTCGGGCCATCAAGATTGGGATTTTGCGATGAAGGTAGGCGTATTAACCCGAAGCTTTCGATTTATTGACCAATCGTTAACTATTCGTTGTAAGGATTCTGACGATAGTGTAGCGGATTGTTTAGGTTGGAAGTATTCACTTTGGTTTTATAGCCAAATGCACCAATACTTTGGCAGTGAATCTGCTCTTTATTTTTTCCGCCGAGTTGTTTTGAGAAAGGCAACATTATCGTCTGGGATTCTACCTGTTTTTTTTAACCAACTATGTCTGAGACTATTGCTAGCCAAACCATATTCAACGCTTAAGCTATTATTTACGTTTATAAGTCAGGTCTTTCGACTAAAAAAGCGATTACGCAAGATAGAACTATTTTGTAAAAAAAATGGTGTTAAAGACGTTATGATTTGGGGCGCTAATGATTATGCAAAATTATTAATACTGCATTTAAATCAACGAATGAGTATCACTAAAATAATTGACTCAAAGACAATATTTAACGATAGCCTACTTTTAGGTGTAAACATTTTACCAATTCAGGCGATAACAAGAAATGAATTAGAAAATGTTGATGCCCTAATACTGGCAACTGACAAACATCAAAAGTCGATGAAAGATGAATTGTCTGTAATATCTTCAACACTCTTAGATAAGGTTATCGAGTTCTAAGTAGGTTATTGGTATTTGAGTGTTAAGAATTAAGCAAGTACTTAACTAGTAAGGAGCTTAGATGAAAGATGACTTTAGTGGTGTTTTTTGCCCAATATGTTGCGCTAGTTTTCAAATATTTAATCCTTTTGGCTTAAACAAAAGAGAAAACGCTCAATGTGGTAATTGTGGGTCTTTAGAACGTCATAGGCTGTTATGGCTATATATGAACGAAAAAACTACTATTTTTGATGGTGATGCTCCTAAAAAATTACTTCACTTTGCTCCAGAGAAAATATTCTACGAGCGTTTCTCCGACTTACAATATGTTGAGTATTTTCCATGTGATCTTGACGAAGAGAAATTTGATAAACTTAAAGGCAAAGTTGTAAGTCATGCAGACATCACTAATATTCCATTTGAAGATAACTTCTTCGATTTCATAATGTGTAATCATGTGCTTGAACACATTCCAGACGACGGCTTAGCAATGCGAGAGCTTCGTAGAGTTTTGAAGACCAGTGGTTGCGCAATTCTTCAGGTCCCAATCGACTACAGATTAGAAACAACTTATGAAGACTTCTCCATCAATACACCCGAAGGAAGAACCAAAGCTTTTGGTCAGCATGATCATGTTCGGTGGTACGGCAGAGACTACAAAAGTAAGTTGGAAAACGAAGGATTTAAAGTAGTCGAAGATTCTTTCGTGAAAAAATTTTCAGATGGAGAGCTTTATAAATATGGTATGTTTGACAATGAATTGGTTTATTTTTGTCGAAAATAGCGCTTTTAATACTAGTAGGAATTATCTATTTTGAATCTTTCTATTTACTGCGGTAGTAACTTAGATTGGATACTATTTATCTGATGGTTCTGCACATAATGGTCCTTGATAAATTTATGGTTCCTTTTATCGATTTTATTAGAGCTCGTTTTAATGTGGATGATCATAAGTTTGTTTTTGTGACTAGTGAGAAGTATTTATTCGGACTTACACCTACACATGAAGCCGAGTTTCTACATACTGACAACGATATCCAATTACTTGAAAGTTATATATATCAAAGTAAAAAAGTCATTTTACATGGGCTTTGGAGAGACAAAGTTGATGCTTTGCTAGTTAAAAACAAAGAGATATTAGGTAAATGTTATTGGGTATTGTGGGGAGGGGATTTTTATTTCCCTGCGAAACATAGTGAAGCGCGTAAAGCCGTCATTCAAGGTGTAGGTTTTTTGGTTACTGCTAATACTGGTGACGTAGAATATGTAAGGCAGAATTACAATGCAAGCGGGCAACATGTTAATTGTATTAGCTATCTGAGTAACGTTTTTTATGATGTGGAAATCGAAGGAAACTCAACACAATTTATAAATGTTCAAGTTGGAAATTCAGCTGCTATAAATAATAACCATAAGCAAGTATTCGAATCTTTAGCGCAACTTAATAATAATAAAATTAAAGTATTTTGTCCTCTTTCTTATGGTAGCAGAACTAACGCGGAAGAGGTCTCTAGAATTGGTAAAAAAATATTTGGCAGCCGATTTGTACCATTAATGGATTTTTGGGACTTTAATGAATACCAGAAGTTTTTAGCGACTATGGATTACGCTATTTTTGATGCCAAAAGACAACAGGGATTTAGTAACTCTCTTTATTTAGTAGGTATGGGTAAAAAAGTATTTATTAATGAATGCTCTAACATTCATCAATATTTCTCAGGGTTTGGTATTCAAGTTTATAATAGTGCTCATATCGATATTTCTCCTTTAGACAATGACGTTAAGTGTCAAAATATGAAACTGGTCCGTAAGTACTTTGGCGAACAACGCTTGTTAGAATCGCTATCAGAGTGGATCAACTAAATGGATATATATTAGAGATGAAAAAAGTGGCTATTTCACAATCAAACTATATTCCTTGGAGAGGATATTTCGATTTAATTAATTCCGTTGATGAGTTTATATTATATGATGACATGCAATATACTCGGCGCGATTGGCGTAATCGAAATAAAATAAAAACCTCGCAAGGAGTAAAATGGCTTACCGTCCCAGTGCAAGTGAAGGGGAAATTTGAGCAAAAGATAAAAGATACTTTGCTCGATGGACATGACTGGCAACAAACTCATTTCAAAACACTTCAACAATTTTATAAGAGCTCGCAGTATTTCGATGAGGTTTTAGAATTATTGTCGCCCTTGTATTGTGATAACACCTACACCTCTTTATCACACATGAACTTTAGCTTCTTGGCGAAAGTATGTCAGTATCTTAATATTAATACAAAAATCACGCATTCAATGGATTATCAATTGGTAGAGGGAAAATCTGAGCGCTTAGTGAGTATTTGCCAACAAAGCGGTGCGAACGAATATATCTCTGGCCCGTCAGCTAAAAACTATATGGATACTGAATTATTTCAAGCAAGCAATATATCGGTGACTTGGTTTGACTATAGTGGTTATATTAGTTATCCCCAGCTCTGGGGAGCGTTTGTCTCAGAGGTCTCGATTTTAGACTTGTTATTTAATTGTGGACCAACCTCTTCAAATTACTTATCAAAAAATAATGTGACAGAACCTCTAGGTTTAAGAGGGGGTGTAGTATGATAAAAATACATCTGGTGAATAAGCCAGAATTTAATAACTTGGTCAATTCAGCGCAATTCATCAAAGATATTAATGAAAATATATACATTGTAAAAGGTTATTACAGTGTTCGAGAAATTGACAAAATTAAACAAATTTGTCTCGAATTTTCAAACGAAATTGAGCCAGCTTGGTACCCATGCGTCGATGATTGTCCAGATTACCATAGACTGCACAATAATTATCCTAAGGCTCATGTGCAATCTATTCAACACGCTTATTATTTTCATCGGTGGAATGGCAACCACAGCTTATTTAATTTTTTCTCAAATATCTTCAATATGAAATCTGTGTTGGTCGATTCTAATAACATTGATATGGATTTTTTGAATAACATACCGTCCACAGGTCCAATTGCAAGGGTATTAGTACATCAATACCCTCGAGGGGGGGGGGGCAGAAAGAGCATATTGATCCTGTTAGTCCTTATGCCAAGATTCAAACAATTATTCAAGCAAGTGTCCCTAATAAAGATTATCGCTCAGGCGGTTTATATATAAATACAAGTGAAACTGGCAAAGTCTATTTAGATGGTATGACAAATAAGGGGGATTTAATCGTTATGTCTCCTGGGATAAAGCATGGTGTTGAAGCAATCGATCCTGAGTGTGAGCTAGATTGGTCTAAAGATGACGGCCGTTGGATAATCATGCCAATCATCATTGATTCTGATCTCAAAAAAGACGGTTATGGTAAGCCAATTTCAGTAAATGTAGGTACGCCCTAGATGAATTCAGTAATATTGCCGGATGATCATGAGCAGTCAGTTACTTTGATGTTGCAACAGTTGACTGTAGGTTTGCCTAAAAATTTTTCAGACAGTAAAGCCAAAGTTGTAATCCATGTTGGAGCACACACTGGAGAGGAGGTCCCTTTTTATTTGAAATACGGATTTAATAGGGTATGCCTTATTGAGGCAAACCCAGATTTGGTCGCTAGACTCCGTGTGGATTTTGAAAATGTGCCACAGGTTAGCATTATACATAGAGCGATTAGTAATGTTAAAGGCGTTGCTGAATTCACTATTCATCAGACTGAAAAAGGAAGCGTAGAATCTTCGAGCTTGCTCGAGTTGAAACGACTCGGTGAAATAGTGCCTGTTTTTAATTCAAGTAGAAAAGTTCAGGTTGAAACATCAACATTGGATGAACTGGCTAACGATTTAGCAATTGAACTGAACAACAGTCTGCTCTGTCTTGATATTCAAGGTGCTGAGCTAATGGCTCTAGAAGGTGCGACACTTCTATTGGAGCAGGTAAATGCGGTAATTTGTGAAGTTAATCTAATTGAAAATTATAAAGGTGGTGCGTTAGAGCATGAGATTGAAGCACTACTGACTGATAGGGGGTTTTTCCGACACTTCACAATATATCATGAACTTTATGAAGACGATCGCTGTTTTCCTGCGTGGGGAGAAGGCTTGTGGATAAAGAAATAATGAGAAAAACTAACGACTCAGTCGATGTTGGTCAGGATAAAATAGCGTCAGTTATTAAGAAAGAGCTAAATGAGATCGTCACCTATTATGATGAAAAGATAGCTTTGCATGGTGAGTCACCATTAGGTGTAGATTGGAATGGTTCTGAAAGTCAACTTCTGAGGTTTGAACAACTCTCAAAGTTAATGTCTGGGCAAACCGCTTTCTCTATTGCTGATTTAGGTTGTGGTTATGGAGCATTAAATACTTATCTAAAAGAGAACTTCAAGGGGGTTAAATATTACGGCTATGATATTTCTTCTAATATGTTGAACTCTGCTAGGAAACTACACGGGGATCCAGCAACTGCCAAATTTATTGAATCTTCAGCTCTTCTTGAAAATGTCGATTTTACGGTTGCCAGCGGTATTTTTAATGTTAGGCAAACAAATTCTAGTGCTAAGTGGCGAGAGCATATCATTACAACCTTGGATAATATTAACCAATATAGCAAAAAAGGGTTTGCATTTAATTGCTTAACTACGTTTTCGGATGCACCTAAAATGAAAGCACACTTGTACTATGCCAATCCGTGCTTTTTTTTCGAATATTGTAAAAATAACTACTCTCGAAATGTTGCTCTACTGCATGACTATGAGCTGTATGAATTTACAATAATTGTGAGGAAGTAACATGAAGAAAAACCTTATAATTTTTGGCACAGGTGAGATAGCGCAGCTAGCACATTATTATTTTACAAATGATTCTAATTATGAGATTGCTGCTTTTACTGTTGATGAACAGTTTCTTGAAGAAGACACATTTTGTTCATTGCCTGTAGTTCCTTTTGAAACATTGGAAACTAAATATCCCACTTCAAAATATTCTTTATTTATCGCGCTTAGCTATTCGAAACTAAATCAAATTAGAAAAAATAAGTTTGAAGAGGCACTTGCTAGGGGCTATGAATTAGTCAGTTATGTCAGTTCTCACGCGACTGTTTTGAATGATGGATGTATAGGTAGAAATTGTTTCATTTTGGAAGACAACACTATTCAACCGTTTGTTAAAATTGAAGATAATGTGACGCTTTGGAGTGGTAATCATATTGGTCATCACTCGACGATTGATCGTCATTGTTTCTTAGCGTCTCAAATAGTTGTGTCAGGTGGAGTTAAGATCGAAGAGCAGTGTTTTATTGGTGTCAATGCCACCTTGAGAGACCATATTACGGTAGGTGCTCGGAGTATAATCGGCGCCGGCGTTCTGTTGTTGAATAGTACTGAGGCGCAAAGTGTATACAAAGGGTCAAGAGGTGTTCCGTCTAAAGCAAAAAGTTCTGCAATTCGAAGCATATGAAATCTGCTAATGAATGGCTTAAAATAGGCAGAGTTTACACTCCAAGTTCTGAATATGATTGGGCTACTACCCATGCCTCGGTACCGATTGCTGAACTTATTGAAGGGGATTTATTTAGAATCTATTTCAGTACCAGAGACGCTAAACATAGAAGTGTTACAACTAGTGTTGTGATGAATATCAATTCCCCTAATGCCATTATTGAACAACCTTCAACGATCGTTTTGTCTCCAGGTGCACTCGGAGAGTTTGATGATAGTGGGGCTATGGGGAGTTGGATTACCCATCATGAGGGGAATAAGTACTTTTATTATATTGGTTGGAATTTAGGCTCTAGCGTTCCATTTCGTAACTCTATCGGTTTGTCTATTAACTCTAATAAAGAAGGTTTTAAACGTTATTCGCCCGGCCCAATTGTAGATAGAACACCTTTTGAACCGCACTTTTGCGCGAGTTGTTGTGTATTGAAAAACGCTAATAAGTGGAGAATGTGGTATTTATCCTGTACAGAATGGTTTATGCAATCCAATGGCAAGCCTGAGCATCGATATCATATTAAATATGCTGAATCTAAGGATGGAATTAATTGGGATAGGCAGGGAGTTATTGCGATTGACTATTTAGATCACAATGAAATAGCGATATCTCGTCCTTCAGTAATATTCGATAAAGGAATATGGAAAATGTGGTTTTCTTATCGTAGTGTCGATTTAAGTTATCGAATTGGTTATGCGCAGTCATATGATGGGATCCACTGGGACCGAGCTAAAGGTCCGGTGTTGGAGGTGTCAAATGATGGATGGGATTCGGAGATGGTTGCATACCCATATGTTTTTCAACACAAGGGCCAGCGTTATATGTTGTACAACGGTAATGATTACGGTCGAACAGGATTTGGTTTAGCGCAGGAGGTTTCTTCATGATTCCTTTCAATAAACCATACATGACCGGTAAAGAGCTGGCCTATATTGCTGAAAGTCATGCTAACTGTAAGTTAGCAGGTGATGGTCCATTTACAGATAAATGCCATCTTTGGCTCGAAGAATATACGGGCTGTAAAAGCGCTTTACTCACTCACTCGTGTACCGCTGCTTTAGAAATGTCGGCATTGCTGCTTGGCATTAGCTCAGGTGATGAGGTGATTATGCCTTCATATACTTTTGTTTCAACAGCCAATGCATTTGTTATTAGGGGGGCGATCCCTGTTTTTGTTGATATTCGCCCTGATACTTTGAATTTGAACGAAAAATTGCTCGAGAGTGCTATTACCGCTAAAACAAAAGCTATTGTCCCTGTGCATTACGCTGGGGTGAGTTGCAACATGGATGTAATTAACGATATTGCGAAAAAATACGGAATAGCTGTCGTTGAAGATGCGGCGCAAGGCATATCATCGACGTATAAAGGCCAAGCGCTTGGAACGATAGGCACATTAGGAGCCTATAGTTTTCATGAAACTAAAAATTTGATATCTGGAGAAGGGGGAGCGCTTTTAATTAATCAAGATGAACTTTTGTTAATGGCAGAAATGATTAGAGAGAAAGGAACGGATAGAAGTCGCTTTTTTCGCGGAGAGGTTGATAAATATACGTGGCGCGAGAAAGGGTCTTCATTTTTACCCGGCGAACTAACTGCTGCGTTTTTGTGGGCTCAATTAGAAAATTCTAAATTCATCCAAGACAGTAGAATGGAGAGCTGGCTGAAATATCATGCACTTCTTAGGGCTGCTGAAATAAATAAATTAATCATTCGTCCCACTATTCCAGATTATTGCCAACACAATGCCCATATGTATTATGTAGTTCTAGCTGAGCAATTTGAACGGAATTATGTGCTTAAGGCTTTGTTTGAGCGTGGAATTAATGCAGTGTTCCATTACGTTCCTTTACACTCATCTCCTGCGGGTAAAAAATTTGGACGAGTTGCAACCGATATGTCTGTTACTAATTCTCGTTCTAAGCAACTTATTCGTCTCCCTTTATGGGTAGGACTAGAAGACGAACAGCAAAACTACATTGTTAAAACTCTAGTGAATATATTAGAAGAATCAAAGTAGAAAACATTTAGCTACTTCCCTATTTTTTTTATGGCAAAACTCTGGTTCTCTGACAAGTCCATAGTCAGATATTTAAATTCGTAATTATGTGTAGCGCAAAACTCATGAACTGCCTCAATCACGCCATATTTAAAGGATTTCCCCCAGTTTCCCATAATGTAATCATGTCCAGCTATGATCCCTCCAGACTTTATTTTTGGAGCGTACAGTTCGAGTTCTAATTTTGTTTGTGCATAGCTGTGAGTGGTATCAATATAAACCCAATCAAAAAATTCATCTGGGAAATCTAAAGCGGCGTGATGAGAGAGTTTTCGATGTATAAGTACTTTTTTTGACGAAATTTCTTGAACAAATATCTTTTTAATATTATCTAACAAACCTTCGTTATATCTATCGGAGCCCCAAATGTCGATAAGGTGCAACTGCTTGGGCTTATTATAATTAAGTATGTCTGAAGAAAAACAGCCCGCAGCGACACCAAGTTCTGCGACCATCCCATTTTTTGGTAAAAGCTCAAGCAACTTTTTCCGATCAGTTAACATTTGGCAATTTTCAATATGTTTTGTTGAAAGCGGTATTTTCGGAATTATATTTACTACCTTTTCTCGTAATTTCTGCCGATAATCTTCTATCTCCGCAGCATTTTCTTGTACATTGGAAATGTCGTCTGAATTTATAAAATTAGTGATGCCCAACGACTTTAAAGTTTGTTCTATTTCTAAAGAAAATTCGCTACAAATTATAATTAGTTCAAAATCGAGATTCTGTATGTCATTGAAATGATAGATAGGTAATCCAAATAGTTTTCTACGTTGTTTTTGGATGTCGCTGTCTACAAAACCTATTAAGGTGTATGACATTAATATCGCCGGCAACTCACGGAGCGCCTTATTTGATGTTCCATAAATAAGAATATTTTTCATGCTATGCTCTTTTATTTTACCATTTGAAATGAAATCGTATTTTTAGTCATACGATTTATTGGTTTAGAGAGGTAGTGTTATTTAATACTCTTCTTTGAGTCTCAATTAAGCTTTCAAGCTCTATTTGCGTTTTGACATTGAGTAATATATTTTTCATTTTTATATTATCCAATATTACTCGACCTCTAGTACCAGTGTTATTAGCTAAAACTTCAACGTTTTTATTGTGAAAAATACATAAAAAGTGCTGGTAGTCGTAAGAAAAGTAGCCCTGAGGAATTGTGTAGACAAGGTTATCATTAAATATTGATCTATCCGAGGCTGTTAGCTTAGGTATGATAAAAGATGGCTTTTGTATGCTTACACAGGCGCGGATTGCCATGTACACTGTGGAGGGTAAGTTGTTGATCACGCTTAAGCTTTTTATTTTTGGAATCGTAAAGTAACTTATATCATGCGCTTGTTCTATAATAGAAACATCATTAGAGTCAATGATGCACAACGTGCAGCTGATCCCATTCACTAAATGTTCTTTTTCATATTCATGATAGAGAACATAATCAAACGGTATTGCCGATATAGCCTTGGTTATTTTATCCGTTATCTTGATATCCTTAATAAACGGAAAGTAGTTTTCTAAAACCCAAGCCGCATATTTTCTAAACTTTTCATTTTTAGAAACAAGTAACATAGAGCGGTTTTTTATTTTATCAGATAAAAAAGCCTCTTCTCTTATATGAACATTAAAGGCGGAAGAATCATAGTTTTGTAAGTTATATTTATTTGCAAGAAATATTTTAATATTTTTAAGTGTGACTAGCCATTTACTTATGGATTCTATTGCAAGGCCATTAGCAGAGACGTTTTCTGGGTTTGAGTTAGAAAGTTTTGTAAACACAGCATTCGCATAATTCACAGTCCCATACATGTAATAAAACAGCAGTGAGCGGCCCGACTGATATGAGTCAAACAACAACTCCTTCTGACTATTAATTAAGTTACTAATATCTTCAGGTGCCGAAATTTCCTGTTCGACTAAGTTCTGCAACTGCTGCATTTCTTCAAGCAGTAAATCATGTGAAAACTGCTTTTCGTATTTTTCAATAAAGTGTGTACTGTGTTTGGTTGAAAACGCCTTGTTTTTTAAACTCGCTAACGCTTGGTCGCGCTCACCATTGCTCGCCATGATGAGTAGATTATCGATCTCAAGTGGGGTTGTTCCTTTGATTCTCGCCCCGTCGCTACAATTGTAGAACGTTTGTTCCTTCGGCTTTCGGTGGGTGACTTGCTCAATGATCTGCCGTGATACTTTAAACTCATGCTTAGTATTTACCCTAGGCCTAAAATTACCAGGAACAACGAGAGAGGTGATATTAGCGGTCGAGTAGTCGTAGGTTTCTTTGCCATCTTCTTGGTAATAGCCAGAAGACTTCGAGTGATGATGGTTTACATCAACAAAGCCTAAATCAACTCCCATCAGGTAAATATGGTTAAAGCCCAGAACGCTAATAATATTGGTAACGAAATTACTAACAGTGGGGAAGGATTGCTGAAGCACTTCAAAGTGCTGTTTACCTAATACGCTAAGGGCTGAAACTGTTGATGATTCACCTTCTTTAAATGCAACGAGTACATCTTTGTATAGTTCGCAGGTATCTGGGTGAATCCCGTTACAGGAAATAAGCGTTATTTCTTTTAAATAGCCCAAATCACCAATTAGCACAGGCCAATCATAGGTGCTGCGATTTTGTTCTATTTCGGCATGGAAATCTGGCGTGATACCGTTTTTATACAAGGCTTGAAGGGCAGTGCCGCAGCTAATAACTATCACTTGCTCGCGCCATTCTTTAATGGCTTCGATCGACATATCTAAAGACGGGCCATTCCCTATGATAAACACAGGTACTTCTTTATCCTTATAGTTTAGGTATTGCGACGGGTTATTCATTAATACCGGGTAATCGCGCCTGAACCCTTCTTTCATATGCTCGATCCCATAGTAGGCGTGATCGAAGTACTCCCCCATAGAGATAACCACTTGTAGTTGTTCTCTAAGCTGCGCTATGGCGCTATTAAGTGAGGCGTTGTAGTAGCTTTGATAGAAGTAGGTATTATTTAAAATGTAGGGGCCAATGGAGTGAAACTGATTTAATAAGTCGTTAAATAAGTGCGTACCGTCATCACCTACGTTTAGGTAAATTCGCGTGTCACTGGCTTCTATTTTTTCGAAAATTGTTTGCCAATCTATGGCGAATAAGGATGCGTAAAAGAAGTCAGGGTTTGGCTCACACACAAATAGTTTTTCTACCGTATGTTCGTCCAGTAGCTTTTCGAGCTGATAGCCAACCCCCAACCCAAACATAATGATAGAGGCTATTGTATCTGGTAGTTCACCGACGTCTTCTTCTGCTTCTTTTAGCAACTCTTGGGTTTCATTGACGAACTGGTAATGAAGGTAATGAGCGAGTTTGGTTCCCTTATAGCCAAGCACAAGACCGTCTTTGTTCGGTTGTTCATTAAAATTTTCAAAGTTCCATTCACAATCTTGCTTTGGTGAACTGCCGTACCACGGGTGCAGCCCGACACTTTTTACAACACTGATTTCTTGGTTTTGGTTTTGGATCGGTAGCCAAATCTGCGGTGTATAATCTTTATATTGCTGATAAATATTTGGGAAATACTTTTTGAAAGCCAACAAGTTTTGTTCAAATAAACTATTTTGAGTGGACACATTTTTATGCGCATTAAAGTCTAATTTAGGTGCCCAAGACGGCACAAATTCTAAGTGGCTTTTATGTTGGCTAATACCGAAGCCACTATTGCTAATATCATCCCAGCTGCGATGACAGATATCATGGTATATCGAGTCAAACACCTCTTGGTTATAATGTTTATAGAGATGGAAACTGTCGATCGAAATGTGTTCCCTTAACTCCTTGATGTCAGTTAGTAAATCTCGTCCATCCTTCTCAATTTGTAAAAATAGCGCCGTGCCTTTTGCTTTGGCTAACGCAAAGATATCCGCCCAAGATACGGCCATCGTTGAGCACTGAAAATACTGAAGTTCAGGTTCGTAAACTATCAGGTTTTTAATCGTTCTCGCTTCAAGCAACTGAATAATATGCAAACCAAGACCACACCCTAATACAACAAGACATTCCACTTCGTCTGGCATTGGGGAAAGGGCTTGCTCGGTTTTAAAACTTTTTAGTTGTTTAAAATCTAACGGGTCTTCCGAGTTTTCAACTAAATTTGTTTTCTTTTTAGTGTCAGTAAAATCAACACAGGGGCAATGGTCCAGGGTTTGTGCAACCTGTTGCTGTATCTCTTCGCTTGGATGAAAGCCGTAAAAGGTTCTGCCTATCCCATAATCAACTATATTCGTTTCGCCCCATTTATTCATGAATAAAGATAGATTAGAAAGTTGTGAATCTTTGATCAGAGGAAGAAGTGAAGGGATGTTCCGCAAAAATGCGTTAAAGCTGTCGTTGCGGTTTTTAACAATACTTTTTGCCAATTGGTCATCAAGTAAGGCTTGTTTTTCTTCATCTTTTTCTAAATGCAGGCGAATATTTTTTAACATGGTTCACTTAATTTTACAGTTACTGTGATGATTACGGGCATATGACTTAAGCGTAACCCTAAATCTAAACTTCTTCATGCTACAAAGTGTTGATTGGGTAGTGAAGAGTTATAGGCTTTGTTTTCGCAAAAGCAATAATCAGGCCGCTTTACCGCTAATAATTTGACACAAAGCTTACATAAGCAACTGAAGAAAAGACAGAAACCTTGCACAAGCCTAAATATGAGTAAGCTTGAGCCATTGACACATACAGTATTGAATATTGCTAAGGCGTATCACACAACATACTTTGGTGTGCTTACTTTTTGACCCGAACTTTGCTACGCTCACCTAGGGTTTTGAGAGATGGTAGAGGTACGGTCTCTAGGAGAAAAAATATGATTAATTTAAATACAGAGTCCAATTCATCTTTGTTGCAACAAGTGCAGCAAAAACAAGAATCAATCTTTGAAAAATTAGCATCAGGCAAGAAAGTAAACAGCGCCGCAGATGGTGCAGCCGCGCAGCAAATTATTGATAGGCTAACGACTCAAGTAGAAGGTAATCGTCAGTCTGTGGCTAACGCTTATGATGGCGTGTCATTAACCCAAGTCGCTGAGGGTGGTTTGTCGGGAATCAACGATGATGTGAGCCGTATTCGTGAATTATCGGTTCAGGCCGGCAATGGCATTTTAAGTGATTCTGACCGCCAGGCAATTCAAGCCGAGGTAACGCAATTACAAGAAAACATCTCACAAACAATCGAGCAAACTGAGTTTGGTGGGCAATCGCTTTTAACGAATAATGACAGCATTGAGTTTCAAGTAGGCGCAAATGCAGGGCAGAAAATTGGGGTAGCTACCCAAGATGTAGCTGCTAGCTTAACTGACGTATTAAATGTTGATCTGTCCACCGCGCAAGGCGCAGAAGAAGCCCTGGCCGTGGCCGATGAAGCTGCAGAATTTGTAGGGGCAGCCAGAGCTGACCTAGGAGCAACGCAGAATCAGTTTGAAAGCGCTGCGCGTAACCTTACGCAGTCTAATGTGAATATTGCAGCGGCCCGTAGTCGTATTCAAGATACTGATTATGCACAAGCTACAGCGGATAGTGCGGCTGCGAATATCCTAGGCCAAGCGAGTACTTCAGTGCAGGCGCAAGCTAATCAGCAGCAAGGACAAGTTCTAAGCTTACTTAATGGATAATAACTAGGGCGTGTTGACCTTTGTTGTATATTTTTGCAGGGGTCGACATGGCAGTATTTTACTCTTTGATCCAGTCCTATGACTTAGCCCATTAGGCCCTCAAGACTGCTCCGCGATTAAAACGCTTCCATTTAGATCAAAATTCGTACAGTAAAGATCAACACGCCCAGGCATATAAAAATAAAAGACGGTTACAGCCTTTTTTAGTTGATTTTTTGTACATTTAAACCCGCCATAGATATTAACCATTAGTGGTATGATACTTTTTTAACTTATTGTTATTAAACGATTTTTATTTTAAATTCCGCAAGCGTTACATTTAGGTCTCATTCCTCTATTGCTATCCACCAATGAATGGTTAAAATTAAAACCAGAAGTAAAACAGTCAATTAACAAGATTATATTGAGGGATGCATGAGTAATATTCTGATTATCAGTGGGCGACCCACGCTCGGGCATAATCTGAACACAATATTGACCTTTCTCGGTGAAAGCAGCACTGCTATCGCATTTGAGCAAGCCGTCAGTACGCTAAAATCTCATCCTGTTTTTGATGCTGTTTTAATCGATGCATTAGACATGGAGCTGGCGGGGGAATTGTGTGATAAATTTCCCCAACAGCCATTTATTCTGGTTGATAGCAAAGATGCCAATTTTACCTCTGGCGCCAACCGAGTTGGAGCCGTTGATGAAGCGGTAACTTACCCTTTATTAACGCAAATGCTGCATCGATGCCAAGAACATCGTCGTATGCAACCCAACCGCAACACTACGCCGCAGAATAAAACCAAACTATTTCGCAGTTTGGTGGGCAAAAGTAATCAAATTCAAAACGTACGCCATCTTATTGAACAAGTCGCGCCAACTGACGCCAATGTACTTATTTTAGGGGAATCCGGAACGGGTAAAGAGGTGATAGCGCGAAATGTGCATTACCTATCTAAGCGAGGAACTAACCCCTTTATTCCGGTCAACTGTGGTGCTATTCCTGGTGAGCTTTTGGAAAGTGAATTATTCGGCCATGAGAAAGGCGCATTTACCGGGGCGATAGGGGCGCGAAAAGGCCGTTTTGAATTAGCTGAAGGTGGCACACTGTTTCTTGACGAAATAGGTGACATGCCACTGCAAATGCAAGTCAAATTACTGCGCGTTTTGCAGGAACGCACGTATGAGCGGGTCGGTGGAATGAAACCCATTCGTTGTGATGTACGGGTAGTTGCAGCGACTCACCGCAACCTCGAAGAGATGATCGAACAAGGGCGTTTTCGCGAAGATTTATATTATCGTTTAAACGTGTTTCCTATTGATAGCCCCGCGTTGCGTGAACGCCATGAAGATATTCCTCTACTCTTGCAAGAGCTTGTTTCCCGTATGGAGCGTGAAAACGCACAGATCAAGTTTACCGAAAACGCCATGAAGTCGTTGATGGAACACAGCTGGGCGGGCAACGTCCGCGAACTGTCAAACTTGGTTGAGCGGTTAATGATTTTGTATCCTAATCAACTTATTGATGTGGGTGATTTACCGCATAAATATCGTCATTTAGATGTAGACGACTACGAACCTGATTACCCAGAAGAGTTACTTGAGCGCGAAGCGCTTAATGCTTTGTTTTCAGCTGATGCAGACTCTGAAGATGACAGCTTCGATGAGAACACCACTTCTACCGAATTACCCCCAGAGGGCATTAATCTCAAGGAGTATATTTCAGAGATGGAAGTTAGCTTGATATCCCAAGCGCTCGAGCAGCAAGACTGGGTGGTTGCTCGCTCAGCTGAGGTGCTTGGCATGCGTCGCACTACGTTAGTGGAAAAGATGCGTAAGTACGATATAAGCAAAGCGTAACATCCATCCTTTCCCCTCGCTTCGACAAAAAAATGACACGTAAATCAATCTAACTATCTGATTAATAATAAATAATTTTGTGGCACAGGATGTGCTTATCTAAAGGCTATATTCAATCTGTCTAAGTTTTGACGTGAGGACCATATGGCATTTAGTAATTTACAGACCCTAACGGCTAGTCAGGCACCAGTTTCAACTGGGGCTGTCATATCCTTTTCAAACGCTGTTGATGCCAATTGCGTTTCTGATGCCAATAGTACAATTGAATCCACTCAAGACATTCAAGCGCTGCGTCAACAAGCCACTAGGCTGGAACATCTATTACAAGTAATGCCCGCAGGCGTAGTTGTACTTGATGGAAAGGGCCACGTGAAACAGGCAAATCAGCTCGCCAAATCACTGCTAGGGGAGCCATTAGAGGGGCAAGTGTGGCGTAATATCATCAAGCGCTCCTTTAAACCCCAAGCTGACGATGGTCACGAAGTGTCTTTGTTTGATGGTAGAAAAGTAAAATTATCTATTACGCCACTGGTGAATGAACCTGGTCAATTAATTGTTCTTACGGATCTTACCGAAACACGTCAACTTCAACAGCGTATTGGTCATCTACAAAAGTTATCTTCCCTAGGGAAGATGGTTGCTTCATTGGCTCATCAAATTCGTACTCCTCTATCTGCTGCGATGCTATATGCGGCTAATCTATCCAGTGGGGATTTAGCCAAGGAGTCACTTCAGCGTTTCAGTGACAAATTACTATCGCGTTTACGTGACCTAGAAGCGCAGGTTAATGACATGCTACTTTTCGCCAAAAGTGGAAATGAGCAAGTACTAGCTGATATTTCTCTCGAAGAAATGATGTTAGAGGTAAAAGCGGCCAGCGAGGCCATGCTCAATAAGAGCAATGGTAGCTTAGATGTCATTCTACCAGAGCCAAATATTCACTTTATCGGCAATAAAACTGCCCTCAGTGGCGCCTTACAAAACTTAATTCACAATGCGCTGATCGCACGGCCAGAAGGTGCGCATATTGTTTTCAGTGCAGAGCGAGACGAGCAAAAGCCCGATTGTATGCGTTTAACGGTTACCGACAACGGGCCTGGGATCCCAGCAGACAAAATTAAGCATATTTTTGAACCCTTTTTCACTACGCGCAGCCAAGGTACCGGCTTGGGGTTGGCGGTGGTAAAAACGGTCGTTCAGTCTCATCAAGGTGAAGTGCAGGCGACCAATTTAGTATCTGGCGGCGCATGTTTCTCTATCGTATTGCCCATTTTAACGCGAACCGCAGATGAGAAAATATCTGCTGGTAATGCCAATATTCACGCTCAATAGGCGAGGAGTTAAATTTATGTCTCAAACAACGATTTTAATTGTCGAAGATGATGCTGGTTTGCGTGAAGCCTTGGTAGACACTCTTTTGCTCGGTGGATATAAGGTCCTAGAAGCTGACTGCGCCGAGCGTGGCTTGATGATGATGAATCAAGAATCTATTGATTTAGTCGTTAGCGATATCCAAATGGGCGAAATGAGTGGCCTGTCTTTACTGCGTAGCTTGAAAAACAAGTATCCGAATGTCCCCGTTTTGTTGATGACCGCTTATGCCACAATTGATGATGCGGTTTCGGCTATGCGCGACGGGGCAACAGATTATATGTCAAAGCCATTTGCACCTGAAGTGCTGCTTAACTTAGTGGGTCGCTATGCACCTGCTCAGAAAGTGCTTTCATACGACCCCATAGTCGCTGACCCCAGTAGCGTCAAATTATTGCAATTGGCGCAACGTGTTGCGCGTTCAGATGCAACCGTTATGGTACTTGGCCCAAGCGGTTCAGGAAAAGAGGTACTGGCGCGTTATATTCATGATCAATCTGATCGCGCAGAACAGCCTTTTGTCGCAATTAATTGCGCAGCTATCCCAGAAAATATGCTTGAGGCGACCTTATTTGGCTATGAAAAAGGGGCCTTTACTGGCGCCATTCAAGCCTGCCCAGGAAAATTTGAGCAAGCACAAGGCGGTACTATTTTACTTGATGAAATAAGTGAAATGGACTTAGGTTTACAGGCAAAACTATTGCGCGTGCTTCAAGAGAAAGAAGTAGAGCGATTAGGTAGCCGCAAAATGATCCCGCTAGATGTGCGGGTGGTTGCAACAAGTAACCGCAATATTCGCCAAACCGTTGACGATGGCTTATTCAGAGAAGATTTATACTATCGCTTAAATGTGTTTCCGCTAACTTGGGCACCTCTTGACAAACGTCCTGGTGACATCGTTCCACTGGCTGAACATTTGGTGGCACGCCACCGTGGTAAGCAGGGTGCAGCTACACTTGGCTTCTCTTCATCTGCGCGCAGTAAAATGCTACAACACAACTGGCCTGGCAATGTACGAGAGCTAGAAAACGTTGTGCAACGAGCCCTTATTTTATGTGACGGAGAAAAGATTGAGGCAGATGATCTTATGCTTGAGTCTATTGAAAATGATTTGAGCCATACTCAGGAGTCTGTGATAGAAGAAGACGAAAGCAAGCTAGGCTCAGAACTTCGTCAGCAAGAGCATCAAATTATTCTTGATACATTACAGTCTTGCCAAGGCCGCAGAAAAGACGTTGCGGAGCGCCTAGGAATAAGTCCACGTACACTACGCTACAAGCTAGCGAAAATGCGCGAAGTGGGTATCGAGTTGCCCGCTTAATCGCACAAGCACGATGCTAGCGCGTTAGTATTGCGCTTGCTCAACTAAATTGCTATTTAATCGGCCGCCCACCCTAAAAAGGCGGTCGTGTTTTCAGCTCCTTCAATATTCCTCTTTTGTTACAAAAACTTACCCTAATACCATTTTACCTATTAATGCACTTTGGTATTAGCTATAAAAACAAAATTGTTCAATTCTCTCATCACGTCAAGAAACCGTCATACCAGTACATCTCATTTATATTGATGTAAGCTGTTGATATATATGGTGTAGTTTTGTTGGCATTAACTTTGCTTTTAACTGGTTAAGTCTGAATACCGTCATCTCATTAATTCGCCAGGAGCACATCATGGACATTAAGGCACAATCACTTTACCAAGACATGCAAAGCATGGCTTTACAAAGCAAAGCTGGGTTAGGTGAAATCAACCCTGCTAGTTTACAGGGTGTGCAAGTCAATCCGTCAGGTGAGAATTTTGCTGACATGCTTGGCCACGCGATTGAGTCGGTTAATAGCATGCAGTTGGATGCGAAGAGCCAAGCTGAGCGTTTTGAGATGGGTGATAAAAGTCTCAGTTTAGCGGATGTGATGGTCGCCAAAGAAAAATCTAGTATCGCATTTGAGGCAACAGTACAAGTACGTAATAAAGTGCTTGAAGCCTACAAAACCATTATGAATATGCCGGTTTAGGAGCTGACACGTGGCAGAAGCAACAGGTACAGAGTTGGCAATGAGCAATGCTAGCGCAGACCCATACTCAGGTGGTTCAGAAGCTGAACAAAAATCTGGCTTTATGGATTCACTTGGCTCCACCGACATGGTGCGTCAACTTATGCTTGTTGTGGCTTTAGTGATATGCGTAGCTATCGCAGTATTTATTATGATATGGGCACAAGAGCCTGATTATCGCCCGCTAGCTAAGATGCAAACCCAAGAATTGATCGAAGCGTTAGATTATTTTGATCAGAATCAAATAGACTACCGCCTTGAAGGCAATACAGTTTATGTAAGTTCAGATCAATATCAAGATATCAAGCTGGGCATGGCCCGCCAAGGCTTGAGTCAAGGCGTATCTGAAGGCACCGATATTATCATGCAAGACATGGGATTTGGAGTCAGTCAACGCGTTGAAAAAGTGCGTTTAAAGCACGCTCGTGAACAACAACTGGCTCGCACACTTGAAGAAATGAGTGCTGTTACCCGCGCTAAAGTACTACTTGCTCTGCCAAAAGAAAACGTGTTCGCAAGACGTGAGAAAAAGGCCAGTGCCACAGTGGTCATCACCGCGCGACGCGGCGCAATTATGGGCAGTGAAGAAGTAAGCTCAATTGTTGATATAGTCGCATCTGCAGTGCAAGGCTTAGAGCCAGAGCGCGTTACAGTAACCGACAGTAACGGGCGTTTGCTTAATTCTGGTTCACAAGACAGTGAAGCGGCCAGAAGTAAAAAAGAATTTGAAATGGAGCGTAAACGCGAAAGTGAATACCTTCAAAAAATAGATTCCATACTGATACCCGTTCTAGGTTTGGGGAATTATACCGCGCAAGCTGATGTTACTATGGATTTCACCGCGGTCGAGCAGACTAAGCGTAGTTACAATCCGGATTTACCCGCGGTACGTAGCGAAATGACCGTCGAGGACAACAGCGTGGGTGGCGTTTTAGGCGGCATTCCAGGGGCGTTAACCAATCAGCCTCCACTTGATTCTAATATTCCAGAAGAAGCGATTGCGAGTAATACACAAACGACTATGCCGGGGCGCAATCATAAAGAAGAAACCAGAAACTATGAGCTAGATACCACCATTAGTCATACCAAGCAGCAAACGGGTGTTATTCGTCGTTTGAGTGTTTCTGTCGCATTAGACCATATAGCCACAACAGGTGAAGATGGTACTACCACATTCTCACCTCGCTCTCAGGCAGAGCTACTCGATATTCGCCGTTTATTGCAAGGTGGTCTCGGTTTTGATGTTACCCGCGGCGACTCACTTGAAGTCGTTAGCATTCCATTTAGCCGAGAGGGTGAGGTGGCGCTAGAAGAAGTACCGATTTGGGAAGATCCTAAGTTCATGCCTATCTTAAAGTTAGTGATTGGCGGTTTGGTAATTATCGTGCTTCTGCTAGCGGTTGTACGCCCAATGCTACGTAAACTTATTTACCCAGAAGAGACCACGTCAAAAGATGAGTTTGATGCGGATGAAGGGCTAGACTTAGGCGATGAAACCATCAGCATGTTGTCGCAAGAATTCGATGACTCACAAGTCGGCTTCGCCGCTGATGGTAGCTTTATGTTGCCGGATCTACACAAGGACGAAGACGTACTCAAAGCGGTTCGTGCCTTGGTAGCCAATGAGCCTGAGTTGTCTTCACAAGTGGTTAAAAACTGGTTATTACAAGACGAATAACCTAAGCAACGCGCAGACTAAGTGACGAGTAAGAGATAAACATCATGCCAGAAGAAAATACAGCACCAGCAACCACGGCCCCTGCAGAAAGCGGTTATGATGTTGGTAAATTAGAAGGTGTTGAAAAAGCGGCTATTTTGCTTCTGAGTTTAACGGAAGAAGATGCAGCACAAATTCTAAAGCACTTAGAGCCTAAACAAGTTCAAAGGCTAGGCCAAGCTATGGCACAAATCGATGATATGACGCAGCCCAAGATTACCGCCGTGCATAAACACTTCATTGATGAAATCCAAAAATACAGCACCATAGGTTTCCAAAGTCAAGACTTCGTGAAACGGGCGTTAACGTCAGCCTTAGGCGAAGATAAAGCGGCCAACCTTATTGATCAAATTTTGATGGGCACAGGTGCTAAGGGACTTGACTCCCTCAAATGGATGGACTCAAAACAAGTGGCCAGCATTATTCGCAACGAGCATCCGCAAATTCAAACCATTGTTATGTCTTATTTAGATGCTGAACAATCTGCTGAGATCCTCGCCCAGTTCCCAGAAAAAGTACGTTTAGATTTAATGATGCGGGTTGCAAACCTAGAGGAAGTACAGCCGGCCGCTTTGCAAGAATTAAACGAAATCATGGAAAAACAATTTGCAGGCCAAGCGGGTACGCAAGCAGCCAAAATGGGCGGCTTGAAATCTGCGGCAGATATCATGAACTACCTCGACACCAATATCGAAGGACAATTGATGGATGCCATTCGCGAACAGGACGAAGAGATGAGTCAACAGATACAAGACTTAATGTTCGTGTTTGATAACTTAGCTGAAGTCGATGATCGAGCGATCCAAGCTATTCTGCGTGAAGTTCAGCAAGACGCCTTACTCAAAGCAATTAAAGGCGCAGATGAAGCCCTTAAAACGAAGATCACCGCAAATATGTCTAAACGTGCGGCGGATATGCTACTGGACGATCTAGAAGCACTTGGGCCAGTACGCTTAAGCGAAGTAGAAGCCGCGCAAAAAGAAATTTTGTCTGTGGCTCGACGGTTAGCTGATGCGGGCGAAATCATGCTCGGTGGCGGAGGCGGTGATGAATTCCTATAGCCTTTGGGCACTAAGTGGCAGTAGCACGGCGTCATGAATAAGTATAATGATAATGAACAGGATAAAGACATCAGCGCCTGGGATCTCCCTTTTGTTGAGGATCAGAGCAAAGCCGATAGCACGACAACCAATGCGATAAATCGCCGCTCGAATTGGAAATACGAACCCCCAGAAAATCAAACCGATGAAGAAGAGGAGTTTAGCCCCCCTACGGCCCAAGAAATTGAATCAATTCGAGAAGCAGCTCAAGGTGAAGGGTTTGATGCGGGTAAACAAGAGGGCCTTGAAAAAGGACATCAAGAGGGATTTGAGCAGGGCAAAGAGCAGGGGTTTACCCAAGGGCTTGAAGAGGGTAGAGCGCAAGGGCTAGCTGAAGCGCAAGAAACCATTCAACAGCAACTTGAAAGCTGGCAGAGTTTGCTATCAACGCTGCATCACCCTGTGGCTTTAGTGGAAGATGCCTTACAAAAAGAACTCGTATCTTTAGCCGTGTCGTTGGCAAAGTCAGTGATAAGAGCTGAAGTGAAAACCAACTCAGATATTATTTTCAATGCCCTAAGCGAAGGGCTAAAAGCGCTACCCATCAATGAAAACCAGTATCAAATTCACTTGCACCCAGAGGATTTAGCGTTAGTCACTGAGCACTTTAGTGAACAAGAAATTGAAAAGCATGGTTGGCAGTTAGTGGAAGCGCCTAATTTGTCTCAAGGTGGCTGCGATATCGTTACTCAAAGTAATGCGGTTGATGTCAGTATTGAGCGCCGGGTTAAAGACGTATTGGACAAGTTTTTGTTAGAGCAAGGGTTAGACACCATTGCGCCTGACGAAGATGAGTAGCCGATTATGTCACTTTCGCTATTAGAAAATATTAAAGCACTGCAACAACAGGTACCTCAAGCGCCGGTCGTTGCAGCCGGCAAGCTGGTGCGCGGAATTGGTTTAACATTAGAAGCTGTCGGCTGCCAAATGCCAGTGGGTAGCCAATGTTTGATTCAAACAGTAGATGGTGAAATTGAAGCTGAAGTGGTTGGATTTGCTGAGCATATTACCTATTTGATGCCTACTCAGGCAGTTAAAGGCATAGTGCCAGGCTCGCGCGTTCAGCCACTTAACCGTGAACAAGGGCTACCCGTAGGTATGTCTCTTTTAGGGCGAGTGGTAGACGGCAATGGTCAACCTCTAGATGGTCTTGGGGCCATCAAAGCAGAAAAGCGCGTGCCGTTAACCCGCCCACCTATGAACCCACTTTCCAGAAAGCCAATTCGCGAACCTCTAGATGTAGGCGTGCGAGCTATTAATAGCATGATTACAGTAGGCAGCGGCCAACGCATGGGGTTGTTTGCAGGCAGTGGTGTGGGTAAAAGTGTATTGCTAGGCATGATGACCCGAGGCACGAGTGCCGATGTGGTAGTGGTGGGCTTGGTCGGTGAACGTGGGCGAGAAGTAAAAGAGTTTATTCAAGATATTTTAGGCGATGAAGAGCGTCAAAAAGCCGTTGTCGTGGCGGCACCTGCCGATACATCCCCGTTAATGCGTTTAAAAGGATGTGAAACCGCCGTTACGATTGCCGAGTACTTTCGCGATAAAGGGATGAATGTTCTATTACTTGTTGATTCGCTGACCCGCTACGCGATGGCCCAGCGTGAAATTGCTCTGGCGGTCGGTGAACCACCTGCAACCAAAGGCTACCCGCCTTCTGTATTTGCACGCTTGCCTGCATTAGTTGAGCGGGCTGGAAATGGCGGGGAGAACCAAGGCTCTATCACCGCATTTTACACCGTGCTAACCGAAGGGGATGATTTACAAGATCCAATCGCTGACTCGGCACGAGCTATACTAGACGGGCATATCGTACTCTCGCGTCAACTAGCAGATTCAGGACATTACCCCGCCATTGATATTGAAGCTTCTATTAGCCGAGTGATGCCTATGGTTGTTAGCCCTGAGCATGTTCAAGTTGCTCGGCGCATACGGCAAGTGTATTCAACTTACCAACAAAACCGCGATCTCATTAGCATTGGTGCATACACCAGAGGTAACGATCCGCGCATTGATTTATCTATTAAAGCTGAGCCTGCTATCAATGCTTTTTTACAACAAGGTATGCAGCAAATACTGACTTTTGAAGAAAGTGTCGAAACTATGGTTAAGCTTGGTACTGGCTTAGGGCCCGCATGATGATTGTGGTTAAATTTCTACGCATAGAGCAACTTGCCTATTCCGTTCATTTTTCACTTCAGACAGGAGCGCGATATGCCGGTCAGTAAGCAATTGCAAATGGTGGCAGATTGGGAACGTCGTAAAGAGCAAAAAATGGCCACAGACTACCAGTTAGCACAGCAAAACGTAGTAGATAATCAAAATAAACTCACTGGATTAGAGCAATATCGAGTTAACTATTTAAAAGAAGGGATCCGTAAGGGCCAGCTTGGTTTAGCTGCGAAAAATTATGGGCAGCACCAGTCCTTCGTGGGTAAAATTGATGCCGCATGTGAACAACAAACGAAACAAGTCAGCAATGCACTTGTGGTGGCCGAGCAGCGCAAAACACAGTGGCTTGCTCAGCAGCGCAAGCGAAAAGCTGTGGAAATGTTACTCGATAAACAAGCCCTTAAGATTCAACAAAAGCAGGATAGAGCAGAACAGCAAATGCTTGACGAACTTGCATTACAAAAGTTTCTGCGCAGCAAATAGTATTAGTCTAATCACTGGCTACCCTCTCAACGGGTAAAAAACTCTAAGTGCTTCTACGCGTCCTCTTGTTTTAGTCTGCTTTGTGTATATTCATTTATGTTGGAATGAACATTGCTCTTATTCATTCAAGAGACAATTTAAGAACTAAAAACCAAGAGATTGAATCGTGAAAAGAGCGCCGTTAGTGCCTTCTACTATTCAACAACTATTATTAAGTTTTTGTTTTTAAATAGAATAATTATTTTTTCACACTTGGGTGTAGAGGATTTTAAATGCTGCAACAAATTGCCACTGCTAAATCAGACGTTGCCGCTTACGCGGTTGATGTGAGTGATAAAAGCGCCTCTAAACTGCAAAATGCAGATGAATTTGCCTTTATGTTAGCTAAGGAGAATAAATCTCATCAGTCAGCTAAGGCAACACCTGAGACTAAAGCTGACGTACAGCCACGCACCAGTAAAAAAGATAAGCAAGCTGCACAAAAAAGTGTTGTCGCATCAGAAAAAGCGACCCAAGACGCGCTATCAAATACTTCCCCTAGCGAAGAATCAAATGCGTTGGGCAAACAAGCGCAGCCTTTTGCTGCAGAGCGAGGTAACACGGTTGCAACTGATAAGAATGGTCTTGCAAGTAAAAGTACAGCGCAAAACGAATCGGACGGTAAAAATATCGACATATCGGCGCAAGTTCAGATGGGCACAGCCGAGGCTAACGTGACGTCATCAGAACAGGTTGATACCTTGGTTACCACAAAGGTTAAAGATGATGCACAGGGCAATCATTGGTTATCGATAGTTGAACAGCTTGTGGCAAACGCTCAGAGCAAAGGTAACAGCGAAGCGCAAGGTAATAGTCAAAAAGCGGGTGTGGCCGATGAAAGCTCGCTTAAAGGAATTATTGATAGTGCAGGTTTTCCCATCAATGCCGAGGACGCTATCGAAACAGTTTCTGGCTCAAACGCAAGTGACGATATTGCTGGTATGCCAGAAAGTGACCAGTTGGCACTGGTAGCAGCTTTGCTGAACAAAATGAATAATACCCAGCTCGATAGCAGATCAGCGCAAGGCGCAAATGAGCATAGCGTTGAAGGTAAAATAGCTGAAGGCAAAATACCCGCTGATGATGTGAGTAAAATGATGGCTGCGCTTGAGGGGCAACCAGAACTAATGAGTGCGTTAAAGCAATTACTCACAACACAAGAGCAAATAAGTGAAGAGTCAAAAGTAGCGCTCGTTGATGCCGGTACTGAAGGGACACTTGAAACTCAGACCAGCGAAGTTTCAGATACGCTAATACAATCTGCAGAAGAAGAGTTAGTACTTAATGAGCAAGAACTAGTCGAGCTTGCTCAAGCTGTTTTCAGTTTAATGGATGCAAAAGCTGCCACCACAAAAGAAACAGCCAAAGGTGATGTAGCGATACAAACACTTGGGGTAAAGGGGAGTGAGCCACAAGCGGGCAGTAGCGAAACAGTGTCGCAACTTATTGAACAAGCAACTGAGCAAAGCGCTCTTGTCTCTGGGCTTGACGCTGGTGCCTCTGAATTAGACGCTGAGCTAACGCAACAACAGCTTGTCTTGTTAGAAAGTACACCTGAATTAAAAAAGCTTCTACAGTTGCCCCCAGAAAAACTTGAGAGTGCCTTAGCAATATTAGCCAAGCAATTACAGCAAGGAGGCACGGCAAGTACAAGCTCCGTGAGTGAATCCTCTATTGGCACAGTGGTGACAAATACAGGTCAGATAGAGAGTGACTTAACGCCCCCCGCAAGCCTTGATTTGAGTAACCTTTTGAGCAAAGTTGACACCAAAGCAGACGTCAGCGGTACCACTGATTTTATTTCTGCTTTAAAAACAGGCTTGGCCGAAGTTAAAGCTCAGCTTGAAAAAGGCCGTGAGCCCGGCATTGATTTAAAGGCCTTGGTGAATGACGCCATAAAATCGTCACCAGAGTTGGCAAGCAATATGCTTTCAACTAAGCCTGAGCAGGTAGAATTGGCTACGCGGTCAATGATGCAGGTAGTAGACGTGGCCCAATTGATGAGTAGCGCGCTAGAACAGGTTTCGCATCAGCAATCGGTTAATGCTACCTATCGTGAGCAGGGCATCAATATGGTTGAACAAACTAAGGCAAGCCAGTTGCAGCAAGGGCAATTTGATAAAGCATTGAATTTAGCCAAACCTGAAGCGCACCAGCAATTAGCTGAAAAAGTACGTTTTATGGTTAATGCCAATCAATTGGTAGCAGACATACGCTTAGACCCAGCTGAATTAGGTTCAATGCACGTAAAGGTGTCGGTAAGTGGGGAGTCAGCGAACGTGAGTTTCGTGGTGCAAACCTTACATGCTAAAGAAGCGATTGATAATGCTGCTCCTAAGTTAAAAGAGATGTTGGCTGAAAAGGGCATTGAGCTGGGGCAATCATCCGTCGAACAAGGGTCGCAAGACGAAGGTGACGAGCAGCAAATGGCCGGAAATGGCAATGGTCATGGCCATAGTGCAGAGCAAGGTCTGGCTGAAGGCGAAGTACCTGAAGGTGTATTACAGCAGCCAATCGTGAATGGAGCTTTAGGCGGTATAGATTACTTTGTTTAACGTTATCTAAGGTGCTTATCGATTGCGATTTTCTGAGTAAGAACGATAATAGCAGCAATTTATTATTTAAGGCGTGCTCATGGCTGAAGAAGAATTACAAATGGAAGAAGGCGGTAAAAAAAGTAAACTTATGATGATTATCATCATTGTGGTTGTTTTACTGTTAGGGGGCTCAGCTGCCGCTTATTTTTTACTGGGTGGTGAAGATGACGCGGCTATGGAGGCGGGTGCTGAGCAAACACAAGGCAGCAGCGACGGAGCGTCCATGTCAGCACCAGTTAAAACGGGCACAGCATTGTACGTAGCGATACCTAACCCAATCACGTTTAATGTGCCAGGCACCACTAGGGACAGATTAGTTGAGATAAAAGTACAACTTATGGTGCGCGGTAGTGACGCCGAAGAACAAGTGAAAATGCATATACCGTCTATTCAAGGGGCATTAAATCGCGCATTTAGCCAAGCGAATGCTGATGATTTAATCACTGAGGCAGGTAAAGCAACGATACGTGATAATGCGTTAAAAGAAGTGCAGAAAACGTTGAAAGACGTATCAGGTAATGAATTGGTTGAGCAGGTATTGTTCACTGGTTTTGTGATGCAATAAGCATAAGCGAGAAAGAGATTGAGCGACTTATTATCCCAAGATGAAATCGATGCGCTACTTCACGGAGTAGACGAAGTCGAAGAAGAAGACGTTGAAGAAACGCAAGGCGATGGCTCTGCGCTTGAATACGACTTCTCTTCGCAGGATCGAATCGTTAGGGGAAGAATGCCAACACTGGAAATCGTAAACGAACGGTTTGCCAGACATATGCGGGTTAGCTTGTTTAATATGATGCGCCGCTCGGCTGAAGTATCAATTAACGGTATCCAAATGATTAAGTTTGGAGAATATATTCATACTTTGTTCGTTCCTACTAGCTTAAATATGGTGCGCTTTCGTCCTTTAAAGGGCACAGGTTTGATCACCATGGAAGCTCGCTTAGTATTTATTTTAGTGGATAACTTCTTCGGTGGCGATGGACGTTACCATGCCAAAATTGAAGGTCGAGAATTTACCCCCACTGAGCGACGCATTATTCAAATGTTGCTTAAACTCATTTTTGAAGATTACAAAGAAGCATGGGCCCCAGTGATGGATGTATCTTTTGAGTATTTAGACTCGGAAGTAAACCCAGCTATGGCGAACATTGTGAGCCCTACCGAAGTGGTGGTGATCAGTTCTTTTCATATTGAACTTGATGGTGGCGGCGGTGATTTTCACGTGTCTTTGCCTTATTCCATGCTTGAGCCAATTCGAGAATTACTTGATGCGGGCGTGCAAAGTGATAAAGAAGATACCGATCTGCGTTGGAGTAAAGCGTTACGGGATGAAATCATGGACGTAAAAGTTGAGCTATCAACCCACATGATGGATTTAACCCTTAGCTTGCAAAAAATTATGGACATGAAAGCCGGAGATATTATCCCGATCGATATGCCCGAGCACATTACCGTCATGATTGAAGAATTACCTACTTTCAGAGCCAAGCTTGGTCGTTCTCGTGACAACCTAGCGCTCAAAATTACCGATAAAATTCCGCGTCCCACATCAGTGAAATCGGAGTTACAACTATTAACCAAAGGCGGTCGCAGAATTGACAGCGACGCCGAGTTACAAACCCTTGAAGATGATTTGTAGCCAATCAAGAGGCAAATATTATGAGTGAAGAAGAAGGTTTAGACGATTGGGCAGCAGCCATGGCTGAACAAGCAGACGAAGAAAATAAAGACGCAGCGGCGACCGTTGCAGATTTTGATGAGCTTGAAGAAGATAAAGATATCACGCCAGCGGAAAAACGTAAGTTAGATACGATCCTTGATATCCCTGTGACTATTTCCATGGAAGTAGGGCGCAGTCACATCAGCATTCGTAATCTACTGCAATTAAACCAAGGATCTGTCGTTGAATTAGACCGTGTTGCTGGCGAACCACTCGATGTGTTAGTAAATGGCACGTTGATTGCTCATGGTGAAGTAGTAGTCGTCAACGATAAATTTGGTATTCGCTTAACTGATGTTATTAGTCAACTGGAAAGAATCAAAAAACTCCGCTAACCAAACTCCTTTTAAAACAAGGGTTTGGTTGCTTCTGAGCCCTCTGTTTTTAGCCTCAAATACAGCACTTGCTGAGGCCAAAACCCTCTCTGATCCCACATCTATAGTGTCAATTTTTCTATCCCTTTTATTGGTTATCGCCGTGGTTTTCATGTTGGCGTTCATCATGCGACGGTTTAACGTCACTGGTGGTAGCTCGGGTCAACTTAAAGTAGTGGCCTCTCTAGCTGCAGGAACGAAAGAGCGGGTATTGGTTATTGAAGTGGGAGACGAACAGCACCTGATTGGTGTTACGGCTCAGAATATTAATCATCTCGCTAAACTTGATACGCCCATTGCAAATGATAAGCCCCCAAGCGGCGAGAATTTCAAAGATAAACTTAACTTGTTTATGGCTGGCAAGTTACAGCCCAACGCCAATCCTGGCAGTAAGCGCAACGCGGGAGAGCGCGATGAATAAACTATTTTTCTGGCTATTGGCCGCCGTGCTGTTGGCTGCGCCGAGTTGGGCGATTGCAGAGCCGGGGATCCCCGCTTTGACCATGACCGAGAACGCAGACGGTTCGCAAGATTACACCATGACATTGCAAGTCGTGGCTATTATGACAGCACTTAGTTTGCTTCCCGCGTTCATTATGATGATGACTTCATTTACACGGATCATCATTGTGTTATCTATTCTGCGTCAAGCTATTGGTTTGCAGCAGTCTCCGTCGAACCAAATTCTTATTGGTGTGAGCTTATTTTTATCGATGTTTATCATGGCACCTGTGTTTGAAAAAATTAACGAAACGGCGCTTCAACCTTATTTAAATGAGCAAATTACCTCAATACAAGCCTATGAGTTAGCCAAGGAGCCATTGCGCGGTTTTATGCTTGCTCAAACGCGCGTAAAAGATTTAGAAACCTTCGTGGAAATCGGTGGTTACGAAGATCAGTTCCAAGAGCCTGCTGATGTCCCAATGAATATACTGATCCCAGCGTTTGTTACCAGTGAACTGAAAACAGCGTTCCAGATTGGTTTTATGCTATTTATTCCTTTTCTTATTTTAGATTTGGTTGTGGCGTCTATCCTGATGGCGATGGGTATGATGATGTTATCGCCGATGATTGTCTCCTTGCCCTTCAAATTAATGCTATTTGTGCTAGTCGACGGCTGGAACTTAATTTTCGGTACGCTAGCAAACAGCTTCGGAATGGGGACCTAGTCATGGCACCTGAGGTCTTTGTTGATATCCTAAAAGAAGCGTTGAACATGGTGATTTTATTGGTATCCGCCATTATTTTGCCGAGTTTATTTGTAGGGCTAATTGTAGCGGTATTCCAAGCGGCCACCTCGATCAACGAGCAAACCATGAGTTTCTTACCGCGTTTAATTGTGACCTTACTGGCCTTGAGCTGGGGAGGACATTGGTTAGTGCAACAATTAATGGACTTCACCTTTACTATGGTGGAGCGTATCCCGGAAGTCGTTGGTTAAAATGGAGTTTTCAGCTGACGTCATTACGCAATTTATGGGCGATATGTTACTACCGTTTATGCGTATCTCCGGCATGTTAGCGACTATGGTTGGCCTTAGCGCGAAAACCGTTCCTACTACCGTTCGTGCTTTACTCACTTTGTTTATTACCCTGATCATTCTACCTGTGATACCACCGGTACAGGTTGATGAGGTGTTTTCAGTGGGTACCTTTATGTTAGTGATCCAGCAATTGATTATTGGCATCTCACTGGGGTTCATTTCCACTATGGTGCTCAACACTTTTGTATTAGCAGGGCAAGTGGTTGCTATGCAGACAGGTCTTGGCTTTGCGTCTATTGTTGATCCGGTCAACGGAATTAACGTACCGGCAGTTGGTCAATTTTATCTCATATTGGCAACCTTGCTCTTTTGGGCGTTAGATGGCCATTTAGCAATGATCCGCATGGTGGTGATGAGTTTTACCGCGTTTCCTGTAGGTGAAGCTTGGTTGCAGCCAGAACAATTCAGAGAAATTGCCCATTGGGCAGGGTGGATGTTTATCTCAGCGGTAACCTTGTCTCTCGCGCCTATTGTATCTCTGTTGATAGTAAATTTAGCGTTTGGCGTTATGACCAAGGCAGCACCGCAGTTAAACATTTTTAGTTTGGGTTTCAGTATTGCTCAAATTATGGGCTTGGTGATTATCTGGATCACCATGGACAACTTTACTTATCACTTTGAAGTACAGTGGGACAGGGCGCAGCAAATGATGTGTCAGCTCGTTAGGGTGTGTCCTTGAAGACTTTCATCAAAACAGTCCTGACAACACTCCTCAAAGGAGCCCAGAAACAAGCCCTTAAAGGAGGCGGTTAGTCATGTCTGACGCGAATGAAAAAACAGAAGACCCCACATCCAAAAAGATCACCGACTCCAGAAAAAAGGGCCAAGTCGCGCGATCTAAAGAGCTATCAACGGCCTTAGTGCTCGTCTTCAGTGCGGCGGCTTTTATCATGATGGGTGGGCAAATTGCCAAAGCTATCTATTTGGTAACCCAGCGCACATTCACTTTATCTCGTGATGAAACCTACGACTTTACGCATATGTTTCAAGCATGGGGCTCAGCGATTGAAACTGTCGCAGGGCCCGTTATGTTATATATGGTGATCATTACTGCCGCGGGAATTTACGGCAATATAGCGCTTGGTGGCTATAACTTTACTTGGCAAGGGGCGGCCCCAAAAGCGAATAAACTCAATCCACTTGCTGGCTTCAAACGAATGTTTGGCATGAACGGTTTAGTAGAGCTGCTTAAAGCGATTGCGAAGGTGATCGTCGTCATGGGAATGGCATATATAGCCATGCTGGTCTTTAAAGATGAAGCCCTGCATTTAGATTTGGAGTTGTATCCGCAAAATTTATTTCATGCCATGGATTTAATTTCTTGGGCGTTTTTAATGATGTGTTGTGCGCTTATTCCTATCGCGGCGTTTGATGTGCCGTATCAAAGCTATAAGCACAACAAGGAAATGAAAATGTCTAAACAGGAAGTTAAAGATGAAAATAAAAATGCTGAAGGTGACCCACAAGTTAAAAACCGCATTCGCCGTTTACAATTTCAAGCTGCGGCAAATCGGATGATGCAAGAAGTGCCAACAGCTGATGTGGTAGTGACTAACCCAACGCATTACTCCATTGCCTTAAAATACGATCAGCAAGGAACGCGAGCCCCAGTGCTGGTGGCTAAAGGGGTGGACGAAATGGCCATGCATATTCGTAAAATCGCTGATGCCCATGAGGTTCCGATTGTTGCTTCTCCTATGTTGGCTAGGGCAATTTACTACTCCACTGAGGTAGAATCAGAGATCCCGACTCAATTGTTTATGGCTGTGGCGCAAATTTTGGCTTATGTCTTCCAATTAAAAGCGTATAAAAAAGGCAAAGGCAAGCGTCCGAAGTCAGTACCGACCAACCTGCCAATCCCTTATGAGCTAAGGCGTTAACTGATCTTTAACGCTTAGCATTAGACTAAAGATTAAAACGTATTATTAGGTGGATAACCTAATTTGGCGCGGTAGTTGCTTTACTAGGTAAAACGTCCGCCAGGTGTCAAAAATACGCGCTATGCAACTAACTGCTTATCTTAATCGTTTCGACAAAAATCAATTTCAGTCTGTTATGTCTGGACTTGGTGCGCCTCTTGTTTTGTTGGCAATCATGGGAATGGTTATTTTACCCATGCCAGCGTTTCTTCTCGACGTGCTCTTTAGCTTTAATATTGCTTTATCATTGGTCATTATCTTAGTGTCTGTTTTCACTAAGAAGCCCGTCGACTTCGGTATTTTCCCTCTCGTTTTGTTAATTGCCACAGTACTGCGTCTAGCGCTGAATGTCGCGTCAACACGAATTGTATTGCTTGAAGGGCATGAAGGTGGCGATGCAGCAGGTAAAGTGATTCAAGCATTTGGTGAAGTCGTTATCGGCGGTAATTATGCTGTGGGTATTGTGGTGTTCGCCATTCTTTTGATTATCAACTTTAAAGTGGTGACAGCGGGCGCTGGGCGTATTTCTGAAGTAAGTGCACGATTTACCCTAGATGCTATGCCTGGTAAACAGATGGCAATTGATGCCGATCTGAACGCTGGGTTTATCGATCAAGATGAAGCGCGTAAACGCCGTTTTGAAGTGACCAGTGAGGCAGATTTCTATGGCTCAATGGACGGTGCATCTAAGTTTGTAAAAGGAGATGCAGTGGCAGGCTTATTTATTATGTTGATTAACATAGTAGGTGGCTTGTTTATTGGCATTTTTCAGCATGATTTGGCCTTTGGCCAAGCTGTCGAAATCTACACCTTGCTGACCATAGGTGATGGGTTAGTGGCACAAATTCCTTCGTTACTATTATCCGTAGCAACGGCGATTATTGTCACTCGTGAAAACGACTCCCAAGAGATGGGGCAAGAGCTCACTCGTCAGCTCGGCAACCGTCAAGCGCTATACATTACCAGCGGTATTTTGTTTGTAATGGGCATTGTTCCGGGCATGCCTCACATGGCGTTCTTAGGGTTCAGTGCGTTAATTGGTGGTTATGCATATTTCCAATATTGGAACGAAAAGAAAATGGCAGAGCAGCCTGAAGTGTTAGCGCCCACACCGGATCGTGGTAACGCGAAACCCGCTGAGATAAAAGAACTTGGTTGGGACGATGTGCAGCATGTCGATACCATCGGACTAGAAGTCGGGTATAGATTAATTCCCTTGGTTGATAAGTCTCAAGGCGGCGAATTATTGACGCGTATTAAAGGTGTGCGTAAGAAGTTATCTCAAGAATTAGGCTTTCTTATTCCTCCTGTGCATATTCGCGATAACTTAGACTTGAGCCCAAATAATTACACTATATCTATGTTAGGTGTATCTGTCGGTGAAGCTGAAATTAGCCACGACGATGAACTGGCAATTAACCCAGGCCAAGTATTTGGCAAGCTAGACGGCACAGTGACAAAAGACCCAGCCTTTGGCTTAGATGCCGTGTGGATCCGCTCCAACCAGCGCGAGCATGCTCAGACATTGGGTTACACCGTGGTTGACAGCGCTACCGTGGTTGCAACGCATTTAAGCCAATTGCTTACCAACAATGCCTACCAGTTGCTCGGTCACGAAGAAGTTCAACAACTGCTCGACATGCTTGCCAAGCAAAGCCCTAAACTGGTAGAAGGTTTGGTGCCGGATATTCTATCGCTTAGCACTGTGGTTAAGGTTTTGCAGACCTTATTGTACGAGGGAGTGCCTATCCGAGACTTGCGCACTATCGTGCAAACCTTGTGCGAGTATGGGCCGAAGAGTCAAGATCCAGACGTGTTGGTATCCGCTTTGCGTATCGCACTGAAGCGCTTAATCATTCAAGAAATCAACGGCGGCCAAGCCGAACTACCAGTCATAACTTTGGCGCCAGAGTTGGAACAGATGTTGCACCAGTCTTTACAAGCCGGTGGTGGAGATGGCGCAGGCATAGAGCCAGGTTTAGCGGAACGCTTACAGAAGTCGCTAAATGACGCATCTCAACAACAAGAATTGGCGGGTGAGCCTGCGGTATTACTGACCTCAGGCATGTTACGCCCAGTGCTATCTAGGTTCCTGAAGCACGCAGTACAAGGTTTGCATGTGTTGTCTTATCAAGAAATTCCAGATGACAAACAAATCAAAATAGTCAGTTCGGTGGGTCAATAGTCCGTCACCAGATGCAAGTAGCAAGGGGTAAATTGTGAAAATTAGACGCTTTTATGGCAAAGATATGCGAGAAGCATTGAAACAGGTCAAAGATGAGTTAGGCGATGACGCGGTTATTATGTCTAATAAGAAACTGAGTGATGGCGTAGAGATTGTCGCAGCTTATGATAAAGAGCCTGTGCATGCGCCTAAGCGCCAACAAGCTCCAACAACACCTGAGCCAAAACGCCGAGTGGATGCTACCCCTACGCTTAGCGAAATTATTGGTGATAGTGGGCCTGATAGCCTAAGAGCATTGCTGGAAAAACAGATTCAGGCGAAAGAGTCAGCGGTACAGGCCAATTCCAACGTACAACCTAGCCCAATTGCGCCACAACGAACAACCACCCAAAGCGAAGCACGTCAACCGCAAGCACGTACGGTTAATGAGCCCCAACAGGATGCATTGAATGAGATGCGTCAAGAGTTGGCTTCACTGCGTAATGTACTGCAATTTCAAGTGGCGGGTTTAATACAGCAAGATAAAGGGCGTAATCACCCATTACACGGATACTTGACCAGCAAGCTTCAAAGTATGGGGATCAGCCAAGCTCTCGCCAATGAAGTGGTGTCTTATACGCCAGCTGACACTGATGAGCGCCAAGCGTGGTTGTTTCTACTTAAGTTGTTAGCTAATCGTATTCAAACAGAAGAAAGTAACTTGCTGACGAAAGGGGGGGTTGCGGTATTAATGGGCCCAACTGGCACAGGTAAAACGACTACCGTGGCAAAGCTTGCAGCGCAAGCCGCGCAAAAATACGGGGCAGAAAATGTCGGTTTGATCACCCTAGATAGCTATCGAATTGCCGCCTATGAGCAAATATCCACATATGCGCGGATAATTGGTTGTTCGGTCAAAAAAGCTCAAAACGCTGAAGAATTGTCCGATCTGTTATTTCAGTTTAGAAATAAACGCCTTATTCTAATTGATACTGCAGGATTTGGACAAAGAGATGTTAGACTGATCAAACAGTTAGAAACGCTAAAGCAAAGTACAACAGCAAATATCAACAGTTATTTGGTGATGCAAGCCAATAGCCAATATCAAGTCATGCAGCAAACTATCGCTGCGTACAAACAGATTTCTTTACAGGGTTGTATTTTCACCAAAATAGATGAATGCTACAGTCTTGGAGAAGCGATTAGTGCGGCCATCGAGCACAAATTGCCCGTGAGTTTTATAACCGATGGTCAAAAGGTTCCGGAAGACTTAAAAGTGGCAGATGCAAAATTTTTAATAACCAGCGCCGCCAAGCTTTATAAAAAGCATGTATTAATTCATACTAGTGATAATTCACTAAATAACGCAGCAGTGGCAGTATGATTGAGGACCAGGCAAGTAGCTTAAGAAGAATGAATCAATCGCGATTAATTAAAGTTATCGCCGTGACCGGTGGTAAGGGCGGAGTGGGTAAAACCAACGTCACATTAAATACCGCAATCTCTATGGCCCAGCAGGGTAAGCGAGTGATGGTATTAGATGCAGACTTGGGGTTAGCCAACGTTGATGTGTTACTTGGTTTGCGCGTGGTTAAAAACCTTTCCCACGTACTTTCTGGTGAATGCACCTTAGATGAAGTACTCGTAGAAGGCCCTTGTGGAATAAAAATAGCGCCAGCAACCTCTGGTAGCCAATCCATGACAGAGCTCACACCGACAGAACACGCAGGTTTGATCCGTGCATTTAGCGAACTACGTTCGCAAATCGATGTGCTGATTGTGGACACTGCCGCGGGTATTTCTGACATGGTGTTAAGTTTCTCGCGAGCGTCTCAAGACATTTTGGTGGTGGTGTGTGATGAACCCACGTCACTGACTGATGCCTACGCGTTGATTAAAATTCTTAATAAAGAGCATGGTGTTTTTCGCTTTAAAATTGTCGCCAACATGGTGCGCAATATGCGAGAAGGCCAAGAGTTATTTAATAAATTAACTAAGGTTACAAATCGTTTTCTTGATGTCGCTTTAGAGCTAGTGGCTACGGTACCGTTTGACGAAAATATCCGTAAATCGGTGCGTAAGCAAAAAGCCATAGTAGAAGCGTACCCGAATTCTCCTGCTGCTGTGGCGATTAAAAAATTAGCTCAGCAAGCGTCCGGCTGGCCAGTACCTTCGCAGCCGGGGGGGCACTTAGAATTTTTCCTTGAACAGCTTATCGTTAAAAAAGCTGTGGGCGATGTTCGGTGAATAGTAAAGCCGCTGCATATCAGCAGTTAGATGACAGAAATGCGTTAGTGGAGCGTCATGCGCCATTAGTTAAACGCATTGCCCATCATTTAATTGCTCGTTTGCCAGCCAGTGTGCTGGTAGACGATTTAATTCAAGCCGGCATGATCGGTCTGCTTGAGGCCTCACGTAATTTCGATGGTTCTAAAGGCGCGAGCTTTGAGACATTCGCCGGTATTCGAATTCGTGGCTCTATGCTCGATGAAATTCGAAAAGGCGATTGGACACCGCGTTCTGTACACAAAAATGGCCGGGCAATAACCGATGCCATTAATAAAGTAGAACGTGAGACTGGCCGAGATGCCAGAGATGTCGATATTGCTAAAAAACTAGAGGTGAGTATTGAGCAATACCATCAAATGCTTAGCGAAGTAAATGCGGGCAAAATTATTGGTATGGAAGATTTAGGGGTGACAGAGGATGTTGTTACCACGGAACAGACCAAAGGTTCAGATACCCCCTTTGAAGATTTACTTCAAGGGTCCTTTCAAAAAGCGTTGGCCCATGCCATTACCACCTTGCCAGAGCGTGAAGCTATTGTGTTGTCATTGTATTATGACGAAGAATTGAACTTACGCGAAATCGGTGAGGTATTAGATGTGAGTGAATCACGTGTTAGCCAAATACACAGTCAAGCGATGCTAAAACTAAAAAGTAAAATGCAAACTTGGCGTATTGAAGAATAAACCAATAATATACAAATATTGTGATTTTGCCCTGAGCGGAGATTATTTTGGATAAGAATATGAAAATTTTGGTTGTTGATGACTTCTCGACTATGCGTCGAATCATCAAAAACCTATTGAAAGATTTAGGCTTTACCAACATTCAAGAAGCAGATGATGGAAGTACAGCACTGCCTATGTTGCAACAAGGCGATTTCGATTTTGTGGTAACTGATTGGAATATGCCTGGTATGCAAGGTATTGACTTATTGCGTGCTATTCGTGCCGATGAAAATCTGAAACATACCCCAGTGTTAATGGTCACCGCTGAAGCGAAAAAAGAGCAAATAGTTGCAGCTGCGCAAGCAGGTGTGAACGGTTACGTGATCAAACCTTTTACCGCGGCAACCCTTAAAGAGAAGTTGGCGAAAATATTTGAACGTTTAGGTTAATCAGGCTTTTTCAACAATAAGGAAGACCTTATGACCTTTCACGCAGCCCCCATGTCGATAGAAGACGCAAAGCAACTGGTTGCTTTGCTTGAAAGCGGTGATAATCAAGGTGCTCAACAACTTCTCGATAGTACTAACGACACCAACTCAGTTGAGCTGTTCGAGGAAGTAGGCAAGTTAACTCGTCAGCTTCACGACTCTTTAAACAACTTTCAGCTTGATGAGCGTATAGCTAATCTTGCAAATGAAGAGATCCCTGACGCAAAAACGCGATTAACCTACGTTATTGAAACCACGGAACAAGCTGCAAATCGCACCATGGATTTAGTCGATGACTGCATGCCTATTGCTGAAAAGCTGAACTCTGAAATTAACGCTATTCTTCCTGAATGGAAAAAACTCTTCAGCCGTCAATTGGAATTGGGCGAGTTTAATACCTTGTGCCGACGTCTCGATAGTTTTTTAGAAGATGGCAAAGTTGAATCTGCGAAACTCAATGAGTTTTTAACTGAAATGTTGCTTGCCCAAGGGTATCAAGATATCACTGGGCAAATTATCCGCCGCGTTATAGAGCTTGTAAAAGAAGTGGAAGATAGCTTAGTGCATATGCTGACGATGTTTGGTGGAATAGAATCTGCGGAAAATCCTCATATATCTGATAAACAAGCCGATAGTGTAAAAGCGGAAGGCCCAATACTTGATGCTGCTAACCGCGATGACGTCGCATCGGACCAAGATGATGTTGATGACTTACTCTCAAGTTTAGGATTTTAGAGGCGTTAGGATATGGGGTTTGATGTTGACGAGGAAATTCTTCAAGATTTTTTAGTTGAAGCTGGAGAAATTTTAGAGCAGCTACAAGAACAACTCGTCGAATTAGAAAATAATCCACAAGATTCAGATCTATTGAATGCGATCTTTCGTGGCTATCACACGGTCAAGGGCGGGGCAGGGTTCCTGTCGTTAACCGAACTGGTGGATATTTGCCACGGCGCTGAAAATGTATTTGATGTGATGCGTAATGGCCAGCGCACGTTAACCCCCGCATTAATGGACATTATTCTGCAAGCAACCGATGAAGTGGTTGCTATGTTTGAAGACGTCAAAGCGAATAAGCCGCTTGTTGCTGCAGAGCAAACCCTTCTTGATACTCTTCATCGCCTAAGTAAACCAGAAACCGCAGATGAAGCAGTCGAGGCGCCGCCTGAGGCTCCTCCTGTCGTTGAAGAGCACCAAGAAACGATTAACGAGCCGTCTACGTCAGCTAAAACAGAATCGGATGACTTTGACGAGTCTGAATTTGAAGCTTTGCTTGATGAGCTTCATGGCAAAGGGAACCCTGTTGGTGGCGCAGCGCAAGCCACTGCTACGCAGGCTCCAAGTACCGCCGATACCTCGAATGACGATGATATCAGTGACGACGAATTTGAAGCATTGCTCGACCAGCTCCACGGTGAAGGTCAATTTGGTGGCGCACAAGTCCCACCTGTTGAGCCGCCCAAGGCGCCAGCGGTGAATACTTCTTCTGATGAAGAAGATATTAGCGATGATGAATTTGAAGCGCTGCTTGATCAATTGCATGGCAAAGGCCAAGGCCCAGCAGGTAAAAAAGACCAAAGCTCAACACCCAGCGCAGCATCGGCCGCCCCAGCGACGCCTGCTTCAGTTGAAAGTGCGGCATCCCAGCCTAAAAATCAAAACGGCGCGAGCAATCAGAGCAAGCCGCAAACACCGAGTATCGCCCCCACACAGGCTAGTGCTGCTTCTAAACATTCTGAACCACAAGCGAAAACACCAGCACCTGCGGCTAAGCGGGATGAAAAGCGCCCCGCACCTCCGCAAGCAGAAACGACTGTGCGTGTTGATACTAAACGCTTGGATCAGATTATGAATATGGTGGGGGAGTTAGTACTGGTACGTAATAGGCTACTGAGTTTAGGTTTATCGGTGAACGATGAAAGTATGTCTAAAGCGATAGCGAATTTAGATGTTGTGACCGGTGACCTTCAAGGTGCCGTGATGAAAACGCGCATGCAGCCAATTAAAAAGGTATTTGGGCGCTTTCCACGAGTGGTTCGCGATTTAGCCCGCACGTTGAAAAAAGAAATTACCTTAGAGCTTGAAGGTGAAGACACCGATTTAGATAAAAACCTGGTAGAAGCACTAGCAGATCCCTTGGTGCATTTGGTGCGTAACTCAGTCGATCACGGTATTGAAATGCCAGCCGATCGGATTGCCGCCGGTAAGCCGTCACTAGGTACGGTAAAATTGTCAGCCTCGCAAGAAGGGGATCATATCTTATTGAGCATTGTCGATGACGGCAAGGGGATGGATCCTGACAAGCTCAAAGAGATCGCTATTTCTCGAGGTGTGCTAGACGCAGATGCGGCTGCAAGAATGTCTGACGAAGAAGCCTTTAATCTCATTTTTGCACCTGGTTTTTCAACTAAAACTGAGATTTCTGAAGTATCTGGCCGTGGTGTTGGTATGGACGTTGTGAAAACGAAAATCAACCAACTGAACGGTAGCGTTAATATCGACTCCGTTTTAGGCAAAGGCACAACGTTAGAAATCAAAGTACCGCTTACATTGGCGATATTGCCCACCTTAATGATAGTGGTCGGCGATCAAACATTTGCTTTGCCCTTAGGCTCAGTCAATGAAATTATTAACATGGATATGAGCAAAACCAACATGGTAGATGGCCAGTTGACAAAAATTGTTCGTTCCAAAGCCATTCCATTATTCTATTTGCGAGAATGGTTAGTGCGTAAAAGCGCAAAACCAATCCCGTTAGATCGCTCCAAAGGACATGTAGTTGTTGTACAAATTGGTACTCAGCAGCTCGGTTTTGTCGTTGATGCACTGATTGGTCAAGAAGAAGTTGTGATTAAACCACTAGACGAATTACTTCAAGGCACCCCAGGTATGGCGGGTGCTACCATCACCAGTGACGGCGGGATCGCATTGATTTTAGATGTTCCAGGACTATTGAAGCATTACGCGAAGAAAAAAGCCGATGCCATTCGACAAGTGCGTTAATCTCGAGGTTTTAATAAAACATACATGGCATACAAGATATTAGTAGTTGATGATTCGATTTTTTTTAGGCGCCGTGTAAAAGAAATTTTAGAGCTAGATCCCAATTTAGAGGTTATAGGTGAGGCACGAAACGGCCAAGAAGCAATTGATATGGTCGCCTCCTTGAACCCAGATGTGGTGACTATGGACGTAGAAATGCCTGTGATGGACGGAATAACGGCAGTCAAAAAAATCATGGCGCGTAAACCTGTTCCTATCATTATGTTTTCTTCTTTGACCCTTGAAGGTGCGAAAGCCACGCTTGACGCATTAGACGCAGGGGCGATGGACTTTTTACCAAAGAAATTTGAAGATATTGCGGCTAACCGTGCGGATGCTGTCGCGCTATTACAGTCAAGAGTGAAAGGCCTATGCCGAAAACACCACGGTCTCAGACCAGCAGCTCCCCGAGTAACGGCTCCAAAAGCGATTTTATTCAATAAACCTGTTAGTCGAAGTGCGCTAGGTCGAAAAGGCAGTGAGCAAACAACTCGGTCTGCTGCTGGTATCGTCACAACGCCCCTATATCAATCTTCGTCTAGCGACATACCATCGGGCAAAAAGTATCGCTGTTTAGCCCTTGGCACGTCTACTGGCGGACCGGTCGCTTTACAAAAAGTGCTAACCACTATGCCGAAGCATTTTCCGTATCCGATATTTATTGTGCAACATATGCCTGGTTCTTTCACCAAAGCCTTCGCAGAACGTTTAAATCAGTTATCGAAGCTAACGGTCAAAGAGGCTGTAAATGGCGAGGTTGTGCAAGCTGGCGTTGCTTACTTGGCTCCAGGCGGACGGCAAATGACAATCCAGGGCGATGCCGAACGAGCAACATTTAGAATTTATGATGCACCAGTTAGTGCCGATATATTATACAAACCCAGTGTTGATATTACCTTCGAGTCAATTGCTAATGTATATCGTGGGGATGTTCTAGGCATTATTTTAACCGGCATGGGAACTGACGGAAAAATCGGCGCAAGTACACTGAAAAGAAATGGCGCAAAAATTTGGGCTCAAGATGAGCTAAGCTCAGTAGTGTATGGAATGCCTCAAGCAGTCATGAACTCAGGTATTGCTGAAAAAGAGTTTTCCATAGATTCCTTTGAAAGCCATATTGTCAAAGAGATGGCGTAAAATCAGTTTTCATTCTTTGGGTTGGAGTGATAAATCGTATAGCAAGAACTAAAAGGGCGTTTACGTGAAGGTATGGACAGTTGCAAACCAAAAAGGGGGCGTTGGAAAAACCACCACAACCGTCACCTTAGGTGGTTTGCTAGCACAGCGCGGTGCTAAGGTAGTCTTAATTGATACCGATCCCCATGCGTCCTTAAGCTATTATTTTGGTATTGATTCTGATGAGCTTTCACGCAGTTTATACGACATTTTCGTACACGATAAACCCTTGGACAAAGATACAGTTTTAGATTGTTTATGCCCAACTAAGCTCGATTCACTTTTTATTTTACCTGCGAGCATGGCGTTAGCGACGCTAGATCGACAATTGGGTAACCAAAGCGGTATGGGACTAACCCTTAAAAAGGCGCTGGCGTTAATTGAAGATGAGTTTGAATACGCGGTTATCGATTGCCCACCTGTTTTAGGTGTGCTCATGGTTAATGCGCTGGCCGCTTCTACTCGCGTGATTATTCCTGTTCAAACAGAGTTTTTAGCACTGAAAGGTTTAGAGCGTATGCTCGATTCTTTACAAATAATGCAACAATCTTTGCGTAAAGCATTTCGCTATACCATAGTGCCTACTATGTTCGATAAGCGCGTGAAAGCAGCCATTGGAGCTTATTATACGTTACGGGAAACACACGGTGATAGCGTGTGGCAAGGCTTGATCCCCATTGATACTAAATTTCGAGACGCCAGTTCGCACCATGCTTTGCCATCTGTACATGCGCCGAAGGCTAGGGGCGTGGTTGCTTATACAAGCTTATTACGTCATTTACGTTTATTAGAGGCGGCAAAATGAGTAATAGATCCTCCGGTAAGAAAAACGTAATGGAAGAATACCTGTCGTCATTGTTGACAGAAGAGGTTGCCCATAGTGAGCCGTTAGAGCAAGTCAGTAAGTTACTGGATTCCGCCTCTGTGTTACATATCACTGAGGCAGAGCAACAAAAGCTGTCAGCGCAACCGAGCATTATCGACCCTGACAGTATTAAGGTGGAACAGCTTAAAGAGGCAGTCGAGCTGGTCGACCATACCCAGTCCCAATCCCTAACTCCCCCAGAGCAAAGTGTCGATTCTGATGTTGAAGAAGATAACGACACACAACACGAAGTAGGGAGAGTAACCAAATCCCCCGAAAGCGATATAGCGCAAGACACAGGTATTTACACCGAACCTTTTCAGACGTTAATTTTTGAAGTTGCGGGGCTATCACTGGCACTGCCATTAACGGAATTAGGCGGCATCCATCAATTGACAGAGGTAACTCCAATCTTTGGAAAGCCCAGTTGGTTTAAAGGTGTGATGTTACACCGTGACGAAAAGATGAATGTTGTTGACACTGCCATGTGGGTAATGCCAGATAAATGTAATGAAAAGCTGGCAGATTCAGCTAAAAATCAATATCTTATCATGTTAGATGATAGCGGATGGGGCTTGGCATGTGAACGTATTATTGACACCATTACTTTGCAACCAGATGATGTAAAATGGCGAAAGTTTGACGGAAAGCGCACTTGGCTTAGCGGTATGGTAAAGAAAAAATGTGTGCCTTGGTAAATGTAAAGCAACTCATTAGGCTTTTACAGCAAGGTATGAATAGTAATGACAACTAGCAAAATATGCTGGAGTGACAAAAATGAGTGATGACAGAACATTGAGCAACGCCCCTTCTGACCGTAACGACGAAGTCTTACAGTGGGTAACCTATAAGTTAGGTGAAGAAACTTATGGTATTAATGTTATGCAGGTACAAGAGGTTTTGCGTCACACTGAGATAGCCCCGGTTCCCGGCGCCCCCGAGTACGTGCTGGGGATCATTAACCTGCGTGGAAATGTGGTTACCGTTATCGATACGCGCTCCCGTTTCGGTTTAGAGCCCACAGATTTGACCGACAATACTCGCATCGTGATTATTGAGTCTGATGAACAAGTGGTCGGTATTCTGGTTGATAGCGTCGCTGAGGTGGTATATCTGCGCTCATCTGAGATTGACAGTGCCCCCAACGTCGGTACAGAAGAGAGCGCCAAGTTTATTCAAGGCGTAAGTAACCGAGACGGAGAATTGTTGATACTGGTGGATCTGAATAAACTATTAAGTGATGAAGAGTGGGAAGAGTTAACCAATATTTAATTCATTGTTTTGCGATTAACTGATCTGGACGCAATTGTGGAAATAAGTCATTTTATTTACGTGGTTTTTGTGGTCGCTATTTTGCTGTTTATTGGCGCATTTGCGGTTTTAGTAAAACGTATTGCGCTATTAAAAGAGCAGAACGAGCAACAGCAAAAACAGTTAATGTCCCTTGAAGAACAATTGCTGGCTAACCAACAAGAACTGCAAGAAGTTCGTGTGGGCAGTATCGGTATGGGCGACAAAATTAAAGCCCTTGTTAGCGCGGTGAAACAAACTGTGAGTCAGCAGGAGCAACTTGCCAGCCAAGATCCTCAGAGTCGTTTATACCAACAAGCGGCTAAACTGGTGGCCAGTGGTTACTCGGTTGAAGACTTGATGCATGAGTGTGATATGCCCAAAGCAGAAGCAGAGCTTATCTATAATTTACACAAGCAATCATCCTAATACTGGCGAATTTAGCGTTGGCATTCGTGCCGCTCATATTGCCGATACTTGACTCGTCTTTGGTATTAGAATGGCTAAACGCTTACAGGTTATTTCTTCCTAACTCCCAGTAACCATTTCCATATTCCTCTAATATATTTTCATACCTCATATCCTATAACCTACAACCCTTGCCCCATAGCAGGTTTGATTTATCAGTCCGCACTCTCATTGATTATTAGCTGCGTAGTACTATTTATCGTTGCCAATTGGCAACGAGCTGGTTCGAAGCCAGAGGCGAGTTTGTGAATTTAGTCATACTCCAAAGTTGCGCTTACCATTTTAAGCAGTGTGTACGTTTAGACGTCTAGACGTAAAGAAGTTGACATTCACCGCGTTTTGCTCCAAATTTAGCGTATCTCAACACATCTTGGAGTCACTATGCCCATTCGAATTCCTACTGAATTGCCTGCACAAAGCATTTTAAATAGTGAAAATATTTTTGTGATGGATACCGACCGTGCTGCCATGCAGGATATTCGTCCGCTGGAAGTGGGTATCTTGAATTTAATGCCAAACAAGATGGAAACCGAAGTACAGTTCTTACGTTTGTTATCGAATACGCCACTGCAAATCAATGTGGATTTAATCCGCATTGATAATCAAGCGCCTAAAAATACGCCTGAGTCACATATGAAAGCCTTTTATCATAATTTTGATGATGTGGCAGATAAGCAATACGATGGATTGATTGTCACTGGCGCGCCTTTGGCATTGTTAGATTATGACAAGGTAAAGTATTGGGAGAAGATGAAAGTCGTGCTTGAATGGGCTCAACGGCATGTGCAATCTACCTTATTTTCGTGTTGGGCAGCGCATGCGGCTTTGTATCACTTTCATGGTAAAAATCGCCGTCTACGTGATGAAAAACTCAGTGGTATTTTTGCCCACCAAGTTCAGGATGAACACAATGAACTCATGCGCGGCTTTGACCCCGTTTTTTATGCGCCTCATTCTCGTTATGGTGAAATAAGCATAGCTGACTATGAATCAGTGCCTGGGCTCAGCGTAATAGCAAGTTCGGATAAAACAGGTGCTTATATAGTGGCGTCCGATGACAAGCGATTAGTCTTTGTGACTGGGCATCCAGAATATGATCCTGACTCATTGGATCAGGAATATAAGCGTGATGTAAAAGCAGGCCTAGCGCCAAATATGCCAGAAAACTACTATCCGGATAACGATCCAAGTCAGGATCCTTTGGTGACGTGGCGCGCTCATGGTAGTTTGCTGTTCACCAATTGGTTAAACTACTACGTTTATCAGAATACGCCTTATGATTTGGCATCTTTGTCGAACAAAGGTTAGAGCAATTTAATTTCAGTTTTAAAGGAAAAAATGTGTCAAGGGTATCCTCAGAACAAGCATTAATCGACGCTGCGAAATCGCGTATTCTCGTCTTAGATGGCGCTATGGGCACTATGATCCAAGCTCATGACTTTCAAGAAAATGACTACCGTGGTGAACGTTTTGCTGACTGGCACAGTGATGTTAAGGGTAACAATGATTTGCTTACTCTTACCCAGCCAGAGGCAATTTACAATATTCATTGTGCGTACTTTGCTGCCGGTGCAGACATTATTGAAACCAACACCTTTAATGCCACTACGATATCCATGGCTGACTACAACATGCAGTCATTGGCCAAAGAAATAAACATTGAATCGGCAAAGCTAGCCCGTAAAGCCGCTGATAAATTTACCGCTCAAACCCCTGAAAAACCGCGTTTTGTTGCTGGCGTGCTGGGGCCAACAAGTCGAACGGCCTCTATTTCACCTAATGTGAATGACCCTGGTGAACGCAATGTGACCTTTGATGAATTAGTTGAAGCCTACGTTGAAGCCACCCACGGTTTAATCGAAGGGGGTGTTGATTTGATTATGGTCGAAACCATCTTTGATACCCTGAATGCGAAAGCCGCTTTGTTTGCTGTTGATACGGTTTTTGAATCGCTAGGCAAAACCTTGCCGATTATGATCTCAGGCACAATTACCGATGCATCAGGGCGCACATTATCAGGTCAAACCGCTGAAGCATTTTATTATTCTATGCGCCATACGAGTCCGTTTTCGTTTGGTTTAAACTGCGCTTTAGGGCCAGATTTATTGCGCCAATATGTTGATGAAGTCTCTACCGTTGCCGAGTGTTTAGTCTCTGCACACCCAAACGCGGGGCTGCCGAATGAGTTCGGCGAATATGATCTTGAGAGCGATGAAATGGCTGAGCATATTCGTGAATGGGCGCAGTCAGGGCTTGTTAATATCGTTGGGGGATGTTGTGGCTCAACGCCAGAGCATATTGCCGCGATTGCCCAAGCAGTTGAAGGCGTGGCCCCGCGCGTTATTCCGCAACATGATATTAAGCTTCGTCTATCAGGGCTAGAGCCATTTGTGCATTAAAACAAAATTGGTGCAAGGCAGTGCTACTGAGCGGATAGTCCGTACTGCTAAATAACCTAGAAAGTGAATAAAATTAAGTAAACTGAGTAACCTATGACCCAAGCAAGTGCATCTTTTATCAATGTTGGCGAGCGTACTAACGTTACCGGCTCAGCCATGTTTAAGCGCCTAATCCTAGAAGGCGATTTTGAAAAAGCACTCGATGTTGCTCGCCAACAAGTAGAAAACGGCGCACAAATTATTGATATCAATATGGATGAAGCCATGTTGGACTCTGAAGCGGCTATGACCCGTTTCTTAAATTTGATTGCTTCTGAGCCCGATATTTCTCGGGTTCCCATTATGATCGATTCATCAAAGTGGACAGTGATTGAAGCTGGCTTAAAGTGTGTTCAAGGCAAAGCCATTGTCAACTCTATCAGCTTAAAAGAAGGGGAAGAAAACTTTTTGCACCAAGCCAAACTTCTTAAACGCTATGGTGCGGCAACAGTGGTCATGGCATTTGACGAAGTTGGGCAAGCAGACACCGAAGACCGCAAATTTGAAATTTGTCAGCGTAGCTATCAACTATTAACCGAAAAAATTGGTTTTCCACCAGAAGACATTATTTTTGATCCCAACATTTTTGCTGTGGCAACAGGCATTGAAGAGCACAACAACTATGCCGTGGACTTTATCAATGCCACACGCCGTATTAGGCAAAACTTGCCCCATGCACACATTTCTGGCGGCTTATCGAATGTATCGTTCTCGTTTCGTGGTAATAACCCAGTACGGGAAGCCATGCATTCTGTGTTTTTGTTTCATGCGATAAAAGCCGGCATGGATATGGGCATAGTGAATGCTGGGCAATTAGAGGTGTATGACCAAATCCCAAGTGAGCTAAAAGAGGCGGTTGAAGATGTGATCCTTAACCGTCACCCAGATGCCACGGATCGCCTATTAGAACTTGCCCCTAAATACCAAGGTGATGGTAAGGCGCAAGTAAAAGAAAATTTAGAGTGGCGAGAATTACCGGTAAATAAACGCTTAGAACATGCACTTGTGCGCGGTATCACTGATTATATCGATGAAGATACAGAGCAGGCACGTCAAGAAGCTGAGAAACCATTACACGTTATCGAAGGGCCGTTAATGGACGGCATGAACGTAGTGGGTGATTTGTTTGGCGAAGGCAAAATGTTTTTACCTCAGGTGGTTAAATCTGCACGGGTTATGAAAAAAGCGGTGGCTTATTTAAACCCCTTTATTGAAGCCACAAAAGAAGTTGGCAGCTCAAACGGTAAAATTCTGTTAGCGACAGTGAAAGGCGATGTGCACGATATTGGTAAAAATATTGTGGGCGTAGTTCTGCAATGCAATAACTTCGATATTATCGATTTAGGGGTGATGGTGCCCTGTGCTAAAATTTTGCAAGTAGCCAAAGACGAAAACGTCGATATGATCGGGCTGTCTGGTTTGATTACACCTTCTTTGGATGAAATGGTTTACGTCGCTAAAGAAATGCAGCGCCTAGGTCTGGATTTACCGTTATTAATAGGCGGGGCAACCACATCTAAAGCACACACAGCGGTTAAAATTGAACAGAATTATGACCAACCTGTGGTTTACGTTCCTAACGCTAGCCGAGCGGTAGGGGTTTGCCAGAAGTTAATTTCAAAAGAACATCGTCCGGCCTACGCCGAGCAGTTAACGAAAGAGTACGAAGTGGTGCGAGAGCAGCACGCGCGTAAAAAACCGCGAAGTCGCCCAGTGACGCTTGAGCAAGCACGAGCTAACGGCTTTGATTTTGACTGGAGCCAATATAGTCCGCCTGTACCTAAGCAACTCGGTGTTCAAACAATATCTGTTGATTTGGCTGAACTGCGCGAATACATAGACTGGACACCTTTCTTCTTAACATGGTCATTGGCGGGTAAGTATCCACGAATTTTACAAGATGAAGTGGTGGGCAAAGAGGCGCAGTCGGTCTTTGATGATGCGACCGCTATGCTAGATGATTTATGTAGCAGTAAAAAACTGCAAGCCAAAGGCGTCATGGGTATCTTCCCTGCCAATAGCATTGGTGATGATATTGAAGTTTACACCAATGAACAGCGCCAAGAGGTACAAGAGGTTTGTCACCACCTGCGTCAGCAAACACTAAAGGCCAAAGGTTTTAACAATTGTTTAAGTGACTTTGTTGCACCCAAATCGTCACATAAAGCTGATTATATTGGCGCTTTTGCGGTTACCGCTGGGATCGGCGAGGATGAATTAGCACAGAGTTACATTGATAACGGCGATGATTACAATGGCATTATGGTCAAAGCCTTGGCAGATCGCTTAGCCGAAGCGTTTGCCGAGTATCTACATGAAAAAGTCCGTAAAGAAATTTGGGGATTCGCTGCTGATGAGTCGTTGAGCAACGAAGAGCTTATCCGCGAAAAGTACCAAGGTATTCGTCCTGCGCCAGGTTATGCTGCTTGCCCTGAACATACAGAAAAGCAGGCGATTTGGGATTTGCTTGAGGCTGAAAAGCACACCGGAATGAAGCTGACGGAAAGTTACGCAATGTGGCCAGGTGCGGCCGTTTCAGGTTGGTACTTCTCTCATCCTGATGCACGTTACTTCGCTGTTGCTCAAATCCAAAGGGATCAATTACTTGATTACGCCACACGCAAAAATTGGTCTGAATTAGAAGCTGAAAAATGGTTGGGGCCAAATTTAAACGCCTAGAGCAAATGTTCTAGGTGTGCCTTAGCCTATAAACATCACATTCCAGTTTAACCAAACGAGTAAAAGTTGAGTGTCAGTCATGAGTGAAAAGCGTTTTAGCCCATCGTGCGAAAACAACCGTATACCGATTTTAACCGTGCTTAAAGAAGCGTTAGTCGGTCGAAAACATTTACTCGAAATTGGTTCTGGTACAGGGCAGCATGCGGTGTATTTCGCCCCAGAGTTAACGCATTTAACTTGGCAAACCAGCGATTTAACAGTGAATCATCCAAGTATTAATGCGTGGCTGGCTGACTCACCCGCAGCAAATTTACGTCAGCCCTTGGCATTCAAAATTGGTTCTGATAATTGGCTTGTAACAGGGGTAGATTGTGTTTATACAGCAAACACGACGCATATCATGCAACCGAGCGAAGCGCGAGAAATGATGCAAGTGGTGGCGCAAGGGCTACCTTCTGGCGGTGTGTTTTGTCAGTACGGGCCTTTTACTATCGACGGGGAGTTTACCAGTCAAAGTAATCATGATTTTAATCAACATTTGTTGAATGAAGGCTGCGGCGGCATAAGAGATATTGCAGAGCTAACGCTTTGGGCTGGTGAGCTCCAGCTTGTGGAGCAACACGCTATGCCTGCCAATAATTTCATGTTGGTTTGGCATAAACCCTAGACTAGGAATGAGAACAATCACGCCCCTCCAATCTTTGGGTGTGTTGGACTAACTATCATGCTCTTCGATTGATTTAAAGGGCAACAGTTCGCCGGCATTTTTTTTGTAGGATACTATTCCGGCGTCTTCCTGCTTAAGAAAGCGTTTTACACCATCGTGAAATGCAGGTTCAGCTAACCAATGGTTCGAATAGCAAAATATCGGCTCGAAGCCTCGTAATATTTTATGCTCTCCCTGCGTTCCTGGGTTAAAAGTACTGATATTTTGTTCAATACAAAACTCTATCCCTTGATAGTAGCAACACTCATAATGCAGATTATTTACGTCTTCCATTGCTCCCCAATAACGTCCATAGAGCTGTTTATCATCGTATAAATACAGGGCACTGGCGATAAACTCATCGTTGCGCGATGCCATCACTAACATGATATTGTCAGGCATTGAGTGATATAGCCGAGTAAAAAACTCTCGATTAAGATAGCCTTGATGTCCACTGCGTTTTAAATATGTCTGTTGATAGCATTGATAGAAAAAGTCGATGTGCTCCAACGTGATGCTCCCGCTGTATACGCGCTCAAGTTCAACATTCTGCTCTTTTACTTTGCGCCTTTCGTTACGGATAGACTTTCTTCGTCTTGAGGTAAGCACAGCACAAAAATCGTCGTAGCTTTGGTAGTTGCGGTTAAACCATTGAAACTGAACAGCGCGACGGGTCATATGTTGTTGTTCATTGAGTGAATAACTTATAGATTCTGGAACAAACAGCCAATGGATAGAAGAAAGCCTATTTTGTAGCACATATTTTTGAATTGCTTTACATAGCTGAGGCATTAATTCGCTTTCGTTAATCCCTGCCTTGAGCATTAATCGCGAGCCAGTTACTGGGGTAAAAGGGATAGCTGAAATGAGTTTGGGGTAATAGTTTAAGCCGTATTCTCTGTAGGTATTGGCCCAAGCGAAATCGAATACGTATTCTCCATAACTGTGGTTCTTTGTGTACAAAGGTAGAATGCCTATCAAGTCTTCATTTTGATAGATTGTAAGATGTTGCGGATGCCAGCCGGTTTTAGACTCTACTGATTTTGAGCGTTCAAGTGCCTCGATGAAGGCATATTGATGAAAAGGATCGCTATTAGTGGCGATGTCATTCCAACATTTACTGTCTATTTGCTCTATGCCGCTTAGAAATTTAAAATTAAATATTTGGCGCATAACACTCTACAGGAACCCTTCAATGGGAGAATATATTACCTGATATGACAGATAACGACAGTAAGAACATAAAATATAGTATTACCAAATATTTATCCATGCGTGAACATAGCTGTCATGAATTACTGAAAAAGTTGACCGCCAAAGGTTATGAGAAATCATTGTGTGAACAACGCATTGCCCAATTCAGCAAGGCCGATATACAAAGTGATTTGCGTTACGCTGAAATGATCGTACGTAGTCGGGTAGCGAAAGGCAAAGGTGAGCAATTGATCCGTAATGAGCTAAGCCAACATGCCATCGCACCAGAGTTGATTGAGTTAGCTATTACAGAGCAGGATATCGATTGGGACGCACTGGCATCGGATGTTGCCCATAAAAAGTTTGGCAGTAAGCCGGCAAAAGATTGGCAAGAACAACAAAAACGCAATCGCTTTTTGTTATACAGAGGCTTTAGTCATGAGCAAATTCGCGCGTTGAAAAGCGTGCGCTAAGTGCGGTGAAGTGCTTAACAAGTCGGCAAGAATCATGCTATCTTTGCCGATTAATAAATAGTTAAAAATGGCCGTTTGAGGCCGTTTTTACCCTCAAATCTATAAATGTTGTTTCAGGATCATTAATGAGTAAGAGCACAGCGCAAATTCGGCAAGCCTTTTTAAACTTTTTTGCGGATAAAGGGCATCAAAAAGTTTCCAGTTCGTCTCTGGTTCCTAGCGACGATCCAACGTTGCTTTTCACCAACGCCGGCATGAACCAATTCAAAGATGTATTCCTAGGGACTGAGCAGCGTAAATATACTCGCGCCACTTCATCTCAGCGCTGTGTTAGGGCGGGCGGTAAACACAACGATTTAGAAAACGTGGGCTACACAGCGCGTCATCACACCTTTTTTGAAATGTTGGGTAACTTTAGTTTTGGTGACTATTTTAAGCAGCAAGCGATTGCTTATGCCTGGACATTCTTAACCCAAGAATTGAAATTACCGAAAGAAAAGCTATTGGTAACGATCTATTCAGAAGACGACGAAGCATTTGATATTTGGCATAACGAGATTGGTGTGCCAAAAGAAAAAATTATTCGCATTGCAACCTCAGATAATTTCTGGTCAATGGGTGACACCGGACCTTGTGGCCCCTGCTCTGAAATTTTTTATGACCACGGCGAGCACATTTGGGGCGGCCCGCCTGGGACACCTGAAGAAGATGGTGACCGCTTCATCGAGATTTGGAACTTGGTATTCATGCAGTTTAATCGCCAAGCCAACGGCGACATGTTGCCTTTGCCTAAGCCTTCTATTGATACAGGCATGGGATTAGAGCGCATATCGGCCATCTTGCAGAATGTGCATAGCAACTATGAAATTGATATTTTCCAAAATTTGATAAAAGCCACCGCAGAAATTGTCGGTACCTCTAGCCTGGAAGACAAATCTTTACGCGTGGTAGCTGACCATATTCGCTCTTGTAGCTTCCTTATTTCAGACGGTGTTATGCCCTCGAATGAAGGCAGAGGTTACGTATTGCGTCGTATTATTCGTCGTGCAGTGCGTCACGGTAATAAGTTAGGAGCCAAGGGCGTTTTCTTCTACAAGTTAGTCGCCGCATTGGCAACTGAAATGGGCGACGCTTACCCAGAACTGAACGAGCAACGTGCGGTTATTGAGAAAGTTTTAAGGGTGGAAGAAGAACAATTTTCACGCACATTAGAGCGAGGAATGCTGATCTTAAACGATGCGTTAAGCGAGCTTGAGGGTAAAGTAGTTCCAGGTGAGCTGGTCTTTAAGTTATACGACACGTATGGCTTTCCAGCGGACTTAACTAACGACGTAGCCCGAGAAAAAGGACTGAGTATTGATGAAGAAGGCTTCGAGCAAGCCATGGCTGAGCAGCGTAAACGTGCTCAGAAAGCCAGTAACTTTGACTTAGATTACAACGAACAGTTACGCAGTGATTTGGAGTCCGTTTTTGTCGGGTATGAACTCGAACAAAACACGGCACAAATAAAAGAGATTTTTGTTCAAGGGCAATCGGTCGCTGAAATAGCAGCTGGAATGGAAGGAACGATTATTCTCGACGAGAGCCCGTTTTATGCTGAAGCGGGTGGCCAAGCAGGTGATACAGGCACCCTAGTGAAGGATAGCGGCGGTTTCGAGGTGCAAGATACCGTGAAGTTAGGTAAAGCCATTGCGCACAAGGGCGCTGCGTTAAGTGAATTGAAGGTGGGTGACAGTGTACAGGCCAATGTTAATGGTGCACGGCGCCACGCCATCAAGCTTAACCACAGTGCGACACATTTAATGCACGCAGCCCTCAAATCTGTGCTTGGTGAGCATGTAAACCAAAAAGGTTCATTGGTTCAGCCAGAGCGATTACGCTTCGATTTCTCTCATTATGAGGCCATGACGAAAGAACAAGTGTTAGCGGTTGAAACCATGGTGAATGAACAAATTCTCGCTAACCATGCTTTGCAGACGAAACTCATGGGCTTAGAGCAGGCGAAAGAGGCTGGCGCAATGGCGCTGTTTGGTGAAAAGTACGACGATGATGTTCGCGTTGTCTCGATGGGTGACTTCTCAATGGAGCTTTGTGGCGGTACGCACGTTGCGCGCACCGGTGATATTGGTCTATTTAAAATTATCTCTGAAAGTGGCATCGCCTCAGGTGTTAGACGTATAGAAGCCGTCACAGGAATTACAGCATTACAATATGTACAACAACAAGCTTTCGAACTAACTTCTATCAGTGCGGTCTTAAAAACCGACGTGACCACGGTAGGAGAGCGTGTACTTCAACTTATCGAGCAAACTAAAACCCTCGAAAAAGAAGTCACTAAGCTCAAGCAAGAGATTGCAAATAGTGCTGGTAGTGATCTTTTATCTCAGATAAATGAAATTAATGGGGTAAAAGTGCTGTCTTATCATGTACAAGGCATTGAAAGTGGGGCATTACGCACCATGATAGATGATCTAAAGAATCAAATTGGCAGTGGCGTCATTCTATTGGGTGTGGCTACTGGCGAGAAGGTTAGTTTAATTGCAGGTGTCACAAAAGATTTAACCCAAAAGGTGAAAGCCGGTGAGTTAGTCAATTTTGTTGCTCAGCAAGTAGGCGGAAAAGGCGGCGGACGTCCTGATATGGCCCAAGCCGGTGGCTCTCAACCTGAAAACTTAGACAGTGCAATTGCCTCAGTAAACGAGTGGTTGCAAGAAAGGTTATAAACGTTATATCGACGAATTTTTGCGGTGACAACAAAAATAGGGAAGCGTCGAGTGTGTAATTCTTTGGTTATTTCAAAGGGATACGCTAGTTTTATATTAGGGATTATTTTTTGTAAACGGATAAGGAGCTAAAGAATGCTAATTTTGACCCGTCGTGTTGGTGAAACTCTAATGGTCGGTGACGAAGTCACAGTAACGGTATTAGGGGTAAAAGGTAATCAGGTAAGAATTGGTGTTAACGCACCTAAAGAAGTATCTGTGCACAGAGAAGAGATTTACATGCGAATTCAAGCTGAAAAAAACGGTCAGCTGACTGGTCATGATCAATCATCGTCAGATGAAGATAACTAAATTTATTTTTCTGCATAAAAAAAGCTGGTTAACCCAGCTTTTTTTATGCCAAAAATTTGCGGGCAATTTTAAAAAAAGCGCTTTTTAGCGTTGGATTATTATACGTTTGTGACGCTTTTTGTACGAACAGCTTAAAATACCAGCAAGCAGTATAATTCTTTATAAAAAATGTTTGACTTAATTCTGCGTGTCGGTAAACTTCGGCTCCAGATTTAGGAGACACACCAAACGGTGAAAGGCGCTTCCAACGCTAAGGAAGTTAAGTAAATAAGGCCTTTGTCAGATGGATTATGTTTTGACATAATATATCGGCAGCGAATAAATCGGTAGCAACAATTTTGCGGTTTTCCGGAGAGGTGGGTGAGTGGCTGAAACCAGTTCCCTGCTAAGGAACCATACGTAATACTCGTATCGAGGGTTCGAATCCCTCCCTCTCCGCCATAACTTAAACGATAATCATAAGATTATTAAGAAGCTTAGACTAAAGGAATTAAGCTTGAATAAAACAGGGTAGAGTGCCTAAGATGTTTTATTCGTAACGATTTTGCGCATGTAGCTCAGCTGGATAGAGTACCTGGCTACGAACCAGGCGGTCGGAGGTTCGAATCCTTCCATGCGCACCATTATTAAGTTTAATATATTAGTCTAATATTGAATTGTCCCGTTTTTGCGCATGTAGCTCAGCTGGATAGAGTACCTGGCTACGAACCAGGCGGTCGGAGGTTCGAATCCTTCCATGCGCACCAATACAAAAACCCACTATTGATAGTGGGTTTTTTTTTGCCTAAATTACTGCATATAAATCTTCCACGACGAAAGGTTTTTATGTTGATATATACCTATAACTCCTTCGTTGCTTAGCATTAATTGCTGTTTTTTGGGTAATAATGCAATAAAAGTGAATTAATTCTTATTTTTTATTCTTTTTAAAAAGCGTGTAAAAGTTGTGTTATTTCAGTGCGCATGGTACTTATCGGGTCGTTTTGTCAGCTATCGGAGAAATACTAACTATGCAACCTGATGTGATGTCGTTATTACTTGAAGCTGGCATGCTCCTTTTAGTGGGTATGTCGGTGGTTTTTCTGTTTCTGACGTTGTTAATTGGTGCTGTCAATTTTATTGCCTGGGTTTGCGCTAAATTCCCTGAAGAGGAATTGACTTCTGCAGTACAACCTAGTCGCCGAGCCCCACCTGCCGCTAATCAGTCAGGTATATCAGCGCCAGTAGTTGCAGCCATTACAGCGGCTGTCGACCAATATCGCCGCCAACATTAATTTTTTACTTTTTGATAAATAGGAAGCCAAGATGTCAAAACCATTAGCCATCACGGACGTAGTGCTGCGTGACGCACACCAATCATTACTTGCGACACGTATGCGCATTGAAGATATGCTGCCTATTGCAGCCAAGCTCGATCAAGTTGGATACTGGTCACTAGAAACTTGGGGTGGTGCGACGTTTGACTCCTGTATACGTTATTTAGGTGAAGATCCTTGGGAGCGTATTCGTCGACTAAAGCAAGCGATGCCTAATACTAAGCAGCAAATGCTCTTGCGCGGACAAAACTTGTTAGGTTACCGCCACTATGCTGACGACGTCGTTGAAAAGTTTGTAGAGCGCGCGCACACAAGCGGAGTTGATGTATTTCGCATCTTTGATGCGATGAATGACATCCGTAACTTAAAAACAGCTGTTGGGGCCGCGATTAAAGTAGGCGCACATGCCCAAGGCACTATTTCATACACAGTTAGCCCAGTTCACTCTTTGTCTTTGTGGCTAGATATGGCAAAGCAGTTAGAAGATTTAGGCGTACATTCAATTTGCATTAAGGACATGGCGGGTTTGCTTAAACCTTATGTATGTGAAGAGCTGATAACGCGTCTTAAAGAGACCGTGAGCGTGCCAATCGCTATGCAGTGTCATGCTACTACCGGTCTAAGCACTGCAACCTATCAGAAAGCGATTGACGCAGGAATCGATATTCTTGATACGTCTATTTCGTCCATGAGTATGACCTACGGTCATAGTGCTACAGAAACCATGGTGGCAATTGTTGAAGATACACCCAGAGACACTGGACTCGATTTACCTTTGTTGGCTGAAATTGCCGCTTACTTTAGAGACGTACGTAAAAAATATGCGAAGTTTGAAGGCAGCTTAAAAGGAGTTGATGCGCGTATTTTACTGGCGCAAGTACCAGGGGGCATGTTGACCAACATGGAATCTCAGCTTGTCGAGCAAGGAGCTCAAGATAAACTAGACGAAGTACTGAAAGAAATCCCTAGAGTACGAGAAGATCTTGGTTTTATTCCTCTTGTGACCCCCACATCACAAATTGTTGGAACTCAGTCAGTACTTAACGTTTTAACTGGCGAGCGTTACAAGAGTATCACTAAAGAAACCGCAGGGGTGTTAAAAGGTGAATACGGGGCGACCGCAGCACCCGTTAACAGTGAGTTACAAGCGCGGGTACTGGATGGAAAAGAAGCCATTACGTGTCGCCCCGCCGATTTGATAGACGATGAATTAGCCACCTTAGAAAACGATTTGTTAACTCAGGCTAAAGAGCAAGGTATTACATTGGCAGACAACGCAATTGATGATGTGTTGACCTACGCACTGTTCCCGCAAATCGGTTTAAAGTTTCTTAAAAATCGCAACAATCCAGATGCATTTGAACCTGTACCTACAGGTGAAGAAGCAACTAGCTTGCCTGCACAAAACTCAGGTGCTGCTAAAGCAACAGAATCTTATTCTGTGCGTGTTGATGGCAAAGTATACGCAGTAGAGGTTGCACCAGGTGGCGCGTTAACTGACATACAAGTTGCAGATAATGGCACAAGTGCACAAACTGCAGCTCCTGCTCCTGTTTCATCTGCTGGCAGTGAAGAGGTAGCAGCCCCGCTTGCTGGGAATGTGTTTAAATTACTTGTTCGCCCAGGTGATACGATCAGTGAAGGTGACGTCATTGTCATTATGGAAGCCATGAAAATGGAGACAGAGATACGCTCAACGGCCAGCGGTACTATCCTTGATATCTTGGTCAAGGAAGGCGATGCGGTGCAGTCTGGGCAAACGATGTTGACGTTGGGGTAAGGGAACATTTATGGATAAACTCGCCTTACTTTGGCAAAGTACCTCGCTAGCCCATTTTGAGATGGGCCAAATTATTATGATGGCAGTGGGGTGTTTGTTATTATTTTTAGCAATCGTAAAGAAGTTTGAACCCTTACTGCTAGTGCCTATTGGCTTTGGTGCCATTCTAACCAACATTCCTTTAGCTGGGTTTAGTGAACCAGGTGGTCTGCTTTACTACATATACTATGTCGGTATTGAAACGGGCGTTTTTCCGCTACTCATCTTTATGGGTGTCGGTGCGATGACCGATTTTAGTGCGTTGATCGCCAACCCTAGGATGTTATTTCTAGGAGCTGCTGCTCAGTTTGGTATATTCGGGACCCTATTCGGCGCTATCGCCTTAAATTTGGTGCCTGGCTTTGAATTTACCTTAAAAGATGCGTCAGCTATCGCCATTATTGGAGGCGCTGACGGGCCGACAGCAATATTTCTGGCCTCTAAACTTGCCCCAGAATTGCTTGGTGCAATCGCAGTTGCTGCCTATTCCTATATGGCATTGGTGCCGATCATTCAGCCGCCAATCATGCGTTTGTTGACCAATGAAGAAGAACGTAACATCAAAATGGCTCAACTTAGGGTGGTTTCAAAACGTGAAAAAATCATCTTCCCGTTAGCTGTACTGTTAATGACGATTTTGTTTTTGCCTTCTGCTACACCACTGGTGGGTATGTTTTGTTTAGGCAACTTGATGAAGGAGTCTGGGGTGGTTGACCGTTTAAGCAATACTGCTCAGAACGAATTGATCAACATAGTGACCATATTCCTAGGCTTAGCCGTTGGCTCGAAATTATCCGCGGATAAGTTTCTCACCATAGAGACCTTAGGTATTTTGGGGTTGGGCGCAATAGCGTTTTCAATGGGTACGGCCGCAGGTATTTTGATGGCTAAAGTTTTGGGTAAATTTTCTAAAGAGAAAATTAACCCATTGATTGGCGCAGCAGGTGTGTCGGCTGTACCGATGGCAGCGCGGGTTGTGAATAAGGTTGGTTTAGAAACCAATCCACACAACTTCTTGCTTATGCATGCCATGGGGCCGAATGTTGCTGGGGTACTTGGCTCGGCGGTTGCCGCAGGTATATTGTTAGCGTTGGTCGGTTAAACGCAGCTATAAACCGAAATCATAAGAAAAGGGCTTGGGATTATACATTCTAAGCCTTTTTTCATTAGCTTGTTAACTCTGGCCGTTTATAAGCGCTTGATGAGCGTGCACCAACTTTTTGGTGTACTCGTCTTTTGGCCAGTGGAAAATCACATCTGTTTTGCCAGATTCCACTACCTTTCCTTGCTTCATGACTAAAATTTTATCGCTGATATGGCGTACTATGCCCAAGTTATGTGAAATGAAAATAAAGCCCAGTCCTAGCTCACGCTGCAATTCCATCAGTAGATTAACCGTTTGGGAGCGCACTGATGGGTCGAGCGCAGCAAAAGGCTCGTCGGCTACAATCACTTGCGGATTAAGTATTATGGCACGGGCAAGCGCGACCCGCTGTCGCTGCCCGTCAGACAGCATATGGCGATAAAAAAAACGGTGTTCTGGCAGTAAGCCCACCAATTTTAAGGTTTGCTCTACTTTTGCTATGCGGGCTTGATTGTCAAGACGAGTGTTAAGCTTTAGCGGTTCTTCTAAAATTGAGCCTAGAGTGATCCCTGGGTTGAGTGATTCATTGCTGTTTTGGAACACCATGCGAATATTTAGCACTCGGTGCTTATTGTCGTAATGTTCCAATTTACGTTCATTCAGATAAATGGAACCGCTGTCTGGTTGTTCAAGCCCGACTAATAATTTCGCAAGTAGAGATTTACCTGAGCCATTTGCCCCAACAATGGCTAATGTCTCGCCCGCTTGAATACTGAAATTGATTGGGCCGAGCGTAAATTTTGAGCCCTTGTTTTGCCAGCGCTTTCCATGACAATTATCGAACCTTAAATTTTCAACTGAGAGTAAATCGTTCACTTTTGATCTCGATGCAACGGAAAATGACAGCTATAGGTATGTTCGTGAATGCGCCGCACTTCTGGCACTTTCACGCACTCTTTGCGCGCTCTGGGGCAGCGCGGGCCTAAGCGGCAACCAATCGGCAAATGTTGAAAGGTTGGTATGGTGCCACCTAAAGAACTCAGTGGTGATTTGGGGGGTAAATCAGTACGAAAGCTCGGAGCGCTTTCTAACAGGGCTTTGGTATATGGATGTAATGCGCGCTTGCGAAGTTGTGACATACGCCCACTTTCAACCGTTTGGCCGCAATACAGTACCGTCATATGGTCAGCCATACTGGATATAGCCAATAAGTCGTGGCTCACAAAAAGAATACTCAGTTTGCGTACTTTGTTCACCCGACTTAACAACTTCAAAATTTGGCTTTTATCGGTAATTTCCATCCCACGCGTTGGGTCATCGGCAATCACTAATTTAGGCTGCGACGCAAGCGCCATGGCAATCATGAATTTCTGGCACACATCATTCGGTATTTGATGAGGCAAGCTACGCATGTAGACTTCATGATCCTTAATACCCACTCTGTGCAGGAGTTCAGAAGCGTATTTTTTACGCGCTTTAGCGCGGTTCCAGAACATGCCTTTTTCTAAGCGTGTAGCCAGAATCACCTCTTTTAATTGATCGCCTAAGGGCACGATAGGGTCGAGTGAGCTTTTTGGGTTTTGAAAAATAACTGAGATATCAGAACGAATAATTTTACGCCGCTCTCGCACGGACATGGTGAGCAGGTCTTGTCCGCGCCAGGTCATACGGTCAGCGGTAATACGCCAACGGTCTGAAATAGCACCAACAATCGCCTTAACGATAATGCTTTTACCTGAGCCTGATTCACCTACAAGTGCGTGAATTTGCCCTTCATTAATGACGAGATTTATTTTGTCTAACGCTTTGATCCAGCCGCTTTGAGAATCAATCTCCAGGGTTAGGTTTTTAATATCCAATAAGCTCATTAGCGTAATAACCTGTAGCGTAAGGCAGAGCGCAACCCGTCACCTACTAAGTTAATTGACATCATCATAAAGAAAATAGCAGCTCCTGGTAGTGCAATGTTCCACGGGGCAACATAAGCGGTGGTTAAGCCCTCTGATAATAAGGCGCCTAATTCTGGCGATGGTGCTTGCGCCCCTAAGTTTAAAAAGCCAAGAGCACTAATATCAAGGATAGCAACTGATAAAGCCAAGGTGACTTGAACGACAAGCATTTCAGCCATATTAGGAAGTATAGAATTAAAGAAAATATGTATTTTACCAGCACCGTCAAGTTGAGCGGCCAGTACATATTCTTTCTTCATTTTTTGGCGCACAATATCGCGCGTCTGGTGAATAAATTGTGGTATCAGTGCTAGCGAGATAGCCCACATACTGTTGACTAGACCTGTTCCCACAATAGCGATAATAATAATCGCAATCAACAGGGTAGGGATAGCCATGATGGAATCAAGTAAATGATTCACAACACTTGAACGCAGGCCTTTGCTCATACCAGCCATTGCGCCTAGGGCCACCCCTACTAGCATGGATATTATCACCAGCACTAAACTGATCCCAAACGTCATCCTACACCCGTAGATGATGCGCGATAGCATATCTCGGCCTAAACCATCCGTACCAAATAGATAGCTAATATCACCATTGTTATCCCATGCTGGCGGCACCAAAAGTAAGTCAATATTTTGCTGTAGCGGATCATATGGCGCCAAAAACGGGCCAAAAATCATAAGGAAAATAAAGAAGATAACACAGTACAAACTGAGCAGTGCTGCATGGTTCTCTTTAAACTCTTTCCACGTATTTTGTATAGGGGAAGGGTAATACTCTTCTTGATATAGATTAAGACGTGGCATTTTCTGGCCTTCTGCCCGCAGGGTCGAATATTTGAATGACCATATCTATCGTGATGGTAAAAGTGAGCACCAAGGCAGATACAGCTAACATACCAGCGCGAATTGCGGGAAAGTCACGTTGGTAAATCGCTTGAATAAGGCCATTGCCGATACCGGGCCAAGAGAAAATTGTTTCGACGATCATAGCGTTGGTCAGCAGGGTGGTAAATTGCATAACTAATAGTGGCAAAATAGGAATAAGTGCATTTTTTACTCCGTGGCGCAAAAATACTTGTCGCGGGCTTAGGCCTCTCGCATAAGCGGCTTGGATATACTCACTGCTCATCACTTCTACTATCGAACGGCGCGTAATACGAAGCACTATGGTACAGGTAACGATAGCAATCGACACACTGGGTAGAACTAAATGGCGCAGTGCGTCTTGGAAAGCAAACTCTTTGTCTGGCAAATCGCTTAATAAAATATCGATTAAGATAAAACCTGTTTCAAATGGAACGTCATAAAGTAAGCTAATTCTGCCCGAAAGGGGGAACCAACCAAGCTGTATCGAGAAAATCAAAATCGCAATCAATGCAGCCCAAAATACAGGGATTGAGTAACCAATAACGCTCGCGGTAAGCAATGTGAAATCGGTAAACTTATGATGGCGAAGCCCAGATAAAAAACCTAGAGGCAAACCAATCAAAAACGAAAAGATAAGGGCATAAGCGCTAAGTTCAACACTGGCCGCTAACGAACGGCTAATTTCTTCTGCCAGCGGCAGGCCGGAGCTAAAACTTAGCCCCCAGTTTCCGGAAAAAAGGTGCATTACGTATTGCCAGTACTGAACGATAAATGACGAGTGCATCGCGTATTGTTCTGCCAACAACGCATACTCTTGCTCTGAACTGCCTCGAATGCCAGTCAAATTGACTAACGGATCGCCAGGGAACAAATACGCTAATGAAAAAGAAAAGAAACTCAACACAAACAGAGTCAAAATAAGTAAGCTGGCATGACGTAGGATAATTTTCAGCATTACGGCTTACTCACGTTTCTAAACTGGATCCCGCCATACGGGTTTATCTCGATCCCTGTGAGATCATCGCGATAAGCTTGATAACGAAAAGCGTGGGCAATTGGCATAAGCGGCATTTCATCGTTTATCATTTCGATGGCTTTGCTGTAGAAGTAAGCACGATCTTCTTGATTAGTGTAGGTGAGCGCTTGATCAATGAGTTTGTCGTATTCCTTAGAGCACCAGCGCGCACGGTTTGTACCGGAATCGATCGCAGAGCAGGTAAGTAACGGTCTGAAAAAGTTATCTGGGTCGCCGTTATCTGCAGACCAGCCAATTAACACTGAATCATGTAACCCTTGGTTTAAGCGAGCGCGAAAGGTGGACCACTCATAACTAACGATATTGGCGTCAATCCCCACATCGCGCAAATAGCGTTGCATCAATTCAGCCATTTTCATGGCGTTCGGATTATACGCTCGCTCAACTGGCATCGCCCATATCGTCATACTAAATCCTTCTTCGACACCATTTTCACGCAGTAATTTAGCGGCTCCTAACGGGTTATAAGTTGACGAGCGAGTATCTGGCTGAAACGCCCATGAAGAAGGAGGAATAATAGAAGTGGCTGGAATTGCACTGCCGAAGTAGATTGCTTCCATCAACGCATTTTTATCAATAGCCATAGCAAGTGCGCGGCGTACTTCAGGATTACCAAAAGGTGCTTTCGCTGTATTAAATGCCCAAAAGCCCACATTCAACCCCGGTTTCTCGTCTAACGTGAGTTCTTTGCGTTTTCGAATAATGTCTAATTGGCTGTGCGTCGGAAACGCCATGGAGTCACATTCACCTGTCATTAATTTTGCCAAGCGTAATGAGCTAGAAGGAGTAATATCAAAAATGAGCTGCTCTGTCGTGCTGCGCTCACGCCAATAGAGTGGATGGGCATCAAAGCGAACATATCTGTCTTGTCGGAAGCTATTGAATTTAAACGGCCCTGTTCCTATGGGGTGTGTATCTATGAGTTCAGGTGTGTCAGCTTTAGCCAATTGGTCCGCGTACTCTGCGGATAGAATAATGGAAAAGTCGGTGGCTAAATTAGCTAAAAAAGAGCTTTCAGGGCGTACAAGGGTTATTTCAACACGATAGCGATTTATGCGTTTAATATCGCTAATAAGATCGCCCAACCCTACGCTGTTGATATAGGGATAGCGTCCGCCCGATACCTCATGGTAGGGATGGTTTTTATCTCGCCATCGATTGAAGCTGAAAATGACGTCATCGGCATCGAAGGTGCGCGTAGGAGCAAAGTAGGATGTACTGTGAAAAACGATGTTTTTGCGTAATTGAAAGGTATACGTTAAACCGTCAGTACTGGTTATCCAACTGCTGGCGAGGCCTGGAATAATTTCACCCGTGATCAAGTCAAAATCTAAAAGGCGATCGTAAATTTGATGGGACGACACATCAACGGTCGTACCAGAGGTATCTAGTTGTGGGTTAAAACTTGCTGGGTTGCCCTCTGAACAATAAATTATGCCATTTGGCTGTTGATAGTGAGTATTTTCAGGACTACAGCCCATCAATGTGAGCATCACTGTTAAAATAACAGTAACTGGGATGAAACACGAAGCATGTCGCTGAGAAACAAGCATACAGTTTATTCTCTGTCTTCTGGTGGCGTATCAAGTAAGTTATATTTCTTCAAATAACCTCGTAGCTGATGATACGTCAGGGATAGCCGCTCTGCTGTTTTCTTTTGATTATATTGACTATCCGCGAGGGCTTGTTTAATTAAATCAATTTCAAAGTTTTGAGACAGCTCTTTTAAATCGACGGGAAATTGAACGCTTTGGGTACTGGTTGGACCTTGTACATTTGGCTCAATCACTGGCGTAGGTGTTTCTGGTGCGTTCGGTAAAGTCGATGGAATAGCGGTATCTTGGTTTTTGATTCGATCGCTGGTACGCATTCTAGTGGCAGGGCGATATATCGATTCAAAGGGATCAAGCACAATGTTGTGCACCGGAATATCTGGATTATTTGCGCGGTAAACGGCGCGCTCAACCACATTTTTCAGTTCTCGAATATTGCCCGGCCATTCATATTCAAGCAAGGTACGCTTGGCTTTTTCTGTGAAGCCACTGAATACTTCCATCTCTAGCTCGCGGGCCATATTGATAGCAAAATGTTCTGCAAGCATCATGATGTCGTCTTTACGCTCCCTAAGTGGTGGCAAGGTAATAACGTCAAATGCTAAGCGGTCAAGTAAGTCAGCTCTAAATTCACCTGACTGGGCAAGGCCGGGTAAGTCTTCGTTGGTGGCTGCGATTAGCCGAATATCGACTTTGACACTTTTTGAGCCGCCTACGCGCTCAAATTCACCATACTCGATAACACGTAACAGTTTTTCTTGTATCAATCCTGAGGTGTTAGCCAATTCATCTAAGAATAGTGTGCCATTATCTGCAGCTTCAAATCGTCCTTCTCGCCTTTTCGCTGCACCAGTAAATGCGCCAGCTTCGTAACCGAATAGTTCGCTTTCCAGCAAGCTTTCACTTAATGCTGCACAGTTAAGTTTTGAGTAGGTTTGATCCCAGCGTTTTGATAGAAAGTGTAGCCGAGCCGCCACTCCTTCTTTACCTGTTCCGCGCTCACCAATGATCAACACGGGTTTATTGAGCGGTGCAATTTGCGATATTTGCTCCAACACTTCGAGGAAACTATTGGATTGTCCTAACAAATTATCTTGTTGGCGGTAGCGGTTCATCAATATCCTCAAAAAGTGGTGTAATCGACTAACTTGTGGTGTATGTAATTATAATTGTAGATCTCAGTTACCCGAGAGTAAATTAATATTTGTTTAAAATCAGATGTTTAGTTAATACACTAAGTTGGCCTGTTTATTGAATAATACTAATCAAGACGAGCTTCCAGCACATGCTAGTTGTTCACCATTAGCTGACATTATATAGAGGTAAAGACTATGGGTATATTCTCTCGTTTCACAGACATAGTGAACTCAAATATCAACGCCATTTTAGATAAGGCGGAAGATCCTGAAAAAATGGTGCGTCTAATTATTCAAGAAATGGAAGATACATTAGTTGAAGTACGTTCAGCTTCTGCGAAAACTATCGCAAATAAAAAGGAAATTAGCGCGCAAATAAATAAGATGCAAAGCGAAGGCCGAGATTGGCAAAGTAAGGCAGAGCTTGCGATTAATAAAGATCGTGAAGACTTAGCCCGCGCGGCGCTTCAAGAAAAGAAAAAGTGTGACGAGTATGCTGTGACACTTAACGCTGAACTCGCAGCCGTGGATGAGCAAATCAGTAAATTGCAAAGTGAAGTAACGCAATTACAAGATAAACTCGCGGATGCAAAGGCGCGTCAAAAAACCATTATTATGCGTCAGAAAACAGTGAGCTCTCGTTTAGATATTAAACGTACGTTGAATGATGGCAAAGTTGATGCCGCAATGGGGCGTTTTGAGCAGTACGAACGTAAAATTGATGATCTAGAATCTCAAGTTGATGCATATGATCTTGGCAAAAAGACGTTAGCTGATGAGTTTGCCGATTTAGCTGCGGATGACGAAATCGACGATGCACTTGCTGCATTGAAGAAAAAAGTTAAAAAACAAACGAATGAAGCGAAAAGCCAAGACTAATATCGATTAAAGGAGAAAGGCTGTGGAAGATATCATTGGGATAATTATTGCGCCAATCATCATTTTTATGGTGATTGTCGCCCCGATTTGGCTAATTTTGCATTACCGCAGTAAAAAACAGATTAGCCAGGGATTGTCTGATGAAGAATATGCGACCCTTCAAGGGTTAGCTGACCGAGCTGAGAAAATGGCAGATAGGATCCACACGTTAGAATCTATCCTTGATGCTGAGGCACCCCAGTGGAGAAACAAGGTATGAATACACGAGGAGAACTAACGCGTGACCCTGACAAAGGTAAAATATCTGGGGTGTGTGCTGGGGTAGCAGAATATTTTGGCATTGAATTATGGTTGGTGCGCATATTAGTCGTATCAGCTTTCTTTTTAACCGCAGGTACGTTTGTCGTTGTTAGTTATGTTGCGGCTTGGTTTATTTTAGAAAAAAAATCAACCCGTCACGGCGCGGGAAACAACAAAAGTACTCGTCGCCAGTCGTTTAGTGCTACTTCGAGTGGCAAGGGCTGGCAAACAAGTGGTAAAGGTTGGCAGAATTCGAATGACGATGAAGAAGAAAAAGTTAAAGTAAAATCTAAAGTATGGCAGTCAGGGGAGCCCCCTAAACAAGCATTCGCTGACATTAAACAACGTTTTGAAAAAAACGAAGTACGCTTAAGACAAATTGAAACTTATGTAACGTCTGCTCAATATCAATTAAATCGCGAAATTAACAACCTATAAATTCGTTACCGGCTGAAACTAAGTTTGCATAGTGCAGAGCGTAGCTAAGCCGGTACCCTTTCAATTTTATCGCTCGCCTCCATATCTGACACTTACCCTGTGTAACTACTCTGTGCTTAACGCTCAAGAACGCTCATTAGCTTAATAGGATGTCGCAATGAAGAAACTGCTCAATACCAGCCACCTGATTGACCAATTAAAGCAAAATGTCAAAGTAACAGGAGCTCGCCTTGCCGACAGACACCTTAATCTTGCGGTTACCGGTTTAAGCGGCAGTGGTAAAACAGCGTTTATTACATCGATTGTCAACCAATTATTAGAGGCCAACGACAGTGCTGAGTTGCCTTTTTTCTCTGTTGTAAGAGAAGAGCGTTTATTTGGTGTAAAGCGTGAGGCGCAACCTAACCTAAGTTTACGACGATTTGCTTACGAAAATGCTATGCAAGCACTAAACGGCTCCCCACCAATATGGCCAGAATCGACGACTGGGATCAGTCAAGTGAGGTTACATATTCGATATCGCAAAGATAAAGGAATATCGCGTTATATCAGCGAAGATACCAAGCTTACGCTAGATATCACTGATTACCCAGGAGAGTGGCTGCTGGATTTACCTTTGCTTGATATGGATTATTTAGCTTGGTCTACTCATTGTGAATCCGAGCTGCAATCAGCGGAGCGCCAAGCGTTATCTGCCGAGTTTTTGGTCGCTAGAGAGTCAATCGATTTAACAGCGCCGGGGGATGAATTGGCGTTAAAGCATATTGCTAGCCTGTACACCGACTATTTACACAAGTGTCGTGCAGCTGGATTTCAGTTATTGCAACCTGGGCGTTTTATTTTACCGGGGGAGCTGGCGGGAGCTCCAGTTTTAGATTTCTTCCCATTGTCAGAAGAGCAAGTTGCTCAAATAAAACAAAATCGGGGACCCAAAGGAAGCAATCAGGCTTTGCTGTTTAATCGCTATGAGCATTATCAAGAGCAAGTCGTGAAGCCTTTTTACGTAGAGCATTTTAAACGCTTTGATCGCCAAGTGGTCTTGGTGGACTGCTTATCAGCATTGAATAACGGTAGAGCACATTTTGATGATCTGCAGCGCGCATTAAACTGGCTGCTCACCAGCTTTGAATATGGAAAAACGAATCTATTATCACGCTTGTTTACACCGAAAATAGATAAACTTATTTTCGCTGCTAGTAAAGCTGATCACGTTACACCTGATCAGCAAAGCAACCTAGTTAAACTGTTGGACTCCATGTTACATAACGCAAGAAAGCAGATGCAGTTTGATGGTGTATCCACTGAGTCTACCGCAATAGCCGCGATCCGCGCTTCTCAGGCAGGGCGAGCAGAGCACGAAGGCCAAGATATTCAAATCTTGCAGGGCACAGGAGCAGATGGAAAAACAATTCGTTTGTTTCCTGGAGACGTACCAGCGAAATGCCCTGATAGCCAGTTTTGGGATAAGCAGGGCTTTGACTTTCCGCGCTTTTCTCCGCCAAGCAGAGATGAAAATCAAGCATTACCACATATTCGAATGGATAGAGTTTTAGAGTTTATTCTTGGGGATAAAATACGATGAGTACGCAGAATCAAAATTCGTTACATCAAGATGCGACAGACACGACGCAGATTAAAACAAAAGTCGTGCTAAGCCCTGAGCACACAGACACTGCTGGCGAACCTATTCGACGAGCAACCACCATCGAACAAGACGTTGACTGGCAGGCACTGGCTCAAGATGAGTATGAATTTGAACAGAGCGTCGTGCGTGATGAAGTTGAAGTTACCCCAAAGCGAAAGCCTTGGTTGGGCAGATTTTTTACAGTATTGAGTGTTGTGGTACTGGTGGCGAGTTTAATTGAACTTGGGTTATTTATACGTGAAATGTACCTAAGTGATGATTGGCTTAGCGGAATATGGTTAGGGGTTGGCGTGTCGGTTTTGGCATTGGTTGTCGGCGCGGTTTACAGCGAATGGCGAGGGTTAAGACGACTCAAGCGACAAAAGGCATCTCGCCAAACATCGTTAGAGTTGTACTCGACTCCGGCAATTGGCTTAGCAAAAAAGCACTGTTTAGCTATTGCGCAGACTTTACCGGCTGGATACGAAAATGAGATTGCAATATGGCAAAAGAGTATCGACGAGCACCACACTGATTCTGAGGTGTTGGGTTTATTTGAGCAACAAGTTATCAGCAAAGTAGATCAAGCTGCATTAGCTAAAGTGATGCGTAATGCGGGGGCGTCCAGCGTCATGATTGCAGTGAGTCCTTTTGCGTTGGTTGATATGGCGATTGTGTTGTGGCGGAATATTCGCATGATGCAGCAGGTCAGTGAGATCTATGGCGTACATTTGGGATATTGGGGGCGAGTGGCGCTAATACGCCAAGTGTTTAGACATATGCTCTACGCCGGCGCAGCTGAAATTATCTCTGATGCAGGCAATTATGCGCTTGGTGCAAGTTTAACGGGTAAATTATCAACGCGTATTGCACAAGGTATGGGAGCAGGCGTATTAACAGCGCGTATTGGCTTGAACGCCATTCATAGTTGCCGACCTGTTCCTTGGCTTTCTGTACAACGTCCAGGCTTGAATCAGCTTAGCAAGAAAATTTTAACCGACTTACATAAGCAGCTGAAATAAAGTCACTTTATCGCTTAGAAATAGGTGCTGATGAGCAAACGTTGTAGTTTTATGTTTACGATTTGTAATTTTATTGTTGTTGGATTGTGTCTTTTGATTTAGCTCACTTTGGGTAGACTTCGCTCCATGAATGACTCAAATACGGCAGTTTTGTTATTATGGCTAAGCAATCTCAATACACTTCTCATACACCAGACGAAAACGGTATCGTTCATTGGAGTGAGACAGAAAATAAAATCTGGCAAAGACTCATTTGCCAGCAAAAAAATCTGTTAAAAGGCCGCGCATGTGATGAATATTTACAAGGGCTGGCACAGCTCGACCTACCAGAAAATCGTATTCCGCAGTTAGCTGAAGTGAACACAGTTTTGGCAAAAACGACAGGCTGGCAAGTGGTGCAAGTTCCGGCTTTGATAAACTTTGATTCGTTTTTTAGGTTGTTGGCCAATAAGCAGTTTCCTGTGGCCACGTTTATCCGTAGCGAAGATGAGTTTGATTACTTACAAGAGCCAGATGTATTTCATGAAATATTCGGTCATTGCCCCTTGTTGACTAATCCTGCATTCGCTCATTTCACCCATACGTATGGCAAACTTGGTTATGCTGCTTCTCCAAAGGAGCGACAGTATTTAGCACGCTTATATTGGTTTACGGTCGAATTTGGGCTCGTCAACACACAAGAAGGATTACGTATTTATGGCGGAGGGATTTTATCTTCACCTCAGGAGACACGTGACGCTTTAGAAAATACGCAAGCAGTACGCCGCGAAATGGAGCCTCTAGAAGCGATACGTACTCCTTATCGTATCGACATTATTCAGCCGGTGTACTACGTGCTTGACTCGCTTTCGTCATTGTTTGATTTAGCGGATTCGGACATTATGGGGCTGGTTGAAAAGGGACGATCTTTGGGGTTACATCCTGCCATGTTTGAACAAAAATCCAGTTCGGTCAGCTAGTAAAACTTACAATTAGTAACAATCTGCACGGAAATTACTCGCCTATATGCACATCTTAACCCGTTTATTTGGTGTGCTGTTCCTCATGTTTGTGTAATAATATCTTTACATTAATTCAAATTAAGAAATTTTATGCGTCTGGAAATAAGTTGTCAGGACCGTTTAGGGATAACGCAAGATGTCCTTGATATTTTGGTCAGCCATGAAGTGGACTTGCGTGGTATCGAAATCAATGAAATGGGCAAGATTTATCTTAGCTTCCCCAATATGGATTTTGAAGAATTTCAACATTTAATGCCAAAAATTAGAAAAATAGAAGGCATTGATGATGTAAAAACGATTCCCTTTATGCCCCTAGAGCGTGAGCAAAACCAATTGCGCGCATTACTACAAACGTTACCTGATCCTGTATTTTCGGTAGACACCAAAGGACGCATATTGTTGATTAACGATGCGGTCACAGTGAGTTTAGAAACGGCACGAGAATCACTCATTGGGGTGGAAATCGACGAATTGGTAAAAGGCTTTAACGCAACGCGTTGGCTGGAAAGTAAAAAAATAACGAGCCTCACGCAAAAGGTGCGCTTTATAGAGCAGAACTACTTAGCGGATATTTTACCTGTTATGGTGCCTGATTCCGGAGGGGAGCCAATCTTGGCGGGTGCTGTTTTTATTCTTAAATCTGAGCAGCGCTTAGGTCAGCAGTTAACTGTATTTCACGAGGCGTCCTTGGACAGTTTTATGTCTATTCAAGCCTCAAGTAAGATCATGAAAAAGGTGGTTCGCGAAGCTAAGCGAATGGCTGAACTTGACGGGCCAATTATGTTGTATGGTGAAACGGGGTCCGGGAAAGAATTGATTGCCCATGCCTGCCATGAAGCGAGTCGCAGAAAGGATGCAAATTTTTTAGTGCTCAATTGTGCATCTCTTCCTGATAATGTGGCGGAAACCGAACTGTTCGGTTATGCGGCTGGAGCGTTTGGCCAAAGCTCAGGTAAAGAAGGCCTACTCGAGCTAGCACAGGGCGGTAGTTTATTTTTAGATGAAGTGGGTGACATGTCGCCGCAACTCCAAGCGAAATTACTTCGTGTATTGCAAGATGGTAAGTTTAGGCGAGTGGGTGATACGAAAGAAGTTAAAGTAGATGTTCGTTTTATTTGTACTACTCAAAAAGACTTAGCTCAGTTAGTACAAGAAGGGCGTTTTCGCGAAGATCTATATTACCGATTGAATGTGCTGAGCTTAGGAATTCCTCCTTTGCGAGAGCGCAAGATGGATATCATTCCATTAGCAGAAACATTTTTAAAGCAACACAGCTTAACTCTGGGGCGCAAGGTACCTAAGCTGACTAAGTCGTGCGTAGATTATATTCAAGCTTACCCTTGGTTTGGGAATGTGCGCCAGTTAGAAAATGTACTTTATCGCGCGGTATCTTTATTAGAAGGAAATGACTTAGGTAAGGAACATATTCAAATTCCTTCAAGTGCGAACGCCATGAGTTTTGTTAGTGAAGACTTTGAGGGCAGTCTGGATGAAGAAGTGAAACGTTATGAAAAAAGCATTTTGCAACGGCTTTATCCAAGTTACCCGAGCTCTCGCCTGTTAGCCAAAAAACTAGGGCTTAGCCATACTGCGATTGCGAATAAATTACGTGACTATGGGATCAACAAAAAGTCTGTAAAGATATAAATACGCCTTTGTAGCGTAAAGCTGACAACATCCTTACCAATATGGGCGTTTCTCGGCGCATAAAACGGGCTTTAACCTAATGTAAACTTTATGTTACTTTTAGCTCGTTTCTACACTAATTTCTATTCTCTTTCTCCCTCTGTTCAGCAGCGTTTTTTTGCGGTCTATTAGCGCTTTGACGAAACCTTTCACAAGATAAGAATGAGAATATTATGTGTTCAGATATCAGCTATAACCCGCTCAACACCGATGGATTTGAATTTGTTGAATATACCGCTGCGGATGAAAAAGGGATTAACGATTTAGCTAACTTGTTTACGTCTCTCGGTTTTGCAGAAGTTGCTAAACACAGATCAAAGCAAGTTTGGTTGTACAAGCAGGGCGACATCAACTTCATTATAAATGCTGAACCTGCATCTCAGGCAGAAGAGTTTGCAAGATTACGTGGCCCGAGTGTGTGTGGAATGGCGTTTAGGGTTAAAGATGCCAAAGTCGCTTTTGAGCACGCAATTAAAAATGGCGCCAAAGCATTCGTCGGAAATTTAGGCGCGATGGAACTTAATATTCCAGCTGTTTACGGAATTGGTGAAAGTACCTTGTACTTTGTTGACAGATACGGCGATGACTCTATTTATGATGTGGATTTCCGTTTTTATCCTGATTGGCGTGAAAAGGTGAAACAAAGCGATGCTGGTCTTCTGACTTTGGATCACCTCACGCATAATGTTAAGCGCGGCAATATGGCGGTATGGGCGAATTTTTATGAGCGCTTGGGTAACTTTAGAGAAATTCGCTACTTTGATATAGAAGGAAAGCTAACAGGTTTAGTCAGTAAGGCGATGACGTCTCCCTGCGGAAAAATTCGCATTCCGATCAATGAATCTTCTGATGATAAATCCCAAATTGAAGAGTTTATTCGTGAATACAATGGCGAGGGTATTCAACATATTGCGTTGTCTACTGAAGATATTTACCAAACTGTTAAAACGTTGCGTGACGTTGGGGTTAAATTTATGGATACCCCTGATACTTATTACGAGGCAGTGGATGCTCGCGTTTCAGGGCACGGTGAGAACCTGGCCGATTTAAAAGCGCAACGTATTTTAATTGATGGGGCTCCAATGAAAGACGGTATTTTACTGCAAATATTTACCGACACTGTGATTGGCCCAGTGTTTTTCGAGATTATTCAACGCAAAGGAAATGAAGGCTTTGGTGAAGGTAATTTTAAAGCGCTGTTTGAATCAATTGAGGAAGACCAGATACGCCGTGGCGTGATTAATCAAGATAACGAGTAATTACATAACGTCAGGCAATTGCACATCTTAATGAAGCAGATTCGTTCTGCTTCATTATCGTCGTTCTATTGCTGTTTTATCGGTAGCTCTGTTGTATTTTTGACCTGTTTTAACGCAAACGTAGAGCTGAGATGATCTACTAAGGGTAAGTGAGTTAATTTCGCTTTAAGTAAATGTTCGTATTCTTCAATACTTTCAACAATCACTTTTAGTAAGTAATCTTTGTCGCCACTCGTGGTATGACATTCAACAATTTCATCTATGTTTTGCACCGCTTTTTCAAAATCATTCAAAGATTCACCATCATGATTTTTTAACGTCACATAGATAAAAACAGAAACCCCAAGGTTAAGCTTTTTACTATTTAGTAGGGTGACCTTTTGAAGAATTATCCCATCGGCTTCCATTCGCTTAACTCTGCGCCAACATGGTGTGTGAGATAGTCCAACTTTTTGACTTAACTCAGCCATGGAAACAGTAGCGTCTTTTTGCATCACTCTTAAAATTTCGCGGTCAAACTTGTCCAATTTCATCATTATTTTTCAATTTATAGCGAAGTAAAATTCGCGGCTAGCATGCTGAATATTTTTATCATTTTCAAGCACGAATATTAGGATATATATCCTATATTAACTAATGGATTATGGCCACTGTTGCAACCGAGTAATTCTGCCACATTAACATCGCAAGGCATGTCCTCATTGATTTGAGCTAGTATATCAACAAGTTTCACATACCTTACTCAGAGTAATATTAGAATGTCTGTTTTTGACCATATCGAATTTGATGAACACGAGCATGTTGCTTTTTGCCATGATAAAGGAACCGGGCTAAAAGCGATTATTGCTGTGCACAATAGTCATTTAGGCCCAGCATTGGGCGGTTGTAGAATGTGGCCATATGCAAATTCAGATGAGGCACTAAATGATGTGCTCAGGCTATCAAAAGGTATGACCTATAAAGCTGCGATGGCCAACTTAAATCAAGGTGGTGGAAAAGCAGTGATTATCGGTGATCCTCGAGCGCATAAAACCCCCGAGATGATGCTTGCCATGGGGCGTTTTGTGGAAAGTTTAAGCGGTAAATACATTAGCGCCGAGGATTCAGGTATGTCGGTCGCTGATTTACGTACCATGGCGCAAGAGACAACATATATATCTGGCACGAAAGCAAATTACCATTTTGCTGGCGAAGAAGCGGATGGAAATCCTGCACCATCTACTGCGTACGGCGTATTTACCGGCGTAAAAGCGTCTGTTGAGCATTATTTTGGTACAGGCTTACAGGGTAAGAAAGTCGCTATTCAAGGTCTGGGACATGTAGGCTATAGACTCGCAGAGCATTTACATCGTGAAGGCGCTGAATTGTTTGTCGCTGATATATATCCCGAGGGGATAAATCGTGCGAAAGAAAAACTGAACGCTAAGATCGTCTCACCCGATGAAATCCTTAAATTAGATGTAGATGTGGTCGCGCCATGTGCAATGGGGGCGACAATCAATCGACAATCAATTAGCACCCTTAAGGCTAAGGTAATTGCCGGTGCAGCAAACAATCAGTTAGAGACTGAAGATTTAGGGGAAATTTTAAAAGGGGAGGGTATATTGTACGCTCCAGATTATGTAATTAATGCAGGAGGCATAATCGACATTTATCATCAAAAGATGTTGAGTTCGAATGAGGCATTAAAAAGTCACCTAGAGAAAATTGGCGCGACGCTCAAAGAAGTGTATAAACGCGCTGATGAACAAAACTTAGCCACAAATAGAGTCGCTAATACAATCGCAGAAGAAAAATTTAAAAAATAGTCGTAAAAAACTCCTTATATCAAGGATGCGGCTTGCATCTAAATTTAGTTTTGTCATAATGCGCCGCCTAAGTGATTAAGAGCTCGTTTTTATCACTTAGGCAAGTTTCTATGGTGGTTCTTTGGTCCCTCCGCAATGATACTCTGTGAACTCGGTCAGGCCTGGAAGGGAGCAGCCGCAGCAGACGACTCATGTGCCGGAATGTGGCTGGAGAACCGCCACCCAAATCCCCATAAATTATCTATTTTATATTTCCATTTATTTACGTGTCTTTTTTGTCCAAAAAGCGGATCGCTTTATTTACGGCATTTTGCGTATTCATTTCCATTTGCTGGCGCTCACTTTGAGCTAGGTAAAATGACATATCCACTTCATAGCGAATATATCTAGGTGGAAGCTGATTCAAAGCCAAACAACACAAATCCGCAATATAATCATCATCGTTTGCCGTGGGTAGTTTTAACTCAGCAATATGTTCAAGCACTAAATGCTCATAATAGTTGTGTATATCATCATCAAGTTTCATTGCATTTTAACCTTGTCACCTTTAACGCAAACTGAATTCCACCTAAGTAAATGAATTCGTGCACCTTCAATATGTTCAGCATAAACCAAGACAAAATTTATGAAAGAGTTTGTTTCAAAGTTTGTTGTCTAACAATTTAAGGGAAGTGAAAAATACGTGTTTTGATTGAGCGTTTATTAAGCTTTGTTTTTAATTTACATAAAAATGACCAAATACTTTTTTGTGACTTTTCTTTGATCAAAACGAGTAAAAATGCTGCTTCTATGTAAATTTTGTAAATATAAATTTACTTAACTGCCACTGTATTGGTATTTCATTCATAACTTTTGAGTATTAGATGTTCTAAAGCATTGACCTAGGCAAGTTTGTTTGGATACTATTCAAGTGAGGTTCACTACCTTTATTTAATAAAAAATCGCACTAGCGAATAAACACTAAACACATATATAGTGGTCCAGGGAGACATACATGTTTACAAACTCTAAGTTGACGAAGTCAGTTCGTCTGGCTTTTGCTGTAGGTGCTGCTTCAACTGCATTGTCTACATTTACAGTAAATGCTCAAGAAACATCTGCTGAACAAAGCGTAGAAAAAATCTCTGTTACCGGCTCTCGTATTCAAAAAGCCAACCTTGTTAGCGCAAGCCCTGTCGTTGAGATAAGTGCTGAAGATATCGCTGTCAGTGGTGTAACACGTATCGAAGATTTACTTAATGACATGCCACAAATTTTCGGTGGTCAAACCTCAGGTACGGCCAACGGCGCGACGGGTACAGCGACTGTCGATTTGAGAAACTTAGGTTCTAACCGCACACTAACATTAGTTAACGGACGTCGTATGCCAGCTGGCTCGCCGTTGGCTGGCGGTACTGGCGGTGACGTAAACCAAATCCCTGCTGGTTTGGTTGAACGTATTGAAGTGCTTACAGGTGGTGCTTCTGCTACTTATGGTTCTGATGCGGTTGCCGGTGTTGTTAACTTTATTCTAAAAGATGATTTCGAAGGCGTTCAGTTCGATTATCAGCACAGCTTCTATCAACACGACAACGATAATGCATTCATGCAAGGCCTAGCTGCTGACTCTGGTTTCGATTTTGCAAACGGTAGTGTAAAAGACGGCCACGCGAATGATTTCTCTGTACTTTTAGGTGCTAATACAGCTGATGGGCGCGGTAACGTTACCATGTACGCTAGTTATCGTAATATTCAAGCGGTAAGCCAAAGCAGCCGAGATTACAGTGCCTGTGCGGTTTCAGGTTCACCTCTAGGTTGTGTGGGCTCAGGTACTATTGCTGAAGGGCGCATTACTGACTTCGGTTTGAATGGAGTTGCAGACCCACTTGTTAATTTAGGAAATACAACGTCATTTGATTTTAAAGTTCAAGGTGACCAATTTGTCCCTCGTGACGGCACAACTTATAACTATGGTCCACTTAACTATTTCCAACGTCCTGACGTTCGTAAGACATTTGGTGCGCTAGGTCATTACGATATCAATGATAACCACACAGTTTATGCAGAAGCTAACTTCATGGATAACCGCAGTGTTGCTCAGATTGCACCATCAGGCGCATTTTTCGTAACAACTACCTTGGATTGTGCAAACCCATTACTATCGCAACAACAATTTGATGTAACTTGTGGCGCAAATGGACTAACGACTGACGACGTGTTAGGTAACGCTTATATTGGCCGCCGAAACGTTGAAGGTAATCCTAGACAGGATGATCTTCGTCATACTTCTTTCCGTGGTGTAGTTGGTGCTCGCGGCTTTATTAATGACAATTGGTCATACGATATTTTTGCAAACTACGGCACAACGTCATTCATTCAGACATATCGTAACGAGTTATCAATCACTCGCATAGGTAGAGCGTTTGATGCTGTTTCAGACCCTGATACTGGAGAAGCTGTTTGTCGCTCTGCCATTCCTGACGCGAATGGTGTTGTAGTCGATGCTGCCTGTGTTCCTTGGAATATATTCACGACTGACTCAGTAACTGAAGAAACATTAAATTATATAACCCTTCCTTTATTTGCTCGCGGTGATGTTGAAACGACACAAGTGAGTGGTTATGTTGCAGGTGACTTAACTGATCTTGGCGTTATCGTACCTGGTACCTCAACTGGTGTTAACGTAGTTGTTGGTTTTGAGCGTCGAGAAGAAACCCTAAGTTTTGAACCAGACCAAGGCTTTGAAAGTGGTGATGGTGCAGGCCAAGGTGGACCTACATTAGGTGTTAGTGGTGGCTTTACAGTAGAGGAGCTTTTCACAGAAGCAAACATCCCACTAGTGCAAGATGTTGACTTTATGCAAGAGCTTAACTTAGAGCTAGCGTATCGTTACTCTGATTATTCAACTGACAAATCAACAAATACATATAAGTATGCGGCTGACTGGAAAGTGAATGATGATGTACGTATTCGTGCAAGTTTCCAACGTGCAGTAAGAGCGGGTAACGTACGTGAATTGTTCAGATCACAAGGCTTAGGCTTATTCAACATGAACAATGACCCATGTGCTGCTGATGAAGATGGAAACATTGAGTTTACTCGTGAGCAATGTATTAATACTGGTTTAAGTGGCGCAGCATATGATGCGGGTGGCGCACCAAGTAACCCTGCCGGTCAATACAACCAAATCACAGGTGGTAACCCTGACTTAGATCCTGAAGAGTCTGATACAATTTCTTATGGTATCGTATTTTCACCTAGTGATATGCCAGGCTTTAGCTTGGCGCTAGACTATTTCGATATTGATGTAACAGGCGCAATTGGTGGTGTTTCATCTGAATTTATCATTCGCGAATGTGCTACGACTGGTAACGAAGAGTTCTGTAGTCTTATTAATCGTGGTGGGTCAGGTAGTTTATGGCTAGGCCAAGATAGCGTTACATCTACAGATATTAACTTAGGTTTCTTCGCTACAGCTGGTGTGGATTTTGATGCAGCTTATGAGTTCGGTATCGGCGACATGGGTGACATCAAACTAAACCTTGTAGGTACTTTCCTTACAAAGTGGGATCAAAAGAACACGCCTAGTTCGGACGTAGTTGATTGTTTAGGTAAGTGGGATCGTTCAATCTGTGGTGTTGACACTGCAGGTCCTACACCTGAGCTACGTTACAACTTGCGTACAACTTGGATTTCACCTTGGGACGTTACTGTAACTGGTACTATGCGCTATGTTGACGGTACTGATGAGTTAAATGGTGGCGATAATGCCGTTTCATTGAAGTCTAAGACTTACTTCGATTTGACAGGTAACTGGAATGCGTTTGAAAATGCATCATTCCGCTTAGGTGTTAACAACTTATTTGATGTTGAGCCTCAAGTAATCGGTAATGCACCTGCAGGTTCTGCAAATGGTAACGTATTCCCTGGGCCATACGACGTTTTAGGACGTTACGTGTTTATGGGTGTTTCAGTTAGCTACTAATGCTATAGAAACTAAATAGATGTAATATAAAAAGGCACTTAGGTGCCTTTTTTTGTGAGTGAATTCAGTTTACCCCTCGGATGTTTTAGCTGATATGACGAATATTCCAGATTTTATAGTCGAAAAAATTAATCAAGCGTACCAGCTACATGCGCTTGGACAGCATGCTGATGCTATTGAGTTATTGAATATCACCTTAGCGACCACCTCAATTAAGGAGCCTTTGCTCAGAGCGATAGTTCAGCTATATATAGAGTCCAATAGTATCGACTCAGCGATTGCTGGCTTAGAGCAATTAGTGTCAATTGCTTCATCTCCTAATGTGTATGTTAGAAACCTATATTCCCTTTGTTACTCAGATGGGCAAAAAGCTCGGGCGATGAATTATTTGCGCAGGTATGTGTCCGATGAACCAACTGATCCTGATGGGTTATATAATTTAGCCGACGGTTGCAGGCGCGAGCGCCTTTTTGATGAAGCGCTTCAACACTATGGGGCGGCAATTGAATGCAGTTTTTCTGATAAATCTCTCGCTAAGCTCAAGATAGCGGATATACACCAACAGATTGGTAAAGAAGAGCAAGCCATTGGTGTGTTAAACGAGATATTAAATGAACAACCAGCGTATTTACCTGCATTATTCAATTTAGCAAGTCTTTGTGATGAGCTAGCAGACAAGGAGCGTGCACAGGAGTTGTACCTAAAGATTTTAGCAATTCAACCAGATCACGCTCTGGCCATGTCACGACTGGCAAGTATGAATATGAGTACCGTTGAAAGTGAGAGACTAATTCTGACCATTGATTCTGCACTTTCTGCAAATGAATATGCCCCAGAGGAGCTAGGATCTTTGTATTTCGCTTTGGGTAAATTATACGATGATTGTAAAAAGTATGAGAAAGCTGCATATTTTTACACTTTAGGTAATAAGTTACTGGCTGAGAAATCATTACCATATAATCCAATGGAGCAGGAGCAATTGACCCAAGACATCTGTCGCAATTTTGATCGTCAGTGGTTTAACTCTACTTCAAACAACCTTGAAGAGCCGTTTTCACCCATTTTTATTTGTGGCATGTTTCGTTCTGGTTCGACACTTGTGGAGCAAGTCTTAGCTGCACATCCCGATGTTCAGTCGGCAGGTGAAATAGACTTTCTTATAAAAGCTGTTGAAAAGGTTTGTCCCGATTTGCAGAAGCCCATGAACATAAGTGACGACAACCTTCTAAGCATCTCTCAAGAATATAAAAGCAATATCGAACGCCACTTATCTAGCCCCCGATTTTTCACAGATAAAAATCCGCTGAATTTTGCCTTAGTAGCGATAATAAAACGTGTATTTCCTCGAGCTAAATTTATATTTACGCAACGAGATCGTTTAGATAATTGTTTGTCTGTTTACTTTCAGCAATTAGATCACTCTCTTAACTATGCTTCAAGCTTAGCCGACATTAAGCATTATTATGATGAGCAAATGAAGTTGCTAAAACACTGGCAGGGTGTCTTATCCGACCATGACTATTTCGTAGTGAATTACGAGTCGTTAGTGTCTAACTTTGATACTGAGTTGGCTAATTTATTAGAGTTTTTAGGGCTACCATGGAGCGACACCTGTTTAGCGTTTCATCAGCAGAAAAAGCGAGTTAAAACCGCGAGTATCTGGCAAGTCAGGCAACCAATAAATAATAACTCTCTCGCGCGTTGGCAGAACTATAAGCCATATTTAAAAGACTTGAATGATTAATATGCCTACTAAGCGTTAATATTAGCTATTTGAACAAACCATGCAAAGGGTGGGTCATTATCTACTGAAAGTCGTTCGCATATAGTCTGTGTGAAGCCTTTCGCTAGAAATGGGGCCAGCATTTGACAAATCTGTTCTTCATCCATCGCTGCATTTACCATCGAGGACATCCTGTCTTTAAAATTAATGAACTCTAATTTAGTAGACGTAAGCCAATCACTTACATCCTGTTCACTGTGAGACGAAATGTTTTCATACATGAAACCCATATCTTTTAGGATCTGGATAAGTAAACTCTTTACTTCGCTATTTGTGGAGATGATTACTTGCTTATACTGTTCAATAACAGGAGCAAAGTCCGCATCAGCTTTCTGAAATACTTGGGGAGGAAGCTTGCCGTCGACGACAGCATACCCTGCTGTAAAAGCAACTTGCGCTTTTTCAAAAAGGTTAAGAGATAAAATCTTTTCAATCAGTTTTCGCTTTTCATTACAATCTTGATAAATAGCACCATTTTTATAATGGATAACTGACGCGAATCTACCCGAAGACTTTAAAATTCTAGCAAACTCTTTAGCAGAATGTGCTGGGGCATACTCAATGCCGAACTGGCTTACAACTAAGTCAAAGCTATCGTTCTGATAGGGTAAGTTAGCGCAGTTTGCTTGTAATGCAGCTGAGATACTCAAACGTTGCGCGACATTCTTAACTGCACTAAATGATGCGTCAACACAATGGATATCAAGTCTGCCAGTGTTTGCCGCTTTACCTTGGGATACAGCAAGTTCACTGACAGTTCCTTTCCCACATGCAAGATCGATTAATTTAGTGTCGTTATGTGGGGAAATGGTCTGCTTTAAAAAATTAGACCAATGTGTTTGCAAGTAATTATGAAGAGGAGTGCTTTCTTCGAATGCTGCGGTATCATTTGTTTTCTGCCAATGATTTTCCCAAGCAGTTAATCCTACGGTGCCACTATCATTTAAATTACTTTGCGCTTCATTCATCACTGCTGGCTAGTTGCCTGACCTCGACGCTGCATACCTTCAACCATCATTTTAGAATCCCGTGATTGTTGTTCTCTTTGAGCTTTAGTTGTGCAAACTCTTTCAGGAAGTCTCGAACCCGTTACGGTGACGTTTTTACAGATCAATCCTGTACGATCAACCGACTCTTTAGAAGCGCATAACTCCTCGTCACCTTTATTCTCTTTTACACATTGGCTGAATGCTGATTTTTTTTGTGCGACTTCATTACTTGAACATGCAGTTAAAACTACTAAAGAACTGATAACGAGACCAGCTAAGAAAAGTGTGTTGTTCATTTTATAATTCCCTTGTTTAGAAACACTCGTGTTTTTTACAATAACAATATCGAAGTTTGATTGAGATAACAAACGTAAACTTAGTGCTCTATCTGTTGTTTAGTGTTATGAAATGTAACGATAAACTGACATCATATTTTTGTTATTAAAAAGAGGAGGAACTTTTCACAAATTGGGCTGAAATTGACCGTGAGGGGCTAAAATTGAGCTCCAATTTAAAAATGTTAATTTCTAAAAAATTTACTCAGGCTATAAATTATTATGAGTTTTTTTTTAATTTCTATAACTATTGGTGCTGTATCTGTACGAAAATCGCTCATGTTTGGTCGTGCAACCTCTATTTTGTTTAAAAAATGGTTCAAACCCTCAAATCGCTAATTTTTTACTTCTCTTTTTTCACTCAACTTTGTTGCGCTTAATACATGTGCCACCTTGACAATTCGCAGGGTTCCATGTGAATATCTTGAAGTCTTAGTGTTAAATTCCATTAATACTAAGCCCCTATAACTTATAAAGCTTAGAAGCCCCTTGCGACGTTTTTTTACCCGTCGGCGAGGATCCAAAACAAGAAAATTGGTTGGGAATTATGTCCAAAATGAGCAAGAGAAACCTTATTGCTTCTACCGTTATCGGTGCACTAGCACTCGGTAGTAGTGCTGTTGTCTCTGCAGACCCGTTGAATGACCTTCATAAAGAAGAGTCAAAGATTCACGTGGATGCAGCGAAGTCTCAAGAAAAAATTAACAAACTATACGAGCAATCGTTAGACATCTTTTCTGAATATCGCCAAGTTGTTGATGAAACAGAAAACTTAAAAGTTTATAACGACTATCTAGCAACATTGGTTGCAGACCAGCAGCGCGGTATCGATTCTCTTCAACGTCAAATAGACGGTATTGAAGGTGTTAAACGTGGTGTTGTTCCATTGATGTTTCGTATGATCGACAGTCTAGAGCAATTTATCGAACTTGATATTCCTATTAACCTTGAAGAGCGTCGCGCACGTGTTGAGCGTCTTCGCGACATCATGGCTAACTCAAACGTAACTACTTCAGAGCAGTTCCGTCAGGTAATCGAAGCATATCAAATTGAAAATCAGTATGGTCAGAACATTCGTGCTTATCAAGGCAAGCTTGATTTTGAAGGGACTGAAATCACCGTTGATTTCTTTAACCTAGGTCGTACTGTTTTAGCAGCGCTTTCTTTAGATCAGAAAAACGCTTGGGTTTGGGATAACGACGCAAGAGCTTGGCAGAAATTGGGTGATGAATACCTAAGCTCTGTAGTAACGGCTGTTCGTATGGCCAACAAACTCGTGCCAGCTGACCTAATCAAACTACCCATTAAAGCTGCGGAGTAATATCGATGAAAACAATCTATAAATCAGTATTAGCTGCGGCATCGGTAGCTTTATTCGCATCTTCAGTTCATGCGGCTACGTCTCTTGAAGACTTACTGCAAGAAGTTAAGAAGAATCGAGTTTCTGAAGCTCGCATAAACAAAGAGCGTGAAGCTGAGTTCCAATCAGCACGTGCTGACAAACAAGCTCTTCTTAGAAAAGCGCAAGCTGATCTTAAAGCTGAACAAACTCGCGGTGATAACCTTGCCAAGAAATATTCAGACAACGAAGTAGCGCTAGCAGAAAAAGAGCAGGAGCTTAATCAAGCAACTGGTACCCTTGGTGAAATGTTTGGTGTTGTGCGTCAAGCATCTTCTGAAGCATTTGGTCAAATCTCTACTTCTATTGTAAGTGCTGAATTCCCAGGCCGTGGCGAGTTCTTAAAGAGCATGTCTGAAGAGTCTAAAGGTCTTCCTAACATTCAAGAGTTAGAAGATTTGTGGTTCGCACTTCAAACTGAGATGACTGAGTCAGGTCAAGTTTCTCGTTTCCAAACTGAAGTAATCAGCTTGGATGGTGGTTCTACTACTCAAGAAGTTGTACGTGTAGGTACATTTAACTTGATTGGTGAGCAAGGTTACTTGGTTTACGATGATCAAAATGAGATCGTTCAGCCTCTTGGTCGTCAACCTGATGGTTACCTAGTAAGTTCAGCCCAAGAGTTGTTATCAGCTACGTCTGGCCTAGTACCTTTTTATGCTGACCCTTCACGTGGCGGTATCTTAGGTTTGCTTAAAGAAAAAGCAACTATGTCTGAGCGTTATCACGCAGGTGGTGTAGTAGGTTACGTCATTACTGCTATGTTGATTCTTGGTCTTCTTATCGGCCTTTATAAAATTGTTACCTTGACGATTATCAGTGGAAAAATGCGTTCTCAGTTGAACAACACTGGCAATCCTTCAAGCGGCAACCCACTTGGACGTATTCTTCAAGTGTACAAAGATAATAAAGCATCTGATGCTGAAAACCTTGAGCTTAAACTTGACGAAGCGATTCTTAAAGAGCTTCCGAAAATTGAAAGTGGTATTAATATCATCAAGATTTTCGCAGCAATCGCTCCGCTACTTGGTTTGTTAGGTACGGTACTTGGTATGATCGCAACCTTCCAACAAATTACATTGTTCGGTACAGGTGACCCAAGATTGATGGCTGGTAGTATTTCGATGGCGTTGGTAACAACGGCTCAAGGTATTATTGCAGCATTACCATTGATTCTTATGCACAGCATCGTTGCTGGTCGCAGCAAATCAATTGTACATATCCTTGATGAGCAAACTGCAGGCATTATTGCTGCACACGTAGAGTCGGAGAAAGCCTAAGATGTTATACCTGATAGAACTATGGGAGTCTGTCAGGGACTTTATCGCTGCCGGCGGTGACGTTCTATACGTTGTCGCCTTAGCGCTCTTCTTAATGTGGGTTTTGATGATAGAGCGTTATTGGTACTTAACTTCCGTGTTTCCTAAAATGAGAAAAGACATTGTCTCAAAATGGGATGCCCGAGAAGATACTACCTCTTGGTATGCGCATAGAATCCGTGACGCATGGATTTCGCAAGCATCCGATGGACTTAGCGCAAGAATGTTGTTGATAAAAACACTTGTTGCTATGTGCCCATTGATCGGCCTTTTAGGTACGGTTACCGGTATGATCGGCGTTTTCGAAACGATGGCAACACAGGGCACAAGTAACCCGCGCCTTATGGCTGCTGGTATTTCAATGGCTACGATTCCAACGATGGCTGGGATGGTCGCTGCTTTATCTGGCGTATTTTTTAGTTCTCGTCTTGAGGCGAGAGTAAAAATGGCAAAAGAAAAGCTAGTTGACAGTTTGCCCCATCATTAGAGAGAGGAATTTATGGCTCGCAAAGTACGTGTTGAAGAAGAAGATGCTGCGATTGACATGACGCCGATGTTGGACATCGTGTTTATCATGCTGATCTTCTTTATTGTAACGACTGTTTTCGTCAAAGAAGCGGGCATCGAGGTGAATAAGCCTGGTGCATCGCAAGCTATTATGCCGAAGAATGCCAATATCTTTATCGCTATTACTGAAGACGGTGACGTCTGGATGGATAAACGCGAAATCGATGTTGATAGTGTTCGCGCTAACTTAGAACGTTTGATGGCTGAACAGCCTTCTGACGTAGTCATAGTTCAGGCTGACGAAAATGCAGAACATGGTGTGGTGATCGACGTAATGGATCAAATCAAAGCTGCAGGTATAGATCGCATTTCTATCGCTGCTAAGGGGAGCTAATATGGGACGTTTAATTGTTTCTGTACTCCTTGGTGGGGTAATTGCATTTGTATTGTTTGTTGTCATGGCTAAGTTAATTGCTAACTCGTCACGCCCAGCGGACAAAGTACCACCTGCACCGGTTATTGATATAGTTATGTCAACGCCAGATGATACTACTCAAACTAGAACTCGAGTACCGCCTCCGCCTCCGCCGCCACCTCAGCAGCCTCCTAAATTGGAGCCAGTTGAGCCTGACACTGCGGACGCAAATACTGATGGCTTAAGTTTCAATATGCCAGCAGTAGATATAGGTGGCGCTTCAGTTGATATCGGTGGTGTGGGTGCAATGCAACGTGATGGTGACGCTACACCAATCGTTCGAATTGAACCTAAATACCCAGCGCAAGCTGCTCGTGATGGTAAAGAAGGTTGGGTAAAACTTTCATTTACGATCAATGAAGTAGGTGGTGTTGAAGATGTTGACGTCATTGAAGCTGATCCTAAGCGAGTTTTTGACCGTGAAGCTAAACGTGCACTTAGAAAGTGGAAGTATAAGCCGAAGGTTGAAGATGGTAAGCCTATGAAGCAGTTCGGTATGAAAGTTCAATTAGACTTTAAGTTGGATCAATCATAATGAATAAATATTTTAAAACATTGTTGGTTGGCGCAACGTTCGCTGCTTCTACGTTAAGTTCCAGTTTCGTTAGCGCTCAGTCTGCGGCTATCGTTTGTCCAGGTTACAAACGTGGCCCTACTAATATTCCAAGTGAACGAACTGGTAAGAAAGTGCAAAAGGCGTTCGAGGCTTATAATGAAGATTTGGTTGATGAAGCCTTATCTATTTTATATGAAATCGATACTTCTCAAACTTTTGACCGCGCGTTTACAGACCGTTTTATTGGTAACTTACTTGCCACTAAATCGGAAAGTGGCCCTAAGGCGTTGGAATATTTAGGAAAGTCAGTTAATGCTAAGGCACTTAATGACACTGAGCAAGCTGGTACGTTACGTTTAATTGCAGATTTAAATATGCAAGAAAAGCGTTACGAACAAGCGGTTAAGCGTTATCAAGAGTGGATGGACTTTACCTGTAAAGAAGATGCTGATGTGTATCTTCGTATGGGACAAGCTTTATATGAGACGAAACAATATGCAGATATGATTTCGCCTCTTAACAAATCCATTGCTTTGGATGATAAGCCAAACAAAAACGCTTATGCGTTGAAGTTGACGTCTTATTACAGCCGTAAAATGTATAAAGAAACTGTCGAAGTAGCTGAAGAGATGGTGAAAATCTTCCCTGACAACAAGGCTAACTGGACACAACTTGGTTTCTTCTACATGTTGGTTGAAGACTATAAGAAAGGCTTGTCTACGTTTGAAATGGCTTACAATCAAGGTTACTTGACAAAAGCTGCAGAAGTTAAGGCGTTGACTCAGTTGTACGCAACTAATGAAATCCCTTATAAAGCTGCTGTAGTGTTTGAAAAGAACGTTGAAAGTGGTCTTATTAAGCGCGACGATAAAGCACTGACTAATCTAGCTAACTCTTGGCATCAGGCTAAAAATCACCTTAAGGCTGCGAAGTATTACGGTGAAGCGGCTAAGATGAACTCAGATCCTGATCTTTATCGCAAGCAAGGTACGCTTTTACTCACTGCTGAAAAGTATAGTGATGCACTAGCGGCACTGCAGAAGGCGTTAGATGAGGGAGCTGATGATCGCGGTCGTATCCATATGGCTATGATGGAAGCTAACTTTTATACTGGTAAATACAGAAGTGCTTACAAGCATGTGTTAGAAGCCAAAAAGGATAAATCAACCTCACGCAGTGCGAGAAGTTGGGAACCTTATATAAAAGAAAAAGCGAAAAATCGTGGAATTACACTATAGCGTTATTGGTTAGTATAAAGTGTAACTCTCTTAAAAGGCTCCCTCGCGGAGCCTTTTTCATTTTTATTTCAGCTTTAAATTCTAGTTATCCTACCATTGGTATTAACTATTATTGCCTTATTCCAATCTGCATTAATAATACCAATCCGCATTAATCAGTGCCCCCTCAGAATACGTCCAGCGGTTTTTGATTAAGGCGTCGCTATGAAGAATGGTTGTTCCCTTTCGAATAGTGAGAACGCAGAGCAAAAGCTGCTGGGGCATTGCTTTCAGGCGAGTTTTAAAAGGGCTTACACTGCTTTGCATGACTTCGAAAGAGAACTAGTTTTCTTTTAATAAAGAGCTGTCAGTTATGCGCCTTGTTTAAGCCCTTTTAAACTCTCGCTGAGTGCTCACTTATTAACGTGGAACGGTATTATGCGTGTTCCTTGTGTAAACCCTTTTAATCTATCGCTTAGTGATCACATATGAACGCGCAATGCTATTAAACATTTGCCGAATATTTGATAGTTTAGATCTTCTGATACACTGAATGTGGTTTCTCAATAATCAATTGAACACAAAAGAGGATGTTATGAAGAAAGGGTTAGGGATCTTACTTATTTTACTCGTCGTTATTGCAGCTGTAACTTGGTACTTGTTAAGTGGGGCTGGGGACTTTATCCGCGCTCAAATAGAACAGCAAGGAAGCGACTATCTAGACACAAAGGTGTCTGTGGCTAATGTTGAATTGGCCTTAACAGATGGCCGTATGAGCATCAGTGGACTCACAGTACAAAATCCCAAGGGGTTTAGTTCTGATAATGCCGTTAGTGTAAGCAATATCACATTCGATTTAGGTGAGGTGCTGAACGAACCCTATGTAATACAAAATGTCAGTGTAAATGCTCCTGAAATTTTATATGAAGTAGATGCTAGCGGCAGCGGTAACTTATTGGCTTTGAAAAATAACTTAGCAGCTAATTTGCCCAAGTCCGATGACACTCCACCACCTGAATCAACGGATGGTGCCAACCCCTTAGTCATTGTAGACAATGTTACGGTAAGTAATGTACATCTTAAGCTTAATTTTGAACAGCTATCAACGGGCGACTTAAATATAGAGCAAAAAGCATATGAAGTTACTCTACCTACTTTTAATGCGGGCTCAATCGGCAAACCTAACGGATTGCCCGCGGACCAAGTAGGAGCAGCAATAGTCAATAAGATGCTCGATAACGTTACGGCTGCGGCTAAAGCAGAAGCTAAAAAGCGTTTGACTGAAGAAGCTAAGAAAAAGGTCAATGAAGAACTTGAAAAACAAAAAGAGAAACTGCTTGATAAAGCTGGCGACAAGCTGAAAGGTTTATTTAACTAAATTTTATTAGCCGTTAATTAAGTCGGTTTTATTGTTCATAATGTGAGCAGTTTAACCGGCTTTTTTATTATCGGCAGCCTTATTTTCGGGGATCTTTTCTTACGTATCGAAGTCGTTAGTCCTAATTGCGGGGTCACAATGTTGCCAGTTGTTGTCTTTTGCAAATACGTCATTTAAAAGAACTAATGAAGAAAGCTAATTTTTCTATTACACTTCGGCGCTTTGTTTTCGGTTAACTAACAGTGGATAACGAACGGCGGTTATGGCAGCAATTGGAATAGACTACGGTACCTCAAATTCGGAAGTTTCCTATTTTGACGGGCAACAGCACCACTTTATACAGTTGGACCCGAGCATCGATGGGGCACATAAAATTCGCTCTTCAGTATTTATATATTATGAAAATGAATTGCCCACACCGCCGGTGTCAATGATTGAAGCAAAAGTGGCGCAAATAAAGCGCGCCATCAACGACCAAATTGATAAAGCCAAAGAGGGATATTACGAGGCGCCTGATCCCAAAGAGCAACAACGTTACAGCGATCGCATAGGAACGCTACGCGCTGAATTTCACAATTTGCCAGAGTTGCAGCGACGTGCAATCGAAATACTGCTTAAAGATATGACAGTACAAGACTTGCCGTTAAACCAGTTAGTGGAAACCGGCAAATTCGCTTTTGGTGAAGATGGGTTTCGTCGTTACCTGAAAACACCAGACAAGGGCCGGTTGATTTATTCGCCTAAGAATTTCTTAGGGGCAAATTTGATAGCCGGACAACAGCAAGCTTTTATTGGCCTTATCGCCAAACAGCTGGAATTCTTTCGCTTAAGCGCCCAAGAGCAGCTTAACATGACCGTCGATGGTGCAGTAATAGGTCGCCCGGTAAAGTTTCATGGCACACGCGGTCAAGAGGGAAATGAGCAAGCGATAGAGATTATGACCCAAGCTGCCAAGCAAGCAGGCTTCTCTCAAGTCGAGTTTTTAGAGGAGCCAATCGCTGCGGCGTATCAAATTGAGCGTTCATTAGATAAGCAGACGAATGTTTTGGTAGCCGATATTGGCGGCGGCACCACGGATATATGCTGTATTACTCTATCGCCTGATAAGCAAGCTAACCTCGATCGCCAGCAAGATGTACTGTCAGTAACAGGGGCACGCTTAGGGGGGATGGAGTGCGACAAAAATCTTATCATCAAAAGTATTGCACCGACTATGGGACGAGGTTTATTGATGCGCAACGGGTTGCCCGTTCCCCCAACTTATTTTTCAGATATGTGTGCAGTGGATGATATCCCAAAGTTGAATCATTTCTTCTCTGAGGAGTACTGGCTGGATATTGCGCAAACCAAATCAGACGTGAAAGAGTCGGCATTGCTCGCCCGTTTGCTTACGGTGCAGGAAGATAAACTGTCCGCGAGGTTAGTCAATTCAGCACGCTTAGCCAAAGAAATGCTGTCGTCAAAAGACAGTATTACGTTACCTTTGCACTATGTAGAGCCTGATTACGATGTGGATATTGATATTCAAGCCCTCAGAAGCTCTATGCAGCCTTGGTTATCGCGCGTGAAGGCGTTGGTTAAAGAGTGTCTAGAGCACAGCGCAGAGGCACCTGAGATGCTTTTTATTACGGGTGGAATGAGTTTATCGCCTATTGTAAGGAAGGAATTAGGAGAAGTGATGTTGCCGCACTTACCCTTAATGCAGGGTGATGCGTTTAATTCAGTCTGTGAAGGGTTGGCAATACAGGCCGCTAAACTTGAGCAAAAATAAGTGGTAAGTAGCTGCTTGGAGGCTAGAAATCCTGAAATGAAAAGTGAGCTAATATGCAACTAATTAACGTCAATAAAGCGCGTTATCGCAAACACCTAAACCGTGTAATTTGGGTTTGTATCGCAGGCCTTGCCATAGGAAGCTTAGGGATATCTCAAATACTTATTGCGCTGTTTCCAGATGAAAGCGGGCGTCACTTTCATTGGAACTTACTCGGTGTACTCGTAACAAGTGTTACCATCGGCTATTTATTAAATAAATATCGATCGCACGAATTTATGCGAGAAGTAACTTACGTATGGGATCTTAAACAGGCGCTGAATAAAATTAATCGTAAATTGGTAAAATTAAAACAAGCGGCTAGTCAGGGCAATGTTGATGCTATGCTGGCATTACAATACAGCTATGCGGGCTCTCGTCTTTTATGGAAGCTAGATGACAATACTATCGTTATGGAAGAGTTAGCGGTTGAGCAAGCTAAGCTTGATAGCCTTATGGCTCAATATCAAGTCACTCTGGACATAGAAGATTATAACGAGCGAATCTTGAAAAAGTTTTGAACGCCTAATGGCAAATGTAAATTAGCGCTTGGTTGATTACGCTAAATCACCATTATAATCGCCGCTATTCCAGTAGCCGCCAATATCAACCAACGATATTGTTTTTCAGGAATGATACGAACTATTCTGATACCAACAAAAGCACCTAACGCGATTATAGGTAGCAGCGCCACGTTTAAGTAGAACGAATTGAGCGAAATGGTATGCCAAGCGAAGACGTGAAAGGGCACTTTGAACACATTTACTGCGAGAAAGAACCAAGCTCCGGTCCCTATATATTCGTTTTTCGGTAAACGCATGCTGAGTAAATAAAGCGCCATTACGGCAGCAGCCAAATTGCCTATCATACTGGTAAAGCCACCTAGCAACCCCATCAATATAGCAAACCACATGTAATCGGGAATCGCGTCTTTATTAGCGGTTTCCATCCATAACATGATGGCTAAGCTAACAAAAATGATGATCCCCATGACATTGCGAAAGAGCTGATCATCTATGTAGTTGCCTATTAAGGTGGCTAGAATAACGCCCACAGCGGCTGATGGAAATAATTTAACCAAATAGGACCAATTTACATGTCGCCGATAGTAGGTCACGGCAAATAGATCAGCCATAACCAGCAACGGCAGCATTAAGCCTGACGAATCTTTTCCGCCAAATATTATGGCCATAATTGGGATGGTAAATAAGGCTACACCAGCAACACCGGTCTTTGACATGCCGATAAGAAAAGCAGTAAACAGCAACATACCAGCGGTAGAATATGTCAGGGTATAGGAGAATAACTCTATCATGGTCTATCGCAACCTAATCCGTGAAGTATGCTTGATGTATTGAATAAAAAACGTTTATGCAGGAGACGATTAATTATGGACAACTTTGACTCGGCCGACTTGTCCGTCTTCTAATCTTACTTTTATACCATGTGGGTGAGTAGGGGAGTTGGTCAATAGCTTTTCGACAATCCCCTGAGTTAGGGGTCCGCTTCGTTGATGTTCTTTTAATACAACAGAGACTTCAGCCCCTACTTTTACATTTGCGCGTTTCGTGCCGTCCATTACTGGCTCCTTCGGGGAAACTGAGAAAAATTCTCGATTGAGGCGTCATAATTTACATGTACACACATCTTCGATTATGAGATTACCAGAGCGAGATTTGTGTGGGCAACAAGTATAATACCAATCAATGGCCTTCGGCGACTATAAACTCTGCTGCCAGCGTACTATTGAATTATATGGCGCTGCCGCTACGAAAAATGAGGGTCTATGCATTGCCAATCACGCATTGTTTGATTCTTGTGCTTGTATCCATTGCTTTGGTGATTGCCCATACATTCGTCGGAAGTCGCGACTAAACTGAGAGGAACTCACGTAGCCGACTTCCATTGCAGCAACATTAACATTTCTACCCTCGGCAATTTTCATTGCTGCTTTGTTAAGCCGCATAGATTTAACAAACTGGATAGGTGACATATTCGTTGCTTGTTTAAATTTTCGGTGAAATACCGCGCGGCTCATGCCTATCTGGTCAGCTAGGTTTTCGATGGTGACGGGCGCGCTTAAATTGGACGATAAAAATTCAATTGAACGCGCGATATCATTTCCGACACCAAAAGAGCTTCTGACAGAGCCGCCCGCATCGCCCTTTAATATCGCATAGTAGAGCTCTCGCAAACGGCTACGGCCTAGTATGGCTATATCAGTTGGGTTTTCGCTGAGCAATATTAAACGATACAGCGCTTCGGTAAACGCATCATCCCAATTGGCCGTGGATATACCTTGCGGATAAGCTGCATCTTTGGCTTTTTGAATTAGCCCATTAGTACTTTCTAACTCAAAGGCGAGTTCGGTCATAGCTCTGGTATCAAACCTAATGTATACGCCTATAAGTGGATTATCGGTAGATGCCTCAGGAGTGCCAGCTTCTACTGGCATCGACATTGGGCAACAGATGTACGCGCTGCTGTCGTAGAAATGCCTATTACCATCCAAAATGGCTTCCTTGCAGCCACCGACTATTGCGGTGATAGAGGGTTCGTACACTGCAGGAGCACAGCTAACTGGTTCAGTTATGTTAAATAACTGAACGCCAGGGATCCCAGTCTCTACCAACCCACTTTTACTGACTTTATTGTCAATGAGTCGTTTAATTGTTTCTTTATTCATAATGAACGGACTCATTGCTAGGTAATAGTTTGCCAATCAAGTAAATAAATTACTGCAGACTTATTTTGCAAAAACGAGCGTAGGGATTAAAGAGCGCTAAAATAAATCGCAATATCTATGTGGATGAGTCTATAGAAACAAAGCATCTTATTCATCCTATAACGGATTTGTCATTCAGTTTTATCCTTAAACTCACATAAATCTTCTACTATGCAGCTACCACAGCGCGGCTTACGTGCAATGCAGGTGTAGCGGCCGTGTAAAATTAACCAGTGGTGCACGTCAACCTTAAATTCAGCAGGTACGACTTTTAACAGTTTTTCCTCTACTTTTTCGACGGTCTTACCCATGGCAAATTTGGTGCGGTTGCTTACGCGATCAATATGGGTGTCGACTGCTATGGTAGGCCAGCCAAAGGCAGTGTTCAGTACTACGTTTGCCGTTTTACGGCCCACACCAGGTAACGCCTCAAGCGCTGCTCGGTCTTCAGGAACCACACTGTTATGCTTGTCGATAAGCATTTTACAGGTTTTGATCACATTGACCGCTTTGGTATTAAACAGCCCGATGGTCTTGATAAACTCTTTTACGCCATCCACGCCTAAGGCATAAACCGTTTCTGGGGTGTTGGCTACAGGGAACATTTTCGCCATGGCTTTATTCACGCTGACATCTGTTGCCTGCGCGGAAAGCAGCACCGCAATCAGCAGCTCGAAGGGGCTGGTAAAGTTTAATTCCGTTGTAGGGTGGGGGTTAGCGGCACGCCACCGGGTTAACATTTCTATACGCTTTTGTTGGTTCATCGAGAAATAATATCCTGTTTTTACGACTCTGTGTTGCTAGGTCTCGGCTGTAACTCGAGCCCGTTGCACAACTTTTGCTTCTTGCTTGGCTGCAAACATACGTTCGAAGCGTTTATCCAGTACGTTTTTCAGCGCAATGAGTAAGCCCATGCCTAAGAATGCCCCTGGGGGTAAAATAGCCAGTAAGAAAGGAGATTCAGAAGTAAAAACAGTGATTTTTAGACTCGTTGCCCATTCACCTAAGAGTAATTCAGCACCAGCGAATAAGGTGCCATAACCCAGCAGTTCACGCATAGCGCCGAGTAATACCAACACCACAGTAAAGCCTAAGCCCATCATGAAACCGTCAAATGCGGCATAACTGAGCGGATTTTTTGAAGCGTAAGCCTCAGCCCGACCGATAATCGCACAGTTGGTCACAATCAGGGGAATAAAAATGCCTAGGGCCTGATATAACTCAAAGGTGTAGGCGTTCATCAAAAGCTGCACTATGGTCACAAACGCTGCAATAATCATGACAAAAATTGGAATGCGGATTTCATTCGGTACCCAGTTTCGAATAATCGATACGGTTGCGTTTGAGCCAATTAACACCAAAGTGGTCGCTAAACCTAAGCCTAACCCGTTGGTTATGGTCGCAGTCACGGCCAATAGTGGACATAAGCCAAGCAATTGAACCAAGGCTGGGTTGTTTTTCCATAGCCCTTGCCAGCTCAGCTGTTTGAATTCATTCATCTTGTCTTACCCTTGTATGCTTGATTGAAGACGACATTCATTACTAGCGGAGAAAATGGCGTCTTTATTCGCTTGATAATACACAACGGTATTTTTTACCGCATTCACCACTGCGCGAGGGGTAATAGTGGCTCCGGTAAATTGATCAAACTGGCCGCCATCTTTTCTAACTGCCCAGTTAGATGCGTTTGCCTCAGTCAATTGCTGACCGTTAAAACCCAGTACCCAGTCACTAATGCGTAGATCTATTTTATCGCCTAACCCCGGTGTCTCTTTGTGTTCTATGACTCTAACCCCAGATACTGTTGCATCTTTTGTCACCCCGACCACTAATTCGATGCGGCCGCTGTAGCCGTTTGGTGCGGTAGTTTCAATTACCGCCGCCACAGGTTCACCTGCTAGCGTTGCACGATAAATATGTTGAGGGGTCGCAGTACCAAGATACGCTTGGGATGTGACCAACACACAATCTTGCGCCATGTTATTGTCGTAACTATTACGAGAGACAAGCTCGTCAAGGATTGCCAATAAGGTTTGCTGTCGTTGCTGCTCGATTTGTTCTTGGGTACCAAAGTAGGTAAATGCGATAAGCCCACTGGTTATAACGGCAAATAATCCTAAAATGAGTCCATTTTTGGCAATGGTCTGCTTCATTTGGACTCTCCTTGGCTACGCTTTTTGTGGCCATAAGTGCGGGGACGGGTGTAATAATCGATAAGCGGAACAGCCATATTCATGATCAGAACAGAGAACGCGATGGCATCTGGGTACCCACCCCAAGTTCGGATGACATAGACCCAAAAGCCAATTGCAGCGCCGAAAATAATACGGCCTTTATTTGTGGTTGAGGCGGAAACTGGATCTGTCGCGATGAAGAAAGCGCCAAGGATCAAACTACCATTAAAAATATGGAAAACAGGAGACGCGAAACGGTCGGGATCAACCAAAAACATAACACCGGCACAAATTGCCATGGCGGCTAACATACCGCCAGGTATATGCCAGTTAATGATTTTAGCCTTGATAAGGTACAGCCCGCCTAACAAGTAACCAAAACTTATCCACCACCAACCAATACCTAAGTTGCCATCGAAAATCGCTGACTGAAGCCCTTCTTCATAGGTTAACCCTTGAGCCAGACCCGTTTTAATCGCATCCAATGGTGTTGCCATGGTGTGACCGTCGGCTGCACTTTGTAATTGGGCTAAGCTGAAACCGTCTGCACTGAAGCCGGTAAACACCGCATAAATAGCATCAATGATACCAGGCTGTTGCATCGTCAGGCTTTGCGCTGGTAGCCATTGAGTCATTTGAACAGGAAAAGACACCAGCAACATCACATAGGCGGCCATGGCAGGGTTAAACACATTGAAACCCAAACCACCATAAAGCTGTTTGACCATGGCTATGGCAAAAAAGGTGCCTATCACGACTACCCACCAAGGGGCAAAAGGGGGAATACTGATTGCCAATAATATGGCAGTTAAAATGGCACTGTAATCTTTAATAGCGCGTTCGAAATTACGCTTGCGCATTTCTAGAATGGTTGCCTCGGTGATCACCGCAGTTATAACTGCAAGAGTTATCTGTACTAAAACTCCGAAACCGAAAAACCATAATTGCAGTAAAATTCCAGGTATTAGGGCATAAATCACCATACGCATAATCTGTCCGGTATTACGCCGTACGTGCTGATGAGGTGAACTGGCAAGTTTATAATTCATGAGTCGCTTTTATTCTTCTGATGATTTCATTTGAGCCGCTTTTTTTGCTTTCGCTTTGGCCACGGCAGCAGCGATACGACGCTTTTTCTCGTCTAATGCTTGCTCTGCATCAGATGGCGCCGCTGCTTGACTGGCGGCCGAGGCTTTAACGACGTTTGAACGTTGTTTAGCGCTAGGCGCTTCGACCTCGGGCGTTTCCGGCGTCACGTTTTTGTTAGTGTCTTCGCCGGCTTCAGGTAAACCTTCTTTCGCTAGTTTCTTAGCTTTTGCTTTGGCGACAGCCGCGGCAATTCGCGCTTTTTTCTGTGCAGCTGGATCAAGCTCCTGAGTTGCATCTGCCTCTTTTGCGGCAGATGGGGGCTGTACAGAAGCTTGAGTCTCAGCGTTTTGCGCTGTGGTATCTTCTGAGCTAGCTCTTTGCGCTTTTTTCGCTTTTGCTTTGGCAATAGCTGCCGCTACGCGTTGGTCTTTCGTTTTTACTTCAGTATTGCCGACGCCCGTTTGCGTATTTTCTGGCTCTAGCTCTGTTGAGCGAGAGGCTGATGAAACAACATCAGTGCTCTGGTCTGATCCAATTGGCTTTTCACTTTCTTCTGTAGAAGTGGCGCTGAAAGAGCCCTCTGATGACGACTTCTCGCCGTCTTGAGTTGTTTGCGCCTTTAATGCTTTTTTGGCTTTAGCTCTAGCGATAGCAGCGGCCACGCGCTCGTCTTTTGATTGGCCGGCAATTTCGTTTGCTTTTACTACCGGCTGTTCTGATATCGGCGTTTGGGTTTCACCTTCATGGCTGTCGTCTTTTACTGGGGCAGCCTCATTGCGATTAGCTTGCTGGGCTTTTTTGGCTTTCGCTCTGGCTATCGCTGCAGCTACGCGATCATCTTTTGATGTTCCGGATGATTGCGTCGCACCTTCTGAATGGGCAGCCGTCTGTTGCGTAGCGGTTTGCGTTTGGTTGTCTTGCGACTCTGGGCGCTCTGTGGTTTCTTGGGCTGCTTGGCTTTGCTGTGCTTTTTTGGCTTTTGCTCGGGCAAGCGCTGCGGCTATTTTATCTTGGGCGTCGTTGCCCTTATTTTGCATCGCGGCTTTACGCGCTTCGGCTGCTTTGCGATGTTTCTCGTCTCGGGCTTCTTGCTCACGCACAAGTCGAGCAGCACGACTTTCGAAGCGCTCTCTGGCTTTATCTGATTTCTGCTTTTCTTCTTGCTCAACGCGAATTTCGGCTTTTGCCACGCGGTAATAATGCACTAGCGGAATTTCACTAGGGCAAACATACGCGCAGGCACCACATTCAATGCAGTCGAACAAATTATAATCCTGGGCTTTATCTAGCTCTTTCGCTTTACTATGCCAAAACAACTGCTGTGGCAACAACGACGCTGGGCAGGCATCAGCACATGCGCTGCAACGTATACAGGGTTGCTCTGCTTCAGGTTCTGCTATTTCATTCGATGTAGGTAGCAATAAACAGTTCGTTATTTTAACCACAGGCACTTCATCACTTGCTAAGGTAAACCCCATCATGGGCCCGCCCATAATAATGTGCTTCTGTTTTTGTTTGTGGGCTACGTATTGCGCTGATTCGAGTAAATGGGCAACGGGTGTACCGATTAACGCCCACACATTTTTAGGTTTTTCTACCGCTTGCCCTGTTATGGTTACTACGCGCTGGATCAAGGGCTTGCCGGAAAATACAGCGTCAGCAATGGCATAACAGGTGCCTACGTTATGCATTATTACTCCAACATCGATAGGTAACCCCTGTTTAGGGACCTCTCGATTAGTGATAACTTGTATCAGTTGCTTTTCACCACCGGCTGGATACTTAGTCGCAATAGGAATGACCTTGTATTGCTCACTTTGCTGACAAGCAACGCGCATGGCTTCTATGGCCTCAGGTTTGTTGTCTTCAATGGCAATGTAAACTTGCTTAGGGGCCAGCAAATGGCTGAGTACATCAATCCCTTGGCGTATTTGCCAAGCGTGTTCACGCATTAAACGATCATCTGAGGTGATATAGGGCTCACACTCAACACCGTTAATAATAATAAACTCAACGTCTTTTTTAGGGGATGCTTTTATATGAGTAGGGAACCCTGCGCCGCCCATACCTGAAATACCCGCGTCACAAATCGCTTCAAGCACCGAAATTTTTGGCTTAGATTGGTAATCTTGTAGTGGTTGAAGTGTTGTCCATTTGTCTAGGTTATCAGGCTCAATGATTAGCGTTTGTTCAGGCAATGCGGAAGGATGCGCTGATATATGTGGCCCGATACTGGTGACTGTGCCAGATGTTGGCGCGTGTACTGGCACTGAAAACGGGTTAGCACTGTGTGTCAGGGGCTGGCCTTTTAATACGTAATCACCCTGTGAAACGAGCAATTGACCTTCAACGCCAATATGTTGTTTCAGGGGAATAAACAAACGTTGGGGCAAGTCTATATTTTCTATGGGCGTTTGATTGGACAATTCCTTTTGCTGGGCAGGGAAAACCCCGCCCGGGAAATCCCAAAGCTTATCGCGCTCTACGCGGGTGATAATTTCATCGTAAGAGGGAGTTAATACGCGATTCATTAGCTTACCTGCTTAACGGGAATACTATCGATGTTCCAACGCCAAGAAGATGGCGTTGTCTGTGTCGGGATCATATCAATGCAATCAACAGGGCAGGGATCTACACATAAGTCACAGCCTGTGCATTCGTCACTAATGACAGTATGCATTTGCTTTGCAGCCCCTAAAATGGCGTCAACTGGACACGCCTGAATACACTTAGTACAACCTATGCATTCATCTTCACGAATATAGGCCACTTTCTTGATATCTTCTGTTCCGTGAGCGGCATCCAAAGAAGTCGCTTCTACACCCATTAGATCAGCAAGTTTTTTAATAGTGGCGTCACCACCAGGAGGGCACTTATTAATATCATCACCCTCTGCAATGGCTTGGGCATAAGGCTTACACCCTGGGTACCCGCATTGGCCGCATTGGGTTTGTGGCAATAGCTCATCGATCTGCTCAACCAATGGATCGCCTTCTACTTTAAAGCGAACCGAGGCAAAACCAAGGATAGCGCCAAACACCAAGGCAAGCAGCCCCAGTGCAATCAGTGCGGTTAAGATTGCCCACATTAAACTCATTAAAATTTCACCAATCCAGTGAAGCCTAAAAAGGCTAATGACATTAAACCTGCTGTGATCATGCTGATAGATGCGCCTTTAAAAGGGGCGGGGACGTCAGCAACGGCCAAGCGTTCGCGCATAGCGGCAAATAAGATAAGGACTAAGGAAAAGCCAACAGCGGCGCCGAAGCCATAAATAACAGATTCAATAAAATTATGATCATGGTTTATGTTTAACAACGCCACCCCGAGGACAGCGCAGTTGGTCGTTATCAAAGGTAAAAAGATGCCTAATAGACGATATAAGGTAGGGCTTGTTTTGTGAACGACCATTTCAGTGAATTGAACCACCACGGCAATAACCAGAATAAAGCTCAGCGTTCGCAAATATTCAATGCCCAAGGGCAATAATATGTAATGTTCAACTAAGTAACTGGAAAGGGAGGCGAGAGTGAGTACAAATGTGGTGGCCATTGACATGCCAATGGCGGTTTCAAGCTTCCCTGAGACCCCCATAAAAGGGCACAAACCAAGGAATTGTACCAAAACAAAGTTATTAACCAGTACTGTGCCGATTAACAATAATAAAAATTCAGTCATGTTGATTGCAACCTAGAAGCAATAGCAAAATAATGAAACCTGTTCAATGTCGTGCGTAACCTAGCCATACCAGCATTGAGATTTGCATGATGTTAGTACTGTACCAGCTGATGTGTAACTAAGCAGATTATCGGTAAAGCGAAATTACCGCTATCCTAGTGTCGTCTTGGCAAATTACACCTTTAACCGCTCTAAAACCAATTACTCCCATTGATGCATATAGATAAAAAAAACGGCTAACTGTCAGCACGTTCGATGCATGCTGATAAAGTTAAATACGTCATCAAGAAAGTGTGCGCTATTATCCAAGTATTCATAGTGATTAACAACTTGATATGCAAAAAGTTTTGAGAGGTATTTAAGGATAAAACAAATAAGAATATAACAGATAATGAGCCTGATTGGCTCCCCCTCCCCGATTCGAACGGGGGACCTGCGGATTAACAGTCCGTCGCTCTAACCAACTGAGCTAAGGGGGAATCATATATCAAACTTATAAGCCCTGAGGCATATAATGCGTTACAGAGCCAAATATGCATAAGCGTTTGCTTTGCAACGTTGGCTCCCCCTCCCCGATTCGAACGGGGGACCTGCGGATTAACAGTCCGTCGCTCTAACCAACTGAGCTAAGGGGGAATCGTATAACGCTTATTGAAACACACTTTATAAGATATTTTATCTTGTAGAGCGTTGCCTTGGTGGCCGTTTCAACGGGGGCGAATATTAATGAGCATCCCGTCTGCTGTCAACACCGATTACAACTATTTTTAAGCTTTTTGTAGGTTTATTTCTGAATTGATTTTTATTCGTACAATCTGTTGTGGGAATTGTTCAAGAGTTGAACATTTGGGGCAAATTAATGAGAAGACATAGAAAGGAACAAATCGTTTTAGTGGATACTCGAGTACTCAATGCGAAATTGGTAAAAGCAGGATACTGAGTTCTTTTTTAAGATTAATAAAGCGCAATATCGCTGTGACAGGAAAAACGCAAGATCCGATTTTTATATAACTAATGGTTATTTAAATTAGTTTGATAACTGTATGTATAATCAGTGCTTAATAAAACTGTAACCTAATGTATGACCACTTCAGGTTAGTGATGACTTACCAAGTGATCGGACAATTCTCATTCAAGTTCACGGATTTGTTGAGTCGGGGATAGTTATCCACTATATCTGTGGATAACTATGTGTATGAATTAACTTTGCTAGCCGCCAGCCTAGTGGATTCGTTGTCAATACGATTTTTTAAAAACTTCTGATTTTTTGTATTTTGTTAATTAAATCATTGTCTTACGCAATATGTTTGGCTTTTTTGACTTAGCTTGGGTGATTTTTGCCCAGTGATTTTTTGCTTGTGTGTTGTTTCTGATTTCAAGCATTATTTTATAAAAATAGTGCTTGAAATTACGGAATTTATACCAACTGTTTTTGTCGGAAAAGTAACTGTTTAGTGATCATTTCATCTACAAACTGCGTTGTCGACACGGCTAATCGATCATTTTTTGTCACTTTTAGCATACAGTTGTAGGCCGCTAATTTATCGACGCTAACGTAAAGTGTCATAAATTCAACATATTGCCATTTTAGGCCTCCGCGCGTTGTATGCACTCATTTTGATACAGCTTTTCGTTAGTTTTATATTCAGGGTTAGCTTAGTATGGCTGGCTTGTTAATGAAGGAACCTCTAGAGTGAGTCAAAAATCTGCGTCTTCAGGGCGCCGCGATCTGTTAAATAGTCCCATTGGTAACACCTTAAAAAGTATGACGCTTCCTATGTTAGTTGGCATGGTAATGATGATGTCTTTTGGTTTGGTGGATACCTACTTTATTGGTCTATTGGGAACAGATGAGTTAGCAGCCATTAGTTTCACCTTTCCCGTAACCTTTACCTTGATTAGTCTGCACATCGGGTTAGGCATAGGTACGTCTGCGGTAATTGGACGCTTTCTCGGAAATAATAGCCACAGCGAAGCGCAGCTATCAGGCACAGGTGCATTGATGTTGGCTTTTGTGCTGGCTGCTGTGCTTGCATTCGTTGGGGTTATAACCATCGACCCTATCTTTACCTTACTGGGTGCCAATGAGCGTCTGCTTAGTTATATTCATGAGTATATGGTGGTGTGGTACGCAGCAGGCGTATTTTTAGCAATGCCAATGGTGGGTAACAGTATTCTACGTGCGTCAGGAGATACCAAAACTCCCAGTTATGTAATGGCCGGTGGCGGACTCATTAATGTGATCTTAGATCCTATTCTGATTTTTGGTTGGGGGCCGATCCCAGCAATGGGCATGCAGGGAGCAGCGCTTGCCACATTGATTGCTTGGGCTTTGGGGCTCTTGTACATTCTCTATTTGTTAGCCTATAAGCGTGAGCTCATTTTACCGCGCTTGTTAAGTATGAGTGAGTTAAAGCGTTCTAGCGGCGGGATCTTAAAAATAGGCTTACCGGCGGCTGGAGCAAACATGTTAACGCCGATTGCCGGGGGGATCCTCACTGCGGTTGTGGCAGGCTATGGACCTGGCGCAGTTGCCGCTTGGGGAGTTGGGGGGCGTTTAGAGTCAATCGCCAGTATTGTCATTTTAGCTTTGTCTATGTCGTTACCTCCTTTTATTAGTCAAAATTTTGGGGCGAATAATTTATCTAGAGTCTCGAAAGCCTATCAGCTGTGCGTACGGTTTGTGGTGATATGGCAATTATTGGTCTTTGGGGCGTTTTATGTTTTATCAGGTGTGCTAGCCAGAACATTTTCAACAGAGCCTGAAGTCATCGGACTTATTCAAACGTATTTAATGATCGTTCCCTTAGGCTATGGTGTACAAGGTATTGTTATTTTGACGAACTCGTCTTTTAATGCGATGCATTTACCCATGTCGGCTCTGCTGATGAGTGTTTTACGCTTGTTTGTTTTCTTTGTGCCCATATCTTATTTAGGCAGTTATCTTTTTGACCTTAAAGGCATGTTTTGGGCTGGAATAGTGGCAAACATGCTAACTGCAGCGGTTGCTTACATTTGGTTTTGTCGTTCATTGTCTAAGCGCATGGCGACGTAAGGTTATTTTTTCTTTTACTACAAGGATCATTCATGGCTCGTCCGTTTCAACTCACGTCTAATTATTCACCGGCAGGGGATCAACCTAAAGCCATACAGGCGTTAGTGGAGGGGCTGGAAAGTGGTTTGGCTGCGCAAACGTTACTCGGTGTTACCGGGTCAGGTAAAACCTTTACAATGGCTAACGTCATTAATGAAGTGCAGCGACCAACCTTGATATTGGCGCACAATAAAACCTTGGCGGCGCAATTATACGGTGAAATGAAAGAGTTCTTTCCAAATAATGCAGTTGAATATTTCGTATCCTATTACGACTACTATCAACCTGAAGCCTATGTGCCATCAAGTGATACTTTTATTGAAAAGGACGCTTCGGTAAATGCGCACATTGAGCAAATGCGACTCTCTGCAACAAAAGCATTGATGGAACGCCGAGATGTGGTGATAGTCTCCAGTGTGTCCGCTATTTATGGTTTGGGTGATCCAGACTCATACATGAAAATGTTATTGCATTTTCGTCAGGGTGACATCATGAATCAGCGCGATATATTGCGTCGTTTAGCTGAAATTCAGTACAGCCGTAATGATATTGCCTTTGAACGCGGCACATTTCGTGTGCGTGGTGACGTTATTGATATCTTTCCTGCCGACTCTGAACGCGAAGCGGTTAGAGTGGAACTGTTTGATGAGGAAGTAGAGCGGATCAGTATTTTCGATCCGTTGACAGGAGCCGTAGAGAAAACGGTCGCCAGAGCTACCATTTTCCCTAAAACTCACTATGTAACCCCAAGAGAAAAAATCCTTGATGCGGTGGAGCATATAAAAGAGGAGCTTAAAGAGCGTAAAGCTCAGTTGTTATCGGTTAATAAGCTGGTTGAAGAGCAACGCATCAGTCAACGTTGTCAATTTGATATGGAGATGATGCAAGAACTGGGTTATTGCTCCGGTATCGAAAACTATTCTCGCTATTTGTCGGGCCGCACGCCTGGGGATCCGCCTCCTACGCTTATTGATTATTTTCCAGCTGATGGTTTGATGTTCATCGATGAATCTCATGTCACGGTTTCGCAAATTGGCGCCATGTATAAAGGCGATCGTTCTCGAAAAGAAACCTTGGTCGAATACGGATTTCGATTACCCTCAGCACTGGATAATCGACCATTGAAATTTGATGAATTTGAGCAAATAGCCCCTCAAACTATTTATGTATCAGCCACCCCTGGTAAGTATGAACTAGCCAAAGCCCCTGATGATATTGTTGAGCAGGTGGTTCGCCCGACTGGGTTAATCGATCCTGAGATTGAGATACGACCAGTGGGTACGCAAGTTGATGATTTGCTGTCAGAAATTGAAAAGTGTGTCGCTGTTAATGAGCGAGTGCTAGTGACAACGCTGACCAAACGAATGTCAGAAGATTTAAGTGAATATTTAGATGAGCACAATGTTAAGGCGCGCTACCTGCATTCAGACATCGATACAGTCGAGCGCATCGAGATCATTCGTGATTTACGTTTAGGCAAATTTGATGTTTTAGTAGGTATTAACTTATTGCGAGAAGGCTTAGATATGCCTGAGGTCTCCTTGGTGGCTATCCTCGATGCCGATAAAGAAGGCTTTTTGCGCTCTGATCGCTCACTCATTCAAACCATAGGCCGCGCAGCTAGGCATATAAACGGCCGAGCTATTTTGTATGCAGATCGTATTACTGGTTCTATGCAGCGTGCCATCGACGAAACAAACCGACGCCGAGAAAAACAACGCGAACATAACAAAAAGCACAATATTGTGCCTACTCAACTGAACAAACCCATTACCGATATTATGGATGTTGGTGAAGGAACAGGACAAGGCAAGGTTATGCTGCGTAAAGTGGCAGAGACGGGCAAAAAGTACAATGGAATGAGTGCCCCTGACTTAATGAAAAACATCGCTGAACTTGAAAAGAAAATGTTCCAAATGGCGAAGGATTTGGAATTTGAACAAGCCGCTTCACTGCGTGATGAGGTTGAAACCCTACGCCAGAAATTGGTGGATATGTCTTAACTATCGTTATCCGGCTTAGGTGAAATTAAATTCCGGTCTATAGTGGACAGTAATGGTAAATTTAATTGGCTGAATTTCGTGCGTTAGTCGATCTTTTACTGCTTTTCGTGCCGGTTAGGCACGGTTTCATGATATTTACATTGTAATCACATTTCGCCTTGCCTATTATGTACTTTAGTATCAATAACTATACCTATAAGTGGTGCTAACCATGATAAACCGTCTGCAAGAATCTGATATTAAACTATTACGTGTATTTTATGCTGTTGCTTCGTGTAATGGTTTTACTGCTGCTGAATCCGTTTTGCGGATGCAGCGTCCTAATATCAGCGCTGCGATTAAAAAATTAGAAGACCGACTAGATTTGGTGCTATGTCATCGAGGACGCGGTGGTTTTCAAATGAGTAAAGAAGGCGAGGTGGTGTTTCAGGAAACCAAGCGTATCTTTAATTCATTTGATAATTTTGTATTTAATTTAAAGAGCCTGCACGACGATTATTCTGGGCATATTACGTTAGTGATGATGGCAGGTTTACCTCTTAACTATCACCTTGCCGTAAGTAAAGCCGTAAAAAGCACCATGAAAAAATTCAACGACATTCACGTCAACATTCAAACTCGCTTATATAATGAGGTTGAACATGTGGCCTTATCTGGTGAATGTCATTTGGTATTATCCACTTATGATATGGTCAAACCCGAATCTGTCACGTTTCATCCAATCGAAGTGAAGTGCCGTGGGCGCCTGTACTGCGCGCCAACCCATCCTTTAGCCAAATATGCCGATGGTATTCCAGATAATGTGCGTATTGATGATTACCCTGCTATTGGGATATCAGGGCTATCATCTGGTAATTATATTGACGGTGAGCGCCGCCTATCGATTCAAACCTTTTCGGACTCTTATGATGGGTGTTTATCCGCGATTATGACCGGAGAGTACATGGGCTTGTTGCCAGACTATATGGTAGAGCATCAAGGTAAAGGCTTAGGGTTGGTGTCAATCAAAAACCGTCAATTTGAGTTTAATCACGAGCTGTTCATGATGAACGGAAAAAATACCCGACTAAACCCAGTGCTACGGCATTTAATCAAAGAAGTTGCTTACTTTATTCAGCAAACTGAAAAATAGGGTAAATCGCTTAACTGCGTTCACAATCCATGCTTTGCTCGCGTAGCTGCTGTTAGTTAAGTGGATACAATAGGCTAGTATTTAAGCTAAGGGCTAAAGCCGCTACCCAAGGTAAGAAAGTAGCACGGCGGTAAGTTTTTCTATATTTACCGGCTTGCTTACATGTTCGTTGAATCCTACTTGCTGGGCTTTTTGTTTGCTCTCTTGCATCACATCTGCGGTCAGGGCAATGATTGGCAGTGAAGATTTGTCATGTTGTTGGCGTATTTGTTCAGTAGCGGCATAACCATCAAGAACAGGCATTTGGCAGTCCATTAATATCAAATCAAAATGATGATGGCTTGCCGCTTGAACCGCTAGAGCACCATTGTCGACTACCAAGGCTTTCAAGCCCAAACTGTTTAATATCTCTGTGATAACCACTTGATTAATGTCGTTGTCTTCAGCCACTAGGATACGTTTTCCCTGCAGCGCTGTGACGTCTTTGTTGATCGCTTTTTCCCTTGGCGTGGATAGATTAACCAGTGTTGGCAGTGTTATTGTGAGTGTAAATTCGCTGCCAACACCTTCTTCGCTTTCAATGGTTAAGCTGCCTTGCATTAATTGGGTGAGTTCATTAGAAATCGCTAGGCCTAAGCCTGTTCCTCCAAAGCGTCGTGTGGTGGATGTATCCGCCTGAGAAAACGCCCTAAATAAATTCCCTTGTTGTGCAGGTGTAATACCGATGCCCGTGTCTTTTACTGTTATTTGTATGCACGCAGTTGGGGGGCTTTTATTCGTGTTCTGTTCGACTATTGCAGCATGCAGAACAATACGCCCCTGTTGGGTAAACTTGATCGCATTGCTGCATAAGTTGATGACGATTTGCTCGATCCTCAGAGGATCCCCTTTAAAAAACAATCCAGCGGGTAGGTTGTCTTCTAATGCCCAGTCAACGTTTTTAATACTTGCACCGGGCTCAAACATGGTCGATGCACGATTTAAAATATCGTGCAGATCGAATTCCATCTCTTCCAGTACCAGTTTCTCTGATTCAATTTTAGAGATGTCTAAAATGTCGTTAATGATCGCCAATAGCGTATCTGATGAGCTGGATATTTTATGAATGTAGGATTGATGCTCAGCGAGATCATTCGAGCGCTTAGCGAGTTGGGAAAAGCCGATAATTGCGTTGAGGGGGGTGCGTATCTCGTGACTCATATTGGCTAAAAACTGGCTTTTGGCCTTGTTTGCTTTGTCTGCTTCATGTTTCGCAAGGGCTAATGCGCGGGTACGAATTTCGACTTTACGACTGAGCACCGCTTGTCGATTGTTCATTAACAAGATTAATGTCATGGAAAAAGCGACGATAACCACTTGGAAAATAGAAAAAAACATCGAAAAGCTATACTGATGGTGAAGCAGGTACTGAGCTTTGGGTGCTAAATCTAAGCGCCAGGTTTGCCCCGGCAGTGATATGGGAAGGGAAATAAAATGCTCTCTATCATGTAAACTTGGATGCGCTGAATGTGTGTTGCTGGCGAAGATTTCATGGCCGCCATTTTCTGACACTTCGAAATCAAATATATCCAAGGCGTTTTTTGATAACCCAGCGTCGAGGGTTTGAGACACTAAGAATACCCCTGTTGCATACCCTCTGATACGTTCTCCTAAGCTATCTTCGTAGACAGGGGCAAACAATAAATATGCGGGTTGAAAGCTATCTGACTGCACCAGTTTAATGATGGGGGTGGCCGATAATTGAAAGGGAACATCAGATTGCGCCAATGCTGATTTACGCACTGAATTGGAATACACATTAAATCCGATAGCTGCTTCATTCCCTCTTTCTGGTGTAATAAATTTCACAAACACGATGGGATCGTTTGGCGCTATTGGCTCCCCCTTTATCATCACTAGGCGTTGATATATTTGGCTCAGTTGTGCCTGTTGTTCATGTTTACGTGTGGTGGATATTCTTGGATTCCAAGACAATGCCTTGAGGGTGGGTTGTTGCTGCATAAGGTGTTTTGAAAAGCGATTAAAATCTTCACGGCTTAGATCTGGTTTAGATTGCACATGATTCGCTAAAACCTGTAATTGATGGTTACTTTCGCTAATGGCGCGATGTAAGCGGGTTTCAATGAGCTGGCGCTCACGATGCGCTAGAGCAAGCGCATTTTCATAATTGTAATTGGCAAATAATATAGAGCTAACAGATAGTGCCAAAAATAACAGACTGTTTATGGCTAAAATCAGTAACCGACTTTTCTGTTTGCCTGACCTGAATACGGTGATATCGAGCAAGCCTAATATAAAGGGAGTAGCGAGGAGCACACCTAAGGTATCGCCCATCCACCACATGAGGACGTTGCTCCAATAAAAAGCATCGCTAAAAGCAGGGTTGAAATAACTCAGGGTAAAAATGCCCACATTGGCCGAAATAAGGTTAGAGGCAATACCTACAATCAGTACAAATAAAATGGCGGGTTTGTCTGATCTAAGGTTCAGTGGGCTGCCTAGCCAGAATCTTAAAATGCCACCCCCTGCCATTCCTTGTGCACCCACTCCTAGCGCAATGATGATGTTTTCAAGCAGCGGAGTTATATTGTCGACACTAATGGAAGGGCCATGATAAATAGAGAGGTTGTACAACAAACAGGCGCTAAAAGCGGCAGGAAAGAATCGCCACCACCATAAGTAACAGCCTACAAGCGCGATACCCGCAGGCAGCCAGATCGATACGACGTCAGTTTGTTTTAATACTGCGGTTAGGCCATGAGCAACCAAAAAGTAGGCAAGGGCGAGTAAAAGGTACAAGCGCCAAGAAAGTAAGTGAGTGGGTACTTGGCGTTTCATAGGGGATGTTGACAACCATCGAGTTCAATCCCATCAAGTGGAAAACAATCATTTTGTTTGCGACAACGATAACGGATCAACAAATGTACCCTGCAGTAAAATGCGTTATTGGAGTAATGATAGTGATTGCAAAGTCTCAATAAATCAAATTATGAGTACATAATTTGTTTGCGTTATCGCACCGCTAAGCAATAGATAACGCATTCATTATTAAGATGTTTGTGCGTAACAAACTGGATGTATTACTCGTAGGATAACGGGTCTATGCAGTCATTCTTTTCGAATGCCTCTAGTCGCTCCTGACACGCACCGCATTTTCCACAGGCTTTTTCACGTCCGTTATAACACGTCCACGTTAGGCCATAATCAAGCCCCATGTTTAATCCTGCGGTTAAAATATCGATTTTGCTCTGATATAAAAAGGGAGAAACAATTTCGATTTTTTCATAGTTGGCTATGGCGCAAACGTCGTTCATGCGTTCAACAAATTCAGGTCGACAGTCAGGATATATGTCGTGATCACCTGAATGAGCCCCGTAATAGACTTTATTTGCATCTAATGAAACAGCGTAACCGACCGCCATGGATAATAAAATCATGTTCCGGTTAGGCACCACAGTCGATTTCATGCTTTCTTCTGCATAATGCCCTTCTGGGATATCAACGTCAGAAGTAAGTGATGAACCTCCAATGAGTTCATTAATGGCAGATATATCAATAATCTTATGCGCAACGCCCAATATTTTGCAGGCGCGACTGGCGTAATCTAATTCCTTGCTGTGGCGTTGTCCGTAGTTAAACGACAGCGCATGTACTTCATAACCGTCTTTGACTGCCATATTTAGAACGGTAAAAGAGTCCATGCCACCTGAAAAAATTACTACCACCTTTTGTACCATCTGTTCTGCTTCTCTATAATCGACCTTTTCAAGATGCTAATGTTAAGCTATCCGGTCGATAAATCCCAGATAACCCTTAGTAAAACCACAGGAAAGCTGTTGAATACATACAAGATAAATGAGGTTTTTGAATCTCTGCAAGGAGAGGGCGCTCATACAGGCGTTCCATCTATTTTCATTCGCCTTCAGGGATGTCCTGTTGGCTGCCCTTGGTGCGACACCAAGCACACGTGGGAAATCGATCTAAACCTAAAAGTGGAAGCGTCAGTTGTGATGGCGCAAAATGTTGATACTGAGCAGTGGTTTGAGCATACGCCTAAGCAGTTATTGGATTTATTTACGCAACATGGATACACAGCAAGTAATATTATTCTTACCGGTGGTGAGCCATGCATGTACGACTTAACCGATCTGTCTAGCGTGTTAATAGAGAATGGTTATAGCGTTCAAATAGAAACAAGTGGAACCTATGAAATTATGGCGCACCCAGACACTTGGGTGACGGTGTCACCGAAAGTTAATATGCCTGGTAAACGTGATGTGCTAAAAAGTGCGCTGCTTCGGGCTAATGAGATTAAACATCCTGTGGCAATGGAAAAACACATTGAAGAACTAGACCAAGTATTGACTTTATTGGAGGGCTCAAATACAACAAAACCTTTAATCTATCTGCAACCCATAAGCCAACAAAAAAGAGCAACTGAACTGTGCATTAAAACCTGTATCGCCCGTAATTGGCGGCTATCTCTGCAAACACATAAATTTATTGGTATTGAATAATTAAGGTTTTTATATGCAACGTGACGCAATGAAATTTTTAACAGACTACGCACACGCCCTTGACCGACGTGATGAGGAGCGTTTAATCGATTTTTGTTTATTGCCAACCGTCGTGATGAATGACAATGAAAAACGGGTGTTTATGCAAGGCGAAGAGTTGGCAAAAGCATGTCATGTCATGGTTAAACGTTTAAAAGAGGCAAACGTTGTCTACCACAAGCCGAATTTAACCCAGGCCATTCGTTTGTCTGATACGTTACATTTCCTGAAAATGCGCTGGCAGTTGTTAGACAAAGACAAACAGGTTATTTTTACCTGTGCGACGTCGTATACCTTGCAGCAAGTCAGTGACGGCACGTTGAAAATTATTGTGGCGGTAGTGGATGACGATCGGAAATCTTTTTTCAGTTTTTTCGCAAAAAATGATGAGAGCGAAGCTATTGGTTAAATTAATTGTTGGGTTCGCGCTGCTTGTATCTCTGTCTGCACAGGCAGCCACGTGGCGCATCACCTACCCCAGGCCGATGTCAGAGTCGGATAAGCGTGCAATATATCCAGTTAAGTTGTTGGCGTTGGCACTAGAGCAAACCGGCGTGCAATATTCGTTAATGCCCTCAGAGCGTATTATGCTGCAAAATAAAGCATTGAAACGGCTGATGGACAGCCGCGATGTGAACGTCGTGTGGAGCGTGACAGATAAACAGCGAGAGCAACAACTTTTACCGATCCGCATTCCGATTTACAAAGGGTTAATTGGCTGGCGATTATTGCTTATTCGTGACGACATGCCTGCACGATTTAAATATGTTCAAAAGTTAGAACACTTGATAAAACTTATCCCAGTACAGGGCAGAGACTGGCCCGACACTAAAGTGTTACAAGCGAACGGGTTTAATGTCACTGCTGACAACGCGTATGGCAATTTGTTTAACTTGTTACGCCAAGCACAAGGGGATTTCTTCCCGCGCTCTGTAGTTGAAATTTGGGATGAGATCGACAACCCAGCATACAATACAGATTTAATGGTTGAGAAAGAAATAGCCATTCGTTACCCAGAGGCAATGTACTTTTTCGTCAATAAAAAGAGTCGCCCCTTGGCCAATTTACTTGAAAAAGGATTGGAGAAGGCGATAGAAAATGGCACATTTGAACAACTTTTTGTGCATACATTTCAAGGCAAGTTAGACAGAGCTAAGATGTCGTCAAGGCATGTATTTGAATTAGAAAATAGCTTTTTACCTACAGCTACGCCGCTAGAGCGTAAAGAGTTATGGTACCAACCTGAAGAAGCCGCAGCTGAAAATTAACACCTCGCACCTTGCGTCTTGGGCCTACCTCGGCGCGCGGCGCTCTCGCGTTATTTCTAACATCCTTAGAAAATAGGTCACATTGCTTTGCACTAATGTGACCTATTACTGATTTACCTTAGGCGTCTTTTACATTGACCACGTAACGCCCAACCACTTGGCTTTTAAAGAATTTATCTAGGTATTCAGGGGTTTCACTCAAAGAGATTTCTTGTTGGTAGCTATCTAAATTAGGCAGTTTCATATCCGTGGCGACACGTTGCCAAATATGTTGTTTGTCTGCTAGTGGAATATACACTGAATCCACACCTAGCAGTGATATACCACGGGTGATAAAAGGAATGACGCTCATAGCAATCTCAGGTGAGGCCGCTAAGCCCACTGATGCAACACCACCCCCAGGTTTGAGCTGTTTTAGTAGCCCGGTTAAATAGTCCCCGCCTAGCGTATCGATGGCGTGCGCCCATTTGGTTTTTCCTGCGGGGGCGTCTTTAACCTCTAAGATAGTGTCTCTGTGCAATATTTCACTGGCACCAAGTGCGGTTAATTTATCTGATTGTTCAGGCTTGCCGGAAAATGCCACCACGTCATAGCCCAATTGCTTCAGTAGCGCGATACTAATGCTGCCTACGCCACCTGTGGCTCCTGTCACTGCAACAGGACCATCACTGGGTTTTGCACCCATCTTTTCCAGCTTTTGAATACACAAGGCTGCGGTGATACCGCCCGTGCCATAAGTCATCGCTTCTTTTAACGATAAAGTACTCGGGCAGGCGACCGCCCAATCTGCAGGAATAGAGATGACTTGACCGAGTCCACCCGGGGTATTCATACCCAGATCATAGCCAAAAGCAAGTACCTCATCGCCTGCGCTAAACGTACCAGACTTGTCGCTGATAACGGTACCCGCTGCATCAATCCCCGGCGTGTGGGGGAAGTGCTGGCTAATCCGTTTGTTCCCGCTAGCCGACATGGCATCTTTATAATTAAGTGACGAGTAATGTACTTCAATTTGTAAATCATTCTCAGGTAAGTCGCTGATGTGGCGCTGAACAATTCGTTTGCTAAACGTGTTGTCTTCTTGCTCTTCAACGAGCAAAGCGGTAAAGGTGTCAATTTGAGACATGAATTTATTTCTCCTGTTGTGAAAAGAGTTGCTTAACCTTACCAGAGCATAAAGTTGTGCATTTCACATGGGTTAGCGTGCAGCGCTGGCTGCAATTGATAAAAGGGACGCAACAATGTCATTGTCAGTATTTACTCACACTAAATGTTGGGGAAGGCGTTAGGGATTCAAGTGCTGGTTGTCATTTCTTTGTTGCTTGGTGTGTACGGTTAGGCTTTGTATTCAGAAATTTCTATTCATCCTATGAAGTCAGGTGAATTAATCAAATAAAGTATGTAATTACCAAAAGCAGACTTACTCTAAATACCAAGAAAATCACACGGGCTGATTTTCACGCCTGATTTTCACGCTAAGTGAACTTTTCGTGAACCCCTTGGGTACGATTGAAAGAGGAATTGTCATGTCGAATGAATTTAACGGAAAAACAGCCATCATCTCTGGTGCGGCTGGTGGTATAGGTCTGGCATTAGCTGAAGCGCTAGGTCAACAGGGGATGAATATAGTCATGGGTGACATCGATATTCAGGCATTGGCTGTTTCCCGTCAATCGTTGCTCGACAAGGGAATAAGTGTATTGGCTTGTGAGTTGGATGTTACAGATTACAAGCAGTGGCAGGACGTCGTTTCTCGTGCCAAAGCGACCTATGGAAAGGTGCATATGGTGGTCAACAATGCTGGTGTGGGAGGTATTCCTGGTAAGATTGAAGATACAGAGCACGCCACATGGCGCTGGGTGATGGATGTTAATGTCATGGGCGTATTATATGGGGCACAAGCGTGTGTACCTGCCATAAAAGAGCACGGTGAAGGGGGCTGGGTTGTCAACGTGGCCTCTATGGCTGGCATGTTAGGGATGCCGTATGCTGGGGCATATTGCGCGTCTAAGGCGGCGGTGGTGTCTATGACTGAAAGCTGGGCGGTTGAGCTTGCCCCGCATAACATTCATGTATCCGCGTTATGTCCGGCATTTGTGAAAACACGTATTCATGAATCACATCGTAACCGACAAGAAAAGTATGCAGTTGCGCCGACTGAGCGCCAAGATAAAAAGAAACTGCAAGCCGGCGCGAATGCGGCTGCTTTAGCCGTTGAATCTGGTATTCCTGTCAGTGTATTAGCAGCACGGGTGTTAGAAGCGCTGAACTCGAAACAGACATACATTTATACCCATCCGAATTATCGCAAAGTGACCAGTGGCCGCTCCAAGGCTATTGATAAAGCATTTGTTGATGCACAAGAAAGCCCGGTAGTTGGGCATTTAGTCGACGAAGAAATCGTCACCTTTTAAACCCACTTAAAGTGAACTCAAAGGGAGCGTTTGCTCCCTTTTAAACTCTCGCTGAGTGATCACTTATTAACGTGGAATGGTATAATTAGCCAAAAGCGACAGATACAAAAAAACCGCCGAAGCGGTTTTTAATGTTTTACTGGTCGTTTTGAGCCACTCAACTAGTTGGCTTGGTTATGTACATCTCGCATGGCTCGGCCTGATGGGTCTGCGTTACCTTTAAAGCTAGCATCCCATTCAAGTGCTTCAACTGTGCTACACGCAATTGATTTACCACCTGGTACGCAGTTCGCTGCACTTTCTTGCGGGAAGAAAGACTCAAATACAGTACGGAAGTAGTAACCTTCTTTGGTGTCTGGTGTGTTGATAGGGAAGCGGAACGCTGCCGTTGCAAGCTGTTGGTCAGTGATGTCTTGCTCAACTTGTTCTTTAATTGAGTCAATCCATGAATAACCCACACCGTCACTGAATTGTTCTTTTTGACGCCACAATACTTCAGCAGGCAAGTATTCACCGTTATCAAACGCTTTGCGTAAAATCCATTTTTCCATTTTGCCATCAAGACACATTTTGTCTTGTGGGTTTAAGCGCATTGCTACGTCCAAGAATTCTTTATCAAGGAAAGGTACACGCGCTTCAACGCCCCACGCTGAGGTCGATTTGTTCGCGCGAGCGCAATCAAACATATGTAAACGCTCTAATTTACGCACGGTTTCTTCATGGAATTCTTTCGCGTTAGGCGCTTTGTGGAAGTACAAATAACCACCAAAAATCTCATCAGCACCTTCGCCAGACAAGACCATTTTAATTCCCATGGCCTTAATTTTACGGCTCATTAGGTACATAGGGGTAGCGGCACGAATAGTGGTTACATCGTATGTTTCAAGGTGGTAAATCACGTCACGAATGGCGTCTAACCCTTCTTGTACGGTGAAATGTACTTCGTGATGCACCGTTCCAATCATATCGGCTACTTTTTGCGCCGCGACTAAATCAGGCGCGCCTTCAAGGCCCACTGCAAACGAGTGTAAGCGCGGCCACCATGCATCTGACTCATCGTTGTCTTCTACGCGCTTAGCAACGTATTTAGCGGCAATCGCTGATACCAACGAAGAATCTAAACCACCGGATAATAGTACGCCGTAAGGTACATCTGACATCAAGTGTGATTTAACTGATTTTTCAAACGCGACTTTCAGATCATTTAAATCTGTGGTGTTGTCTTTGACATTCTCGTAGCTCATCCAGTCACGCTGATAGTATTTTTTCAGCTCGCCTGACTTGCTCCATAGGTAATGTCCAGGAGGGAATTCTTGTACTGTTTTACAAACAGGGACTAATGACTTCATTTCAGATGCCACATAGAAGTTACCGTGCTCGTCAAAGCCTGTGTACAAAGGAATAATCCCCATGTGATCACGTGCTATAAGGTAAGCGTCTTGGGCTTGATCATAAAGTACGAATGCGAACATACCTTGCAATTGGTCAATAAACTCAATGCCTTGTTGTTCATACAAAGGAAGAATCACTTCACAATCAGATTTGGTTCTAAAATCGTAAGGTTGAGAGAGATTTTGCTCAAGAGCCTTGTGGTTGTAAATCTCACCATTAACGGCAAGTACATTATTATTATTTCGGCTGATAAGTGGTTGCGCGCCTTTGTCAACGTCAACGATCGCTAAGCGCTCGTGACACAAAATAGCATTATCATTATTCCATACACCTGACCAGTCAGGACCGCGATGACGCAGTAATTTGGAAAGTTCTAATGCTTGCGTTCTAAGTTCTGATACATCAGTTTTGATGTCCAGAATGCCGAAAATACCACACATAAAAAGGTTTCTCTCTTTTGGTTATTTGTTACTAACTCATATAGCTGATTCGCTTGGTTATCTTGAAAACCAAACATGCGTGCGGGGAAAGTGCTGGTTATAGTATTTATTATTACTTTCTTGCGCCCTTGAATTTGCCAGCATGAGAAAAAAAAGCAAGGGGAAACTGTAATTTTTTTACACTTGTTGGCTATTAGATAGATTAACGGCTGTTTATTGGCATTAATCAAACCTAATTTCGTAAGTTAAATAGCAAATGACCGGTTGGACGAAGCGTTCGCCAACCGGCTTGAAGCAGATTATTTAACGTTTAAAAATTATTTACGCTGAAACTCACTGCTCGCGTTCCACTTAGGCCAATCCGCAGATTGGGCAATGTCATACCCCACTTCGAATAGTAGTTGGGTGTCTTCTCGTACTCCGGAAAAATCCCAATTTTCACGGAATTGGTCACAAACTTGGTGATAACACCCTGTAATCAATACTTTAGTCCGTTTTTTGTACTGTGCGGTTTGCTCATCTATGGGGGTGTTTCCGCCTTTTGCATACAACGCAGGAACGCCTTGCTTGGCAAAGCTGAAGTGATCAGAACGATAGTAAGAACCTGCCTCAGGGCGTGATTCTTGGGTTAATGTTCTGTTTTGGCGTGTCGCCGCTTTGGCTAAATAGGTTTCAAGTTCGGATTTACCCATACCTACCACAGCAATATCTTTGGTGCGACCGAGCACGTTCATAGCGTCCATATTAATATTTGCCACGGTTTTATCCAGCGCAATAATCGGATGCTGGGCGTAGTACTGCGAGCCCAACAAACCTTGCTCTTCAGCGGTAACGATAAGAAAATCGACTGAACGTTTCGGCGCCGTACCTAGAGTTTTATAGGCTTTTGCGATAGCCAGGGCACTGGCTGTCCCTGTGGCGTTATCGTGTGCGCCGTTATAAATATTGTCACCTTCTTTGCTGTCATCTTTACCTAAATGATCCCAGTGCGCCGTGTAGATAACATGTTCCTCTGGCGTTTCTGAGCCGGGTAGCGTCGCCATGACATTATAACTAACAGATTTTTTCATGGTGCTGTTGATTGTCACCGAGGCTTTTTGCTTTAAGCTAGTGTGGTAGGGGCCTTGTAACGCTTTGGCTTTTTCTTTGGCAAAGTCTAATCCAGCGTCTGCAAAAACCTGTTTAGCCGCCGCGTTAGATAACCAACCTTCAACCGCAACACGATCCGCATTGCCATTGTCGCTCACAAGACTGTACTGGGGTCCACTCCAACTATTTGCTACAACAGACCAACCGTAGGAAGCCGGTGCCTTTTCATGGACGATAATAGCTGCTGCTGCGCCTTGGCGACTGGCTTCTTCATATTTGTAAGTCCAGCGGCCATAGTAGGTCATGGTTTTCCCTTGAAACTTTCCACTATCAGGGTTTTCAAAGCCAGGATCGTTAACCAAAATAACGACGGTCTTTCCTTTTACATCTAGGCCTTGGTAGTCATTCCAGCCATATTCAGGAGCGTTAACACCAAAGCCGACGAATACGACGTCGGAGTCAGTCACACTGACTTGTGCTTGTTCTCTTTTTGTTGAGGCGATCATCCCTTCTTTATAGCTGAACTGATTGTCACCTATGGTCATTGTCATGTCAGGGGAAGCGGTCATTTCTAGTAGGTTAACTGCTTGCAGGTAGCTGTCGCCATTACCCGGTTGGTAGCCCATCTGCTTAAATTGGTCGACTAAATAATCAAGGGTGACTTTTTCACCATGGGACGTGGGAGAGCGGCCTTCGAACTCATCAGATGCTAGGGTTTTAGTGTGTGCTCTAAGCGTTGCATCACTAATGCTCTGATACGCGATGCTAAAATCATTGCCTGCGCTAGGAGTTGAGGTGTTATCACTATTCACTCCACAGGCAAACAAAGTTGCACTGATGAGGGGAATAGCGGCCAGTTGAATTTTTTTCATTGTTATATTCACCTAGTGTTAATTATTATAATTGCCATGCATTTTCTGTGGATACGAAACAGAATTGAGTGGGTATAATGCCATTCATCAACTTACTCGCAACGAATTTTGCTTTTCTTTTTATGTCTTTACCCTGGAATGAACCCTTTACACAGCAGTTATCTTGCGCACCATTAGCCCGTTTAGAAGCTCAGTTTATACTGAGTGATTTTTCGTGCTGGCCTAATGCCCAGGGACTAAATACCCTAAAGCAACGCTTTCACATAGCTGAGCAGGCCACCCCAGATTTTATTGATCAGGATGCCTTACCTGAGAGTGAGGATTATTATGAACAAATCATTTTTAAACATGGGCATATCCCTACCAGAGCCAATGGTTGGCATGATCTCTTTAATGGGTTGGTGTGGTTGCAATATCCGGCGACGAAAAAGTATTTAAATCAGTTGCATGTTGAGGATATTGAGAAGCATGGGCTTAGCCCACGTAGTCGCTTACGCAATCATATTACCCACTTCGATGAATGTGGAGTGGTATTGGCGATAGAGCATTCCCAAGGCTCAGACATCGCTGAGCTGCTAGGGGAACATCGCTGGAGCGAAGCGCTTTTCACACGGCGCAGTGCATGGGGGCTTGTGATACATGCTCGTATGTTCGGCCATGCAAATTATGAAATGTTGCTTAACCCATTCATTGGATTAACCGGCAAGTGGTTAGCCGTTAGCGTGAAATCTGGCTTTGCTAAGCGTAGTGTGCTTGAGCAAAATGCTGAGATAGACGCAGGCTTACATGAGATGATCAGAGACAAGGCTTTGTTCGAGCAGACCAAACCCCTATTACCTATACCGCTGTTAGGGATACCAGCATGGTGTGAGCAGAATCAAGTAGAGCAGTTTTACCAAAATCGAGATTATTTTCGTCCCAAACGGATTAATACCAACTCCAATAAATAATTAATTTGACTAAGCTTGCGCACATTCAGTCGAAAATAATAATCAACGCCCAAACAAGCCAAAGAACGACGCAGGGGGTGAATGCAACAAGTAAGGCTTTTCGCCAGCTTATATTTACCCACTGTGAGACGCCTACCGCCACTAAATACATGCTCCACACTATCTCTAACTTAATACTACTGGCTAGGCCAAACCAGGTCGACGTGACAGGAATAGCAAAGAGAAAAGAGAGTGCGCTTGGGGAAACCGCATCGAAGCTGATTTGACCGTGATCTAACCAAAACAGAATGATCCCGCTGAGCAAAGCGCCTACGCATGATGGCAATAACGCCCACCATGAAAAGCCAAACCAATCACTAAAACCGTAGATGTTCTCGGGATCTGATTTGGTCATTACGTTTAGATAAAGAGCCATCAGGGAGACCAAGACCAACACCATAATCAATGGAGTAATGATGGTGCCAACGACGCCTTTGGTGGCATTTAAAGACGCACTGACAGCCTGCTGTTCACCTGGACTAACATTGGCAAATTGACTGGAAATAATCACCTCTTTATACCATTGGAAATCCACCACTTGAAAGTAGTAATAAACAGGCAAAATAGCCGCGAGCACCACTAATACAAAAGGTAGCCAAGACCAGTTATGCTGACCTTTTAGTGCGCCAAATGTTGCCGTTGGCTGGTAAAGCACACCTAAGCAGGCCGTGAATGGATTGAGTGAAGAGACCATGAAACGTGTCCTTGTTTATCCTGTATTGTGGTTATAAAAATAACTAATCTAATGATTTTAAAGATTATTGTCGCATTTTTCAGCTACTAGGTTGTAGCTATTTGAGCTAAAGTAGCAAACTATTGTTAACCTCGCCGAACGAGTAGCTTAAGGTTTACTACGCGCGGGAACAGGTCGTCTTTAAGAGTGGTTAATAGGCCCCAGAAAAAAGGTAAAGGAATGATAGAGATAATAGGTTTGGCAAAAAAGTTTTCGGTTGAAAACCCGAAGAAATTAAGCGAACAGGAGCGTAAAGATCCTAGGTTAAAAGGGCGCTTTTTTCATTCGGTTATTGACGTATCGTTAACGTGCCAGCCAGGTGAAGTACTTGGTTTACTTGGGCCTAATGGCGCGGGCAAAACCACAACATTACGCATGTTGTCTACAGCGCTTAAGCCGGACAGCGGTAGCGTGAGTATTAATGGTACGAATGTGTTGAGTAACCCCGTAATAGCACGCAAAAAGATCGGTTTTTTGTCAGGCTCTACAGGCCTGTATGGCCGCTTGAGCGGCCGGGAAAACATTGAATACTTTGCCAAATTACACGGTATGTCCCAGGGGCAAATAAAGCAAAGGATCGAATCATTAGCCGAACTGCTCGATATGCACACATTTTTGGACCGGCGCAGCGAGAACTTCTCTACCGGTATGAAACAAAAAGTGGCAATAGCACGCGCGGTTGTGCATTCCCCAGAAGTGGTCATTTTGGATGAGCCGACCACAGGTTTAGATATTATGGCGACGCAAACCGTATTAAGTTTTATTCGCGGACTAAAAGAGCTAGGCACGCCGGTGATTTTCTCGACTCACCACCTAGATGAAGTCAGTGAATTGTGCGATAGAGTGGCGGTTATTGACCAAGGTCTTAGTAAATTTGATGGGCCGTTGCAACAGTTTACTGAACTTGCGGATGGCTCGTTACATGGCGCTTTTTTAACCAGCATTGAACAGGGGAAATAGTATGTGGTTAGTCTTTTTTAAAGAAATTAAAGAATTATTGCGAGACCGTAAAACCCTGTTTTTTATGATCGCATTACCTATCCTGATTTTCCCATTGATTTTCGGCGGTATGGCTTATTTTACCGCACAGGCATTCGAGAAAGCCGAAAGCAAAGTGCTTAAATACGCTGTTGTTAACGCGCAGTATGCGCCTGAGTTGGCAAAAGACTTAGTACAATCGGATAAGTTTGAGCGAGTGGATATTGGTGATAATACCGACTACGCAGGACTCATTAAAAGCGACGCGATAGATTTTGCTATTGTCATGCCAGAAAACTACAGTGCGGATATTCTGCAAAGCGGGCAGCTAACGATAACGCTTCACTTGAATGATGCGCAGTTAAACATGGTGCATAACCGTGTGAATGCCTTAGTGCAAAAGTATGCCGATGAATACCAAGCATTGGCATTTTCAACACTTGGTGTGTCAGCTGAGCAACAAGGTGCCTTGTTAAACCCAATCGAGTTAAAGCAAATAAGCACAGCAGATCAACGCGAAAATTGGGGGGAGAAAATTGGCGGCATGCTTCCTTATCTTCTGTTTATTTTGTGTTTTCAAGGGGCAATGTTCCCAGCGACTGATATCGGAGCTGGGGAAAAAGAACGAGGTACATTAGAGACACTGCTTATCTCGCCTATCGATCGCACTAAAATAGTACTCGGTAAGTTTTTAACAATTGCCTGTGCTGGCGCTACAACAGCACTTATTACTGTTATCAGTATGGCGGTCTGGGGCTTGGTATTAAGCCGTGGTTTTGCGATGCAGTTTGTAACCGACTTTATGAGCCAAATAGGGATCGTTGATTTCGTGTTGATGTTTTTGATGCTTATTCCTTTAGTGGCTATTTTTGCTTCAGTACTATTGAGTATTTCCATTTATGCGCGCAGTTTTAAAGAAGCTCAGAGCTATATGGGCCCTTTGGTTATATTTGTGATCATACCTGTTATGGTGGCGCTAATGCCCGGCGTTGAACTCAAAGGCGGCTGGTCTTGGGTACCGCTAACGAATGTGGCCCTTGCCATGAAAGAACTCGTTAAAGGCACCATGGATTACTTTCAGTTGATCGCAATATTTGGCTCAACCGCATTAATTGCCGTACTACTGTTAGGGTTTTGTGTGTACTGGTTCAAACAAGAAAAAGTCCTGTTTCGATAAATGCATACCATGCTCAAAGGCGCAAGAAACGCCCGGCAGTGCTTTAAGCTGGGCGCTTATGAAAGTGGATGGCATCAATCAAAAATTGATATTTGCTGGTGATGATTCTGCCTAGTGGCTAATACCAGTTCAGGAAGAGGGCTTTGAGGGTAGGTCAGGTTATAATCTTTAATAAAGGCTGCTGCTAACCAAGGCGCATCTTTGTTATCTGGCATATGAAAAAATATCGACGGGCTTTTGTCTTCATCGCACCATTGTTTGATTTTTGTTATCCAAGGTTGATAGAAGACAGAGGACTTTTTAATGTCTTGATGGCCAACAAAGCGCACCACAGGGGCATTTCCTGTGGCGATCACATTGGTCGGTACTCGTGGTTTTTTACGCTGAACATCCAGAATAAGTGCTTGTTCACTGCCTGTATATTGGGTTGCTTCGCAAGCAAAAAGAGCGCGGGTATCCATGATCACTCGGTTCGCCTTGTGGCTCATTAGCAATTGATTTAACGCTTTTTCGTGTTCCCCTTTTTGAAAAAACGCCAAGTGGCGTACTTCTACGCTAATAGGCAAATCAGTGGGGATAGCCTCAAGCAAGATACCAAGCTGGTTAAGATGAAGCGGCGTGAATTGTTTTGGCAACTGCAACATAACACCGCCGAGGTTGCTCCCTAGCCATTTTAAGGTAGCAATGGTGTTTTTTACCTCATCTAAGCAGGCGTTCAGTTGACCCGAATGACTAATAGCCCGTGGTAACTTCAATATAAATTTAAAATTATCCGGAACACTCTCGCGCCATTTTTTAAGTGTGTCGAGGTTGGGTAAATGATAAAAGCTACTGTTGCATTCTACGCTGTTAAACAGGCCGCTGTATGACTGCAGAGCTGATACCTTACTGCTTTTCGGCGGGTAAATACTGTTAAACCACGCATCATGGGTCCAAATCGGACAACCTATATTCACTCTAGACATGCTGACTCTCTTGAAGATAAGCCACAAGACTAGCAATTAATTGTATTGGCATAAATACGCAAACCCTCGGCTTGTATTTTCAGTGCTGTCAGTGGTTTCAGGGTTTTACCGTCGTTGGCGATTGGTTTGAAGTATAATCGCGGCATAATTGCACAACAAAAGGCTTAAGCTTAATCAATGCGCATATGCCTATCTCAGACTCTTGGGGTTAGCACACTTTGGGTATATACTACGCGGCCTTATTTTTCTTATATTTTAGTAGCTTGGTTTAGAGGCTTATTTCATCATGCGCACAGATTATTGCGGCAACATTAATGCATCACACATTGGACAAACAGTCACACTTTGCGGTTGGGTAAACCGTCGCCGTGATTTGGGCGGGGTTATTTTTATCGACTTGCGTGATCGCGAAGGCATAGTGCAAGTGGTTTACGATCCTGACCTAGCAGACTTGTTTGATACCGCAAACAGCTTACGCAGCGAATTCTGTGTACAAATTGAAGGTTTGGTACGTGCCCGCCCGCAAGGACAAGTCAATAAAGACATGGGCACAGGGGAAATCGAAATTTTAGGCAAGGGCCTAACAATTTTAAATAAATCTGCGGTATTGCCCTTAGATAGCAACCAAGAAAACTCAGAAGAGCAGCGTTTAAAATACCGTTACTTGGACTTGCGTCGCCCAGTGATGAGCGATCGCTTAAAGTTTCGCGCTAAAGTCACCAGTGCTGTACGTAGCTATTTAGAAGGCGATGGCTTTTTAGATATTGAAACCCCCATTTTGACTAAAGCCACACCTGAAGGCGCGCGCGATTATTTAGTACCTAGCCGTACCCACAAAGGTAAGTTCTTCGCTTTACCCCAGTCACCTCAGTTGTTTAAGCAATTGTTGATGATGTCAGGCATGGACCGTTACTACCAAATCGTTAAATGTTTCCGTGATGAAGATTTACGTGCTGACCGTCAGCCTGAATTTACCCAAATTGATATCGAAACCACGTTTTTGAGCGCAGAGCAGGTGATGGAAATCACTGAAGGCATGATCCGTGATTTGTTTATGAAGATGCTGAACGTTGATTTAGGGGCTTTCCCGCAAATGACCTACGCTGACGCCATGCGTCGTTTCGGCAGCGACAAACCAGATTTACGTAATCCCCTTGAGCTGGTGGATGTGGCCGATATCTTAAAAGATGTAGAGTTCAAAGTGTTCTCAGGCCCAGCAAACGATGCCAAAGGGCGTGTGGCGGTTATTCGCGTGCCTGGTGGGTCGAGCATGACGCGCAAGCAAATTGACGAATACACCAAATTCGTCGGTATTTATGGTGCCAAAGGCTTAGCATGGATGAAAGTGAATGACATCGATGCAGGCGTGGATGGTTTGCAATCGCCAATTTTAAAATTCTTAGGCGAAGACGTAGCCAAGCAAGTGCTTTCGCGTGTTGAAGCGCAATCTGGCGACATCTTATTGTTCGGAGCAGACACTGCTACGGTTGTCACCGAAGCGTTAGGCGCACTGCGCTTAAAAGTGGGTGAAGACCTAAACTTGCTAGAAGGCGAATGGAAACCACTTTGGGTTATCGACTTCCCAATGTTCGAAGAATTCGACGGACAATTCTATGCACTACATCACCCGTTTACAGCGCCCCGTGATATGACACCGGAACAGTTGGCGGCTGATCCGGCAAACGCGTTGTCGAATGCCTACGATATGGTATTAAACGGTTGTGAACTAGGCGGTGGTTCGGTTCGTATTCACGATCAGGATATGCAGGCGAAAGTGTTTAATATTCTAGGGATCAGCGATGAAGAAGCAGAAGTGAAATTTGGCTTCCTGCTTGATGCACTTAAGTTTGGTGCGCCGCCGCATGCTGGTCTTGCGTTTGGTTTAGACCGCTTGGTGATGTTGATGACAGGTGCAACGTCTATTCGCGATGTGATGGCATTTCCTAAAACGACCACGGCAGCATGTCCGTTAACTGACGCCCCAGGGGTTGCAAGTGACGAGCAACTGAAGGAGTTGTCAATTAAAACCGATATTGCTCAGGACAAAGCGCCCAGCGCGGAGTAATTTTTCTGCAAGCTATGAAACATGCCTACCGGCGACCTGAATCGGCTTTGGTGGTTATTTATGACCGCCAAGGCCGCGTATTAGTCATGCAGCGTCAAGACGACCCTGAATTTTGGCAATCTGTTACCGGCACATTGGAAGACGGCGAGTTGGCAATCAGTACCGCGTTACGAGAAGTCAAAGAAGAAACCGGTATCGACATTCAAAAAGCGGGTTATCAGTTAACTGATCATCAGCATACCAATCAATTTGCCATCCGTGATATTTGGCAGCACAGGTATCCTCCCGGTACTCCTTTTAATACCGAACATGTGTTTTCTGTCCAAGTGGCAGGCGATGAGCAAATTATCTTAACTGAGCATTTGCAATATTTGTGGCTTGATAAAATCTCAGCTATGGAAAAGGTGTGGTCAGATACCAATCGGTTGGCAATCGAAGATTGCGTGCCAGATAGGTTCATGCCAACGTAAAGCGGCAGCAATCAACGAATAGGTTTAATCATACCCGTGGCAATTATTCTTGGCATCGATCCCGGCTCTCGTATTACTGGATATGGCGTAATACAAAGGGTAGGGCGGCAACAACAGTATCTTGGTAGTGGCTGTATTCGAATGCAGGGAGACGCGCTGGCTCCGCGATTGCAACAGATATTCGATGGCGTAAGCCAGCTTATCTTACAATACAAGCCAGATATGTTTGCTATTGAGCAAGTCTTTATGGCGAAAAACCCTGATTCAGCGCTAAAACTAGGGCAAGCCCGCGGCGCTGCAATTGTTGCGGCGTCAAATCAAGGCCTAGACGTTGCTGAATATTCGGCGCGGCAAATAAAGCAATCTGTGGTGGGCAATGGGAATGCTCAAAAAACGCAAGTGCAGCATATGGTAACCTTTATTTTAAAGCTGCCCGGCACACCGCAAGCCGATGCAGCAGACGCACTAGCTGTGGCCTTATGTCATAGTCACAGTGAAGAGAATTTGATCAAAATGGCGGGTCAAGTGAAGAAAACCGTACGCGGTCGATTACGCTAAATAAAAGAGAATAAATATGATTGGTAGAATTCGCGGGACATTAATTGAAAAACAACCACCTGAAGTGCTAATTGATGTATCAGGAGTAGGTTATGAAATTCAGATCCCTATGACCAGTTTTTATCAATTACCAGAGGTGGGTGAACAAGCAAGTGTATACACGCACTTTGTGGTCCGCGAGGATGCACAGTTACTGTTTGGATTTGCGGATAAAAACGAACGTGCAGTATTTCGCGAGTTGATCAAAGCCAGTGGAGTGGGGCCAAAACTGGCATTAACTATTTTGTCGGGTATGTCGGGTCAAAACTTTATGCAATGCGTCGCTCACGAAGATATTACGGCCTTAGTAAAACTCCCTGGTGTCGGTAAAAAAACCGCAGAGCGATTAGTGATTGAAATGCGAGACCGCTTCAAAAAGTTAAGTTTAGAGCAAAGCGCAGGGGATGATTTCACCCTGCAAGGCTCAAATGGTATAGAAAATACGTTTGTCACCTCGACTGATGCCAAAGAGGAAGCACTCAGCGCATTAATCGCCTTAGGTTATAAAGCTCAGCAAGCCAGCAAAGTCATTAACTCTGTGTATGTTAAAGACATTACCAGCGAAGCATTGATCCGCGAAGCGTTGCGAGCAATGCTCTAAAGCGCTATTTCGCATACCCCTTGCATCTTTACTAGGGGCCCGCGAAATGCATCACAGTGTAATTAGTCTTGGGCGTGTCCTTGAGTATCCGTCTCGACTCTCATAGACTATGCACTGTATATAAAACCACTGTTAGAAGTAAATAATCACATGATAGAAGCAGATCGCCTTATTCAACCTACCGCCATTCGCGAAGATGAAGTCATCGATCGTGCTATTCGCCCCAAAATGCTCGCTGACTACACTGGGCAGGATCATGTGTGTGAGCAAATGGATATTTTTATCCGAGCGGCGCGCAAACGAAGCGACGCGCTGGATCATTTACTGATATTTGGCCCCCCAGGACTAGGAAAAACCACATTAGCTAACATAGTGGCAAACGAGATGGGCGTGAGTATCAAAACCACCTCGGGTCCAGTGCTTGAAAAAGCAGGAGATCTTGCGGCTCTGCTCACTAATCTAGAAGAAAACGATGTACTGTTTATTGATGAAATTCATCGTTTGAGCCCAGTCGTTGAAGAAATTCTTTATCCCGCCATGGAAGATTATCAGCTTGATATTATGATTGGCGAGGGGCCAGCAGCGCGCTCAATTAAACTCGAACTCCCTCCTTTTACGTTAATTGGCGCGACGACGCGAGCAGGCTCATTAACGTCGCCGTTACGCGACAGGTTCGGTATTGTGCAGCGTCTCGAGTTTTACAATATTAAAGATTTGACACAAATCGTTAAGCGATCAGCAGAGTTTTTAGCACTGGATTTAGCCGAGGATGGGGCAATAGAAATCGCTAAGCGCTCTCGTGGTACGCCGCGTATCAGTAACCGCTTATTACGTAGGGTTCGAGACTACGCGGAAATCAAATCCGATGGGAAAATTAGTAGTCAGGTTGCTTCAGCCGCGCTAGACATGCTTGATGTTGATAAAGAAGGTTTTGACTACATGGACCGAAAATTGCTGACTACCATAATCGAGAAGTTTATGGGTGGGCCGGTAGGCCTTGATAACTTAGCAGCGGCGATTGGTGAAGAGCGGGATACAATTGAAGATGTAATTGAACCCTTTTTAATTCAACAAGGTTTTTTGCAGCGTACCCCCAGAGGGCGAATTGTTTCCCAACGTGCCTATTTGCATTTCGGATTTGACTACGAACCCAATTAATTTAGGGAGTAAAAAGGAATTTCGAAGGCGTCTTAGAGGGTAAAACTCAAGCAAAAAAAAGCCCGCATAAATTATGCGGGCAAAGCAACAAATAAAGTTGAATGGAATAAAATTCCAGGGAACATGTCAGTCAACAGGGAGTCGACATCAGCATCTGATTAACAATCGGTTGGAAACGTTTGCTAATCGAGAAAACAAGATCATTATAGCCTCGTCGTTAAGATCCGCAATTGAGAAAAATTACCATCTTGCCATTAGAAAAACTAATGTTTTTAAGCATGGCGTTAATTGTTTAAAAGTTGTTAAAGTGAGTATGTTCTATATTTTTCCTTTAAAAACATGGCGTTAGGTATTTAGTGTGTTTTTTAACCCATTATTTTTTTTGTTACAAAAATCTATTTGAGTTGAGTTTTTGCAATAAAAATGAATATCTATGCAAAACATTGTTTTGGCTGCGCATAGAATTTGATGATAGTGTGCGATTGGCTTCATGTAACCTTATGTATTTTAATATTTTCTTTGGTTTTCAAAATTCACAAGCATAGGTTGTTACTGCATATTTATGCTCTATAAAAAGTGCCTGTGTAGTCAGGTAGGAGTAAAAGGGTGTCGGATAAAAAGTTAGCGGTATTTGAGCATCAAATTAGAGTGTATTATGAAGACACTGATGCGGGAGGCATCGTATATTACGCAAATTATTTAAAGTTTCTTGAACGAGCGCGAACCGAGTGGTTGCGTGCCCTTGGAATAGAACAAGATGGGTTATTGGAACGATCCATTGGTTTTGTCGTCAAACGTGTCGAAATGGACAACCATGCTCCAGCACGATTTAATGAGCTATTGAGTATTCAAAGCGAAATAGTAGAATTGAAGCGTGCTAGCTTGGTGTTCAAACAAACAATAACAAGTTCAAGTGGACAACACTTGGTCAGTGCATTAGTAAGGGTGGCGTGTGTCGAGCTTCAAAGAATGAAGCCGGTTGCCATTCCTGAGTTTATATTAGAGGAATTTTCGAGTGTCGTCTGAGTTATCAATATTTGGTTTATTTTGGCAAGCTAGCTTATTAGTTCAGCTAGTTATGTTGTTGTTATTAGCTGCATCTGTAGCGTCTTGGACATTTATTTTTCAGCGTTCGCAGGCCTTGAGTCGTGCGAAAAGCGATATGAAAAAATTTGAAGACAAATTTTGGTCGGGGGTTGATCTCAATCGTCTTTACCAAGAGTTAGCGGCTCGCGAATCAGTAGGTGGTATGGCTAGCTTGTTTTGTGCAGGTTTTAAAGAATTTGTTCGACTGCGAAAGTCTTCATCCACACCTTCAGAAGCCATAATGGACGGTACGTATCGAGCTATGCGCGTGTCCTTATCACGTGAAATAGACGATTTAGAAAGTCGTTTACCTTTTCTAGCGACGGTGGGATCGATTAGCCCGTACATTGGTTTGTTTGGTACGGTGTGGGGGATCATGAATGCATTTATCGCTTTAGGTGAAGTGCAACAAGCAACATTAGCTATGGTCGCCCCGGGTATTGCTGAAGCGTTGATCGCTACTGCAATGGGATTATTTGCTGCCATTCCATCTGTTATTGCGTATAACCGTTTTAGCCATCAGGTTGAAAAGCTTGAAAATAATTACGGTAACTTTATGGAAGAGTTTTCCAGCATATTGCATCGTCAATCGTTGGTCAGCAAAGCAGATACAGTCACTAATGGGCCGGCTCAAGGTTAACAGGCAACGAATATGTATGTAAGAAAACGCCGTCGTCCGGTGTCTGAAATAAATGTTGTGCCCTACATCGATGTTATGTTGGTTTTGTTAATTATCTTTATGGTAACTGCTCCGTTGGTGACACAAGGCGTTAAGGTAGATTTACCTAAAGCAGAAGCGCAGCCATTAGAAGATGACAGTAAACCCCCATTGATCGCGTCAGTGGATGCTGATGGAAATTACTTTTTAAATATCGCTGAAGACCAAGAGCAGGCTATGACCGCTGCTGACGTGGCGACATTAGTAGCGGCACATTTGCGTATTGAACCTGAAACACCGGTAGTGGTGAAAGGTGATGGCGCTGTACCCTACAGTAACATTGTGCAGCTGATGGTGTTGTTGCAACGCGCGGGTGCGCCTTCCGTCGGTTTAATGACAGACCCTCCTGAGAATTAGGCATTATTCCAATATGAAGTTTCAAATGCCCCTACCGCTTATTAAATCAATGAGTTTGCACCTTGCATTTGGTGTACTTATTTTTGCAGGCATGGATTTTAAATTGCCTCAAGAAAGTACTGAAATGACGATATCGCAACCAGTGATTGAAGCGGTTGCCGTTGATACGAATGCGGTAGAAGAACAAGTTAAGCGTATTGAAGATCAGAAAAAGCGTAAGCAAAAGGCGGAAGAAGATCGGATTGCTGAATTGGAACGTCGTGCGAATGAAGCTGAGCGAAAACGCAAACAGCAAGAGCAAGAAGCGGTTGAAATAGAGCAGCGCAATAAACGCCAACGTGAAGAACGTAAAAAAGCGGAACAAGCAGCTATTGCAGCGCGTAAAAAGCAAGAGCAGGAAAAAGCCAAAGCGAAAGCGGCTGAAGCAGAACGCAAACGCAAGGAATTAGAACGCAAGAAAGCAGAAGAGCAAGCTAGGAAAGCAAAAGAAGCTCGTGAGAAGGAAGAAAAAGCCTTAAAAGAAGCGCAACGTAAGAAAGCTGAGGCGGCGGAAAAAGCACGTCAAGAACGTGCGTTGCAGGATCAACTCGAAGCAGAACAGGCTGTGCGCCAGCAACGACGCAGTAAACAAGTGTTAACTGAAGTACAAAAGTACCAAGCACTGATCCATCAAGCCATTCAGCGTCAGCTGATTGTAGACAATTCAATGAAGGGGAAATCCTGTCAGTTGAATGTTCGCTTGGCGTCCTCTGGTCTGGTTATTCAGGTAAAAGAATTAGGTGGAGATCCTATATTATGCAGAGCTGCTAAATCTGCTGTTTTCAAAGCCGGTACCCTTCCGGTATCAAAGGAAGCTGATGTGTATGAAAAGCTCCGTGATATTAATTTAACTGTAGAGCCCGAATTATAATGATTAGAATTACCCGTATTTTGACCTTTTTGTCTTTGATGTTAAGTGCATCTAGCCAAGCAAGTTTGGAAATAGTCATCACCGAAGGAATCGATTCCGCACGTCCTATTGCGGTGGTTCCTTTTAAGTGGAACGGCCCAGGACAGATGCCAGAAGCGCTATCAGAGGTGATAAGCGGTGACTTACTGCGAAGTGGTAAGTTTAGCCCAATTGATACAGCCAGTATGCCCGGTCAACCGCATACTGATAGTGAATTAGATTACAGAGCCTGGGCGGCAACCGGTGTTGAAGCTATTTTAGTTGGCTCGGTTACCCCTGAGGGACCTGATCGCTATCGCGTTAACTTCACTTTAGTCGATGCGATTCGTGGCCAAATAACAGGTGGTAAGGCCCAAGCGTTAAATAATGGTCAGTTAACTAACAGTAATGACCATATTTTAGATAGCCGCCAAACAGTGATAACAGGAGAGGGGTTTAGACAATACGCCCATCGTATCAGTGATGTTGTGTATGAAAAACTGACAGGTGAAAAAGGGGCGTTTATGACGCGTATCGCTTATGTTGTTGTGCGTGACCGTAAAACCAATGCTTTTCCTTATCAGTTGGTTGTGGCCGATTATGACGGCGTAAACGAAACTATGCTGCTTCGCTCGAAAGAGCCTCTTATGTCTCCTTCATGGTCACCAGATGGCACTAAATTGGCTTATGTGACGTTTGAAAACAAACGTTCGCAAATTTACATTCAAGACTTATACACCATGAGCCGAACGCAAATGACAGATTTCTCTGGCATAAACAGCGCACCGGTTTTCTCGCCTAACGGTAAACAGTTAGCCATGGTTTTATCCAAAGACGGTAACCCAGAGATTTATGTGATGGATATCGCCTCGAAGCGTCTAGAACGGATAACACGTAACCGTGCAATTGACACTGAACCGAGCTGGTCACCTGACGGTAAGAGCTTGATATTTAGTTCTGAACGGGGTGGTAAACCTCAAATTTATCGCGTAGATTTAGCTTCTAACAGTGTCAGAAGGGTGACGTTTGACGGTGAAATGAATCTTGGGGGAACCATCACCCCTGACGGTGGTCGCATGGTCATGGTCAACCGTACTCGAGGGAACTACAATATTGCGGCGCAAGATTTAAACAATGGAAATATTCAGGTATTAACCAAAACCTATTTGGATGAATCCCCGAGTATTGCACCAAATGGAAGTATGATTATTTACAGTACGTTACATCAAGGTAAGCAAGTTTTGTCTTTGGTTTCCTTAGATGGTCGCTTCAAGGCGCGTTTACCCGCTTCTGATGGGCAGGTTAAGTCGCCAAGTTGGTCGCCATTTTTGTTGTAACATGTTTAACCTATTTATAAATTTGATAATAATAAGGAATTAGAAAATGCAACTTAGCAAAATATTCAAAGGCATCACACTTGCACTTCCAATCGTGACAATGGTTGCTTGTTCGTCTGGTCCTAGCGAAGAAGAGCTAGCAGCAGAGCGTAACCGTGTTGCTGCAGCACAAGCAGAAGCGGATCGCAAAGCGGAAGAAGCAAAAGTGCAAGCAGGCAATATGAAGCCTATGTTGTCTCCTGAAGAAGTCATGCAAAAAGAGAAAAGTGCATTGATGGATGATCAGGTTGTTTATTTTGATTTTGACCGTTCTAGCGTAGGTTCGAAGTATTATGCTTTACTTGACCAACATGCTGCATTTTTGGTGAAAAACCCTGGGCAATCTGTTGTGATTGAAGGGCATTGTGATAGCCGTGGCACACCTGAATACAACATTGCATTGGGTGAGCGTCGTGCTAAATCTGTAGAAACATACTTGATGAATGCTGGCGTGAGTGCCTCACAAGTGTCAGTTGTGTCTTACGGTGAAGAAAAGCCTATCGATACCTCAGGTACCACAGCTGCATTTGCTGAAAACCGTCGTGGTGTTCTTGTATATCAATAAAAGTTGGATTTATGAATAAACGCATTCTTGCGCTTACTCTGACAGCGATATTTGGGGCCGCAGTAAATGCGGCTCCTGCGCCTGTAGCGGATGTAAGCAGTGGCAGTACTGAGTCACGTTTAGCCACCCTCGAACGTCTTTTTAATACGCGTACCGCCCAGCAACACCGCGTTCAGGAGCAACTTGATTTGCTCCAGAATGAAGTGAATGAGTTGCGTGGTAGTATTGAGAAGCACAATTATCAACTAGAGCGGATTTTAGAACGTCAGCGGGAACTGTATTTAGAAATTGATAAACGTATTGCCGCCGTGATGACGCCTGGTGCCGCTCAGAGCTCTGGAGAGCTAAATCAAGCTAATCAGACTAATCAGGGGGCTGCTACCAGCTTAAATGAAGACCAAGCCTACGATAAAGCGGTGAATCTTATCTTAAAAGATAAGCTTTACGATGATGCGATCCCTGAGTTTCAATCGTTCTTACAGAACTACCCTAACTCTAGTTATGCGTCTAACGCGCATTACTGGCTTGGGCAATTATTGTTTAATAAACAGGATTGGGCTGCGGCTGCTAATCAGTTCGATACCTTGATAACACAATTTCCTGATTCCTCGAAACGGGCAGATGCGATGCTCAAGTTAGGTATTTGTGAGCAAGAGCGCTCAAATATTGCGCGAGCAGAACAATTGTGGAAAAAAGTTGTTGCTGAGTACCCTAATTCTTCAGCGCGAAAATTGGCAGAAATTAAGTTAAACGCCGTTAAATAATTAGCGGCTCACGCATAGTATTTGAATTTTTCACCTCTATTTAGATTGAAAAATAACCGCGCAACCCTCGTATTGTATGCTTTTCAAGCAAACGATACGATTTATGAAAATAAAGCGTAATTTAAGGTTGCATGAAATTTCGAATTCAGTATTATATGCGCCCTCGTCACCGAGAGACGAGATGCAAAGCAAGGAAGGTATAAATTTTCCTTTATTGCTAAGCAGTTAGATTTAATTTGATGGGTCGTTAGCTCAGTTGGTAGAGCAGTTGACTTTTAATCAATTGGTCGCTGGTTCGAATCCAGCACGACCCACCAGTTAAATCAAACAATTCAAAGCGTTACAATTAGATGGGTCGTTAGCTCAGTTGGTAGAGCAGTTGACTTTTAATCAATTGGTCGCTGGTTCGAATCCAGCACGACCCACCATCTAATCTATTTTATTACTCCCCCAATTTTACATTTATACCTACTCTTTATTCTCTTAGTTAGTATTTCATTTCTTTGCTGTTAGATTCGCTTTTATTTCAATTGTTCGCTGTTGTAATTGTTCTTGAGCTTAATGCGGCTTGGTAGTTTTAGCTATTGGAAATCTTATTCGTTTTTGCGTAATGTAATAACATGCTTACTACTTTAGTATAAGAAAGGGGTATTTTTAGATGGCATTTAATTTACCTCATGACTATTCTTCATTTTTCCTATCGTCCTTTTAGGTGTTTTAATCTTGAATACTAGGAATGCGATGACTTACACTATTCCACAATCTTATTAAGGATATACGTGCGTATGAATGCTCTTGAGTATGCCGAGAAAGCAGGTGATTTATTTGTATTGCCTGATTCAGTCACAAAAATTAAGCAGCTTATTGATGATGGCAGTGCTTCTATTAACGAAGTAGCAGAGGTTATTAATTACGATCCTGCGGTTGCAGCGCAGATTTTGAAGATTGCCAACAGTGCCCTATATAAATTCCCTACTGTGATCACGACAGTTAGCAAAGCAATTCAAGTTATAGGTACGGACTCAGTATATGATTTAGTGCTCGCCTATGGCATCTCACACGCGTTTAAAGATATGAATGAGGGTGAGGTTGATTTTAGTGTTTTCTGGGAGCTCGGTGTGAGTTGCGGTTTGTTAGCTAAGTACATCGCTCAAGAGACCTCAGCCAAAAACCCAGACAAGATGTTTGTTTGTGGTTTATTACATAATATTGGCGAGTTAGCCGTATTGCAGATTGAACCGGATACTGCCGCTAAGTGCAGCTCTTTTACTGCACAAAATTGTCCGGTTACCTTACAAACTGAACACTTAGGTGTTACCTACGCAGAAATAAGTGCAGAGCTACTTAAACTTTGGGGGATCCCCAGTGAGATCTATGGCCCAATAGCCCACCAGCATGCGTCATTGCATGAAGCACAGAGCCATGAAGAGAAAATACTCCAGTTGGCTGCTAACCTAGCGCTGAACAATGTGTATGGTGAAATATACAGTAGACTAGATAATATTGAGCCTGAGCAATATGAAGAGCTTAATTTAGATGAAGAAGCGTTAGAGGCGGGGCTGGATTTTACCAACATGCAATTAATTAGCACCCTCGCTATTTTTAGTCCGTCAACGTTTAGTATTTACTAATGGCACTGTAACTGCTGTCAGTATTGACAGACTTTTGCTGCTGTCTTGCTCGGTTTAACCTATTATATAAAGCGCATATTTGCGCTTTATATAAAATTTCGATTTGTATAAAAATCAACTAGGTTGCTAATCACCGCTTTTGAAGTTCGTATCCCCTGTGCACATGGTTTCCTAATCAAATACAGCGATTGTTTGTCTGCTAATGGCAATAAGCCGGCCACTAGGGTCCCATATATTTGCTTCTGTTTGGGCATAGCCATCTGTCGCTTGGCGCGTACGAACCTGATAAGCGAACCAATCCTTTGGAGAAAAGGTGTAGTGAGGGTAAACGAATTCTATATTCCAGCTCATGGTGCTTGCTGGAGCTGGCCATTTAAGCATTTGTAGTGTCGTGGGGGGCCAACCGTCGATAAGAGCGATGAGGTGGGCGTCTGTTAGTGCCTTAGGTGGCTTTGTGTAGCGCATCCAACCATCTATTTTACTTTCTTTGCTACCAGTAAACGGTAACCCCCCTGCTTGGCGAGCCAGGTCGATATGACGTAAAAACTTAGGTGTGATTTTGGGAATTTGTGGCAAAAAATCAGCTTTAGTTGGGGCACGCATTGTGTGTCGATCGGTATTCAGCACTTCAATTTTTGATTCTCTTGAGACACCAAATGCAGCTTGTACCATAACGCACACGTTTTCATTTTGGATTGCCTTGCCAATCACCTGAGTTACGTTTTTGCCTTCACGCAACACCTCTACCTCGATATCAAAGCCGGTTTCGGTAACCACTGGACCGACGAAGTTACATGTAAAGGAGCGAAGTACTCGATCGTTACCGACCTTTTGGCGTATTGCGCTATACACTAATGCGCCAGTTAGCCCTCCGTATGCTGTGCGCCCCTGAGCCCACTCTTTTGGAATGCTGAGTTGGGCTCTGTCGTGTTTGTCACTATTGATATAGAGGTTTGTTGCGTCGATAAGGTCATCAATGTGCATAAATCCAGTCACTCATTTAGGGTCCGCATCTCTGCGAAACTGGTCGGATGTCTTGTTTCAATTCTAACACGTAAAAATTCTAACATTCTAGATAATCACAAGAACAATTTGCCTGTGTTATTTATGTGGATAAGTTGTTGTTATAAATACATAAAATTAACGTAATTGTTACAATTTGGCTTGTTATTTAGACGCTGACAAGATTAGTATGGAAGTTGTGAAATCTGAAAAGCCGTTAATTTTGAGGGACATTGAATGACGACAAATACCAGTGATGCGACTTACCAAGAAGATTTTAATCAGGTCAGTAAACCTTACCGCACCTATGTATTGACAATACTAACCTTAGTTTACGCATTTAATTTTATTGACCGACAAATTATCGGTATTTTATCACCTTTTATCAAAGCTGATTTAGGCCTAAACGATGCCCAGCTTGGATGGCTCAAAGGCCTCTATTTTGCCGTCCTTTATACTGTTGTAGGTATTCCAATCGCGTGGCTAGCCGATCGTTACAGCCGAGTTAACATCGTAGCGATTTCTCTTACATTGTGGAGTGGTTTTACTGCGTTGTCTGGCATGGCGACGACATATACCCAACTTGCTATTGCAAGGGTTGGGGTGGGTATCGGCGAAGCGGGAGGCAGCCCTCCATCTCATTCAATTTTGTCTGACTTATACCCTAAGGAAAAACGTGCAGGTGCATTGGCTATTTATTCATTGGGTATCCCATTTGGGATCATGCTCGCATTTTTCGCTTCGGCATTTATTTTAAAAGGTGGGGATGCAAATTGGCGCCTGGTGATGCTCAGCGTTGGGATCCCTGGGGTGCTGCTAGCGATTCTACTTAAGTTGACGATAAAGGAGCCTCCTAGAGGGGGGAACTTGAACACTGCTGCGGCGAAAACACCGTCTTGGCAGTCAATCAAAATACTCTTGAAAATACCCTCTTGGTGGGGAATGTGTATTGCTATCTCTTTGGCTTCTTTTGGTAGCTATGCTATTTCTACTTGGATGATGGATTTCTATTTGCGTGCCTATCCGCAACTAGATTTGACCAGCCTTCTAATAAAAGTAGGGATTATTAACGGCACTGCATACGCTTTTGGCGTCTGGTTTGGCGGCGCAATAACGGATAAGTGGGGTAAAACCAACAGAGGTGCGTACGGTTGGGTGCCTGCTTTGGGGCTGTTAGTTGGTGTGCCTGCTTATATCTTTTCTGTGCAAGTGAATGATTTGAATACGTCGCTCGTGCTATTAACTATTCTGTTATTTACCAGTGGCTTTTATTTAGGACCTTCTTTTGCGCTTGCACAAACGTTGGCACCGGTCAAAGTACGTGCAATGTCGACAGCTTTGTTTTTTTTCGTTTTGAACATTATCGCATTGGGCGGTGGTCCGACATTTATCGGGATTTTAAGTAAAGCATTAACCGTTGAACATGGTGAAGTGGAGGCATTGCGTTTATCCTTGTCGGCGGTTTCAATCCCTTATGTGTTAGCGATAATCGCTTTCATGTGGACAGCGCGTAGGCTACCTATTGATTGGGCCGCTGCAGAGAAACGAAACGGTTGAAGCGCGACAGGGTATGCAAAGGAGATTAGGTTGGAAAAAAGTAGTGCTGTGAATATACATTTTGCCCATGCAAATGGCTTCCCTGCGGGGAGTTATCGAAAATTATTTGGTGCGCTAAATGATGACTTCCATGTTTCGGCGATAGAAAAATATGGTCACAATAATCGTTTTCCTATTTCAAAAAATTGGGGCAACCAAACCCAAGAACTGATTGAGAGCATTGAATCAACGCAAGATAAACCTGTCTATGCGATAGGGCATTCGTTTGGTGGTGTTGTGTCCTATATGGCTGCGTGCATACGGCCTGAGTTGTTTAAAGGGCTTATCATGTTAGATCCGCCGATGATAACGGGAGTAACACGAGTGTTTTTCAGAGGGGCGAAAGCCACACCTTTAATCGACAAAATAACCCCCGCAGGAAAAACAGTAAACCGCTGTCGCCAATGGAATAAAGATGAGGATCTTGTCGCCTATTTTCAGTCGCGCGCGCTATTTAAGAATATAGACAGTGATTGTATTCGCGATTACGTGAGCAGTGCGACCGAAGAACAAGATCAACATCGCCATTTGCATTTTAAACCGGAAGTAGAAGCCAGCATATTCAGAAATATTCCCCATGATATCTATCGCTATTATGGGAAATTGACTTGCCCGGCATTATTGGTAACGGGCAAGCATACGCAAGTATGCACTGAGCGACGAATACGTCCTTTTATTAAGGCTAATAATTTAATTCATAACGTATTCGACGGCGGACATATGTTTCCTTTAGAATCGCCGGTGGAGACGGCTCAGCTTATAAATCAAACCATTGAAGACTGGCAAAACGCTATCCCAGCGACCAAACTTCTATAGGCATAAAAAAACCAGACAGTGTCTGGTTTTTTATCTCTCAAATAACTTTCTTTTTTGTTTTAGATACCGACTTTGAGGCCGAGCATTTCGCGGGTGACTAATACCACACCTTTGTCTGTTACTCTAAAGCCTCTGGCTCTGTCTTCATCATGATCATGTCCGATCACGGTTCCTTCAGGCACAACGCATCCGCGGTCGATAATTGCTTTTTTGATTTTACAATTTCGTTTGATTTCCACGTCAGGTAGCAGTACTGATTCTTCTATTTCACTGTATGAATGCACGTGCACATTAGAGAAACATAAACTTTTACGTACCGTTGCTCCAGATATAATACAACCACCACTGACGACAGAGTCGATTGCTGCACCGCAACGGTTATATTCTTCCCAAACAAATTTAGCGGGGGGCAGTTGTTCTTGATAAGTCCAGATCGGCCACTTTTTATCGTAAAGATTTAATGGCGGCTCAGGTGACACTAGCTCCATATTTGCTAACCAGAAAGAGTCTAATGTGCCCACATCACGCCAATAAGATACTTCTCCATCTTCGTTGGAAAACGGATAAGCATAAACGGGATGGTCTTTAATGATTGATGGAATGATATCTTTACCAAAATCACGCTCTGATCCTTCATTCTCAGAGTCACGTTTTAAATGCTCAAACAAAAAATCAGTATCAAAAATGTAATTACCCATAGATGCAAGACAACGAGTTGGGTCATTAGGCAAAGGGGTTGGATGCTCAGGCTTCTCCTCAAAACCTAAAATACGATAATCTTCATCTACAGACATAACGCCAAAGGCACCGGCTGCTTCCTCGATGGGCACAGGCATACAGCTCACTGTCATCTTGGCTCCGGATTCAACGTGATGCGCCAGGATATTTGCATAGTCCATGCTGTAAATATGGTCGCCCGATAAAATCATTACGTATTTAGGTATTTCGTCTCGAATGATATCGATATTTTGAAAGACCGCATCGGCAGTACCCTCGTACCAATTATCCGATGAGCGTTGAGAAGCGGGCAGAATTTCAACGGATTCGCCTAGTTCCTTTTTGAAGTGACCCCAACCTCTAACTAGGTGTCGAATCAAGGAATGAGATTTGTATTGCGTGACAACACCAATTCGCTTGATTCCAGAGTTGACACAGTTTGACAGTGGAAAGTCGATAATTCTAAACTTACCCCCAAAGTAGAGAGCAGGTTTAGCCCGCCAGTCGGTCAGCTCATGTAGGCGTGACCCTCTACCACCGGCTAAAATCAGCGCGTAAGTATCTCGGGTCAGGTTGCTAATATAACGTGGACTTGGATTGGACATAACAATTGACTCCATTCTTATTTGATATTTTGACGTTCTGGTTGCGCAGAAAACACAATTTCAAATTCGTAAATTTACGCTTTCAAAGACTGTGAACCCCAGTGTGGCATGGGCTAGTTTTAAATTCAATTTGCTTCTATCTGATTTAACATGCATTTTTTACATATTAATAACGTAATAAGACTTAGAAAAAGTTGATTGTTCAATAAATGTACAGTTATGTTTTTGTTCAGCTCGAAAATCGCCTTAGAGCACATGAATTTATAACGGGGCGGGAGATTTCTGTTTTTCTTCCATAGGTTATTTTTCTTCTCGCTTTATAGGCATGAGTTGTGGCATATTTTTGATTAACTTAAATTTATTGTTTGTTTTATGTACGATCCTCTGTGTGATTTATGGTAAAACGTTAATAAAATGTTATTGAAGTGGCAGGTCAGCGAATGAGGAAAGGAACATGTTGAAAAAAATAGGGTTAGGGATTGTCGTCGTCGTATTGTTTTTTATTTTGGTGGGCTGGTTACTACCATCAGAGTTCAAAGTAGTGCGTACGGTAAGGATTGAAGCCCCAGCAGAAATCATTTTCAACCATGTTAAAGACTTGAGGAAATGGCAACATTGGGGAGTCTGGTTTGAGCGTGATCCTGATATGAAAGTGGTTTACGAAGGTCCTGACTCTGCAGTAGGAATGAAATCAAGCTGGCAAAGTGAAACTCAAGGCAATGGCGAAATGGAAATTGTTGCGATAGAAGAGAACGAACGTTTCATTTATACGCTGACATTTCCTGAAATGGGTGTTGGCTCAACCGGAGAGTTGACGCTCAGGGAGAAAGAAGGGGACACTGTTGTGATATGGCATGATTATGGTGATGTTGGTGCCAACCCCTTACTGCACTATGTCGCGTTTTTTATGGATAGAATGATAGGCGACGATTTGCAAATGGGGTTAGAAAATCTCAAGGTAATATCTGAAGCTGAATTCCAGGCGATGTGAAGGTAAAACAACTTGCTAGTTAGCCACCAGAAGGTGACAGTTAATTAAAAGCGTTAATATTGATAAGGTGAAGCCTATAGGCGTATTCGCTTTAAACCGTACGATAAGTTATTGATTTAAGGATGTATATGAGTCGATTTCCTACGCATGGTAGTGTGGAGCTTGATGTAGAAGAGAATATATTATTGGTGCAGGGGTGTGGACCATGGAATTTAGAGTCTGTGGTTGAAGCTGAAACTAACATGGCACCTTTACTAGAGATACTTAGTGCTAGCCCTTGGGGGGCTTTAGTCGTTCTTCATGGTGATCCGATTTATGTGCCAGATGCCGCTGCAGTATTGTCGAAAGCTATTTGTCAGCAGAAATCACTAGGGCGTGTGGCGACCGCTTTGGTTGTTGAAGAGTCGAACACACCGGAGTTTTCAAAACGTCATCTTGGGGAAATATTTGACAACGCAGGTGAAAATTATCGCTTCTTCCCTAATAAAGAACAAGCAAAATGGTGGCTTATACAGCAGATAATTCAAGCTACGAGCTGAATTATCTGCACGTTTCGGCTTTATTCGTCTGAGGATTTAGTCGCATATACGTTTGCTACTTTCGAGGCTGGAACCGCTCCTAACTTGGTGCAAACTTGCCGCCCGGCGGCAGCCAGCATGGGTAAATCGATTCCTGTCGAAATGCCCATTCCGTTAAGCATATATACAACGTCCTCGGTTGCCACGTTCCCTGATGCTCCCTTTGCATACGGGCAGCCACCAAGTCCCGCTACCGCACTATCAATAATATTTATGCCCAATTGCAGCGCGACCAAAATATTGGCTAGTGCTTGTCCGTAGGTGTCATGAAAATGCACCGCTATGGCTGATTTCGGCACAAGATTACAAACAGCATTGAGCATCGTTAGCGTCGCTATGGGCGTACCTACACCTATAGTGTCGCCCAAGGAAATTTCATAGCAACCCATATCAAATAACGTTTTAGCGACATGTGCTACGCTCTCGGGGGCTATTTCTCCCTCGTACGGGCAACCTAGCACACATGATACGTATCCGCGCACTCTTATTCCTTGCGCCTTAGCAGCATCAATAACAGGCGCAAAACGTTCGATACTCTCAGTGATTGAACAATTGATATTTTTTTGCGAAAAGGCTTCAGAGGCCGAGGCGAAAATAGCAACTTCATCAGCACCAGCTTGCATAGCGGCTTCAAACCCTTTCAAGTTTGGGGTTAAAGCGCTATACGTCACTTTATCTACCCGATTAATTGCAGCAAAGACCTGGGCTGAATCAGCCATTTGTGGCACCCATTTAGGAGAAACAAAACTACCTGTCTCAATCATAGTGACTCCAGCTTTTGCTAGGGCATCGACTAGGGCGACTTTGGTGGATAAATCGATATGTGATTTTTCATTTTGCAGGCCATCACGTGGTCCCACTTCAACAATTTTTACTTGTGCCGGCAATCCACTTATCATGATGACGCTTCCTCATCGACCATAAAGTCGAGTAATGCCGCGCCTCCATCAACCAATTCCCCGGTTTGATAGAAGAATTCCTGAACTATGCCGTTCTGAGTGGCTTTAATGGCATGTTCCATTTTCATGGCTTCCATTATCATCAAGGTTTGGCCTTTTATAACCTGTTGTTTAGGTTCTACTAATAAGGCGACGACAGTACCGTTCATAGGCGCGACAAACGCACCGTGCTGATCATCTTCGTCGGCTGCGCCTAGGTCTTTCTGTACATGGGTAAATTTAACCATGCCTTGGCTATGGAAAACGGCGTAATCATGCTCAATTTTGTTAATAGTCACACTTTCACTATGGCCGTTAATAGTGGCTAACAAACGATTGCCTGTTAGTCGGCCTTCACAGTGATATGTCTGCTCAGCTAACGTAATCACAAATGTGCCAAAGGGAGTTGTGGCGTCGTTATCGCATTTTACTCTTTTTACCTGAACGTCATGGCTTTGATCATTTAACAACAGAGTATATTGGCGTTGATATTGCTCGTTAGGGCGCCAATCATTTACATTCGCCCAAGGAGATTGAGTATCTTGATTGTTTGGCGTGCTTATCGAGCGCTCTTGCAGCGATAAATACATAGCCAGGTTCAACAACTGATGTGTATTGTTTTGGTTATCCTGTTGAAAAATTTCATCGTGATGCTTTTCGATGAAGCGCGTATCTATGTCTTCGTCTTTAAATGCTTGGGTATCAATCAATTTGCGTAAAAAGGCGATGTTGGTTGTCACGCCATCAATGCGGTATTCGGCCAGTGACTGACTTAAGCGAGCTAGTGCACGTTCTCGATCTGTATCCCACACGACTAACTTTGCGATCATAGGGTCATAATATACTGACACCTCATCACCTTGAACAACACCACTGTCAATCCGCACATGCTTAGACTCTGGCGGCGTTTCTAATAAGTGCAAAGTGCCTGTGGCAGGTAAGAATTCATTGTCTGGATCTTCTGCGTATATTCGTGCCTCAAAGGCATGCCCGTTAATGTGCAATTCATCCTGGGTTTTGGGCAGTACTTCATTGGCGGCTACGCGCAGTTGCCATTCGACTAAGTCTTGACCTGAAATCATCTCACTGACAGGGTGCTCGACTTGCAAACGGGTATTCATTTCCATGAAATAAAAGCTGCCATCTTTATCTAGTAAAAACTCTACTGTGCCCGCTCCGACGTAATTGATAGCTTGAGCCGCTTTTAACGCAGCGTCACCCATAGCGGCACGCAGTGCTGGGTCCATTTTAAACGCGGGGGCTTCTTCAACCACTTTTTGATGACGTCTTTGCACAGAGCAGTCCCGTTCAAAAACATGCACACCGTTGCCGTGATGATCGCAAAACACCTGTACCTCTACATGGCGTGGTTGGGTCAGGTATTTTTCAACCAACATAATGTCATCATTAAAGCTGGACATAGCCTCGCGTTTTGCCGCAGCCAAAGCGGCATCAAACTCGTCTGCACTCCAAACTTGACGCATACCTTTACCACCACCACCTGCGGCTGCTTTGAGTAGAACTGGATAACCCACTTCATCTGCATGGCGCTTGATAAGCGTCCCAGATTGGTCTTCACCATGGTAGCCTGGCACCAAGGGCACGTTGGCTTGCTCCATGATGTGTTTAGCTGCTGACTTAGAACCCATTGCTTCGATGGCTTCGATGGGGGGACCTACAAATATAATATTGTTGTCAGCGCAGGCTTTGGCAAATTCAGCATTTTCAGAAAGAAAGCCGTAACCGGGATGAATAGCATCAGCCCCCGTGGTTTTTGCTGCCGCAAGTACTTTTTCAATTTTTAAATAACTCTGATTGGAAGGGGAGGGACCAATATGTATTGCTTCATCAGCCATTTTGACATGCAGTGCATTTTTGTCGGCATCTGAATAAAGAGCAACGGTTTGGATACCCATACGCTTAGCTGTGTTGATTATACGGCAGCAAATTTCACCGCGATTGGCGATAAGGAGTTTTTTAATCATGAGATATACCAATTAGGTCGACGTTTTTGTAAAAAGGCACCCAGGCCTTCTTGGCCTTCAGATGATACCCGCGTGTTGGCGATGCGTTCACTGGTCATATTTCTAAGCGCGCCATCAGGAACACGATTAGCCACGTCAGCGATTAATTGTTTGGCAGCGGTAACGGCGTTTGGACCATTTTTCAATATATGCTCAAGCAATGACTCTATCGTGCTGTCTAGTTCTTCTTCGGTCACACTTTCGCTAAGCAGTCCGATGCGCCTTGCCCGGCGCGAAGAAAATACTTCGGCTGTTGTGAAGTATCGACGCGCGTTTCGTTCTCCGATTGCCTGAATGACATATGGGCTAATCGTAGCGGGTATTAAGCCGAGTTTGACTTCACTTAAGCAAAATTTGCTCATTTTACTCCCTATTGCCATGTCACAGCAGGCTACTAAGCCCACCGCACCGCCAAATGCGGCGCCTTGAACGCGCGCGATAGTCGGTTTAGGTAGGGTGTTTAGTGTGTGCAACATGTTTGCTAAGGCGTTTGCATCGTTGAGGTTTTGTTCATAGGAATACCCCGCCATACGTTTCATCCAATTAAGGTCAGCCCCAGCGCAAAAGCTTTTACCTTTAGATGCTAGAATGACAGCTCGAATGGAGTCATCCGCCCCTAAGCGAGTGAACGTCTGTGTGAGTGAGTTAATCAGTACATCGTCAAAGGCGTTATGTACTTCAGGGCGGTTTAGTGTGACGGTGGCAACACCACGTTCGTCTACCTCGCTGATGACATGTTCGCTCATCGCACTATCATTTTGGCTTGTTGTATTGTCCATATTCATGCCCCTTACATTCTGAACACGCCAAATTGGGTGTCCTCTATGGGTTTATTTAAGCTCGCAGAAATACTGAGTCCTAGGACCATGCGCGTATCCGCTGGATCAATCACGCCGTCATCCCATAAGCGGGCTGAAGCATAGTAGGGATGACCTTGATGTTCGTACTTCTCAACGATGGGTTGCTTAAACTGTTGCTCTTCTTCTGGGCTCCAGCTCTCTCCTATGCGCTCTTTCTGTTCGCGTTTAACTTGAGATAGAACACCAGCAGCCTGTTCACCGCCCATCACCGAAATTCGGGCATTTGGCCACATAAACATAAATCGAGGGTCGTAAGCTCGTCCACACATGCCGTAGTTGCCTGCTCCGAAGCTACCGCCAATAAGCACGGTAAATTTTGGCACTTTGGCACAGGCTACGGCGGTTACCATTTTGGCGCCATGTTTGGCGATACCGCCTGCTTCGTATTGTTTACCAACCATAAAGCCGGTGATATTTTGCAAGAAGACTAGAGGGATTTTACGCTGAGCACAAAGCTCAACGAAATGCGCTCCTTTTTGCGCGGATTCGCTGAATAAAATCCCATTATTAGCAACAATGCCCACAGGATAGCCGAAGATACGTGCAAACCCGCAAATAAGAGTATTGCCATACAGGGCCTTAAACTCGTCGAATTCAGAGCCATCAACCACACGGGCAATCACTTCGCGAACATCGTAAGGTTGGCGGGTATCTTTAGGGATGATGCCGTAAATATCTTCTTTAGGATAAAGCGGTTCGACACTGGGTTTTACATCAAGTGATAAAGGCTTGGTTCGATTTAAGCGAGTGATCGCGTCTCGCGCGATATGCAAAGCATGTTGATCATTATTGGCTAAATGATCCACCACGCCAGATGTTCTGCAGTGCACGTCACCGCCGCCGAGTTCTTCTGCGCTGACAACTTCACCGGTTGCCGCTTTTACAAGAGGGGGACCGCCGAGAAATATAGTGCCCTGGTTTTTCACTATGATGGATTCATCAGCCATTGCCGGCACGTATGCGCCACCTGCGGTACAGCTACCCATGACCACCGCGATTTGAGGAATGTTCTGTGCTGACATATTGGCTTGATTGAAAAAGATTCGACCAAAATGTTCTCGGTCAGGAAACACGTCGTCTTGACGAGGTAAGTTTGCGCCACCTGAATCTACCAAGTATATGCAAGGCAAGTTGTTTTGTTCGGCGATGGTTTGAGCGCGTAAATGCTTTTTCACCGTTAACGGGTAATAGGTGCCGCCTTTTACGGTTGCATCGTTTGCAACAATCATACACTCAATACCTGAAACGCGGCCTATACCTGCAATAACACCAGCACTAGGTACATAGTCGTCATACACTTCCCATGCGGCGAGTTGTGATATTTCAAGAAACGGGGAACCTGCATCGAGGAGTTCGTTAATCCGTTCCCGTGGCAGTAATTTACCGCGGTCGGTGTGGCGTTTGTTCGCTTTTTCGCCCCCCCCTTGTTTTATCAGGGAGATTTTTTCATTGAGATCGTCTATTTGCGCCTGCATATGCGCAGCATTATCGGCAAACTCTTGGGTCTTAGAATTTATTTTACTCAGGATACGGGGCATGATGTTGCTCCAAATTATTGGCCATCAAAATCGTTGATGGCCCAGTGTGGCAATTGACATTAATGATCTAATCAGGCTTATGTGGGGAGTGTCACATTAAGCAGATTCTTTGAATAACTCTCTGCCTATGAGCATACGGCGGATCTCTGATGTACCTGCGCCAATTTCATATAGTTTGGCGTCTCGCAACAAACGTCCAGCAGGGAACTCGTTAATATAGCCATTGCCGCCGAGCAACTGGATTGCATCTAGTGCCATCTTCGTTGCTAACTCTGCAGAGTAAAGAATGACTGCGGCGGCATCTTTGCGGGTCGTTTCGCCGCGATCACAAGCGCGAGCAACGGTGTAAACATAAGCTCTAGCTGCGTTCATTTGGGTGTACATGTCAGCGACTTTGCCCTGAATTAATTGGAATTCACCGATAGATTGGCCAAATTGCTTGCGGTCATGAATGTAAGGTACAATGAGATCCATACACGCTTGCATGATGCCAAGTGGGCCTCCAGATAACACCAGACGTTCGTAATCTAGGCCACTCATAAGTACACGAGCACCGTCTCCTTCATTGCGGATCAGATTCTGCGCTGGAACCGAACAATCTTCGAAAACCAATTCACAGGTATTTGATGAACGCATACCGAGCTTGTCTAGTTTTTGGGCTTGACTGAAACCTGGCGTGCCGCGTTCAACAATAAATGCGCTCATGCCTTTTGAGCCAGCGCTGACATCTGTTTTGGCGTATATCACAAAGACATCTGCGTCAGGGCCGTTAGTGATCCACATTTTGTTGCCATTTAGGACGTAGTGATCGCCCTTTTTGTCGGCGCGAAGTTTCATACTCACCACATCGGAACCTGCATTTGGCTCACTCATGGCTAAGGCACCAATGTGTTCGCCGCTGACCAGTTTAGGTAAATATTTTTCTTTTTGTGCATCTGAACCGTTTTTATGAATTTGATTCACACATAAATTAGAATGTGCCCCGTAACTTAAGCCTATGCCCGCTGAAGCTCGGCTTACTTCTTCCATCGCAATGACGTGGGCTAAGTAGCCCATATTTGAACCACCATACTGTTCTGCAACGGTTACCCCTAGAAGCCCCATTTCGCCTAACTTAGGCCACAATTGGTTAGGAAAGCCGTTTTCGATGTCTGATTTTTCTGCCAAAGGAGCGATTTCTCCTTGGGCGAAGTTGTAAACATGATCACGTAACATATCGATGTCTTCGCCTAGGCCGAAGTTTAGCGTTGGGTATGGTGCATTCATGCGATTTTTCCTCGCTTAATAGTAGTGAGTTCGTCCTTACAACGAGCTTCGACTTCGTCGAGCTCCATCATTAAGGCTTGAATATCTTCTAGTTGTTGGGTCATTACAGCGCGTTTCTGTTCTGTCATTTGCAGCATAGTTTCAAGTTGCGCCTCAGAGTTTTGATGACTGTCATACAAATCAAAAAGGGTCTTTGTTTCGGCTAACGAAAAGCCCAGGCGTTTGCCGCGCAATACAAGTTTCAGGCGTACTTTGTCTTTTTTCTTATAAACACGATTTTGGCCGTTTCGAGTCGGATTAAGCAGTCCAGATTCTTCATAGAAACGGATGGAGCGTGAGGTTATATCTAACTCTTTGGCTAGCTCACCTATGGTGTAAAGTTTTTCGGTCATGAGACTGCCTTATGACAAAATGAAACGTTGTTAAACAATAAAATATTAATTTTTATTCCTATCTCACTTTACGTTAACGTAAAGGATAAGTTAACGTAAAGGTAAAGTATGAGTTACAATTCGTCAACATTGAAAGCCGAAAAATATTTTTCTTAGAGAACAAGATGTAAAAACTAGTAACATATTTTGTTTTTAATTTAATTTTTTGTATATTATTTGTTGTATTATTAGTGGTTTGTAGTGATGCAGGTGTATCACAAAAATGTGGAGATAGATTAATGAATAACGATTCAGTGGTTATTGTTAGTGCAAAACGTACACCGATGGGCGGGTTTATGGGCGGTTTGTCAACACTCAACGCGTGTGAACTTGGGGCAAGTGCAATTACTGCTGCTCTAGAAGAAGCTGGTCAAGATAAGCCGGTGATTGATGAAGTCATCATGGGCTGTGTGTTACCGGCAGGTTTAGGCCAAGCACCTGCTCGTCAAGCAAGTATCAAAGCAGGTTTACCGCTCGCTAGTGGGGCGATAACGCTGAATAAAGTCTGTGGCTCTGGTATGAAAGCGGTCATGCTTGCTCATGATTTAATTAAGTCAGGCAGTGCGAAGTCGATCATAGCGGGTGGTATGGAGAGTATGTCTAATGCCCCTTATATTTTACCTAAAGCGCGCCAAGGTTATCGTATGGGACACGGTCAAATGCTTGATCATATGATGCTCGATGGTTTGGAAAATGCGTACGACGGTAAAGCAATGGGCTGTTTTGCACAGTCTAAAGCGGATGAAGAAAGTGTTACTCGTGAGCAAATGGATGAATTTGCGCTGAGCTCTTTGACAAAAGCGAGTGACGCGATAGCTAATGGTTTATTTAAAGACGAAATTAGCCCTGTGACCATATCTTCACGCAAAGGTGAGGTTGTAATTGAAAACGATGAGGGGCCTGGAAATGCTCGCCCTGAAAAAATACCTTCATTACGTCCTGCGTTCACCAAAGATGGAACAGTGACTGCGGCAAATTCAAGCTCAATCTCAGACGGTGCAGCTGCATTGCTGGTGATGAGTGAAGCCGAAGCAACTGAGAAGGGCTATACACCACTGGCGCGCATTGTTGGGCATAGCTCTAATGCCATCGAGCCTGAGAACTTTACCGTAGCCCCTGTCGGTGCAATTGAAAAGCTGTTCGCACAAACAGGGTGGTCAAAAGAAGACGTCGATTTATTTGAAATTAACGAAGCCTTCGCCATGGTGACTATGTTAGGCATGAGCAAACTTGGTTTGGATCCAGCGAAAGTGAACGTGAAGGGGGGGGCATGTGCCCTTGGTCATCCAATTGGCGCGTCAGGTGCACGTATTATCGTGACCTTACTACACGCCCTTAAACAACGTAGTTTGAAAAAAGGTGTTGCTGCGATTTGCATCGGCGGCGGCGAAGCGACAGCGATCGCATTCGAAATGTTAGGCTAATACTTTTATTCTACTGAAGTAATTTGAGGTGGCGTTATCGCGCCACCTTCTTTGTGGATCCGCATCGACCTTTGGTTGTGTATCTCTGATTTATTCCTTATAGCGCTTCAATTTCCTTTCTGCTTCTGTTTTACTCCCAGCTTTAAATATCTTTGAATAACTTGCAATCTAGGGAGAGAAAATGACGTTTTACTATGGTGTTTTTCTACTTTTTATCATGTCACTAGTGGCTTGTAGTACTAATGCGCCAAACCGTGATAGCGAGCAAAAACGAAACGAGCATTTGCCTGCGCAAGCCGATTCATCTAATGGGGCATTGAATCAGGTCACCTTTTCGCAAGTTATGGAGCTGAGCTCAAAAGCAGATACTAGCGAGAAAATCGCCTATGGTGAAAATTCGTTACAGTACGGCCATCTATATTTACCGGCAAACGTGAAAGGTGCAGAGGATGTAGAAAAAGCCCCATTGGTTATTTTTGTTCATGGTGGTTGTTGGTTGAACGCGTATGGGGTTGGTCACAGTGTGGGCTTAAGTCAGGCGTTAGCAAAAGAGGGCTACGCGGTCTGGTCGATAGAGTACCGGCGCACCGGCGATGCAGGGGGTGGCTGGCCCGGCAGTTTAAATGATGTATTAAAAGGAGTGAGCTTCGCCCAAACCTTTAAAGAGTATCCAATTGATTTAAACAATGTGGTGCTAGTGGGGCACTCAGCTGGTGGTCATCTCGCATTACTAGCAAGTGCTGAGCAGCGGCATGTTTTTAAAGGTGGAGCAAGGTTAAAAGGCGTAATTGGATTGGCGGCTATAGTGGATGTGGTTGGTTATTCACAAGGACAAAATAGCTGCCAAGCGGCGACATCTACATTTTTTGCAGGTAGCGCAGAACAGAAAATGAAGGCTTATAAGCTTGCTACTCCCACAAATTATACTCTGCCTGCTGAAACCTTGTTGCTGCAAGGCACAGCCGACGAAATAGTGGAAGTCAGCGAAGCGCAAAAAAGTGGACTTGAGTATTTGATTGTCGAGAAGGCAGGGCACTTTGATTGGATCCATCCTGAAACGAATGCGTATCAAGCTTTTTTGTCGGCATTAAAACAACAGGTTGAAGAGTAATGAGCAGGGTAAGTGAAGAGCAAATTGCGCAGTGGGATTTGATTGATCCACTGGCTGATAAACGTCAGTTGTTTAAGCTTCCTGAAAAAGGTGTTTACCTTGATGGAAACTCTTTAGGACCAATGCCATTTTCGGCGGCAGAGCGGGCAAAAGAGGTGTTAGAGCACCAATGGGCAAGTGATCTTATTACCAGTTGGAATAAACACGGCTGGATTGATCTGCCAACCACAGTTGGTGAGAAGATTGCTCCTTTGATTGGTGCTGGCCCAGGGCAGGTGATTTGCTGTGATTCTACATCGATTAATTTATTTAAAGTATTGAACAGTGCGTTATCACTACAGACGTCTCGCTCGGTGGTATTGTCTTTAGCGGGCAATTTTCCAACAGATCTGTATATGGTTGAAGGTGTGGCTTCGTTGTTGGGTGAGGATGCGTGTCGCCTTAACTTGGTCTGTGAAGATGAGCTTGAAGAGGCCTTTACCTCTGAAGTGGCGGTGTTAATGTTGACTCAAGTTGATTTTCGTTCAGGTCGCTTGTTAGACATGCAACGCATAACACGGCAGGCTCATGAACAAGGTATTTTGGTCATTTGGGATCTTGCTCATAGTGCGGGCGCATTACCGGTAAGGCTAGATGAATGTGAGGTGGATTTTGCGGTAGGTTGTGGTTATAAGTACCTTAATGGTGGCCCTGGCGCTCCGGCGTTTGTGTATGTCGCAACACACCTTCAGGCGCGAGTATCACAACCGCTGAAAGGGTGGATGGGGCACAAACAGCCATTTGCATTTTCGCAAAGTTATGCTCAGTCCCAAAGTATAACGCAGTATTTATGTGGTACCCCTAGTGTGGTTTCGATGAGTGTGCTTGATGCGGCTTTGTCCGTATTTGACGACATAGATATGCAACAAGTGCGGGAAAAATCTGAAGCGTTAGGTGAGCTGTTTATTGCGTTGGTCGAAGAAGAGGGGGAATTAACTGATTTGAAACTGGAATCACCAAAAGCCCCTCAAGATAGAGGGAGTCAATTGGCGTTTTCCCATGAGCATGCGCATGGCATTTGCCAAGCGTTAATTGATAAAGGCGTTATAGCTGATTTTCGCGCGCCAAATATTCTGCGCTTTGGGCTTACCCCTTTGTATTTACGCTATCAAGATATACGAGATTGTGTTCAGACACTTACACACATTATGGAACATAAGATTTATCTGCAAGCCCAGTTCAATGTGCAGAATAAAGTGACTTAGGGCGAAAGCGATTATGCAATGTCGTCTAATAGTTCGCGAATTTTGACATAACGATTTTCTTGTTCATCGTTTAGCGGGCCGTTTTCGACCGTTTTAACGCAACGTTGAATTGTATTTTGGTAGGCATCATCAGTATGCAGCCTTTTAATAGTAATTACTTGTAGCAGATTCAGGGCAATAGAAGGCGTTTTAGGCATAAGGGTGAACGCATCTGTGAATGTATGCAGCGCATTATCAACATCACCTTGTTGAAAGTGCTGCACAGCTGCATTGTTTAATTCCTTAGAGCTTTGTTTGATTTGGCGTTTTTCCTTTTGCTCCTGTTCCACATAATGCAGAAATATTTCATTACCTTGCTCATTTTCTTCGCAGCGGCGCATTATTTCACTTAGTATTTCTTGGCTACGTTCGTGTATGCCTATTTCATGGAACGCTTTGGCTTTATCTAATAGGGCTTCGATTGATTCACTTTCCCAATTATCGTTACCTAATTGTTCGAGCAACGCTTTTGCGTTGTCTTTCTCATCGGACAAATACATGAGCCTAGCGTTAATGACATTCACCTGATCTTGCATATCCGCCTTTGGAAACGCCTGGCGAAACTGACGAATATACTCGTTAGCTTGCTTTATTAAGGCATTGGTTTGTTCTTCATCAGCGGTCATAGCGTAATCGATACCAGCTCGCGCAACATTTAGATAATGCTCAGGCATGTCGTGAATGGAGTTTTTGGCAAATTTAACGACTTTTTTGGCTGCTTCAAATTGAGTATGGTAATCATGGGTGATCCGAGATAAATCTACGACTGTTTTATGTCTTCTAATATTCCTTGGAGATATTTCGGATGCCATCAAAACGCATTCAAGGGCCGTGTCAAAGTCACCTTGTTTAATTTGCAGTGACATGAGTAAGTCATAGGCGGCTAATTGTGATTCTGGTTTGAAGGCTAGACGTAACACGAGTTTTTCGGCGGCTTCGTCTTCGTTCAAGTGCAGGTAGGTTTTCACTAAACCTAACTGCGCCCAAGTGAATGTTTGTACATTGAGGATAGCTTTATAAAAAACTCTGGCCTGTGTGTAGTGGCCGCACAACTGTAAAACTTCGCCCTTTATTTTTAACGCCAAAGGGAAAAATTCGGAGTTCTTAGGCTCACTTAAAAATAATTCAACTTCGGATAGTGCTTTAGGGTAGTGCTTTTTTTCAATACACCAGTAAACACTTTGCAGCGCCCGTTTTCGGCCAAGAATACGAGATAAACGTCGGTCTAACTCCTTTACCGTAAAGGGTTTTGCGAGGAAATCATCAGGCTGTAATTCAACAATACTTTGCACTAGATCCGCTGTGGTGTCTGCACTGATAAACACGAATGCAGTACTTAAGGGTAATTCACCATTTCGATTTATTTCATCATAAAAGTAATAACCATCTTGCTCATGCTTTAAATTGTATGAGCAAACAATAAGATCATAGCGCTGGTGACGGATTTTATTCAGGGCAAGATGCACCTTATCCACATAAGTGATATCGCTAAAACCAAGCTCCTCTAATGAGTACTTCATATACCCTTTAGCGAGAACCTGATCATCAACGATCAGTACTTTAGTTTCTTTAGCAATCAGCGGATTCATATAGATACTTCAAAAGGTTGATTATTAAAGGTTATCGTACTTTTGCGAATAATTATAAGTACAAATAAGCAACAATGAATAAATTAAATCAAACGAACCACGTACGCATTACTAATTTATCGTTAAAAAGTAGGGGAATGAAAAGCTGAAGTAAATTGTACAGACAAAGAAACCCTAAGCTCCATGATGCTTATCGCAGATGCAATTGTGCAGTTTGGATATTTTGTATTTTTATAAAGGGGGATAAAACTTAAGAAGTGGTGGTCGCTACTGGGCTTGAACCACGTCGCCTATGCTTTTGTGATAGCGGCGATGCTTATCGCAGATGCAACTGTACGGTTTAGATATTTTGTATTTTTATAAAGGGGGATAAAACTTAAG
>BAEM01000043.1 GCA_000314955.1 Paraglaciecola chathamensis S18K6 | reverse complement strand
TTTGAATCAAGAGTAAGACTAAAGAGATTTAGCGACGATTACAGCCCGACCTTAACAGGAACGGCATCAGCTTTTACATATTGATTTATTAAGCTTAGGCTTGATAAATAACAGTTTATGTCTGGCGGCCATAGCGATGCGGCCCCACCTGATCCCATCTCGAACTCAGAAGTGAAACGCATTAGCGGCGATGGTAGTATGGGGTTTCCCCATGCGAGAGTAGCACACCGCCAGACTCCCATTTAGAATGAAGCCACCTTAATCGGGTGGCTTTTTTCGTTTCTGCGTCATAGAAAAAACAACTGTAGCCACAATCACATTTCAAAGCTTGTAAACGTAGTAGACGGCTAGGTGTCATACTTCCCTGTAGCTGAGTCCAGCCCGATACCCATGTCGGTCGTTCAAACGGCTGGAGCGGTGCTCCAGAAAGCCCCGTTTTCACCCATCGAGTGGTATGCAATACTGGTTCACGTAATAAACGGCTAGGTGTCACCCATCCATGGGGCTACCTCCAGTGCAGCATCCATGCTGCCCGTTCAAGCGGCAGGAACTGCGTTCCTGAGAGCCCCGCTTTCACCCCCATGCGACAACCGCGCTGCGGGGCATCCCATTTAAGTATTTGAAATTAGCTATGCTGCTTGTTGGGGGGATTATGTCACCATGTATATGCTACCCACTTAGAGGGTTGGGGCTTTTATCTTGTTAGATTTTTAATATTACGATAGCCCAAAGGCACGGTGGAGTGAATGCGTAACTAAAGATAATGTCGTGGTTGTGCTAATAGGTTGGGGCATTGCCAAAAGAAAAAGCAAAGAGCCGAATGCCCAATGTCATGCTACTTCTCGAACAGCCAATACACAAACGCCGGATGCTCTTTGCAAATCTACTATGTAATCGCTCATGCAGAGCGCTTATATAGATCATTGATAGAGAGCTCGGCGTTTTATTCATCAGTAGTCAGTGAATATAGCCAAGCTACTGTGTATTGAGCTTGAATACATCAACAAACTAAGTAGGACGATTTTTAATTTTCGGGTCGGCGCTGATGATGGCGTTGGCAAGTTCATCGTCGCCGCGCTGAATTAAGGTCAATCTGACCGAGATATCTTGGGCGTTTTGGCAATCGTTGTTAAAACAAATAATGTTACCGGCGCCGTTTATCATAAAATCCCAATTAGTATCTGGATTACAGCCATCTTCGGTTTTTTGTAAGGCCCCAAAAAAGATATAAGGGTCTGCACTGTCATCGGTATCTAGAGTGAATATCGCCATGCCCGAGCGGTTAAAATCGAGCACAATCTCTTCATCCCAGCTTTTTTGCTCGCTATCGTAAAACTGTACTACGGGCTCGCATCCTTGACTCGTAAATACTCGGGATTTTATTTTTTTTATTTGTGGGAACATTTTTCCTTCCTTTTTGGTTGAACGTTATGGTGGGCTAAAAACTATAATTCTTTATCTGCATTAGCGCTAATTTATCAATGAACGGCCTAACTTTATCCTGCTGTTTCAAGCAGTCATGGGCTTGCACATAGGGCAGCAATACCTCGTAGCTGCTGTTATCAGTCACAATGGGTTGTAGCAAGTTCACTGCCAGCTGACAGGCTTGGCGTTTGTCGGAATGGGTATTGCTAGTGGCATTGGTGGTAGATGCAGCACCTACCTGGTTCTGTGCGTGCTCATCTTGTTTTGCTGCTAACAAATAAACATTACTTAAGGCGGTCAACAGTAACTGGTTTGAAGATTGTTCTTTTGAAAGCTGTTCGAATTTTGGCGTTGCCAATGTAATCGCATGCGCGGCTAACGCCCAATTACCGTTAAGTTGATAGCCTTCGATGATGATAGGAATTGACGAGAAGAGTCTTTCCGCTCTCATTAATATTTTTTTGAAGTCTCTCAATGCAATGCTTTGGTTTGAAGGCGCACTGCGAGTCAGGGACGATAAATATAGATTTAACGCATTAGCACCCAGCAAGTCAAGTTGCCATATTTCATTCGACGGGTCTTGCCGTAACAGTGTATCTAAGTTGGCTTTTGCTGATAGAGCAGCCTGATTTGCCGCTGCATAATGTCCTAGGTAATATAAAACATTGGCGTTATTCAAGTAGGAATAGGCAAGGCTTTCTATTAAGTTAGCGTTATCGCTATTGGACTCTAATAAATTATTAATAATATGCTGTACTTTCTCACGAGTTTGAACTGCTAGTTCAAGGTATCCTAACTGCTCTTCTGTTTCTGCTAACCACTCTAAGGTATCTGCAATATCCGATTGTGACATGTCAGTTTGGGGTAAATCTTCGGTTAGCTCATATTGAATCGCTAACGCCTTTTCAAACGCTTCTTTGGCGACACTCATATCTTGCAGTTTACTGCTAACGGCCCCCATCGCTAGATAGGCATACGAAAGCTCAAGTTTAGCGTCATCACTATTGGGTTTTAGCTGATTCATCAATTTGCTAAAAGACAGATATTCCTCGAAATGCGGCTTTGCTAAGGTGAATTCTGCCTTGTCAGAGGCCAATTGCCCTAACCAAAATGCGTTCGCACCTAGGGCTTTTAAAAGCTCGCTGTTCTCGGGTTGTATTTTATATAGTTTGTCTAGAATCGTTTGGGCTGTTCCAAAGGCCTGTTTGGCTTCATCGTTTTTATTGCGCGAATAGGCCACTTCACCCATAGCAGCTAGGGTTTGAGCATGCTGAAAGCGGGTTTTAAAATTTTGCTCTGTGCTGGTTAAAGACGGAAAAATTGACTCTGCGACCTCTTCATCTTGTTGGCTAAAATACTCTAAGGCCTTGTTGCTAATACCATCGAGCAAGTCCATGCGCTTTACACTGCGCAGTTTGTCAGCGAACTCACCGACCATAAACCCTAATAGACTTTCGGCTTCTAAGCGCTTTTGCTGGGCTAAATTTTCTGCCTGTTGGCTTTTTACGCTCATAAACAGGGCGGTAAAGGTGAGCACACAAAGTAAGGTCACGGTGGTGCGTTTTAACCAGCGTTTTACATTACCACTTTTTTGCGATGCGTTGATTAAGGCACACTCTTCTTCATCAAGCTTAAACACGGCGCTTTTTTGCAGGTTAACCGCTTCTAATAAGGGTTTTCCCTCTGGGAGTAGATACGCTTTGTTTCTATCCTCAAATTGCCAACGACCAGCTAATTGCTGTAATTGGCTTTTGATCCTGAGTGCGTCTCTGTGCTCGTTTATCCAGTTGCTGGCTCTTGCCCATTTTCGTATCAAGGCTTCATGGGCCAAGCTGAAACAGGGTTCACCGTGTTGTAAGTGTGATACAAACAAACGGCTCTCAATCATGGCCTGCACAAATTCATGTTGGCTTGAATGTGTGATCGGGTTCTCGTCTAATTGTGACCAACGAGCTGCGCGACTAGTGATGTTTTCACCATCTGGGGTTAACGTAACGAGTAAAGAGAGTATGTATTCCAGTTGTGCTTGTTGATCTTTAGAGAGCTGAAGAAAAATCTCTTCGGCCTTTTTACCGATTGCGCCTTCGATCCCGCCTAACTGACGATATACCGAGTACTGCATTTCGTTATCAGTGCTGCGCTGCTCGTACAGCTCTTGCAGAGTGTATTGCAACATGGGCAGGGCATCTGGGTGATTTACTGCTTCATGGCATAAAATCTCATCCAGAGAGGTGGTGCTATTGGGTTCGTTTGCCCAACTTAAATTCGCAGCTTTTGCTGGCAAGCGTATCATTTGGCTTAGTTCACTTGCAGAAGGCGGAAGTAAATCAAAATGGGCGCCTTGGTCTTTGCCTCGCATTAAACTGTGGTGCGCAGCAACTAACGGATAAAAGTCGTTGCGACAGGCACTAAAGATTAAAATACAGCCCGAACTGGCCAAAGTATCAATGGTATTTAGAAAAACTTTGCGTTCATCATCAGCGAAGGCCGGGGATGAAAGTAAAACTTCTAGACGGTCAATAAACAGAAAGAGTTGAGGTTTAGCATATTGATAAGTTGTAGCGCCGAGCTTGTCTTCTTTGGGCGTGCCAATTGAATCCAGCGCGGCCTCGCATAGGGCTAGTACTTGATTACAGTCTGTTTGTAGTTTGCTAGCGAGCGCTTCTGCACTTAAGCCATCAAACACAGGAATATCGTTTACGTCCCAATCGAGTATTGAAGAGGCGAGATCGACAAAGAGCCTAGACTGGCCTACATCAGCGAAATCTAGGCTGGTAAAGCTGATGACACCAATGCCATCGTAGCCATTTTTATGGGTCAGGCGAGGCAAGACCCCAGCATTTACCAAAGAAGATTTACCGCCGCCACTTGGCCCAAGTATTAAGCAAAAAGCTTGTTTCGCACTCACTAGCTGTGACACCCGAGTGAGCAAGGTGGCGACCTGCTCATTACGACCGAAAAACACCTCGCTTTCATCAGGCTCAAAGGCGCTTAACCCTGGAAAGGGCGAGCCACCTCGCCATTCGTTTGTATTCGACGTATCAGCATTTATTGCATCATCATCGGGAAAATCGAGCTCGGCCACGATACGATAGCCGCGCTTACGTATCGTTTCGATGTATTTGGGGCTACTGGGTTTGTCGCTAAAGGCTTTTCGAAGCTGGGTAATGGCTTTGTGGACTGGGTTGTCACCAATTTCACTGCCCCAACACTTGTCTGCGATATCATCAGCACTTAAGACGCTCTCGTGGCCAAGCTCATGACGCTGCTGACATAGTACTAACAGCACATCCATGGCTTTAGGTTCAAGCTGCTTTACCATCTCACCGCTGCGTAGGCAGTTTGTCTTAGGGGTGACTTGCCAATCGCCGATATAAAATATATGAGTGATTCGATTCAATTTTACGTTCTTTTCGTGACCCATTCCCTTATCGCAAAAACGATAAGTAAATTGAGGTGCCAAAGGAATATGCTTTTGAGCATGACGTTTTAAAAACTGTGGTCAATAAATATACGTTATTTTGCCCGTGCTATCATCCACTAAAGTATAATCGTATGGACAGAAAATCGTTTGTTTAAAACCATCGCACGGTAATAATTCCAATAAATAATTAACCACGCAGCGAGAGTTTATTAATGCGCATTGGTATAACACAGTGTTAAACGTATTTATCAATATAAAAAAAAGCGCCCGAAGGCGCTTTTCATATTGCTCTAATAAGGTCTGAGTTATACCAATCCCATTAAATTTTCGCTAAGTTGTTAATTAATTGAATTGGTATTAACTACTTTTTATTACTTCTTGCTTACCATTTTTTCGATTAAAGAGTCGGCCGATAGCTGAAAATAATGCAACGAATAGACTCTTGATATCTTCAAGTATTAGATACAAACAAGGCACAAGCACCAAGGTGACCATAGTGGCGTACATAACAGCAAAACCTAGTGCGACCGCCATAGGGATAACGAATCTAGCCTGAAGGTTAGTTTCAAACATGATAGGTAACACCCCAGCAAAGGTGGTAATCGATGTCAGGGTGATGGCTCTGAATCGAGCACAACCTGCGTTGATTACTGCGTCTTTAATGCGTATTCCCATCGCGCGTTGCTGGTTAACAAAATCTGTCATGACGAGACTGTCGTTTATGACAACCCCAGCAGCGGCGATAATGCCGAAGGTCGACATCATGCTCAAATCGATACCAAACAGGAAATGCCCCCAAATAGCACCGGTTAAACTAAAGGGAATAACCGACATGATGATCAATGGCTGGCCGTAACTTTTAAGCGGTGCTGCCAGCAATATATAAACCATGATCAAGCCCGCAACCAAAAACATCATTTGCTGGCTTTGTTGTGCTTGCTGCTCTTCAATTGTGCCCCCTAGTTCGGTCTTGACCCCAGGATACTTTTCTTTGAGCAGAGGCAGAAGTTTTTCATCTACAGTGGCGATAACTTCATTCGGTTCAACTTCCTCTTCATCGATTGAGCCGAACACATACACACTGCGATAACCTCCTTCACGACGAATAAAATTAATGCCTGGCTTTTCAGTTAGGCTGACTACGTCACCTAACATCACCTCTCTACCCCCGGGTGTCGTGATGACGGCATATTTTAGCTCTGCAAAACGTTCACGGGTTAGTTTGGGGTAGCGCACCATTACGCGCACTTCATCACCGCCGCGAATAACCCGTTGAGCTTCGCCACCGTAAAAGCTCGCTCCGACTTGGCGCGCAATGTCGGCTAGGTTTAAGCCTAGATCGTAGGCCACAGGCAACAACTGCATCTGTACTTCTTTACTGGCAGGGTCAATTGATGAACTGATATCGAATAACCCGTCAGTTTGCTGAAGCATTGAGATAAATTCGCGTCCAGCAGCATTCAGTGTGCTGATGTCGCTGCCAAATAACATATAGCCGAATTCGCCGTCATCATTACCCCCACCGTTAATGTCATCTATGATGGTAATTGACTTCATGCCAGGAATGTCTGGCATTTGTTCTCGCCAGCGCCGTGCTAGTTCGAAGGCATCGAAATGACGCTCATCTTCATCAACTAATGGTACTTGCACGCGTCCTTCGGTGCGGCCACGGTTAAATACCATGATATCGCGCATCATGCTGCTGCCGTATTCGTCAATGATCTGTTTATCAACGTCAATCACCATGCTTTCTATCGTCACAAGTGCGTTGATTACCGCTTCATCTGATACGTTTTCATTCATCTCAAACTTGATGCCAGGGAAATCATGGGGCACCTTAGGCGACGGGATCATTCGTACATAATTAGCCGATACTAACCCCCAACTTATGGCTAAAACCGCAATGAAGACACAGAAAACAAACCAACGCCATTCGGTACACTTTTCAACAAAGCGCTTATATTTGCCGTTCACGAAGCCAAAAAAGCGCTTGTTGAAGCGAGCCCGCCAGCTAGTTTCTTTTACGGGGTTAAACTTCATGTGAGCGAGGTGAGCAGGTAGAATCAGTTTTGATTCTACTAAGCTAAAAATAAGACACAGAATCACGACACAGGCGATAACGTAAAAGAATTGCCCTTCTGGGCCGGTTGAGAATAGTGCAGGGGCGAATACCGCAATGGTGGTCAGTACCCCAAATGTCGCTGGGGTAGCCACGCGTTTTGCTCCGCGTATCACGCTTTCTGTACCACCCCCTCGTTCTTCTATTTCACTGTAGGCGCTTTCGCCAATGACAATGGCGTCGTCCACCACTATCCCTAGCACCATAATAAACGCGAATAGAGATAAGATATTAATGGTGACACCAAACAGAGGCATCATCATGATCGCGCCTAAAAAGCAGACCGGTAAACCAAGCATCACCCAGAACGCGAGCCTAAAACGCAAGAATATGGTGAGCATAATCGCTACCAAAATGGCTCCTTGGAATAAGTTGCTGAGCATCATATCAAGGCGTGCATTGAGGTAATACGTCATGTCGACCAATATACTGAGCTGCAAACCTGAAGGTAAGGTTTTGTTGCGCATCTCTATATATTCTTTGACGGTTTTAGATACCGGGATTGTGCTTTGATCTTTAGTGGCTTTAACCGACATATAAATGGCGTTCACACCTGAATACTTGTAGTAGCGTTGGCCTTCTTCGAAACCATCTTCAATGGTCGCAACGTCGCCTAAGTAAACCTTAGCACCGGTTTCACTGATCTTTATAGGAATGCGGCGGAACTCATCGCCACTGTACATTTGGTTTTCAACGCGTACCGCAACGATACCCGAGTCTGTGCGAAGCTCACCGGCCGAGATATTGGCTGAGTAGTTACGTATGGCTTGTTGCACGTCAGCTAGGGTCAGGTTGTACTTACGCAATATATCGGGTTTGATTTCAATGGCAATTTCATCTTCTGGTGCATCTACTGCAACCAATGAAATATTGTTAAGTTGCAATAGCTCATCTTCAATTTTTTTGGCAATCGGCTTAAGTTGAGTAATGGGTAAGTCACCCACCAGAGACATTTCGATAACATCTTGCTGGAACTCAATTTGTGAAATATCCGGTGGCTCCATATCGGCAGGGAAGGTCGCTATGCTATCGACCCGAGCTTTGACCTTGTCCAAAACATCTGAAAGCTCTTTGTTTTCTTGTATCTCTAGTGTCACGCGGCCACTGCCACGAAACGCTCGAGAGGTGGATCTTTTGATCTCCGTAATGTCTTTCAACGACTCTTCAATTTTAATCAGAATACTTTCTTCAATTTCTTGAGGCGAAGCACCACGATATACAGCACTGATGCTGATGTAGTTAATTTCGATGTTAGGAAACATCTGACGCTGAATGGTGAAGTAGCTAAACAAGCCCATGATAATTATGAAAATCATCATTAAGTTCGCAGCCACTGAGTTATTGGCGAAAAACGCAATCAGGCCAGTTTGTTTTTGCTCAAATGGATTGGGTAATTCAGGATCTTGATGAGGTACATCAGGACGTGGAGCGGAATCATTTATAGACATAACCCCTCCTACCTGGCTTTTTGAGCGGTTAGCTCATTCGCTTTTTCACCGCTGCTGACTTTAACTTCCATGCCGGTTTGCGGGTACTCAGGTAACGTTGTCACTATGCTGTCGTTGTCTGATAACCCTTTGTTAATAAGTAAAAACTCACCTTCTTCGCGAAGTATTTCCACTTTTTTAGGTTGCAGCTTATTGTCTTTATCTATGATCCAAACAGTTTGGTTGTTTACCAATGCTTGGGGTAGACGATAAATATGTTCTAGGGTGCGACCAGGAAAACTGACTTGCACATAGTTGCCAAATTTAAGGGCTGGCATATTACTTTTAAGACTATAAGGATCGTTTACCCGCACAACTAACTGACTCATGCGGGTAGCTTGGTCTACTACACCTAAGTCACGTGAGATTAATCCAGTGCGCTCAATAGGGTTGTAGCCATTGGTAGTGACTTTCGCTTCTTTTTCGGCCAGATTGTCAGGTAAAAACTCGCGGTCAAAACCGGCCACAGGGAAAATAATTTCAGCCGCTTCAACATTGTAAATCTCACCAACAGTCGTGCCTTGACCTATAAACTGGCCAACACCAATATTGCGGCTAACGACCAATGCGTCGTAAGGCGCAATAACATCACAGTTGTCTAGGTCACGCTGGGCTATTTTTAAGCCTGCTTGGGCTGATTTTAAATTAGCTTGAGCACTGAGTAACTGTGGTTTACGTAAGTATAAGTCAGACACTTTGCTGCTGGGCAGGCTTTTGGCTTCTCGCTCGGCCACATCCGCTCGGGCTTTCTCTTCAATCAATTGTGACTGAGCCAAACTGACATTGGCTTGCGCTTGAAGCAATGCTGCCTCGTAGGCGTCTTTTTCAATGCTGAACAACACGCTGCCTCGCAATACCAAACCACCGGCCACAAAGCTTGGGTGCCAACTGACCACTTCGCCTGATACTTGGGCTGAGATCATGGTGCGTTCGAGAGGCTGGACTTCACCGTGATTGGAGATGACCACTTGGTAGTCTTCTGCTTGAGCTGTTTCAATTGTTACGGTAGGGCGCGTATCGACAATATCTTTTTGTTCGTCTTCTGATGCGCTAACTTCTATCAATGTCATGCCACCAAAGCCGGCGGCAAGAGCTAGAAAGGGGAATAGAACCTTCATCCATCTATTGTTCATTGGGGGGTAAAACCTTATTTGTGTTTCGTTATTATTATAATGTGTTGTTGAATGTGCATCATAGTTGTACATAGCACTCAACAAGTACTGCCAATTGTAAACAAAAGTATATCGGTTAACATCTTTCATTCCCAATTAGTTATCAAATTTTTTCCCTTTGGCTGTGAATCGAATTTACCGGCAAATTCAGTGAAATTAGCATGTTAACTGTGCCAAACTAGCTAAATGTATACGAATGGATATTACCTATGAAGTGTTTAAATTTACGTCACCCGCTTTACAATTATGTTAAGGGCTTTGTCTTTTTTGTATTTGTTAGTGTCTCCGCTGATTTAATGGCAGAGGTTGAGCGAGATGGCACGTCTGAATCTCCGGTGAATTTGTCTGACGTTGCTGAGCATATTAAAACGCTGGCTTCAGATTCATTTCAAGGGCGCGGGCCATTAACTGAGGGAGAAGAGCTGACGGTCACTTATTTAGCCAAACAATATCGCGATATGGGGTTACAAGGCGCAAACCCGAAAAGCGATGACACATCCCCGCTCGGAAAATATCTACAGGCTGTGCCGATGGCGCAAATTACCCCAGATCAAAACATGCGTCTTAATATCGGCGAACTGTCTTTTGCTTCAGGCAAAGATTTCACCGCACGCACAGAGCAAATTAGCACTGAAATAAACTTAACTGACTCTGAGTTGGTCTTTGTGGGTTACGGCATTAATGCCCCTGAATACCAGTGGAACGATTACGCGGATGTTGACGTGAAAGGCAAAACGGTGATCGTGTTGGTGAACGATCCAGGCTTTGCGACCCAAGATAAAGCACTATTTACCGGCAACGCGATGACGTATTACGGACGTTGGACTTACAAATATGAAGAAGCCGCTCGCCAAGGGGCAAAAGCAGTGTTGATTGTGCACGAGACGGCACCAGCAGCTTATCCTTGGGGTGTGGTGGAAAGCTCTAATACCGGCAGCAAATACACCTTGGTCGATAGCGAAAAGAATAAATCTAAACTGCCAATTATGGGCTGGTTGCAATTAGCGGCCACTGAGCAAATTTTCGCACAGGCAGGACTTCAATATCAGCAACTTAAACACAAAGCATTGGAAAAGGACTTTGTGCCCGTGAGCTTAAAACAAACGGCGAATCTCACGCTTAAAAATACCATTAGCCGTGCGACTTCTCGTAACGTTGTGGCGAAAATAGTCGGCAGCAAATATCCAGATGAATATATTCTGGTCGGCGCCCACTGGGATCATTTCGGCACCAAGCAAACGCCTGACGGTGACATTATCTATAATGGCGCGGTTGACAATGCCTCTGGCGTAGCAGGCACGTTAGAAATGGCCCGTATATTAATGGCTAAACATAAGCGCAACCCGTTTGAACGATCTATTTTATTTATCAATTTCACCGCCGAAGAGACGGGATTGATTGGCTCAGAGCAGTTTGCAAAAGGGGAGATTATACCTACTAAAAATATGGTCGCCTTGGTTAACATCGATGGTATGAATGTGTTGGATAAAGTGGATTATATTCTGCAATATGGCGATGGCTTATCTGAAATGGAAGACTATCTCGCCACCGCCGCTAATAAGCAGCAGCGAAGTGTAAAGCTCGATCCTAGACCGCAAAACGGTTTGTTTTTCCGCTCTGATCACTTCTCCATGGCGAAACAGGGTGTACCGAGTTTATTGTTCATGAGCTTGGGGGACACGGATCCTGATTATATTGCCCATAAATACCATAAGGCCGCAGATGATTTTTCAGCAGATTGGTCGCTCGGTGGAGTAGAGCAAGATATTGAGTTAATGGTTGATATTACTGAAACATTAGCGAATTCAAGAGATTGGCCAAAATGGAAAATGTCGTCTGACTTTAAAACCAGTCGCGAAGCAGATTTGACTAAATCCGAAAAAAAATAGGCCAAGTAAGTTGTCAATATGGTCTGGGAAAAGTTAAAAAGAAAAGGGCTAAAAAAGTATGTTAAGAAATAGCGTGAAAACAGGGATGATGAACATGGTCATGCTGCTGTCGTTGACCATGGGGACTAAGGCTTTTGCTGCGGAATTTACCGATGGCCCGATCATTTGGGGTTACGGTAAACATACGCCAGTACAGCAAGATATGAAGGTAGAAAAAAACACTGAACTTAAGGTGGTTTTCGACGTGAGTCAGGCCGGTAAAGACGGTACGCCTAATCGTGGCTACGATAGCGTTGCGCGTTTTTTAAATATGCATGTGGCTAACGGCGTCGAGATTAAAAATATTAACCTCGCCATTGTCGTGCATGGTAGTGCCACTAACGAAATGCGCAGCGCCAAGGCGTACAAAGCCAAATATGGAAAAGAGAACCCCAATATTGAATTACTCTCAATGCTGATGAAAAGCGGGGTGCAAATTGTGCAATGCGGACAATCTGCGGCGTATCATCAAATGGCGAATGAAGACATGATTGACGGCGTAGAAATGGCCTTGTCGGCCATGACGGCGCATGCCTTGCTAGCCCGTGACGGCTTTAGTCAGAATCCGTTTTAGTTATACGGTACCGATGAACAAGCATGCGTTGGTCGTTTAGCTGTGAGCGAAGCCTCTATTCAAGTCGGTTTACCCTGTGCGTATCCGTTGCTGTGCCAATGGATAGGGATTGTATTAGCAGTGGCTTTCGTCGCAGGCTTGATTGCTATCATTTATGGGGTGCTAAAGGATAAAAAGCGTCAAGAAATGAAACGTGAGCAAAGACGACAGCAACGTGCACAACGGAAAAAGCATCGATGAACTATGCTGTTCAAATGAAAGACGCAGAGTTACAACTGCGTATTTATATACAACCAAAAGCCTCTCGTGACGAAATCGTCGGTATGCATGGCGATGCGCTGAAAATCGCTATTACAGCGCCACCTGTTGATGGCAAAGCGAATGCCCATCTGTGCAAATATTTAGCAAAACAGTGTGGTGTGCCAAAATCTAAAGTGGCTATCACTAAGGGGCAATTGAATCGTCATAAAACTGTGGTGGTGTGCGCGCCAGCAGTGATACCCGAAGCCATTCAAGCGTTACTGAATGAATAGCTAAGTTGAATAACCTAATTCACATTTTCAAGCAAAAGGTCACCTCTTTATGAAACGTTGCGCTTTTTTATCCACGGACAACCTTGAAGGGTACTTCGTTTATGACGAGTTACTTTATGCACCATTGAAGCAGGTGGGTTGGGACGTTGAAGCGGTATCTTGGCACGACACAAAAGTCGACTGGAACCGTTTTGATGTTGTTGTGGTGCGCAGCACATGGGATTACCAGCAACACGCAAGCGCATTTATGCAATGTTTAGAGCGTATAGATGAGTCGCAAGCTGTTTTGGCCAATAGCCTGCGCTTGTTGACGTGGAACATCAGTAAAGAATATCTAAAAGACATTGCTAGTCAGGGAATTAGCATTGTGCCGACTATATGGTTAGACACATTCGATTTAGCACAAGTCAGTGCTGGTTTTGAGCGCTTTTCCTGTGAGAAGCTCGTGGTGAAACCCTGTGTTAGTGCTAACGCGGATGATACGTATCTGCTTGATCGTGAACAGTTACTCAATCAAGGAAAGAACCTGAAAACGGTATTCAATGGGCGTGCGTTTATGGTTCAGCCCTTTATCGAGGCAGTCGTTACCCAAGGGGAATATTCGCTATTTTATTTCAATGGCCATTTTAGTCACGCCATTTTAAAGAAGCCTGAACAAGGTGACTTCCGAGTACAAGAAGAGCATGGTGGCAGCTTACAAGCTGTCGAGCCGGATGAGGAAATGCTCACCCAAGCCCGGCATGCCATGGCATCACTTCCGGATGATGCACTCTATGCACGTATCGATTTATTACGCTATAAAAATGAGTATGTAGTGATCGAAATCGAACTGATAGAGCCAAGTTTATATTTTAATATGGATGACAGCTCGCCCGCTAATTTTGTAGAGGCCTTTGTGGAATCATTCGGTAAGGGCGTTGGTGCCTAATACACCTTTGTTAAAACAATTCGTTCAAAACGCTAATTCATTTTTACGGCGCTAAGGCTCACAACATATCTGCATAAGCACCATTGTTTTTAACCATGCGGGTGGAAATGGCGGTGTTAAAGCGTTGTACGCCAGGTAATCGGCTGAGTTGAGCGCGAAGCAACTCGTCGAAAGCATCGATATCTGCGGCCAGTATTTCCAGCACATAATCTGAATCCCCGGTAACGGCGTGGCAAGAGCGCACCGCTTTATGTTCGATAATCGCCTGCTCGAATGCCTGATATTGCTCAAAATCTACCACTACATGCACTAAAGCCCGTATGGTGAGGCCCAGGGCTTTCGGGTCAAGTTGGGCACTGTAACCTTGAATAACCCCAGTATTTTGCAGTTGCTGAACCTTGTTCCAGCAAGGGGTCTTGCTCATGCCTATTTCATCCCCTAAGGCAGCAAACGACATGCGAGCGTCGCTTTCTAATGCTCTGACGATTTTTTTGCTGTTTTTATCTAGCATGCGTTCCTCGTTATTGCTTTTGAAAAGAACATCGTTCTGATCTGGTCTCTTTACGCAGTATAAATAGAACAATGTTCGAAGGCGAGTGTTCTAGCATTTAATCACAATACGTTGAGAACCCACCCAGTTAAAAGCGAGTCTTCTATGAGCCAGCAGCAAACATCGTCCAGTGAAAATACCCAAAGCGTTTTTCGGCAAAAATACCATAACTTACTCGATAACCCAGAGATGCTCGATTACGGGACTTATCTAAATTGCCAGCAGCTGTTGAGCTCGCAAAAGCCTCTCACTGAGCTGTGTAACGGTGACGAACTGCAGTTTCAAATAGTGCATCAAGTAGAAGAGTTGTGGATGAAGCTAATGATCTACACCCTAGTAGACGTACTGGAGTACATGTCACAGGAAAACACGTTACGTGTGGTATCGCTAATGAAGCGGGTGAACTTTATTCAGCGCATGATGAGCCAGCAATTGGACTTGCTGGAAACCATGTCACCTAAAGAGTACCAACAAATTCGCTTGCAACTGGGTAATGGCAGTGGGCAAGAATCGCCGGGCTTTCGTACCCTATTAAAAATGCCAGAAGATCTATGGAAGGTGTTCAATAAGGGATATGTCACCGGGCGGGGTAAAACCATTGAGCAGGTATACGATAGTCAGTATAGCCATGATGAAAGTTACATAGTCGCTGAATGCTTGGCTGAATTTGATGAGCAGTTACAGAAATTTCGTAGTTTACATATCCTCCTTATTCAGCGCTCAATCGGCCTTGAAGCCAAGTCATTGAAAGGCAGGGCCGTGACCTTATTAGAAAATGGAGCAAAACACAGGTTCTTCCCCGAATTGTGGCAGGTGCGCAGCAGCATGACAGACAGTTGGGGCCAAGCATATGGCGAAGTGCGTGACCCAATTCATCGAGAAAAAGGCCAGTCTAGCAGTGGCTGCCCATTTCACCATACCGCGAGCGAGGAGTCATAGTGCAAGACTCAAGTCAGCAGTTTTCATTACCTAAAGGCATGTATTTGCTCAGTCATTCTGTAGGGTGCTTACCTGTTCTTACCCGCAGCGAAGTGGGGCAAACGTATTTTGAACCTTGGCAGCAAAAAGGCGGAGATGCATGGCCAACATGGCTAACCGTGATAGAGCAGTTTTGCCATGAACTGAGTCACTTGTTTAATGCCAATACCGCGGATTTTTGCCCGCAGCCCAGTGTGTCTAGCGGTTTAAGTCAGTATTTACAGGCCTTGCCGACTCACAGCGAGGCATCTGCTACAGGACAAAAAAGACGAAGGGTACTGATGCATGCATCGGCATTTCCTTCTTTAGGATTTGCGGTGCAAGGTCTGCACAATATGGGCTTTGAACTCACTTTGATTGATAAGCGTTACGACCCTAACGATCTCGATGCGTGGCAAAAACACCTGAGCGATGATGTGGCCGTTGCCGTGATCACCCACGTTCATTCGAATACGGGCGTGGTGTCAAACGTGACACAAATTAGCCAGTTATGCCAAACGTATAATGCACGCGTGGTGGTCGATGTAGCTCAGTCAGCGGGTGCAGTACCCGTCGATTTACAAGAGTGGCAAGTTGATGCGCTATTTGGCTCTTGCGTAAAGTGGCTATGCGGAGGGCCTGGGGCTGGTTTTATGTGGGTAAATCCAGCGCATATAGATGAACTTGAGCCAAAACAATTGGGCTGGTTTTCTCATCAAGACCCATTTGAATTCGATATTGAGCACTTTGCATTTGCACAAGGCGCTAAACGTTTTTGGGGAGGCACACCGAGTATTTTGCCTTATGCCTGCGCACTGGTGGGCTTGCAGCAAATAAATCAAATTGGCCCACAGGCTATACACGCACACAGTAAATCGTTACAAAAAACTGTCTTAGCGTCGGCTGAGAAACATCTGTTAACGCCGCTCAACCTTGAACAAGCAGGCGGCACGTTATGCCTGCACTTGAGTCAAAAGAAGAGTGTAGCATTGCAAGATAAGTTAAAGGATGCCCATGCTTATTTTGACCAGCGAGAGGATTGTTTTCGTTTGTCTTGGCATATTTACAACTCTGCACAGGAAGCTGAGCTGGTCGCTGATATGTTTCAGCATTTACCCTAATATGAGCTAGCGACCTTTTAGGGGCAATGAAGGTTTAATTGTTTTACAGGCGGCCGGTTATTTTTCTGCTAACCGGCGCTTACAGCCATTTCAAACTCCGCAAAATGGCTAAACACCCAATCCGCTTGATGAGCAAAACCAGGTAATGCAGTTGGTGCAAAGAGGCAGGCTAACATACCTGCATTTTTGGCCGCTTCAAGGTCATACACATAGTCACCCACATACGCTAATTGACTAGGAGGGAGCTGCCAATCTTGGGCAATAGTTAATAACGCACTGGGATCAGGTTTAGGCGGCGCGTCATGTCTAGTTAATATTGGGGAGAATAAAGTACTGTGATGCTTTAGTTTTAGCTCGGTCGCAGGCAGGCTATTGCGTGTGACGATGGCAGTGGGCAAGCCCTTGTGATGCAAGGCTCGTATAAGTTGCTCAGCGCCTTCTATCCACAATGCGTCGTGGGCATCGTTTAGCTCGTAATCCTCAACAATCTTATTCGCGCTCGCCTGCTCTTTGTTTGGCAACCCGGCAATAAACTGCAAGATATCAATTGACGCAGGGCAACTTAGTTGTGTGCGTAGATATACGAAGTCGAGCTTGGAGGTGACCAAGGTGCCATCTAAATCAAATATAAAGCCGCGGATATGGGCAAGAGGGTGTGAAGTCATAAGATTATCTTTTTTAACTGCATAGCATGGGTACCGCTGTGAACTTGGTATTCAGCATTATTAGTACGCTTGTTGAACAATATAGGGTTACTGCCATGGGGCTCATGTCATTCAACCTTATTCATTGGTTATTCATCGTGTTATTAAAAATAATTTGTTAATCGCTGTAAGAAAACACGTTTAGCTCGGTCTGGTGGTGTATCTACTTTTTGGTAGTAACCATAGCCAAACGTTAATGCAGCAGGCGTGCCGCTTATTTTAAAATTAATACGCCGATTCTAACGGCCAGCTTATCATTGTTAAGCTGAATATAGTGACAATCAAGGAGTTAACATGAGTGACGCGGTATCTAACGACGTGCGTAACCGCTTACAGTGGTCTTTATTCGCCCTACGTTTAGGGGTGTTCATCGTGATGTTTATTTGGACGTTAGACAAGTTCGTCAATCCAGGCCATAGCATTGCTATTTTTGAGAAGTTTTATTCTATTCCTGGGCTAGGTGAAACAACAGCCTACATTATGGGGACGTTGCAGCTTTTATTAGTGCTTGCATTCGTGGCGGGTATCAAAAAGCGTTTAACCTATGGAATTATTTTTATTATGCATGGCGCGTCTACCTTGTCCGCTTTTAATCAATATTTTGATGCGTTTAACCATTTGTTGTTCTTTGCTGCATGGCCCATGTGGGCAGCGTGTTTCGCACTATACCTATTACGTGACCAAGACACTAAGTTCACCTTAAGTAAGTAGTTCATTTTTATCTGGCGCTACCTAGGCTTCTGAGTCAGAAGTAGCGACTCAGAGCGTAATGATGCATTGTGTATAACCGAGGCGTTTTATACCGGTTATATGCACTGTACTTGCCGAGTTAAATCGTTATTTAAGATTTATTAACCCGCGTTTTTCCCCAATAGTTACCTTCGTTTTTATGCCATCAGAGCAATATGTATTTTAAAGTGTATGGGTAAACGCATTGCTTTTGGTCTTTGTCTAAATGTAATAGTAAGAGGGCGAGGGGAGTTTTAAAATCTCCTGCATGATGAGCGTGATCATGGTAGCGTTTCACAGCACTCTTTTTAGATGGAGGTTTTATGGCACAGTGGTTAGATGCGAAAGTGACTAAAAGAATCGATTGGAACGACCATTTGTTTAGTCTGCGTTTTCAGTGCGCTGACTTTCCTGATTATACCCCCGGACAATTTACCAAAGTGGGCATTGAGCAAGACAGTGGCGTTGTGTCACGGCCTTATTCCTTGGTGAGCCACCCGAAAGATAAAGAACTTGAAATCATGGCTGTGCCGGTTGAAGACGGTGTGTTATCGCCAAAGCTGCATGAATTGCAGGAGAATGATGACTTGAAAGTCATGGCACCAGCGACCGGTTTTTTAGTGCTCAATGAGGTGCCTGATAGCGATAATATCTGGCTAATTGGCACAGGGACGGGAATTGGACCATTTCTATCTATTTTAGCCGACTCAGAGATTTGGCTGCGCTATAAAAACGTTATTTTAGTGTACGCAGCCCGTCATCAGAATGATTTAGCCTACAGTGACTTTATTCAACAGTGCCAGAGTCAGTATGCTAGCCAATTCAGCTATGTGCCCATTGTCAGTCGAGACAAGGTTGATGGCATGTTACATGGGCGTATTCCTGCGTTATTACAATCTGGGCAAATCATGCAACAGGCGGCGCAACCCCTTGATGCCGAGCAAAGCCAAGTGATGCTGTGTGGTAACCCGCAGATGATAGAAGATGCCATGGTTGTGCTCAAAAGCATGGGGCTGAAAAAGCATTTGCGTCGTTCTCCTGGGCAAATTAGCCAAGAGCGCTACTGGTAGCTATTTTCTTCAGGTAAGCGCTGCTCAGCTAAAGCTAAACCTTAATAATGTGCTAAAGTGCGCGCCACAAAAGCTTCACACCAGATTAGGCACATTATGACTCCTTGGACTCAGCTCGATAGCGCACAGATCCCCAATAACGGCGGCGAATTAACGCTACATCAGCGCGGGAGAGCGTTTTCTATTCGCATTACGGGCAAACGCGGCGAGTTGATGAATAGTCGCGAGTTTAATTCCGAGAAAGTCTTGTCACAGGTGGGGTGCGCCCATTTAAAATCAGTGGATAACGCCAAGGTGCTGGTGGGCGGTCTGGGAATGGGCTACACCCTAAAAGCAGCGTTGAATATATTAAACGACACAGCAAGCGTGACCGTGGCTGAGCTTATCCCCGAAGTGGTAAAATGGAATCAAGGCCCGTTAGGTGAATGCGCCAAGAAACCATTAGAAGACCCTAGAACGCAGGTTCATCAAGGGGATGTGTGCGATTTACTCAATAGCAAAGTCGCTCGTTATGACGCTATCTTACTGGATATCGATAACGGCCCCGAAGGACTCACCCATACTGACAACAATTGGATTTATTCTGAGCAGGGGCTAAAGGAGATTTACCAAGTGCTTCACCCTCAGGGGGTATTGGCTATTTGGTCTGCGGGCCCAGATTATCTGTTCGAAGTGCGTTTAAAACGTATTGGCTATAAAGTGGATACCCGCACGGCCTCAGCTCGAGCGGATAAAGGCACAAAACACACTATTTTCTTGGCCAAAAAGCCTTAAGCGTCTTTGCCAAACCAGTTAAGTTTGTCTCTTAAGCTAACCACAGAGCCCACAATGATTAACGCGGGTGGCTGTATACCTGCTTCTGCTACGCGTTGCTGAATATTAGCAAGGGTGCCGGTAACGACTTTTTGCTCAGCCGTGGTAGCTGACTGCACTAGGGCTATTTCTGTGCTGTTTGGTAAGCCATGTTCGATTAGTTTTTCACAAATAACGGGTAAGCCGGTTAGCCCCATATAAAAAACGGTGGTTTGTTCCGGTTGAGCCAGCATAGGCCAGTTTAAGTTAATGCTGTTGTCACGTAGGTGGCCAGTGGCGAAAACCACAGATTTGGCATGATCTCTATGAGTCAAAGGTATGCCCGCATAACTAGCGGCACCGCTGGCAGCGGTAATTCCGGGTACAACTTGAAAGCTCACGCCTTTTTCGACTAAGGTTTCTATTTCTTCGCCACCACGACCAAAAATAAAAGGGTCACCGCCTTTTAATCGCACCACGCGATTACCTTTTAAGGCTAAATCGGCTAACAATTCGTTGATTTCTTCTTGTGGTACCGTATGTAGGCTACGCGCTTTACCCACGTAAATTTTTTCTGCGTCTCGGCGTACCAATTCCAAAATTTCTTTTGATACTAGGCGGTCGTAAACTACCACATCGGCTTTTTGCATCAAGCGTAAGGCACGAAAGGTAAGTAGGTCAGGATCGCCCGGGCCCGCGCCCACTAAGTAGACTTCGCCTTTGCCTGAGTCGTGCTCTTCAAGGGCAAGTTTATCGTGCATCATCTGCTCGGCTTTGCCCTCATTGCCTTGTAGTACTTGTTCAGCAACGTCTCCGTCGAGCACGTCTTCCCAGAAATAACGACGTTTGGTGACAGAGTTAAAGCGTGCTTTTACCGTTTCACGAAACTTTTCTGAAAACTGACCCAGTAGACTGACTTTCTGCGGAATAACCGATTCGAGCTTTTGGCGTAAATAACGTAATAGCACCGGGGCCACACCGCCACTGCTCATAGCAATAATAATGGGTGAGCGGTCAACTATTGATGGTGTAATGAATTGGCATAAGGGGGTGTTATCCACCACATTGACCAAGATGTTCAGCGCTTTGGCTTGCTGATGAATATCCACATTCAACGCACTGTCATCGGTTGCGACAAAGACTAACTGCTTAGCGTTGAGGTCGCTTTGTTGGTAAACGCGGTTGTGCAGGCTTATTTTGCCTTCTTCGGCTAAGCGTAAAACAGTGTCACATGCCCACGGGGCGACAACGGTAATCTTGGCAGAGGTTTTAAGGAGTAATTCTACCTTACGGGCAGCCACTTCCCCTGCACCGACAACGAGACAGTTCAGTTCTTTAGTATCAACAAAAATGGGGAAATATTGCATGGTGCCTGTTAATGCTCAAATTGCGAAGTATAGGTGATATTTTGCGTGTTCTTCTTAGTTAAATAAAGCATTGTAATAAGAAAAGATATTCTTTTTAGTTATGAAAAGATAAGTGTTATAGCCTCGTAACGGGCACAAAAAAAGAGGCCAGTGGCCTCTTTTCAAATTTTTCGTCTTTTTATTCTTAGCGCTAGGTTAATAGCATTAAAAAGAAAGTTAACTTAGCAACCTTATTCAGGCTTACCACGACGACGTGGAGGCTGATCTGACCATTCACGCATATTCAAACGCTGACCGGCAACACGGGTTTTTTGCAATGTATCTTGAGTTGCACGAGGCATATTCTTGGGCAAATCAACAGTACTGAAGTTATCGTAAATTTCGATAGCGCCAATATTTTTACTGCTAATGTTCGCTTCGTTTGCGATTGCGCCAACAATGTTACCTGGCTTGGCACCATGAGTGTGGCCCACTTCGATACGATAGCGCTGCATGCCTTCATCTGGCGTGCTGCTTTTACGTGAACGTTGAGGTCTATCACCGCCACGATCACCACCACGCTCACGACCACGTCCACCGCGATCGTCGCGTCCGCCACGGTCACCACGAGGAGGAGCAGCGTTAAGATCTGGTCGGTCGCCTTCTTTAAGAATAAGTGGCTCGTCACCTTGGGCGATTTTAGCTAAAGCAGCCATGATCACTTCTGGTGAAGCTTCTGTTTCTGCTTGAATTGACTCAACGATAGGGATCAATGTTTCGATGCTGCTGTCGCTGATAGCTTCAATCACGCTGCTTTTGAAACGGCTCAAACGCGTTTCGTTCAACTGCGAAATTGACGGAATAGGCATAGGATCAATTGATTGGCGAGTAGCGCGCTCAATTGAGAACAACATGCGTTTTTCACGATGTGAAATAAACAAGATTGCATCACCCTGACGACCAGCACGACCTGTACGACCAATACGGTGTACATATGACTCTGTATCATACGGCACGTCATAGTTGATTACGTGGCTAACACGCTCAACGTCAAGACCACGGGCAACTACGTCTGTTGCAACTAGGATGTCGATTTTGCCGCGCTTCAAACGCTCAACAGTACGCTCACGCGAGTTTTGTGGAATATCACCGTTGAGTGGCTCAACAGCATAACCACGAGCTGACAATTTCTCAGAAAGCTCCATGGTAGCGGTTTTGGTACGTACGAAAATAATGACCGCATCAAACTCTTCCACTTCCATAATGCGGGTAAGGGCTTCAAGTTTGTGATGACCAGCCACCTGACAGTAACGCTGTTTTATGGTGCTAGCGGTGGCAACTTTAGATTCGATTTTAACCTGTTTAGGATCGCTCAAGTAACGCTTAGTAATTTTACGGATTGGATCAGGCATGGTTGCAGAGAACAACGCAGTTTGGCGCTCTGCTGGCGCGTGGCTTAATATCCATTCAACGTCATCGATAAAGCCCATGCGTAGCATTTCATCGGCTTCATCTAATACCAAGAATTTAAGGTTATCTAGTTTTAGTGTGCCTTTTTTGATGTGGTCGATAACACGACCCGGTGTACCTACTACAACCTGCGCGCCACGACGTAATTGGCGAATTTGATTGTCATAAGATGAACCACCGTAGATAGGCAATACGTTTAGTTTACGTGAGAAGCTTGCATAAACCTGAAATGCTTCAGCTACCTGAATCGCTAATTCACGAGTCGGTGCTAATACAAGTAATTGGGTGTTGCTGTTGTTAGCATCCACATTCGCCAACATAGGTAAAGCAAATGCTGCGGTTTTACCCGTACCTGTTTGCGCTGTACCAAGAAGATCGTGACCTTCCATAATAAGCGGAATACATTGGGCTTGGATTGGGGTTGGTTTTTCGTAACCTACTTTTTCTAAAGCTTGAAGCAATTCGGCAGGTAGGTTGAGGTCTTTAAAAGTCATTTCGACAGTGTCAGTCATTAATTATCCCTAGTTAGAAGCACGCAGGATTAACTTAGATTTCACAGTCAAATTCTAAAACAAACCAGCGTGGATACACAAAAGAAGTATTATATGAGAAATTGCTTCTATACACCACGTTAGGCCGCGTTTTATTTGAACTTATCTGTATTTGTTGAATATCTCTGGTGAACTTGTTATCAAGGGGTTAATGCAATGATAATTAAGCTTTAAAAAAGCACTCAATTGTCATGAAATTAAAATAATTCTGACATGTTTCTGTGTGCCACAGATTTCAGATAGTTATTTTTAGAGTATTAAATTGCCCGTGATTTGCTGGGGCAGGATAAAATTGTTCATCAAAGGCGATTCAAGCTAAAAATATTTGAGTGACAATTGCAACGATTGTCCGTTTCACTAGACCAAGTGTTCGAGTAATATATTTTTTATAGCGTATCGATTAGCCGGAAGATATTGGAAATTCGCACTACCCGTAGCGCATTGTTGCACGCTAAAAGGCCGCGCTAAAAAGAGCGAAAAAATAGGATAAGGAAGATGCATAAAATGAAAAAAACGATAATCGCACTATCACTAGGGATGTTGATCAGTTGTGGCCAGCAAACCAGTGAAGAGCATATTCAAGCAGCGCAGAAATTCATCGCGCAAAACGATAACGCTTCAGCCATTATTTCCTTAAAAACCGCTGTGCAGCTAGCGCCGAAATCCCCTGAAGCTCGTTTTGAGTTGGGTAAAGTGTATATCGAAGAAAAGCAATTTGAGAGTGCCGAAAAAGAACTCAGTCGCGCGTTAGAATACGGTTACGATGGGGCGAAAGTACTGCCGTTGCTGACCAGAGCCTACCAGCGAACAGGCGCATATGCTGCGATCAGTGAAATGGAAGATACAAACGTTAATTTGAGCAACGAAGAAAAAGCAGAAATTGGCTTTTTTAAAGTCGTTTCCTTGGTGCGCTTGAATAAGCCTGATGATGCCAGAGCGATCATTGCTGACCAAGGTCAACTGGAAACAGACTCAGTGTTTAAGTCATTGAGCCAAGTCTACAGCGATATTCTGGATAAAGCCTACCCACTTGCTCTGCAAAATATCACTCAGTTGAAAGCTGAGCATCCTGATCATCCAGAAGTGCTTAAGTTGGCGGCACAATTACATTTAAGCCTGCAGGATCCAAAAGCGGCAGCGCAAGAATTTGACCATTATGTGTCCTTATACCCAGACGATCTACAAACCACGTTTGTTCTGGCCAAGCTTTGGGTTGATTTAGGCGAGACGGCAAAAGCAGAGCCTTATGTCGATACTCTGCTAAAGGTAAATGCTAAGAATGGTTTACTCAATCAACTTAAAGCGGCGGCACGAATAGCAGATAATGATTTCCCAGAAGCGCAAAAGTACGCTGAGCTAGGCATTCAAAATGGCGTGAACGACCCTTCGTTACGGTTAATTGCCGGATATGCTGCGTATCAGCAAAAAGACTTTGAATCTGCCCAGCAACACCTCTCTTTGGTGGCCAGCAATTTGCCCGGTAATCACCCAGGTTTGAGATTACTCGCAGCCAGTCAATTACAGTTAGGATTAAACACAGAAGCGGGCGATGTGCTGGAGCGCATTGAGCAAGTGAGCGAACAAGATGCACAATTGTTTTCCAAGGCAAGTTACGAGCTACTACGCCAAGGCAATGTAAAAGAAGCGAAAGAACTAGTGGAAAAATCCTCTGGTATCAGCACCTCAGCAGAAGATTTAACCCGTTTGGGGCTACTGAAACTTTCCCTGAATAACCTAGATGGGATAGTTAATTTAGAAGAAGCGCTGGAAAAATCTCCTGAACTGGAAAGCGCAAAGAAAACCTTAGCCACGGCCTACATAACGACCAAACAGTATGACAAAGCTATAGAGCTGTCTGAACAATGGAAGCGCGAAGATCCTAACGACATCAGCGCTTATTTACTTGCCGGAGAGGTATTTAGTAAGCAGCAAGAGCGAACCAAAGCGAAGGGGGAGTTTCAGCAGGTGCTAGAAATTGATCCTGAGCACAAAGGTGCAGCTCTGGGGTTGGTCAATATCGCTATAGCTGAAAAAGACTACAGCCAAGCACAATCTGGCTTGAGCAATTTACTCAAGCGTTACCCTGATTACACGCCTGCCTTGGCGACCTCTTATTTACTTAGTAAACAACAAGGTAAAACAGAGCAAGGAATTGAGCTCATTAAGCAAGCCGTAGCCAAGGCACCTGATAATCAACAGGTCATCATGCTTTACGCTCGCGTTTTGCTGCTTGAGCAACAATATGATTTAGCCTTGCAACAATTTACTAAAGTCGAGCAAGCGTCACCGTTACCTCCCGCTTATTGGCAGGGGAAAGGCCAAGCGCTCATTCGTTCTGGCGATATGCCAGGGGCGCAAGCGCACTATGACAAGTGGTTGAGTAAAGCACCGAACGATAAACAAGCCGTGATTGGAAAGCTTTTGTTGTTAGACAACACAGGCAAATATGCCGATGGAGTCGAACTGACTGAAGGCTTTTTAGCGCTACGAAATGATACGCAAATGCAGTTGCTACATACGCATTTCTTACTCATGAACAAAGACATGGAAGCTGGCAAAAAAGCGTATGATGCTATTCCCGCTGAGTTAAAGAAAATGCCTATCGTTAAAGGCTTTTTAGCGCGTTTATTGATTGTAGATGGCAATTTTGAACAAGCAGAGCCCAATGCGCATGCGGCCTACCTTGGGCTGCCCAATGGTCGTAATTTAGTGCTTTGGGTATTCACACTTGAGCGTTTGAATAAAAAAGATGAGGCCTTAAGTGCGATTCAAGCGCACTTAGAAAAGGCACCTAATGATGGTGCGGCACTGATGATGTTGGCTGAGCGACAAATCAATAGTGGTGATGACGAGGCTATTGCAAGCTATCAAACATTGCTGCAGAAAAATCCAAATAACTTCGTCGCGTTAAACAATTTAGCTTATTTGTATTTGCAGCAAAATAAGTTAGAAGACGCTCTGCAATATGCTGAAAAAGCGGTAAAGCAGCGCCCAGATAATGCCGCAGCCGTCGACACTTATGCACAAGTACTGGTTGCCAAAAAGGAGTACAAAAAAGCGGTGCAACAATATGATGCAGTAGTGAATGGCGATATGCAGAACGAGGAAATCTATCTAAATTACGTGGAAGCCTTGTTTTTGGATGGCAGCAACTTGTTAGCTAAGCGCAAGCTCGAGCGACGTGAAATGAAAAGCGAGGAAAACATAGCTCGCCAAGCACAGCTGAAAGCGAAATACGCTGATTAGTTTCAGTGTGTAAATACAATAAAAAAGCCCGTGACGCTCAATACGTGACGGGCTTTTTTATGCTATTGGCTAGGCTAACACTTTTGTATCGCCTGCATGATCCATTGTCTCAATTGCGCTTCACCTAAAGCACCTGACACCCTGTCTATTTCTTTGCCTTGATGAAACAAAATCAATGTTGGGATACTGCGTATCCCTGCCTCGCTGCTAATTTGCTGTGCATGTTCAGTATTTAACTGCGCCAACAGGATGCTGTCAGTCTGGCCTGCTAATTTCGCGAAGACCGGGGCAAAATTTTTGCATGGCCCGCACCAACTGGCCCAGAAATCTACCAATACAGGTAAATGGTTACGTTCAATGTACCGGTAAAACTGACCTTGAGTTAATTGACACGGTTGATGGGTGTGCAATTTCTGTTGGCATTTACCGCAATTGGCTTGAGTATGTTCTTTACTCTCAGGGATGTTATTAATGGCATAGCAATGGGGGCAAACGATATGCATCTATTTTTTCTCCTGTTTGGTGGTTTGTGCACCAAGTTGCTCAACTTGTTGTTGCAGCCCCTTGATGTGCACTAACAAGTCGCTGAGTGTGGGTTCTTCCTCCAAGTCGTGTTCCGCGGCATCTTCTTTGGCTTTTTGCTTGCGCGCCAGCTCATTTTCTTGCTCCATCACACTTACGACTATGCCAATCACCATATTTAAGAAGGCAAAGGCGGTAAAGAAAATAAAGGTTAAGTAGAAAACCCAACTCAGAGGGTAGACCTCCATGGTTTCATACATGACATCGGTCCAATCCTCAAAGGTCATCACCCTGAATAGGGTTAACAAGGAAATGGCAATATCGCCCCATAAATCAGGGTTAATATTTTCAAACAAGGTGCTACCTATTGCCGCATAGATATAGAAGATAATGAACATCAGCAGCATGACGTAGCCCAGTTGAGGTAAGGCTTTAACTAAAGACACAAGCAGAATACGTAGCTCTGGAATGATTGAAATCATCCGCAGCACGCGAAATACCCTTACCAAACGGGCGATAACGGCGAGGTCGGCATCTTCTGCCGGAATAAGACTAACGATAACGATTAACGTATCGAAAACATTCCAGAAGTTCTTAAAAAAGTCTTTTTTGCGCTCTTCGGCTAAAAAGCGAATGGTGATTTCAGTTAAGAAAAACGCACTGATAAACCAATCTAAAAATTGGGTGAGGTGATACATAGTGGGAGACATTTCATAGGTTTTTGCCCCCACTAGCAGGGCTGAAAATATGATCACCGAAATCACAAAAATCTCGAACAGTTTGTTCGAGCGAATACGAATAAATTTGGCTTGTAGGGATAACGCGTTCATGGACTCACGAAGTTAGCTAGAAAATCGACGATAGAATATTGAATTCTACACTACTGTCAATTAAGGATTGGTATACAGATGTAAGAAGTGGCGCTTTATATCTATAACAAATTTTAAGCTTGATATATCACTACGATAAAGCTTGAGAGAAAAATTTCTCTGTTAGCATCAGTATTACTCATTCGCGACCAGCACGTTGACAGAGATGCAAGAGATTAATGACTTTGAGTTTAAAACCGTAGGCGATATTCGTTTTGGGGTGAATGCGGCTTTGTCTTTACCTGCACTATTGATATCTCGCTTTGATGCGAAGTCGATTCTCGTCATTACCGATAAGGGTTTACTCAACGCAGGGGTGCTTGATGCTGTATTTGCTGAGCTGGATGTCTCTGGCGTAACATTCTCAGTGTTTGATGGTGTGCAGGCTGACCCGCCAGAAGCGGTGATATTCGCTGCTGCTGAGCAAGCGAAAAATGCCGATGTCGTCATTGGCATTGGGGGCGGCAGCTCAATGGATAGCGCCAAGCTGGCCGCAGTATTAGCGATGGAGCAACAAGCACTCACTGATATGTACGGTGTGGATTTAGTCAGATCCGAGCGTAAGCCATTGGTGCTTATTCCGACGACCGCGGGAACCGGTTCTGAAGTGACGCCTATTTCCATTGTGACCACAGGCGAGTCAACCAAAGCGGGGGTTGTCTCGCCTGTGTTGTACCCTGATGTCGCTTTACTAGACCCATGCCTTACGCTAGGTTTGCCCGCCCATATCACCGCCGAAACCGGTGTCGATGCCATGGTACATGCTATCGAAGCCTTCACTAGTAAACATAAGAAAAACCCCTTGTCGGATAACCTAGCCCTCAAAGCATTAGCACTGCTGTCTAGTCATCTGCCCGCTTGCTACGTAAACGGAAAAGATATAAATCACCGAGGCGGAACGCTTTTAGGGGCGATGCTGGCGGGGCAAGCCTTCGCAAATGCTCCCGTGGCTGCAGTGCATGCCTTGGCATATCCTTTAGGGGGAATTTATCACATGGCTCACGGACTAACGAATGCGCTTATGCTGCCGCATGTTATGAGCTTCAATTTGCCAGCGGCTGAGCGAGAGTACGCCCAACTTGCCTTGGTGGTGAATCCACAATTAGCGGATCTGTCGCAAAGCGAACAGGCGTTAGAGTTCATCGAATATATGCAGCAGTTTTGTCGTGCTTTAGGGATCACTAAGCGCTTACGTGATTACGGTATAGCGCAAGAAGCGCTAACGGCGTTAGCGAGTGAGGCAATGTTACAAACGCGGTTGTTGATGAATAACCCCCGCGAGGTCACGTTTGAAGATGCATTGGCACTATATCAGCAAGCGTGGTGAAGATAGATTTGTGTAAGCGATAGTCCGTCAGTAATTGCAATATTAAGTGTTGTACTCGCTGTAGTTACCGCACTAACAGCATCTGCCGTTGCAAAAAGTTGCAGCAGAAAATGTAACACCAAGGCCGTCGCGTAAAGTGGTATCAACCGTAAAATGGAGTTATTTTAATGACAACACCAACGACAGCTAAAAAATCCCCTCCTACGCGCAGTGATTTTCGCTACTTCGATACTATCGATACACGCTGGGCCGATAATGATGTGTATGGCCATGTCAACAATGTGGCGTATTACAGCTTTTTCGATACAGTGGTTAATCGTTTATTAATTGATAATGGCTGGTTACAGCTAGATGGTAGTGGCCCTATTGGTTTGGTGGTAGAAACACGCTGCCAGTACTTTGCTTCAGTGAGTTACCCGGCTGTACTCGACATTGGTTTGACTATTTTAAAGCTGGGGAATAGCTCAGTGGTTTATCAACTAGCAGTATTTTCAGAGGGGAGTGAACAGGCAAGCGCGGTCGGACAATTCGTGCATGTTTACGTGGACCGTCCGTCGCACATGCCAACGTCTTTACCTGCAGATCTGCGCGCTGGCTTGAGCCATTATCTTAAGGACAGTGAGGAGCCTGAGTAATTCTTTAACTGCATTTTGTTCAAAGCGCTTGCTAGGCGCTTTGGCTTACACTTTTGCAGCAATGGTATTTAGCGATTACGCCCTAATGCATCGTGGCTAGTTACCCAGTCGCCAGCTAATACGGCAGCACTTAAAGACAACTCACCCGCTAATACCGTTGCTCCGATAATTTCAGCGAGTTTCTTTGCTTTCCCTTCACCAAAGCAGTCCATCATTTCTAAGCATTCTTTTTGCGTCGCGAGCGCAGTACCGCCGCCATAGGTGGCGACAATCAATGAGGGCAGGGTAATCGCAATGTAGAAGTTGCCTTGTTCATCCACATCGACAAACGAAAGTGCCGCGGAAGATTCCGCTACGTTGGCCACATCTTGTCCACAAGCGATAAACATAGCAGTGATACCGTTAGCTGAGTGTGAGCCATTGTTGATTGAGCCTGCCATAAAGCTGCCCATATTGGATATTTGCCGCATTTTAAATAACATCTGCGCTGACACACCAAGTTTCGATTCTAGAATTTCGCTGCTTATAGTTGCCTCAGCAATCACCCGTTTGCCGCGACTGTGCAGGGTATTGAGCTGAGAGTGTTTCTTGTCAGTATCCATTGCGCCGGATAAATTATAACGCTGCAAACCTGCTCCGGGGTAATTCGCCTTTATCCATTCACAAGCGGCAAATGTGGCTTTACCCACCATATTTTGCCCAGCTGCATCACCTGTGGTGAAGTTAAAGCGTAAATACAGCATACGCGCCGCTGCATACTGCTCTATGTTGCGCAGTTTACCTACACTGGTGGTGGTTTCGGCTTGTGATTTTATGTCGTCAAACTGTGCGCTTATCCAGTTTCCAAATGCGTGAGCTTGGCGGGCATCTTCAAAAATGAAAACGGGAGCTCGTTGCATGACATCGTCTACTACGGTGACTTTTACGCCACCTGCTGCGCCAAGTACGCGCATACCTCGGTTATAACTGGCGACCAAGGTGCCTTCGGTTGTCGCCAAAGGAACATAGAAGTCGCCTTTTGCATGCTCACCGTTGACTTTGACTGGCCCGGCTAAGCCTATTGGGACCTGGGCGACACCAAAGAAATTTTCAATATTACCGGCGGTTTGCTCTGGGCTTAAAGAATAATGCCCAACGTGATTAAGCTCACTTTGCGTGTACTGTTTTACAAACGCTTGGCGCTGCTCAGCCATGGTTTGGGTATGGTCATTTTCTTTGTCACGAGGAATAGACGGGGCTGCTTTGTTATCTGACATAAAGAGGGTCGACTTTGTAGATAGAAGGTGTATCTACAACTATCAACAAAGCCTGTGATATTGAAATGATTCTGTTTAATTAATGTGCAACAGTTTTAGTGATGTTTTGATTTGAGAAAGACTAGCCAGAGTTTTGTCGTTCAAGAAGAGTCAGGTTTCTAAGTACTCTAGCTTATTTGGCACGCCATCCCATTCTTTGGCATCCGCCGGAGGGGGGATAACTTCAATAATATTCGGCCAAATTTTAGAGAGCTCAGCATTGAGTTCATTGAAGGCTTCTTGCCCAGCAGGCAGCTTGTCATCTTGAAATATCGCTTTGGCTGGGCATTCAGGTTCACATAATGCGCAATCAATACAGATGTCTGGGTCGATCACCAAGAAATTTGGCCCTTCAAAAAAGGCATCCACGGGACATACGGCAACGCAGTCTGTGTATTTGCATTTTATACAGTTGTCGGTGACTACAAAGGTCATAAGCAAAATCTTGGTTAATCGATATTGGCGCCGATCATACTTATCGGCGCTATAAATACAAGAAGGCAAGAACGAAGACTCGATGTTAACTCGGTAATATATTACTGAATAAACCAGACAGGCGGCCGCGCATGGCTTAAAATGCTCAGCTTATTATTTTTGTTCTGGGCTGTGCCCCTGTGCTTACTTTTTGGATATGTCTATGCTGCGTTTAACCGATATAAAACTCCCGCTTGATCATCAAGATACGGATCTTACCCAAGCGATATTAGATAAACTGGGTTGCAGCGCAGCGCAACTAGGCCCAGTCTCAGTGTTTAAACGCGGCTTTGATGCGCGTAATAAGTTTGATATTCAATTGATTTACACATTAGACATCGAAGTAGATGACCAGCAGGCGCTATTGTCCAAATTCGATAACGATCCCCATGTCAGATTATCACCGGATACCCGCTACAAATTTGTTGGCCACGCGCCAGAGACCTTAAACGAACGCCCTGTTGTGATTGGACTTGGGCCTTGTGGCTTATTTGCAGGATTGTTGTTAGCGCAAATGGGATTCAAGCCGATTATTCTTGAGCGCGGCAAAGAAGTGCGAGAACGCACGAAAGATACGTTTGGCTTTTGGCGTAAAAAACCGCTTAACACAGAATCTAACGTGCAGTTTGGCGAGGGCGGGGCAGGCACCTTTTCCGACGGCAAACTGTATAGCCAAGTCAAAGATCGCAAACATTATGGTCGCAAGGTACTCAGCGAGTTTGTGGATGCTGGCGCACCTGATGAAATCATGTACGTGAGCAAACCCCATATAGGTACGTTTAAGCTGGTGGCTATGGTCGAGCGTATGCGTGCACAAATTATTGAGCTGGGCGGTGAAATTCGTTTCAGTACCCGAGTCGACAATGTGCATATCGAGAATGGGCAACTGACAGGGTTAAGCTTATCCACTGGCGAGCATTTGCCTTGCCGCCACGCAGTATTAGCTGTGGGGCATAGCGCTCGAGACACTTTCAAAATGCTCTATGAGCGCAATGTGTATATTGAAGCTAAGCCATTCTCAGTGGGTTTTAGAATCGAACATGAACAATCTATGATTGATGAGTGTCGTTTTGGGCCCAATGCGGGACACCCTATATTAGGGGCGGCAGATTATAAACTGGTACATCATTGTAAGAATGGCCGTGCGGTTTACAGCTTTTGTATGTGCCCAGGTGGCACAGTGGTAGCCGCGGCATCAGAAGAAGGCCGAGTGGTAACGAATGGCATGAGCCAGTATTCACGTCATGAGCGTAACGCTAACAGTGCAATTGTGGTGGGGATTGAGCCTGAGAAAGACTTTCCTGGTCACCCATTAGCCGGAATTGATTTACAGCGTAAGTTAGAAGAGCAGGCCTATGCATTAGGTGGCAGCAATTATGATGCCCCAGCACAACTGATTGGTGATTTTTTAACAGGGAAAGCCTCTTCTGAATTAGGCGAGGTAAAACCGTCGTACACACCTGGGGTAAAGCTCACCGATTTATCTAAGGTTTTACCGGATTATGCAATAAGCGCTATTCGTGAAGCGATCCCCGCGTTTGATAAACAAATTAAAGGCTTTGCCAAAGCGGATGGCTTGTTAACTGGGGTAGAAACCCGCACGTCTTCACCTATATCGATTAAGCGTGGTGCTGACTTTCAAAGTGTTAATGTCAATGGACTTTATCCTGCTGGGGAAGGCGCAGGCTATGCCGGAGGAATTTTATCGGCGGGCATTGACGGTATAAAAGTCGCTGAAGCAGTGGCCTTATCTTTATTAGGGGATAATAAATAACCCTGTGCTTAACTGACAGCAATACCCTTGCAGCAAAAACAGTAGTGTCAAAATAAAAAAAAGCAGCCTGAGCTGCTTTTTTATACGATATTTAGATTAGCCGTGATGCTACTCTTCAAGCTGGGCGGTAAGGCCTTGGTTAATATCGGTTACGTCTTCAATTGATAATGTACCTGCGGCTAGCTTGAGGTTAAGTACGCTGATCACATAGCCGTATCGGGCACTTGAAAGGTTACGACGGGCATCGAATAAGTTACGAGTGCTGTCAAGTACGTCAACTATGGTTCGGGTACCTACGTCAAAACCTGCCTCTGTGGCTTTTAATGCACTTTGAGCAGATACAACCGCTTGTTCAAAAGCTTTAATACGCGAAATAGCCGCTTTGATATCATTGTAGTTAGAGCGTACGTTGCGGATCACTGAGCGGTGAATACGTTCGCGATCTTCGCTTGTAGCAACAAATCGGTGTTTTGCCGATTCAACGTTGGCTGACACACGGCCACCTGTGTACAAAGGCACGTCAACTGATAACGTCAAGCCATATGTATTGAAACGCTCATTGCCGCCAGCACCAGGGTTGATAGCAAAACCATCCGTATCGTTACTGTTAGCACTTCCGCTTATGCCAACCGTTGGGTAATGGCCTGCGCGGGCACTTTTAATATCAAATTTAGCGATATCAACACTGGCATTTGAAACCAATAGCTCTAAATTACGTTGTTCAGCGGTTTTCAGCCAATCATTAACATTGGCTGGAGTAGGCAAGCTGGCAGAGAATTGCTCAGTATTAAGTACGTTTAGATCAGGGTGATAAATACCGGTGATTTCACGCAACGCTTCAAGGTTGGTTTCTACCGCATTTTCAGCGCTGATTTCAGCGGCTACTGAAGTATCGTATTGTGCCTGCGCTTCATGCACATCAGTAATGGCAGTTAGCCCCACTTCAAAGCGCTGCTTAGTTTGTTCGAGTTGGCGGGCGATGGCGCGTTTTTCTGCGCGGGCGAATGCCAGGTCATCTTGCGCTTGAAGTGTGTCGAAATATGCACTCACAGTACGTAAAATAAGGTTTTGCATAGTAAATGCAAGTGAGGCATCAGATTGGCTGGCTACCAGTTCTGCTCGGTCTAACCCAACCCAAAGTGAACGATCATAGATGGTTTGTGATAAATTCAACGTAACGTCGTTTGTTGAGCGGTCTAAGTCGCCATAGGTTTCAGCTGCTTGCAAACTTAGCGATACTTGAGGTAACAAACCTGCGCGGCTGATTTCAATATCAGAAAAAGCAGCTTCTCTGTTTGCTTGTGATTGCAACGTAGCCGGATCATTCTGTAATGCTTGCTGATATACGCTTAATAAGTCGTCAGCAAATGCGTGATTCGTAACGCCAAAGCCAATCAATAGCGAAAGAAGTGTTTTTTTCATGTGTGTTCCTTGATGAATTTTGCTTGTGGCAGCGAGACCATAATTTTTTACGTTTATTATATGTCGCATTTAAAGACGCTAAAGTTTAAATACATTGAGTCTGAACACGAAACATCCAGACGTAAATCTAACGCTTCAAGTGTAACAGAATATTATACGAGTCTTGAACCGCTAAATGTAGCCCCACTATATGGTGCTAAAGTGAATAATTAAAAGGGGATTTATGTCTAAAATTCAGCAGTTTTCCAGCAAAGACGTGGAAATTACGCGCAAAGAGCCACTTTATTCAGGTTTTTTTAAAATGGTTAAATATCATTTTAAACACAAGCTGTACAAGGGAGGCTGGAGTGAAACCGTAGAGCGCGAGATATTCGAAAGAGGGCATGCGGTTGCAGTATTGCCTTATGATCCCCACCTAAAAGAATTCGTCATGGTTGAACAAATTCGCATTGGTGCTTTAGCGACATCCGATTCACCATGGTTGTTAGAGATAGTCGCTGGTATTATAGACCCAGGTGAGACACCTGAAGCCGTGTGTTATCGAGAAGCACAGGAAGAAGCAGGTGTGACCATCACCCATCTTAAAAAAGCCATAAGCTATCTAGCTAGCCCAGGTGGCACCACGGAAAGGTTACATATTTATGTGGCACAAGTTGATGCCAGCCAAGCGAAAGGCGTTCATGGACTAGACTATGAAAGCGAAGACATTTTGGTACATCGAGTACCAGAAGACCAAGCGCTAGAATGGATTAATCAAGGAAAGATAGATAATGCAGCTACGTTAATCGCGCTGCAGTGGTTTGCTATGAATAAACAACGAGTACTTGATGACTGGAAAGATTGAACAAGATGTAAGACGCAAATACGTGCCGCACTTGCCGAGTATTCAGCGAGTGTGTGCGCTGAACTATGTGCGATTAATAAGGCTTTTACCTGATTGCGATACCGAAGATTTGGAATACCAATTTCAGGTAAACAAGGTTTTGAATTACAGCATCAAAATTGTTGAGTGCAGTCGTTACACCAGCACAGTGGTTATGTCTCAAGACTCCGTTATTGGGCCTGATTTTATGCACCCAGTGGTGCGTGTACGTTTATACCATGATGCGCAGTTAGCTGAAGTGATTGAAGCTCAGCATATTGGAGCCTTACAGCCTAGCTATGAATATCCGAATATCAAAATGCATCAAAAAAATGAAAAAGAGATGGTGAATTTATTTTTGAGTGAATGGTTGTTGTTTTGCTCTAAACATAAAGATCAACTTCAGGCAACGAGTGCGTAAATAGATGAGGCTCGCTTGAGTTACAAGGTAGCGCAAATATCAGATTGTCATTTATTTGCCGATAAGCACCAAGCGGGTTATCAGGGCATTAACCCGCACAATAGCTTGCAAGCTGTATTAGCTGATGTGGCGTGTCACCAACCAGATTTAGTGATACTCAGCGGCGATGTCAGTGCTGAAGACTGTGCCACCAAAGGCTTAGCCAGTTATCGGTTATTTTCCCAATTATGGCGGCAAAGTAAATTAACTGCGCCACTTTTGGTTATCCCCGGTAATCATGACCATCTTGAGCCATTAAACTCTGAGCTTAATGATTCCGCGGGCTGGCCAGTCTCTTTGAATGCAGGGGCTTGCTGGCAAGTCCATGGTTTGAATACTAAAACCGATGACACCTGTGGGGAAATATCAACCTCAGAGCTTGCGTATCTCACAGAACAAGTCCAACTTAACCCGGCGCTACACCATTTGCTGGTGGTGCATCATCATCCCCATGCTTGTGGCGGGTGGATGGACAATCACCCGTGGCGCAACAGTGAGGTCTTTTTGCAACGTGTTGCCCAGCTTCCTCAAATTAAAGTGGTGCTGCACGGGCATATACATCACGCCAGTCAAATGCAAAGTGAGCAATGCGTTTTTATGTCAGCTCCTTCTACGTGTTGGCAATGGGCGAATACAAAAGAATTTGCCGCCAGTCACGAAGTGCCTGGCTATCGCATGCTCGAACTGAATGATAACGGGCGAGTTGAGACCCGTATCATTAGAATTTAATGGAATATTCATGACAGTTAGTAAACGTGAACAAGTAGTTATTTATTTACACGGCTTTTTGAGCTCACCTCAATCGGTTAAAGCCCAACAGACCAAAGCCTTCGTGGACGAGTACTATCCAGATTTAACCTTTTATATTCCCCAATTGGATAATCACCCTAAGCCAGCCGCTAAAGCCTTAGATGAGCTAATTGCTCAACACCCGAATGCCGATTTTGGTTTTATTGGTAGTTCAATGGGGGGCTACTTTTCAAGCTACTTGCTTGAACGTTACGGGGGCAAAGCAGTATTAATTAACCCAGCGGTGCAACCCTACAATTTATTAGCTGATTATTTAGGGGAGCATGTTAACCCCTACACAAAGCAAAAATTCAGCTTAGATGAATCGCATACACGTGATTTAACCAGCTTTGATACTAAATCTCTGGCAAGCCCGCAAAACTACTGGGTATTATTGCAAACTGCTGATGAAACCTTAGACTATCGACAAGCAGAGAAAAAATACATGGGAGCGAAGCTGACCATCGAGGAAGGCGGAGATCATAGCTTTCAAGGGTACGAACGCTTTTTGAAAGATATTTTTCAGTTTCTGCTGCACGACTAATTGTAGATTGGTATAACATGAGCATATTGGCTCTTACCTATTGCCTAATCATTTTTATCAACGGCCACAACAAAAATAAGAACTATGTCTAATCAATATAACGCAGATGCAATTGAAGTTTTAAATGGCCTTGACCCGGTCAAGCGTCGCCCAGGTATGTATACCGACACCACGCGACCGAACCACCTTAGTCAAGAAGTCATTGATAACAGTGTCGATGAAGCCCTTGGAGGCTTTGCCAGTTCAATTAAGGTGGTATTGCATCCTGACCAGTCCTTGGAAGTCACTGATGATGGCCGAGGCATGCCAGTGGATATTCACGCAGAGGAAGGTATCTCTGGCGTTGAATTGATCATGACCAAGTTACACGCTGGTGGTAAATTTTCTAATAAAAATTACCAGTTTTCCGGTGGTTTACACGGGGTGGGAATATCCGTGGTAAATGCCTTATCAAAGCGGGTTGAGGTGAGTATCCGCCGTGAAGGTAGCGTGTATCAAATCGCCTTTGAGAATGGCGAAAAAGTTGAAGATTTAAAAGTAGTCGACACCTGTGGCAAACGAAACAGCGGTACCCGTGTGCATTTCTGGCCTGATGAACAATATTTTGATTCGGCTAAGTTTTCTGTCACCAAGTTACTTCATGTGCTGCGGGCAAAAGCCGTATTGTGCCCCGGGCTGCGTATCCGTTTTGATGACAAAGTCAGTAAAGAAACCCACGAATGGTACTTTGAAGACGGCTTAAAAGACTACTTATATCAATCGACCGGTGAGAGTATCACGCTGCCTGCTGATACCCCTTTTGTTGGCGCGGTCAGTGGCAACACAGAAGCGGTTGATTGGGCGGTTATTTGGTTGCCCGAGGGCGGTGAGATGATCACCGAAAGTTACGTCAACCTTATCCCTACGGCGCAAGGTGGTACTCACGTAAACGGCTTACGCCAAGGTTTGCTTGAAGCCATGCGTGAGTTTTGTGAATTCCGTAACTTGCTGCCAAGAGGCATCAAGTTAACCCCAGAAGATATCTGGGATCGCTGTAGTTATGTGCTGTCCACTAAAATGCAAGACCCGCAATTTGCTGGGCAAATTAAAGAGCGCCTGTCGTCACGTCAAGCCGCTGCTTTTGTATCAGGGATCGTCAAAGATGCCTTCAGTTTGTGGTTAAATCAGCATACTGGTGTCGCAGAGCAGTTGGCTGAAATGTGTATTAGTAATGCACAGAGTCGTTTACGCCAAAGTAAGAAAGTGGCGCGTAAGAAAGTCACTCAAGGCCCGGCCTTACCTGGCAAATTAACCGATTGTTCAACCCAAGACACTGGTCGCTCGGAACTGTTTTTGGTGGAAGGAGACTCTGCGGGGGGCTCGGCTAAGCAAGCTAGAGACCGAGAGTTTCAAGCTATCATGCCACTAAGAGGTAAAATCTTGAACAGCTGGGAAGTCGACTCTTCTCAGGTGCTTGCCTCACAAGAAATACATGATATTTCCGTAGCACTAGGGATTGACCCAGATTCTGAAGACTTAAGCGGCTTGCGCTACAACAAAGTGTGTATTCTTGCCGATGCTGACTCCGATGGGTTGCACATCGCGACGTTATTGTGTGCCTTATTCGTTAGGCATTTCAGAGCCTTAGTGGAGAATGGACATGCTTATGTTGCCATGCCACCTTTGTTCAGAATAGACGTAGGAAAAGAAGTCTTTTACGCCCTAGATGAGGGTGAAAAACAAGGTATTCTTGATCGCATCGCAGCTGAGAAGAAGCGCGGTAAGGTGAATGTGCAGCGCTTTAAAGGTCTTGGGGAAATGAACCCATTACAATTGCGTGAAACCACTATGGATCCCAACACCCGACGTTTGGTGCAGTTGACGATAGAAGAGCCAAGCGAAATGTTAGAAACCATGGATATGTTGCTCGCTAAAAAGCGTGCTGGGGATCGTAAGTCTTGGCTAGAAAGTAAAGGCAATATGGCAGACGTTTAATTATCTGTTGGTCGCTAGGTTTACTCTTTAATTATGCAAGGACCTAATTTGCTGCGTTTTTTTAAATTTTTATTGATAGTGGTCGTGTTACTTGTTGGCTTTATTGCAGCATTGTTTATAGCCAGCGTTGAGGAGCAGCCTTTGGTTGTTGCAACCAGCGCCACCCAAGTAAATGACGCTGAATCAGTACAAGAGCTCATTGCGCAAATTAAACAAAGTGTGCAAGACCGCACCTTAGATCAGCAAATACCCCTAACTGAAAACCAGCTAAATAGCCTAGTAGGCTTTTTGCAGCGCGCGAAAGCGCAATTTCATGGCCAGGTTAATATTACGCCTGTTGCTAGTAGCATTTCTGCCAGTTACCAACTCCCCCCAAATCCGCTAGGGCGCTACGTAAACTTCAGTGCCTTGGTTTTGCCTGGTGAAGGCTTGCAGCTAGATGAAGTGCGTCTTGGTAGTATCGTTTTGCCAGGTAAGAAAACATTGGCTACCTTAGTGTGGTTAGCTGATTGGTGGACAGATAGCGACATTGCCAGCCAGTTTGTGCAACAGATTGATAGTATTCGAATGTTTCAAGGCAGTATGATTATTGCTATGCGCCCATTGGATGCATTTTTGCGCAACTTAAAAGAGCTTAAGCGAGACATTGGTGAAGAAAGTGCGTTAAGTATTGCTACGGCACATTATTTACGCTTTTTAGCCAACTTAGAAGTAGGGCGACGCCCGACTGCCCAATCTTTAGGGCGCTATATTCAGCCGTTATTTGCCGAAGCATTGAGTCGCTCCACTGAAGATAGTGCAGATGAAGAAAATGAAGCGGCCATAATGGCACTCGCCACCTATGCTGGGCATCATCGTTTTGCGAATTTCGTCGGCGATGTACAACCTGTGCCTAAGCGTATCGCTGCGCCTTTAAAATTACCGACTTTGATGAACAGAGGGGATTTAAGCCAGCACTTTATATTCTCAGCCGCTATAAAAGTATTGTCTGAGCAGGGCTTAACTGCAGCAATTGGTGAATTTAAAGAGTTAATGGACCGAGGTGCGGGTGGCAGCGGTTACAGTTTTGTGGACTTGGCCGCCGACCACGCAGGTGTGAAATTTGCGCTTGTCGCCACTGACGATAAAACAGCTTTCTTATTGCAAAAATTACTGGCTAAGAGTGTGAGTGAAAGAACATTTTTCCCGGAGACACAAGGGCTTCCTGAAAACTTAAATAAAGCCAGTTTTACCCAGCAGTTTAAGCAGGTTGATAGCCCACAATACAAAGAATTACTTAACCAAATTGATCAGCGCATTGCATCACTGCCTATGAGCCAATTAAAAGGCTCTGAGTAACCTAGATCCAGAGCTTTTAATGGCCAGAGGTTTTCGAAAATATATTGATCACAAGCACGCCACTTAGGATTAAGCCCATACCGAGCACGGCAGGCAGGTCAGGTAGCTCTTTATAGATCACGGCACTGATAACCGCGATCAAGACAATCCCCATACCCGCCCAAATTGCGTAGGCGACCCCTACGGGGACGGTTTTTAACACCAAAGAAAGAAAGTAAAACGTTGTTGCATAGCTCACAACGCAAATTGTACTAGACACTAGGTGGGAAAAACCATTCGAGGCCTTTAGGGCCATTGTACCAATCACTTCTGCCACGATAGCAACAGACAAATACCAATATCCCATTTTACTGTCCTTAAATTATCGCTAATTTCTATGTCATCGCTAATGCATATGTCATCGGTAACACCTATGCCATCGGTAACACCTATGCCATAAATAAATGCCTGTTACCGATTGCGCTAAAATTAGTCTTTTACGCTTACCTGAAATTGATTCAGTGTGGTTAGCAGCAATTCAATTTTTTTAACGACTTTAGGCAGGGCCTGCTTTTGTTCGTCACTATCGAGTTGACTTAGGCTGGCAATATCCATGGCTAACTCTTCGACATAGGGTTTAAAAAAGCGGCCGCTGGCAGTGAACCCTGCATCTTCAGGAAATATCGCTTGAAACTTTCCCTTGCCAGAGCTTTGTAACTTAGCAATCGTTGCGTCTGCATCAATTGACTTGCGATAAATTAGTTGGGCATTTTCAGTTAATTTTTCAATAATAGTTTGCATGAATAAGACTTAATCAGTAGATGGGTTAAAGTTTTGGGCTAAGTGGCCGATAACAGCGAAGAGTTGGCGATTTTGCCTGCTTTTCAACTTTGCTACAAGCAATAGGGGTTCTGGTATGGAAATTCAAGGAGGCGCAGCCTCTGGAACATCCGGTGCGACGCTAGAAATCAAATCGTTACAGATGGCTAAATCCCAACAGGAACGAGATGGACAAGCGACGCTTCAGCTGCTGGAATCAGCAGCTGACGTACCATCATCTTCAGCAAATCCAAATTTAGGTTCAGTGATCAACACATTTGCCTAATTAAGGATGAAGATTTAAATCAATTGGCGTTTTACCGGGTTGGCCGCCTATCTCTCGTACGAGTTTAGGTACCAGAAATCCCGGTAGGCGCTTTATCATTTGTGCCATGATCTCTTTCGCAATTTTGTCTTCATGATCAAAATGCTGCGCCCCTTGTACTTTGTCCATCACATGCAGGTAATAGGGCAACACGCCAGCGTCAAATAAGCTTTCACTCAGGGCGACTTGTACATCTGCACTGTCATTGATGTCTTTCAGCAGCACACCTTGGTTCAGTAAGGTGACACCTGCTTGGGTGAGTTTTTGCAATGTATCACGTAAAGACTGATCAATTTCTTGTGGATGGTTGATATGCAGCACCATAATGGGTTTGAGGCGCGTCTGGGTAAACCATTTGATCAGCTCTGGCGTTATTCTTGAAGGGATCACCACCGGCAAGCGAGTATGAATACGAATGCGTTTTATATGATCGATTTGAGCGATTTCATCCGTTAACCAAGCTAAAAAATCATCTTTGGCCATAAGCGGGTCACCACCAGAATAAATCACCTCATTGATCTTGCTGTCTTGGCGAATGTAGTCGAGCGTTTCTTGCCATTCTTGTTTATTTAAATGGTTATCTGAGTAAGGAAAGTGACGTCGAAAACAGTAGCGGCAGTTCACCGCACAGCCGCCACGAACCAGCAATAAAACTCGGCTTTGGTATTTATGTAATACCCCTGGGTTGCTATTTGATTGCTCTTGAAGCGGATCAAGCAGGTAATTGGGGTCAGAGTTGAATTCTTTTTTGCTTGGAAAAACTTGGCGAAAAAGGGGATCATCAGGGTTACCTTTTTCCATTCGCTTGGCGAACGGAGTCGGTACACGCATAGGAAATAAGCGGCGTGCAGCGATATCATCGGTAAACTTAGCTGGATCTAACGCGAGGTACTTTAATAAAGCAAGCGGATCAGTAAAGGCACTTGAAAGCACTTTTTGCCAGTTATTCTCTACAGCAATGAGTTTTTTAGGTATTATTTGTGTCAACTAGATACTCTACACAGTTAATTGATTACGAGGAAACATGGCTAATATCAGCACTAATGAGTTCAAAGGCGGCGTTAAAATTATGCTCGACGGAGAACCTTGCAACATTCTTGAGAACGAATACGTCAAACCTGGTAAGGGCCAGGCCTTTAACCGAGTTAAGCTAAAGAAGCTTGTTTCAGGCAAAACCATTGAGAAAACCTTTAAATCAGGTGAGTCTTTTGAAGGTGCAGATGTCATGGATATGGAGCTGTCATATTTGTATACCGACGGTGAATTCTGGCATTTTATGAATAATGAGTCGTTTGAGCAAATCGCAGCAGACGATAAAGCGGTTGGCGACGCTGTTAAATGGTTGGTTGAAAATGACAGTTGCACCATTACCTTGTGGAATGGTACACCGATAGCGGTCACTCCTCCTAACTTTGTTGAGTTAGCAATCACTGAAACAGACCCAGGTTTAAAAGGTGATACGGCTGGCACAGGCGGCAAACCCGCAACATTAAGCACAGGTGCAGTGGTTCGTGTACCTTTGTTTGTGCAAACTGGCGAAGTAGTAAAAGTGGATACCCGCAGCGGCGAATACGCGTCACGCGCACAGAAATAAGTTACTAATATTGAATTAAAAGCTCACATTTATGTGAGCTTTTTTATGCCCGCTATTCAAGGAACTATTATGCCTTATGAGCCTAGCAATGATTGGCAGCCTACGGCTGACATTGCCACACTGAAGCAAAGAGCGAACATCATTGCTGACATTCGTCAGTTTTTTGCCCAGCGTAATGTGATGGAAGTAGAAACTCCCCAGTTAAGTAATGCGTCAGTAAGCGACTTTCATATGCGCGTTTTTGAAACCGAATTTAACGATCCCACTTCCCCTCATGCGCGGACAATGTATCTGCAAACTTCTCCTGAATATGCCATGAAGCGCCTATTGTGTGCAGGAAGCGGCCCGATTTATCAAATTGCTAAGGCGTTTCGTAATGAAGAGGCGGGGAAGCACCATAACCCAGAATTTACCATGCTTGAGTGGTATCGTCCTGATTTTAACCACAGCCAATTAATGGATGAGCTTGACGATTTGATGCAGCAAGTTGTGGGCTGTGAAAAAGCGCAGCGTATGAGCTATCAAGCCGCATTTATATTGTATTTATCGATTGATCCGTTAACCGCTTCACTTAGCGCCTTACAGCAAAAAGGAAGTGAATTAGGTTATGAGCATATTTGTCAGCATGAACTAGACAGAGATACCATTCTGCAATTGTTATTTAGCCATGAAATTGAACCGAAGATAGCGAACGAAAGACCGTGTTTTATCGATGGATTTCCTGCGAGTCAGGCTGCTTTGGCTAGGATCAGTAAGGAAGATGAACGCGTTGCTGAACGTTTTGAACTTTATTTTAAAGGAATAGAGTTAGCCAATGGCTTTCATGAACTCGCACATGTTGAAGAGCAGCGGCAGCGATTTAATGCTGATAATAGCCTACGAAAGAACAATGACTTGCCTAGTGTTGCTATTGATGAGTTGTTTTTATCTGCGTTAGAAGTTGGTTTACCAGATTGTGCAGGCGTGGCTGTGGGCATTGATAGATTGGTGATGTTAGCGCTAGATAAGCCCAATATTTCACAGGTGCTAGCATTTAATCATCGTAATGCGTAAATATATGCCATAACGGGTTCGTAAACTGTGTATGTCGACTATAGTTATTTGAAGGAAGCCGTAAAGACATATAACAGAATTCATATGCAGATAGTACCCAAGCCCGCCACGAACCAAGCTTTTGCCTATAAGAATGCATCGATTAAAAGTAATTTAACCTTGGTTTGGTATTTTTCCATTGTGGCTTTGATAGGCTTCGGTGTACATCTAATACACCATCTACGATTGGGCACAGGGGCATTTAGCCCCGAAATGCTGCCCTATCTCGCCGTCTATTTAAGCAATGTATTGTACGCGTTACTTAACTTGTTGCTGCTGCCCTCGGCCAGAGTCAGTAACTCAGCGTCTTGGAGAGTGTCACTGCTTGAGTTGATGTACCCCGCCTTTTTAGCATTTATGGCGACGGTATTGTCTATTTACACCAGTATGCAAGGCCACGGACCTGTACCTTTTATCATGGGGATGATGGTCATTGCGATGTTGGTACAAGGGCATTTGTTGTTTCTTTTTGGCTTATTATTATGCTGTTGGTTGGCCGTCAGTGCTGGTTTACTTTATATGTTGCCGAGTGGGCAGGCGTCATCACCTATTCTTACCTGCTTCACGACTATGCTTATTGCTTTTTTTATCGCGCGACTGGCGGAAAAAAACCGAGTGGGGCAATTTACTGTTCTGCAAGAGCTACATGATAAAAACCAACTACTTGAAGAACTAGCCGTACAAGACCCGCTAACAAAATTATATAACCGGCGCTATTTTACTAACAAACTTGAAATAGAAACGGCTCGAAGTCTTCGCTACCAACATCCATTGAGTCTACTGATAGTCGATGTAGATGACTTTAAACAGATTAATGACAATGATGGTCATTTAGTCGGAGATGAAGTGCTGGTTGAAATAGCTAATTTGATCACTCAGCAGATGCGCGCAGACGATGTTGTATGCCGTTATGGTGGGGATGAGTTTGTTATTTTGCTAGTAGAGGCCTGCGCCGAGCAATCAAAAGAGATTGCGAATCGAATTTGTGAGTCTATTGAGCATTGTAGTTTCAGTCGTGCTAACACAAAGGTAACAGTGAGTATTGGCTATGCCCAATATGTCGGCCAGCCTTTGGGTGATTTTATGCAACAGGCGGATCAAATGATGTATATGTCGAAAAAGCGCGGTAAAAATCAGGTGGCATTTTTTGGTTGCGATTTTGAAACTGAGGCCGAGACCGAATCGCTTGAATAGGGCGTTTGCTTCAGTCGCGATATATGCATACCATAGCGTGAATATTTATTGCTTAAGATAATATCATGCAAGCCGTATGTTGCCATGTCGATTCTGCTCTTAGACAAGAATGGAGTGTTCTTCAAAATCAATATGATCATTATGAGACGTTTGCAGCCATCATCAAGTTGGTCTGTATTGCACTTGTAGTATCCATTTTCTGTTTTAGCGACGCCCATCTTCTTAGCATTGCTGTTGTTTTGCTGCTTTGGTTACAAGAAGCAATGTGGAAGACCTTTCAAGGGCGCATAGAAGCGCGTTTGTTAGTCGTTGAAACTTTGTTGTCTCAGCCAAGTGGAACTGAGCAAAGCGACACAGCGATGCAATTTAATCGTAATTGGTTGGCACAAAGACCAAGTGTAGTGGGGTTACTGATTGAGTACGCCAAATCAGCGCTTCGCCCTACAGTGGCGTTGCATTACATCTTGCTGCTATTGGTAATATTGATTGCTTGTTTCACACTTAGCGGTTAGACAACAAGATGCGTGAAATTTCCTCCCAAGCACGACTTTTACCCAATGCAACGCCTCGTTTAAACTTTCGTTTACTTAACGACAGTGACGCTGAATTTATTTTAGCGTTGCTGAACGAGCCTGATTGGCTTAAGTACATAGGTGACAAAAATGTACACACATTAGAAGATGCTCTGGCGTATATCCACACTGGGCCTTTGGCCATGTTTGCGCAACAAGGCTTTTGTTTGAGCTTAGTGGAACGTATACAAGATGGTGTGCCTCTAGGTTTGTGTGGCTTATTGCAGCGAGAATCATTGCAATGGCCCGACATCGGTTTTGCTTTTGCCCAGCGTTATCATGGAAGAGGTATTGCTTTCGAAGCCGCCACAGCAACGCTAAAACATGCTAAAGAGACACTCGGGCTCACTAAAGTGGCAGCAATAACCGCCTTGAATAATGAAGCATCTATGGGGCTGTTATCTAAGCTTGGTTTCACTTTACAAGACAAAACCGCATTGCCCGGCCACGATGAGCCGAGCAATTTATTTCTGAAAATACTTTAAAACATTAAACGGGTGGTAGCACTGTCACCCGCTTGATGATGACTGGTTCAACCGGCACATCAGCCCAGCCCCAAGTAGTATCGTAATCTGTTTCCACCAAAGATATGGCATCTAGGGCATCTGTGCCTTCTACGACATAACCAAAAACCGTGTATCCCCAATCTCGGCCCGGGTCGAGGCTAACGTTATCGTTCATATTGAAGAAAAACTGACGATTTGAAGAGTGAGGATCTTTCTGACGGGCCATGGCAATGGTGTACATCTCATTTTTCAACCCGTTACCCGATTCATTAATGATATCGGGAAAAGAAGGTTTCTCGTTGAAATCAACGTCGTACCCACCGCCTTGTACGACAAAGTTAGCTACGATGCGATGAAAAATGGTGTCTTCGTAACTGCGTTTGTCCACGTAACGTAAAAAGTTATTCACTGCTATCGGGGCTCTTGAGCGGTCGAGTTCGACCGTGATGTCACCCATAGAGGTTTCAATTTTTACTCTTGGATAAAAATTATCAGCTTGAATTTGACTGCCGTCGTCCTTTTGCTTAGCAACGGCTGGCAAACAGATAAGAAAAATACTAATACACAGGGCGCGCAACATACTGGCCTCCTAATTACTTTTTAGTTGCTGACAAAATACTGAATTTTCGGTCACTTGCAAGTACCTTATAATGACCGAAAAGACGTTTAATCGTTTGCGGGTAGTCTAGATGGCGATTACCCACGACGCGCAGTTCTCCGCCATGCTTGAGAATACGCTTACTGTCTTTGAACATTTGCAGCGCAATATGATCGGTGATGGTATTTTGCTGATGAAATGGCGGGTTGCATAAAACAATATCCACTGAGGCGTCATTTGCCGGCGTGCGTAAATACTCATCCAAACAATTACTGACGATGAACTCGCATTGCTTGAGCTTATCCGGCATGTTTTGCTCGATGTTCATTTTTGCTGACGCTATCGCCATAAAAGACTCGTCGACGAAGATCACGTGAGCATCAGGAGATTGATGCAATACATGTAAACCTAAAACGCCGTTGCCACAGCCTAAATCGATGATACGTTTATGCTTGGCATCGGGCAGATGCGCAAGCAGTACTCTAGCGCCGATGTCTAACTGTTGACGTGAAAAAACGTTAGCGAGGTTATTCATAGTAAATTGGGTAGTATCGGTTTTCCATTTTGTAGGGTAGGGACTTATGCTTTTTTTCGTCCCCTCGTATTGGCAAAATATCAAACGCGACTTTTTCTTGGCCAAAGAGGTGGTGGTTATGCCTAGGTGTTTTTCAAACAGAGCAAGGGTCGATTTTTGAATAGCATTGACTTTCCCCGCTGCGATTATCTTTGTTTTAGGTGAAATACAAAGCTGTAAGTCAATAAGCTGCTGTTCTAATAAAGCTAATGTTTTTGGTATTTTGATGAGTACCACATCGGCAGTTTTTTGCGCCTGATACAAACTGTGATGTGCACTGACGCTGTCTGCGTCAAGATGATTGCGCTCAAGGTTTAGCGCTAAAGCTTTATGAGCAACGAATGAATCGCTGACCCAGATTGGTGAATGGTTTGCAAACCAAACACCTAATACGCCAAAGTCGTCATTGTAAATATGAACATTAAGCCCATTGAGATCCGTGATATTCTGCTCAACGTATTGTATTAGATATTCGTCTGCAGCGTCCCACGCTTGCCAACTAACGTGTTGGTTCTGTGCAGGGTATCGCAATAATTCATAGCTGCGGTCTAAAAGCGTAAGTTCTGTTTTCATGTCATTCTTATATATCGAGGTTGGTTTGCAACAAGCTAGTTTATTCTCATCATCTTCTGCCAGCGAAGTTCAGATTTTACCTTTGCCTGACGGTGATTTTCGGCACTTTCAACATTTTTTGTCTAATCAAGAAGCAGATGCGTATTATCAACAACTTTTAGCCTCTTTGGCGTGGCGACAAGATGATATCAAAATGTACGGTAAACAGGTTAAAATCCCGCGCTTGCAAGCTTGGTATGGTGATGAAGATGCGTTATACCAGTACTCAGGGCTTAATTTACCGCCGATTCCATGGACTGAAGCGCTATATGAACTAAAAGTAAAATGTGAAAAAGCATGTGATACCCAGTTTAACTCTGTTTTAGCAAACTGTTATCGTGATGGCAGAGACAGTATGGCATGGCACAGTGATGATGAGCCTGAACTAGGCGAGCGTCCAGTTATTGCGTCCCTAAGTTTAGGCCAGATGCGTAACTTTGATTTAAAGCACCGCACCAGTGGCCAAAGACATAGGTTGCCATTAGAGCACGGAAGTTTGCTCGTTATGGCAGGTAGCTCGCAAACACACTGGTTGCATAGCGTGGCAAAAACCACCAAAGCGTTGGCACCGAGGATTAACTTAACCTTTCGTTTGATTACGCCAAGTTTACGAGCCTAGTAAGGTTTACTGATATCATAGAAATACTCAAACACAGGACAAAAAATGACAGTACAACAGACAATTGAAAACAAATTATCAACAGGGTTTACGCCTATTCATTTAGAAGTCGTAAATGAAAGCTTCATGCATAATGTTCCTGATGGGTCAGAAAGCCATTTTAAAGTCGTTATTGTTAGTGATAAGTTCGCTGGGAAACGCTTAATTGGGCGACATCGTGCAGTGAACCAAGTTTTGGCGGACGAGCTTGCCAATGATATTCATGCTTTGGCTATTCATACCTACACAGAACAAGAGTGGCATACTTTGCAACAACAAGCCCCTGATTCACCAAATTGTATGGGCGGCTCTGGGAAATAGCAGCGGTTAAGCAGCGGAAAAATGACGAATTTTTAATCTTGATGTATGGTTATTGCGTAATATTCCACTAAAACAACAATCTATAAGGTTCTTTATTATGCAAAAGGTCAACCCACTTAATTTAATCTTGGCTATTTTCTTACCGCCGTTAGGGGCATTACTTCAGGTCGGTTTGAGCGCTCACTTTTTCTTAAATATTTTATTGACCCTGTTCGGTGTGCTGCCGGGGGTTATTCATGCCGTTTGGCTGGTGTTAAAAAATAAATAACCAGCCAATAATATCATTGCGCTTGATCTGCTCAGAGTTGTTTAATTATTCTGGGCATTTACAATGTGCACTGCTCTTTTTATAGGAAAAATGAATATGGTTATTAAGCCCAAGATCCGTGGCTTTATTTGTACAAATGCTCACCCAGATGGTTGTGCAGCCAGTGTTGCTCAACAAATTGAATATGTTTCCTCTCAGGGTGATCTTGGAAGCGGACCTAAAAATGTTCTCGTTATCGGTTCGTCAACCGGTTACGGATTGGCTTCTCGTATCGTGTCAGCCTTCGGTTATGGCGCGAAAACTTTAGGTGTTTGCTTCGAAAAAGCACCGACTGAACGTAAAACAGCAACGGCTGGCTGGTACAACACAGCCGCTTTTCATAAAGAAGCGAAGGCTAAAGGTTTATTTGCCGAAACAATTAACGGTGATGCCTTTTCAAATGAGATAAAAGCCCAAGCGCTAGAAACGATTAAACGCGAAATGGGTCAAGTTGACTTAGTTATTTATAGCTTGGCATCACCCAGACGCACTGATCCTGAAACAGGTGAAGTGTTTAAGTCTACCCTTAAACCGGTAGGGCAAGCGTACACCACCAAGACATACGACACTGATAAAGATCGTATTCACGAAATTGCACTTGAGCCAGCCAATGAAGATGAGATTGCTCAAACCATCAAAGTGATGGGCGGTGAAGATTGGGAATTATGGCTTGAAGCTTTGGCTGACGCTGACTTACTCGCTGATGGCTGTAAAACCACTGCTTATACTTATATAGGTAAAGAGTTAACTTGGCCTATTTATGGTCAGGCCACAATTGGCAAAGCGAAAGAAGATTTAGATCGCGCGGCAGCTGCGATTGTCAGCAAAAACAAAGCTAAAAACGTTGAAGCCTATGTATCTTCATTAAAAGCACTTGTGACTCAAGCCAGTTCAGCGATTCCGGTTATGCCTTTGTACATCTCGCTAATTTATAAAGTGATGAAAGAAGAAGGTACGCACGAAGGCTGTATTGAACAAATTAAAGGATTGTTCTCTGAGCGTTTGTTTGCTGAATCACCAGAGTTAGATGAACAAGGCCGCTTGCGCATGGACGGCAAAGAAACGAATGAAGCGACACAAGCGAAGATCAAAGCATTGTGGGACCAAGTGACACAAGAAAACTTTCACGAGTTAAGCGATTATGCTGGCTATCACCATGAATTTTTAAAGCTTTTCGGTTTTGATGTTGAAGGTGTTGATTACGAAGCAGAGCAGAACCCATTAGCAGAATGGAAATAACGTGTCGTTAAGCATGTAATAGAAAACCGCCCGAGACTGGCGGTTTTTTTATGTTCAGCTTTGAGATGCAAATAAGAGCTATTCGCATGTACTGCGGCAGGGAATGTAAACAGTATGTTGCAATTTGCCTGTGTGTGGATAAGAAGCGGATAATGACGATAAAATACGCTAAAAAAATTGTGCTTAAGCACATTTGGCATGGCAGAACCGGCTAGGATAATGTTAAAATTCCGGAGTTAGATTAACTGGAAACTTCATATCCAATTAATTTCTTCAAAATAAAATACAAAACATATAGCGGCTAATTAAAATACTTGAGTGAAATTATCATGTGGTTAATTAGGCGATTACATTTACAAAATAACATCAATAATACTCATCACGAATAGGTTTTTTGTCAACAAGTTGCTTACTTGGGTGGCATGTAGCTGAAAGGCTAACCGTGATGTGTATTGACTTTAGAGTAGTGCTATTGCGTATGATTAAAATCAAGAAAGGGTTAGATCTTCCGATTACGGGAGCGCCAGAACAAAAGATTCATGACGGCCCAGCGATTACTAAGGTTGCTGTGTTAGGTGAAGAGTACATTGGTATGCGTCCAACTATGCATGTGCAGGTTGACGATAAAGTGCAGAAAGGCCAGATGCTTTTCGAAGACAAAAAGAACCCAGGTGTGAAGTTCACAGCGCCTGCTTCTGGTACTGTCATCGAAATCAACCGCGGCGCAAAACGTGTTTTGCAGTCAGTGGTGATTCAAGTTGAAGGCGATGACGCGATAGAATTCGACAAATATGCCGAATCTGAGTTGTCATCTATAGCGGCTGACAAAGTGCAAAAAAATCTAGTTGAATCTGGATTATGGACTGCACTGCGTACACGCCCTTATAGCAAAACTCCTGAACTTGACAGTAAGCCGCATTCGATTTTCGTGAACGCCATGGATACCAATCCATTGGCTGGCGATCCAGCTGTTATTATTGCACCGCGCAGTGCTGACTTTATCAACGGTTTGCGTGTTATTTCATGCTTAACCGAAGGTAAGGTCTTTGTTAGCAAAGCGGCTGGTTCAGACGTTCCTGTTGGTGATGTAAAAGTTGATGTAAATGAGTTTGCTGGGCCTCACCCTGCAGGCTTAGTCGGCACGCATATACACCATTTAGACACTGTGGGCGCAACCAAGAAAGTTTGGCATATCAACTACCAAGATGTGATTGCTGTTGGTGCGTTGTTCACAACTGGTAAGCTAAATAACGAGCGCGTGTTCGCTATTGCTGGCCCTGCGGCCAAAAAACCTCGCCTAGTGAAAAGTGTTTTAGGTGCAAGTGTCGCTGAGTTGACTTCAGGGGAGACCACTGAAGGTGAAGTGCGTACAATTTCAGGCTCAGTATTACAAGGTAATAACGCCCATGGCGTGCATGGTTATGTGGGTCGTTACCACGTACAACTTTCACTTGTTAGTGAAGGCCGTGAAAAAGAATTCCTTGGTTGGATCAAGCCTGGTGCTAACCAGCACTCTGTGACCCGTGCATACCTTGCACACTTTAGCCCTAAGAAATTATTCAACATGACAACCACAACTAATGGTTCTGATCGCTCTATGGTGCCAATCGGCAACTATGAACGTGTAATGCCGTTAGATATTTTACCAACTTTGTTGTTGCGTGATTTGATTTCTGGTGACACTGATGGCGCTCAAACATTAGGTTGTTTGGAGCTAGACGAAGAAGATTTAGCGCTTTGTACCTATGTTTGCCCTGGTAAATATAACTACGGGCCGATCTTGCGTGAGAGTCTAGACAAGATTGAGAAAGAGGGTTAACTCATGGGTTTAAAAGCTTATTTAGAAAAAATTGAACCTAACTTTGAAGCAGGTGGTAAATACGAAAAATGGTATGCGCTTTATGAAGCAGCAGCGACTATTTTTTACACGCCTGGTAAAGTTAACAAAACAGGTACTCACGTACGTGACAGTATCGACTTAAAACGTATTATGATCATGGTTTGGGCTGCTACTTTCCCAGCTATGTTTTACGGTATGTATAACATTGGTCAGCAGGCTCACAACGTTATTCTTAACGGTGGTGCTTCTCTGCCAGATATGTGGCAAGCGGCTTTATTTACTGCGCTAGGCGGTCAAATTGGCCTTGAGTCTACTGGCGGGTTAGCCATGTTCCTATACGGAGCGTGCTTTTTCCTCCCTATCTATGCAGTGACCTTTATTGTTGGTGGCTTCTGGGAAGTGCTTTTTGCATCTGTGCGTAAACACGAAGTCAACGAAGGTTTCTTCGTTACCTCAGTACTTTTCGCATTAACCTTGCCTGCAACCATTCCGTTGTGGCAGGTGGCTCTAGGTATTACCTTTGGTGTCGTTATTGCTAAAGAAGTCTTTGGCGGTACAGGCCGTAACTTCTTGAACCCAGCGCTTTCTGGTCGTGCTTTCTTGTATTTTGCCTATCCTGCGCAAATTTCAGGTGATGCTATTTGGACTGCCGCTGATGGCTTCTCTGGTGCGACTTGGTTAAGCCAAGCAGCTGCAGGTAACGTAACTGACTGGTCTTTAAATGCAGATTGGTGGGATGCGTTCTTCGGTAACATTCAAGGCTCGGTAGGTGAAGTATCAACCCTGGCTATTTTGCTAGGTGGTTTATTCATTATTTATATGCGTATTGCCTCATGGCGCATCGTTCTCGGTGTGTTGCTAGGTGGAGCGGTATTCAGTACTTTGCTTAATTTTATCGGTAGCGACACCAATTCGATGTTTGCTATGCCGTGGTACTGGCATGTGGTCACAGGCGGATTTGCGTTTGGTATGTTCTTTATGGCAACCGACCCTGTTTCAGCGTCATTCACCAATAGTGCTAAGTGGGCTTACGGTTTCTTAATCGGTTTGATGTGTGTATTGATTCGTGTGCTTAACCCTGCTTTCCCTGAAGGCATGATGTTGGCAATTTTGTTTGCGAATTTATGGGCTCCACTATTCGATTATTTCGTCGCTCAAAGCAATATTAAACGGAGGATGGCACGTGTCGGCTAAAAAAGAAACATTAGGCAAAACGGTCGGCGTAGTGATCGCCGTGTGTTTGGTTTGCTCGGTTATTGTATCTACGGCGGCGGTAAGTCTTCGTTCTCTACAACAAGCGAATGCAAAACTAGACAAACAAACCAATATCTTAGAAGCAGCTGGCTTACTTGAAGCCGGTCAAAGCAAAGATCAAATCGCTGCGACTTATGCCAAGCGCGTAGAGCAAAGATTTGTCGACTTGGCAACGGGTCAGTATGTTGAAAAAGACGCTGATTACGATATGTACAAAGCGGCACGTAATCCTGATGAGAGTATCAAGCCTCAGCCTGATACAGCCGGTATATTACGTCGTCCTAATGTCGCAAGTGTGTATTTAATTTCTAACCCTGACGGTGAAGTGACACGTATTGTATTGCCTATCAACGGCAGTGGTTTATGGAACTTAATGTACGCCATGCTCGCAGTCGACTCTGACGGTAATACCGTTCGTGAACTTGTTTATTATGATCAACAAGAAACCCCAGGTCTTGGTGGTGAAGTTGAGAATCCTGAATGGAAAGCGAAGTGGGATGGTAAGAAATTGTATAAAGATGGTGAAGTGGCAATTGACGTAACTAAGGGCGCTAAAGCAAGTGATCCTTATGAAGTTGACGCTTTATCAGGTGCTACGCTAACCAGTAACGGCGTGCAAAATACACTTGATTATTGGCTGGGTGAGAATGGCTTTGGCCCTTACCTTAAAAACCAACCATGGAAATCGTAAGAGACTAGATAATGGCTGATACTAAAGAAATGAAAAAGGTATTGTTTGGGCCAATCCTAGACAATAACCCAATAGCACTGCAAATTCTCGGCGTATGTTCGGCACTTGCAGTAACCACTAAGTTAGAGACGGCACTAGTAATGTCACTTGCCCTTACTGCGGTAACGGCATTTTCTAACTTGTTTATCTCATTGATCCGCTCACAGATACCTTCATCAGTACGTATTATCGTGCAGATGACGATTATCGCGTCATTGGTAATCGTGGTGGATCAGGTGTTAAAAGCCTATTCCTACGAGATATCTAAACAGCTCTCGGTATTCGTTGGTTTGATTATCACCAACTGTATCGTTATGGGACGTGCGGAAGCCTTCGCCATGAAGAGCCCGCCGTTTATCAGTTTCCTTGACGGGCTGGGTAATGGCTTGGGTTATTCATTTGTATTGATAGTTATCGGTACAATTAAAGAGTTGTTTGGTTTCGGAACTATTCTAGGTTTTGAAATTCTGCCACTTGTTCAAAATGGCGGTTGGTATCAAGGTAATGGTTTATTGATTTTACCTTTCAGCTCGTTCTTCTTAATCGCGGGTTTAATTTGGTTCATTCGTACCATTAAGCCTGAACAAGTAGAGCCTAAGGAGTAATTTCGTGGAACATTATATTAGTTTATTTATCCGTTCTATCTTCCTAGAAAACATGGCGTTGTTCTACTTCCTAGGTATGTGTACGTTTTTGGCTGTATCAAAGAAAGTTAAAACGGCTATGGGTCTCGGGGTTGCGGTTATCGTGGTACTAACGATATCTGTACCAGTGAACCAACTGGTTTATGCCAATATTCTTGCGCCTGGCGCTTTGGCCTGGGCTGGTTTCCCTGAAACTGATCTGAGTTTCTTAAGCTTCTTAACCTTTATCGGTGTTATTGCGGCTTTGGTTCAGATTCTAGAAATGACCTTAGATAAGTTTTTCCCTGCGCTATATAACGCTTTGGGTATTTTCCTGCCTTTGATTACTGTTAACTGTGCAATCTTCGGTGGTGTAGCGTTTGCGGTGCAACGTGACTACTCATTTACCGAAAGTATTTTCTACGGTGCAGGTAGTGGTGCAGGTTGGGCATTAGCGATTACATTGCTAGCCGCTGTACGTGAAAAACTTAAGTATGCAGATATGCCTGACGGCGTGCGTGGTTTAGGTTCCGTATTTATGATTGCAGGATTAATGGCATTGGGCTTCCAGTCATTTTCTGGCGTATCAATTTAATCGAAACCGAATAGGAGTAATTAGATGTTAGACATTTATCTTGGCGTAGGAATGTTTATTGCCATCGTTCTAGCTTTGGTTTTGATCATTATGTTTGCCAAATCCAAGTTAGTGCCAGAAGGCGAAGTCACGATTTCTATCAATGGTGACCCAGACAAAGCAATTACTGCTCAGCCTGGTGACAAATTATTAGGGGCCTTAGCAAACTCAGGCATTTTCGTATCATCAGCTTGTGGTGGTGGTGGTTCTTGTGGTCAATGTCGCGTAGACATTAAAGACGGTGGCGGTGAAATTCTGCCTACTGAGCTTGACCACATCAGCAAACGCGAAGCGAAAGAAGGCTGTCGTTTATCTTGTCAGGTTTCTATCAAACAAGACATGGACATTGAGCTTCCTGAAGAAATCTTTGGTATTAAAAAGTGGGATTGTGAAGTTATTTCTAATGATAACAAAGCAACCTTCATCAAAGAGCTTAAGCTTAAAATACCTAATGGTGAAAGTGTTCCATTCCGTGCCGGTGGTTATATTCAAATTGAGGCTCCACCTCATCATGTTAAATACAAAGACTTTGATGTACCTGAAGAATATCGTGGTGATTGGGAACGTTTCGGTTTCTTTGATATTGAATCAAAAGTAGACGACGAAACCATTCGTGCATATTCGATGGCTAACTACCCTGAAGAAGAAGGCATCATTATGTTGAACGTGCGTGTGGCTTCGCCGCCGCCGAACAACTTGTCGTTACCTGCGGGTAAAATGTCGTCTTATATTTGGAGTTTGAAAGAAGGTGATAAAGCCACTATTTCAGGCCCATTCGGTGAGTTCTTTGCTAAGAAAACCGATGCAGAGATGGTCTTTATCGGCGGTGGTGCAGGTATGGCGCCAATGCGTTCGCATATCTTCGACCAACTTCGTCGTCTTAAGACAGATCGTAAAATTTCTTTCTGGTACGGTGCACGTTCTCTACGTGAAATGTTCTATGTTGAAGATTTCGATATGTTGCAAAAAGAGAATGATAACTTTAATTGGCATGTTGCTTTGTCTGATCCACAACCAGAAGATAACTGGGAAGGCCTGACAGGTTTCATTCACCAAGTGTTGTTAGAAAACTACCTTAAAGATCACCCAGCTCCAGAAGACTGTGAGTTTTATATGTGTGGTCCACCTATGATGAACGCAGCTGTTATCAGCATGTTGAAAGACTTAGGTGTTGAAGATGAAAATATCATGCTTGATGACTTTGGTGGTTAATTCCTTATCGCAAGATAGAAAACCAAGTTAACAACGCATGTAGAAAAGGGACTTCGGTCCCTTTTTTTATAGAGGTAAGAAAACAATGTTTAACCTAGGATACGTGACTAAACTGATTGGTTTATTTGCTTTCGCTTTACTACTTACAAGTTGCACGCAGGCGCCGAGTGAAAGTCATTTAACCGGTCATACCATGGGCACTACGTACAATGTGAAATTCGTTAATTCTGGCGATGTAGATGAGCAACAGTTACATGATGATATCGATGCTGCGTTAGTCAAAGTAAATGCGCTGATGTCAACGTATGACACTCAATCTGAGTTATCACGCTTTAATCAGTGGCACAGCGAAGCACCATTTGCATTATCCCCTGAAACGTTAAAAGTGATGCGAGAGGCGAAAAGATTAGGCAAGCTAAGTCACGGGGTGCTAGATGTCACTGTGGGGCCTTTGGTTAACTTATGGGGGTTTGGACCTGACGCAAAGCCCGACAAGCGCCCGAGCAAGCAAACCATTGCTGAAGTTCAGGCGCGCACTGGACTAGATAAACTCATTTTACTTGACGATAGTGCAAAAAAATCTGAAAACGATTTGTACGTTGACTTGTCTACTATTGCTAAAGGGTATGGCGTCGATGTTGTGGCAGAGTTACTCGATGCACAGGGCTTACATGACTACCTCGTTGAGGTGGGCGGTGAAATGCGTGTGTCAGGGCACAAGGCAAGTGGTATCGAGTGGCGAATTGCCATTGAAAAGCCGGTGTCCACAGAGCGAGCAGTTCAGGAGGTTATTTCAATAGGGACGAATGCGATTGCGACCTCAGGAGATTATCGTAACTATTTTGAAGAAGATGGTGTGCGTTATTCTCACCTGATTGACCCGCGTACTGGTGCGCCAGTTACCCATAACTTGGTAGCAGTGACTGTGGTGCATCCTTCGTCAATGACAGCTGACGGTCTCGCCACGGCGCTTATCATACTAGGTAAAGACGAAGCCCTTAACGTGGCGTTACAGAATGATTTAGCGGTATTGATGATCACGCGAGAAAACGGCGAATTTAAAGAGTATACTACGCCGAAATTTGAACCATTCATTGATCGCCAATAGTAATTATCGGAAATGACCAATTCGGAGTGATATTTTGAGTACTTTTATTTTAGCATTTGTATTTTTCATCGTGGTAGCTATAGCAATGTCCTTGGGCTACTTGGTACAACGCAAAGCTATAGCTGGTAGTTGTGGCGGTTTGGGTGCTTTGGGGATTGATAAAGCATGCGATTGCCCTGAACCATGTGATCGTAAAAAAGCGCGCTTAGAGCGTGAAGAAGCTCGCCAAGCTAAGCTGAACGAGTGGAAACAAAACCAAATACTATAGTTTGAGATATGCTCGTTTCTCCGCTGGTAAATATTGAGCAATATTTACATTGACTCTGGCGGAGAATTGCGCAAAATAACTGTTTTTAAATACAGTTGTTTGTTAGATGCGTAAGATCATACACATCGATATGGACTGCTACTATGCTGCAGTCGAAATGCGCGATAACCCCCGGTATCGCGCAGTGCCTTTAGCTATAGGCGGCAGTGCTGATCGTCGTGGCGTTATCTCTACCTGTAATTATGTCGCTCGTAAATATGGTGTGCGCTCAGCAATGGCAACCGCGTATGCCCGTAAATTGTGCCCTGACTTAGTGTTGATACCGGGGCGCATGGCACTGTACAGCGAAATTTCTCAGCAAATTCGTAAAATCTTCCTACGTTATACTGACAAAATAGAGCCATTATCGTTAGATGAAGCCTATTTAGATGTGAGCGATAGTGACCTGTTCAGTGGCAGTGCAACTCTTATAGCCGAAGACATCCGACGCGCAATTTTCGAAGAAACCCAACTTACTGCTTCAGCCGGCGTGGCGCCTTGTAAGTTTGTCGCTAAAATCGCCAGCGATGAGAATAAACCGAATGGTATTTGTGTCGTTACTCCCGAAACCCAAGACAGCTTCGTAAAGAACTTACCACTGGGCAAAATACCTGGAGTGGGCAAGGTCACCTTACAAAAACTCAATAACATGGGCTTGTACACGTGCCAAGACGTTCGGGAATATCCCATCGATGCATTCGTTAAATCGTTTGGTAAATTTGGCCCCGTCATTTGGGATCGTAGTCACGGTATCGATGAGCGTGAATTAACTGTCAGTCGCAAACGTAAATCTGTTGGTGTAGAGCGTACCCTAGCGCAGGATATTACAACTGATGAAGACTGCCTGGCCATGCTCGATAGCTTATATCCTAAGTTGCTCAGCCGATTGGAAAAAGCCAGTCCTAAATTGGCGATTCAGAGTCAGGGGGTTAAGCTGAAATTTAATGATTTCCAACAAACCACTGTTGAGCACCGACACCAAGTACTCGACAAGAACTACTTTAAAACGTTGCTAGCACAGGCACTAGAGCGACGGGGAAACAGAGGTGTTCGATTGGTTGGGTTATCGGTCGGATTACCCGATAGTAGTGACGTTCAACAGATGGTATTTGACTTTGAGAATCTACACTAGCCAAGCAGCAAGTGGCGATGCCATATCATCCTCTTATCGATACTCAATATGCCTAGTTACACCTTGCTCTAGGTGAAGGTATACTGGCAGCATCAATTATTTCGTAAGGAACCGTATGAGCATCAAAGTGGGAAAATACCGTCATTACAAGGGGAATGACTATGAAGTCATTGGGGTTGCCACACATTCAGAGGACGAGAGCGAATTGGTGGTGTATCGCCCTATGTATGGCGAACGAGGTTTGTGGGTCAGGCCATTATCCATGTTTAATGAATCTGTTGTGGTCAATGGTAAAAGCGTTCCGCGATTCCAGTTTATTGAAAATTAACACGTTATTATCGCTTATGTCGATGAACTAAAATAGCTCTATCGTCGTTCATGTATGAACAACTCATAAACACAGGAAACACCATGATGATAAAAAGAATAACAATGCTTGGTTTGATGTTCATCGCATTGAGTTGCTCTTTAAAGGCAATTGCAGATGATAGGTTCGCTAATGTAAAAATAAATAGTCAATCAGTGAATGGCTCGACGTATATGCTAACTGGGGCCGGCGGTAACATTGGTGTGTCAGCGGGAAAGGACGGAATTTTAATCATAGATGACCAATTTGCTCCTCTTGCAGATAAAATTGCTAAAGCCTTAAGTGATATTGCCGAACAACCTACAAAGTACGTGATCAATACTCACTATCACGGCGATCACACGGGGTCTAATGCATACTTTAAAGAAGTGCAAGACAGTACGATTTTTGCCCACGATAACGTACGTAAGCGCTTAAAAGCCAACAAAGCGCATACGCATGCTGCGTTACCGGTTGTCACTTATGGGCAAGGTCTCACATTTCATTTCAACGACGACACCATTAAGGTTACCCACCTTCCTGCTGGGCATACTGACAGCGACAGTGTGGTCTACTTTGAAAAAGCAAATGTGTTACACGCAGGCGATCTGTTTTTCCAAGGACGTTTCCCTTATATCGACTTGGAGGGAGGTGGCACCGTTAGCGGTTACATAAGCAATGTAGCGACCGTACTTGAGATGATTGATAGCGACACCAAAATCATCCCTGGGCACGGCAAATTGACAGATAAATCAGCCTACCAAGCCAGCCTTGAAATGATGCAGCAAACAGCCAAATATGTAGCAGATAAAAAATCTGACGGTGCTAGCCTTGCAGCGGTTCTCAAAGACGGCCTCGATAAGCGATGGAAGGATTGGGCCTGGAATTTTATAACTGAAGAAAAGTGGATAACCACCCTCTATAACGGCCAATAAGCTGGTTTATCGAAAGAGTGCGTTTATACCTGAGCCATTATACGTCACTCTTTCGATAAAATTTGTAAGACATCCAACCGGCACTGCGTTTTTACCTAGACATACTTATTATAAAGCACTGTCATAGCGTTTGACCCCACCAATCCACGTTTCAAGTACCTTGGTTTTCCAGATGTCCTGCGGGTTGATGGTAAATATATCTTGGTCAACTAAAATAAAGTCCGCCCACTTTCCAGGTGTTAATCTGCCAAGAACGTGCTCTTGGTGCGCTGCATAAGCTCCATTGAAGGTAAACCCTTTAAATGCCTGTTCCACGGTAACCGCTTCCTCTTTGAGCCAACCGTTTTCGGGTTGATTGTCTCTGTTTTGGCGTGTTACGGCTGCATGTATACCGAAAAAGGGATTGGCTAATTCAACCGGAAAGTCAGAGCCCAGAGCGACTATGGACCCTTGTTGTTCGAACGTCTGCCAAGCGTAGGCCCCCTTTAAGCGGTTTTTACCAATTCTTTGCTGTGCCATATTCATATCGCTCGTTGCGTGCGTAGGTTGCATTGAGGGAATGATATTGAGTGTTTTGAACCTAGGTATGTCAGATACATCAATGACTTGTGCATGCTCTATGCGGTGACGTAAGTGCTGTCCCTTGATACGTGAGAAGGTCTCTTCGAATTGATCTAGCGCTAGACGGTTACCACGATCACCGATTTCGTGAATATTGAGTTGAAAGCCACTGCCAATAATTAAATCAAATAGAGGTTTTAGTTGTTTTTCAGGGGTAAGTAATAAGCCTATGTTCTCATGATCATCGCTATAGGGCGCAAGCATAGCGGCACCGCGACTGCCCAAAGCTCCATCACCGTAAACTTTGACGCTACGAATAGATAAATAGTCATACTGATCGCGGATTGGACCTGCCTCTAGCATGTCGGCCAATTTAGGATCGGTCGCTGCAATCATGGCATATATGCGCAGGGACAAGGTAAGCTCACGGCTACGCTTGAGGTAATATTCATATGTTGCGTAATTTATGCCTGCGTCATGGGTGCTGGTAATTCCTAGAGCGAGCAAGTGTTCGCTAGCAGCATCAAGTTTGCGTTTTAGTTGCTGCTCCGTTTCTTGAGGTATTTTTTCCACAAGCATGTTCATGGCGTTATCGATTAGTATGCCAGTAGGCGCGCCGTTTTTATGACGCATGATCTTGCCCCCCGGTGGGTCGAGGGTGTCTTTTGTTATGCCTGCTATCTGAAGCGCCTTGCTATTTGCCCACCCAGCATGACCGTCTATTCGCCTTATCCATACAGGGCGGTCTTTAACGTATTCATCTAGCATGGCTGACGTAGGAAATGCTTTGTCTGGCCAAAGGACTTGGTTCCATCCACCACCTAATATCCATCCTGCATCGGGGCTTTGCTGGGCATAGTCGCGCACTTTTTTTGCAGCTGCTTTAGCGTTTGGAATTCCTCGAACATCAACCGCGAGCAAGGTTCCCCCTAGCCCGAGTATATGTCCATGTGCGTCGATAAGCCCGGGCATCAACACTCGGCTTTTTCCGTCAATGGCTTGAGCTTGGGGATACGCTCGTGCTGCCTCTTCATTGCCTAAGGCAATAACTTTTCCCCCATCAAACACTATATTACTAAAGCGGGAGAGTTCATTATTATCATTGAGCGTGTAGCCTTGTATATTATATATATGGGTAGGGGCAGCTAGCGCAGTACTGCTCACTAAGCTGAGTATAAAGAAAAGGGCGTGTTTCATAGTCTTGTCCTTGTGCAATAACGCAATCAAGTACAAACGTTGGCCTAAAGTCTGCGAACATGCAAATTTAATGGAATTAGTATTGACCGAATAACGGATACAAAAAAGCCTCACTGGTTTTCACCAGTGAGGCTTTTTTTATAAAGCTAACAAGCGCTTATTTTTTAGCGTCACGCTCTTTAACTTCAGCGATTACTTTTTCAGCTACGTTGTTTGGACATGGTGCGTAGTGTGAGAACTCCATAGAGAACTGACCACGACCTGATGTCATTGTACGTAGTGACCCGATATAACCAAACATTTCTGAAAGAGGAATATCAGCTTTAACACGCACACCAGTTACACCAGCTTCTTGGTCTTTGATCATGCCACGACGACGGTTAAGGTCACCGATAACATCACCAACGTGATCGTCTGGCGTGAACACATCAACTTTCATGATTGGTTCAATCAGCTGAGGACCCGCTTTAGGGATAGACTGACGGAAAGCGCCTTTCGCAGCGATTTCAAATGCTACCGCTGATGAATCCACCGCGTGGAAACCACCGTCAAAAAGCTCAACTTCAACGTCAAGAACAGGGAAGCCAGCTAGAACACCAGTGTCCATCATGCTGTTGAAGCCTTTCTCGATTGCTGGGAAGAATTCCTTAGGAACGTTACCACCAACAACTGTTGAAGAGAATGTGAAACCAGAGTTTGGCTCACCAGGCTTGATACGGTAGTCGATTTTACCAAACTGACCAGAACCACCTGATTGCTTCTTGTGGGTGTAAGAATCTTCAACTTCTTGAGTAATCGTTTCGCGATACGCTACTTGAGGCTCACCAACAACCAAATCAACACCGTAAGTACGCTTAAGGATGTCAACTTTAATGTCTAAGTGAAGCTCACCCATACCAGATAGGATTGTTTCTCCTGAATCTTGGTCAGTTTCAACACGGAACGTAGGATCTTCTGCAACCATCTTACCGATAGCAATACCCATCTTCTCAGTTGAACCTTTATCTTTTGGCGTAACAGAGATTGAGATTACTGGCTCAGGAAATACCATTGCCTCTAGGATAATTGGGTCTTTTGGATCACACAAAGTGTGGCCAGTTTGAACATTAGTTTTCATACCAACGATAGCGATGATGTCACCAGCTTGAGCTGATGTAAGTTCATTACGATCATCTGCTTGCATCTCACACATACGCCCAACACGCTCAGTTTTACCTGTAGCGGCGTTAAGTATGGTGTCGCCTTTCTTAAGCGTACCAGAGTAGATACGTACGAATGTAAGCGAACCAAAACGGTCATCAGTGATTTTAAATGCTAGTGCTTTAAAGGTTTCGTCAGGAGAAACAAGAGCATGTTTACCCGTTGGCTCACCTTCTTCATCTGTAAGAGGTTGTGGATCAACTTCTGTAGGTGAAGGCAAGTAATCAACAACAGCATCAAGAATATTTTGAACACCTTTGTTTTTAAATGCAGAACCACAGTAAGTTGGGAAGAACGACATGTCGCGTGTTCCTTTACGGATACAACGCTTAATGTCTTCAATAGAAGGCTCTTCGCCATCCATGTAAGCCATCATTAGGTCGTCGTCTTGCTCAACAGCAGTTTCGATTAGCATTTCACGATATTCTTCTACTTTATCTACCATGTCCGCTGGAACATCTGTGATTTCGTAGTTTTCAGGAAGACCAGTATCATCCCATATGAATGCTTTACGTGTAAGAAGGTCTACAACACCAACAAAGTCATCTTCGATACCAATAGGCAAAACCATAACGAGTGGGTTAGCACCAAGTACTCTTTTAGTTTGCTCAACAACACGGTAAAAATCAGCACCCATACGGTCTAATTTGTTTACGAAGATAATACGTGCAACTTCTGAGTCATTCGCATAGCGCCAGTTAGTTTCTGATTGCGGCTCAACACCACCAGAACCACAGAATACACCGATGCCGCCATCAAGTACTTTAAGTGAACGGTAAACTTCTACTGTGAAGTCAACGTGCCCAGGAGTATCGATAACGTTAAAGCGGTGATCTTTCCAAAAACATGTAACAGCCGCAGATTGGATTGTTATCCCACGCTCAGCTTCTTGTTCCATAAAGTCAGTAGTAGATTCACCGTCGTGAACTTCGCCAGTTTTATGGATCTGACCTGTAAGTTTGAGGATACGCTCTGTCGTAGTCGTTTTACCCGCGTCAACGTGGGCAAAAATACCAATATTCCTATATTTTGATAAATCTTTCATTATTCCAACTTCAATATGAGTAAAATTTGCGCGGGATTATACAAGATATTTCCGCGGGATGCCGATTTTCTTTTAAGAAAAATCTAAATATTCACACTTCTCTACGGATTTCGAGCGTCCGTTTAAAAGAATGCGCGGATTTTACATGGTTTGGGGTGGCGAATAAAGCGGTGTTTTGTTTGTTTAATCGTCAGCTTAATTAAAAAAATATACTGCTTTGTTATTTGTTCGTAAGTTACAAGTATTTTGCTTCGTTTTTTTGTAAGGGGCATGGCTGAAATAACATATGATTTGGTTAATTTGAAATAGGCATAACGCGATTACGCCCTAAATTCTTCGCATCATATAAATGTTTATCAGCTGCTTGAATAAGTCCTAATGGGTTCATGCCTTGCTTCATTTCGGCAACGCCAAAAGAAGCACTGATACCACCAAGCACCTCGGATGTGCGCTTATCTCGAACACCTATTTTTTCGATCGCTCGGCGCATAGTTTCGGCGATTTGCCGTGCTACATTTAGCTTGCAATTGGGTACGATGATCGCGAATTCCTCGCCACCAAAACGGAACGCCTGAGCTCCTTCACGACAAGCGACCTGAAGCTTTTTAGCGCAGGCCTTTAATACTAAATCGCCCATGACGTGGCCGTGAGTGTCGTTGATCGTTTTAAAGTTATCGAGGTCGACTAATATTAAACACATGTGTGGTCGCATGGCATGGGCGGCTAGCTCTTCGTCAAAATATCTGCGATTGCATAAGCCCGTTAGCGCGTCATACAGGGCGGCTTGTTGACTTTGTTCTAGTTGACTTCTCAAACGGGAGATTTCTTTTTCTGCATCGTTTAGCGCACTGCTAAAAGATAAGGTGCTGCCACGAATTTGTTTTGTTTGGTTAACGAGTGTGCGGACCAGATCCATCACTTCTTCCATGCTTAACCCTTCACGCTCAACTTTGGCTAAATCGTCCATGCAGGTATCCATGGTACTTTTGAAGTTGCGGGTTTCACTGCGGGTATCTTGTACTGATTGGGACAGTTCAATGACCATGCTTTCAAGAGAATGGCGAAGATCCCATGTATCTATATCCTGTTCATCGGCGACATGTTTTCGATACAAATCTTTGGTTTTTGAGTCTGATATGGGCAAATTACGTTGCAACGCATCATCCAGCGTTTCATTTAGAGATTCAGATTCTTTACTGGCGTATGTATACCATAAAGCATAGTTTAGCGGCACAGCGGGAATTTTGTGCTTAAGCAACAATGGAATGGTATTTTTAAGATGCTTAAATGAATTTTCTAAATCGTGATTCTTCACACAGGTCACTCATAAACCGATTATATTTCAAGCTTACCAGACTGTCGTATTAGTTCCAGAAAATGTCTTGCCGTGTTGAGTTGATAAAAGACTAAAAAAGACAGTGGCTTAAGAAATATGCCACTGTCTTTTAGTGACTGAATTTTAATGAACCCAGTGATGCTTTTCAGATTTACGTTGTATGCTCTGCTGAGTTGCTTCTGGCAAAAAGAGTTTATTATTCTTTTCGAAGAAAAAAGCGGGGCGTTTGGTTTTGCTGCCAACCTCATTCATGGTTGCTGCGTCATATACACGACCATTAATAACGGTGTAGCTAACATATTCGCTACGACGAATATCATTTAGCACATCGCCATCAACTATCATCATGTCCGCCAATTTACCAGCTTCGATGCTGCCCAAATGGTCGCCCATACCTAAGTGTTTAGCACCGTCAATTGTGCCACCGCGTAAGGCTTCCCATGGTGTAAATCCGCCGTGTGTCATCAGCCACAGCTCCCAGTGGGCGGCTAAACCTTCACGTTGACCATGGGCCCCAATGTGAACGCTAACACCTTCATCACGCACTTCTTTAGCGTACTTTGCTACTTCAACGTGATTATATTGGTTATCCGGCGCGGTTGGACGGCGGATCGCGCGCTCGTCTAGCAAGAAACTTGGGGTATAGCGCAGCAGGCGTTCGTTTTTCCACACTTCTGTGCGGTCGTACCAATATTCTTCGCCCATTAAGCCGCCGTAAGACACGACAAAGGTAGGGGTGTAGCCAAACTCTGTTTCAGCCCACAGTGAGGTTAAATCTTGATAACCCTTGGCAATAGGCAGTGAATGTTCAAGGCCTGTGTGCCCATCAACTAGCATGGAAATATTCTGCTGGAACTTACCACCACCTTCAGGCACCACCATCAAGTTTAATTCTCGAGCGGCAGCTAAAATTTGTTGGCGTTGGTCGCGACGAGGTTGGTTATAACTTTTAACTGAAATTGCCCCTGCGTCTTTTAGGCGCTGCAGATGTGTTAGCGCATCGTCATAACTATTAATAATCGCTTTATAGCCCAGAGCTTCAGCACCATAGATGATAGTGCCTGTAGAATAGGTTCGCGGTGCAACGCGCTTTCCAGCCTTTTGCAATTCAGCGGCAGCGAATATTTCTGACGTATCGTTCGAGGGGTCATGAATGGTGGTTACGCCAAATGCCAAGGCAGAATACATATTCCAATTTTGCTCAGGAATAATTTCGTAGCTACCTTGTGAACCATGAGCATGGGCATCAATGAGGCCAGGTAATATGGTTTTACCCGTGGTATCAATTTCTAGTGCTCCGTTGGGAATTGCCACGTCAGCACGTTTACCCACTTCGATGATTTTGTTTTCTTTGATAATAACCACCGCATCTTCAATCACTTCTTGTTGGTTATCAGCATCACGCATAGTGACGACAGTCCCACCTACGAGGGCTTTGTAGCCAGAAGGTTTATCTGCTTTTTGTTCGAAAGAAAGGGATATTCCTTGGGTAACTGGATCGGGTAAGGTTTCTTCTGCACCTGGCACGAAAGCAAACGCTTCGTTTAATTCGCGCTCGTAATAGGTGGCTGCGTGATACCAACTCACCGTTTGGCTATCGCTGTGCCATGTAAGGTACTCGCCAGCTCTGTCTGACAACTGCTTAATAGGGATCGTGGTACTGCTGGGACCAATATCTTGCCTTTGGCCAATCTCGGTGAAGGGGGCTACATAGGCTTTGTATTGATATACAAAGGCGATCCACTTCTTATCCGGAGACAAACGATATTCTGCGATTTTGTCACCACCGTAAAGGTGTTCCCGTTTGTCTTCGCCGTTCAAGTCGACGCTGACGAGTTGTTGCTCAGGGTAGTCGCTACCGGCGACTGATTCGGTGATATAAACGCGGCTGTTGTCGCCAGCAAAGTGCGGCGCTGCGCCTTTTTTAGCGACACGTTTATGGTTCTTGCCTTTACTGCTCGCAACATAGATACCTGGTTCAACTGAGTATTCTGGAGCTAATAAATATCCGCCGGTTTTTTTATTGTAGGTTATTAGCTTGTCGTCAGTGGAAAAGCTTGGTTCTATATAATGGCCGGGTGCTGTGGTAATAACCTTCTCTGATCGGCCGCTGGCTGACACGGTACGTACACTGCCTAAGGTTTCGTCACTCCAAGTAGTGAATACGATTTTTTTACCGTCATGAGAATAGCGAGGGTAGTATTCATCATGATCATTCTGCCGAGTTAGGCGTTTGGCTTTGCCGCTTTTTATGTCCTGCACGTAAAGCTTGCCTAGCGCTTGGAATAAGATACTTTTTCCATCTGGTGATTTTTGTGCCCAGCGAGCCATCTTGATATCAAATGTATCTGGAGCTACATCTACATCAAAACGCACTGCATCTGCGTATTTCACGCTGGCCTTTACTGACACAGGTATGTCTTTTATGGCTTGCGTTTTAACGTCCAACGCGTGAAATTTGCCAGCGGTCCAAAAGACGATGCTTTTTGAATCAGGCATCCAGTCGAAGTAGGGGAAGTACCCTTCAGAACCAAAACCTTCTTGCATGTCACGTTCAAGGGCTAAATAGAGAGGGGTTTCAATACCGGTCGCGATATTCTTAATAAATAAGCCTGTTTTGTTTTTTACTCGGCGTATAAAAGCAATGTGTTTTCCGTCAGGAGAGGGGGTAGGCACCACAGCGCCGCCGGTGCCACTAATATAGCGCTCTTCTTCACCCGTGTTTAGATCGTAGCGCGCGATTGCGAAGATAGATTTTAGTGGATCACGGTTATAATCGAAGGTACTGCCTGGTGAGACATCTTGCGTGTAATAAAGGTATTTTCCATCAGGAGAAAACGCAGGGTCGGCAATATTTTTTTGATCTGGATTACCGTGCACGCGCTTTTTTATCACCATGCCGTCTCCGCCTGAGTGGTGATATAACCAAATTTCCCCTGCAGGAATACTACGGCTAGACATGATGCCTTTATTAGCCACTATATATTGGCCGTCAGGGCTCCACTTAGGCGAGTGAATGAGATTATTTTTTTCGTCAGTAACTTGAACTAAATTACTTCCGTCGCTGTTCATTACCCACACATTGGATAGGCCATCCCGGTCAGAGATGAAAGCAATTTTACTGCCGTCGGGGCTAAAGGTAGGTTGAATATTCCAAGCAAAATCTTGGGTTAGTGATTTTGCCTCACCGCCAGCGATGGGGCTTACATAAATATCACCCAACATATCAAAGACAAATTGCTTACCATCAGGAGAGACATCCAAGCTAGACCATGTTGTTTCGTCGGTGCTGATGGATACTTCGTGTAAGTCAAAGGGAGGGTTCAATACGTCCCATTCAGGTTCTTTGTTACTTTTCTCTTCGTGGGTTGCAGGTTTGCTGTCTTGGGGCTCAACGCGACTAAGCGCATCGCCACTTAAGCTAAACATCGCACCAAACAATGCGACATTGATGAGGTTTTTATACATATGTGTTTCCCTGATGGATTATTGTTATGCAAATGAAGCGAGTAAATCGTGTCAGGAATATACAAAACATCGATGGCCGTGACTATTAACTGAGCCGAGTTACTTCGCTATCAAAATCTCACTTTGTGAACTTAAGTTCACAGCTTGGAAAAGATCAAACCCCAGCAAGCATTTGGATTTGTGCAATATCAGTATCCCCTTTAATGACTTTTAAAATGCCATCTTGGATTAAGGTGCGCATGCCGTCGTCCATTGCTTGAGATTTTAATTGACTAACGGGGGCTTCCTTATATACCAATGAGCGTAGGGCAGGCGTCATGCTCAATAATTCGTGGACCCCAGTTCGACCTTTATAGCCCGTGTTTCCGCAACTGTCACAGCCTTTGGGTTTATATAGCATTAACGGTGTTGGTAATCCGAGTTCTGGTAGGTAGTCTGCGCCATATTGGCGGCTAATAAAGTCTAAATCTAACTCTGAGGCGGGGGTGGCCTCTTTACAGTTTTTACACAGAGTTCGCACCAGCCGCTGGGCTAAAATCCCGATACAAGCATCAGAAAAATTAACCGGGTCTATTCCTAGGTCGAGTAAACGGGTAATGGTTTCAGGCGCAGAGTTAGTATGTAAAGTAGAGAAAACCAAGTGACCAGTAAGTGAGGCCTCGACACCCGCGTGAGCGGTTTCTTTATCGCGCATTTCACCAATCAATATAATGTCTGGGTCTGCGCGTAGAAAGGCTCGTAATGCACTGGCAAAAGTAAAGCCAATTCGCGGGCTTACTTGTACCTGTTGCAACCCTGCCTGGGTGATTTCTACTGGATCTTCTGCTGTCCAAATCTTTTTATCAGGCGTGTTTATATGCCCAAGCACTGCATGCAGGGTCGTGGTTTTACCTGAACCCGTAGGTCCCACGACTAATAAAATGCCATGCGGCTTATCTATCATGCGGGTAATGCTTTTGTTATTAGCAGGGGATAGGTTCATCTTCTCCATTGGTAGCGCGCCGCCTGTGGCAAGAATACGCATGACCACCCCTTCGCCGGCCACAGTAGGAATGGTTGCTACTCGTACCTCAATAATTTGCCCCGACAGCTTAAAGGCAAGCTTGCCGTCTTGAGGCAGGCGCTTTTCGGCAATATTTAGATTCGACATGATCTTAATGCGGGCGATAACGGCATTGTGATGAGAAGCTGGCACTTGGGTAATATCGCGGCACACACCGTCAATTCGCATACGTACCCGGGTTGGTGCGTTTTTCTCTGCATCTATATGGATATCAGATGCATCTAATCGTTTGGCATCATGCAATATACGGCTGACCAAACGTACCACCGCCGGTGCATCGTCTGACATATCATCTGTTTGTTCGTCGGCTTCTTGGCCACTGGTTTCAATCTCATCCAGTATTTCATCCATTGCACCAGGCCCAGCTCCGCCGCCACTTGCTTCACCTAGATACTGTAAAATGGTGTTCGGCAAGGCCACAGAGATACCGTAGCTATCAATGCCTAAGGCGCTTTCAATTTCCATAAGTAAATTGGCATTGCTAGGCTGAGCCATCAACACTATGGGTTTTTCTGTCGCATCTGTGACTACGGCAACGAAGTTGCGTTTTAAATAAGACAAGTTTAGCTTGCTGTCACTTTGGTAAAGGTGAAAGCGGTCGGGTTTGTATCCTATATAAGGAACTTGGTAGTGAACGGAGAGTGCGATGCCCATTTCATCTTCTGGGATACGCTTTTCAGTCATTAAACGTTGAACAAGCTGAGCATGCTCTGGATTAGCCTGTACATACTTGGTTAACGTGGCTTCATCAATGACGTTTCTGTGCACTAGGTAATCAAACGGTTGACTTGTTCCACCCAGTTCATAACGAAACTTATTACCTAAGGCTTGGGCCACTTTATCAGCCAGGGCTAAATCAGCCGACTGAAACGCGCCGTCATTCTTGTTGATAATTTGCATGATGCCCATTAACACACCGGAATTTAAAATAGGGATGCAAATCAGGTTTTCGGTTTTAAATGCGGCGCTTTTATCAAATTTGTCGGCAAACTTGAGGCGAGGATGTATCGCTGAGAGTTCTTCACTACTATATGGGTCGTTAACGATAAGGGGCTTTTGACTTAACGCTACGTAACCGGCGATTGACTGTGGGCTAATGGGCACCTTAATCTCTTGAACTTCGCTCCCGGTTTTGAAGCGTGCCACCAAGTCTTGATGTTGCATGCGCCGCTGAAAGATACTCATGCGCTTTGCATTGAATAACCTTAAAAGTAGCGGTTCTAATTTGTCGTACGCGCTAAGTAGCGAAGGTGCGTTAGTTAATAGTTGCTTTAGTTCTTGTAAAGCCAATTGCTGTTCCATAAACGCCTGCGTTAAAATTATTGTTATTTACACTTATGTTCACACTATAGCCGAGTGAATAATGGGTTAACACTTGTTTTACGAACAGGCGAATACTCTTGCGTATTCTTAGTGGAAAAGGTACCGGCGATTAATCTCTATTTATTTACAAAAGGTTGTTGCAAAAGTAAGCGATAAAGGTATAATTTGCGCCCACTTGTCCAGAAGGGCAGTGGTTTTGACCAAAGCCTAGGCTGAACGTCATTAAATACAGGACCCTAATTTTGGGTTAGCAGTTTTTCATTCATCCCCCTACCTAAAGTAAAAAGGTAGTCGAGGATGGTTTTTTTTGTTCTTTCGATTGGAGCTTAATCGATGCCAAATCAAAGAATTCGTATTCGTTTGAAAGCGTTTGATCACAAGTTGATCGATCAGTCTACGGCTGAAATCGTTGAAACTGCGAAGCGTACCGGTGCTCAGGTTAGTGGACCTATTCCTCTACCTACCCGTAAAGAGCGTTATACAATACTTACTTCACCTCACGTAAACAAAGATGCGCGTGATCAGTATGAAATTCGTACACATAAGCGTTTGGTGGATATCATCGAGCCTACTGATAAAACAGTAGATGCGTTGATGAGATTGGACTTGGCTGCCGGTGTTGATGTTCAAATCAGCCTGGGCTAACAAGAGAGGGTTTTAACAATGGCGATTGGTCTTATCGGTCGTAAAGTTGGTATGACACGTATCTTCACTGAAGACGGCGTTTCAATACCAGTGACTGTTATAGAAGCCACCCCGAACCGTGTTACTCAGTTACGCACTGACGAAACCGACGGGTATACAGCGCTTCAAGTAACCGCTGGCGACAAAAAAGCAAGCCGCGTAAATAAAGCTGAAGCAGGTCATTTTGCTAAAGCTGGCGTGGAAGCTGGTCGCGGTTTATGGGAATTCCGTTTAGACGGCACCGAAGGTGAAGGCATTGAAGTAGGCAGTGAAATCACTGTTGAAATTTTTGCTGAAACTAAAATGGTTGACGTTGCAGGAACTTCTAAAGGTAAAGGTTTCCAAGGTGCAATTAAGCGCTGGAACTTCAGCCACCAACGTAATTCACATGGTAACTCATTGTCTCACCGTGCTCCTGGTTCAATTGGCCAAAACCAATCACCAGGTAAAGTCTTCAAAGGCAAAAAAATGGCCGGTCAGATGGGAAATAAACGTGTGACAGTTCAGTCTTTGGATGTAGTGCGTGTTGACGCAGAGAACAACCTTCTTCTAGTAAGAGGCAACGTTCCTGGAGCGCCAGGTGGCGACGTCATCATCAAAGCTGCAGTTAAAGCGTAACGTCTGGGGAGTTAAGTGATGGAATTAGTATTGAAAGATGCGCAAAGCGCTCTTGAAGTATCCGAAGCAACCTTTGGACGTGAATTTAACGAAGCACTAGTACACCAAGTAGTAGTTGCATTCGGTGCAGGCGCCCGTCAGGGTTCTAAAGCACAAAAAACACGCTCTGAAGTTCGTGGTGGTGGTGCCAAACCTTGGCGTCAAAAAGGAACTGGTCGTGCCCGTGCTGGTACTATCCGTAGTCCTATCTGGCGTTCTGGTGGTGTAACATTCGCTGCTAAGCCACAGGATCACAGCCAAAAGGTTAACAAGAAGATGTACCGTGGTGCTATTCAAAGCATCCTTTCAGAATTGGTACGTCAAGAACGTTTAATCGTGGTTGAAAAGTTTTCAGTTGAAGCGCCAAAGACTAAGGAATTACTTTCTAAGTTGAACGGCCTTGAACTAAGTGATGTGCTTATCGTAACGTCTGAAGTTGATGAGAACTTGTTCTTAGCAGCTCGCAACTTATACAAAGTTGACGTACGTGATGTACAAGGCATTGACCCAGTCAGCCTGATCGCATTCGAAAAAGTGTTGATAACTGCTGACGCAGTGAAAGCATTAGAGGAGGCGTTAGCATGATTAACGAAGAACGTCTTTTAAAAGTGGTTTTAGCACCACATGTTTCTGAAAAAGCAACGCTTGCAGCTGAAGTTAACAACACGGTTGTTTTCAAAGTGCTTAAAGATGCGAACAAAGAAGAAATCAAAGCGGCAGTTGAGAAATTGTTCGAAGTTGAAGTTAACTCTGTTCGTACTGTTAACGTAAAGGGTAAAACCAAGCGTCACGGTGCATCTTTCGGCAAGCGTAAAGACTGGAAAAAAGCCTACGTTGTGCTTAAAGAAGGTCAAGACATCGACTTTGCTGGCAGCGAAGGCTAAGAAGGGGACTAGACATGCCATTATTGAAAGCTAAGCCGACTTCTGCTGGTCGTCGTCACGTAGTTCAGGTTGTTAACCCTGATCTACACAAAGGCGCTCCTTACGCACCTTTGCTTGAAAAGAACAGCAAATCTGGTGGCCGTAACAATAACGGACGTATTACAGTACGTCACGTTGGTGGTGGCCACAAGCAACACTATCGTGTTATAGATTTCAAACGCAACAAAGACGGCATTCCAGCTAAAATTGAGCGTTTAGAATACGATCCTAATCGTTCTGCAAACATCTGTTTGGTGTTGTACGCAGACGGCGAGCGTCGCTATATCTTGGCTCCTAAGGGTGCTAAAGCGGGTGATCAGATTCAATCTGGTTCAGACGCTGCGATCAAAGCTGGTAACTCTTTACCAATGCGCAACATCCCAGTAGGTACAACTGTACACGCTATTGAGATGAAGCCTGGTAAAGGTGCACAAATTGCTCGTTCTGCTGGTCAGTACGCACAAATCCTAGCGCGCGCCGAAGGTTATGTAACTCTTCGTCTACGTTCTGGTGAAGTTCGTCGAGTATTAGCAGACTGCCGTGCCACTATTGGTGAAATCGGTAATGCAGAACATATGCTACGTTCACTTGGTAAAGCCGGTGCGAACAGATGGCGCGGTATCCGCCCAACTGTACGTGGTGTTGCCATGAACCCGGTAGATCACCCACACGGTGGTGGTGAAGGACGCACATCAGGCGGTCGTCACCCAGTATCACCTTGGGGTATTCCTACTAAGGGTAAGAAAACCCGTAGTAACAAGCGTACCGATAAACTTATCGTACGTCGTCGTAATAAGTAACAGCGAGGATTCACCATGCCACGTTCTCTCAAGAAGGGTCCATTTATAGACCTACACTTGCTGAAGAAGGTTGAGGCTGCAGTGGAAAAGAACGACAAGAAACCAATCAAAACTTGGTCTCGTCGTTCTATGATCATCCCAGATATGATTGGGTTGACCATTGCGGTCCATAACGGTCGCCAGCACGTTCCAGTTTTCGTCAGTGACGAAATGGTCGGCCATAAGTTGGGCGAATTTGCGCCAACGCGTACTTACCGCGGCCATGTCGCGGATAAGAAAGCTAAGAGATAGGGGATAAAATATGGAAGCATTAGCTACACATCGCCATGCCCGTACCTCAGCTCAAAAGGCACGCTTGGTTGCAGATCAAATTCGCGGTTTACATGTTGAAAAAGCACTTGAGCTTTTGGCTTACAGCCCTAAGAAAAGTGCCGATCTAATGAAGAAAGTATTAGAGTCAGCAATTGCGAACGCTGAACATAACGAAGGCGCCGACATCGATGAATTGACTGTCGCAAAAGTTTTCGTTGATGAAGGCCCAACTATGAAGCGTATCAAGCCAAGAGCTAAAGGCCGTGCTGATCGTATATTTAAGCGTAGCAGTCACATCACTGTTGTTGTGTCTGATAACTAGGAGAAGATAATGGGACAGAAGGTACATCCTACAGGCATACGCCTGGGTATCAGCAAACCATGGACATCTACCTGGTACGCTAATACTGCAGATTATGCAGATAACTTGTTTAATGATCATCAGGTACGTCAGTATCTGACGAAGGCACTTAAAACTGCTTCTCTTTCTAAGATCGTTATTGAGCGTCCAGCGAAAAGCATCCGTGTGACTATTCACACTGCGCGTCCTGGCGTTGTAATCGGTAAGAAAGGTGAAGACGTTGAGAAGCTACGTAAGCATGTATCTAAGTTGGCCGGCGTGCCTGCTCAGATTAACATCGCTGAAGTACGTAAGCCTGAATTAGACGGTCAATTGGTTGCTGACAGCATTGCTAGTCAGTTAGAGCGTCGTGTAATGTTCCGTCGTGCTATGAAGCGCGCAGTACAAAACGCGATGAGAATTGGTGCCAAAGGTATCAAAGTTCAAGTTAGTGGCCGTTTAGGCGGTGCTGAGATTGCGCGTGCCGAGTGGTATCGTGAAGGTCGTGTACCACTACACACTTTCCGTGCTGACATCGACTATGCAACATCAGAAGCTAACACGACTTACGGTATCATTGGCGTGAAGGTCTGGATCTTCAAAGGTGAAGTATTGGGCGGATTGCCTCTTACGCAAGAGCAACCAGCTCAGCCTAAGAAGAAAGGCCGTTCACCTAAGCGTGAGGGCTAATTATGTTACAACCTAAACGTATGAAGTTCCGTAAAATGCACAAAGGTCGTAACCGTGGCTATGCCGCTGGTGACAGTGTGAGTTTTGGAACGTTCGGACTAAAATCCGTTGGCCGTGGTCGTATGACTGCTCGCCAAATCGAAGCAGCTCGTCGTGCTATGACACGTGCCGTTAAGCGTCAAGGTAAAATTTGGATTCGAGTTTTCCCTGACAAGCCAATTACTGAGAAGCCTCTAGAAGTGCGTCAAGGTAAAGGTAAAGGTAACGTTGAATACTGGGTTTGCCAAATTCAACCAGGTCGTGTTCTATATGAAATGGAAGGTGTTCCAGAGTCAGTAGCTCGCGAAGCGTTTGAATTGGCCGCGTCAAAACTGCCGTTTAAAACCACCTTTGTAACTCGGACGGTGATGTAATGAAAGCCACAGAACTGAAAGATAAAAGCGTAGAAGAGTTGAACACTGAGCTATTAAACTTGCTTCGTGAACAATTTAACCTACGTATGCAAGCGAGTACTGGTCAGCTTGAAAAAACTGACCAAATTCGTAAAGTACGTCGCAGTATTGCGCGTGTTAAAACCATTCTGACTCAAAAGGCTGCTGCATAATGACTGAACAATCAAGTCGTACAGTACAAGGTCGTGTGGTCAGCAACAAAATGGATAAAACCATTACTGTTGCAGTAGAACGTAAAGTGAAACACCCAATTTATGGTAAGTTCATTAAGCGTACTACTAAACTACACGCTCATGACGAGACTAACCAATGCAACACAGGCGACGTAGTAACAGTACGTGAATGTCGTCCTATGTCTAAGTCCAAAAACTGGATGTTGGTAGATATCGTTACTAAAGCTTAATAAGTTTTAGATACATAGCTAAAAGGCGCGTCTCGTAAGAGTCGCGCCTTTTTTGTATTTAACCTTTAGCTAATACTGCTAAAACGATGAATTGGTATTAATTACTAGGTTCACTAATAGGTTGGTTAATCGCGTTTTCAACTATGATCGCATCCAAGATACTTGATGAGGTTTGAATCTTCAGACTATCGTTTGCAGATAAGCGCATTATGGGGCTTTTAGCCGCAGTTTGAACGGGACATTTTCCTGTTTGCAAATGATTCAATGCTGCGCTCAGCATGCCTTCGTTAACATTGCCTAAAGCATGGTTGAAATCATCTTCAACTAGACAACCTTGCACGTCTGCTTCAAATAACGGAGACGGGGTAGGAATGAAGCCATCTGCGTATTCACCAAAGCCTTTTTGATTACTGCCTTGAAATTGTATGGTGAAGTAGGTGGTGCCGCAGTTGTCGGTCGGGTAGAAGCCATAAGGCTTTCCACAGGTTGTATCACCCATCAACACAACATCAATGTCGATACCTCTGAGGCCATTAATCAAAGCCTCGCTGGCTGAACACGTTGATGCACTTGTGAGGATATAAACACGCGTTAAGCCTAGACTTGGTAACGAAGTACTTGTGAATACGTTTCGATCATAATCAATTTCACGGCTGTAAAATAAAGTGGGTTGAACTTGTCCTCCTGTCACGGGATTGATATTTGGGCGTTTATTATTGAATGTGAGCTTATTGAAGGTTAGGCCATCGGTTTGACCAGCGCCTGTAATCATATAAGCGAGTTGCGAAGCCAAGGCTAATAAACCACCACCGTTGTAACGCATATCGAGTACTAAAGCATGAATACGGCTCTGATCGAATAGCTCGAATGCTGAAATCAATTGGCTCTGCGCGCTTTGAATGTGGCTATTAAACTGCAGATAACCAATTTCAGCATTTTCTGTGCTGATAACCTTGGCATTATGCACAGGGGAAATCGCTACGCTTTGTGCGCTAAGCTGATAATCTAATTGCTCTCCACTTGTTTTACGTAAAGTGAACTGGGTTTCTCTTCCTGCGTTTGATGGAAATAATATTTCATTAATCATATCAATTTCATCACTGTTTTCGGTGTTGATGAAGTCGATATCATTTAGGGCTATTAGTTCATCTCCTCGTGCAAAACCCGCTTGTTCAGCTGGCGACCCAGGCTCTGTGTAGCGCACGATAATGCGTCTGGGCGCTGTGGCTTGTACAAATTCCCAACTTACTCCATAGCCAAATGAAGTGCTGGTCTGTGTTCGAGTTAAGTACTCTTGGGTACTTTGGGAAAAATGGAAGTTATCTTTAAACGACCCAGAATCTGTACGAAAATCGGTTTTGAGTTGATTAAAGTAGCTTAGTATTGAAAAGTCTGCTGGGTCATTATCATCGACTTCGTTATACCAAAGGTAGGTGGTGTTGGTCCATGAACGCAACCATAGCTTTTCATCCATGGAATCACCGGCTGTGTCGGTATACATTTCACCCGTGATCTCACTCACGCCACTTCTGGGTGCAACGCAACGATCTTTATATAAAGATGCATCTTCGAACAGGCCTCGTGTCCAGCGCTCATCCGCTTGAGGGGTTGGTGCTACAGGCGTTATTGAAGATGACTCACTTCCTCCACCACCGCAGCCAAACAATAACAGACATGCTGAACTTGAAATCGTTAATGTAAAACAGTGTTTTATTCGCACGTACTACTCTCTTGTTGAAAGATTAAGCGCATTACGCGATAAAAAATTAGGCTTGGCAATTTTATTTTCCTTTTTTTGTGTTTAGAGCCAGCGTTCGAACATGAGAGATATAGCTGTATATCAAGTAGACCGCGCGGTGTCAGCTTTTCTTACACTAAAGTTGAATAACCAAAAGTTCAATTTTTAACGGGTGTTCGTAAAGCTAAGATTTCACTGTATTTTTAGCCAAAATGAAGAACCACCATGCGTCAGTTTTTTCGAGCCAGTTTATTTACGGTATCTTTTGTTGCTTTTCAAGCATACGGAGCAACGCCCTCTACAACAAATACATTACCTGCAGAGGTGTTTTCAGGGGAACAAGTCTGCTTTGATGCTAACTTTAGGAATGCTGGCACAACTGGCTATGGCCCCTATTTAAGGGCATTTATTGATCCTGAGATAACACTCGACTCAGTTTCCGTGTTTGGCAGCAGCGTCAATGTCACGAATGTAGGCATTTTTGGTGCGAATAACACCCTAGAGGATCCCAAGATAGAGTCTGATGTAACGGGAACTCAAGGTGACTCGTTAGTGGTCTTTTCATTACCTGCTGGTTCTGTGGTTGCCGGTGGCCCTGCACTTACCAGCGAAATTTGTATCACAGCGAATAGTTCGGCAGATATCGGTGTGCCACTGTCACTCGCATTGCAACCCGTGTATGAGTTTGGTGATACAGCGACGGGTGACAATGGACCCATTGAAGGGGCTAGTGTTAATGCGAATATTACACCTACCGTTGTTAATTATGAGGTGACGAACAATGCATCTGAGTCAGAACGTGTGCCAGGCGCAGGGTTTGAAGTTGCATTTAATCATGTCATAGATGTGGCGAACGGAAAAACACTAACTGCTCCGCAAATAATCGATAATTTAAGTGCTTCATCAGCCTTTGTTGCATCGGCTACGTTTAATGGTGGCAATGGTTGTGCAATCAGCAGCGAGCCCGCAGCTGATGAAGTTAATGGTCAGGTGCAAGGCAGCTGTACTAATATTGCAGGCAGCGCCTCTGAAGCGGACGCGACACTGAGTTATTCTGTTTACGTAGGGGATGTATTAAATGGCGCAACGTGTGCGGTTTTGCCCATTACCCACTCAAGCACGTCTGATAGTCAGTTTCCTGCAGGGACATCTTTAACGCAAGCGGCGCAGGATAGTACATTTACCGCTAAGCACTTAGCTATTCAAGAAGCGCATTCTAAAGAAATCCTTGTTCCAGGAGACACATTTACGGTCACCAATCGTATTCAGTTATCTGATTATGAGACAGCTAACGCGCTTACCGTTACCGATACCCTCGATGATGGTTTAACGTTCAGCAACCATAACGCAATGACAATAAGTGGGAATGTTTCTATCACTCCTACGGTAACCGTTAATAGTGACAGCACTACCACGGTTGAGTACGACATTCATTCCGTAACAGGAGATTTAGCTGGGGGTACGGAAATCACCATAGTCTACACAGTAAGTGTGGACCAAACATATGGCTCAACAGAAGATCCGGTATTAGCAAATGACAGCTTAGCGACTAGCACTAGTGCAAAATACGGACTAATAGCCGGTGCTACTGGGTGTACGGATGGCTCCAGCGACTCTGTAGCTGTACAAACTATTTCCACCTCGAAAGTTATTGTGAACGAGCAAACAGAATATGCCCCACAATCACAGGTAACGTTCACGTTATCGATGGAGATTCCGTCGGGGGACACCAGCGGCATCGTGTTTGAAGATTATTTCCCGCTGCCTATTTTTGATGTGACTGATATTAATCTGACTTTTGGTAATCATATCGCGTTGGCCAGCACAGATACTGCAAATTTAACCCCTACTAGCATTACCGCTGATGGCGGTTCAAATGTATTGCGTATTGAATGGCCTAACCTAAGCAGTACTGAAACTGAAACGATTGCGGTGGACGTCACAGTGACAGTGTCGGATGAACCGTTTGCGGATAATTTAGAACTAACTAACTTATTTCAGGGGGCAACAAGTAGTACGCAAAATGGTCAAGCTGTCAGTCTAAAAGGCAGTTCGCTGACCGTGCGTGCTCCTGAGTTGTCTGTTGTGTTTACAGACGACATAGCGGATGACATTGTAGATGCAGGTGATGTTATCGGCTATACCCTTACTATTACCAATGATGGCGGGGCACCAGCTTATGATGTCACTGCGTCTTCACCCGCCGCAACGGGCCTTGATGACGCGGTATTAACTCAGGTGACCGTAGACGGTAACGTTACGATAGCCTACTCAGGCACGTTAGCGGGCGGTGATTTTAAACTAGATGATCCTGTTCCGGCAGGCAGTGTAGTGGTGATTACTTATACGCGCACGGTGGCAGAAAATGTCACCCCTCGTCAAGAAATAGAATCAGTTACTAATACAGTGTGGGCGAGTAATACTAATGCGACGGCTTTCCCAACAGAAGTGGCGACAACTGACCTGGTTGTTGATGGGCCGGTAATCAGTACAACGATTGATTCCATTTCACCTAACGGCGACGGTAGTAATTTTGTCGTGGGCGATATCGTTACCTATTTAACGAGTGTCACTTTACCTGAAGGACAAACACCTGATTTATCCCTAGCCCTAGTACTACCTGCAGGCCTTTCCTATGTAGCCTCTAGCTCCAACGTCGATACCACGGGATTTGCCGGAACTGTAGATACTGCACCAGCGGTTTCTACCTCAGGAACGTTAGCAACTGGGCAAGAAATTGATGTTGTCTTTGATAGTCCTGCCACCACTACCGTGACCGAAGATAACAACGACAGCAATAATACCTTTACCTTTACGGTTCAGGCGTTAGTAGAAGATGATACTGCCAATAGTGCCACTACAGCAGGGCAAAGCAAGAGTATTAATAGTAGCCTTGAATACACAGGAATAACGGGGAGTGACGTCACCTCTGCTGTTGCGCGTAATTTTACCGAGCATGTTTTAGTTACATCGACTTCCGCTAGCCCTGCTAGTAACCTACAAGCTGGGGACACAGTAACCACAACCGTAACTGTGCAAAACACCGGTACCGCCCCAGCTTATGATGTCGTGGTGTCGAGCGCAGTTAATTCAGATATTTTTGATTTAGCCACCCCTGCACAAGGTTCTACCGCAGCGGGCTATACCTATGCTTATTCAAGCCCGAACGTTACCTATACATTAGACTCAGGAAGCTTAGCAGCCGGAGATAGTGTTACCTTCACGTACACAGCAGTAGCTAAAGATGATGTACAAAGCGGGGCAACGTTTAGTGTGGATGCCTCGTCAACGGGTGATAGTCAAGATGGTGATACGGCTGTTGAGCGAGACAGTTCAAATTCCGGTAGTAGCAATGTCAGTACTGCCAACCCAACTGCCGATTCTATTTCCCTTATTGCTTCTAGTGAAGCGTGGACCGCAGACTCAGGTACAGTAGAGTTTGCTATAGGTGAGATTGCGACCTACGAATTCGAGGTTACCTTACCTGAAGGCGTTACTAATGAAACGGGTAGTAACTCTATTGTTGAAGTGACATTACCCGATGGATTTCAGTATTTAACGACTACCGCTCGTATTAGAGGGGAATTTGATACAAGCCTTACAGGCAGTAATAGTGGAGCACTTAATAGTTCGAATACCAGCATTACCCCAACGTTTACTAGTCAGGTTTTAGCATTTGATCTTGGTAGCGTAACGAATGCCGATAATGACGCAAATGCTGAAAAAGTGATCGTTACCTTTGATGCGTTAATCCTCAATACCACGGATAATAATCGCGCAGACACTAAAACCCTAACCGGCCGCGTGCATTACAATAATCAAGCAAACGCTGCACAAGCTGATTCAACGCAAGCATCTTCAAAGGTGGCTCTACCGAATATCGCACTTACTCATGTTGCCACACCTGACAGTGTCGATGGCGGCGATACGGTGACATACACCTTAACGGCGACCAACACTGGTGGAACAAATGTGACACGTGGTTGGGAGTGGCTAATCGAAGATACATTGCCTGTACGTTTGCAATCGCCAGCCATTAGCAGTGCAACATTATCTCGTGGCGATGTAGACATTGCCACCTGTGCGAGCTTCAGTGGCAATGATCTTACTGTCGATAGTAATTGTTTAGCTGCTTCAGAGCGCTATATCGCACCAGGAGAGTCAGTTGAGGTAGTATTTACTGCGCAAGTCGACCCCGCAATTGGCTTTGAAGAAGAGGTTAGCAATACTGCAACAGTAAGCGTGACAAGCTTGCCAAGTAACAATGGCACTGGCGATGTTACTCCTGGAACTCCAGGCTCAGACACGGGCGAGCGTAATGGCACTCAAACAAATAATGACTCTGGTCAGGCCGTAAATGATTTGACGGCAATGACAAGTGAAGTGATTACGTCTGGCGCACCTACCGTTTCTTTAGTGACTTCCAGTGAAAATGCCCATATAGGTGAGACAGTTACCATGACTGCTACCTTCAGCATTCCTACTGGCTCAACCGATAATTTCGAATATTCATTAAACTTACCAGATGGTTTGACATACAGTGGGGCACCAATCAGCATCACCTTGCCTGATAACGATTTTAGCGCGACTAATTCACCTAGTACCACTCCAGCGACTACCACGAATCCGTTGGTGTTAGATTTTGGAACCATCACCAACAGCGCCAGCACGTCTCAAGTCATCACCATAGATGTTGATGTTGTGGTTGATAATATTCTGGATAATCAAAACGGCACGACGTTAGAAGCTAAGGCTGAGTTGGGTTATGACGGCGCAAGTACACCCATACCTAGTGCGCTGGAAACCGTAACCGTAATAGAAGCGAACTTAGACATTCAACAGACCATTACCGCCGGAGCAACAGGCAGTGATGCTGGAGACACAATTTCATATCAGACGGTCATCACGAATACATCAACTGATGCAACAGCATATTCGGTTGATTTAGCGAGCTTAATTGACGCTGGATTACTTGGTGCGCCCGATGGTACTGGTAGCGGTAATGCTTTTAGCAATATTGTGCTTACAAACACCTCGGATCTTGTTGTTCTTGAATCAAGTAACACCCCTGTAACTGATGCTAACCTTAGCCAAGTTGAAACCAACGCTGCTGGCGATACGTTAGAGTTGGCTACAGTTGACTTCCCCCCAAGTGGCGTTCTCACGTTAACCTACGATGTTGTCGTTAGTAATAACGCCGCCGCAGGAGACGTTTTGGGTAACGATTTCAGTGCTAGTTATTCAAGCCAGCCTAATGACCAAGGCCGCGACGGCTCAAGCGTAAATAGTGATGATGATAGCGATACGTTACTGAATAACTACAACGAGTTAGCGAGCAGTGAGTTAACTGTAGCAAATACCTTGGCAGTACAGTCTTCACTCAACTCTGTGCACACGACTAACGATGTGACTATTGGCGATACAGTGACCATAGATTTACGTGTAGATGTTATTGAGGGTGATATAGCAAATGTGATCATCAGCAATGAATTGCCTGACGGTTTACGTTTTGAATCTAGTTCGATAAGCGCGGGTAGTCATATAAGCGTTACAGGGGATGCCAGTGGTTCAGTCGATGGCAACAACCTAGTAACGATCGACCTAGGAACGGTAAGTAACATAGCAGATGCAGACAATAGTAATGACAGTTTTATCGTCAGCATTGTAGCGACTGTTATTGATGACGTAAGCAATGCTAACGGTGTTACATTGCAAAACTCGGTTAACGTTGCTGGTGGGGGGGCTACTGCAGGCCCTAGCACACTCGATATTGACATTGTAGAGCCTGCTTTATCTGTATCTCTAACGTCTAATAGAGAATCAGTTACGCTTGGTGACATTGTGACTTATACCTTTACTGCCACTCCGCAAATGAATCGTACCAATGCCTTTGAAACCAGTTTAGAGGTAGCGATACCTGCCGGTTTAACCTATGTCGATGGTAGTTTTATGGGGCAAAGTGTAGATGTTTCAGATCCAACAAATCTCGAGGTTGATTTTGGCACTATCGCGGTAGTGGATGGCGCAGAAACGTTTACCTTTGATGCGCGAGTAGACAACGACGTCGATATTGGGGAACCCTTAGTGGTCTCAATCAATAAGGGTGTGTATTCCAGCGCACCGGGCGTCAATGCAGATGAGCGATCCTACGCCTTTACAACAGATAAGTCTGTGGTAAGCGATGATGCTAACTTTATCTCTGCAGAGCAGGGTGTCGTTTTGCAAAATGATATCAATGGTAATGGCTTCGCGGACCCAGGTGATACCCTGCTGTATACCGTGAACATAACTAACAATGGTACTGATGCAACTCAAGTAACATTTGACGAAAGTATACCGGCAAATACCACTTATGTTGTCAACTCTGTTACTACAGATGCAGGCACCGCGGATGACACTTCGGGTATTTCGGTTGATATAGGGAATTTAACAGCGAATGAAGCCGCTACTATCTCATTTGAAGTAACTGTTAATGACAATGTGATTCTCGGTACGGTTATCTCAGCGCAAGGTGTTGTTGATTCAGCTAATACAGTGGCTGAATTGACCGATGCAGATGCTAATGATGCCAACGGTGATCAGCCAACTACATTGCGAGTGGGAGAGCCAAGTGAGGACGTAACGAATTTGTACGTTTCGCAAGCGGCGCAACTGAGCAGTGATAATGATAGTGACAATGCTATATCTGTTGGTGATGAATTATTAATGACTTACGTCATAAGTAATTCAGGAACTACAACACTGGACAACATAAATTTAAGCGACTCTTTGCCTGATGGTTTGTCCTATGTTGCCAACTCGATCCAAATCGAGGGAGCAAACACCGCCGGTGTCGTGAGTGACAACATTAGTGCTGACATCGTCTCTCTTGCTGCTAACGACAGTGTTGTCGTAACGCTATCTGTAACGGTTGACTCACCCCTAGTCGATAATAACGGCGGAACTGATGATGAAGTCATCACACTACAAGGTTCACATTCAAGTGATCAAACAAGCACGCAATTAACAGACAGCAACGGTGTTCAGCTTGATGGTTACCAAGCACTGAATATTGCGATTGTAGATAATCAAGCGGGCGAGCCTGACCTCGAATTTAGCCAAACTTGGGAGCTTTTAAGCGACCAAAATGGCAACGGTCAAATTGACCAAGGTGACACGGTGAAAGTTAATTTGAGCGTATTGAATCAGGGGTCTGCCAACGCTGAAGGCGTACAAATTAATCAGGCATTGCCAGCCGACACACAGCTTATTGCAAACAGTGCTTTGGTCAGCCAAGGGATTATTGTGACTGACGAGCCTTATTTAGCAAATGTAGGAGATATCGCACCAGGTAATATTGTTACCGGCAGCTTTGCGTTCATCGTTGATGATGTTTCTGATGGCACAGTGCTGGGGGGGCAAGCAACCGTAGGGGGCGATAACTTCACTGATTTAGGTTCTGACGATAATGCGCTAAGCGATGATGGTACTAACCCGACTCTAGTAACAATCAGCGGGGGGAGCAATTTATATACGGTTCCTACTTTTACCCTTACTGATACATCAGATCTAAATACAGACAATGCGGAATTTGTTCAGGGTGAGACCTTAGAGCTTGCTATTAGCATGGTGATCCCCGCTGGCAGCACTAACGAATCAAACTTTTCCTTAGTGCTTCCAGAAGGATTAGCGTATTTGGCTAACTCAGCTACGTTGACACGTGTGTACGATACAGGCTTGAGTGCTGGTAACGATCCTGGTCAAATTAACAGTACGACAAGTGACCTATCAACCAATGTTGATAGTCAAATACAACTCAATGGGCAGGCTGTAAATCTAGCGTTGGGCGGACTCATCAATTCTGATAATGATGTGAATGATGAGCAATTCATTCTGACGTTAACCCTTGATAGTGACGCTATTATTCCTACGCAAAGTAGTGAAGACTTCGCCGCTCAGGCAGCATTTAGTTACCGAGATGGCCTGGGCCAACGTCAAACATTAAGTGCACAAAATGTGACCCTAACCTTGCTAAATCAGCTACCTGTTACCAGCCCTGACGCTTTTAATATCACTGAAGATGACGCAAGTGCAGCGTTTAATGTGGTTTCAAATGATACAGATGCAGATGTTGGGCAAACCATTAGTGTAGCCTCTGTTACCTCAACTTCCGGCAACGGTGTTGCCAGTGTTTCTGCAAATGGTACAAGTATTGAGTATCAGCCTGCAGCGGACTTCTTTGGCACTGAAACGGTTAACTTTATCGTTTCGGACGGCGCTGGCGGCACAGATGTGGGTTCTGTTAGCTTCACAGTGGCAGGCACGCCAGATGCCCCAGTTGCTATAGCTGACCAAACAAGTGTTGCTGAAGATACAATATTGACCTTCTCTGCATTAGCGAATGACATCGACGTGGATAACGATACCTTAACGATTGATAGTGTTTCAGTTGATTTTGGCAGTGTAAGTGTCAACGGCGATGGCGACATTGTATATGTACCACCCGGTGACTTTAATGGTCCTGCTGTTATTAGCTACACAGTGGCTGATGGAACAGGACTGTTCGACAGCACAACCGTTTCAGTTGATGTGCAAAATGTAAACGATTTGCCTGTCGCGACAGGAGAAACAGCGACGATTGCCGAAGATAATACGCTTAATCTAAACGTATTAAGCAATGATTCTGATGTGGATGGCGATACATTGAGCGTTGTTTCGGTTAGTGCATCTGTTGGCTCAGCATCGGTCGCGAGCAATGGTAATGTGATTTACACGCCTCCTGCAGATTACTTCGGCCCAGTCACTATTAGCTATACTGTCAGCGACGGTAATGGTGGTTCAGATGATGCGAGTATTTCGCTAACAGTCACGTCAGTAAATGATGCTCCTGTTGCTAACAGCGACAGTTACGGCACCTCTGAAGACCAAACAGTGACAATCTCAGTATTGAATAATGATGTGGACGTTGAAAACGATAACCTAAACATTTCACAAATTTCGGTGGATGTAGGCAGCCTCACTGCCAATGGAAACAATACATATTTGTACACGCCTGTGGATAATTTTAACGGTAACGTCACTATTAATTACAGTATCACTGATGGAAATGGCGGTACTGCGAATGCGACATCAACCATCACAGTGGCAAGTGTGAATGATACGCCTGTGGTTAACGGCGAAACCGCCACAATCGATGAAGACGAGACACTGAACTTAGACGTACTAAGTAATGATTCTGACATCGATGGCGATGTGCTGAGTATTGCCTCAGTCAGCGCTTCCGTAGGCGCTGTGAGTGTGGGTAGTGACGGTAACCTCGTGTTCACACCGCCGGCACATTACTTCGGCCCGGTGACGATCAGCTATACAGTGAGCGATGGAAATGGCGGTACAGCCAGCAGCACAGTTGATTTGACCGTTACTTCGGTTAACGATGCACCTCAGTTGACTTCAGATCGAACAACATTGAGAGCATCTACTGAGTTGGTTGCGCCAGTAGATATCGACATATTATCCAATTTTGATGATGCCGATAAAGATCCGATGAGTATTACATCAGCAGGTAGCGCAAATGGAACAGTGCAAATTAATTCAAACGGTAGTATCACGTTTGTCGCTAATGAAGGCTTTGTAGGAACGGCAGAGGTGAACGTGTGTGTCTCTGATACAAACGATGCTGTGACCTGTATTATTGTTCCAGTGGTGGTGATTAACCCGAATATTGCACCCGTACTAACCGATTTGGTTGTTTCTGTGCAGGAAGATGGCAGCTTACCACTTAGTTTGGTTGGCACCGATGCCGAAGGTGATGCATTAACCTACACCCTGTTAACGCTACCTAACGGTGAATTAATAGGTGATATGCCAAATGTAATCTACAACCCACCAGAAAACTTTACCGGTGAGGTGACCTTCACGTATCAAGCTAACGATGGGCAATTGGACTCAAACATCGCAACCGTGACTATTGAAGTGCAAGGTGAGAATGACGCTCCTCTGGCGGTAGACGATGTATTCACCTTAACCAGTTTCGAACCTGCCGTATTAGACGTACTAGCAAATGACACTGACTCTGACGGCGATACATTACGTATTGTGGGGGCTACGGCCACCATCGGTGAAGTTAATTACACCGACAGCACCCTTACTTATACGCCTGTCGATGGTTTTATTGGAAATGCGATCATCGAGTACAGCATCGAAGATACTGAGGGATTAGCTTCAAATGCCCGTGCGGTGGTGACTGTCACCCCTGATGGTGTGGAGCTACTTCCGGTTATAGAAGTACCTGAAGACGTATTCATCGATGCAACTGCCTTGTTTACTAAAGTGGACCTTGGTGTAGCGTCGGCTGTGGATCGTTTCGGCAATCCTCTACCTGTATCCTTGGTGGATGGGGTGACGTTCTACGAGCCTGGAGTGAATACCGCATTCTGGTTGGCTGAAGATGGCGAAGGTCGTCAACGAATTGCCAGTCAGTTCGTGCGCGTAAGACCGCTGGTGTCAATTGAAAAAGACCAAAGTGTGCTAGAAGGTCGTCAAATCACAATCGGTGTTCATTTAAACGGTACATCTCCTGTTTATCCTTTAGAGGTGCCATACAGCGTGTCAGGCACGGCCGATGGCAGTGATCATAATCTGGTCGATGGGGTACTCGTTTTTGAGTCAGGCAGTGATGCTTACATTACCTTTGAGTCATTCAGTGATGATGATATTGAAGGCATCGAAACCGTTATTGTAACACTTGACCCTAGTATCAATCGCGGCAACAAGTTTGAGCATGTCATCTCCATTCGTGAAGATAACGTGAATCCAGATGTGGCCTTATTCGCAAAACAAGGTGGCAACAACACGATTTTAATTGCTAAAAATGGCGGTTTAACCACTGTATTTAGTGATATTACCCACCCTGATGCAGATAACGAATATGACTTTGAATGGGAAAACGTAGAGCAGGTATTGTTTGATGAAGACAGTAACCTAGATACCTTTACCTTTGACCCTGCAAATGTTCCAGTTGGTATTTACCGCATTAGCTTGCGCATAACTGACAGTGACGCGCCCAACTTTGGTGATGCAGAAATTATCTATCTAGAAGTTGTGGACGCATTCCCTGTGCTGACATCGGTTGATTCTGATGGTGATGGCATTCCTGATGATCAAGAAGGGCTTGATGACAGTGATAGAGACGGCATTCCAGACTACTTAGATGCTATCCCTGAATGTAATGTACTGCCAGAGGAAGAGGCATTCACCAATGGCTACTTGGTCGAAGGCGACCCTGGCGTATGTTTGCGCTTAGGTAACTTCGCGATTGATGCGATTGAAGGGGGCGCGAAAATATTAGACGAAGATATTGAGCTTGATTCTGAGTTAATTCCTGACCCAGACGCAACCAATATTGGAGGCATCTTCGACTTTATTGCTTACGGACTGCCTGATGTTGGTCAAGCATACAAGATTGTTATGCCGCAAATTCGCCCAGTTCCGCAAAACGCGGTGTATCGCAAGTTCTATGTCTCAACGGGTTGGTTCCTGTTTGCTGAGTCAGAATTGAATCGCGTTTGGTCGACAAAAGGTGAACCTGGCTTCTGCCCACCTCCTGGCGGTGATATTTGGCAGCCGGGGCTAAATGAAGGTGATTGGTGCGTTCAGATTCAGATTGTCGATGGCGGCCCTAATGATGCCGACGGTATTGCTAACGGCACAATCGTTGACCCAGGCGGCGTGGCGGTTATGGGTGTTGGGCAAAACGAACTGCCTGTGGCAACCGACGATGAAGCAGAGCTGTTAATCGATACCAGTATTGAAATCTCGGTGTTAGATAATGACATTGATGCTGACGGAGATACGTTAACAGTTACTTCAGCTAATGCTGCCTTTGGCGAAGTTACCTTTACCGCGACAAGCATAATTTATACGCCTAGAGACGGTTTTGTAGGGGAAGATATTATCCGCTACGGTATTAGTGACGGCAACGGTGGAACGGCCTTAGGCGTTGTTCGACTTGGGGTCATCACCAATAAGGCTCCCATTGCACAGGACGATAGTGTCAGTATGACCGTTAACCAAAGTGTCACGGTAGACGTACTAAGCAATGATTCAGACCCAGATGGTGAGGTGTTATTTATTGTTAGTGCGACTGCGCAAAATGGCACTGTGGTGGTTAATAACGATTCCACATTAACCTATACACCAAACAAAGGTTATGCGGGAACAGATGTCATACGTTATGGCATTAACGACGCTGATGGCGCGTTAGCTGAAGCGCAATTAGTGATTACCGTTAACCCCGCCGAGGTGCGTATTGAAAACTCCGGTGGCGGGGGTGGCGGAACATTTGGTTGGATGTTGCTTCTCTTGGCGCTAGCAGGCGCTGCAAGAGGGTATCAAAGAAATGTATTTACCCGTGGGGAACTATGACATGAAGTGTATTAAAGCAGGGTTAGGCCTAGGGTTGTCGCTGGCGTTAGGGCAAGCGGCTTGGGCGCAGACCGCGAATTCAGTACAGGATGAGTCCCAGCTTCCGTTACTCGCATCGAAATCACTGTGTGTGGTTGACGAAGATTGTTTGTTTGAAAACTGGTATGTACAAGCGAGTTTAGGCTATGCGTCAGGAGCGAGTTCAGAACAAAATATCTATAACGAAGCGCAAAACATTGGCTTTGAAGTATATGACATTGATGTGGACGACTCTCGAAGCGCCTTTAAATTGGGAGTGGGCACATCTTTGAGTGAGAAATTCAGCTTAGAGTTCGGGTATACGGATTTAGGCGAGGTGAGTACCGCATTTACGACGACCACCACTGAGCCAGAGAAATTTCTTGATCTCGCTAGAGCAATCCATCCTGATTCGGTAGAGGGATTTACCGCCAGCTTAAATTATCAATTTTGGCGGCATCAAGACTGGTTTGTAAATGCGCGCGCAGGGCTGTATGTGTGGGAAAGCGAGTATGACTCTAGAGAGGTATTCAGCGACACGCCATTGCCTGCATTAGATGGTGAGGACGGCATCGACCTATACATAGGTCTCGGTGCGAATTACCGTTTATCAAAGCGTTTTCAAGTAAATGTGGAATGGGAGAGATACTACCTTGAAAGCGACGATGTGGATTTAATTACCTTAGGCGTGAGTTACCACTTCCATTAAACGCGAACACAACTTAGAGGCGTAAGAGCATGGCGGCAATCTTTACTAAATATAATCGACCTGGTTGTATACAAGGAGCTATGCTCACAAGCATCGTTTATTTATTACTTGGCGGATTGTTGGCCATTTTCGTGCACATAACGTTGGAAAAAGTGATCCAAGCACAAGCCAACGTCGCGCAGGAGGCTAATATTAGCGGGCAACAGCGAATGCTGTTGCAACGTGCCAGTCTATTTGCCACCGCATACTTATACAGTGAAGATATTGCTGCTAAGCAAACCAGCTTGCAAGCGTTAGGAACAATGCAGGCCAATCATCAACTATTACTCGAACCACACTATAGCGCACTGAAAAATGGGTTAGCCTCGCCTTTGTCGCCCGAGCTACAAGCGCTATATTTTACCTCAGATAATAATGTGAGTGATCAGCTTAATGCATTTGGAGAACAAATTTATTACGCGTTAAACTTACAGGTTAAGCAAGGCGATACTAAATTGGATGCAAAAGCGTTAATGGAAATGGCATATACGCCGTTACTAAATAGCCTAAACGAGGTGGCTTACGAGTACGAAAGTCAAGACAACGAAAGAATGAGCACATTAAAACTAACTCAGTTTGTGGTGTTCTGGCTTATCGTGGCTATTATGGTCATTGGCTTCATCGTCATCATATTGAATGCCAAAAAACAGCGCAAAAATTTGGCTATTTCTAAAATTCTAAATGTTAATTCTGAGCAAACTAAACCAATGTTTAATCGCAAAGCATTTGAATTATCTGCATCTAAACTTATTGCTACTGCGCGCAGACATAACGAGACAATGAGTATATTGGCTTTCGATATAGACCGCTTTTCACGAATACTTACTCACCAGGGGCATGACGTCGCTGAAGATGTGTTATCTCATGTGGCCCAAGGGCTGTTAACCATCTCTCGAGAATCAGATTATCTCGGGCGCGTTGCTGATGACAAGTTCGTGCTGCTATTACCAAAAACGTCAGCAGCGCAAGCTTTATGCTTAGCCAACAAAATACGCGCATTTTTTAATGATATGCAAGTTCATGATGTTCCAAATGGTATTCATGTATCGGTAAGCATAGGTGTCACTGAACTAGAAAAAGAAGACAGCATGCTACAACATATTATTTCCCGTGCGGACAATGCCTTGAGAGGTAAAGAAAACCAAGGTAACGCTAGGGTCTGCATGGCTTAATAGAATCACTTGATTAAGCCTATCTAATTTCCTCTTTGTTCTTTCATTAGGTATTACTGCTACTATTGTTCATAACAAGCGACTGACCTGCGTAATGCGTAGCGGTTGTAAATGAACGTAGCGGTTGTAAATAAACGTAGCGATTTATATGCACGTAGCGTTTTCAAATGAAGCAATGGAGATAAGCGAATGACAGATAAGCCAAGATTAACCACCAGTGCAGGTGCACCAGTGCCTTCCAATCAAACCTCGAAATCAGCCGGAGAGCGGGGGCCATTACTGCTTACTGATTACCAATTGATCGAAAAACTTGCTCATCAAAATCGCGAGCGCATTCCAGAGCGCGCCGTGCACGCAAAGGGCTGGGGATTGAAAGGAAAATTCACAGTTACCCATGACATCAGTCAATATTCCTGCGCTAAATTATTTTCACAAATTGGAAAAACAACTGAAGTGCTCAGCCGTTGGTCAACGGTGGCCGGTGAGTCAGGGGCGGCAGATACAGAACGTGATGTGCGCGGCTTTAGCCTTAAGTTTTATACCGAAGAAGGTAATTGGGACATGGTAGGGAACAATACGCCAGTGTTCTTTATACGAGACGGCTTTAAGTTCCCTGACTTTATTCGCACTCAGAAAAGGCACCCAAAAACAAACTTGCGGTCTCCCGAGGCTATGTTTGATTTCTGGGCAGCACAACCGGAATGTGTGCACCAAGTGACCATTCTAATGTCAGATCGCGGGATCCCAGTCAACCCTATGTACATGAATGGCTATGGTAGCCATACGTTTAGTATGTGGAACAAAGATGGTGAACGCCATTGGGTGAAATTCCACTTTAAAACGCAGCAGGGACATAAGCATTATACTAATGCAGAGGCCGAAGCTCTGACCGGTAAAACTCGCGAGGCTTATCAAGAAGATTTGTACAACGCGATAGAAGAAGGCAACTTTCCGAAATGGACCATGTACATCCAAGTCATGCCTGAGTTAGATGCAGAAAATCAGCCGTTTAATCCGTTTGATATTACCAAAATCTGGCCTCATGGTGACTTCCCGCTGATTGAAGTAGGGGAGCTAGAGATGAACGAGAACCCTGAGAACTATTTTCAAATGGTAGAGAATGCTGCTTATAGTCCATCTAACGTTGTTCCTGGAATTGGATACAGTCCAGATAAAATGCTGCAAGCGCGGGTCTTTTCCTACGCTGATGCACACCGCTATCGTTTAGGAACGCACTATGAAGCTTTGCCTGCGAATGCGGCTAAAGCATCTAACGTGCAGCATTATCATAAAGATGGCGCGATGCGTTTTTTCACTAATGATTTTGGCAACCCAGATGCTTATTACGAGCCGAATCAACATAACGGACCAGTCGCTGATGCCAGTGTAGAAGAACCACCACTGCGCATCGACGGTGATGCAGCGCGATACGACCAACTCGAAAGTGATGCAGATTACGTTCAGCCACGCGCTTTGTATGAAATGTTTGACGCTGAGCAAAAACAGCGCCTATATGAAAATTACGCCGCAGCAATGGGGCCATGCTCATCGGCAGTTAAAGAACGTTGGTATGCGGTACTTGAAAAGGTACACCCTGATTATGCAAAAGGGGTGCGTCAGGCGAATGAAAAGCTAGACAGTGACACGAACGCTGTACCGATCACGGATGATACCCCAGCACGCTAGTTAAATGCTGTGACAAAGATTAAAGGCCGCTAAGAGCGGCCTTTTTGTGGGTGTTATTCGCTGTCCAGTCGTTTTATACCATAAGGTGACGTTGCGATATGGCTTGCAAGCAAAGAAAGTAAACAATACCCCACAAAATAGAAAAAACCATCTCCAACGGCTGAGAGCGTTTGAGTGCTAATATCAATACCTAAGGTAAAACCGAATAAGGTGAGGGTTTCTTGGGATAGAGTGTCGGCGTGATTAGTCGACAAAATAGCCAAAAATACTGCCACGACAAACACGTCTGCCATCGACCATTTCCCTATTGCAGATACAAACTGCGATAGATTTCGTCGGACGTTTATATTGCGGGTAAAATAAGCCAAACTCATCAATATTGTTTTTAGTATTGGGACGCACACAGAAAATAAAAAAATAAGCGCTGCGACAAGAAAGCGCTCTCCTTCCCATAATTCCTGTACCGTATTAAGGATAGATAGCTCTTTGTCTATTAATGTGGATGAAATACCTGCCGCGTTCAATAGAGCGGACATTTCCATGTTTAACGCAAACATGGGTAGGGTAATGCCGGGGATAAATAGCCCAATGGCAATAATATTTAATGCGAATGCAACGTGTTGTTTCAAAAAAGTAATCTCAAAAAAGGCTTTATTATTTTTCGAAACGATAAACGACTTTCAATGAATCATCCACCTCTGATTCAAGCACATAACCTATCGTTTGTTTTGAGCTACGCAATTCATCTAGCATTTCATCATTAGTGGCATAGCTACTGGGGGGGCTAGCACGGCCTGAAAAGAGCAATCGAGCCCAGTAAGCATTAATTTTTTCTTCACTTTTATTAACCAATAAACGATAAAATTTTTGTTTCGCATCGCTGCCAGCAACGCGGTCCAGAGGTCTGGCGACCACGCCATTTGGAAAGGTGTTGTACCTGCCCATATAAATATCAATCACTTGTGTTTTACTAAGTGCTTCAACGGGATTGTTTTTACCTACCACGACAACCAAAGCATGTGCTGAGTATGAACAGGAAACGAACAAGAAAAAGGTGATGAGATGGATCATGCACTGGCGCATGTTAAAACACCCAATTCAAGCTAAGACTTGCCACATTGACAGTATGGTCTGCTTCGGGCTCATTATATACGCGCCATAATGCATAATCATCGTCTGCGATAACACTATGATCCAATTGTAATTTTGCCACTAAAGAGGCTGAGAACATCCAATTTACGCCTAAGCTAAAGGTATGCTGGTTAGCTACATTTTGCTCAAGCGCCTCACGTATTAACGGCCTAAATGACTGTATTGCAGCAGCGATAGCGGCAGGAGCGTTAGGTGAAATCTCTCCAACTCTGTCACTCAAGTTGTTTTTAGTCGGCTCTACTGCGGATACAGTAGCAAAATACGTCATACCGTCATTTTGATACCCTAAGCTAACGTAGCCAGATACTGTGTCTCTTTCTATATCCCACTGTGAATTGATGAAGCCAATTTCAGATTGCACTAGCCAAGTGTCATTATCAAACCGGTAACCTAAGCCAAAAAATTGCTGCTTTTTACCGACAAAATCAAAACGCTCCCTTAGTCGAGGCCCCCCAGGCCAGATGTTAGGTGGAAACAAGGCTATAGCGTCATCAATGGTGTTGAGGTCGGCGCTAAAATCATTTACTCTCGCATCAAGAAATGATGCTCTAACCTGCCAATTATTTTGCTGATATGACGCTGAGGCCATTAGCATATTAGTAAAATGTACGTCTAAACCATCCCCCGTGGTTGCTATTGATGCGTCGGTTTCGCCATAGCCTAATTTTGCGGTAAAGAAACCATCGCCCAGTGAGCGCTTAAAAAGAACATCTCCTCCTTCGAATTGAGAAACTGATGTCACTTTTGAATAAAACTCCGCTGGTGGTCGTGCCCAGAGGTACGCATAACCTACAGACTTGTACTCTGACAAAAAGTAGATATCGGTATTCATTCTACCGCCACGTAATTCTAAGCGATTATTTAAACGGTAACGTAGAAAGGCCACATCTAAATAGTTAATTGCTTTTTCATCCAGCTTATCGCGATATACAGCCTGAATCACTGCGTCCCATTGTGGGCTGATGTTGATGTTGGCTTGCAGGCCTATCAAAGAGTCAGGTGCTAAAGACAGCCCAGTGCGACCAGGAATTTTTAAGTTAGGGCGAAAACCCAAATCATCGCTATCGTTATAGATTGCCCCTAATGTAGCAAAACCATTCAATTTAACTTTATCGTTCGCGGCGAAGCTATCCGACACAGCACATAAACTTAGCATTAATAAGCAGGCAGCAAAATGCAGTTGTGAACGTTTGAAATGTAGCATGATTAACAATTTACTCGGTCTTTAGCATTAAAATACGTTGTTAGTTTCTGCTGCGCTAAATAATAAGCTTTTAACATGAAACTACCCCTTAACTAGGTAAATTACCTTTTAGTTTGTCCATTACCATGTCGTTATGACTAGTTAAGCTCTGTGCTGCCAGAAGTATAGCGGCCAATATTAGGTTATCAGTATCAAAAACTATACTAAATAATGTGCCTAAATACCCATGTTCCATCATTGCAGTCTACAGTTAAAGCCTGTTTTAAACGGTTAGAGTAAGAACGTTGCGCTCACTCATTGCTATTTTCACTATTTGTTTTGCCACCCAGATATCTGCAGCTGAGTTAAATTGGCAGCAAACGTTACAGTGGTTGAAACAATCGTTGCCGCAAAGCACTGAACTCGATTTTAATAAAAAAAGCATTAAATTCGACGGGTGTCATCAACGAGATTATCAACTGACTTTTCATCAAAAATTTGGTGATGCGATTTCAGTTGATACGCAAGTGGGCTATGTCAAAGGTGAATTAAGCTGGGGGGCGCACAATCAAAAAACAACCACACGTCAGTGGGCTATTTTACCCCGCTATCGTTTGAATCATCATGTGAGTTTGGGGCTAGGGTACATCAGACAAATGGACACCAACCTTGAAACTTCCCAAGGTGCAGATATTCAACTTCCTGCGAGTAACCAGTGGCTATTGAGTTCGCGTTTTATGTTGAACTCAGAGCATCAGTATGTTGAGGTCGCTTTGTCGCGCGCGCTTTGGCAAGCAAACGACGCGGGACATACTTGGGCAGGCCAAGGACGCACAGACAAGCATATTAATTTGGTGTACGTCGCAAACTTTTAGCCTGTATGCCCCGCGCTATAGCTGATACTAAGCAAATACCACGGTTTTAGAGCGGTGAATAATCACCCTATCTTCTAAATGATAGCGAACACCATTCGCCAGCGCGGTCTTTTCACAATTCTTCCCTTTGCGAACCATGTCTTGCGCAGAATCACTGTGGCTAATACGCATTACCTCTTGTTCAATAATCGGCCCTTCATCTAAGTCGCTGGTCACATAATGACAGGTCGCCCCAATTAATTTCACTCCTCTGTCATAGGCTTGCTGGTAGGGTTTTGCGCCAGCAAATGAAGGTAAGAAGCTGTGATGTATATTAATCGCTCGCCCAGCTAGTTCTTTGCATAAAGAATCAGGCAGAATTTGCATGAAACGGGCAAGTACCGTTAAATCAATATTGTACTGTTTCAGCAGTTGACTAATTTGCGCAAACGCAGCTTCTTTTCCTAAGGTTTTGAAATCAATCCAGTGAAACGGAATGCTATGCCAATCAGCAAATTGTTTCATTTGTGGGTGATTGGCAATAATGCATGGGATCTCACAGTTCAACTCTTTGCTGTGCCAGCGGTGCAATAAGTCCATTAGGCAGTGAGATTCATGACTGGCTAACAAGGCCATTCTAGGCTTTTTGTTTGAATCTACGAGCTTCCAATTCATCGAGTATTTGTCAGCGATTGGGGTAAAAGCTAAACGAATTTGCTCGATATCCATAGTGAGAGAATTGGTGCAAATTTCATGACGCATAAAAAAGCGCCCTGTTTGTAAGTCTGTATGGTGGCTAGCTTCTACGATGGTGGCGTTATGCTGAGCTAAAAATTGGCTTACGCTGGCTACAAGACCAACTTGATCTGGGCAATCGATGACCAGTCTTAATGTTTGTTCCATGGGGAAATCATCACTTCAAAAATTTGCACCTGTTTTACCTTGCCTGCAGTGTAAGGTAAATAGCGAATCGTTATTGATTAGCTCAATTAGTATTATTTTTTGCTTAAAATGAAAAACGTGGTGAAAATGGCCAGCTTAATATTGGTCTATACAGGACTCCATAGGGGCTAGAAACAGATTCGTATAATGTCAGCTCAGTATTTTGAAACGTGAAGTTCGGTTCAATTAACGCTGCTGGAGGATTTTCATGGCATTTTCGAGCAAGGGTTAAATGAGAGATATAATCCCGTTTTTGCATTTTAATTCCGCACGTGGCAGCCGCTTTTTGTAAACAATCGACTAGTTCAAGCTGTTCTTTTGGTAGTGCTGTATTGCCTAGCCACAACGCTTTGGGTTTTGACCAATAACCTACGTAGTCCAAGGTGATGGAAAAGCACTGCATGTTCAAATGGCTATCCACGTATTGACTTAACGCGTCCAAGTGGTTCTCGGTTATTTCTCCTAAAAAAGCTAACGTTATGTGTAAGTTACTCGCTTTGACAGGGCTAAAAAAATGCGGAAACGCCTTTTCTCGCCAAGCGTCTATAGCAAGTTTGCTTGATGGGGGTGGGGTGAGTGCAAAAAAAGCGCGCATTAAGAACTCCTGAAATTTCTGAAAAATACACCATCAGAGGATACACTAATCACAGACCTTGTTATGGGGTCGTTGTTGATAACCTGTATGAGATAAAGCCTTGCCCACTGTGAAAATGTCATTACCCGTCGAAGAGATTCTACCTTCATTAAATAGTAGCCTACATAAGCGAGACGTTATTTTAGTCGCGCCGCCAGGGGCAGGCAAGTCCACATGTGTTCCCCTCGCTTTATTGGAGCATAGCGCCTTTGTAAAGCAAAAAATGATTATGTTACAGCCTAGGCGAATTGCTGCGCGCAATATTGCGCATTTTCTAGCGCGGCAATTAGGGGAAGAGGTAGGCCAAACAGTGGGTTATCGAATTCGTGGCGAGAGCAAAGTAGGTAAAGACACGCGTTTAGAAATTGTCACTGAAGGAATTTTGACGCGAATGCTACAAAATGACCCTGAGTTGCCAGAGGTTGGTTTGGTGATTTTTGATGAATTTCATGAGCGTAGTATGCACGCTGATTTTTCACTTGCGCTGTGCTTAGAAGTCAAAGACGCCCTTCGAGACGATTTGCGCCTATTGGTTATGTCAGCCACGCTTGACGTTTCAAGTCTCAGGGAGCTTTTGCCTAGCGCCGAGTCCATTGCTTGTAGTGGCAGAAGTTATCCTATTGAAACCAACTATCGGCCTGATACCAGCAATGGTTCAATCGTTGATAAAACTGCGCGCCTCACATTATTTGCCGCATCTGAGCACCAGGGAGATATTTTGGTGTTTTTGCCCGGCCAAGGTGAAATTCGGCGTTGTGAAAGAGCACTCGCCCAGTCGCTGACGAAAGACACCCAAATTCATTGTTTGTTTTCACAACAAGCAATGTCGGCGCAAGAGGCGGCCCTAACGCCAGACCCCCAAGGACGTAGGAAAATTATACTGGCGACTAATATTGCAGAAACCAGTTTAACCATAGAGGGCGTTAGTGTGGTGGTTGACAGTGGCATGCAAAAAAAAGCAATTTACCAGTTAAATAAGGGCTTAACCCAGTTACAAAGCCAGATGATTTCTAAGGCCTCAGCCACGCAACGAGCGGGCCGTGCAGGGCGCTTGGGACCGGGAGCGTGTTACCGTTTATGGAGTGAAGAGCAGCATCAGCGCTTTGTTGAGCATGACCAAGCAGAAATACTGACCAACGATTTATCGTCCTTTTTGCTCGAAGCCTGTATGTGGGGGGCGAAAATCACCGACTTTGCCCTTATTGATATGCCCAGCGAAGCGCAGATTACCCAAGCACACAGTGTATTAATGGGCTTGCAAATAGTTGATGAAAACTTGCAGGTGAGCCTGCATGGCAAGGCGGTGCACAGGCTTGGTAGCCAAGTTCATATAGGCACAATGTTGCTTAAAAGCCGACAACTGAGTCCTGCCCATCAAAGTCTAGCTTGCGCTTTAGCGGTTCTGCTAGAAGATAAAGACCCAATGGGTAATCAAGCGGGTAGTTTGTGTTATGAACGCCTAACGCTGTTACAGCAACAGAAAAATCATTCACTTTGGCGCGGGATACGCCAGTGGCATAAAAAACTAGAATGTAAGTTAACACCCTGGCCACTGGAAGACACCGCTGTGTTACTGGGCTTTGCTTTCCCGCATTGGATTGGCAAGGCAAGTGGTGCAGCGCGTTACGCACTGGTCAATGGTACTGGTGCCCAGCTTTTGGAGCATGACCCGTTAATCGGACAGGATTGGCTAGCTGTCGGTAACATGTTACTGACTGATAGCGGCCAAGCAAATGCCAGAATTACCCTAGCAGAACCTTTGAGTCGTCAGCAAATTGACCAGTATTTCAATCACCTGATCATTGCTGAAACTCGATGTGAATGGGATACGTCTCGGGCGGCTATTTCAAGTCACACTGTGCAGCGTTTAGGGCGCATTGTGATGCAAAAAACACCCAGCGCGAAGCCAAGCGGTGAACTAATCATCGCCCTTTGGCACAAGCAAATTGATGCGCGCGGTATAATGGGGCTGCCATTTAACGAGGCGGCACTACAACTTATCTATCGTTTGCGATTAGCTAAAAAACACCTGACGGATGGGCAATGGCCAGATGCCAGTGAGGCAGGCTTGCTAAACAGTGTAGAGCAATGGCTAATGCCATATCTACACGATGTATTGAGTTGGCAACAACTGACTAAAGTCGATTTCTACTCCCTGGTGCTTAATCAGCTGACTTATGCCGATCAGCAGGCGTTAAATCAGCTATTACCCACTAGTATTACCGTGCCTAGTAACAGCCGTATCCGCCTACATTACGACGAGACAGGTGGAGTGTCTTTGTCCGTCAGAATGCAAGAGGTTTATGGATTAACGGACACACCTAGCGTTGCTAGGGGAAACGTAAAAGTGCAAATGGTTTTACTCTCGCCAGCGGGACGACCGCTACAGCAAACACAAGATTTAGCCGGGTTTTGGCAAGGTAGCTACAAAGAAGTGCAAAAAGAAATGAAAGGCCGTTATCAAAAGCATTTCTGGCCTGATGATCCTGCAACAGCCCCCGCTACGACCAAAACAAACAAGCGCCGTTTAGCGTCAGGCTGAGCGCACTTTGTGGTAAAAATAAGTCGTGGTTGGGGTAATAGTAAATGGCACTATAGCGTTAGATTTGCTCGCGCTGCAGCGGTTTTAATACACAAAAATACACCTTTGGTACGGTTATTTACTTCAGGCCTACCTGTATTAACAGGTAGGATATGTCACAATAGAACAAAGAAATCTCCCCTTTGACACAGTATTCAATAAATGCCGAAAAAGCCCCAAAAAAAACAGCCTTCTTTGCCAAGTAAATTAAATCCATTTCGTTGGCTAATGCGCCATTGGTGGCGACTACTCATTATTATTGCAGCAGTTATCGCCGCCTACGGAGTATATTTAGACGCACAAATTGTAAAGCAATTTAGTGGCAATAAGTGGCAAGTACCCGCACAAATTTTTGCTCGGCCAATGCATTTAGAACTCAAGCAAGAAATCACTATAAAGGAAATAGTCGAAGAGCTAGAGTTGCTGGGGTATCGAAAAGTACGCCATGCTGACGATACGGGGGAGTATCAATTAAAAGCAACGGGGGTACGTATTCAGCGCAGGGCTTTTCATTTCCCCCACGGACAAGAGTCTGAAATTTCAGTGGACATCACTTTGGCCAATGGCCGCATCAGTAGCTTACGAAACCTAAAAAATAACCGAGCGCTGGATGAAATATACCTAGAGCCTTGGCTGGTTACCCGCTTGATGAGCAGTGGCCGAGAAGACCGCATGTTGGTTAATTTAAAAGGTGTACCCCCGTCTTTGATCAAAGCCTTAGTATTGGTTGAAGACAAGGACTTTTACCAGCATTACGGTATTGCACCCTTGTCGATTTTACGCGCGCTTATTGCCAATGTATCCGCCGGGCGCGCTGTTCAAGGTGGCAGCACCTTGACGCAACAATTAGTGAAAAATCTGTTTTTAACCAATGAAAAGTCACTCGTACGCAAAGCGAAAGAAGCGCTAATGGCGCTGATCATCGATGCGCGTTACAGCAAAGATGAAATTATTGAAGCGTATTTAAACGAGGTTTTTCTCGGCCAAAATGGTAATACTGGGGTACATGGGTTTGGCTTAGCGAGCTTATTTTACTTTGACCGGCCAATAGCTGAACTGAACGTGTCTGAGATTGCCACGTTAGTGGGGATCATCAAAGGACCGTCTTACTATAATCCTCGCCGTCACCCTGAGCGCGTCACGGAGCGCAGAAATCTGGTACTGCGTATTCTTTTTGAAAACAATGAGCTACAGCGAAGTGAATACGAGTACGCAATTAATCAACCTTTGAACTTAGCGTCAGGGGCAAGCTTAAAGTCAGGTAAACATCCTGCGTTTATGAACTTAGTACGCAGAGAGCTTAAAACAGTGTTAGCTGATCCAAACATGCGGGAGTCAGGCTTGAAAGTGTTTACCACTTTAGACTCGGTTGCGCAGCGTAAAGCAGAAGAAGCGGTGATCGCTGGAGTCGCCGCGCAGCAGAAGCGCATGAAATTAACTCAGTTACAATCCGCTATGGTCGTCACTGATATCAAAAGTGGTGAAGTGCGCTCTATTGTTGGCGATGCAAATCCTCAGTATCAAGGCTTCAATCGTGCTTTAGATGCTAAGCGTGCCATTGGCTCATTAATTAAGCCGACGATCTACTTAACAGCATTGGAACGCGCTGCACAATATAACTTAGCGAAACCCCTTACTGACGAGGCTATTAAGCTTAAAAGCACCTACGGTAAAATGTGGGAGCCAAAGAATGCGGACAAAAAATTCCGTGGCCAAGTGACGTTGGTCGACGCCCTAACTCAATCACTGAATGTGCCGACAGTAAATCTGGGCATGGAAGTCGGTTTAGATGATATAGCCTCAACGATCAGGCGCTTGGGCGTGAATGAGCCTATTGATATTTACCCTGCTATGACATTAGGCGCAGTAAATTTCTCGCCAATGCAAGTCAACCAAATGTATCAAACGATTGCCAATAACGGGCGCTATATACCTTTACATGCAGTTACTGCGGTTCTATCTCCTAAAGATAAGCCATTGTGGAAGTTTAGTGCCAGAGGCGAGCAAAGAGCGGATTTAAAAGCGACTTACTTATTAAACTATGCACTTCATAAAGTGACGCGCGAGGGAACAGCCAAACAAATAAGAAAGACGTTCGGCGACATCAATATGGCGGGTAAAACTGGCACCACTGATGACTATCGTGACAGCTGGTTCAGCGGCTTTGACAATAACATCTTGGTGACTACTTGGATGGGTAAGGACAACAACGAGCCGATTAATTTAAGTGGCGCAACGGGAGCCATGCAGTTATTCGTAGGTTATCAAAAGCTGCAGCAACCTAAGTCACTTGTTAGGCGTTACCCTAAAGGCCTTGGCATAGCACATTTCGATGAAGAAAGTGGAGCGCTTAGTCGCCCAGGGTGTGCTAACACTATCAGTGTACCGGCCATTTTAGATGCGCTGCCCCCCGTACCGAAAACATGTAACGGGGAAGTACGCGGGCCGCTCAAAAAGTCACTTTGGGAACGTTTATTTGGTAACTAATGGATGAGTAAATTACTTGTCTTTTTTATCTTTCATTGCAGGAAGGTGGGCTGATTTATTTAGCCTGTCTTGAATGAAAGATTCTGCACCATTGGTGGTGGTACATTTGATATTTCCGCCGGTTAAGCCAGCCAATATGGCTACACCTTTATTGGTGTAGCTAGAACAATCTGCCAGTATTTCATTTTCTTTTTCTAGCTTTTCGTCCTCAGTCAATTGACTGAGCTCAGGTTTGTCTAACAAACTAGGAGAGGTTTGCTCGCGTCGATAGCGTGCTGCCTCTTCTGCTGCTAACTCAGCGATCGATTGCTGCGTGCTGTTGTGCAGCTGGCCTTTTACCTTATCTGCAATGGTTTGTTCTTGCCCTTCTGCGAGCGTCGGTTTCTTGCTGCTTTCAGGCGGTGCTAAAGGGTCTTGCTGCATAAAACTGGCTTCACTTTCTGTTTTTGGCTGCGCTACCTCGGTGTTTGGGGGTTCTGGAACGGTTTCGGCAACGGCTTCTGGCTCCGGTTCAGGAGCTACAACTGGCTCAGGGCTGTTTATTGGCTCAGGGCTGTCCATAGGCTCAGGGCTGTCTATCGGCTCAAGGCTGTCAACAGGTGTTGATTCAACTTCAGCAGGCACCTCAATAGGCGGAAAGATCAACCGTGCGGTAATTGGTTTTATTTTCACTTCGCCATCTTTTGACGTATCGAAGTTGGGGATTTCATGTGGCGTTTGGGCAACAAGAAAAAGAATGCCTAGATGCAACAGCACAGACGCTAAAATTATCCATAATGTACCCGTTTTCGGTTTGGGTCTGGGTGGCAGGCTAGGGCTGAAATCCACTTTCATTGGGTAGTGTTCTGTTGTAAGCACGCGATCCTTAATGGGCATAAGGCAGTAAAACAGAGTAGAGTAACAGATGAACCGATAAGTTCAGCGCTTTGAATGTAAAGGTAGTGTAAAGATGAAGCGCACCTCGCTATTTTTTATCCTTCAAGCCTAAGGTTGTTCGCTTCGCTATGCTTTTGCTGGCTTTTAGGCAGTCCTTCAAACTAAAAAACGCGCTTTATTGACATCTATTTGATGGCAAATACTCTCTGAAACGAGATGATACAAAATTTACTCTCCACCTCGTGCGCTAATTAGGTGCAATTGTCCAAAATTGAACCAATATTGTGCGCTGCATATCAACTAAAGTCCGCTTTTTTATTGTAACTATCTGATTTTTATTAAATAAAATTTATGGCATAGCTCTTGTTCTATTCAATGCAAACAAAGCGTGAATATCATAATAATTATCGGGAGCAGCAATATGAAACTAGTCACAGCGATCATCAAGCCATTCAAGCTAGATGATGTGCGCGAAGCCATTTCTGAAATAGGGATCGACGGTCTAACCGTTACCGAAGTCAAAGGCTTTGGGCGTCAAAAAGGTCACACAGAGTTATATCGTGGCGCAGAATATCAAGTGGATTTCCTACCTAAAGTGAAACTAGAGGTCGCGGTTCAAGACGACCAAGTTGAGCGTCTAGTAGAAGCCATAGTCGGTGCAGCCAAAACAGGCAAAATCGGTGACGGTAAAGTCTTTGTTTATGACTTAGAGCACGCAGTTAGAATTCGTACGGGTGAGACCGACGGCGAAGCTATTTAGAGATACAGAGGATAATAATAATGGAACAAGCATTTCACCTACAATACGCTATGGATACGTTTTATTTCCTAGTGTGTGGCGCACTCGTTATGTGGATGGCCGCCGGCTTCTCAATGTTAGAAGCAGGCCTAGTCCGCTCAAAAAACACCACTGAAATACTGACTAAAAACATCGCTTTGTTTGCGATCTCTTGCCTTATGTACCTAGTGTGCGGTTACGCCATCATGTACGGTGGCGACTACTTCTTAACTGGCATCGAAAGTGTTGATGTAACAGAAACATTAGGCGAATTCGCTGGTCGTGAAGATGGTTTTGAAGGTGGCTCAATTTACTCAGGTGCATCAGATTTCTTCTTCCAAGTAGTATTTGTTGCAACCGCTATGTCAATCGTATCTGGCGCAGTGGCTGAGCGCATGAAGCTTTGGGCTTTCCTTGCTTTTGCTGTTGTGATGACTGCTTTTATCTATCCTATGGAAGGCGGTTGGACATGGGGCGGCAACTCTGTTTTCGGAATGTACAGCTTAGGCGACGACTTCGGATTCTCTGATTTTGCTGGTTCAGGTATCGTACATATGGCTGGTGCCGCTGCAGCGCTTGCGGGCGTATTGCTACTTGGTGCTCGTAAAGGTAAATACACCGCGGATGGCAAAGTGAACGCTATTCCAGGCGCTAACTTACCAATGGCGACATTAGGTACATTCATTTTATGGATGGGTTGGTTTGGCTTTAACGGCGGTTCAGTTTTGAAGCTAGGTGATATCGCGAATGCTAACTCAGTGGCCATGGTATTTTTGAATACGAACGCTGCGGCAGCAGGTGGTGCAGTTGCTGCTTTAATCTTGGCCAAAATATTATTTAAGAAAGCTGACTTAACCATGGTCCTTAACGGTGCGTTGGCAGGCTTGGTAGCGATTACCGCTGAACCTTCTACACCTTCAGCGTTAGGTGCAACGATTATCGGCGCAATCGGTGGTATTATTGTTGTATTCTCAATCATTAGCTTAGATAAACTGAAAATTGATGATCCAGTGGGCGCTATCTCGGTTCACGGCGTAGTTGGTTTCTTCGGTGTAATGGTTGTACCTGCAACAAACGACGGCGCAACGTACCTAGGTCAATTCGTCGGTGCACTTACCATCTTTGTATGGGTGTTCTTTGCTAGCTTGATAGTATGGGCAATCCTGAAAGCGGTAATGGGTATCAGAGTCTCTGAAGAAGAAGAATTTGAAGGTGTTGATATTAGCGAATGTGGTTTAGAAGCTTACCCAGACTTCACGACCGGTCGTTAATCACGCGTTCAGATAAACAAAACACACATGGTGGGCAAACAATAATAATAGTACCCACCCTGCATTCTTTCTAGAGTGTGAAGTAAAAATCAAAGCCTCGCTTATTAAGCGAGGCTTTTTCGTTTTATTTGCTTAGGGTTTTAATAAATTTTAAAGGGGGAGCGGTGTATTTCGCTTTAAATGCATTACTAAAATTGGCTGAGTTAGAGTATCCCAGTGCATCTGATACGTCTTGTGTTGACGGCAATTGGCGTAATAGTTTAGACGCTAAATAGAGTCGATAACTGATAATGTATTCTTGGCTAGATAACTGAAAGTATTTGTTAAGCAGTGGATACAGTTTACTTTTTGGTTGAGTCATCAACGCGTATATGTCTTTTAGCTTGTCGCCAGATTTAATACGCTTTTGCGCCGCTTGATGAAAATCCAGTAAAACCGCTAACTCCTTATCGTTCATGGCCAGCGCACTCAAATGGGCTTGTTCGCTCTGTGTCATACTGGGGCTGGCTGAAAGAAGCGTTTTTATTTGTTCTTCTAGAATGTCGCTATAGCGCTCTGCTTTCTCTAAGAATACAGTCGCCCCGTGCTGCAGCGCTTTTTTATGGGTGTCATTTTGCGCTGAACCGGTTAAAAACAACATAAATACGGTTTTAGAATGTTTTCTTCGCACAGCGCGCATGAAGTTCAGGCCATTCATCGGCTGCATTAACCAATCTACGATAATTAGAGATGGATTGACCAGCGAGATATTATCAAGTGCAACGAGTGCTTCATGATAAACAAAAGGTTCTACCTTTAGATCCAAGCATAACTCTTCTAGGTAGTCAGTCATTGAGCTGTCGTCGTCAATGATCATCACTTTTCGGGTGTTTTCCGTTAGCGTATCTAGTTCTGCGAAATAGTGATCAATTAACATCGTTACAAACAGTGTTGAAAAATGGTTGGGAAACGTTCATCAATAACCTAGTTAGTTCACGTCTCGCTAAGGGGTATTTTAATCCAAACATTTGTGCCTTTGTTGTTGTTTTTAGTGACAAAATCAATGCTGCCATTAAGGATATCGAGCAACGACTTTACATTGGTTAAGCCCACACCGGACCCCCTACTTTTGTATGAGTTGCTATTAGAGCGATAATGCAACTGAAAAATCTTCTCTAAATCTTGCTCATCAAATCCACATCCTCTATCTCGAATATTGACCTGCAACTGTGCGCCGTGTAATTCAGCAAATACATTGACCACACCACCTTGTTCTGAAAACTTGATGGCATTGCTGAGCAGGTTTTCTAGGATCAAAAACAAGGCTTTTTCTGGGGCGAGTAGGTTTAATTCGTTGTGAATGGAGGGGGCTATTTTCACCTTAATAGAAACATCAGTGTCATGGGCGACAGGTTGCAATAACTCAACGGTTTTAAGTATCGTTGAGCGTATTGCTTGCAACGTAAATACTGGTGCTTGGTAGCCTTGTTTACTTAATTGTAAAAGCTCATCAATCAACTCAGAGGTATCGCTAAGGGCGCTTTGCAACTTATGGTTTTTACGTTTAAGGCTATCAATGTCGCTATGAGTGAGTAGGTTGCTGTGCTGCAAACGTTTGTCTATTTGTTTAGATAAACCAATACTGGCAAATATAGGAGATTTAAAACTGTGTTGGATTTGTAAGTACAGGTTTTCCTTAAAGGATAGGTGTTGTTTGATCTGACTATGTTGTTCAGAAATCATGCGGTTTTTATTTACCAGCATACGTGTATAGCGCCGATCGTACAGCCATTTGAGTATAATAAAGATGAGTAGCGAAACTAAGATTAGGTAGCCGAAATAGGCGATAGGAGAAAGTAAAGGATGGCCTTTCTTGACGACGCTAAGCACGTCATCAGTCTTGGTGGATAAAGGGACAGTGAATTGCCCATTTGCTAGTCGGCTCAAGCTTAAATTCGGTGTGCGATAATCTATATTTTTAGCCTCAGGCGTCACTAAACCGAAATATGGATTGCTAAAGGTGAGAGTGAAATCTCGTACGGCCCAATCAAGTGTTAATTGCTGGGTCAAAAACATGGGGCCTGAGGTAATTTGCGGTACTTTTTGCCACAGGCCATAGGTCTCGCCAGCGTACTCAATGCTTGAAATAACGCGAGAATAAGACGGCACATCTTTCGTGATAAAGGTTTTAGGGTCAAACACTACAAAACCATTAATTGTTCCCAGCACTAATCGCTGTTGAGTATCCAGTAAGGCTGCGTTGAGATTATGTTCGTTGCTTGATAAACCATGTTCTTCTTTGAGTACCAATGCTTTGCCTGTTTGCATAGAATATTTATACACGCCGTTATTCGATGTCACCCACAGCGTATCGTCGTGTAAATCAGGCGCTGGTTTTTGTATCACGACAGAATAAGCGTTGCCTTGAGTGATCCCCAGATATTCAAAGCTGCTGAGGTTTTCATCGAAAATGTATACCCCACCATCCGTGGCAACAAAATACTTCTCATCATGCCAAGGAGTAATATCGAACACCCAATCGGTCTTTAAGTCTGAGTTGTGCTCATCGAAATGGCGAAATTGATGACTGGTTAAGTCAAAAATACTTAAACCGCCACCCGTACCGATCAGCACTTTTGTGTCTTTCATCGTAAGTGTATAAATATCTTTTCTACCCATGGCATGTTCGGTTCCCCACACGTGCCATGTTCGATTGTTGGTGTCAAAAGAGACTAAACCCACTGTTGAGCCAATCCATAAAGTATCGTCCTTTATGGCCAAACTGTAGTTATAAGAAGCGCCTATGGGGGAGTTGGTTTCGTCAAAATGCTGAATGACTTCATGTGTGTGGGCGTCTACTTGATACAGGTTATTACGCGCCGCCACCCACAAAAAATCACCGGATTGCAAGGTGTCATAAATGACTTGATTGCCCAATGCAGAAATGGGTTGAGCACGGTTCTCATCAAACAGATACAAGCCAGCTAGCGTGCCTACCCAATATTTGCCAGCTGTTTGCTCGGTGAATGACAAAATATAATTGTTGTACGTTTGACTGTCTGTTGCCCGATATATAGCGACTTGCTTACGTTGCAAATTGGTTACCGATAGCCCGCGGTTTGTACCTACCCAGATACGACCAGCTTCATCCAACACTATTTTGCGTACCGTATTGCTTAATAAAGAATGGTAGCTCAAATTATTGTGGTAGATGTTAGTCCAGCCACGTTGCAAAGGCTGTTTAGCATCAAGTGAGCGATAATTTAACCCAAAGCGCGTACCGACCCACAACGTATTGTTTGTATCTAACGCCAGCGTAAGGATTCGGTTGGCTGATAGGGTATCTGATATATCTGAATCAGCGTATATGTGATGGTAGCCGCCTGCGGCGCTTAAAAAATGTAAGCCGTTATCGGTTGCCAGCCAGAGCCCACCTTCGTCGTCAAATAACATATCCTGAATATGGTTATTTTGAGTAGATTGCTGACTCAGTGGTTGTGAGACAAATTGAAGGTCTTTCAAGTTGTATGCAAACAGTTCGTTATTGCCACTAAACCATACTTTTTCACGTTCTGGGTGATATAAAATCTTACGTACAAAAAAGTGACATTCCACTGTTTGTTGTGCCTTGGCGCAATAGTCGACTGGCAGTGAGCGTGGTGAGGTTTCACCACCGTAAAATGCTTGAATATGAAGCGCGTTGTTCAGTATATAAATACCGCGATCCGTCCCTAACCAAAATGTGTCCTTTACTTGCGTAATGGAATACACCCCAGCACCCGATAGATCAACATATTGTTTGTTGCCTGTTAATTGTTCAACAACGACCAATCCATCTAGAGTGGCAACAAAAAGACGCTCATCGAAAGCTTTAATGTCGCGAATGTAACGATACTTAGGCAAAGAACTAGGGCTGAGATCGACTAAGGTAACCGTATTGCCATCAAAGCGATGGAGCCCGTCTTGAGTGCCTATCCACGTAAAGCCATATTGGTCATTCGCTAGGCTGTAAACAGATGCTTGGTTTAGTCCTTGTTCTAGTGAAATGTTATCGAAATAGAAGTCTCGCTTTACCGCTTGTTGCTTTGTTTGCGGTACGGATAACGCGGAAAAACTGCATAAAATCAGACTGATTAAAAGAATAAAAAACTGCACAAAACGTCCATGTGTCAAGGGCTTACAAAAACTAAGTATGCAAAATTTCATCGGTCTAGGAAACTATTAAAGTTTATTCATTTATTGTGCTAATTCATTCTTTTACCTGAGGTAAATCGCCGCAGCCCTTTGTTTATCAGCTTATTAGTGACTTTTTAGCGACACTAAAAGCGGTGTAATACTTTCTAACGTTTTAACCTTTGACATCGATTCAAAGGAGACACTGTTGAGGTTTGTTTCATTCTATTTTGAGAAGCGTTTATGGGATGGTTTGGAGCAACAGCAGCGAATGATAATAAAAAATGCTAGAAGTTGATTAAGGATAAGTATGAAAGCACACAAGACGTTAGTTTCCATGTCAGTAGCAGCGTTGCTCAGTGCATGTGGTGGTTCTTCTAACGATAGTATCGATGCACCCGTCGTTGTCGCGCCTGCCCCAGTGGAAACCACCATTAGTGGAAAAGCGATTAAAGGTTTATTAGCCAATGCAGTTGTCACTGTATTCAAATATGTTGATGGCGAAGCGATAGCCCTATCCGGTGATGAGCTAAAAGACAGTGAAATAAAAACAGATGCGCAAGGCGGTTATACCTTTACCGTGTTGGATTATACAGGCCCTATTAAGGTAGAACTGTCAGTAGACAGCGATAGCCCAACGACTATGGTGTGTGATGCTCCTTCGGGCTGTGGTAGCGCCGAATTTGGTGAAACAGTCGATTTAACCGCACTAGATCCAAACTTTACCTTATCCTCAGTAGCGAATGTTACGTCAGGCGAAGAAACTCAAATTAACGTTTCTGCATTGACACACTTAGCGACCTTATTGGTTGAACAGCAAGAGACCATTAGTGCAGAGGTGATCACTGAGCAAAGTGCCATTATTGCCAACACCTTCAAAATTCAAGGTAGTTTATCAAGTCAAACCCCAACGTCAGTTGAAGATAGTGCACAAGTCGCTGCTGAAGATAACGCCAACGAGCTGCGCTACGGGCTGATTAATGCGGGTATCGCCCAAGCGTTATTCGCTGGTGAAAGCAGTGCAGAAAATGTGATGTCAGAGAAGTTTGCCGCGCTTGCGGCTGATCTGATAGAAGGTAATGGTCAATTACTGAATAGCCAAGATGAAGATGACGATTTTGAATTGGCGATCAGCGATGTACTATCGGGCGCACAATCAGCGGCAAACACGGTTGCTCAGCAAGTAGCCGATAACGCTGAACTAACTGATACTCAAGCGCTTCTCACCTCGTTATCTCAGCTTGATGTAAAACTAGCCAACGAACAACAAAATAATAACCTACTGGCGGGTGAAAGCGGACGAGTAGCGGTAGGAGCCGATACTGTCACCCAAGGTGATGCAGTGGCCAAAGCCAGAGCTATGGTTGATGATGTGCGCGTGTTAGCAAATTTGTTCGATTTACAAAGCGACGAAAATGCCGCAGTGACCACGTTAGGCGAGGAGTATTTAACCTTGCTAGATGAAGCAGGACAAATGATAGAAGCCCAGGCCGATGACTTTGTATTGCTCAGCCAAGTGGCTCAAGCCGTCACGCAACTCAGTTTAGTGCTAGAAGACGAAAGCGAAACACAAACCCAGTTTACCATCAGCGAGCTTATCGACGCTGAAGGTATAACCGGTAGTATTACCTTTGATGAAGAAAATTACCTGTATGCTATTGATGCTTCTTCCGCCGACGGTCAAGTAGTGAAGTTGACTACGAATGTCTCGCTTGACGATACTGGTACAAAAGTAACCCTAGCGCTAGAAGGGGAGCTAGACAATACCCACGCGAGTTTTGTGATTGCACCGGGCAGTCAGATTTCACTTGAGCTTGCAGAAGCTGCCGAAAGCTTAGATTACTTGCAAGGTCGAGATGTGGACGTCATGCCCATTGCAGGGGAATTAGCTCTTGATGTTACCTTGGCGCAAAAAGCCAATGATACGGTAACAGACCCTGTGACATTTAGCGGTCAAGTCTCGGCTAAATTACTGCCGCTAGAAATCGCTCGCCTGAGAGAAGATCACGACCATCAAGTCAACAATGGAAATTTGTATATCCCTCAGTCCGAAGTTGTCGCTCTGCCAGAGATGCTTAGTTTAGCTGGTCGCTTCAGTTCACTTAGTGGCAATGAAGTACGTGCTTCACTTACGGTTGATGTGGCGAATGCTGATGGCTACCAAGCCCCTGAATTCACTTATATTGGTCGTGAAATAGATGACGTGTATGGCATTCAAGTGTCGGAAGACGGCTTGACCTTAAAAACGATTGTACCTGAAGAGACAGATCACCTAGGTTACACCAGCACAAGTGTATTTGAACCACTGAGCTTCAGTGAAGGTGCCTACAAACAGACCTTTAGTTATGTGGCTGATGTGCCAAGTGAAGACTTTTTTGGTAATGGTTACGAAGCTGTCATAGTCAGTAGTGGTGGCTTTAATGGCAACCCCTCTGAATCCTTCTTTATCACAAAGGCCTACAAGTATGAGGATGGTGGGTATTACGTTACGTCACAAACGGTAGAACCCGTGTTTAACAATGATGGTAGCGTCGGTGGCTTTGAAGTCTATTGGCTACAGTTTAGCTCTAACAACCTAGAAGATTTTGAAATCGACCGAGACAACATGTTTAACGGTCAGGGCGAGATCATCGATGTTCAAGGCAATGTTGTTTCGCGTACGACATATTCTGTCGGTTTCTATTACAGTTTCGAAGAGTTAACCCAAGTGAGTTGGTTATACTCCGACTTGATGTACCAAGCGAATAATGCAGCGGACCTTTTCGTAGCGGCTCGCGAAGATTACCCTAAACCTTTCGTATTTTACTTGCCGGACTTAGGTAACGCAGCCCTACTGTGGACAGAAGAAAATATTGGCCAAGTTACACCAGGGGCGGATGTGTCGTTCAGCGGCATACTCTATCAAGCTCGCATTGAAGGTGCCTTGAATATTGATGTCAGTGAAGATGCCAATATGGTGACCGCTACGCTAGCCGATCAATTAATGGCGACCACAAGCTATGTTGAAGATGAAGCGGGTAACCATGAGGTTTCGATATTATCTACGGATCAAAATGGTGAGGTATTTAAGCAGCATATTAGTGTTGAAAAAACGGCTAGAAACCTTGATAAACCATTGCTATTGGTAAATATGCAGGCGACTTTTTATCAACAGTTTAGTCAAGCACAACGTTTGCTATTGATTCCTGGGGATGCTAACGATGATGGTATTGCTGATGGATATGCAGTTACTGTTTTTTATGGTGAATACTTTGATAGCGAAGGTAATTTAATTAACTATGGCTCTGATGAAATAGTCAATCATCCAAGCTCTAATTATTATCTTTCTGCCAACGAACGATGGGATGATTTTTTCGATCAAATTACGATCGGCTATGACCCGCTAACAGTAAGCAACGCTTTAGATGTATTTTCCGGTTTGATGGAGTACAACAATGGTGATTCGCTAACAGAACTTCAGTACAGCTTTGATGATTATACTGTTGCTGAACAAGGGGTTTATAACATTCGCTTAAGTGCCGAAGAACTCTCAACTCTAGCTGCTGGAGCGAGCACCCGCTTTGACGCTGTTATAGCGGAGCCAGAATCAAGCACAATGCTAGAAGATGATGAAACCTACTTTGACGTTAATGCCGCTTTATCTGTAGGGGTGACGTTAGGGGACTATGTGCTTGATTTGACATTGCAAGGTCAACGAAGTGCGCGGGAAGAGGGGCAGTTTTCGTTAGACGTTCAATATCAAATCCCAGATGAGGAAACTCAACGTTCGTTCACGGTTAACGCCAACACCGAGCAAGAGGACGCTTACATCGTTAGAAACAGCGAAAGTGTCACCTTGGTGCTCAGTAACGTTGAGGCGCAGGCTGATGCACAAGGCGAAGCTTCTCTTGGCCAAATACTGGTTGGTTCAAATGCTGAAGTTGCTGCCGAAATCGTCGACCGTGATGGGGTTATTATGGTGCTTTACGCTGATGAAACAGTAGAAAGCCTGTAGTTACCTCATTCATTTTCATAACCTTTAAAAGCATGTCATTCACTTTGTGAGTGGCATGCTTCTCTCGTTGTTAATTCCTTCGTAAAAGATGATGCTAAAACTAAATATATTTAAATATTCTCTGCTCGCCAGTGTTGGTTTACCCATGTGTGTAGCCGCTGTTCATGCAAGTGAGTCTTCACAGCAGTTTTCACCGCCTTCTCAAGTCAGTATGTATTTTAAGAGTGAATCTTACAGTCATATTTTGCCGATAAAACAATTAGTAGAAGACGAGTGGCACACCAAACCGAAAGACGATGCTGATCTCGCATTTAGTCAAAACGAACTGGGTAGCGAAATTCTGATAAATAATTGGAGTATCAACCCAGCGTATCGAGTGGATTATTTTGTACGTACCAACCCTGATACCGCCGCTGCGTTCTATGCGGATCGCACGGATCTACCGTTTGAAAAGACGCAAACTTACAACCTCTCTCTAGCACTGCGAGAGAACCGAGCGAAAGGTCTTCGACTTGGTTATCAATGGCAGAATGAACATTTTTTTAGTCATATTAAGTTAGGTTATTGGGCCGTTGCCGGAGCGCGAGATTCCAGATTAAGCGGTACTTTGACTCAAAATAGTGCGGGTGAATTGCAAGGTACCGGCCAGTTAACGGAACACTACACTGATAATAACTTTTTGAAGCGCCCCAACGTCAAAGGGGAGCGCTGGAATGACAGTGGAACGGGTTATACTGTGGATATCGCATTAGCATGGCGGGTCACATCGGCTCTCTTGTTACGTCTCGATGCCCAGGATCTATATTCTCGCTTCTCATTGGACGACGCAGGCCTAAGTGACGGCTTAGTTGATACCGACAATCAATACACTAGAGCCAGTGGAATAACCGGCTTCAAACCGTTATACAGTGGTATCGAAACCAGCGCCTCGCATGATTACCAATTACCAAAACGGGTAAAACTTGAAGCTGCCTATCAATTTGACAAGGTGGTTATGCACACACAACTGCGTTATATCGCTAGCCAAGCTTTTTATTTATTGGGTGCGAGTGTTTCCTTGGCGGAAGAAAGTCGCTTAACCTTGCTGATTGATATAGAGCGTGCCACGCCGCACCTGATATTAGATACTAAGTGGCTGGACGTTACTCTAGCTCTAGACAAATTAGCCACCAAGAGCGCATATCAGTTTGCCTTGGGGGCAACGTTTAGTTACTCGTTCTAAATTAGGGTAATTTATATTGATAGTCGCTTTGCTCATGCTCAGCGGCTGGCTTTTAAAAGCGCTAAAAGGTGTTTTCGCTTTATATGCACAGCGGGAACTCTTGTCGTGGCGTATTCTAGTGGCAGGGATTATGCGTAACGGTGAAAATCGCGTATATTAGTTATTAGCGTAAAGCCCCGTGCAAGAGGGTATTCATATTCATCGGGATTGTATTCCCAGTATGAGCATAACGCTTGACTAAAACCACAACCACACTAAGAATTTTATGCCACAACCACAAAAAGGGATTTGTGCTGAAGCAAGCTTGCATGCCCTGTATTTATTGCTCAATGTGAACGACGACGATGATCACGCTATGCGGGTCAAAATCGCGCAAATTGTTGATCTAATTGCCCATTATGACGAAGAATATTATGAGGCTATGGTCACAGGGGTTGTTGCGATCGGTAGTAGCTACTGGCACGAGGTATATCCTGGGCTAATACCGGTAGAGTTGGCCCCCTTTCCTGATGTGCAGTGCGACGATCGCGGTGCCCCAGTTGCCCCATGCGACCTATTCATTCAAATTCGTGCTGACCGTGCCGATGTTTGCCACGCCCTCGCGATGGAAATCATGCGTTTGCTGGGAAATCATGTAGATTTGATTGAAGATATACGTGGATTCAGATATTTAGATGGCCGTGATCTAACAGGGTTTATATACGCCGATGACAACCCCAAAGGCATGCAAAAATTGGATATTGCTTTGGTGGGGGAACTTGACCCCGACTTCGCTGGTGGCAGTTACTTACATGTTCAACGCTATCGCCACAATATTGCCAAATGGGAGCAATTGTCGACCTATCAGCAAGAATACATTATGGGTCGTAAAAAGTCAGATAACAGCCCGTTAAGCGACGCGTTTAAGTCCCCGCGTAGTCACTATGATTGTACGCAAGTCACGGACACGCAAAATCAAGCTATGCGTCTTTTACGTCAGAGCATGCCTTACGGAGATATGCATGTGCAGGGGCTGTTTTTCGTCAGTTGTGCTCGAAGTCCTAAGCCTTTCGAGCATATGCTGCGTAGTATGCTTATGAATGATGAAAATGGTGAGTACGACCGCTTTTTGGATTTTACCAGTGCAGAAACTGGAGCTGCTTTTTTTGCGCCTTCACTGACCTTTATCAAACAACGAGCTAACTAGTTACATTTTACAGAGCGTGTCACGTTAACGTAATGTATCAGCCATGCTTTTGTCATACAAAGCACCTACTATAAGGCCGCCTTTTCGGGCTTAATGTATGTGTTCCGTGAACCTTTAAGGGCAGCGCAATGGCTGCCCTCTTTTTATCGCTTAAATCCAGCTACTTCCCCCATTTATAAAAGGCAGTCTATAACTGCACTGTGCCGTCCCAATTTTCCGGCAAAGCGCTTTCTGCCAGTTGCTGGCATTGCAGGATATGTAGCCGGGGCAGGTGATCCTCTGGGCTTAGCTTAGCCGCTTGTTCAAAGCAATTTATTGCCTGAACCCAATTTTGCTTAAAGCGATACCCTAAACCTTGCTTAATTAGCGCACTGTTACTTTGCTTCAGTTGTTGCTGCTCTTGCGGTAAATGGGCGATTACTTCGTGAATCTCTATGGCGTTGCTGCGCCCTTTGACTTTTACCCAATCGAGCAATCTTGATGTGAACCGCTCTGGTTGTGCAGCTTGTTGCAATGCTTGAGCGCTTACAACAATGTCGCATTGGTAAATGGGGGCTAACGCTTCAAGGCGATAGGCAATATTAACACTGTCGCCAATAACGGTGGTGTCCATGCGGTCATCTGAGCCAACAGTACCTAACACCACAGGACCAAAATGAATGCCAATCCCCATATCTATCGATGCATAGCCACTGTTTTGCCTGTGCTGATTGTATATTGTTAAGGCTCGACGTAAGTCGAGCGCGGCACAAAGGGCGTCTTGGGCTTTGTCTTCGTCGCCCCCATCTGGATGGTCAAACAACGCCATAATGGCATCACCAATAAATTTATCAATGAAACCAGAATTGAGATGGATGGGGTCGTTCATCCTCAAGAAATATGAGTTCAAAAAGCGCATTAATTCTTGCGGACTCATTTTCTCTGATAGGCCGGTGAAGCCACGAATATCACAAAACAAAATGGCCACATCGTCTTCCACCGCGTGACCTAACTCTAGGACTGTGGCGCCATGCTTGGCAAAGTGGTCTACAAACTGTTTTGGTACGAATTTTTGAAACGTGTGGCGTAAACGTAGGGCTTCATCCGCTTTTTGTTCGAAGCGATCAGAGGGAACGTCAATCTGCTTTTTTTGATTAACACTGCGCAGCTTTACTGAGGTTTTGTGACTTTTAGAGGTACTGAGTTTGGACAGTTTATATAGTAAAAAAGCAATTATGATGAAGCAAATAATGCACAACGCTAGCAAAGCAAGTGGTAAGGGCTGAGAGACAGTTTCTAACATAGAACTTACATTGCTTCGCTGGCGAGTGACGGATATTGCTACATTAACCGAACTTTTTGGTTACGTCAGCCAGAACCTTCTCAGCAATTTGTAGGGTCTGCTGTATTACTTCTGGATTATGTTGCGCTGAAACAAAGCCTGCTTCATATGACGCGGGTGCTAAATACACACCATTTTCTAACATGCCATGATAGAAGTGATTGAACTGTTCGGTGTTGCAGTTGATCGCTTGTTGGTAGTTAGTCACGCGTTCAACATCAGTAAAGAATAGTCCGAACATGCTACCTGCATAGTTAACACTCATAGGAATATTAAGACTGTCGGCGATGGTTTTAATACCTTCTGCTAACGTTTTGGTCGCTTCGCTAAGCTCATCATATAAGCCTGGGCGCTTGACTTGGTTTAACGCAGCTAAGCCAGCGGCCATAGCCACAGGGTTGCCTGACAAGGTACCTGCTTGATACACAGGACCGGAGGGTGCGATGTGTTGCATGATGTCTCTTTTGCCGCCAAAGGCGCCAACTGGCATACCACCACCAATCACTTTCCCTAGGCAGGTTAAATCTGGCTCAATCTTGTATTTAGCTTGCGCGCCACCTAAGGCCACACGAAAACCCGTCATTACTTCATCAAAAATCAGTACCGCACCGTATTGGTCGCATACATCACGCAGTCCTTGCAGGAAACCATCTACAGGGGGAATACAGTTCATGTTGCCTGCAACAGGTTCAACAATGATACATGCAATATCATCTGGGTATTGTTCAAAAGCTTGAACAACCGAGTCGATATTATTGTATTCCATTGTCAGGGTGTGCTTGGCAAAATCTGCTGGTATACCTGGGGAGCTTGGAACACCAAAGGTTAAGGCGCCAGAGCCTGCTTTAACCAATAAAGCATCGGCATGGCCGTGATAACAGCCTTCGAACTTCAAAATTTTATCGCGTTTAGTATAACCCCTGGCCAGACGAATAGCGCTCATCGTCGCTTCGGTACCTGAGTTAACCATGCGTAGCATTTCCATCGAAGGGACTAACTCGCTGACGAGATCAGCAATGGTCACTTCGGCTTCAGTAGGGGCACCAAAACTCAGACCCTTATGAGCCGCATCAATCACCGCTTGGCGGATTTGTGGATTGTTGTGGCCTAGCACCATCGGTCCCCACGACTGGACGTAATCAATATATTGTTTGCCGTCAGCGTCATATAAATAAGGGCCATCGGCTTTTTCAATAAACGGTGGTGTACCACCAACGGCTTTAAATGCGCGCACGGGAGAGTTGACGCCACCTGGGATGTGCTTTTGAGCACGGCTGAATAATTGTTCTGACTTTTGCATATTGTTCATCTTCTCTTATTACGTTTAGAAATGGCTAAGTGACACAGGCGGTGTTAGTGGCCGCTGTACCAATGCACTTCTTTGTCGAATTTACTGACGATGTCTTCTACCCCTAACGTTAAGGCGAATAAGGCCATACGCACCAATACGCCATTGTCGGTTTGGCGGAAAATAGCGAGATTAGGGTTCATATTCAAATCATTGTCTAGCTCGTTAGCCTCAGTGCGTGAATCTCTGGGCAAAGGGTGCATGATCACCGTTTTTGATTGAAAATGTTTAGTGTAAATTTGCTGGTTTAAGCGGAACTTACCCCGATACAAGTTTGCTTCTTCTTGTGAGCCAAAGCGCTCTTCTTGTACACGTGTTTGATAACAGATATCCGCATCAAAGTTACCTTCAATGGTTTCACTGATGGTGTAGCGGTGACCAGCATCTTCTATTGCGCTTAGAATCGAATCTGGCATGGCCAGTTCTTTTGGAGAAATCAAAGTGAAACGAATATTCTTAAACAAGCAAAGTAACTTGCTAAGAGAATGAACCGTTCTTCCGTATTTCAAATCTCCCATCATAGCGATATGTAGACCATCAATGTTTCCTCCATGATAAAGCAGCTCTTTTTGAATGGTGTACAAATCAAGTAAGGCTTGAGTGGGGTGTTCGTTGGCTCCGTCACCGCCATTTATCACAGGTACGCGACTACCTTGAGAAAATTCAGCCACTGAGCCTGAGTCAGGGTGGCGCATGGTAATAATATCAGAATAACCGCTGAGAACGCGGGCGGTATCGTACAATGACTCACCTTTAGCTAACGCAGAATTACTCATGCCTGTGGTTTCGCGCACTTCGCCACCAAGCAAATTAAAAGCAGTGCCAAAACTGACTCGGGTACGGGTACTGGGCTCAAAAAATAAGTTACCAAGAATGGCCCCTTCTAGCACAGTGGTACGTTTCTGTCGTTTTGCATAGGGCACCATTTGATTGGCAACATCAAACACGCGCTCTATCGATTCACGATCGAATTGGTTAACAGAAAGAATGTGACTACCTTCGAATTTCATATGCCCTGCGCCTATGTTGAGAAAACCGCGGCGATTTTATCAAACTTATGACGAATAAAGCGAAATCTATTGTAATGATTCGTCAATTTGTCATTAACTCATGATAAATTCGTTTTTCAGCATAAGTAACCTTAGACGTAAACAGGGAAGGCTATGACAACACAGGATAATGAACCAACGCGTATCGTTATTTTTGGTAACTCAGGTTCAGGCAAGTCAACCTTGGCTAAGCACTTAGCCAACGGGTTGAAAATAGCGCATCTTGACTTAGACACACTTGCTTGGTTGCCCACAGATGTTCCAGAGCGGGCGCCTGTTGCTGATTCCATGCTGAGTATTAATGCATTTACCCGAACGCAAAAGAACTGGGTTATTGAAGGCTGTTACAGTGATTTGCTGAGCGAACTGGTTGAGCAAGCAACTGAGCTCATTTATATGGATTTACCCTTAGAAGCCTGTGTTAATAATGCGCGAAGTCGGCCGTGGGAATCACATAAGTACGCGTCAAAAGAAGCGCAAGATGCGAACTTGCCCATGCTTATTGATTGGATACGGCAATACGCAGAGCGTAGCGATACGTTTTCACAGGCTGCGCACAATACTTTGTTCGAGGCTTACAAGGGTAAAAAGCAGCGTATTGTTGAGAATGTGAACTATTAGGTTAGCGAAATAATTTACGCAAAATCACATATGTATTTTCGTATGTTTTCTTCGAATATTTAATTGTGTTTTGTTAGTTGCTCCTGTAACACCCTTGCCAGGTATTCCCCCCAAAGTTGATAAGCTAACGCGCCCGGATGAAAGCCATCTGTGGCGATAAAACGTTGATCTATTGGAAAAGGCGCACTGATAAAGTGGCAGTGTGGTTGAGAATGACAGACGTCTTGCGCTAAGGCATTAAAATGCTTTGCTCTTGTGCCCAACCACCAACGTAACGGCTGAGGTAAGGCCGGAAATAAGTGCATAGGTGGCAGGCTTGAAAACAGCACCCGTTTCGCGCCTAATTTCTCCTGAAGGGCAGCGGCGATTAATCCAAGATTGTGTGTCCACTTCGCAGAAGATGTCAGCCCTGTTACGTCATTCACACCGATAGAGATAACAACCGTTTCATAGTGTTGATGGGTGTCTAGCTGTTGAATCTTTTCAAGTAATTGGGTTGATGTATCTCCGGTTTTTGCCATGAGCTCCCACGCAACCTGATAGTGGGACCCCAAGGCATTTAACATACTACCGGCCAGTGCGTATTGCTGCAGTTCAACCCCAACGCCCGCAGCCGAAGAGTCACCCATTATTAACAAAGACGTGGGGGAACCATTGCCGTAAATCCCTTTTCTTAAACCCTCTGGCTCAGGTAGCTTGGGTGTCACGCGCCTGACGTATTTGCCTTGGGCAAAGAACAACACAGCCAGTAGCACGGTGGCAAGGTGGTAGAACATGTTACATCCATGTGAGAAAAAAGTGTGCCTAATCCTATAAAGCATAGTGCTGCGGGGCAAGCGCTTTAGCGAAGAATGTTAATTTTTAGCTACGGGATGTTGCATTTTAGTGAGGGGAGTGATTGAAAGTGAGAAGACTCAAATAAGGCCAGAGTTTTTACATTCTGGCCTAGATTATTACCAGAGCATGATACCACCTTCACCAGACGCCCCTGCACTATATAACCGTAAGCGTAAATAGTATCGGCGGCCGTTGATCAGTCGTAACGATATTTTAGCGTTGTAATCAGTGCCACTATCATCATCTCCAGCTAAATAGATAGGCTCTGCGTTATCATCTTCAAACAGCACTATAACAGTATCTAAACTACCAAATGTTTGTATATTGTAGGTGCGGCTGATGTCAGGCTCAATAATAAAATCTAGCTGTTCACTTGGCATAATATCCAGCTTATGCGATAGAAACGGCGTCAATTGGGGCCATTGAGAGGCACTATTATTTGGGTAGAATTTAAGTGCCTCTTGTATATCCATGTCTGACAGACCGGGAGCTGGAATGAGCGGTGCATTTTGAAATTCAGTAGGGGAGAGAATTAAACCTGCGTCAAATTGATAATGCATGATGGAATCTTTGTCCCAAGGGGAACCTGTTGCATCTTGCGGGGAGATCTTACGAATAATATTATGGTAGGTTGTCGCTTGATCCCAATAATTAGGATAGGCCGCGAAGTTTGCATAAACGGCATCTTCATCCCAAACAATTCCTGCTTTGTGGTTCTGATGTTCATGAGGGAACCCCAAAGCATGGCCAATTTCGTGTAGTGCCGTGTCACGTCCGTATGGCGTGGTGAGGTCCCAGCCAAAATTCATAGTTTGTTCTTGTGGGTTTGGGACCAAGTCAATGCAATCCCTGCCCACATAAGACCAGGAACTCCCAGGAGTAAAGCCTATTCTAAACTCAGCCTCTGAAGCTCGAGCGACTTCTATGAAATCTAATCCTATCCCTAATGCTTTCCATTCTTTGAATGCATCCCTGACTGCTTGTAATTGATTCTCTGCTCCTTTTAGCTGTGGTTGATCTTGCATAAAGTAGAAATGTAGAGAGGTGTGATTGACCCATTTTTTTTCGATGTAACGAACCAATGATTCACGGTTTCTGTCAATATTAGCTGCAAGTTTACGCGGTTCTACTAGGGGGAGAGAGCAAATGCTCGGGGTAACGTGCTCACATGTTTTCATGTTCAAATCCTTCTGGGGGAGACAACCTAAATAGCGAACAAGCAAGATCACGCTGGGCAAAGCGTAATTTCGACTGTAAAAGGTACTGTCTCTTCGTAAATTGAGGCGGGTATATCGAAACTTCGCAAGCGCCGATGAGTACATGCTTGTCTTGCAAGTGTGTACAATAATACCCTAGAACATCGATGGTAATCCTTCCAACACTGTGTGCTATTTTGAGACGACTTTAATGTTTATGGCGTTGTTTGGCAGGTCATCGGCTTGGGATTTAGCCTGCTTTTATGCCGCTACGCTCGTTGATCTTTTGGCGAGTCCATCACGACGTGTGTAGTGATAGTGCTGACTTGCGGAAGTGTTCCGAGTATGTCGGTGTGAAAGGTTTTGTAGGTTTTTAAATTACGCGTTTCAACTCGTAAAATATATTCAAACGACCCCGTCACGTTATGGCACTCTTTGACTTCGTTAGCATCGGCGATAGCTTGTTCGAACGCGTCTTGCGAGGCCTTAGTGTGTTGACCTAGGCCAACAGTGACGTAAGCAATAAAACCGTTGCCAAGTAATTCACTGTCAAGTATTGCCCGGTAACCTTTAATAACCCCGCTATTCTCCAGCTCTTGTACTCTGCGTAAACATGCTGAGGCTGATAAGCCAATTTTTTCCGCGAGTTCGGTATTCGAGATCCGCCCGTGAATACTAAGCTCATGCAATATTCGTTCGGTAACTAGGTCTTTTTTATTCATTTGTTGTGCACTTCGTTTATTTTGCGCTGATTATAGCGCAGTAATTTCACTAATAGCTCTTTATAATTGCATGTATGATTTTTTAGTCAAACCTTGGCTTAAAGGAACTTAAAACCTTATGACATTTGAAATACTCACCGCCCTGATGCTTTTTGCGCTCGTTTCGTCGATTACCCCAGGGCCGAATAACCTTATGTTGATGGCATCAGGGGCAAACTTCGGTATCAAGCGCTCCTTGCCGCACATGTTTGGCGTGTCTCTTGGGTTTACGTTAATGGTGGTGTTAGTCGGGCTTGGTATTATGCAGCTATTTGATGCTTTTCCCATTTCCTACCAAATTTTAAAAGTGCTCAGCGTCGCCTATCTACTTTATTTGGCGTACAAAATAGCGACGTCTGCGAAAGCCACAAAGGGCGTGAAGGGCGATGCTAAGCCAATGACCTTTATTCAAGCCGTGATGTTTCAATGGGTCAACCCGAAAGCATGGACAATGGCGCTAACAGCAATCAGTGTATATGCACCGACCAAGAGCGTGATAGCTGTGGTAATGGTGGCATGTGTGTTTGGTGCGGTGAACTTTCCCTGTATCAGTGGTTGGACAATTTTAGGGCAAAAAATACAGGTCTTTTTAACTCAAGAAAAGCGACTTAAAATCTTTAATTTCACTATGGCCGGGCTTTTGGTGTTGTCTTTATATCCTGTATTTTTATGATATTGGCCGGTCCTTTGTTAACGGCGCACTTTGTGAACGGCCTAGTTTTTAACCCCAAACCTTGCTAACTCAGTGTTTTGTTTACAATAACTGGCCAAACTAAATAACGGGGTTAGTCGCGGGTGAGCACTTCGAGTAGTTCGATCTCGAAAGTTAAATCAGAGTGTGGCGGGATCATGTTACCAATTTGGCGTTCTCCGTAGGCAAGTGATGCTGGTACCCACAATTTACGCTTTCCACCTTCCTTCATGCCTGCTAGTCCTAGTATCCAACCTTGGATCACTCGTTTGTTGCTAAGCACTACCTGAAAAGGTGCATTATTCTTATGGGATGAATCGAATTCAGTCCCATCTTCTAAATAACCGCGATAATGCACGGTTATAAGTGCGCCGCGTTCAATTGCTTTACCACTACCTTCTACTAAATCTTCAATTTTTACGTCTTGTTGCACGCCAATTACTCGCTCTATTTGAATGGTGATTAAATATTAACAGAGTTTATCTCCAAGGGAGCTGGCAATAATAGAAGGAACACCAAGGGAAAAAAGAGATGGCTAGAGAACGTGTAGTGTTTCTCTAGCCAAGAACAGTGGTGCATTTAATCGACGAGTTATTTCAAGTTCAACTCATGATACTGGCTAGAACTAAGGGTTTTGCGCATACTTTCTCTGTCACCAAATTCTTTATCTGCTTGGCGTTCGTTAGTGGATAACATTTCGTCAATTTTCTTTTGAAATGCTTCGTACTCAGCAGTTTTAATATAGTCTTTGTACTCAACCACTAAAATCAAGTCGGGCTCGCCTTCACGGGCATGATTGGTTGCCAATACGTGATAATCCACCACATGACCTTCTTTTTTGGCGAACTCATACACATCCTTCCAACTACCTGCTAAGTGGTCCATGTAGTTTTCAAATTGACCGGGTAGTACCCGAATACCATGTGCTTCCCAAACTGTTCCATAGGTGTAACTAGACTCTTGGGCAAGCGCAATTGTAGATATTGATAATGCTAAGGTGCCAATTAATAATGCCTTTTTTATACTTTTCATGTCGTTTACTCTCCTTGTTATCACCTCACCCTGAGGTGACTTAGTTTTAAGCCTTAACCCTATATTTAGAGGAAAAAGCGAAAATAGATGAACGCAATGGCTGTTAGCTTGATAAAAGTAAAAACGAAAAAATGAAGCCTGAAAAGGATGTGCCTTGAAGCGTGTTGTCGATAAGGCATGCGTTTAAGAAAAGACTACGCCAGTTTTTATTTTCTGGGTTACAAATAAGTCAATTTTGAGGTTTTTTTGAGTTTATTTTGAGGTTACGCAGCGCCGATAGCTCCTACCTGAAGCGATGTTACAGGCAGGAAGCGAGTATCGTTTGGTTGTACACTACGGCGTAATCGTGGGCTAGAGAGCGCAGGCTTGTTTGCTCTCCCACGCGTAAAGTATCGCCAGTACCTTTTAAAGTGCGGTATCCGCAATGTTGCTCTAAGTACTCAATAGGGTGTTCAGCCAAGTTAACCCCAGGAACAGAAATAACCCGCCCAGCGAAGGCCAAAAAACGTAAATCATTGGCCTTGATGGCTTGCTGTGCATCGCTATGCGGGTCTGCGTTCTGAACCCAACTTAATGGATGTTGATGGTTAGCCACTTTGGTCTTTTGTGGCGTTTTTATCGACTTGGATAACTCACCCTGATGATGAGCGGTATTACTTTCTGCCGATTTTTGCGGGGCTACATTGCCTTGTTCGCCTGTCCCAGAAAAAGAGGAACAGGCCGGCAAGTTTAAAAGCCCGATTAACAAAATAGGCGCGAATATGCTGCTAGGTGTAGTCTGCATTACCATTAAGACAGCGGCAAACTACGGCGGCGCGTAAGCGCGGTTAAACTCAGCAACCCTAGCCAAAAATAACCAAGCGAACCACCGCCACCTGAGCTATTGCCACTCGTCGGCGTGTTGTTGGTAGGCGTTGCGGTAACGGTTATGGTTAAGGTCCCGGTATCGGTTGTGCTACCGTCACTCACGGTATACGACAGGCTATCGTTACCAGAAAATCCCGCGGCAGGTTGATAACTAATTTGCTCACCACTGATACTCACAGTCCCTGAGCCTGAATAACTAATATCGCTGATGCTTAACGTATCTCCGTCAATATCCGTGTCATTACTTAACACATTTATGAGTGTAGCCGTACTATCTTGCGCAACCGTTTGGGTGTCATTTGTCGCTTGCGGGGCATCATTCACCGGATTAACGGTCACCACTAAAGGAAAAGCGTTTGAGTCATCAATACCATCATTAACCGTTACAGTGACCGACAGCTCGCCATTGAAGTTGGCGTCTGGTACCACTGTGCTGGTGTTTTCGAGAGTATAATTGTTGCCTGCTTGTAATGCCAAAGTGAAGTTATCAGGATAGGTAGAATCTGGGTCCGTTACTTGTAAGTCGTCTAGGGTGATGGCAATACTGCCTTCTTCGTTAACGCTTAGTACGGCTTGGCTATCGATCACTGGAGCCACATTTGAACTGCCTTGGGTGATTCTAAAGCTGGCCGGGTTGACCGCATAAAACACATTATCCGCACAGCTCACCATGACTCTAGCATCTGTTGTAATCGTATTAGGTGAAAAGACGGTTTGCTCTCCATCATTCGGCGTCTCGCTAATGAGCACGCTGTCAAAGGTGTTATCGCCGTCTAAATCGGCCTTAATATCCACCGATTGGCAATTAATAGGCGCGTTTTGAGTACTGGCGGTATTCCAAGAGATGGTTTGTGCAGTATTGCCTTGCCACACAGTCGTACCTGTCGGTTGAGTGACGGCGAACGCTGAACCAGTGTTTGTGACGTCTAAGGTTACATCTGCCGTGTCAACACCACCTCGGCTGTCTTTTGCTGCTATGCGAAAGGTTAGTTCTCGATCGGTGGTAGGGTAGGCTTCACCAAAACTTACTGTATCGTTTAGCACATCCTCTAATGCGGGGAAGTAACGGTAGCTTTCAGCCACTGCAGCATAGGAGCGAAATAAAGGATTAGCGCCATTGTCACTGCGCATTTCACTGGCGTCCGCGGTGCCACCTGTTACGCCACCGGCATCTATTTGTTCCCAAGTGTAGCTTAAAGTCTCATCATCGCTTGCTTGTGCATCAAGTAAGAAAGGCGTATTGGCTGGAATATTGTAACTAGTCGCGCTTACGCTTACCTCTGGTGCGGCATTGCTCAAGTTAGTTGTAGTGCCGCATAGGCGGCCGCGTCCTGTGTCTACAAAGTCGCGAATTTGTTCTACTGAGCCTGCATGAAAGTAAGGGTCGCTATTAAATTGCAAATTCTGCGACCCACATATCCCTGCGTAAGACATAATGGTAGAGCCACTGCCTGGTTCAAACGCGCTTGAACTGCTGCGCTGCTCTTCATTACAATCATCAAAATCTTGTGCATTAAAAGAGTGGGTAGCATCGAGTTGGTGCCCCAGCTCGTGGATCACTAAATCAATATAAAAGCGTTCGCCTTGAGGGCTGGTATTACCGGTATACCCCCTAGCTTTGTGGGTATTAAGGCATACCACTCCGACAAAGGCGAGGCCACCAGGGTTGGTGGCTAATAAGTGTCCTATATCATAATTTTCAGAGCCGATAGCATCATCGACAACTTGCTGATTCGTATCTATGTCTTCGTTTGCGTCGCTATTGGTATATGGGTCGGTCGCGGCGTCAGTATAAATAATGTCTTCGTTATCGATTAGCTCAAACTGTATGGCAGTACCCACCAGTAAAATCTGATTTACACGGTTCACTAGCGTAATCATTTCGGCCACCGCATCAGCTTTTGACCCTCCCACAGCTTGGGTATATTCGCCCGTTGCACTCAGGGCTAAGCGATATGTGGTCAGCGTATCACCTGTGGTTTTCTGGGCCGTGGCTAGGCTATCGGTACCGTCCTCTTCATGGAGTGAAAGCGTATCGATTGAATCGTCCATGCCTTGGGGGATTAAACTTTCCCCGTCAGAGTCATGGTAGTAATAACTAACATATTGTTCGTCATTTCCTTCATAAAGAGGGCTCAGTAGCGCCCATTGGCCTTGGTGGCGGAAAATCCCCGAGAGACCTTTATGGGTCAGGCTGAAGCGACCAATACTTTGTGGGTTGTTAACTTGCACCGCATCGTATGACATAAACTCGGGGTAACGCGCTGCTAACTCGCTAGACATTATCGAAGAAGGGGTCAACCTAAAGTCGGCTAAGGTGCCATCTGGTAGAGGAATGGCCACGGTGAGTTCGATATTTTTATCGCTAAACTGCTGCTGTAATGATGCGCCGTCCAAAGACTGAAAGTTGCCTTTTGATACTGCTACTTTAGCGTTGGTTTCAGTCGTGTTCGCTTTAGCTTGCGCTGAAGGGACCCACAAAGAGCTGGCAGATACGCTACTAACAAAGAGTGCACTGATTGCAGAGACGGATATGAATAAAATACGTTGGGAAAATTTACTAACAATATGTCTATTTACAGCTTGCATATAACAACCTTGAACTAATGACTGCCTACGGGGGTCGTCCCGATTAAGCTAAGCGGTCAGCTTAAAAAAAAGAACAGTCTAATCCTTGCTTGTTCTACTTCATTTGATACCGACGCGACAAAAATGCCAAGCCTGAACAATTGCATGAGCTTTATTCTAGTGATAAATCGTGAAATTTGTATAACAAATATTGTGCTTTATTTGCTGAACGGAATATGAATTGGTAAATCGCGTATTTTACCTAAGCTGTAATCAGGTAGAATATTGGGATTCAAGCCCTGTCAATATTGTGAGCAATTGAAGGTATGCCAGCAAAAAAACGCGAAAAATCAGCTGATAAACTTACCTTGCTCAGCTTGTTGAAAACGGATTGCCCTCGGTGTTTGCGCATGCGCTATATTATTCTTTGGGGCATATTAATGGGCTTGATGTACTTTTGTTTTTGGGTTTAGTCATAGGAATAACATGCAAGATATAATACAAATTCGCGCCTCGGCTAAACGCAATGTGCTAACAACTAGCCTATTTGGTATCGCAGCACTGCTGGTGGCTGCGGGAATTTTTGCTTGGTTGCCGGACGCGTTCTTTTTGGCCGGTGTATTTGTCACAAGTGCGGGAATTGTGGCGTTACTTATTGCTTGGTTTAAATTTCGTGAACCTATTTTTAGTCTTGAGTTATCCCATGAGTCTATATGCTATCAGCATCGTAAAGGGCAGTGGCATGTTAACTGGAGTAACATTCAACGTATCGATGTTCCGCGAGCCCATCGCGACTTAGCGTTAGAAGATTTAAGCTTAGTGGGGATAAAACTAAAAGATTATCGTCCTTTTTTAACCACCACACCTATTAAATTAATGATCCATCTTTTAATGGAACAGCGTTCTTTGCTACTACTCGGAGACAAAGCCGACAGCGCCTCGGGGCTAAGCTTTAGTGCTAATTTAGTCGAAGATGATAAACACAAACTGCCCGATGGCACTGTGCTTATGGGGGCCCAAGCCATGTTGGCGAACCGGATGACAAAATTGCGCGAGCGTCTAGGTTACGATTTGTACATTAATGTGTCTGAGCTTGACCGCAGTGAACAAGAATTTGTGCAATTATTGCGGGAATGTCAGGAATTTGTCCTAAGCCAACAAAAATAAAACACACTTGGTATTTTTTGTTTATTGGCTACTAACTGGTTAGTCGAGCATGGTGAGTTTAATCTCATTTGCTTGGTGACGTAAGGCTTGTATGTCCTTGATGAGTTTATCTAACAAGGTGGGAACGTGGTTATATTGCTGACGCTTTAACTGGCCTTCTAACTCAGAGCAACTGGCATGCAACGCAACTGCACCTGTATAGCAGCATATACCGTGTAACGCATGCACTAAAGGTTGCAATTCGTCGTGGTTTGGCTGTTGTTGCAGGTGAGACAATTTGCTTTCGAACTCCGGTAGTTGCTCGATGAACTGGGCAAATAAATCACGAGCAGCATCAGCGTTTTGATTTGCGCGTTTTAAGGCTAATGGCCAATTAAATATCTCTGCTTGTGGTTCATCATCCTCACCTTGGTGACACCATCGATTGATTAGGTCTACCAGATCGGATAAATCCAATGGTTTGGGAAGATAGTCATCCATACCGCTATTGAGCAAACGCTGCTGTTCTTCTTTAAATGCATGCGCTGTCACTGCAATGATAGGGGTGCCGAAGTTGAGTTTGGTTTTACGGATTAGCTGAGTCGCTTGCAGGCCATCCATGTTTGGCATTTGCACATCCATTAAAATCAAATCGTATTCATTTTCGTGGCATAGCGCCACAGCGTCTTGGCCGCTAAACGCCAGCTTAAGCGTAAGGCGGGAAGATTTAAGCCATGTGCTTAATAAGCGCAGGTTCATTTCCATATCGTCTACTGCAAGCACAGTCACTGGGGGCAGGCTTTCCAGTCTTTGTTGCAGCTCATTAACCGGCGCTTGCGCTGGCTTGTGCATTACTTCTTTCAGCTTTCCAGGTGTTAGTGGTAAGCGTAGCTGGGGAGAAAACTGCTCAGTAAATTTGGAAAAACGACAGCAAGAATCTTCTCCAGAGCACAGTAAGAGCTTGCGCTTCGCTTCGATGTGTTCAGCACAGGCAAAGGCTTTCTCATTGGCAACGGGATGTTGTGGGTGGATACAATAAATCAAATAGTCAAAAGGTTGCGTACATGTCTGCAAAAACGCAATTGAATCAGCACTGGTTACCTTTGCTCCTAAAGAACGCAAAAGCTTACTGGCAGTGAAGCGCGCGTTGGGATAGGGCTCGTAAAGCAGAACGCTTTGATCCTGCCACTCACTGTTGCCTGAGATGCTGGGCTTGGTGTTAAGAATATTCATGCGTACGGTCACGTTAAATACACTGCCTTGGCCAGGTGAGCTTTGCAGAGAGAGTTGACCATGCATCAATTTCACCAACTCTTTGCAGATGACCAAGCCTAAGCCAGTACCTTGATATGAGCGATTAAGCGCGTCGTCTACCTGTGAAAAGGCGGTAAACAGCTTACGCTTGTCTTCACGACTGATACCAATACCCGTGTCTTCTATCTTAATGTTTAGCTCGAAAATACCGTGCTCTAATAATTTCCCTGATGCGGATAAACCAATATGACCTGTGTCGGTAAACTTGAGTGCGTTACCCAACAAGTTATTCAAAATCTGCCGTATTCGGTAACTGTCACCAATTAACTTAAGTGGCAGTGGCTCAATGTCGTACACAAATTCAAGGCCTTTTAAATGGGCAGATTTAGCCATGACACCGATCATTTCTTCAAGTAACTCATTAATCGAAAACGGGTGGCTGTTAATTTGTAATTTGCCAGCTTCAATTTTAGACACATCGAGTACATCGTTGACTATGGTCATTAAGTTGTCAGCGGCAGCATTGATAATATTAATCTGGTCGCGTTTATCGGCGGAAAAATCAGCTTGTTGTAGCTCTTTACTGAACCCTAAAATAGCGTTTAATGGTGTTCTAATCTCATGACTCATGTTGGCTAAAAACTGTGATTTAACATTACTTGCCGCCACCGCTTCTTTCCGAGCGATGTCTAGGCGCACATTTTGTTCTTCAACCAATTCAATGTTATTACGCAAATCATTCGTGGCCTGTTGTACTTCGAGCTGCAATTGATGGCGGCTCTTATCCATTAAGGCGAGCGAAAATAACGCCGACTCTAAGAACACGCCAAACTGGAAGCAATAGGTCGTAATAAAGTTTGAAGGCAACATATCCACCAAGCTAAACATGCCGATTAGCGCGCAGGTGGCTAAAATGCTCCAAGCGAATATAAAGTAGCGGGCCGCGTAAAACTGATTCGAATAACTCTCAAAGCCAGCGTAGGCGTAGCAACTAATGGCCAGCATACTGACCACATACACAGCAGCATTTTGCCAAATGGGTGGGAATAAATTAATCATAGAGCACAGCCCCATGACCGCTAAAAGGCCAATACTGACTTTTATAAAAGGTAAGGTTTTTGGTGCCGTATGCTTGGCTTCTAAAAATACAAGTGTGAAGACCCCAGAACCGATGCCAATCAACACGAATATAATGTCAGTATGCATATCAAACCAATGAGATAGCCCCTGGGGAAGGATCATATTAGCGTGACCACCCCAAACAAATTGCCAAACGAGTACAGTGCAAATATACCCTACATAGGCTAATAAACTGACCTCACGTAGTGCGAAATACACCACTAAATTGTAGATAGCCAGTATGATCAACCCTCCATAAAACAACCCCCACAAAAGACTGTCGTAGAAGTTCTGCATTTCATGTGAGCTGCTTGACATGATACTAATGGGCGCCACTAAACTGCTGTGCTGACTTTGCAGACGAACAAACAATTCAACCGTCTGCGCGTAGGGTAACTCTGCTTTCATAACGGGTAAGCGATAGTGGGATTGCATTCCCAGTTTGCCTTGAAAGCTTGATGCGATAATTTGCCCGTCTTGCAGCAAATACATATCAACATTATCGAGTTGAGAAAATGCGACACTGACTACCCATTTATCTGTGGTAGTGACGTTGCTAAGGGTGGTGTAAAGCCATACCCCGTGCTCTGAAAACCCATAATTAGGGTTGCCGCCAGAATGCCAGACAAACTGAGACAATTGATCTCGCACCTGAGTAACACTTAGTTCCACACCGGACTCATGCATAATACTGATAGAGGAAGACAGACTGACTTCCTGATTTTTCGATATCAGCTGTACTAGACTTTCGGTTTGTTGGGCACTTGCTGAAAAGGGCATGACCAAGGCCATCAAGCAAATCAGCAAGGACTGCCAAATTCGAAACGGGAGTTTTGCAAGGTAGTGCCTCAAGGTGTTTTCCACAGCGCTAGATCTTCCTATTATAAAAACGGTAACTATTTTTCTTATTGGCGACAATCTTTGTAGTTAAGGCAGAACTCTTTATAATCGTTATGATCTTACCCTATCAGGAAATAATCTATGATACTTCGCCGATTGATTCTACTTTCTTTTGTCAGCTTTACTGGGTTAGCTGAGTCTTTACCGTTAGAAAAACTCACTTTACCTAAGGGATACAACATTGAAGTGTACGCCTCGGATGTAAAAAACGCCCGACAAATGGCATTGAGTGAAAACGGCATATTGTTTGTTGGCAGTCGTGGCGGTGGTGTCTTAACCGCTGTTGTGGACCAAGACCAAGACGGCAAGGTGGATGAGGTATTGCAAATTGCTAAAGATTTGACCATGCCATCAGGCATCACCATAAAAGACGGCGACTTATATGTAGCGGAGGTTAGCCGTATCTTAAAGTACGCTGATATTGAGAAGAACTTCCGTGAATTACCTGCTCCTGAAGTGGTTATCGACGGCCTACCAGATAAAAAACACCACGGCTGGAAATACATCGACTTTGGCCCAGATGATTGGTTGTACCTTCCTGTAGGCGCGCCCTGTAACATCTGTGAAACCAACAACGGCGAAAGCTTTGATAACCCAGAGTTTGCCTCGATTTTAAAATATAACCTTCAGACCAAAGAGCGTCAGTGGGTAGCAAAGGGCGTGCGCAATAGCGTCGGGTTTGATTGGCATCCGCAAACGCAACAAATGTGGTTCAGTGATAACGGCCGCGATATGATGGGTGACGATATTCCACCTTGTGAAATAAACAGAGTAGACGAAGTAGGTGCTCACTATGGTTATCCGTATTATCACGGAGGAACGATTGCTGATCCTGAGTTTGGCGCGAATAAAAAAGCCGAAGACTATGTGGCGCCCGCGTTGAATCTTGGAGCGCATGTTGCCCCACTGGGTATTCATTTTTATCACGGTGATATGTTTCCAGCAGACGCACAAAACGACCTTTTCGTTGCTGAGCATGGTTCGTGGAATCGTACTAAAAAATCCGGTTATAAAGTGATGCGAGCAGTGTTAAAAGACAATGAGATTGTCGAATACAAACCTTTCATTGAGGGCTGGTTACAAGCAGACGAAACGTCTTGGGGGCGACCCGTCGCCATGCTAACCATGCCCGATGGTAGCTTGTTAGTATCTGATGATTTCGCGAATGTTATTTATAGGGTAACCTACCAGAAGTAATCTACTTTATACGTTTAAAGCGGGGTGAATAATGCGTATTTCACCCCCAACAACAATAATAACAGCGGCCGATATAGCACACTATGAGTCAAGAAATTATTATCAATAAAGATGGCATCGAACAGCTACCGATGCGTCAGTTCACCGAAGAGTCTTACCTTAATTATTCCATGTACGTCATCATGGACCGGGCATTGCCCCATATCGGCGACGGCTTAAAGCCTGTTCAGCGGCGAATTGTCTACGCCATGTCAGAACTGGGTTTGAGTAACAACGCAAAGTATAAAAAGTCTGCGCGTACTGTGGGTGACGTACTGGGTAAGTTTCACCCTCATGGTGATTCTGCCTGTTATGAAGCTATGGTGCTTATGGCTCAGCCGTTTTCTTATCGCTATCCGCTGGTGGATGGTCAAGGAAACTGGGGGGCACCAGATGATCCTAAATCATTTGCTGCTATGCGATACACCGAATCTCGTTTGTCAAAATTCAGTGAAGTGCTATTGACTGAACTTGGTCAGGGAACGGTAGATTGGCAGCCTAATTTTGATGGCACACTTGATGAGCCCAAAATATTACCGGCACGTTTACCGCATATCTTGCTCAATGGTATTACCGGTATCGCCGTTGGTATGGCAACAGATATTCCGCCGCATAACGTGCGAGAAGTGGCCAATGCCTGTGCCCACTTACTGGACAACAGCAAGGCCGAGTTGCATGAGTTATTAGCGTTTGTACAAGGCCCTGATTACCCTACAGATGCAGAAATTATTACGCCGAAAAGCGACATTCGTAAAATGTACGAAACCGGTCGTGGCTCAATAAAAATGCGTGCTGTGTATTATGAAGAAGCAGGCGACATTATTATAACCGCGCTGCCACATCAGGCATCGGGCGGTAAAATATTAGAACAAATCGCTGCGCAAATGCAGGCCAAAAAGCTCCCTATGGTCAGCGATTTACGGGATGAATCAGATCACGAAAATCCCACGCGTTTATTAATTACGCCGCGCTCAAACCGTGTCGACGTTGAACAATTAATGCAGCATTTGTTTGCTACCACAGATCTAGAAAAGAACTATCGCGTTAACATCAACATGATTGGTTTAGATGGTCGCCCGCAAGTTAAAGACCTGCGCATGATCTTGTCTGAATGGTTAGTGTTTAGAAAAGACACAGTCGTTAGGCGCTTACAGTTCCGCTTAGATAAAGTATTGGCGCGCTTACATATTTTAGAAGGCTTAATGATTGCCTTTTTGAATATTGACGAAGTGATTCGGATTATTCGCTACGAAGAGAAGCCCAAACAAGTTTTGATGGATACCTTTTCGCTGTCTGATATTCAAGCCGAAGCTATTCTCGAGTTAAAACTACGCCACTTAGCCAAACTCGAAGAAATGAAAATCAAAGGCGAGCAAGATGCACTCGCCAAAGAGCGTGATGAACTACAATTGATATTAGGCTCTGATCGTCGCCTTAAGACTTTGATCAAGAAAGAAATTTTAGCAGCCGCTGAGCTATACGGTGATGACAGACGCTCACCCATCATTGAACGCTCCGAGTCAAAAGCCTTAACTGAAAAAGAATTGATCCCCTCTGAACCGGTAACGGTTGTGTTGTCTGAAAAGGGCTGGGCACGCTGTGCAAAAGGCCATGATGTTGATGTGGTTGGCTTAAGTTATAAAGCAGGGGATAAATACCTTGCGAGCAGCAAAGGGCGCAGTAATCAGCAAGCGGTGTTTATGGATACATCTGGGCGAGCGTTCTCTTGTGATGCTCACGTTTTACCCTCAGCGCGAAGCCAAGGTGAGCCCATCACCGGGCGCTTCAGTATCGTCAGTGGCGAAACCGTTGAGCACGTTGTAATGGGGCAAGATGAACAACAATACCTAATCGCTTCTGATGCTGGCTACGGTTTTGTTGGCAAGTTTGCCGACATGATCAGCAAGAACCGAGCGGGTAAGGCATATTTGTCTTTGCCTAAGTCGGCTAAAGTCATTTCACCACAGCCGGTGCACGATTTATCTTCAGACTGGTGTTTAGCCATTTCAAATGAAGGGCGAATGCTGATGTTTCCTTTACGTGACTTACCTAGTTTAGGTAAAGGTAAGGGCAATAAAATTATCAGTATTCCGTCTGCCAAATCGCAGGCTCGCGAAGAGTTCGTCAAGGTGTTAGCGGTTGTTCCTCAAGGTGCAAATGTAAAGGTACTGGCAGGAAAACGCGGCATGACGCTCACTGCAGATGACCTGACTCACTATCAAGGTGAAAGAGGACGACGTGGTAATAAACTACCGCGAGGTCTGCAACGAGTTGATGGAATCGAAGTGGAAGCAGGCGCTATGGCCACTGAAGCTGGCAGTGACGGTGAAGACCTACCAAACGAGCCATTGCTCTAATGTTTCCCTACCGGCGATAAGACTGTGCTATCGCCGGCACTTTATTAGCTACCGGCATTTTATTAGCAAAAGGAATTCTCATGAAATTGGCTTTATTTTCTTTGTTGTTCGTCATCTGCTCCCCCGTCGCACTCGCGACACAGGTTAACACCGCCTATGGTGTGCTATCCGGCGAGAAAAATGAGCACACTAACATTGTCACATTTAAGGACGTTCCTTTTGCCGCGCCACCTGTAGGTGAGCTTCGTTGGCAACCTCCTCAGCCGGTAAAGGCATGGCAAGGTGTGCGTGAAGCGACAGCGTTTGCGCCAAGAGCAATGCAAAATCCCATATACAGTGATATGCAATTTCGCTCAAACGACACTAGCGAAGACAGCTTATATCTAAATATATGGACGCCAAACACAGCGGAAAAGGCGAAATTGCCCGTATTATTATACTTTCACGGCGGTGGTTTTATTGCAGGCAGCGCAGATGAAAAGCGTTACGACGGTACTTCAATGGCCCAAAACGATATTGTGGTGGTCACTGCCAATTATCGCCTTGGTGTATTTGGCTTTTTTGCACATAAGGGATTATCTACACAAACAGACTATCAAGGTTCGGGTAATTACGGCTTGATGGACCAACAAGCCGCTTTGAAATGGGTTGCTGAGAATATTCAGCAGTTTGGTGGTGATCCTAAGCGTATTACGATTGCTGGGGAGTCAGCGGGCTCTATTTCGGTTTCAGCCTTGATGGTAGCGCCTTCGGCTAAGTCTTATATTGCTGGTGCCATTGGTGAGAGCGGTTCAGTCATCGGCCCTCCGCTTGACCCTTTAAGCCTTGAAGATGCCGAACGATACGGTGATAAAGTCACCGCGGCTGCACTGAAAAACACCCCAGGGCAAAGCCTGTCTCTTCCTGAAGAACGTATGACGGCGCTTCGAGAGATGCCTGCGCAAACTCTGCTTGATAAAGTAACCAAGGGCGGCTTCATTTATTTTAAGCCTAATGTAGATGGTAGGTTCTTTCCCGAGTCACCCGCTACTTTGTATGCTAAAGGTCAACAGGCAAAGGTGCCCTTACTACTTGGTGATAATTCCCAAGAGGGTAACTATCAACAGATCATGATGGATGGTGAACCCACGGTTGAGCATTATGTGGATAAGATAAAGCGTCTTTACCCTGATTACACTAAAGAGGTACTTTCGCTGTATCCCGGACAAAACAGCGAGCAAGTAAAAGCCTCGGCCCAGGCTTTGGCCAGTGATCGCTTTATGGGGATTGCGACCTATAACTGGGCTTATCAACACGACAAAACGAGCTCAGCACCAAGCTACTATTATTTTTACGACCATGTGCGTCCTGCCATGGTGGGGGCGAAAAAAGTTCCGCCAGCCAATAAAGCTCGAGGCGCTGTGCATTCCGCTGAAATCGAATATGCGTTAGGGAATTTAGACGTTAACCCCTTGTATCATTGGCAGGAAGCAGATTATCAGGTGTCCAATATGATGCAGCAATATTTTGTCCAGTTTATTAAAACAGGTTCACCTAATAGCTCCCCTGAAAACACGCGTGATTTACCTATTTGGCCACAGTTTTCGCAGCACAAACGTATGGTTTTAAAGGCGGAACCTGAAGTTGAAGACATCCGATATCTGCAAGAGCGACATGCATTTCACCGTCGTTATTATCAAACTTGCGATAACATTGATAAAGCGCAAAGTGAAAAAGACGGTCTTGATAACATCATTGAAAAGAAAAGTGCTGAGCATTAACCAAGCTGATGAGCTTGATTTCCTTAATCCATGATGCGCTTTGTGATGATTCTGCTGTTGGGTACAAACAGCCATTACAAAGTAGCGCACAACCACGAGTTTAAATGTGAGCAACCAATTTAAAAAAGAATACATAGTGGTGGCACAAAACGCATCAGGGCGAAATATGAATGTTCCCCTGTACCGGTTTATTGGCGAGAAACCTGGCCCGAAAGTCTATATTCAAAGTTCTATACACGGCGCTGAAGTTCAAGGCAACGTGGTTATTTACCACCTTATTCAACGACTGAAACAAATGCCTATTTGCGGTGAAGTCATATTGGTACCGAATTGTAATCCTGTCGGCACCAATATTAAGGCGGGAGAATACACGCTGGGGCGCTTCGATCCGGTTAACGGCACTAACTGGAATCGAGGTTACTTTTATGACGAAAGCTTGATTCAAGCGTTTGCTCAAAGCGTGCAAGACGATGAATCTATCCCGCAAATCAAGCAGCGCTTTCGCCAGCAAATTAAGGATATTTTGGCTGAGAAATTAGAAGAGTCTTGGGGGATAGGGCTTGCCCAACGTCTAAACTTGAAGCTACAACAACTCGCCTTTGACGCAGATTTTGTGCTTGATTTACACAATGGGCCAGTGTCGACACGGCACATTTATGTGCCCGAATATGCGCAAAGCTCGGCAAGCCTATTTAATATTCCTCATGTTATTTTGATCCCTAACAAATTCGCAGGGGCTTTAGATGAAGCCACGTTTTGCCCGTGGTGGACATTGCAAACTCTGCTCAGTGATAAGCGCCACAAACCGATCGAGTTCGGCGTTGAGGCGTTCACACTGGAGATGGGCAGCCAGGAAGTTATTAGTTTTACTGACGGGGAATACGATGCCAATAGTATTTTGTCTTACCTCAATGCAAAAGGCTGTCTAGTAAAAAGTGATGTTTACCCGCAAACCATGCGCAGAGTTGCTACATACTTGAAAAACTATAAGGTGTTGTATACCCAACAGGGCGGCATGGTCGAGTATTTAGCTAAGCCAGGTGAATTGATAAAGCAAGGCCAGCCTTTAGCGAAATTACTTAATGTGGATGAACTCGATACCCCTAATGCAACGGAATTGATCTTGGCACAGTGCGACCTTATTCCTATCTTGCATTTCCCGTCGGCTTCTATTTTAAGTGGTACCCAGCTATACAAATGTTTTACCCACTACTTTGAATTATAGCGAGCGCTGTAGCGGGTATTTCAGGTTAAAACTCGGGTATTTCAGGTTAGAACTTAGGTAGCTTTTGAGAGCTTCTATGTTCATACACAAGTGCGCTTTCAACGTGATTTACTTCAGGTCTAGCGGTTAGTTGATTGAACACGAAGTCGCGTAAATGGCTGGAATCAGATACCGTGACATGCAATAAAAAGTCAATGCTGCCGCCCATATGAAACACACTTAGCACCTCAGGTTGCGGCAGCAAATCAGCAACAAAATCATCCACTGCCAAACGGTTGTGATCAGATAATCGAATAGAAATCATCGCTTGAATATGACCGCCTAACGCATTCAAATCGACTTGTAGCGAGGCGCCCTGGATGATGTTGTCGGCTTGTAAGCGTTTGATGCGCTCCAAACATGATGAAGGCGCTAACCCAACCCGTTTGGCTATTTCTTTATTGGTAGTGCGGGCATCTTCGAATAAAGAGGCAATGATATCTAAATCAATACTGTCCAAAGCACGGCTGTTTTTTTTAGGCGTCATAATGTGACTCACTCACCATTGAAAGGGGCAATAGGCCAGGAAAGGGTACGGTTGCCAGCGAGAACCTACTAATTTTTTTGTCTCCCAGCTGACTACACAGACAGCTGGGCAACGGGCGTACAATTAGTTCATTGCCAACATGATGCGCTTGCTGTTGCTGAGTAATTCAAGCTGTTCTTTGGCAACTAACTCGAATGCGCTGCGCTCTTTTTTGTCGATAGGCAAAGCTTTTGGCAAGGATACGGTTCTTGGGTTGCGGTGCACGCCATCAACTAAAAATTCATAGTGTAGATGCGGGCCAGAGGCTAACCCTGTAGAGCCAACGGTACCAATTATATCGCCTTGCTTGACCGTTTGACCGACTTTTACTTTGCGCTTAGTAAAGTGTAAATATTTGGTCACGTACTTTTCGCCATGCTGAATAAACACGTGGTTACCGTTGTATTTGTCATAAGATGAACGAATAACTTTACCGTCACCTGCCGCCATAACCGGAGTGCCGCGATTCGCTGCGTAATCAACGCCGCGGTGTGCTTTCCAACGTTTTTGTACTGGGTGAAAGCGACGTTTTGTAAAACTAGAACTGATGTATTTGAAACTCACTGGTGCGCGTAAAAAACTCTTGCGCATGCTTCGCCCTTCGGGGGTATAGTAATTCCCGTCAGAGTAACGGATCGCGGTGAAGGTGTTCCCACCGTTGGTGAATTCTGCTGAAACGATGTCGCCATATTCAACAAATTCGCCATCAATATATTTTTCTTCGAAAACCACGTTAAAATTATCACCTTGGCGTATTTCTAACGCAAAATCGATATCCCAACCAAAAATTGCAGCTAAGCTCATAATTTGGCTTTCTGATAAATGGGCTTTTACACCTGCATTCCAAAAACTACTGTTAATCTCGCCTTGGGCGTAATTTAAACGGGTATCAACGGTTTTTTTATCTACGCTGGATACAAGTTTTCCCGCTTCGTTTGGCTTGATAAGCAAAGTTTCAGTATTTGAATATGCGTATTCAAGCCCTGCAAATTCGCCATGCTCATCTAACTGCAATGACACTAGCTGGCCGGGGCGTATTTTAAGGAGCTTTTTGGCCAAATCACCAGCGCTACTGACATTGTAAGTATCACGGGCTGATAAGCCGGCACGGGCGAATATTTTAGCTAAAGTGTCACCTCGTTTAACTTGAAAAGTCTTCCATTCAAGTTCGTCGCTTAGTTCACTTTGATTATCCGTAGACAAATGTTCTGTGCTGATAGGCAGCTCGTAACGTTTGCCTATCTCGAGGAGCGCGGCTTCGGTATTGCGCGATGCGCTGGCGCGATCCGATGGGAACAAGGCTAGAATAAGTACAATAGACGCGAGGGAAATAACCGCCCATTTATGTGCTTTAGGTAATTGTGAAAAGGCTTTTTGTACCACAGGAAAATTCAACTCATACAACTTTGAAGGGTGCAGAATATAATGATTAAGGTGTATTTTCTAGGGGGAGGTCGTTTTTTATACATTTTTAGTATTGTAAGAATGTAAGAATCCTTTGATTAATCCTTATACGGCCTTTCAATACCAAGCGCTGCAACGTAAAATGTCGGATTAAAATTTCTAGAGTTAACACATTAGTAAGGGTTTAAAATGGCAGATTGGCAAAGCGCATTTGCTGAGCTTCAGCGCGGTGCTGAAGAAATATTGTTAGAAGAAGAGCTGATTGCCAAGTTAAAAGAAGGCAAACCGTTAAAAATAAAAGCTGGCTTTGATCCTACCGCTCCAGACTTGCATCTTGGGCATACCGTACTTATCAATAAACTTCGGGCTTTTCAAAAGCTTGGACATGAAGTTATTTTCCTGATCGGTGACTTCACCGGCATGATTGGCGATCCCACTGGTAAAAATGTTACTCGTAAGCCATTGACCCGTGAAGATGTATTGGCCAACGCCGAAACGTATAAAGAGCAAGTATTTAAAATACTAGACCCTAGTAAGACGACCATACGTTTTAACTCAGAGTGGATGGAAGAGTTAGGCGCATCAGGCATGATCAAGCTAGCATCCAGCCAAACCGTTGCCCGTATGCTTGAGCGTGATGACTTTAAAAAACGTTACGCAAATGGCCAGCCCATTGCCATTCACGAATTTTTGTATCCGCTGGTACAAGGTTGGGATTCTGTCGCCCTTAAATCAGATGTTGAATTAGGGGGGACCGACCAACGTTTCAATTTATTGATGGGACGTGAATTGCAAAAAGGCCAGGGACAACGCCCGCAAACGGTATTGATGACACCTCTGCTTGAAGGGTTAGACGGTGTGCAAAAAATGTCTAAATCACTGGGTAATTATATTGGTATCACAGATTCACCCAGCGACATGTTTGGTAAAATCATGTCAATTTCTGATGATTTGATGTGGCGTTATTACGACTTGCTTAGCTTTAAAGCGATTGAAGAGATTGCTCAGTACAAAGAGCAAGTCGCGGCGGGAACGAACCCCAGAGACATCAAAATTGCGCTAGCGAAGGAAATTATTGCCCGTTTTCATGATGAGGCCGCTGCTGATGCTGCGCATCACGAATTTGTTCAGCGTTTCCAGAAAAATGCCATTCCAGATGAAATGCCAGAATTCACGTTTGAAGCAGGTGAAGAAGGCATGGCTGTGGCGAACTTGCTAAAAGAAGCGGGGTTAGTTGCATCAACCTCTGAAGCAATGCGCATGGTTAAACAAGGTGCTGTGAAAATGGACGGTGAAAAGGTTGCGGATCAAAAAACGACTTTTCGTTCCTTAGAGCAGGCTGTCTTCCAAGTGGGTAAGCGTAAGTTTGCTAGAGTAACACTAGGCTAAATACTGCAAAAGTGTGGCTTGTTCTGACTCAGAATAAGCCGCATTGTGTTAGGTTTTTTCCCGGGATGACTTGCGTTTCTTCCGATCTAAATTGAAGTGACTTAAGTGTAAGTCCAGCGCTTCTACCGAAATATTAATCTCTCTAACTGATAATCCCAGTGAATACAGCAACAAGACTAAACTGCCCGCAAAAATAGTGCTGCCCACCGTTTGATACTCTGCGTAAATCGCTAACATAGATAAGACACACAAGAAAAAGCTGAAGGCGCCAAACTCTTGCATGCGTTTTATCAATTGAATACGTGTGCGTAAGTTATTAATTTGGGCGTGTGTGTTCTCTTGATCCTGCGTAGGGTCAAGGTTTCGAATGGTACTGGCTAAGGTTAAGAAACGGTTGGTGTAGGCCAATAATAATAAAGAGATTGCTGGAAAGAGCATTGCTGGGGTAGTTAGGGTAATCGTCATATTGAAACAGTATTCTTGCCATATGAATAATCTGGCATTATGCCACAAGTTAGCATTTCGGCTAACAGAGGTTATCCTACTAATCTGACGTTTTTCTTGCTGCGCTTAGCAAGCTCTTTGCTAAGTTGCTCCATGGCTAAGGGCACACTCGAAAATATACGTTCGCTTAGTGGCAACGTGATACCTGCTTTATGGCGAATGGACTTGAGCTGTGAAATACCCACCGCCGACATCAAACAATAAGCATCAGCGACACAATTGTTTTGCAGGCTCCTACTGTATGCTTGAAATAAATGGGCCTCAGCTTGAGGAGTGGCGGCTTCGTGCAATAGCGCATTGCCAAGGTAAGCCCATGGTTCGCCTTGAAAACTATGAATTATGTTAGTCAGAGTGGCAACATATCGCTGGGCAATTAAATCACAACATGCACCATTTAACGTGCAAATGACTATGTTGCCAGAAACGTCAAAGGAATAACTGCCAGAAGCGGTAGAGAATGAAAATTTGGGGGCCATATACAACTCAGATTATGTCAGCTCAAGATGCTTATTCAAGAGACTTATTTAAGATACTTATTAGTCAGTGCGGTTTGCTGTAAACACGCTGTACGCGCTGAATGTACCAATTATGTAGAGCAAATAATATACCACGTTGGAGTACATAGTTATACGTAGATGTGAAGATTTATACTCTTTTGACGTGTAATACCAATCCGCATTAATAAGTGCCCGCCTCAGAATGCGTCCAGCGGTTTTTGATTAAGGCGTCGCTATGTAGTAATGGTTGTTCCCTTTCAAATAGTGAGAACGCAGAGCAAAAGCCGCTGGGGCATTCCTTGTAGGCGAGTTTTAAAAGGGCTTACACTGCGTTGCATGACTTCGAAAGAGAACAACTATTCATTCAGTCATGCGCCTTGTTTAAGCCCTTTTAAACTCTCGCTGAGTCATCACTTATTAACGTGGAATGGTATAACGAAACACTTTTCTAACTAGTCGAAGCGGCCTTTAGAGACTAAGACGATAGATAGCAACCCCAACGCACAAGCTGACAACCCAAAATGCAAATTTAGCGATGGAAATATTGTTCAGTGTTCGTTTGATATCCAGCAAGCCCACTTGGCGTTTTCCCCCGCACTTGATCGAACGTTTTTTCTCCCCCTCGTAGATTGCAGGCCCACTTAGTTCGATACCCATTGCACCGCCGTGTAGCGCGAGCAAGGTTTGATGTGTAGAGCTTGAGCGAGGTAATTCGCCCTGTGCTTTGAGGGCGCTTGGGACGCTGCCCAACAGAATATACAAATATGACGTTAAACGCAGAGGTAGCCACTGCACTATCATCAAAAGCATGGCACAAGGTTGCCCAAAGTAGCTGAAACGGTCACGTTTAGTATTCCAACAATGCGAAAACTCATAGACTAAGCGAAAACATAAGGCGGCAACTGGGCCGAACAACAGGAAGGTTAGGGCGGTGCAAAGGTATTGCTGATGAAAGCGCAGCAAGGTGCTTTCGATCGTTGCTTTTACGATCCCAACCTCAGAGAGTAAGTCTGTTTCCCTTAGCACTATGGGGTTTAGCATTTGCCGGGCTAAGGTTTTTTTGCCCAGTGCCAATGCCGAATTCACTTTGTTCGCCCGCGCCAATACCCCTTGATACTGCAACGAGATGAGGAGTAATAAACCGTCGAAAAAGACAGGAAACTCGGCCATGGTGATAAAAATAGCCAGTATGATTGCCACTGGGCTAATGAGCACCAGAGGCGCTAACGTACCCGATATCCGCTGTTGAAGAACGGCTCTGTCTGCTGAAGGATGCACCTTATCAGCCATTCTTGTCGCCACCAGTTTGGCGAAACTAAGCGGGTGATAGTGCTCGGGCCAATTCATTAGCATTTCAACTAGCATGACCACGCCCAGCAGCCAAATAGGCTGAAGTGCTGGTGAGTACAATAACGCGTCGATATAGCTCGCCAAGGTGACCGTTACTTAGATGCCTGTTGCAAGACAGTGATCATATTCATAACGAGCAGGGCAGAGTGTTTTGCTGCTTGCTCCAAGTAGGTTTGAAACGACACGGTTGAAGCTTTGCCTGCAATATCCGATAACGAACGAATGACCAGGAAAGGAACATTCAATAAGTGACAGGTTTGTCCTATGGCTACACCTTCCATTTCTGCTGCAGCAATGGCTGGAAAATCAGCGAGCAGTTTAGCCGCAGCTTCGTCACTTCCAATAAAGGCATCACCAGTACAAATAAGACCACGCTTGGTTTTAACTTCACCTAAGGTTGATGCGGCTTTTTCAGCTGCCTCGATAAGCGTAGCATCGCACACGTAAGTCTCTGGCATTCCAGCGCATTGACCTAGTGCGTAGCCAAAGTGAGTTAAATCAGCATCGTGATGCACAACTTCGTTGGCTATTACTACGTCGCCAATGCTCAATGCCTGATCAAAGCCACCGGCTGAACCGGTATTAACCACATAATCAGGGGAAAATTTGTCGACTATTATGGTGGTGGCAACTGCAGCAGCCACTTTGCCTATGCCACATTTTACCAGTACTACATCCATGCCATTCAATTGACCGCTGTAGAGCGTTAAATGAGCATGTTGATGCTCAGCAAGCCCAGTAATTGATTGTTTAAGAAGGGTAATCTCTTCATCCATGGCACCTAAAATGGCAATTTTCATATGTATTTGGATCTCATTTGAATTATGCGTGCAGTTTATTACGGATAACACAAAGATGAAACTGCGTGTCGCCAGATCATCGACAAGTCTAGGGTGTTATAAAGCCTTGCTAGGTGCCAGAAAAAGAATTAAAAAAGCGCCATCAGTAGATGATGGCGCAAAACGAGACGACGCGTTGGGAGTTGTCGCTCGTATATGATTGCGCAGCAAACACATTCATTAAAAAGCGTACTTAGCGGAAAATTGCAGTCGGCTCAAGTCGCCATCAATGTCAGACTCTAACGTTTTCTGAGCATAGGCATATTCAGCGCCGAAGGTGAGTTCAGGGGCGGGGGAATAAAGAAGGTTGGCTCGCGCGCTGTAGGTTTGTTTGATAACACCTAAACCGGTTAAATCCGTGTCGTTGTCAGCGCTAAGCATGGCGTAGCTGAAGGTACTGCGCCACTGGGGGGCCCAGAAATGGCGATAGGCAAGCGTAAAACCGCGCACGTCTATGCTTTCTAGCTCGTTATTGGCATTGAGCACTGCACTGTTGACGGCATTTAAACCAATATAGCGTCCTAGGCCTCTACCGATATTGGCCATGACACGTAAATCGTCTTCGCCAAAGTTAATTTTACTGGTGATGCTCAGCCCATAACTGATTTCGTCGCTATCAATGTTATTGCCATCTTGTTTATCTACATACGCTAATTGACGCACAAGACCCGCGATAGCAACATGCCCCCATGGTTGATTTAGGGTGTAGCGGGCGGCTAAATCTGGCACTGAGTTGTCATCAGCCACAATTCGACCGCTTCCCCCAAAGGGGGTTACTGTGGTTTCGGGGTTTTCCAGTGCAACTTCGAACGCACCTGAGGTGTATCTGATCATCGTTTGGCGAGCGAATATCGTACCGTCGGTCACACCAATAAAATCCACTGATTCGGGTAAGGTTTTAACATCTTGAAACGTTGACCAAGTTTGCCCAATCAGCCAATTGTTATATTTTAAAAATGCATGTCTTATTCTTGGCTCGTAGGAATTACTGATACGTTCATTGCCATCGGGCGTGGTATGAAAATCGAATTCAAGCACGCCTGTTATTGTTTGTTCGTTACTGAGCAATGTATTGGTCGTAAAGCGAAAACGCGATTGTTTGATATGTGCATCAAATTGAGCACTTTCTTTTTCTCCTCCCGTAGGCGTCAAGCTTGGTATATAAAAGTCTCGCCCAATACTGCCTGAGGCTAATGTTCCGTCGCTATACTGACTCACCATGGCATCCGCCTTAACATAACCACTAAAACTGAACGTTGTCTTGTCCAATGGGTTTGCTTGGAGATTGAAGTGGGTGGCCAATGCTACGCTTGCTAGCCCAGTGAGTGCGTATCGAATGAATGTCTGAGTATGTGCCATGATGATTTCCATTGTGATGGTTCAAAACGGCAATTACTGTGGCGTAGGACTTGAAAGCTCGCCATAAGCTCATGGTCTATAAGACCTGAGTCTTACGCGCATAAAACACATTTTTTTGCGCGTAAGTAACGAGACTCTATGTTTAGCAAAGTCTTGGTTTATCTAGGCGGCAAACAGGGAGATTGTTAAATAGTTTCGAGGCTTGTAGTATTTTGTTTGGCTATTTGTAAGTAGGGGATAAGACCAAGGTCTCATTCCGGTTTACGTTCTTACGAGTACAGTGCTCAATATTCTCATTTGTGTTTTCAGTTTTGGAGTCATTATGTCGCAACAAATTTATCCTGTTCCAGCACGCGCTAAAGAGCAAAGCCACCTTACACCACAAGACTATGCACGCATGTATGCACAGTCAGTGGAAGATCCCGAAACGTTTTGGGCAGAGCAAGCGAAGTCCCTAGATTGGGTAACTGCACCGACTAAAATTAAAAACACCTCATTTGACGCCCATAATGTCAGCATTAAGTGGTTCGAAGATGGTGAGTTAAACGTGACGTACAATTGCATTGACCGTCACCTAGCAACACGCGGACATGTAACGGCGTTCATCTGGGAAGGCGATGACCCGCATTCTCATGACATTATCACTTACCACCGCTTGCACGATGAAGTCGCTAAAATAGCCAACGGCTTACGCAAACTAGGTGTTGGCAAAGGTGATCGTGTAGCGATTTATATGCCGATGATCCCTCAAGCTGTTTACGCCATGTTAGCCTGCGCCAGAATTGGCGCAGTGCACACAGTGATATTTGGTGGCTTTTCACCTAATGCAATTGCCGATCGGGTGAACAATTGCCAGGCAAAAGTGTTGATGACCGCTGATGAAGGATTAAGAGCAGGCAAGCAAATCCCCTTAAAAGCGAATGTTGATAGTGCATTGGCTGAACACGATTGCCCGAGTATGGAGCATGTCGTGGTGTATAAACATACTGGCAATGATGTCGACTGGGGTAAAAACGATGTTTGCTGGGATGAGCTCACAGCACAGTGCAGCACTGATTGCCCGCCAGAGGTAATGAACGCTGAAGACCCGCTCTTTATTTTGTATACCTCTGGCTCAACAGGTCAACCGAAAGGGGTTGTGCATACTACAGGTGGCTACCTGCTATGGGCGTCAATCACCCACAAATACGTATTTGATTACAAGCCGGGGGATATTTACTGGTGTGCAGCGGATGTTGGTTGGGTCACAGGACATAGTTATATCGTTTATGGGCCCCTTGCCAATGGCGCAACGAGCGTTATGTTTGAAGGCGTGCCAACTTACCCAGACGTGCGCCGCATTGGGCAAATAGTTGATAAGCATAAGGTCAATATTTTGTATACCGCGCCTACCGCTATTCGAGCATTAATGGCCCACGGAGATTTCCCAGTCGAAGGAATAAGCGGCGAATCTTTGCGTTTGCTAGGATCTGTTGGGGAGCCGATTAATCCTGAAGCGTGGCATTGGTATTACACCACAGTTGGTCAGTCTCGTTGTCCGGTTGTGGATACATGGTGGCAAACGGAAACTGGTGGCGCGATGATAACGCCATTGCCTAGTGTTACGGCAATGAAGCCAGGCGCAGCTAGTCATCCGTTTTTTGGTGTACAACCCGCCCTTGTTGACGGACAAGGCAATGAATTACACGGTGCCACTGACGGAAACTTGATTATTACTGACAGCTGGCCGGGACAAGCGCGCACCGTTTATGGTGATCATGAGCGCTTTGTACAAACCTACTTTACCACCTACCCAGGCACCTACTGCACCGGTGATGGCGCGCGCCGTGATGAAGATGATTATTTCTGGATCACAGGCCGTGTAGATGACGTACTGAATGTTTCTGGTCATCGCTTAGGCACAGCTGAAATTGAAAGCGCGTTAGTGTCTCATCACGCTGTTGCAGAGGCAGCGGTGGTGGGTTATCCCCATGACCTTAAAGGCCAGGGTATTTATGTTTATATCATGCCCAATGAAGGTGTTGAGGTAAACGAAGAGCTGACTAAAGAGGTGTCTAATTGGGTACGTAAAGAACTTAGTCCAATTGCTACGCCTGATTTGATACAATGGTCGTCTGGTTTACCTAAGACTCGCTCAGGTAAGATTATGCGTCGTATCTTACGTAAGATCGCCGCAAATGAATATGAGCAACTCGGTGATACATCAACGCTAGCTGATCCCGGTGTAGTAGACACATTGATTGAGCAGCGCTTGAATCGCTAAATGGAGACACACTTGGAAATAAGTGTGAAAATGGCTTCAATATGATAACGCTACTGGTTGCTGATGATCACCCTTTGTACCGCGATGCTTTACGCGGTGCTTTAACTCTGTCTTTTAGTGATTTGTCACTATTAGAAGCGGCTGATTTAATGCAAACCGTAGCCTTATTAGAAGAACATAAAGACATTGACTTGCTGCTGCTCGACTTGCATATGCCGGGCAGCGGTGACTTATTTGGCTTAATCCATATCCGTAAACTTTTCCCAGAGTTACCCGTGGCAGTGGTATCCGGTTTGGAAGAACCAACCATTATCACCAAAGTGATTAATTTAGGGGCCTTGGGTTTTGTCCCCAAAACCACAGGCGCAGCGCAGATAGCCCAAGCCGTGACCAGCATGCTTGAAGGCGATATTTGGTTGCCACAAGGATATGCCAGTGACGAAGTGGAGTTAGACAACGAATTTGCTGAGCTCGCTGACAAAGTCGCTAGCTTAACGCCTGCTCAATATAAGGTATTGTGCTACATGCGTGATGGCTTATTGAATAAGCAAATCGCCTACAACCTTGATATCGCTACCGCCACAGTAAAAGCACATGTGACGGCTATCTTTAAGAAGCTACAAATCAATAACCGCACCCAAGCAGTCCTTATTGCCTCACAGCTTCAGCTTGAGCCGCCTGCAGCGACGCCCGCAACTTAGCCGGTTTTACAGGTTTAGCTAAATATCCACAGCCCTGTTTTTTACAATTTTCTATCAGTTCAGGCTCAATGTTGGCGGTGATCAATATAGCAGGTACATTATTTGGCGTAATATGTGAAATACGCTCGCGCAACTGGTCAATTAATTCAAGCCCATCTATATCGCTGCTTAGCTGAAAATCCATCAGGATCACATCAGGAATAAAATGCCCTAAGGACGCTATAGCGCCTTTTGGGGTTTGTTCACAATGTACAGTGACTTTCCATTTAACCAACAAAGATTGCAGTGCATCTAGGTTTTGACGTTGATCGTCAACACACAAGACTTTTAAGTCATGAAAGCCCACTTTATTGAGCTTGAATGATGGTTTGCTGACAACTGGATCACACGCTGGCAGCAGGATACTGAATCGGCTACCGCGATTTAGTCGAGAACTCACTTGTAGGTTGGCATCTAATATGGCCGCCAAACGTTTTACCACCCCTAAGCCTAGACCTACTCCCTGTTGCTCATTGCCAGAGATACGATAAAAGTCACCGAATATCTTATTCACTTGATCAGGCTCGATGCCAGAGCCCGTGTCAAACACTTCGAATAGTACACCTTGTTCTTTTTGGCGCACAGCAACCAAAACACCCCCCTGCTGGGTGTACTTCAGTGCATTGGAAAGGAAATTCTGCATGATGCGGTAAAGATAAGTACGATCAGTTTTTACCCATACATCAGCAATGTGTGAGCGAAGCTGTAAGCCTTTGTGCTCTGCGGTGAGTTCAAACTCGGTGATAAGAGGTTGCAGCACCTCGGGTACATGGGTTGCGCTATATTCTGCTTTAAGTTCGCCTTGGTCTATTCGCGCAATGTCTAACAGGGTGGCGATCAAGGCTTCGCTGGCGTGAATGCTATTAGATAGCTTACCTAAGGTGTGTCGAGTATCGTCGTTTAAAACCGTTTCTTCTAAAGCACCCAAATAGAGCTTGGCTGCGTTTAGGGGCTGCAAAATGTCGTGACTGGCCAATGCTAAGAAACGAGTTTTACTGGCATTTGCTTGTTCAGCTGCTTTTCTTGCACTGACCAATTGGGTTTCTGCTTGCGCACGGCGTTGTATTTCTAAGCGCAATTCAGCATTAATGGTTTGCACTTCTTGCGCTCGTTTTTGTATCCGGTTTTCTAAGTCGATATTGGCTTCTTTTAGGGCATGCTGGGTTTCAATGTGTTCAGTGACGTCATTAAAGCTGGTAACAAAGCCGCCACCAGGTAAAGGTGTACCGACCATTTCTAAGGTTCTACCATCACTGCGTTGGCGCAAGAAACGATGGCTGGTACCTTTGCGCATATGTTCCAGACGCTTTTGCACTAAATTTTCAACCTCGCCAGCACCGCACTCACCGCGCTGGGCATTGTATCTAACCAAATCTTCTACTGGGCGTCCGACACGAACCATATTTGCCGGATAGCTGAAAAGCGCAAGATAGCTTTTGTTCCATGCAACGAGGTTTAGGTCTCGATCAATAACGCTTATTCCTTGTTCTAGACTTTCTAAGGAGGCAACCAGCGCACTCATATTGAATTGAATCGCTTGGGTAGTGTCATCAAAGAAATTAACGACTTCTTCAAAATTTAACTTTTTGCCGTTAATGGCGCTATCGACTAGGGCTTTTGCAGATGAAGCGCCAATGACTCCCCCTAAAGCTCGTTCACTAAAAAGTACAAATTCTTCAGTGGCAGATTCCCCAGGGTTAAGAATTTGGCCATTACGTTGTTGGTAGTCACTGAGTAGTTGCTTGCAGCGCTTCTCTCCTAGAAAAGTGCTTAGCAAGGTTTGTAAATCGCCAACGCTTGTTTGCGCGAGCAGAATATTATGCTGCTTGCTTTTTTCGTCAGTCGTGGTGACAAATGCTTCCGCTTGAATACGATCGATTAAGCGTACTTCTGCTACATATGAGAACAAGACATAAGCCAATGCGTTAGCCAGCAAACTGTATATAGCGACTGTGTTGATGGTGTCATTTAGGAGTAAATTCTGCCCAGCGTCATTGAACAAGGGCAACATCAGCCATAAAATCCATGAGCCAATACCCACCATTAGCCCTGCATATACGCCTTGCGCATGGCCGCGTTTCCAATATAAACCGCCGACGATAGCGGGCAATAACTGAATGACTAATGAAAACGCAATTAAGCCAATGGAAGCGAGTGTGCGACTGTCGGTCATTTGTTGGTAATAGATATACGCCAGAAACAGAATCGCTGAGATCACTAAGCGTCGGATAAGGAGAATGCGTTTGGTGAAGTTAGGGGGCACACCAGCACCGCGATGTTCAGCTAATAAATTGGGCAGTATAACGTCATTGGTTAGCATGGTGCTTAGCGTTAACGTCGCGACGATGATCATCGCTGTGGCGGCGGACAGCCCCCCGACAAAAACCAGCACTTGGAGCAACATGCTGCCGCTGCCCATGGCCATTCCCAATACGTAGGTATCCGGCTCTTGGTTTGTATAACGAAACATGTCATCACCAGCGGCAGAAATGATCGGGATCAGTATGGCAATGCACAGTAGGTACAAGGGAAATAGCCAGCGAGCGGTTTTTAGGTGGCTCAGCTTAAGGTTGTCTACAATGGCAACATGAAATTGGCGGGGTAAGCAAACCACAGCGCCAGCGGCCATTAACGTTTGCGCGATAAACGAAAATGACCAGATATTGCCAAGGGCATCAGCACTGGCAAACTTATGTAACAATGGCGTGTTGGTGTGTTGTGAATAGGCAAAGTAACCAAAGCTTGCGACGGCGATTAATGCACACAATTTAATGACTGATTCAAAGGATATGGCCAGCATTAATCCGCGACGATATTCAGTTACGTCGGCATGTTGGGTGCCAAAATAAATGGAAAACAGCGCAATAAAGGTCGTTGCCCCAAGCACAATCAATTCTGCGTGAGTCTGCCCTGTGACCATTAGAAATGCCGAGCCAATTGCTTTTAGTTGCAGTGCCACATAGGGAACTATGGCAAGTAACGCAATCAGCGTAACCAGCAGTGCGATAGTTTGGCGTTTGCCATAGCGAGAGGAAATAAAATCCGCGATGGTAGTAATATGTTGTCGTTTACTTACTGCGATGAGTTTACGTAAGAACCGATAACCAAATAAATACAGCAGCATTGGCCCGAGGAATATGGGGAGGTAATCCCAGTTATCGCGGGAAGCCTCGCCTACCGAACCAAAAAACGTCCAGGCGGTACAGTAAATCGCCAGTGCTAGAGAGTAAATTGCTGGATGTGAACTAAAGCGTTTGGCTAGGGCATTGTTGCCATCACCCCATTTCGCTAACCAAAATAATCCCATCAAATAGACAATGGCTAATAATAACCAACCTAACGCCATAACGATTCCTGTTGCACGATGCTGTCTTTATTATGCCTCTTAAGGCACTGATTTACATGGACTGTAGCACAATCACCCTAGTTTATTGCAGCCGTAAGACCATGGTCTCATTCCGTCTTGTTAAACATAAGCTTAAAGTGATTTACATCTTATTAACCTTGGGTGGAAAACAAGATGGCATTTAAGAATGAAGAAGACAAAAAAGCATACTGGCGGGAAAACCTCGCTCTGATGACAAAGCTACTACTGATTTGGTTTGTGGTGTCTTTTGGGTTCGGTATTTTATTGGTCGACTTACTCAATCAAATACAACTATTCGGCTTTAAATTGGGCTTTTGGTTTGCGCAACAAGGCGCAATTTACGTTTTTGTCGCGTTGATATTTATCTACATGTACAAAATGAATCAACTCGATAAACGCTACGGCGTTGACGAAGAATAGGAGCACTAAAATGGATGTTCAATTACTTACGTTTTTAATTGTGGGTGCTTCTTTCGCCTTGTATATCGCCATCGCTGTTTGGGCTCGAGCCGGTTCAACACAGGAATTTTATGTTGCTGGTGGTGGTGTTCACCCCATTGCAAATGGCATGGCAACCGCCGCAGATTGGATGTCAGCTGCGTCGTTTATTTCCATGGCGGGGCTTATTTCCTTTATGGGTTATGACGGCGCGGTTTATTTGCTGGGTTGGACAGGGGGTTACGTGTTACTCGCACTTTGCCTTGCGCCCTACCTACGTAAATTTGGTAAATTCACTGTGCCTGATTTTATCGGTGATCGTTATTACTCTCAGACAGCGCGCACGGTCGCCGTGATTTGCGCCATCTTTGTTTGCTTTACCTATGTGGCGGGGCAAATGCGCGGAGTGGGGGTGGTGTTTAGCCGCTTTCTTGAAGTAGACATAGTCACTGGCGTTGTAATTGGTATGGCGATTGTCTTTTTCTATACCGTATTGGGCGGCATGAAGGGCATCACCTATACCCAGGTTGCTCAGTATTGCGTGTTAATCTTTGCCTACTTGGTGCCTGCGGTGTTTATTTCGATCATGGTGACAGGGCATGTGTTACCGCAAACTGGTTTCGGTGCGAGCTTAGCTGATGGGTCGGGTGTGTATTTGCTCGAAAAGCTCGACGGGTTATCTACACAACTCGGGTTTAACGAGTATACATCCGGCACGAAAGGCACGTTCGACGTATTTTGTATCACAGCAGCGCTAATGGTGGGTACAGCAGGACTGCCTCACGTGATTGTGCGTTTCTTTACGGTGCCGAAAGTACGTGACGCCCGTAAGAGTGCCGGTTGGGCGTTGTTGTTTATCGCTATTTTGTACACCACAGCGCCTTCTATTGCAGCATTTGCTCGAGTGAACATGATAGAAACTATCAATGGGCCGACAGTGAGCGAACAAGCTCCTACAGGCACACCATACAGCGAAGCGCCGAGTTGGATAACCAACTGGGAAAAAACCGGTTTAATCAGTTGGGATGACAAAAACCAAGACGGCAAAATGTTTTATTCGGGTGATGAGCGAAATGAGATGCACGTTGACCGAGACATCATGGTCATGGCGAACCCAGAAATTGCTAACTTACCCGCTTGGGTTATCGCGCTGGTCGCTGCGGGTGGAATTGCTGCCGCTCTGTCTACCTCTGCTGGTTTACTGCTAGTGATTTCTACCTCTGTCTCGCATGACTTACTGAAGCGCAATCTGATGCCCGACATATCTGATAGAAAAGAGCTGTTCTATGCACGCTTAGCAGCGGGGATTGCCATCGTTATCGCAGGCTATTTTGGGGTTAATCCGCCGGGGTTTGTTGCACAGGTGGTGGCGTTTGCGTTCGGCCTAGCGGCCTCGTCATTCTTCCCTGCCATTATTATGGGAATATTCATGAAGCGAATGAACGACAAAGGCGCTATATCAGGCATGCTGGCAGGGATTGGGTTTACTGCTGCCTATATTATTTATTTCAAATTCATTAACCCTGCTGCAAATGTATCACAGAACTGGTGGTTTGGCGTTTCACCTGAGGGGATCGGTGCCATAGGTATGTTGGTTAATTTTGCCGTAGCTTTAGTGGTGTTTAAGATGAGTAAAGAAGCACCGGCAGAGATACAGCAACTGGTGGAAGACATTCGCTATCCAAAAGGAGCGGGAGAGGCTTCTGCACATTAACCGTCCGACACAGTCCTATTGGTTAAACTAACGGAATTGAAATAACCATATAATACTAAAGCGTCCATCGGTTGGGCGCTTTTTTATTTTTTGTCAGTTAACGCATAAAATGGACGGGCACAGTGCTGGTAATTTAAACGTTTTTAGCTAATATTGTCTGCATATCAAACATTTAACGTCTTCGTTAAATTGGCAGGAAAATGGATGGCAGTTTTTAGCGATGTGCAATTTACACCGGAAGTTTCAGTAGATGCATTAACGGACAGCATTGCTAAATTGATGCTCTCAAAGCCAAAAGGGATCATGATCTTGTGCAGTGCACAAGCTGCATCCTGGGGACGCGATTTTAAGCAATGTATCAACGGCCTAGACGTCCCTATATTTGGGGGCGTCTTCCCAGGCCTGATTATTGATTCACGTTTTGAGCCAAGCGGGATCTTAGTCGCGGGTTTCGTGAGTAATATTCAAGTTTCCGTTGTAGAGAATGTATCAACATCCTCGCCTTTTTCGTCAAATCTTATCCCTATGCCAAGCTCGGTCAACTCTGTCATGATATTGACCGATGCCCTCTCAAGACAAATAGATGCCTATCTTCAGCACGTTTTGCGTTTTGTACCAGAAAGTTGCTCTGTATTTGGAGGAGGTGCCGGAACACTAGAGTTTACCCCTCAGCCCTGTCTTTTCTCTGCTGCTGGCGTGCATCAAGATGCCATGATTTTAGTGGAAATGTCGACACGATGGGATTTGGCTGTAGGTCATGGTTGGGAGGTCATGGCAGGTCCGTACTTGGCTAATAGCACAGATGACAACTGTATATTGGAGTTAAATTTTGAACCCGCGGCGCAGCTATACAAGCGGGTAGTTCAAGAGCATAGTGAATTGCATTTCGATGAGCATGACTTCTTTGACATAGCCAAAACGTTTCCTTTTGGTTTAGCAAGGTTGGACGATTCGGTGCTGATTCGTGACCCCCTCAAAGTAGAAGGGACAGGGCTTATTTGTGCAGGCGATGTGCCTGAGAACACCATGCTATACATAATGTGCGGTGACGCTGATAAGTTGATACTCGCTGCAACAGGCGCAGTACGAAAAGCGGTTTCAGCATTCTGTGACACACACCAAGTGAGTGATTGCTTTTTATTTGATTGTGTAAGCAGGCAATTGTTTCTACAGGATGAATTTGCCAAAGAGCTAGATTTAATCGATCGCGAAATAGCCCAACCGTATCGTACCGTAGGGGCGTTGGTGTTAGGGGAAATAGAATTGGATCAAAGCGGTATATTGAGTTTGCACAATAAAACGGCTGTTGCTGCATTAGCGCAAGCCCAGAGTCAGGATGCAACATGAATGACAGTTTATCTCAATGTTTGGAGCCGTGAATGAGTGAGATGAGCCGCACGTTACAGATTATCTCTATTCAGCATGAGCTCGCCATGAGTATTGGGCTTGATCTTAACCTTGATAACATGCTTCAGCTATTCCTCGAGCGCGCTAAAAAACGCTTGAGCTTGCGCAGTGCCGTCGTATTTAAAGAAGCGCCTCGTTCAAAGAATGATTCAGATTTGCTGTGTTACCCTTATGACCACCGTTTAGATGATACAAATGATTGGTTAAGTGAGCAGGTTTACGATTTTATTCAGCGAGAGCTAACAAATATTTGCCGTCAGCGCGGCGATAATTTTTATTATTTTTTTAAGATCCCTAAATTTGGGGCGATTAGCTTTGAGCGCAAGTTTACGCCCATTGATGACATAGTTATTAATGCGTTATTACCTTTGTTTAGACGCTTAGCTGTGAGTTGCCAAGCATGTTTAGAGCATCAGAATTTGGTTGACGAAATTAGCAATCGAAAGGCTGTTGAAGAGCAGCTTAGGATGCAAACCTACCAAGATGTATTGACTGGCTTACCGAATCGAAAAATGCTCAATATCAACCTTCAGAGTCTATTGACCAACGCTGAAGATCACGGTCAATATGGGGCGGTATTTTTTATCGACTTGGATAGATTTAAATTAATAAACGATACGTTAGGCCATTCTGTTGGTGATGAACTGCTTATCAATATCACAAGTAAGTTGAAAGGCTGTGTTCGCCGCGATGATACGCTAGCGCGAGTAGGCGGCGACGAGTTTATTTTACTGCTTAGCGATATAGGCCCGACAGAACAAAGTGCGGTGGCTAAGGCCACAAAAGTGGCGGAAAAAATGCTTGGGATCACCCGAGACAGTATTGAGCTAGCGCACTGTGCAGTGTTTACTAGTTTTAGCATTGGTATCGCTTTGTTCCCCTCTCCAGAATTGAACGTTAAGAAAACGATAGCCGAGCAAGCTAAGCAACTCGTGAAACACGCAGATGTTGCTATGTACAAAATTAAGCATACTAGTCGAAATGGCTATCTGTTTTACCGTCAAGAATTACAAATTATGTCGGCTTTTCGCTCAGAGGTTGAGCAACGTCTTCATGTGGCACTGCGTGAAGACGCCTTTGAGTTGTATTTCCAGCCTATGGTAAATGTGGCGGGAGAGGTGGTCGCCGCTGAGGCTTTGCTGCGCTGGCACGATGCTAAGTTAGGCTGGGTTGGGCCGCAGGATTTTATTCCCGTTGCAGAAGAGTGTGGTTTGATTGTGGACATCGGCCAATGGGTCTTGCGCCAAACGTGTGAATTAATTACTCAACATCTCGATTGGTTCGAGCAAGGGACATTGCGCTATATCAGTATTAATATTAGCCCACGTCAGTTTAGCCAACCTCATTTTGTTGAACAACTGCTGGAAATAATAGAAGAATTTAGCTTCCCTCATTCCTATTTGCGTTTGGAAATAACCGAAGGCGTCGCGATGGAGAATATCACCAGTGCCATCAGTATTATGAAAGCGCTAATTGCCCATGAGTTATTTTTTATGCTGGATGACTTTGGCAGCGGGTATTCCTCACTTTCTTATTTACACCGTTTACCGCTTAAGTCTGTAAAAATAGATCGGAGTTTCGTGTCAAAAATAGACCAAAGTACTGACAACCAAGTTATTGTCGAAGCGATAATTTATATCTCTCAACATTTTTCGTTAGAGTGTGTTGTAGAGGGGTTAGAAACGCCCGAAGAATACGCGTATTTTCATAAAAAGGATGTTGCCGCCATTCAAGGGTTCCACTTTTATAAACCTCTATCAAGGATTGGTTTGGTTAATACGCTTGGGTAGTCAGGCTAACGCCTCGCGGCTAAATGATTTGTAATAGCCCATAAGAATTTTCTTGTTAAACACAATGCGCTTTGTTCAAATTCACCGTCGCGCACTATTTGTCTTTAATGCATTTCATTAGAATACGACTATTCAGGTGAGAAGTGCTCACTGTCGGCCTTTTATTTTTGGAGTTGAAATGAATCATATCCCTCAGCATATCTTAGAGTTTTTGCGTGATTCTGCTCCCTTTGACGTACTTGACGAGCACGAATTAAATGCGTTAGCTGAGACGATTACGGTAGCGTATTTTAGCCAAGAAGATGTCGCAAACATCTTAAAGCAGCAACAAGGCGGCTTGTTTCTTATCTACAATGGGCAATATTCTGTCAAAGACTCAGCTGAGGCAGAGCGCCATGTGAGTGATGGGGATTATTTTGGCTGCGATAACCTTTGGCAAAAGCAACCGAACGCCATCACTATTACGGTCGACAGCCCAGGCTTAGTATATTGCATTCCTAAAAAGAGTTTTACTCACAGTGCCAAGAGCCACCCTAGCATTGAAGTCTTTTTTCGCAACTACACGTCAGAACAGATTTACAGCGAACAGGTCGATGATTCAAAATCGATGTGGCTGTACAAACCCATTCGAGAAGTGATTTCTGACGGGGTAGTCAGCGAAGATATTAAGAGCAGTATTTTGCAAGGTGTGCAAAAAATGTCGCACAGCAGCGTTTCGTCACTTGTGATCACTGATAATCAAGCGTTGGTTGGGATCTTAACTGACAGGGATATTCGTAATCGAGTGGTCGCCCAGCAGACGGATGTAAATCTGGCTGTAAGCGAAATCATGACTCAGGACCCGGTGAAGATTCACGATCAACGTACGCTATTTGATGCCTTATGCGTGATGACTGAGCACAATGTACATCATTTACCGGTTGTCGATAAAAATACCGGCGTACCCTTGGGAATGCTTACCGCCAGTGACATGATCCGTCACCAAAGAGGGAATGTATTATTCGTTATTAATGAGCTGACTAAAGCTCCTTCCTTGTATGAATTAACGCGGCTTTCTTGGCAGCTTCCCCATTACTTTTCGAAACATGCCAAACGACTGGGCGACTTTGACATTGCCGGCAAGGTGCTGTCTCAAGCGACAGACATTATGACCCGCAAATTAATTGGTTTTTACCAGCAGCAAAATGGGGAAGCACCCATGGAGTTTTGCTGGTTAGTGTACGGTTCGCAGGCACGAGAAGACCAAACGATGGGCTCAGATCAAGACAACGGGTTGTTATATGCAACTGAGCCTACTGAGCAACAGTCTGAGTATTTTGCCGGCATGGCTGAGTATGTGTGCAGGGGGTTAGATAAATGCGGTATTAAACTGTGCACGGGTAACATTATGGCCAGTAACCCGGCATTGCGTATGTCGGTCGCCCAAGCGGTACAACAAGCCCAAAGCTGGGTAAGAGAGCCAAGTCCTGAGGCTATATTAAACTGCAATATATTTCTTGATGTGCGTGCAGTGGCAGGAAATCGCTTTTTGCTTTCTCAGTTGCATTTAGAGCGTAAGGAGCTTCTCAGACAATCTCGTTTTATCGCAGCGTTAACGCGCCATGCTAGTGACGGGCATGTACCTTTATCCATGTTTCAAAAGTTTGTCTATAAGAAAGGCTTAGCCAAAAAAGACTGTATTGATTTAAAGAACAGCGGCGTGGCAATTATTAATAATTTAGTGCGTATTTATTCTTTGGCAAACGGCTTAACGATGCCATCGATTCCACAGCGTCTCGATGGCTTGCTATCGCATTCAGGATTATCCAGTAAAGACGTCAAAAACTTGCGAGATATTTGGTTGTTATTGAACCGTTTGCGTTGGCGCCATCAAATTCAGAATAAAGTGACAGATAATTATGTTTCAATTAGTGATTTGTCGTCTATCGAGAAGTATCAGCTAAAAGAAGCGATGCGCGTTATTCGCCGCACGCAACAGGCCGCCATATTCAAGTTTGCTGGTGGGTTAGGGTAAATGCACGTGTTTCGAGATAAAGAATAGCCATGCTGGAAAAACTTAAAAAGTGGTGGGCGCCCAAGGCCAATATACCCGAAAAATGGCTCAACATGCCCTTAGCAGAGATCCCTTTTCTGTGTATCGATTTAGAGCTTACTTCTTTAGATTTGAGCGCGACCAGAATATTGTCGATTGGCTGGGTGGAAGGAAAGGGAAAACAAATCGAACTGCAAAGCTGCTTCTATCAAGTGGTATCGACTACCGCTTCTTTAAATCAAAGCCCGGTAATTCATGGCTTAACGGCTGAAGATATTGCTCAAGGCCAACCGGTGCGCGTTGCGCTCGAAGCGTTAGTAAAGTATGCCAGTAGCCACGTATGGGTATTTCATTGTACCGGTTTAGACATGACTGTTTTGAATGGCGTATTCAAGAAGTTAAACATTCCCCTACCCACAGTGGTGACCTTAGATACATTGCGCTTTGGCTTGTATCAACTGACCAAAAATCTACGTCCGCCTCCGCCAAACGCCGTCGTTTTACCCGTCTGTAGGGCGCGTTATAACTTGCCAGCAGTGCCTGCCCACAACGCGTTGGATGATGCGATGGCGACATTGGAATTGTTGTTTGCGCAAATTCAAAAGTTTGCCCCTAAAAATAGCGACACATTGAAAAGTCTGGTGGTTACAGATGCCATCGAAGTCTTTGCAGCAAATACAGAATAACGGGCTGCCACCAAGGGAAAAGCAGTTTGTTATCTTGTTGTTAATTATTTGTTACTTTATTTCTCACTTTGTTATAGCGAAAAACCTACTTTTTAACTAAATTTGTAGGTGAAGCAAAGAGGAGAAGTATCGTGAATAATATGACAAAGCAGCATACATTCTGGTTAACTCTACTGTTTTTATTTAGCTTAACAGCTTGTCAATCAGCCCCGACCGTTAAACATGTTTCTGGCCCTATTTTACAAGACAATTTATTTCCAGGCGCTAAAGGCATCGCGGTCGAATCGGAAAAAGAGATTTTCCGTTTAGATAAAAACGCTCGCAGATACGTTCAGCAAACTGTGGGACACATAAAAGATCCTATCGAGCGAACGGAGACCCTAGCGCGCAGTATTTTTAAACGCCTAAACTTCGATTTACTTTATCGAGGTGATGCAAACACAACTGCCAATGAAACCTTTCACAATCGCGCAGCGAATTGTTTGTCGCTATCAATTATGACCTACGCCTTAGCCAATGAAGCTGATTTAGGGGTTAAGTTTCAAGATATACAGATTCCAGAATATTGGACACGTCGTGAAGGAGTGAGTCTGCTAAATGGGCATATTAATTTAGAAATAGTGCCAAAACAGCGTAGTGCGAATTCATTTTATTTTTATAAACGGGGTTATCAAATAGATTTTGATCCACAAACGTTAAGGCAGCACTTCCCTAAAAAGACCTTATCGAAGCAACAGGTTATTGCGATGTTTTATAACAATAAAGGCGCTGATGCTTTGATAAATAATGATAGGGATACGGCGTATGCATATTTCTCGGCGGCGCTACAAGTTCAGCCTGACTTTGACTCGGCGTTAGTGAACCTCGGATTTTTATATCGGGTATCAAAGCAATATGATTTGTCAGAGCGGGTGTATTTACGCGCGCTGGCCTCTTCTCCTGATAACTTGACCGCATGGGAGAATTTAGCGTATCTATATACCTACTCAAATCGACTTGATCAGGCGAATGAAATTCTCGCGCGGGTAGAAAGCAAACGTTTAAGAAACCCTTTTTACCATTTAGACTTAGGCAGAAGGGAATTTGACCAAGGGGATCTTCAATCTGCGTTGACACACTTTACCCGTGCACTGGCCATTGACAAGGGCCGCCATGAAATCTTTTATGCATTGGCTAAAACCTATCATGCCCTCGGAGAGGTATCTCAAACAGAGCGCTACTTGAAAAAGGCAAAACGTACGACTAAGAACCTGCAAGAAAAAGAGTTGTATCAAGGAAAGTTGGACTTGTTGTCGCGGATCTGATTATAAGCTGCACATGGCGAGTAAACGGAAAACCCACCTAGGCAGGTGGGTTTTTTATTGACGATATGCCGATTAAGGCTATGCTACGCCTAGTTCACGTAGGCGTTCAGCTAGGTATGTTTTCGCCGTATGGCGCTCTGACAATACAACTTCAGGGCGAGGGTGTAAAAACAACGGCAACGAGATACGCGACTTACTTTGGTCCGCGCCTTTAGGATTGATTACGCGATGAGAGGTCGACGGGAAGTAACCACCAGACGCCTCTTGCAGCATATCACCGATATTCACGATCAGAGTGCCGAAGTCACAAGGGACATCGATCCATTCATCCCCAGTCCCTTTTACTTGCAAGCCTGGTTCGTTTGCTGAGGGCAGAATCGTGAGTAGGTTAATATCTTCATGGGCTGCCGCACGGATGGCATCGGGCTCTTCGCTGCCAGTAATAGGCGGGTAGTGTAAAACGCGCAAAAGTGTTTGGTCGCTATCTACAGCCATGCCAGAAAGTGGTTCACTGTAATTTGCGGCTATCTCAGCAGGAGAATATTTTTCAACCCAGCCGAGTAGTTCAGATGCTAAATCATTCGCTGCTTGGTAATAATCCTGTAGCTCTTGCTTTAAATCAGGAGGGCATTTTCCCCATGGATAGTAATGAAAGTATTCTTTAATATCTTTCTTTTTAAATCCCTTTGCCGTTTCAGATACTTTGGTTGAAAAAAATCCGTCATGGCTTTGGTTATCAAAAGCGTAGTGAAGTTTATCGTCAGTATTGAAAAAGGCCTGCCAGTTCTCATAGATACTGGTCACCGATGATTGTTCAATCGGATGATTTTTAAGAACACCGAATCCAGTTTGACGTAATGATTCAACGAACTTTTTGTCCGCGTCTGGCGCTTTATAGTCGACGGCGAGCAATTGCATAATATTCTTTCCTGTCAGTCGTGTCGTGTGAATGGATTGCCCACCTTGGCATTCATTCCTTTTATTCTTGTTGGTTTACAAGCTTAAATATAAGCCTGCTAATGCGGCACTCATTAGGTTCGCTAACGTCGCCGCTAAAACCGCTTTTAACCCTAATTGTGCTATTTCTTTGCGTCTGCCAGGAGCAAGTGCACCAATGCCACCCATAAGTATCGCGATGGATGAAAAATTAGCAAAGCCACATAATGAGAAAATAACAATCGCTTGGGTTCCCGGAGATAAATCCGCTTGATACTTTAAAAAATCTACGTAGGCAACAAACTCGTTAACTACCATTTTTTGTCCGATAAAACTGCCGGCTAGATTAGCTTCGTCCCACGGCACCCCTAAAGCCCAAGCAAGAGGTTGAAATACATAACCTAGAATAACTTCGAAGCTTAAGTTCTCGAATCCAGCTAACGCACCAACCCACCCAATTAAGCCATTGAGCAAGGCAATAAGCGCAATAAAGGCGAGTAACATAGCACCAACATTTAATGCGAGCTGCATTCCTGACGCGGCCCCACTGGCCGCTGCGTCAAAGATGTTAGCGTATTTATCTTCTTCGTTATTGATCTCGGTTAGTTCGTTTTTAACTTCTTGGGTCTCAGGCATGATGATTTTAGCCATTAGCAAACCACCGGGCGCTGCCATAAAACTGGCCGCTAACAAATATTTAATTTCAACGCCCATACCTGCATACCCCGCCATGACTGAACCAGCAATAGAAGCCAAGCCGCCTACCATGATGGCGAATAGTTCTGAACGGGTCATGTGCGGTATGAAAGGTTTAACGACAAGAGGTGCTTCGGTTTGACCCACAAATATATTCGCAGCAGCCGACATCGACTCGGGGCGACTTGTTTTTAACGCAAACTGTAAGAAGCCGCCAATTAAGCGAATAATCCAAGACATGATACCGATGTGATATAACACCGAGATTAATGAAGAGAAAAATACAATGACTGGCAGTACGTTAAACGCAAAGATAAAGCCGAGGGACTTATTCCCCAATTGGCCGAATATGAAGTCTATGCCTTGCTGGCTGTATTCAATGATATTCTTCACATAGACGGTGAGGCCTAACAGAAAATCCTTCCCTGGCGGGAAATAAAGAACGAGCGCGCCAATTAGCGCTTGAATGGCAAATGCACCACCCACGGTGCGCCAGTTTATCGATTTGCGATGCGCAGAGAGCAGTATCGCAAGAATGAACAGAACTGCAATGCCGATCAAGCTGACCATTCTAATTCCTCAATTATTTTTTAAGTCGTTGTTATTATTATTAAAGCAATGTTTGCTGGATATGAGACTTAATGACATCCAATGCAATGCGGTTTTTTCCACCTTGGGTGACAATCACATCTGCTGTGAAACGACTCGGCGCAATGAACTGGTGATACATCGGCTTAACGGTGGTTTCATATTGTTTGGCAACAGATTCAATTGTGCGCCCACGCTCCGCGATATCGCGTTTCATACGGCGTAACAAGCAAATATCCAACGGAGTATCAACGAAAATCTTGATGTCGAATAATGGCTGTAACTCTTGATTAGCCAACAACATAATGCCTTCGATAATGATAACCGGTGCTGACATGAGCCTTTCGGTTTGGGCTAAGCGAGTGTGCGTTTTATAGCAGTAGTGAGGATAATCAACTGACTGCCAATTTTTAAGCGCGTGCAAGTGCTCAACCAATAATTCATGTTCAAATGCTTTAGGGTGATCGTAATTATTCTTTTCACGCTCTTCCATTGGTAGATGATCCTGAGCGCGATAATAGTGATCTTCACGAAGTATTTGTACATGTTTACCGTCTTCAGAAAACTCTTTTAGTAAATTTTCAGTAAACAGTGATTTACCCGAGCCAGAAGCACCGGAGATAGCGATAACGAGAGGGGCAGACATACTACTCCGAAATGATAGATATGAGATTGTCTGAAAGATACCAGCGAACGGTGAAAAAGTCAGTTTTCACAGCGCATTTATATAGCAATTTTTATGACAACTCGTAAACCACTACAATGTTAGCCCCTCTGATTAACATCAACGTAACAAGATTACGATTTGTTGACCATATGGTCAAGTTTTATATTGTAAAGCGTTACTCGGTTAACTGTTTGACTGTCTAACCGTTAGTGGGGCCACATTGGTTACGATAACGCTTGTTATTCTAGGGCTCGTTTCAGGTCGTTATTATTGCTTTCAGGGGAACTGCGTTTTCGTCTGCTATTTGCCAATGAAAACAATTTTAGTTGGATCGATGCTCACAAGGGCATAATTATGCAGTTTAGAACGCGAGCCTTCCCCTTGCGCTTTAGGTGGATAAAATAGCTCTTTCTCTTCTTGATGCTCGGCGAATATTTCGTCTAACGCTGAGCGTATCTCACTCAGTGTTTTATCCAGATTGGCTCCAAAGTCAGGACGTTTACGTTTAGTGTGGCCCAGTTCGATTAAGCGATAGAAATATTTGTTCGCTAATTGAATAAGCTCTTCTGGTACGTCACTACTGTTGCTTAGATTCGCGGTACTGTCTTGTATGCAAAAGTCGATTAGTGCTGCGTAAAAGCAAAATGGTTTGTTGGATAGAGCGATGCACTCTGGGCTATCGCTATAACATAAGCTTTTACTTTTTAAATCAATTGTTAACTGGTGGCTTGCTGGCTGCTCAGCCTCCTCAATTAACCCTTTTTCATTTTCTTTCGCTGCTAGAAGCTTTCTTATACACAAAAAGCTCATAACAAGTGCAAGTAACACAGGTATAGCGCTTATAAAATCCAACAGTTGAAGCGGCTTGATTTGATAACCAATGGCAATCTTTTGGTCGCTAGTTTGCAAAAAGGTCAACAAGTTCGATTCTGACTCTGGCACTGGTTGTATGCTTATTCCTTGAATACTGGTAACCGAAACGGGTGAACTGTTGTTTTCTAAGGCTGAGTTTAAGGTATTTATATAGCTGACCACTGAGCGAGCATCAGCAACGGTTTTAAACTTTGGATTGGCTAAGCGCAGTTTAGGTAAGTCAATGGCAATCCGGTTTTCTATTTTGGCCAAAAATAAACGATTGTTTGCTGATGCCTGATATGTCACACCAACAATATATGCGCATTGAAACAATAGCCAGATTGAAGCAAAGACAAGGGCGTAAATAAGTTTATTTTTCATCGGTCTGGGCGTCATGGCTAAAGCTAGAAAGGTTGCAATCGTTCGCATTGAGCTGCAATTGGCTATAATAATCAGACTGAGTTTGCATCGCTAACGTTTGTAGAATGGTCTGTATCTCACAAATTAAATCGGTATTGTGGGTTTCCATTTTTAAATACCATTTACTCCCACTGACTTTTGTTTTGATCGGTGTTCTATAATTTGCTGAAAAGCGTTGCTCGTCTTTGTCTTTCCAGAATGAAGAGATGATATCCACTTTTCCAGCGGCTAAAAGATCGCGCAGGGCTTCATGAGAATTGACGTAAATAATCTCCATACTCGACTCTGAAATGCCTAAATCATTCAACATTCCTTTGGGCACAATATGGCCCGAACGGCTACTCGGGTAATCTAACAAGCCGAGTCGTTTACCCCACAAATATTGCTTGGTCAGTTCAGGCTTTTCTTTTAGCGAGATTAAATAAGTAGAGTAATCTTTATATTGGGCAACGGTCTGGTAGCGGTAAGTTGTTTCTGCGGCAAAAGCTAACATAACGTTTTCCTTGACTAAGGCTAAGTCAGCTATCCCTTTTCCAACATATTGAATGATTTCTTGCTCATTATGGCTCCACTGAACGGTTACCTCACCGTACTGCCGATTGATCGTTTCACTACCGCATAATGACGAAAGTAACTTGCTTGCCATTCCTTGGTCGGTTATAAAAGCAACAAACATGTCACTATTTTTTACCGATTTTGTTTGGCATGTGAGCGATTGTGAAATTAAATTAGATAAATTTTCGCTTTTTATTACGCTTGAATACACACCCGCATACCAACTGGCTAGCATAAAAATTCCGGATAGGATGGGTAATGTGAATGCGCTGATAGACAAAATTTTAATCTGTACTCAAGTTAAGAGTTTTTACTTATTGAACTGATTTGACCAGTTAGTCTTACTTAAAGCAATAGGTAAGTTTATTTAAAAGATCTAACGTATTGATATTTAAGGGTTAATAATAAGAAGTTATGAATGTTGTTAAGGGGTTTTTACTTAGCAAAGATTAGTCACACTGACTACGTCAAAGTTTGTCACAAATCGTGTCACCTAATGACGTATAAAAATAAAAGTGGCCGTTAACAATAAGCGTTAGAAAGCGGGCAGGGAATTTTTGACCAATTAGTCAGATTGTTTGGTTATTGGTCAGTGCAGTAATATAAATGCAATATAAAAATCAAATAATAGCGGCATAAAATTAACACGATTTACTACTCACAAACCTTAGGAAACACACAATGCTAAGAAAAACTAAACTCACGAGCATCGCGCTAGCGGTAGCCATGTCACTCGGCATGTCTTCTGTTGCTGTTGCGCAAACCACCTCTTCTGGTATGACTGGGCAAATTGTTGGTCCAAACGGAAATCCAGCAGAAGGTACGGTTGTTAAAGTTACTCACGTTCCTACTGGCGCTGTTAAGACGGCGACCGTTAACTCTGCAGGTACTTTCAACCTTAACGGTTTGCGTGTTGGTGGCCCTTACACGATTGAACTTGATTCAAATACGTTCGCTGATCAGACGATTGAAGAGGTATACCTAAGCCTAGGTGAAACAGCCCCGATTAATCGTATGTTAGCCAATGAAGAAAATATTGAGCGTATCGCTGTATCAGCTTCTCAAGTTAGCAGTTTGTCTTTTGGTAAAATCGGCCCAGGCGCTAACTTTGATTTAGAGACTTTGCAAAACGCTCCTGCTATTAACCGTGACCTTACAGATATTGTAAGAATCGACCCACGCATCTACGTTGATGAAGGCGGAAGCGGCGGCATTCAGTGTGTAGGTAAAAGCCCTCGTTTCAACAGCTTAACTGTTGATGGCGTGCGCATGAATGACTTGTTTGGTCTTAACTCAAATGGTTACCCAACTGAAAGAATGCCATTTTCTTTCGATGCGATTGAAGGTGTTGCCGTAGAAATTGCTCCGTTTGACGTTATCTATGGTGGTTTCTCAGCTTGTAATATCAGTGCAGTAAGTAAAACGGGTACTAACGAAGTACACGGAACTGCTTTCTATGATTACGGTAGCAATGACCTACGTGGTGACTCTTTAGAAGGTGATGATGTTAATATTGGCGACTACACTGAAAAACGTTATGGTTTCAGTGTTGGTGCTCCGCTAATTAAAGACAAACTATTCATCTTTGCGGCATACGAAAAACTAGAAGGTGCGAACCTGTTCGACCGTGGTGTTGCTGGTTCTGGTGCAATCAACGAAGTTGCTCTTACGCAAACGCAATTAGACGACATTATTCGAATCTCTAATGATTTATATCAGTTTGACCCAGGCACTGTTCCTTCAAGCCTTGCTAACGAAGATGAAAAACTACTAGTCAAATTGGACTGGAACATAAACGAGCAACACCGTGCATCTTTCACTTATAACTGGAATGATGGCAACAACTTTGCTGAATCTGATGGTGATTCTGATGAGTTTGAATTATCTAGCCACTTGTACGAACGTGGTGCAGAGCTGACATCTTACTCAGGTGTATTGTATTCTGACTGGAGTGATAAATTCTCTACCGAAATGCGCGTTTCTTACACTGACTTGGATAACCGTCAAAACTCATTGACTGGTGATGGTTCAGTTGGCGGAAATGATTTTGGTGAGGTGAAGCTCGATGTAGATGATATAACAGTTTTCTTAGGTTCGGATGATAGCCGCCAAGTGAATGACCTGAACTGGGAAGCGCTTAGCATGATGTTCCGTGGTAACTATTACCTTGATAATGGTCACACAATTACATTTGGCTACGAAAGTGATGACTTAGAAATATATAACATATTTGTGCAGCACGCTGAAACATCGCTTTCTTTTGACAGCATTGAAGACTTTGAAAATGGTATTGCTAGTGACGTTGAGTATGGCCATGCCTATTCAGGTGACATTAATGACCGCGCTGCAGAGTGGGGTTACACTTCACACAGCACCTATATTCAAGATGACTTCTACTTAACAGATGACCTGAAGATAATCGCAGGTTTACGTTATGACTGGATTACTACATCTGACAAGCCTGTAGAGAATGCAGACTTCGTAGCTGGTAATGGTTACAGCAACACGGCAAACCTAGACGGTATTAGTTTGCTTCAACCGCGTATTGGTTTGAACTATACCCTAAGTGACAGTACTGAAATTCGTGGTGGCGTAGGCTTATTCTCTGGTGGTAACCCGAATGTATGGATGACCAATAATTACCAAAACACCAACGTAACAGGCGGTGAGGTAGACGGCGGTGATTTCGGTTATGACGATAGGTCTCGCAGTTTATTCGACGATGATGTTGTTTGGGTAAACGTTGAAGATGGCGCTCCAGTTGGCCCTGGTTACGGTGTACCTTCAGAACTTGATGCTTTGTTGGATAATGGTGAAGCTGCCAACTTTGAATCAAATAACTTAGACCCTGACTTTGAAATGCCAAGTGAGTGGAAAGTTTCTGCGGGTATAACGCACGTTACAGACTCTGATTACATTTTAAATGCAGATTTATTAGTGTCGTTTACGCAAGACCAAGCGATGATTAAATATGTTGGTATTGAAGAAGTTGGACTGACTGACGAAGGTTATATTGATTACGGCAGAAACGGTTATGGTTCACTTGAATTAACTAATTCTGACGAAGTTTCTACTTCTTACTCATTGACGGGTACTTTAGAGAAGACTTGGGATAACGGCTTGCGTTTAGTAACGGGTTATTCTTATAACCACGCTGAAGATGTGCAACCTATGACCAGCTCGGTAGCGTTCTCGAACTACCAATATCGCGCGTTTACTAACCCGAATGAAGACGTATCTTCACTATCGGATTGGAACATTGAGCATCGCTTTACAGCTGACTTCAGTTATTCAGTTGAATTGTTTGCAGGATTAGAAACTCGCTTTAACATGTATGCTTTGGCTCAATCGGGACGTCCTTATAGTTTCACTCTTTCTCAAGATGACGGCAACGGCATCTTTGGCTTTACACCTTACTTAGACAGTAACAGTGTGCTTCCTATCGGAGCTGAGAGAAACGATCAAGAAAGTGATTGGTGGGCTAAAATTGATGTTGCTGTTAGACAAGAGATCCCAGCTTTTGCTGATGGTCACTCAGCGACTGTTAGCTTAACTATCGATAACTTTACCAACATGATTAACGATGATTGGGGTATATTGGAAGAGGTTTCATTCAATACAGCTACAATCGGCAATACTTCGCCTCAAAGTCGTCAAGGTGATGCATCTTTGTGGGAAATGCGTATTGGTGTTAACTACAGATTCTAATCATTAAATGATTATGGTGGAAAGCCGGCTCTTGTAGCCGGCTTTTTTATTGGTGTAAAGGATGTAGAAATGTACAAAGTTGTTGGATTATTGATATTACTTGCAGGGGGGGCTTTAGTGGCGCAAGCAAAAACAGTGCGTATAGCGACATACAATGTGAGTATGGAAGCAAGTAACTACTTACCTCGCGGGGTTTCTCCTGTAGGGAATGAGTTATTTGAAAATTTGAAAACGGGTGATAATCAGCAGATACGTAATATTGCTGAGATTATTCAGCGTGTGCGCCCTGATATCATTTTACTCAATGAATTTGATTACACCTCAGATGATGACAAGGGTGTAAAAGCATTTATCAATAACTATTTGCTCGTATCTCAGCATGGTAACAAGCGCATTGATTACCCATATTTTTATACTGCGCCTGTGAATACGGGGGTGGCTTCTGGAGTTGATCTTAACCATAACGGAATGTCTACTGACAATGGTGGAGATACGTTTGGTTTTGGTTTGTATCCAGGGCAGTACGGCATGCTCTTGTTAAGCAGGTATCCTATTCAGCGAGACACCATTCGCACCTTCCAGCACTTCTTGTGGCAGGACATGCCAAATGGGTTGCTCAGCAGCGTGAAAGCCGAAGACGGCTCTGATTGGTATTCGCCTGAGGCACAAGCGGTGTTTAGGCTATCTTCTAAGTCTCACTGGGATGTGCCTATTACTTTACATAACCAAACGGTTCATATACTTGCCAGTCACCCAACTCCCCCTGTGTTTGATGGGCCAGAAAACCGCAATGGAAAGCGTAATCATGATGAAATCCGTTTTTGGACGGATTATATTTCCGCTGGCAAGGTTGCCGATTATGTTTACGATGATAAAGGCCGAAAGGGAGGCATTAACAGCAATCAGTTCGTCATACTGGGAGACCTAAACGCATCTGCAAAAGAAGGAGACGGAAATAAGGAAGGCATTGGCGGACTGCTCAATAACGCTAAGGTGAATAACCAGAGTATACCGCACAGTGAAGGTGGGGCTTTGCACAGCCCTAATAACGAACTGGGGCCATCGCATACGGCTTTCTGGCGAATGCGTGCTGATTATGTGATCCCAAGTAAAGCGTTAGGCGAGGTGACTGACAGTGGTGTATTTTGGCCCACGCCTCAAGATCCTTTACATCGATTAATTAGGGACCGTCAGGCATCGTCTGATCACCGTTTGGTGTGGGTAGATGTCGATATTGCCCCGTAGTCACGTTTGATACAATTTAATAAGCGATTGATGCTCCTGTACAGGCAATAACCCTGTACGGCGAGTAAATACTGCGACGTTAAACGTTTTCGAATAACGCCTCAACTCGCATGCGAATTTCTTCTATTTTGTTTATATCGGACGGAGCGATAAAAATAGTATCGTCACCGGCAATCGTGCCTAATACACCGTCTTTTTGGCTCAATGAATCTAACAATCTAGCGATGAGTTGAGCGGCGCCTGGGCTCGTGCGGATGATGATCATGACATTGTTATGCACTATGTCTAATACCAATTGACGAAGTGGACTGCGAGCGGTTGGCATGCCAAGTTCTGGCGGCAAGCAATACACCATATCGCCCCGTGCGTTGCGGGTTCGCACTGCGCCAAATTTACTCAGCATGCGAGAGACCTTAGATTGGCTTATGTTGTCAAAGTTTTGCGTTTTCAATGCATCAACGATATCGCCTTGAGAGCCAAAATTTTCGGCCTTTAAAATGTCCTTAAACGCCTTGATGAGTTCTTCTTGCTTATTTGTAGCCATATATTCCTCTGTTTATAGTGGCTATTTTGCCTTAGTACTTGAAGTTAAGCAATTTGCCCACACATTCATTTTCGAACAATTTCAGCTAAGCAATTATTTGTTTTTTCGCGGGTCTTGCATTAGTGTTTCGTTCGCGAATTGATTAGCATTCCACAGGAGAGAATTATGAAAGTAGCGGTATTAGGTGCAGCTGGCGGTATAGGCCAAGCATTATCATTGTTGTTAAAAACTCAATTGCCAGCTGGTACAGAGCTAGCCCTTTACGACGTAGCCCCTGTCGTACCTGGCGTTGCGGTTGATTTAAGTCATATCCCTACTGACGTAAAAGTTGAAGGTTTCGGTAAAGACGACCTTGCCAAAGCGTTATCAGGTAGTGACATTGTTCTTATTCCTGCCGGTGTTCCACGTAAACCTGGTATGGATCGCTCTGATTTGTTCAATATTAATGCTGGGATCGTTAGAAACCTAGTAGACGGTGTTGCTGATAATTGCCCAGAAGCATGCGTATGTATCATCACTAACCCAGTTAACACGACCGTAGCGATCGCTGCTGAAGCGTTGAAGGCTAAGGGTGTATACAACAAGAACAAATTGTTCGGTGTTACAACGCTTGACGTTATTCGCGCAGAAACCTTCGTTGGTAACCTACGTGACTTGAACCCTGCGAACGTACATGTGCCGGTTATCGGTGGACACTCAGGTACAACTATTCTTCCTTTGTTATCGCAAGTAGAAGGTGTTGAGTTTACTGATGAAGAAGTAGCAAGTTTAACAACTCGCATTCAAAACGCAGGTACTGAAGTGGTTGAAGCAAAAGCAGGTGGTGGATCAGCGACCTTGTCTATGGGCCAAGCAGCTGCACGCTTCTGTTTATCACTAGTGTCAGCGATGCGCGGTGAAAACGTTGTTGAATATACCTATGTTGAAACAAACAGCGATGACGCACAGTTCTTCTCTCACCCAGTGCGCTTGGGTAAGAATGGTGTAGAAGAGATTTTACCTTATGGTGAATTGAGCGATTTCGAGCAAAAGGCTAAAGAGTCTATGCTTGAAGGCCTACGCGGTGACATCAAACTAGGTGTTGAATTCGTTAATAACTAATTCGTCCCTTAGATACAAAAAAACCAGCGCGAGCTGGTTTTTTTATACCTACTATTCAGCAAATTTATATTGCTGATGTTTTAGGCTGCCATTGGATCTTGACCTAGGGGTTTGGTAGGGCGTGTGGCGATATTCGGATCTTTAACCTGGCCTGCAGTGCCTGCAACAAGTGGTGTATTTGCTGACGCAATACGTACCGAAGCTAACTTCGCATCAATACACTGGCGTATATCGTTGGCGGTGTAGCCTGAGCGTACTTTAATGCGCACATGGGGAATACGTGCCGCATCTAGTGCGCCACTGACGAACCAATCTCGCTGGCGTTTGTAGCCATCTTTACCGTTTTGAGTTGCATGTACCAGATCAATGGCGATGACGGGTGACATATCTCCTTTGGCGCACAGCACAAAATCAAGATGGCGTCCGCTCGTGCGACTCAGGGCACTTTTGGCGGCTTTTTTGTTGAGACTGTCTCGGGTGGCAACGACATCAGAAAGCTTAACGCGGCACATGACTCTAAACTGATTGCCCACCGCTTCATCAATAAGCGCGAGAAAGCTACGTTCTACCGGGGTGAATAAATTTTGTTTTTTCTTAAACGGGAAGGTTAAGCTGGGTTCATTTAATTTTACCGCGCCAATTGCCACTACGATTAATATCATCATTAAGATAATTGCCAATTCCATACCTGCTCCTAGAGACCTGCCAAATATTTGACAGTTTTCGCCTGTGTTGATGTCTATAGGAGATATAGCAAAGAGAGTGCCAGAGCTATTTAATACCAATCCGCATTAATAAGTGACCTCCTCAGATTGCGTCCAGCGGTTTTTGATTAAGGCGTCGCTATGAAGTAATGGTTGTTCCCTTTCGAATAGTGAGAACGCAGAGCAAAAGCCGCTGGGGCATTCCTTGCAGGCGAGTTTTAAAAGGGCTTACACTGCGTTGCATGACTTCGAAAGAGAACAACTATTCATTCAGTCATGCGCCTTGTTTAAGCCCTTTTAAACTCTCGCTGAGTGATCACTTATTAACGTGGAATGGTATAAGTAAGAGTGAAATTGCTAGGGGTTAACGAGTATATCCACTTGGCTGCCAGTACCATCTGGCGAAATCACGATAATGGTCTGATCGTTTGCCTGACGCATTAAAATTCGATTCTGTGACAAGCTTTGATTTACTGGGCCGTCCATTTGTTGACGGAAAAAATGCTCAAGCTCATCGGATGTTTGCTTACTATGATAAGTAAGCGAAGCAGGAAGGTCATCAGCGAAAACATGACATGCACTCGCATCTGTTGTTAGCTGTACGCTATAAAAGTTTGAAGGACACGCAGATTCTGAGACACTCGTTGTTTTCTCGCTTCGACTTTCGCCGTGCAACGTATTCGAAAATAGCAAACTGATGAGTAAACCGCCTAGCGTACGTTTAACGAGTTCTGTTGTTAATAGCATAAGAAACCTTTTCTGATCGATCACCATAATAAATATCTCATGTATGACTGGCAAACTTTGATACCGTATCTTAGGTATAGGATCTTATTGATGGGTATGGCACCGATGAAGGAGGGGAAATGAATATTATTAGAGAGTATTTGCGCTTGGCGGTTTTTGCTATGGGTTTACTTTCAGGTGTGCAAATCCCAGCGTTTATCGACCAGTATCAAAAACGCGTTGACGCCCACTTACTCGAAGCACGACAAAATTTAGCTGGCTTTAAACAAACCGCAGAGCGCTATTTCGAGGGGGATATGACGGCGCTTATTCATCATTATCGTAGCAGCCCAGATGCTGTATTTCAGCAAGATGCTAAAAATGTTCAGCTTATCTATGAGCGAACCACGCTACTACAAAACCAGTGGGATAATTTAAACAGTGGGGTCGTTGAACGAGCTTATTATGTTGCGCGCCACTATAATCCACAGATTTTGCAGGAAACGATCAACCAATATAGTTATACCGTGCCTTTAGAGCCAGTCGCACTCGGATGGGGAATATGCATCGCATTATTATTCGCTGCTGTGTTTGATATATTCATAGGCTTAAGTGCTAAAACGTGTTCAGTGTGTTATCACGCCGCTCGGAATAAAGCGAAATTGAATCATTAATCCTGTCGCTATTTGTGTGTTGATATGAAAAAGCCGGCTCGCTTAGCGACGAGCCGGCCTAATTACCATTTAATTAATGGTGACTATGGTTAAAGACTATTCCGATTCGTGTGGATAACGAACTGAATAACGCATCGTTAATTGCTGTCCTTCAACAAAGGTTTTGTATTCCTGACGACTAATCTTGTCATCGCTGTCCACATCGGCGTTATCAAAGTGCTCTGATATTTCAGCGTCTTTTGCTTCACCTTTACTGATAAAGCCGTTGTTGTCTGAATCGACTTCAGCAAACGTTTGCTCGATAGGCGCTGGCTGTTCAGGGTCCTTTAATGCCGGATTATTACTTTCTAAATCAGAGCTGATCGTTACGTCTGCTGATTCAGCTAAGGTTTGTTCATTTTTACTGGCTTGCTCAGTCCCTTCTGACGACTGGTCTTCAAGCTCTTTATGGATGGCGTTTGCATTGTGGTCCACTGTATCTTGACCCTCAACACTAAGCTCTTTCGCATTATCTAATGCATTTTGCGCATTTGACTCTGCATCTTTCATCGCCATCTCACTATCTTTACTGGTGTTAACGTCATCATGAGCATCATGTTGAGTTAGCTGAGTATCGACTTTTGCATTACTGGTTTGTGCATTGGCGGAAATCGCATCTTGTTTAGCTTGGCTTAAGCCGTCAGTGGCTCGTTCGCCTTCTGCATTATCTATCGTGCTTTTCGCACCAGCCATAGCTTCAGCAGAGTTTGCTCCAGCGGTTTGTTCAAGCGTATCGCCTGCATCAGCTAAAGGCAGATCAGCTTCGCTGTAAATACTGGCATAGGTATTAAACTCTCTTGGGCTAAGTTGGCCGTCTTCGTCTTCGTCCACTTTGACAAAGTAAGTCCATACATTATCTTGGTTCGCTTCTCCCTGAGAAACAAACCCGTCTTTGTTGGTATCTAAGGCGGCAAATGTTTTGTCAGTAGGTGTTGATGCAGATTCTGATACTTCTACTTCCTGCTGTGCTGCTATTGCAGATGATGCCATTACACCCGTAATGATTGTTGCTAAGGTAAGTTTTTTCATAATTTGTTCCTCGGTTCGTGTATCTCCGTAAACCACAAGGAGAAGTTACTTTCAAAGAACTTAATTCATAACCCGTGCCATGAAATTATATTGTTTTATTTCAATGCGTTAGGTTTTGTCTTGCCATATTGTTAACGTTATGTTGCGTAAGTTTGGCGACAAAAAGTGAAAAAAATTCATAAAGGAAGAGGAGGGGGTAGAGGTAATATGAGTGCAAATGAGAGGGGGGAACGTGAGACACTAAAGTGATTGTCTCACGTGAATTTTAACCGAATTCATTTCAACCGAATTTAAACAGTAAACGACGCACCACAACCACAGGTTGTTGTCGCGTTAGGGTTATTCACTAAAAAGCGTGAACCTTCTAAACCTTCAGTGTAATCAACTTCTCCGCCTACTAAGTACTGTAGGCTCATTGGATCAACAACCAATGTCACTTGGTCTTTATCAATGGTGGTGTCGCCTTCGTTGACCTTTTCGTCGAAAGTAAAGCCATATTGAAAGCCGGAACATCCGCCACCGGTGACGTAAACACGTAATTTTAAATTTGGGTTTTCTTCTTCATCGACTAGCGCCTTAACTTTACGTGCGGCGGCGTCGGAGAATTCAATTGGAACTGCTGTTTGCACCGACATAAATTACCTCTGTGTATACAAATAAGTGAATGGGGGATAGCGCGGATCGCAAGATTTTACGGTAAGCGAGCTATATAATGGCGCCATTATCTAATACCTGACTAATCTAATCAACTATTCGCTGCTCGATAGTCGCCAATCGAAGGTTTTATTTAGTTCTCCGAGCTTGCGTTTATACTTATAAACGTCGGCGCTTATCACGACTTTTTCAACCAAGAAGTCTGCAGGTAAGGTAAATTCCTGTTCCAACATTTGAAAATATTTAAAGCGAAACTTGATCGGCGCACCTTGTTCGATCAGATTGGCTAGAGTGTAAGTCGTGGGCTGACCATTTTCACTACCATGCAAAACAATGTGCAAGCTACCATTAAGCGTGGCCTTAATTTTATCTTGTTGCAAGAGCACTAGCTTCAAACGGTAAAAGTGTTCGCTTAGGGTTTTTTCTATGGCAAAACCGTCAATGGCCAGACCCGTTGCACTTAATTCGGGGGCCATCACCTGTTGATAAAAAGTGAGTTCCTTACGCAATGATGCTTCCCTGGCTAATGCCTGTTCAATGGTATCGGTCAATTTATCTTGTGTTGTTTTTGCGATCTGTAATTCGACGCTCATCACGTTTACCTGCTGTGACAGAGCCGCATTCTCAATGCGTAGACTCTCGCTGCTACTATTAAGTTGCTTTAAATGGGTTTGTTGCTCGCTGCTGAATTTATGGCCTAAAGAAAAGGCTAAATAGGCAGTGAATATTAGAACAATTAAACAAAGGGCGTAAAATTGATAAGGGCCGTAACGCTGTTTTAACTCAGAATAATTTACCAATTGCTTAACCTTGCCCGCATAATAAAATCAAAAATTTAAGGTAACCCCTTACATTACAGCGGCTTGTGGTAAGATGATGCCATTCTATAAGGTATTAATAGCGCTAATATATGTCCCTAGATGCATTTCGACAAGAGCTGGCTACACCGCGAACCTCTATTCAGTTGTGTGCTCTAGGCATTATTGGTGGCGTTTGTGCTGCCTCTGTGATCATCTTATTCAGGTTAAGTGTTGAGTGGTTGCAACTCATGTACCTTGATGAGGTGAACGACTTCACATCATTGTCTGCGGCAGAGCGCTTGATCATGCCCATAATTGGTGTATTGCTTATTCTGTGTGTTGCCTACCTTACTGGCTTTAAACATTATCGTATGGGTATTCCATTCGTTATACATCGGGTTAAGCAACGTTTTGGGCACATACCGTTTCGTACCACTATCAATCAATTCTTTGGTGGGGCATTTGCCTTAGCGAGCGGCTTTTCCGTAGGACGTGAAGGGCCTTCGGTACATCTTGGTGCTGCTGGTAGTAGCTTCTTCGGACAATGGTTAAAGTTACCGCATAATAGCATTCGTATTTTGTCTGGTTGCGGAATTGCAGCGGGTATTTCTGCGTCATTTAACACGCCTTTTGCAGCGGTTATTTTTGTAATGGAAGTGGTGCTCAGAGAATACAAAATTCATATTTTCATTCCTATCATGCTGGCAGCCGCATGTGGAACCGTTATGACAAGAGCGGTCTTCGGCCAGGCACAAGAGATCGATTTTATTGAGTTCTTTGAATTTAGCCGCTGGATATACTTGTACTTGATCTTGTTTGGTATTTTGCTCGGTGGCCTGGCTACCTTGTTTAACAACGCGTTGATGAAAGTGATGTACATGTTTCAGCGCTTCAACATGATAAAGCGTTTACTGATCGCTGCATGTATCACTGGGGCTGTAGGTTATGTGTTGCCACAAGCGCTGGGAGCACACTTCTTTTCGGTGCACGATATGGTGTTACAGCAGCAGAATGTCATGTTGCTTGTGGCAGTCCTTTGCGCCAAGTTTTTCATAACGATTATTGCCATTGGCCTAGGTATTCCAGGCGGAATAATGGGGCCGGTATTTGTGCTTGGTATGCTAAGTGGCGCATTACTGGCTGCGCCGTTGGGCTTAGCCCTAGATAATATGGAGCAACTTAGCGGTAGCTTTGCTTTACTTGGAATGGCAGGGCTAATGACTTCAGTGGTGCATGCGCCACTTGCTGCGTTGTCGGCTGTGATGGAATTGTCTTATAGCCCAGAGCTAATACTGCCGGCTATTTTGGTCATTGTGCCGGCGTATGTAACTTCTACCCAATTTCTTGGTAACAGTTCTATCTTTATTCGCCAACTCGACTATCAAAAGTTGCCTTATAGTACGTCATCAGTCTTAGAGGCATTACAAAAAACTGGCGTGTTAGCGGTGATGGATAAAGAGTTCAAGCTATTTAACAATGCCCAGCAGCATAATATTTTGCAGTTTTTAGAAACCTCACCAACCCACCCTGTAGTGCAGCGCAACAGTGTAGAAATTGATGTGCAGTATGCATTGGTACAATACGACATTAGCCTTAGCCGTGAAGAGTCTTCCTTGGCATTCTTTACCATGCAAGGTGTGTCTTTTCAGTCAACGTTAGCCGAAGTTTACCAGATACTCCAAAGCAGCAGAGAAGGAGCGGTATACGTATATGAAAATGAGCCTAGCAATATTACAGGGGTAATTACTTGGAATATGCTGCGTAGCTATTTACATAAGGCGCAATACTAACACTGTTGTGAATTTATAATTTTCGGAGAACTTCTCTATGAGCATATTGTGGCTCAAAGCGTTACACCTATTTTTTATGATTGCTTGGATGGCTGGTATCTTCTACCTGCCAAGATTGTTCGTATACCACGCTGAAACTGATAACCAAGCGGTGCGTGACCAATTTAAGATTATGGAGCGCAAACTTTGGTTTTTTATTACGCCATTCGCTTTATTAACGTTAGTATTCGGCGTTAGCTTGATATACCAGTACGGCACGACTTGGTTAGCCAGTTCGGGATGGTTGCATGTTAAGCTGTTGCTGGTGGCGTTATTGTATGGTTATCATTTTTACCTGTTTTATTTACTAAAAGCCTTTGCCCGAGACGAGAACACCCACTCATCGCGTTTTTACCGTTTCTTAAATGAAGCGCCGGTGTTGGTTTTACTGGCAATTGTTAGTTTGGCTGTGGTTAAGTTTATTTAGCTTGGAAAGTAGGGACACAACGGCGTACAAAATTAAGTGTGTAAATATTTGTAAAACGAACACGATGAAGTTTGCGTTACATGTGGTTTTTGCTAATCTGAGATGGTGAAAAATTAATCAAGGAATGACATAATATGGATGTTGTACAGGTAAGATTACATACCCTTCTACGACAGACGGATATCGCATTTGAAGAGTATAAAAAACACCCAAACTCTACAGAGCGGGCAAAAGCCTATGAAGCGGCCAAATTAGCACTGGATGAACACATTGCCAGTATGCGCGTTTCTGTTGAGGCGCGTTTGAAATAATTATTCGGGGTGTAAGTTTTTGCTCTATCATCCCCTTGAGTATGTGGATCTACCCCCTCGATTACGTCAACCTTTCTCATCGACTACACAGATATAAGATTCGCCAAAGCGAATATGACATTGATGTGACATCAAGCATTTAACCCCCAGCTAAGAAAATGTTATCATCTGGCGATTATATGGCGCCAACGTATAGCCCTAACCACAAGTTAACTGCTCTGCAACGTCGCCCGTCTATTTCTAATTACAGAGTCAGATTTAATGTCAGAAGATTTAACCCAGCATTACTCGCAAATTCTATCGATTTTAGGTGAGGATACCCAGCGAGGTGGATTAGTAGATACGCCTAAGCGCGCAGCAAAAGCGATGCAGTTTTTAACCGATGGTTATGAAAAGAACCTTGATGACGTGGTTAACGGCGCGATTTTTGAAGCCGACACGGATGAAATGGTTGTTATTCAGAACATTGAATATTACTCATTGTGTGAACACCATATCTTACCCTTTATTGGTCAGTGTCATATTGCATACTTACCTAAGGGCAAAGTACTTGGTTTATCTAAGTTTGCTCGTATCGTGGATATGTACGCGCGCCGCTTACAAATCCAAGAAGGGTTAACTAAGCAAATAGCCGATGCAATTCAAGAAGTAACTGGTGCTGCTGGCGTTGGTGTGATTATGGAAGGTAAGCACATGTGCATGATGATGCGCGGTGTGCAAAAGCAGAACTCTTCAATGGTTACCTCTGTGATGTTAGGTGGAATGCGTAACTCTGACGCCACTCGCAATGAGTTTTTGCGTCTAATCGGTAAGTAACCTTTCAGCCAACGTAAATAGTCTTTTTATTCGTGCCGATATTGATTTAACTTCAGTATTGGCATGAATTTATCATGCGTGCTTCCCCAGCGCGTTTTTACTCGTAAACGACACACTTTTGCTCCAATCTGGTGCGCAGGCATCACTTCTGTATGGAAATTAACATGATATTGAAAACGACTCGTTTTATGCATCCTATTCGTCAAACCCTAAAAACTCTGCTTTTAATCACTGCAGTCGTCTTGCCTAGTGTCACATTGACAGGTCAAGTCAGCGCTAAACAAAGTGACACGTTGGATGAATATGGCCCAAGAACATTTAATGTTGAGAACAAATGGACAGCTATCGTTGCAGCCTATGAACCTGAAATTAAGGCAATTGATGCGGCGATAGCCAAATTACCGGATGCCAAAATCACTAAAACCATCACATTTCAGGGGGTTAAATATCAGTTAGGCACTTACAAAGGTGAGCCTATTGTTATTTTCACTACTGGTATCAGCGTGCCTAATGCAGCAATGACTATGCAAATGGCGTTAGATTATTTCCCCATTGATCGGGTGATTATGATGGGTATTGCTGGCGCGATTAGCAGCGAGTTCTCCCCTGGGGATATTGCTGTGCCAGCTAGATGGTATTTCCACGATGAGTCGGTGTACGTTAACCCCTCTATAGAAAATGATGGGGAATTTGTTTTGCCCGATTACTATGAAAAGTCATTGGCATCATTTCTAGAACGCCGTGAACAAGACCCTCATTCTCCAGCATATGAAAACTTTGGCTTTATTCACCCAGAGGAAATGGCCGTGATAAAAGAGGGGTGGGACAGCCCAAGACAAATGCCTTATTTTACCGCTTCCAGTGAGCTGCTTACATTGACGCAAAAGGCGCTGGAAAAAGTAAGCCCAATCGCCATGCCTTCCGGCAAAGCAATAAAAGTCAAAGTAGGTGGTAATGGGGTAACTGGCTCAGTGTTTTTAGATAACGCTGAATACCGCAAATGGGTGCGCCGTGTATTTAATGCAGATGTATCTGAAATGGAATCAGCAGCAGTGGCTCAGGTCTGTTTTGTGAATGATGTCGATTGGGTGGTTATTCGATCGATCAGTGATTTGGCTGGAGGCCAGCAAGGCAAGAATGTTGAAAACGTATTTGATGGCATTGCTTCAGGCACGGGGGCTAAATTGTTGCTTGGCGTTTTAGACGAAGTGGTGGCACTACCTGCTCAATAGGCTAAAAGATGTTTTATAACAAAAAACACCGTCATAGCGACGGTGTTTTTTTATTACACAATACGATTTATTAAAGCGTTAATTATGCGTCTTCGCGCTCTACTACTGCGTTGTGATATACATCTTGCACATCATCGCAATCTTCTAGCATGTCCATGAACTTGTCGAACGTAGCGACGTCTTCACCGGATACTACCGTTTCTGTTTGCGGCACAAAGGTAATTTCATCAGCGTCGAACTCTAGCTCTGGGTTATCATCAGTTAATGCTGTACGGGTTTTGAAATATTCTGTATGCGGAGCAAACACAGTGATTACGCCGTCTTCGCATTCTACTTCTGTTACGTCTACGTCTGCTTCCATTAGCACTTCTAGTACCGCATCTTCATCATCACCGGGGAAAGAAAATACCGCTTGATGATCAAACATATGGCTAACAGTGCCTGTTACACCGATCTTAGAATTTGTTTTGGTGAAACAGTTACGCACATCTGTAATGGTACGGTTATTATTATCAGTTAAGCAATCGACAATCACCATGCAGCCGCCCGGACCAAACCCTTCATAGCGGGCTGGAGTAAAGTCTTCACCGGCACCACCGGCGGCTTTATCAATTGCTTTGTCTATAACGTGACTAGGTACTTGGTCTTTTTTGGCTTTGTCGATTAATCGGCGCAAAGATAGATTTGCTTGGGGATCGGTGCCGCCGTTTTTAGCAACTACATAAATTTCTTTACCGTACTTAGAATAGACTTTGGTTTTAGCGCCAGCCGTTTTTGCCATGGCAACTTTACGTACTTCAAACTTTCTACCCATTTATGTTCTCTTCTTTATTATACAAATATAAGGATATGACTCAGATTTTACCGATAAATACGTGAATTGTACAAACGCCTTTGTGAGGCGCTTCGCCACGTTTGTATGCAAAATTTAAGGTAAATGCTCAGTCGCTAAATAATCATGTGATTGCATTTCTTTAAGTCTGCTCAGGCAGCGTCGAAATTCAAAGTTCAAGGCCCCCTGAGTGTAGAGTTCCTCAAGAGGTACTTCTGCTGACATGATCAGCTTAACGTTACGCTCGTAAAATTCATCTACCATAGCGATAAAGCGCCTAGCGATATCGTCTACGGCCTGTCCCATTTGCTCGACGTTGGCCAGTAAAATGGAGTGATAGCAGCGACTTAATTCCATGTAGTCTGTTTGGCTGCGGGGACCATCGCACAGTGCGCGAAACTCGAACATAGCGACGCCTTCGGCGTGATGAATAGCAGGGATCTGACGACCTTTTATGGTAATTGGCTCATTGTGTTGACACTCTTCAGGTGCGAGCTGAGTAAAATACATCGACAAGTTGTTGTTTGCTGTCTCATCAAGAGGATAGTGATAAATTTCGGCTTGTTCTAGTGTGCGCAAACGATAATCAATGCCACTATCGACATTCACTACTTGGGTGTGTTGATTTATCAAAGCTATAGCAGGTAAAAAACGAGCTCGCTGTAAGCCATTCCGGTACAGCTCGTCAGGAATGATATTAGATGTCGCTACCAACACTATCCCATGACTGAACATTTCCTCCATGAGTGTGCCTAAAATCATGGCATCAGTAATATCGGATACAAAAAACTCATCGAAGCAAATAACGTTGGCTTCACTGGCAAATTTAGCAGCAATAACTTTTAGAGGGTCAGATTTTCCACCAAGTGCTTTTAGCTCTTCGTGTACTCGGTGCATAAACCGATGGAAGTGCACGCGCATTTTCTTTTTAAAAGGCAGGCAATCATAAAATGTGTCGACCAAGTAGGTTTTGCCTCGGCCTACGCCCCCCCAAAAATATAAACCTTTGATTGTTTGTGCTGGTGTGTCTTTACCGAGTACGAATTTTATTTTCGCCCAAAGGCCCGGCTCTTTGTCAGGCGCCACAAGATCATCAAAAAGGCGTTGTAAATGTTTAACTGCATTGGCTTGGGCTGGGTCAGAATGAAAGTCGTCGCGTTGCAGATCCGATTGATATTTTTGCCAAGGGGTTAAAGCTGACATTAGGCGTGTCTTTTCCTTTTACTGAATGACCTTAAAAATCACTAAGCTATTCTTATTGAGGTATTGAATCCAAATTTAATGACCGCATAAATGCGTGACGGGGGTATAATATCAAAACGTGGTGTTTTTTGCGCTGTATGCCGTGCATAGATTGTTAAATAGTGCAGCTGGCTTTTGTAGATTGAAGTAATTGTGCGCATTATAGGTGCGTGTTGCTTTATAAGCTTATTATTGGAGTAAATATGGATTGGTTAATCGGTGTGGTTTTAGTGCTAGTTGGCGCAGTGCTGGGTTTCTTTGTAGCAAAATATGTCTATGTTGATAAAGAAAAGTCATCTAAAGACAGCCAGAAAGAACAAACATTGAAAGACGTAGTGATTCAACAATCATTAAATCACGTAGCAGAAAGTCGTAAAATTGCCGAGCAACTTGAAAAGCAATGCCAGGTGCTTACGCAAAATTTAGACAATTATGAAAGCTCGCTATCGCTGTTAAATACTGATGTTCAGAGCAATAACGTGAGTTTCTTTGGCGAGCATGCTTCTCCCTTTTTGCAAAATAAAGAGCAAAAAGTGAAACGAGAAAAAGACAGCGCAGATGTACAACCTTTAGATTTCTCGAATCAGAGTTCTGGTTTATTCAGTGGTAGTGACGATGTTCAACCTGAAAAGCAATCGAAATAACTGAACAGAGTGACCTAGGGAACTTTTTAAAGTGCAATGCAGTCTTTGTTGTGTTTATTAAGCTAATAAGTCATCCATGGAGTTATCGTTAAATGAGTAAAGTTATTAACCGCACTGTCATCACCAGTTGTGTTTTTGCGGCAAGCTTAATGATTGCCGGTTCTGCAAGCGCAGCCTTGCCATTTTTTTCAAGTGATAATGAACCCGTCACCAGTTTGGCTCCCATGTTGGAAAAAACCACGCCGGGTATCGTGACTATTTCTGTTGAGGGTACACAAGTATCTAGGCAACAGGTGCCTGAAATGTTTCGTCGGTTTTTTGGCGGAAATGGTGAGCAGGTACAAGAACGACCATTTAAAGGGTTAGGTTCAGGCGTTATCATTGATGCCGACAAAGGCTATATCGTCACCAATAACCATGTGGTCGACAACGCAGATGAAATCACCGTTAAGCTAAATGACGGCCGTGAAGTCAAAGCGAAAAAGTTGGGCGCAGATGAGCAAAGTGATATCGCGCTTTTGAAAGTCGATTCAGACAACTTGAACCTAGTGGCAGTTCCTCTAGCCGATTCTGACAAAGTACGCGTAGGTGACTTTGTGGTAGCGATAGGCAACCCCTTTGGTTTAAGCCAAACCGTTACCTCTGGTATCGTTAGTGCCCTGGGCCGTTCTGGTTTAAATATCGGTGGCTATGAAAACTTCATTCAAACTGATGCGGCCATTAACAGAGGGAACTCTGGTGGTGCATTGGTAAGTCTCAATGGCGAATTAGTCGGTATTAATACCGCTATCTTTGGCCCTAATGGCGGCAATGTAGGGATAGGTTTTGCTATACCAGCAAATATGATGAAAAGCCTTGTAGATCAAATCATCGAGTTTGGTGAAGTGCGTCGCGGCTTATTAGGTATTTTAGGTCAGGATGTTGACTCAGGGTTAGCTGAAGCAATGAACCTAGATGTCAGTCGAGGTGCATTCGTTAGTGAAGTGAATGAAGGTTCAGCCGCTGACATAGGTGGTATACAAGCCGGCGACATCATTATCGAGATTGAAGGACGACCTGTGACAAGTTTCCTTGAGTTGCGTGCAAAAATCGGTAGCAAAGGCGCTGGAACTAAAGTGAACCTAACACTATTGCGTAAAGGCAAAGAGAAAGACGTGCAAGTGACTCTTGGGGATGCAACCCAAAGCACGGTGGCAGCAAAAGAAATTCACCCTGCATTAGAAGGGGCTACGCTAACCAATGGTAAAACCAAGCAAGGCGTTGATGGCGTGGTAATTTCAGAGCTCACAGCGCGCTCACCTTCCGCGCTTATTGGCTTGCAAGACGGAGACGTAATTATTGGTGTTAATCGCCATAAAATCGATAACGTTATTGATTTGCGTAACGCACTTGACGAAGCAAAAGGTGTGATAGCGCTCAACGTTAAGCGCGGAGTTTCAACGCTTTATCTTGTGATCCGCTAGTTTTATTAAATTAATAGCAGCCCTAACACTGGGCTGCTATTAACTTTTTCCCTTCAGTGTTATTCTTAACCTCTGATAAGTAAGCTTTTATTAGCAGGTCCCTTGAAAGATTCATTAACGTTTTTGATTAAATCGGCCTTTGTCGGTGCCATCATCTCTGGGGTGATACTCCTTCTGGTGCCTGATTTACGCCATGGCAGCAGCTTAAACCTATCTATGTTCAACCCCGTTAGGCAGACTTCTGACAAGCTCAGTTTCAATCACGCGGTTAATGTTTCAGGCCCAGCTGTGGTAAATATTTACAGCCAATCAATAGAAAGCGGCAGTATATATAATCGCAGCCAAGCGGTTGAACGCACAAGTCTAGGCTCTGGCGTTATCATGAGTGAAGACGGGCTTATTTTGACGTGTCTCCATGTGATTGCCAATGCCAATAGCATTCTGGTTGGCTTACAGGATGGACGTCGAGCAGAAGCACAGATAATTGGGTACGACCCTTATACTGACCTAGCTGTGCTTAAGGTAGCCGAAGACAATCTTCACGTGATCCCCCAATTAGATGACCCAGGTACTCGGGTGGGCGACTTAGTACTTGCCATTGGTAACCCATATAATTTGGGCCAAACTATCACGCAGGGCGTTGTAAGCCGCGTTGGGCGTAACGGATTAGCTGCGTATTTTGATTTTATTCAAATGGATGCAGTGCTCAACGAAGGTAATTCAGGTGGCGCTCTTATCGACAGTAACGGCTATTTAATCGGTATTAATAACGCCAATTTCAAAACATTGGACAGCCAGCGCCGAGTAAAAGAAGTTGATGGTGTTTCGTTTGCTATCCCTTATGGGCTTGCCAAGAAAGTGATGGATGAAATTGTCGCAAATGGGCGCGTTACCAGAGGGCAGCTTGGTGTAGGCGCTGCAGAGGTTTATGGGCGCTCTGGTATATTGATTACCAGCGTGACGCCAGGCAGTTCTGCTGATAAAGGCGGTATTCAAACGAATGACGTCATGCTTGCGATAAATGGCCAACCTACAGATAGCGTCACCCAAACGTTAGACTTTATTGCTGAAACGAAACCAGGTACTGAGCTTGAAATTGAAGTAAGCCGTGGTGGACAGTTAGTCAACTTAACAGTCGTTGTTGCTGAACTAGGCGCTCAATAAGAGCGCGGCTAGGCTTAAAAAGCTTGGCGTTTAGTGAGTTGTTAGCCAAGCATTTTTCTACGCTATAATTTTATAAGTTATTGAATACGCTGTATATTTGCACCCAAACCATTGAGCTTGGTTTCAATGTGCTCATAGCCGCGATCTAAATGATAAATGCGATCGACTATGGTTTCCCCTTCAGCCACTAGGCCTGCAATGACTAAACTCGCAGAGGCACGTAAATCTGTTGCCATAACCTGTGCCCCTTTTAGGCTGGATATGCCATGACACACCGCACTGTTGGTTTCTAAATCAATTTTAGCGCCCATCCGTTGTAATTCAGGCACGTGCATAAAGCGGTTCTCGAAAATATTTTCTGTGACGACACCAGTACCTTCCGCTACGCAGTTAAGTGCGACAAACTGGGCCTGCATGTCAGTGGGAAAGCCCGGATGAGGAGCTGTTTTAATATTGACGCTTTTTAGAGGATGGCCTTGCATATCTAGCTCAATCCAATCGGCGCCCGTGGTGATCACTGCACCCGCCATAACGAGTTTATCAAGTACGGCATCAAGTGTGTCAGGGGCAGCATTTTCACAGCGAATTTTTCCTCCCGTGACGGCCGCGGCGATAAGAAAGGTGCCGGTCTCTATACGGTCAGGCAAAACGGCGTAACGGCTGCCTTGCAGTCGCTCGACACCCTGTATGCGAATTTTATCACTGCCGGCATGTTTGACCTTTGCACCCATTGCATTTAAGCAATTGGCCAAATCGACAATTTCTGGCTCTCGGGCGGCATTCTCGAGCACGGTTTCACCTTCAGCTAAACAGGCTGCCATCATCAGGTTTTCCGTCGCGCCAACGCTCACCATATCCATAAAGATGTTTGCGCCTTTAAGGCGGCCATCCACTTTTGCGCGAATGTAGCCTGCTTCAACCTCTATTTTGGCGCCCATTTTTTCTAAGCCTTGCAGATGCAAATTAACCGGACGCGCCCCGATAGCGCAGCCACCAGGTAAAGACACGTTGGCTTCGCCATATTTTGCTAATAAAGGACCCAGCACTAGAATCGATGCTCGCATGGTTTTGACGAGATCGTAGGAGGCATTGCAATTATTAATCCCGCTGGGATCAATTACCACTGAATGGCCTGAAATACGTTTCGCGTCAGCACCCAACTCAGCCAATAAGGCTAGGCTGGTATTAATGTCTCTAAGCTCAGGTACGTTATCAAAGTAGCACGTAGAATCGGCTAAAATACTCGACATTAATATTGGGAGTGCTGCGTTTTTAGCGCCTGAAATGCGCACTGAACCTTGTAACGGCTTAGACGCTTTTATGAGTAATTTATCCATGAAAATGCTCTTTTGAATGGTACACGAAGGTAAATAGTAGGGGTGACTTGATGTTGCTAAAGTCGCCTATTGAGGCATATTAAGTAGACGTTCTCGCTTCCATTGCTTTTCAGAGAAGGTTTTAATCGAGATTGCATGCATGGTACCTTGCGCGATAATGTCGCTTAAAGGAGCATAAACAAATTGTTGTCTCTTCACTCGGCTCATATCGTCAAATTGATCACTGACAGCAATAATCTGAAAATGCGAACCATCACCTGTGACGTGAACTTCTGCTAAGCCAAGTTTTTCCATAAGTAATTGTTCTATTTCTGAATTTTGCATAGCGTTCCTAAGAGTAAAATTAAACGGTTATTGTATCGGTAAAAAGCGCTCTACGTCGCTAATTTTAGCTAAATTTAACAATGTAGCGGGTGGGTTGGCTATTTTAAACTGAATATTTTTTTGCTTGGTGTCACGTATTAGGTTCATTATCCAAGCTAAGCCTGCGGTATCAATGTGTTCTACATTATGTAAATCAAGCATCAGCGGTTTATCATCGCTTTGTGCACTAGCAAGCTGTTGCAGGCTATTGCGCCAAAAATAAGGGACAGTATCACGATTTAAACTTCCCGAGAGCACAAAGCACTCTGGGGAAGCAGGATCGTTATCAACAGTCATGCGTGATGTGTTTGAATCACTCACTTAGATTTCCTTTTTGGCTTGCTCAAGGCTGATGGGTTGAGCAATTTTTTCTTTCATAATATCGATCACTTTTTGAATACCATCTTGGCGCAAAATAGATTCATATTCACTTTGTTTGCTAGACAACAAGCTAATGCCTTCAGCAACCATATCATAGGCTTTCCATTCATTCGTTTTGGTATTTTTACGCAGCTTGAATGAAATCTTGATATCCGGACGGCCGTCTTCTTTTACAACGGCGCGCACGGTGGCGGTTTTGTCTTCTGGTGCATCACGCAGCGGCTGAAAGACAACCTCTTGGCCATTGTAGTAAGTCAATGCAAGTGCGTAGGTGGTAATTAAATACTGACGGAAGACTTGAATAAATTCAGGGATCTTATCTTTGGGTACCGTTCTGAAATGTTTACCTAATACTTTAAGTGCTGCAAAGTTGTAATCGATATGCGGCAGTAAATCCTGCTCAATGATATCTCTTAAAATTTCGGGGTTTTTCTGAATTTCAGCGTGCTGGTCTTTTATCCTAGCAAAGGTTTCAGAGGCGACATCTTCCAATAATTTGTATGGGTTAACTTCTTCAGCGGTGGCAACACTGCTAAACATTAATATAAGTACTGCACTAAATATTCGGGTTATTTGTTTCATAAGGTATCTTTAATCCAACGTTATCAATTAATCATTTTTACTGAACAGGAACTGGCCAATTAAGTCTTCTAGTACTAGGGCTGATTTCGTATCGGAAATGTAATCACCCTCTCCGAGATCGGCTATACCGTCAATACTGAAGCCAGGTTGAAAGCCTACATACTGTTCACCTAGCAACCCTGACGTCAAAATTGATACTGAGCTTGTTTCGGGGAACTTGTTGTATTCCTGAGAAATCTTTAACGCGACCACAGGCGTATAACCGTCTGGGTCAAGGCTAATGCTATCAACGCGACCCACTATTACGCCCCCCACCTTAACGGCAGAGCGGGCTTTAAGGCCGCCAATATTATCGAACTTGGCATATAAAGTATAAGTTTCAGCGCCATTTGACATGCCTTGATTGACCGCTTTTAGCGCTAGCAATAGCCCAGCCGCTAAGGTCAATACCACAAACAAGCCAACCATAATTTCCACTTTCCGTGACGACATTACTTTCTACTCCTACTCTATACCAAACATTAATGCAGTTAGGATAAAGTCCAGACCTAACACTGCTAAAGATGAAAATACCACTGTTTCTGTGGTGGCTTTGCTTATCCCTTCAGATGTCGGGATGGCGTCGTACCCTTTGAATATTGCGATCCAGGTAATGACGAAGGCAAATACAAAGGTTTTTATAATGCCGTTGACGACATCTTCGTTCCAATCAACACTCGATTGCATGATAGACCAATAACTGCCGGCATCGACTCCTAACCAATCAACACCAACAACGTGGCCACCTAATATCCCCACAGCGCTGAAAATTATTGCTAACATTGGCATTGATATGATGCCTGCCCATAGGCGTGGAGCAACTATTCGGCGCAATGGGTCAACGGCCATCATTTCTAAACTGCTAAGTTGTTCTGTGGCTTTCATTAAACCAATTTCTGCAGTCAACGCTGAGCCGGCGCGCCCTGCAAATAGCAGTGCAGTGACCACAGGACCTAGTTCACGTAGTAAAGACAGAGCAACCATGGGTCCTAAACTACCTTCGGCGCCGTAGCCTACCAAGATAGTATAGCCTTGAAGTGCCATCACCATGCCGATGAATAATCCTGATACCACTATGATTAACAGAGACTGAACACCGACCACATATATTTGTTTAATGGTCAAAGGAGTATTTTTTATCAGCTGCGGCTTTGCGATAACCGCGCCAAGTAACATTAAAAATGCGCGCCCAAAAGCACCAACCGTGTCGATCGTGTTTCGCCCTATACTCGCTAGCCACTGCATTTATTTCGCTCCTAGAAAAGTGTGTTCAATATCATCACTCGGGTAATGAAAAGGAACAGGACCGTCCGCTTGGCCCTTCAAAAACTGTTGCACTAAGGGAGAATCACTTTGTTTTATTTGTTCAGGTGTACCACTGCCGATAACTTTCTTTTCAGCTAAGATATAAATGTAATCAGCGATAGTGAGTACCTCAGTCACGTCATGGGTAACCACTACGCTGGTAAGTTGTAGCGCGTCGTTTAGCGCCTTAATTAGCTTAACCAACACACCCATTGAAATGGGATCTTGTCCAGCAAACGGCTCATCATACATGATAAGTTCTGGGTCAAGGGCTATCGCTCTAGCCAATGCTGCTCGGCGCGCCATACCACCTGATAATTCGGCCGGCATTAATTGTGCGGCACCGCGTAATCCTACAGCCTGTAATTTTAACAAGACTAAGGTTTTTATCACTGATTCTGATAACTTGGTGTGTTCGCGTAACGGAAAGGCAATGTTGTCGAACACTGTCATATCAGTAAACAGAGCACCGCTTTGAAACAACATGCTCATTTGACGTCTGACAGTAAACAGACGGTTACGTTTCATGCTTTGAATAGACTCGCCCCTAAAACGTATATCGCCGCTATCGGGTTTCAGCTGACCCCCCATCAAACGCAACATGGTGGTTTTGCCGATACCACTTGGGCCCATAATGGCGGTGGTTTTACCTTTCACTATGCGCAGGGAGATATCATCATAGATAATGCGTCCACTTCGAGAAAAGGTTAAGTTGTCTATTTCTAGCAAATTTTCCATTAAGCCTGTTGTCTTCCTATCAGATGAACCAAATACTAAGCATACGCGGATGCGTTAAATTGGCGGCATTATACGTTTTTTCAAGAGCAAACCTCAAAATCTAAAAGTAACAAGTTATATTCGATTTTTAAGAACATTCGGCGTATTGGCATTTTTGCTATGCCTGATGTGGCTCTTGAACTCAACTAGATGACCGACAAATGAGTTTTTTCGTTCATTTTATTTGTGTAGGGCAAGTTTATTTGTCTCACAATGAATAGGCAAAGGCAGTGCTTTTTGCGACAATTAGATATTGGTATAAAAACAAGTGAGTTTTCGTGATAGTTGAAGCGTTATTATTTTTGGTGTGGTTAGTTGTATTGAGTTGGGGAGCGGACCGATTTGTCTTTGGGTCATCCGCTTTGGCTCGAAATATGGGCATTTCGCCGATGATTATTGGTTTGACCATAGTGGCTATGGGCTCATCTGCGCCGGAAATCATGGTATCCGCAACCGCTTCATTCAGTGGCAACACAGATACGGCCGTTGGTAACGCTATTGGTTCTAACATAGCGAATATCGCACTGGTGCTTGGTTTAACCGCATTGCTCAAACCATTGACTGTTGCCTCTACGACACTAAAGCGCGAAATGCCGGTGATGTTAGCTGTGTCTTTACTCGCGACTTACTTCTTAGCTGATTTGTATTTATCACTCAGTGAAGGTGTCATGCTATTTGTCTTATTCTTCATCACTATTGGCGGCTTAGCGTGGATGTCATTCTATATTGAGAAGGGCGACCCATTAACCCAAGAAACTCACGATGAAGTACCTGATGGCGTGCCAACCAAGAAGGCCGTCATTTGGCTTTTAGTTGGTTTAGTATTATTGCCGCTTAGCGCGCATTTTATGGTTGAATCAGCGGTTGAAATTGCCCATTACTTTGGTTTAAGTGATTTGGTGATTGGTTTGACTATCATTGCAATTGGTACCAGTCTGCCTGAGCTCGCAGCCAGCATAGCGGGTGTGCTTAAAGGTGAAGATGATCTTGCACTGGGTAATATTATTGGTTCGAACATCTTTAATATACTCGCTGTTATGGCCATGCCGGGGTTAATCGCACCAGGCAATATTGACCCGGACGCAGCAGGTCGAGATATATACACCATGCTTGGTTTAAGCTTCTTATTGGTTATTTTTTGTTTTAATTTACGAGGTACAAGGCGGATTAATCGCTTTGAAGCACTGGCGTTTCTAGCCTGCTTTTTGGGGTATCAGTACATTGTTTTCAACCAAGGTTAACGTTCAATGAGTCAGCAAGAATATATTCAATCTGCATTGCGAGTATTAAAGATTGAAGGTCAAGCGATTGAACAACTAGCACAATATATTGATAGTAACTTTATTGCTGCGTGCGAGTTGATGAAAAACTGCAAAGGCAAAGTGGTTGTCTGTGGTATGGGCAAGTCTGGGCACATAGGGCATAAAATATCTGCTACGTTAGCCAGTACTGGGACGCCAGCTTTTTTTATGCACCCAGGTGAAGCCAACCATGGTGACTTGGGTATGCTTACCGAGCAGGATGTATTGCTGGCCATTTCCAACTCTGGTGAAACGTCTGAACTTCTGGCGTTGTTACCCGTGGTGAAACGCCGTGGTATTGCCATTATTGCCTTGTCAAACAACCCGCAAAGCTCGCTTGGTAAACACGCAGATGTGAACCTTTGTATTAAAGTAGAGAAAGAAGCCTGTTCACTAGGTTTAGCCCCGACAGCGAGCACTACAGCGACGCTTGTTATGGGGGACGCGCTCGCTGTTGCATTACTCGACGCACGAGGATTTACCCCAGATGACTTTGCCTTGTCGCACCCCGGCGGAGCGTTAGGACGTAAGTTGTTACTCAAGCTTGACGACATTATGTGCCAAGGCGAATTGATGCCGTTAGTGAGTACTACGCATACTATCAGTCAGGCCTTGCTCGAAATATCTCGTAAGGGGTTGGGCATGGCAGGCATCGTTGGCGAAGACGGGCGTTTATTAGGTATTTTTACAGACGGTGACTTACGCCGAGTTCTCGATGCCAGAGTAGACATTCACAGCGTCAGCATCGAAAGTGTTATGACTGCTAATTGTGTTACTGCATCTCAAGGAACATTGGCCGCAGAAGTATTAAATGTCATGCAAAAACGTAAAATCAGTTCATTGTTTATCGTTGATGATAACCACCAACCTGTTGGTGCGATTAACATGCAAACTTTGTTATCAGCAGGAGTTATCTAATGGGCGACATCAATACTCTTTACGGTGCTAAATCATCTGCGCTGATGGATAAGTTTTCGCGTATTAAGCTTCTGGCTTGTGATGTGGATGGCGTCTTCTCAGATGGCCGTATTTATATGGGCAATGATGGTGAAGAGCTAAAAGCTTTTCATACCAAAGACGGTTTTGGGATAAAAGCCTTATTAAAAATAGGGGTTCATGTTGCTGTCATTACTGGCCGTGAATCAAATATTGTGCACAAGCGCATGTCTGCTCTAGGAGTCGAGCATATTATTCAAGGCTGTGAACAAAAAAATGACGCGCTTTTAGCGCTGCAAAAGCAATTAAAAATAGGCAAAGAAGCCACGGCTTCTATGGGTGATGATATGCCGGACGTTGGTATGTTTAGTTTGAGTCATGTTGCTATTGCCACTTGTGATGCGCATCCGTTTGTGAAAAAACAAGCGCTTTATACCACAACGATTAATGGCGGATTTGGTGCAGTGCGCGAAGTGTGCGATTTGATTCTGCACGCTAAGGGACAGCTCAATAAAGTCAGCGGAAGTAGTGTATGAACCGAGTTACCCTAAGTATAGGCTTATTGTTTATCTTGGTTATTGCCACAAACTTACCTGAGTGGTTGGCGGATGACGATATAATACCGCAAACGGAAACTGAGTCAGCTTGGCAACCCAACTACCAAGCCAGTGAAATGTTGAGTACCTTGTTTGATGATGAAGGGCGCCTGAGCCACCAGGTATTTGCCAGTAAAATGGAGCATTTCGACTTACTTGGATTCACTTTGTTTAAACAACCTCAGTATACGATTTTTGTCGAATCGCAGACAACGCCTTGGCAAGTCTCAGCCAAAGACGGCACTTTGTATGAAGACAATCGGATCCAATTAGAGAATAATGTCGAGATACGCAATCAAGATGAGCAAGGATTTGCTCGCACCATTCGCACGGATTTCATCGAAATAAACTTGATAGAAAAAACCATGGAGTCTGACCAACCTGTAAAAATATTCGGTCAACACTATGTGATTAACAGTAACGGTTTTAAAGCCAACTTAACCACCCAACAATATGAGCTACTTGATCATGTGCAAACCATTTATCAACCTCAGCCTTAGCTTAGTTGCAATAGCAACCTTGTCATTCTCTCCTTTAAGCATGGCGGGCAAAGAAGATTTCACACAGGCCATAAAAGTGGACTCTAAGTTTCAGTTTGGTGATGGCAAAACCAAAAAGTCAATTTTTCGCGAAGACGTGCATATTAATCAAGGTAGCTTGAATGTATACGCAGATGAGGTAGAAGTTGACGCCAGTAAAGGCGAAGGGAATGAAATATTCATCGCCACAGGCAACCCAGCTAAGTATTCACAAGAACAAGAGCAGGGGGGCAGTATTGAAGCGTCGGCCAATCGCATCGAATATCGTAGGGATCAGCGTACGCTAACCCTAGAGGGTGATGCGCAGTTGAAGCAAAATAACAGCAGTGTTAAAGGCGAGTCGATTGTTTTCAACATGGAGCTAGAGCAAATTGTCGCCCAAGGAGAAGGTGAAAACCAAGACAGTGGACGTGTTACGACTATTTTTCAGCCTTCAAAGAAATCGGCAAGCCAACAGAAAAAAACGGATGATAATAAAAACGCCGAGCCTAGCGAACAACTTGAACAAGAAGAGCAACCGTAATGGCGACATTGAAAGCCACACACTTGGCTAAATCTTATAAGTCGCGCCAAGTTGTACGTGATGTTAGCCTAGAGGTATCAACTGGACAAATCGTTGGTTTACTTGGGCCTAATGGCGCAGGCAAAACCACCACTTTTTATATGATTGTCGGCTTGGTACCCTTAGACAAAGGTGAAATTTGTATCGATCAGCAAGATCTTACGTTGCAGCCCATGCACATGCGGGCGCGGTTAGGGATAGGCTATTTACCTCAAGAAGCGTCTATTTTTCGTAAATTGACCGTACACCAAAACTTGATGGCAATCTTACAAACACGTAAAGAGTTAAGTTCAGAACAAAAAGAACAGCAGGCCGACTCACTGCTTGATGAGTTCAATATTAACCATATCCGCAACAGTGCAGGTATGAGTTTGTCAGGCGGGGAAAGGCGTCGCGTTGAAATAGCCCGGGCCCTTGCCGCTGATCCTGAATTTATCCTACTTGATGAGCCTTTTGCTGGGGTTGACCCTATTTCAGTTAACGATATTAAAAAAATTATTCAACATTTACGTGACCGAGGTATTGGTGTTTTGATAACTGACCACAATGTAAGAGAGACACTCGATGTTTGCGAGAAAGCTTATATTGTAAGTCATGGTGAGCTCATAGCTTCTGGCACGGCAGAAGAAGTATTAAGTGATCAACGTGTAAGAGATGTATACCTAGGCGAACAATTCAGGCTATAGTTAAGCTTAGATAGCCGCTTATTTTATCGAGTTAATACTCAGGCGCTTGGTGAGACATTTACAGTCAATCGAATCAACCACAGCATATTTATTAGTTTGCAACGGACAGAATAAAGAAGTAAATGAAACCCTCTTTACAATTAAAATTTAGTCAATCACTTACTATGACGCCACAATTGCAGCAAGCGATACGCTTACTGCAATTGTCTACGTTAGATTTACAACAAGAGATTCAAGAGGCCTTGGATTCGAATCCGCTATTGGAAATTGAAGAGCCGGTAGATCAAGAATCTGGCGATAGCGCATTAAATGATAAATCTCTCGACCCTTCCTCTAAAGATAGTAATGAGATAGTTGACACAAGCAGCGACACATTAGACTCAAGTGAAGCATTTGAGAAAAACGAAATTCCTGAAGATTTACCCACAGACACTACATGGGATGAGTACATTAGTGCTTCTTCGGCGCCTGCCTCGAGCATCTCTAATGGTGCAGGCGGTGATGATGAACAGATTTTCCAAGGTGAAACCACAGACGATATTCAAGAGCATTTGTTATGGCAAATGCGTTTGACCCACTTTAGTGATACCGATGTGGCCATCGCGACCGCCATCATTGACTCAATTGATGAGTCAGGTTATTTGACCATGAGCGTTGAAGATGTGCTGGCCAGCATGGATGATGAAGAAATAGAGCTGGATGAAGTCGAATGCGTGCTTAAACGGATTCAAATGTTCGATCCCGTGGGTTCTGGTTCTCGTTCACCACAAGAGTGCTTATTGGTTCAACTGCGTCAGTTTGCCCCAGATACCCCCTGGCTTGAAGAAGCGAAAACCTTAATTAGTGAATACGCAGATTTATTGAGCAGCAAGGACTATCGTACCTTAATGCGTAAGTCACGTCTCAAGGAAGATGACCTTCGTGAGGTTATGCGCTTACTTAAAACACTCAACCCGCGTCCTGGCAGCGCTTTAATTAAAGGTGAGCCAGAATACGTGATACCTGATGTGTCAGTCAGCAAAAAGAACGGCCGCTGGACGGTTGAGCTTAATCCCGATAGTTTGCCTAAGTTGAACGTGAATCAGCAATATGCTGCCATGAGCCGCAGTGCTAAGAATACTAGCGACAGTCAATTTATTCGTTCTCACATGCAAGAAGCCAAATGGTTTATAAAAAGTGTAGAGAGCCGCAACGATACGTTATTGAAAGTGTCAAATTGCATAGTGCAACAGCAAATGGGCTTTTTTGAACACGGTCCAGAAATGATGAAGCCTATGGTGTTGAATGATGTTGCTGAAATGGTCGATATGCATGAATCCACCATTTCACGTGTTACCACGCAAAAGTATATGCATACCCCAAGAGGGATATTTGAGCTGAAGTATTTCTTCTCTAGCCATGTTGCTACTGAGACAGGCGGAGAATGTTCTTCAACAGCAATACGTGCGTTGATTAAAAAGCTGGTCGCGGCTGAAAAACCCAGTAAGCCGTTAAGTGACAGCAAGATTGCTCAATTGTTGGCTGAGCAAGGCATTATGGTTGCTAGGCGAACAATAGCAAAGTACCGGGAATCTCTGATGATACCCCCGTCGAACCAACGAAAAAGCCTATTGTAGGCTGATTAAAGAAGGAAGAGGCGATATGCAAATTAATATTACTGGTCACCATGTGGATGTAACAGATTCACTAAAAGATTATGTCGATACTAAATTTACCAAGCTAGAACGGCACTTCGATCAGATCAACAATGTTCACGTTATTCTCAATGTAGAGAAGCTCAATCAAAAAGCTGAAGCAACAATACATTTGAATGGTGCAGATGTTTTTGCGACCATGGAACATAATGACATGTATGCTGCGATAGACGGCTTAATCGATAAACTCGATCGGCAAGTTATTAAGCATAAAGAGAAAGCTAAACGCCATTAACCCATCAGGTAAATAATGGAAATATCAAGTATTCTTCACCCTGACTGCGTAGTATGCGCAGTTCAGGGCTCTAGTAAAAAACGTATTCTAGAACTTATCAGCCAAGTGGCCTCACAACACCTAGTTGAGGTAGATCAAGCGACAATTCTAGCGAGCTTAAGTGGTCGCGAAAAAATGGGTTGTACAGGCATTGGTGGTGGTATTGCATTACCCCACGGCCGAATAAAAGGATTAGAGTCTGCCCTTGCTGTTTTAGTCACGTGCCAACCACCGGTTCAATACGATGCGCTGGATAATATGCCAGTGGATATCTTCTTCGCTATTTTAGTCCCAGAAGAAAAAGCGCAAGAGCACTTGGAAACACTGTCTGCTATTGCTAAAAAATTCTGCGACAAAGATATATTAAGTAGACTACGTAGCGCGACTACCGACCAAGAATTATTTCAGGTAATCAGTTGATATGAAGCTTATCATCATAAGTGGCCGCTCCGGTTCAGGGAAGTCCATTGTTTTAAGGTCATTGGAAGATTTAGGCTATTACTGTGTTGATAATATCCCAGTTAACTTATTACCCACATTGACCCATACCGTAGCAGATGAGTACGATCAGGTAGCCGTCAGTATTGACGTGCGTAACTTACCTAAAGATCCGAATGAGTTGGTTGAAATACTCGACTACCTGCCAGCCACATGGGAAATGACCATCCTATACTTAGATGCCAGCGATGACGTACTCATTAAGCGTTTCAGCGAAACACGCCGCTTGCATCCATTATCCAAGCAAAACAAATCTTTGGCTGGGGCTATTCAAGCGGAGAGTCAGTTATTAGCTCCGATAGCAGAACGCGCTGATTTGTACATAGATACGGATCAGTTATCGATTCACCAGTTAGCTGAGTTGGTACGTGAACGCATTTTGGGCAAAAAAAGCTCTCGTCTGGTTTTGGTTTTTGAAAGCTTTGGTTTTAAACACGGTATTCCAAAAGATGCAGATTATGTGTTTGACGCTCGCTTTTTACCCAACCCCCACTGGGAGCCCGATTTGAAACCGCTTACGGGGCTTGATTCACCCGTAGAAATATTTTTAGGCTCACAACCGATAGTGACTAAATTTATTTGGCAAATTCAGAATTTGATTTCGACCTGGCTGCCACATTTAGAGCGCAACAACCGTAGCTATGTAACGATTGCCATAGGTTGTACAGGTGGGCAACACCGTTCTGTGTACGTGGTTGAGATGCTAGCGAAAACCTTCAGTACCTCTCATCCAGATGTGCAAATACGTCATAGAGAGTTAAACCGATGAGTATGCGGTTAGAAAAATCGTTACTCATAGTGAACAAGCTCGGATTGCATGCAAGAGCAGCGACCCAACTAGTGAAGCTTACTAATCAATTTGAAGCCGAAGTGACCATTGTACAAGGTGATAAGAGCGCCTCTGCTAGCAGCGTATTAGGGTTAATGATGCTAGAGAGTGGGCAAGGCAAGGAAATACAAGTGATTTCTGAGGGTAAAGATGCTCAACAAGCCATGGATGCAGTAGAAGAATTGATCGTCGGTAAATTCAACGAAAGCGAATAGCTTAGCTGCTTACCTTAACCTACATTATTTTACTTACTCTCGTCTTCTGCTGCGGGCAAAATTGGCTGTTATTTTGCGTCTTCTGTTTTAATTTCCTTTTTTTGACTTGGTTTAATCAGCTTGTTTTTCATATCGATGACTTTGCCTACACCAGAGCCTAGCTTCATTAAAGTGCCCAGTGTATCTGGATTCATTTGCTGCAATTCACTTGTCCATTTACTGATGGTTTCAAGTAAATCGTGGATTTCTTGCAGGCGCTGCTGTGCGTAGACTTCTTCCGGGCTATCGGGGTTTTCCAAGATAATACCGCGTAGCAAACTTAGGGTAGGGTCCATTTCACGTTTGCGTCTTTCTTCGAAAACCTTATTGGCCATTTCCCAGATAGTACCAGCGCTTTGATAGTACTCTTTACGATCACCAGCAATATGGTGCTGCTTAATCAGCTGCCACGATTGTAATTCCTTTAACCCCATACTGACGTTGCCTCTAGAAACACTTAGGGCCTCTGCAATTTGATTGGCGCTGAGGGGGGCTTCGCTGATGACCAAAAGTGCATACATTTGTCCAACTGTACGATTGAAGCCCCAGCGGCTGCCCATTTCACCAAAGTGCATAACAAAGGACTCGATCATTGGTGTCATTTGCATAGATTTATCTTTTATATAGAAGTTTCAGTAATGATTGAAATCTAAACCTGCACTGTTTGTTTGTCAAATAAACTAAAGGCTAATATCAGCAAATCGCTGGCTTTAGTCTCTTCATTTGACCTTGGCTAAGCGTATATTTTATTGTTATTTCGGTCTAAAAGGAGACGACATACGTATCCTATCAACTGACTAACTATAAAAAGGATATTAATTATGGGAGTTCCCTTGACTCAATTTGGGCCTATCACTTTGTTACTCAAGAGTAAGAATAGGTTGGTTTTTTTATTCGTCGCTTTGTTGCTTACTGGGTGTACGTCTATTCCTTCAGGAATTGAGCCGGTTCAAGATTTCAATTTACAGCGCTATCTTGGCAAGTGGTATGAAGTAGCACGCTATGACCATTCCTTCGAACAGGGCCTCGAACAAGTTACTGCGCAATACAGCTTGCGAAATGATGGCGGGGTAAAAGTCGTTAACAGAGGATTTAATCAGCAAGAGCAGGCATGGGAAGAGGCTGTGGGTAAGGCTTACTTTGTTGATGATGAAAGTACTGGTCACTTGAAGGTGTCTTTCTTTGGACCCTTTTATGCAAGTTATGTGATCTTTTCGTTAGACATTCAAGACTATGATTATGCGATGATCACTGGACCGAATCGAGATTACTTATGGATTTTGGCTCGCCAGCCAAAACTACCGCCTGAGGTAATGCAAAACCTGCTTGAGAAAGCCGGCGATGCGGGCTTTGATACCCAAAAGTTGATATTCGTGGATCACTGAAGATTGACTATTGAGTGAATAATATTTTTTGAAATGTTCTGCGCTTCGATAGGGTCTTTTAACAGTAGCTTTGAGAAGTAACAGGAATCCTATGCTCAGCGACAATCAGGCATTGAAAAGCCATTTAGAAACTATCGAGCAAGCTAGAACGTTTTTGCAACATATATCACTCCATGCATATCAAAAAGTGATGGCTCCTTATGTTGCAAGTAGCGCCGGTGCGCACATGCGTCACGTTATTGATCACTACTTAGCGCTTAAACAGGGGGCAAAAGAGGGGGTGGTTGATTATAACCAGCGTCACAGAGACTCGGATGCTGCTCACTCAACGACATCTGCTTTACAAGCATGGGATGATATCGAAAGTTGGTTAGTGAGTGTCTATCAAAACGACATGCATACTAGGTTAACCGTACTAAGTGAAACCTCCGTAAAAGAGTTGTATGTGGATGAAGTCAGCTCAACATTAGGCCGCGAATTGTTATTCGTGTCTAGTCATGCCATTCATCATTTTTCCTTGTTAGCGATTATCGTCTCTTTGCAAGGGCAAACAACACCATCATTGTTTGGCGTTGCGCCTTCAACTGCTACGTATCAGCGAACTCACGCCTAAAATAGAAATTTGGTATTTTTAAATTTTTGTGGATAATAATGCCAAATTTCGCTTGGTTATCTACGGATCGTATATTGTTTCGTGAGGCAAGCATGATTCTTAGCTAACAAAGGACACCTCATGAGTAGTTTACCCAATTGTACGGCGTGTAATTCAGAATACACCTATGAAGATGGCAATATGTTTGTTTGCCCAGAGTGTGGCCACGAATGGGCGCAAGGTGATGTTGCATCAGAAGATGACACCCCTGTCAGTAAAGATTCAAACGGCAACACGCTCAACGACGGTGATACAATTACCGTTATCAAAGATTTAAAAGTCAAAGGCTCTTCACTGGTGGTAAAAGTTGGCACTAAAGTCAAAAACATACGTCTGGTTGATGGCGATCATGACATTGATTGTAAAATTGATGGGGTAGGGGCTATGAAACTCAAATCGGAGTTTGTGAAAAAGGTGTAAGCGCTTTTTTTCGTTTACTGATATCGCCCTCGATTCTTTGATAATACACAGAACTCCTTCCTAAGCATCAATATCACTAACGCTAACAACTATAATGGCTCTGTATATAATTTTTCAGAGCCATTATTGAATGTTAAATCTACTTCTCTTTATAATTTTTGTATGTTTCCCATCCATCACCTAAATATAATTTACCTAGCTTTTCTGGGGCGTTGGCAAGCTCAACACTGAGCAGCAAGCCTGGAGTGTAATTAAAATTACTGTCGATGCCTAAGCAATGAAATGTAGCCCCTAGCTTTTGATAATGTTTGAGCAGGATAGGGATATCTTTACCATCCTTTTCTATTCCTGCGAGTAAACTCGTTAGATGGTTCGCTAATGGGTACTGCCGAGCAAAATCAGCTATTTCCGCCGACACCGGAAAGCCGAGTTGAGTACGCGCGGTTGCATTAGGTGTAGGGGTAACTAAGGCGTGTTCAATCAGGCTAACACTGCGGGGGTCATAAAGTTTGCTCAGAGAAACAGTACCATACAGGGTGCGATATTGAGGAAATTGACAAACAAAACGACCAATCCCGCGCCACAGCAGTAACAGTCCTTGAAAGCTATTTTGGTATTCTGGAATTAAAAATGATCGTCCCATTTCTAAACAGGGCTCTTTTCGGTTAATGAAGTCAGACGAAAAGTTAAACATAGCGCTTAAGTAAAAAGGATCTGTTTTCCCACTAGCGCCTGATAACAATCTATCCGATTGACCCATACGATAGGCGCCAATAATGCGTCCTGCATCACGTTCAACGATGAATAAATGGGTGTAAGTCTGGTCAAAATCATCTGTGTCTAGTGAATTACCGCTACCCTCATCATGTTCTCGAAAGACTGACTCACGCAGTCGTGCGATTTCTTTTACGGTTTGCGGTATTTGTTCTTGATAGGCGTAATACACATCTAAATTGCGGTAGCTTAATAGTGTTTGATTTTCAGCTAACTTCTCAAGTTCGGATTTGATTACGCTGCCAGAAACTTGATCAATTAGGCGCTTGAGTTTTACCACATTCGACTCGGGCCACGTATGTCGCCAAGCGGGATCTTGAGCGTAACTTTGAATTCGTTGCAGGGCGGTTTGTTCTATATCACTACTATCTGCACGAAATGCGTTGGCCGGAATACATGAGCCTGCACTAATTTCGATACTCGAATTGCGTTTGTTGAGCAACTCTCTTGGAAGCATCAACATACGTAAACGATAATAGATCCGGCCTAGGCGGTAAAACAAAGGGCTATTTTGACCGCTAACAAAAACGGGTAAGTAATGCGCATGGGACCGAGTTACCAAATTCGCAACAATACGATTCCATTGATGTTCACTAATGCGCTTTTTATCGGCCTGATAATAAGACACGCGCCCCGCTGGAAATATCAGTAACGCACCACCTTGTTTCACATGACGCAAGCTTGCTCTTAGGGATGGTCCGTTCTTTGGATCGCGTTCAGACAGGGGGTTTGTAAAAATAAAATAGTCTCTTAGTTCGCTAAAAAGTTGCAAGCCTTGATTCGCGAGTACTTTTAAATCCGCTCTGATTTGCCCAATAACATAGGCTAATATTACGCCCTCTATTCCGCCAAAAGGGTGATTACTGGCAATAACCAGCGCCCCTTTTTGCGGCACTTTTTGTTGAAGCGATTGGGCGCCTTCGATGGTGACATTCAGTGCTTCGAGTAAGGCCAATGCGAATTCTTCTTTACTCTTTCCAGTTAACTGATGCTCGCGATACAAATGATCTAAACGATGAATGGCGAGTAATCTGTCAATCAGCCCCATGACCCCGGCTAAAACGGCATTATGTTTTTCTAGGGGCACAAGTTTAAGTAAGGAAATGGCTGTTGTCATGGGCGGTCCAAGCTCTATGGCTAATCGTTTCTGCACATTATTTATGCGTTAATTTTATTAATAGACCGAGAACCCAAGTTTTTCTATTCAGTCAATTAAGGTGTATTTTGGCTATTATATCTAAGTGCGATTTGCGGCATACTATGGCTGAACAATGTCCTAATACAATATGACTTAAGGCTAAAACATGCAGCAAATCACCTTGACCCAGCCAGACGATTGGCATTTACACTTCCGCGACAATGATATGTTGCTTGAAACCGTGCCAGCCACCGCCAGGACATTTAAACGCGCCATTGTTATGCCTAATTTGGTGCCGCCTGTTGTTAATGCAGAGTTGGCTAGCGCCTATCGCGAGCGGATATTAGCGGCGCGACCACAAGGCAGTGATTTCGAACCTTTAATGACACTTTTTTTAACCAATAATACGACGGTTGAAGATATTCGAGCGGCAAAAAAAGCGGGAGTCGTTGCGGCTAAATTGTACCCAGCTGGGGCTACAACGAATTCAGATGCTGCAGTGAAAGGGATTGAGGCGTTATTCCCCGTTTTCGCAGAAATGGCTGAGCAGGGGTTGTTGCTGCTCATTCATGGTGAAGTTACCGAAAGTCACGTGGATATTTTTGACCGTGAAAAGTTATTTATTGAGAAGTTTTTAGTGAAAATTGTGGACCAGTTTCCGCAATTAAAAGTGGTCTTTGAACACATCACCACGAGCGACGCGGTGGACTTTGTCAATACCAGTTCTCAGAATGTCGCTGCTACGATTACGCCTCAACACCTTTTATTAAACCGTAATGATTTATTGGTAGGCGGTGTACGACCACATAATTTTTGTTTACCCGTATTGAAGCGCAGCACACATCAGCAAGCCTTGCGCAAAGCTGTTGCGACCGGCTCTAGTAAGTTCTTTTTAGGGACAGATTCTGCTCCACATGAAAAGCAAGCCAAAGAGTCTGCTTGCGGCTGCGCCGGTTGTTATAGCGCATGGAGCGCATTAGAGCTGTATGCACAGGTGTTCGAGGAGTTAGACGCTTTAGATAAACTTGAAGGGTTTGCCAGTCATCATGGGGCGGATTTTTATGGTTTGCCACGCAATACAAAAAAAATCACCTTAGTCAAAGACGCATGGCAAGTACCGGAGTCGATTACCTTGCCTAACGGCGAGCTGATAGTACCTTTCTTTGCAGGGCAAACTGTACAGTGGGCGCTTAAGTAAACATGGCTTTTAAGCAGGCGCTTGGGCTATTTTTATTCGGGTTAGTATTCAGCTTGATGCTAAATACCCGAGCGCTTGCGCAAGTGAACACAGCCGAGCCAGATTTCTGGGTACTTACCTCCCTTGAGCCCCCTTTTAGTTTGCGTAATGAAAGAGGGCAGCTTGAAGGGTACTTAATTGAGGTGGTGCAGGGGATATTAGCAGAAGCTGATATTCAACAAGAGATCCTAGCGGCGCCTTGGGAGCGCTTAATCCAAGAATCTAAAAACAAACCAAATGTGTTGGTTTTTCCTCTGGCTCGTACACCCGAGCGTGAAGAGGATTTTCATTGGGTGTTACCCCTTACCTCCAATGTATACGGTGTGCTGGGTAACCCTTCAAGTGATAAGCCCATTGCTACATTATCTGATGTTAACAATGTCACACCCATAGGTGTGCTTGAAAGTGACTTTCGGCATAAAGTGTTGATAGCAGAAAGTATTCGAGATGTGGCGCCATATGATGATTATGATTCTGCTGTATCTCACCTACTAGCAGGTAAGTTGCGTTCGTTGTTTTTTTCCGATGCGGGTCTGCGTTATTTTTGCTTTAAGCAAGACGCAGATTGCTCGCGTTTCGAGTTGCTATATCAATACGATGTCCTCACTAGTTATATCGCTATGTCTAAAAACAGCGATACTCGACACATTGATAAATTGAACGCAGCCGCTGAGCGGTTCCTAAACAGTGCTGAGTTTCATCGAATTCAGCAAAACTGGCTAACTAGGTTACAGGAGCAAGGACCTTTTAAGTTACATATTGAAAACGGTGTTTTGAACCTGTGGTAGCGGTTTTTTTGTTTCTTTCTTACATACTCAGTATGTGAAAATTTCCACGTATATCTGCAATTGATTTGAAGCAATTCATTAAAGTGATAGCCATCAGTTTCACATCTCATTACACTGAGTCACTCTGACATTCATCCATATTAATGAGGGTATACCTCAATGCGCAAGAGTCCATCAGGTGTTTTGTAACAGGCTTTTCTTCCTCTTTTTTTGTTTGCTGGTGAGCAAGCCTGGATATACTAAAAGCCATTCTCAAGAGCTGGTTGTCGCGGTTGTGTACTCTGAGAGCTTACCGTTTTACAGTTATGATCAACAAACGCATAGCGAACAAGGCTTGTACACAGATATATTGCGCTACATCGGGCAGTCACTTGACCTTGAAGTACGCTATCTACCCACCGCAAGAAATAAAATTGATCAAGATATTCTCGAGCACAAGGCTGATGCCGGTTTTATCGCCAGAAAATGGTTAGCATCACCTAATTCGTTTGTGCTCAGCGGCACAGTATTTAGTTATAACCATGCGTTTTATGGGCTTGAGCAACCAGCACCTAAAACTGATGTGCTTTCTAAGGTTAAAGGTAAATCGGTGTGTTTACGCGAGAATTATCAATACCCAGAACTGACTCAGTGGTTAAGCGCTGGCATGATCTCGCCCATTTATGTGAGCAGCCATACCCGATTATTCGAATTACTTCAGCAGTCTAGATGCGATCTTATTTATACCAATACATATCGTGCCACCTGGACTATAGATTCGCGCAATGATCAAAAGCCTGTGTATTACCTTGGCGGTTTAGGGGAGAAAGATGAAATACCATTAGCGTTTTCACCTGAGTGGGCCCAAAGAATGCCAGAGGTGAATGCTGCTATTGCTGAAATGCATCGCTCAGGTGAAATGCAGCGCATCATTAATAAAAACGTAGGCTTGATGGCGATTAATGAGCCTTAATGGGCCCCAATGAGCTAAGCGCTATAACAATTCGCGCCTCAGACAATTTACCTAAAACATAAAAATAAAAGGAACCAACATGACTGATTTAGTGCAATACCAATGTGATGACAAGGTTGCAACAATTACTCTAAACAATGGCAAAGTGAATGCTTTTTCTCATGATATGATCGATGCACTGAATGCCGCTTTAGACAAAGCTATCGTTGATGAAGCCGTGGTGGTGTTAAAAGGCCAGCCAGGTATGTTTTCTGCTGGCTATGATTTATCAGTTATGCAAGAAAGTATGGAAGCGGCAATGAAATTAGTTGAGAAAGGTTCGACGTTGACGCGTAGAATGCTTTCTTTTGATTATCCTATCATTGCTGCCTGTACTGGGCATGCAGTCGCTAAAGGGGCATTTGTACTTTTGGCGTCAGATTACCGTATTGGGATTCAAGGTAAATTTAAGATTGGTTTAAACGAAGTCGCCATTGGTATGACTATGCATCAAGCAGGATTAGAGTTAGCGCGGGGGCGATTAGCGCCAGTTTTCTTTAATCGCTCGGTCATTTTAGCTGAAATGGTATCGGTTGATGACGCAGTTACCGCCGGCTTCCTAGATGTCGCTGTAGCACCAGAAGCCTTTGAGCAAACTGTTGCAGCTACCGCGCAAGCGATGACCAAATTGAATATGAAAGCCCATAGACAAACTAAGTTAAAAGCTCGTGCCGGACTGTTAGACGCGCTAGATAAAGCGATTGAAGTTGACCGTGGCGGGAGTCTTTAGCGATTAATATATAAATGAGAGAGTGTTGTGAGTAAGGAATTTTCTTCCCTGGGGCTTGAGCCAGCCTTGCTAGATAATTTGCAAAGTATGGGTTTCAGTCAAATGACTGATATTCAAGCTGATACATTGCCTGCCATATTGGCTGGGCGAGACGTAGTAGCGAAAGCGAAAACCGGTAGTGGTAAAACTGCGGCATTTGGATTGGCGCTGTTACACAATTTAGATGTAAAGCGTTTTCGCGTTCAGGCCCTCGTGATGTGCCCAACAAGAGAATTGGCCGAGCAAGTTGCTCTAGAGATCCGTCGTTTAGGGCGGGCTATTCACAACATTAAAGTTTTGACCTTATGTGGTGGCACACCCATGGGCCCACAAATTGGCTCGCTAGAACATGGTGCCCACATCATAGTGGGAACGCCTGGTCGAATAATGGATCATCTTTATAAACGCCGATTGGACCTATCTGAAGTCAATACTTTGGTGCTGGATGAAGCGGATCGCATGCTCGATATGGGGTTCGAAGATGAAATGGATGCCGTTATTAAAAGCGTGCCTGCACAGCGTCAAACGTTACTTTTTTCTGCTACTTATCCGGAATCGATAGCAGCGATAAGTGGTCAAGTGCAAAAAGATCCCTTAGAAGTGACTGTCGAGTCAACCCATGACACAGATTCGATTCAACAAGTATTTTTTGAAGTAGACGATGCGCATCGAACCAAGGCAACAGCTGCTCTTTTAAGTCATTATCAGCCTGAATCCGCGATTGTTTTTTGCAATACTAAAATCGCGTGTCAGGAAGTGGCTGATAGTTTGCAATCACTAGGTGTGTCAGTGCTGGCTTTGCATGGTGACTTAGAGCAGCGTGAGCGTAACCAGGTGTTGGTGCGCTTTGCCAATAAAAGTGTATCGGTATTGGTGGCCACCGATGTTGCTTCTCGCGGGCTAGATATAAAAGAAGTCAATGCGGTGATCAGTTATCACATCACGCCTGACCCTGAGGTGCACATCCACCGAATTGGTAGAACTGGACGAGCGGAATCTAAAGGGGTTGCACTGACGCTGGTGGCGCCTGATGAAATGGCTAGGGCCAATGCAATCGAAGACTATCAAAAAGCTAAATTGAAGTGGACTGGCATTCAGGCCATGCGTTTTCATGTGAATCGTCTTGTTCAACCTCAGTATGCGACCTTATGTGTTGATGGTGGGAAAAAAGCGAAATTGCGACCTGGCGACCTCCTTGGGGCATTGACTAAGCAAGCAGAAATTCCGGGTGATGATATAGGGAAAATACATATTACTGAGTTTCATGCTTATGTGGCGGTCAAAACGCGCAGCGTGAAGCGCGCCATGCGCCAGTTAGGCGAAGGGAAAATTAAAGGTAAGAAGTTCAAAGTACGTAAATTCAACTAGGGTACTAAATTTGAATATGAAAAAGGCGCTAAGTGAAGAACTCAGCGCCTTTTTTGCTTTAATTTCGCTAGGAAAAATAGTTAACTCGAAAAGATTCTACTTCTATGCTTTTTAGGCATCTTCTTATGCAGCATCTGCCTAAACTCATCAGAATCGTAGGCAAACAAAACGCCAATACCTTCTTGGCTGCAATGGGTAATCAAGCCTTTTTGCAGTAAGTAGGCATTGTCATTTTTTTCATCCATAAAATACATTTCAATAAAATCATCTGTGCTTAATGTTGGTTCTGGCATTTCAATGAATGCACCGAAAGGGCTTATATTGCGAGTACAGGAGTCACCCATCTCTTTTCCCATATGACGAATTCTGACATCCAGAGCGAGTGGCGCCCTGTTGCTGGTACGATGATACAAGGACATTCAAACCTCTCTTTTTGACGTTACGTAACAGGCTTTGTAAGTATACAAAACTTATAACAAACGTCATGTTTTTTCGGGATTAAAATTGACCTTGAACAATATAGCGTCCATTTGTGTCATGTATGTAGCCTATGGCGCTAAATTTGCCTCAAAGCTTAGTAAATTTATACACAAATCGATCTGTTGTACCGCGCACACTGGGGTCAAACACTAACGTATTCAAATCATCATTAGGATTGCGCAGATAAAAGGCCTCTTCGATGAGTTTGAATCCAGCTTCTTGCATTTGGAATTTAACCACCGCAGGATCGATTCGATGTAAATTGTTGGCTGCATCATAACCAGAGCCTGGAGTAGCTGCGTGGTCAATAATGACGAAAACAGCGTCTTCCTTCATTGCATCTTTGATCTTGTTGAGTGCTGCTTTATAGTCAACTATGGTGTCTCTAAGCATGACATTTTTACCGTTTTCGGTGCTGTGCGTAAAGAATAAGTCATGATAGTTAAGGGCGGTAAAAACTAAATCTAGGCTGTTTTCAGGGATCGTCATATCCACAATCGGCATATTATCGAACCGCACTAGATTGTTAAGTCTGTTTTGTTTCGTTCGCTCATTTAACCCTTTTTCTGCAAAACGCCATATCACTTCGTCATTCTGTACATAAACTTTGCCCTGAGCCTCTACCGCTTTAGAAAATAGCTCGCTGTACCAGCCACCCCCAGCGAAAAAGTCAAGCACGTGCTGACCTGCACCCACGCCGGTAAATGCCAATATTTTTTCAGGTTGTCTTGACTCGTCTCTCGCAGCATCCTGTACAGGACGTTCTGCAGACGACAGTAATGCGCTAATTTGCTCAGAGGACAAAGTCGTTTTAGCGTGTGTGATAAAGCTCGATAAAATGAAAGCTGCCAGTAGAGTAAGAGTTGCTTTGGTTCGCATGTTAATCCTTAAAAGTACAGTGTGTTCAGCGTTATGGATATTGTGTATGTTGGCAATTAGCGGATGCCAGCGTCGGGTAAACGAGATACTATTTATGATAGATAGGAACAAGGTTCAAAGAATTTCAATTACGTTGATTTATACCTAGCAAAGGTATCGAGTAAACCTGCTAGGTGTATATAGTTTCATTAAGCACGAGTGCTTAATGAAACCATGATAGAACGAATTAACGTGCGGTGAGTAAATAAAAATATAGGGTGATATATGTTAACCATGGCGGATTTTGTAAAAGTGTCTCCCTGTGAATACTCAGAAGGGTTGGGGCGTGAGCAGTTTGTAGATGGAGCAATTCGTGAATTGTGGCCACAAATGCCACGTATAGCGGGCCCAGCATTTACGGTTAAATGCGCAAAGGGTGATCACTTAAGCCTACATGCGGCAATATATCGCGCTGCGCCAGGGGATATTATCGTAGTGCAAGCCGATCCAGATTTTGCTAGTGCAGGCGGAAACGTCTGCGCTATTGCCCAGCAGCGTGGAATTGCCGGCTTTGTTATCGATGGGGTTATTCGCGACTTAGCTGAAGTAAGAGAGTTGCAATTTCCTGTTTATGCTCGTGGCGTAATGCCGAAACCCGCTAAAAAAGAACAGATCCTTCCGTTTAATCAACCGATTGTATGTGGTGGGGTAAGAGTTTGCGCTGGAGACATTATCGTCGCTGATGAAGAAGGGATTGCGGTTATTCCACAAGATCTAGCGGAAGAAGCTTATCGTTTAGGCAAAGCCAGAACAGACAAAGACGCTGCTATGTCGTTAAGTGAGTGGCGAGCCGCACATGAGGCCAAGATCGAAGCGACGTTAAAAGCGCTAGGCTTTGAAGATTAATTATTCCCGAATAAGTTGTTGATATGTTTTCATTTTTTGAACGGCTAGTAGAGCCGTTTCCCCAAGATATGCCCGAGCAGCCCCCAAAAGGGTTAGTGGCGTTCTGTCGTTATTACTCCAAAGGCATGTGGCCGGCGATTTTTGCTGTATCAATACTTGCCGCCGCCATTGCTATGTTAGAAGTGTCGTTATTTGGCTTTGTGGGGCAGTTAGTTGATTGGTTGGCTTCTAAAGATCCTGATACGTTTTTATCGGAAGAAAGAAGCAGTCTAATATGGATGGGCACCGTGGTGTTGATCATCTTACCGAGCTGCGTGGCATTGCAATCTTTGATTAACCATCAAACGCTGATGGGCAATTATCCCATGCGCATACGATGGCAAGCGCATCGGTACTTAATTGGCCAAAGTGTGAGTTTTTTTCAAAATGAATTCGCCGGGCGCATAGCAACGAAAGTGATGCAAACGGCTTTGTCTGTTCGTCAGTCTGTGATGCAACTGCTGAATTTGCTGGTTTATATCAGTGTCTATTTCCTTAGCATCGTTGTCATGGTCTTTACAATTGATTGGCGTTTGAGCTTACCGTTAATTATTTGGTTGTGTGTTTATATCTGTGTACTTCGCTATTTTGTGCCGCGATTGAAGCGCGTTGCCCAAAGACAAGCCGACGCACGTAGCGTGATGACAGGCCGAATCGTAGACAGTTATAGCAATATCGCCACGGTGAAGCTTTTCTCACATACCAGTCGCGAAGCCGATTACGCCTATGAGGGCATGAATGGCTTCTTACAAACCGTGCACCCGCAAATGCGCTTGGTGACGTTGCTCAATACCTGTGTGTGGTTTAGTAATGCTTTGCTGGTTTTCTCAATCAGTACCTTGGCTATCTTTCTTTGGTTAGAAAAAATCGTGACCCCAGGAGATATCGCGATTGCCATAACTTTGTGTTTACGTTTAAACGGTATGTCGCAGTGGATCATGTGGGAGGTGTCATCACTTTTTGAGAATATCGGTACGGTACAAGACGGCATCAATACCTTGTCTAAGCCGACCGCAGTAAAAGATGTTGAGAATGCTCAGCCGCTGAATGTTAGTGGTGGTGCGATTACCTTTGCTGATGTGTGTTTTCATTATCCTGGGCCTGAAAACAAACAAATTGAGGTCTTCAATAAGCTAAATATTGATATTAAGCCAGGAGAAAAAGTCGGGTTAGTGGGGCGCTCTGGCGCGGGTAAATCAACGCTAGTCAATTTGCTCCTGCGTTTCTTTGATGTGCAAAGTGGTAAAATATTGATTGATGGGCAAGACGTCAGCGAAATTAGCCAAGAGAGTCTGCGCTCGCACATAAGTATGGTGACCCAGGACACTTCGTTACTGCATCGCTCGGTACGAGACAACATTCTCTATGGGCGCTTAGGGGCAAGCGAAGAGGAAATGTTAGCTGCTGCTAAACAGGCCGAATCTCATGAATTCATCCAGAACTTATCTGATCTACACGGCCAAACAGGCTATGACGCCCAAGTAGGTGAACGTGGTGTGAAGCTTTCTGGGGGGCAGCGCCAGCGAATTGCAATAGCAAGAGTGATGCTCAAAGACGCACCCATTCTAATATTAGATGAGGCTACCTCGGCACTAGATTCAGAGGTAGAAGCAGCAATACAAGAGTGCTTGAATAAAGTAATGGAAGAGAAAACCGTGCTCGCCATTGCCCACCGATTGTCTACGATTGCACAAATGGATAGATTGTTGGTGCTAGACGAGGGGCGAATTGTAGAGTCAGGCACACATAACGAGTTGCTTGCTCAGCAAGGAATTTATGCCAAGTTGTGGGCTCACCAAACCGGTGGTTTTATCGGCGTTGAATGATGTATTCGATAAAGCATACTTTGAGGGTATGCTTTATCCTTGTTTGCATCTTGTATAACACGGACTAATAAGTATAATACGCCTCCCTCCTTATTGGTGATTCTAAATTTTTCCACAAAAAATCTAAGACGTCACAAGGATGGTGTAAGCAAATTTAATCTCTCAATTTAGATGATAGGTGAGGGGTTAAAGCAGTATTTTAGGGGTGTAGTTCCAATTGGTAGAACAGCGGTCTCCAAAACCGATGGCTGGGGGTTCGAATCCCTCCACCCCTGCCAAATTAAGTAAAAGCATAGTCGCGTAATACTGCGACTGAGTAGTGCAAATGTAGAAGGTTGAGGGATGAGAAAGCCCACGGGTTCGGCAAGTCATCTGGAATGATTTGAACCGCGTCAGCGCCGCTTGCGGTCAGTTACAAGGACGTAACTGAGATCATCCCTCCGCCCCTGCCACTTTTGGCATTGAAACTAAGTGTATAGGCAGACGATTGTCCCATTGATAACGTCGCGATTAAGTTAGTATTAGGTAATAGCATGAGCGAAAAAGCGGAAAATAGTTCAAATCCATTAGACTTAGTTAAATGGCTAGTTGTTTTGGTTTTGTTGGGTGGTGCTGTTGCAGCAAATTCCATCTATGAAGATATATCAGTACTTTATCGCGCACTTGGTGTGGTCGCAGCTGTTCTTGTTGCCGGTTTTATTGCCGCTTCAACAGAAAAAGGTAGCAGCTTTTTGACATTCGCTAAAGATGCTCGCACAGAAGTACGGAAAGTAGTGTGGCCAACGCGCCAAGAAGCAACGCAAACGACGATTATCGTTTTAGTTGCTACTGCTTTCATGTCACTCGTGCTTTGGGGGCTTGACCTCATTATTGTACAGTTAGTTTCTTTCATTACCGGCTTAGGAATTTAATCATGTCAGAAGTTACAGAAAATCCAGACGTGCCAGAAAAGTCAGATAAAAAGTGGTATGTAGTTCAGGCGTTCTCTCAATATGAAGGGCGCGTGAAAAAGACACTTCTTGAATACATTAAAATGCATGAGATGGAAGATTATTTCGGTGAAATCTTAGTTCCGACCGAAGAAGTCATTGAAATGCGTTCTGGCCAACAGCGTAAAAGCGAACGTAAATTTTTCCCTGGCTATGTGTTAGTGCAAATGGATATGAATGAAGACTCGTGGCACTTAGTGAAAAGTGTACCTCGTGTTCTTGGGTTCATTGGTGGAACATCTGACCGTCCAGCGCCTATTACGAACAAAGAAGCGAATGCGATTTTGAACCGTCTTGAAGAAGGCGTTGATAAGCCAAAACCAAAAACATTGTTCGAGCCTGGCGAAGTGGTACGAGTTACCGATGGTCCGTTTGCTGACTTTAACGGTGTGGTTGAAGAAGTGGATTATGAAAAGAGCCGCTTAAAAGTATCAGTGCTTATTTTCGGTCGTTCAACACCAGTAGAATTAGAATTCGGCCAAGTCGAGAAGGGTTAATCCAGTCTCTTTAGGTGCACTGCGCCGCCTGGATTAACGGCAAACCTTCGGATGGTTTGACTGGCAATTGGCGCCAAGGATGGCGTCGAAGAAATTAAAATAAAGATGCTTAATTAGGCATCTTTTTTGTTTTTAAAGAAGAATTTTATTCAATATCGAAGTGACGATAAATTGGATAAAGTTCGTACATAATGGTTGCGAAGGGCTAATAAGTCGTCTATAATTCGCGGCCCTTTTTGTTGAACGGGGAGCCAATTAAGCAAACATTCTCAGTGTTTGCGAGGCGTTTGACCCATTAATTGAGAGTATTATCATGGCTAAAAAAGTCACAGGCATTATCAAATTACAGGTTGCGGCTGGTGCTGCTAACCCTAGTCCGCCAGTTGGCCCTGCATTAGGTGCTAAAGGCGTTAACATCATGGAATTCTGTAAAGCATTCAACGCTAAAACAGGTGACATGGAAAAAGGTTCTCCCGTTCCAGTAGAAATTACTGTTTACGAAGACCGTTCTTTTACCTTCGTTACTAAGACATCACCTGCTTCTTATATGCTTAAGAAAGCGGCTGGTATCAAAAGTGGTTCTGGTCGTCCTAACACTGAAAAAGTGGGTAAAGTGACGCTTGCGCAACTAGAAGAAATTGCTAAAGCGAAAGAACCAGATCTAACTGCAGCTGACTTAGAAGCAGCTGTTCGTACCATCGCTGGCTCTGCACGCAGCATGGGCTTGGTAGTAGAGGGATAAGAAATGGCTAAATTAACTAAACGCGCTCGTCTTATACGTGAAAAAGTTGAAGCGACTAAAGAATATGAATTCAACGAAGCTGTTTCTTTGTTGAAAGAGTTTGCTACTGCAAAATTCGCTGAAAGTGTTGATGTGGCTGTAAAGCTTGGTATCGACGCACGTAAATCTGACCAAAACGTACGTGGCGCAACAGTGCTACCTAACGGTACTGGTAAAGAAGTACGTGTTGCTGTTTTCACTCAAGGTGCAAACGCTGAAGCCGCTAAAGAAGCTGGTGCTGACATCGTCGGTATGGAAGACTTAGCTGAGCAAGTGAAAAAAGGCGAAATGAACTTCGACGTTGTTGTTGCTTCTCCTGACGCAATGCGTGTTGTAGGTATGTTAGGTCAAATCTTAGGCCCACGTGGTTTAATGCCTAACCCTAAAACAGGTACAGTAACTCCAGATGTTGCTACAGCGGTTAAAAACGCTAAAGCGGGTCAAGTTCGTTACCGTAACGATAAGAATGGTATCATTCACGCTAGCATCGGTAAGATTGCTTTTGAAAGCAACCAAATCGAAGAAAACTTAGCTGCACTAATTGAAGCAGTTAAGAAAGCTAAGCCTTCATCGGCTAAAGGCGTATATATCAAGAAAATTAGCTTAAGCACGACTATGGGCGCGGGTATTACCATCGACCAAGCTAGTCTGACTGCAGCAAGCTAATTTTTTGCCTTAGTTTAGCTAAGGCACTTGTAAGTGACTGAAATATCGGTTACTTATTCTCTCTAGAAAGGTATGGGTTGGAGTCATTATTGTTTTCAATATATGACTCCCGTCCAAGACCGCAGGCGTAAAGCAGTGACTGAAGTAAGAGAGCAGTCACACTGATTGAAAGATCATAAATGCTTTACTTAAAACAATAGCCTGCGCAGACGGTGATTTCGACTCAGACTCTCTGGGATTAACGAACACCGTAGAGCGGTAAAATATTCATTGTTGGGTAACCAATAATGAGCGTTTTATCAATCTGTGAATCCTGAAAAGTGTTATTAAGTAATAGGCTTTTCAGACTTAAAGAAGGTGAACACAGTGGCACTAGGCTTAGCAGCAAAGAAAGAGATCGTCGCAGAAGTTAGCGAAGTTGCATCTCAAGCTCTATCCGTTGCCGTTGCTGAATACCGTGGTATGGAAGTATCAGAACTAACTGAACTTCGTGTTAAAGCTCGCGAGCAAGGCGTATTTCTTAAAGTTGTAAGAAACACTCTAGCAAAACGTGCCTTAGCCGACACTCAGTTTGCTGATTTGGAAAGTGCCTTAACTGGTCCGTTAATTTACGGATTTTCGATTGAAGCACCTGGTGGTGCGGCGCGTCTTTTTAAAGATTTCGCTAAAACGAATGACAAGTTAAACGTAACTGCCCTTTCTATTGGTAGTGGTCTTTTGGGTCCAGAGAAATTGGACGCAGTAGCAGCATTGCCTACCCGCGACGAAGCGCTTGCAAGACTACTTGCAACCTTCAAAGCACCTGTTGGGAAATTCGTTCAAACTATCAACGAAGTTCCTTCCAAGTTTGTGCGTGTATTGGCGGCGATCAAAGAAACCAAATAATTTGGTTCCTTTGTACATTTAAATTTTTAATCATTAAACCCAGGAGTTTAGAGAAATGGCTCTAACCAAAGAAGATATTTTAAACGCAATTGCTGAAATGCCAGTAATGGACCTTGTTGAGCTTATCGAAGCTGCAGAAGAAAAATTCGGTGTAACAGCTACTGCTGCTGTTGCTGCCGCTGCTCCTGCTGCTGCTGGTGAAGCTGCTGCAGAACAAACTGAATTCGATGTTGTTTTGACATCTTTCGGTGGTAACAAAGTTGCTGTAATCAAAGCGGTACGTGGCGCAACTGGTCTTGGCTTGAAAGAAGCTAAAGAAGTAGTTGAAGCTGCTCCGAAAGCGATTAAAGAAGGCGTTGCTAAAGAAGAAGCTGAAGAACTTAAGAAGACGCTTGAAGAAGCTGGCGCTGAAGTTGAGCTTAAGTAATCTGTCTAACGACAGGTTACTAGCCTGAAAAGGCTTAGGCTGGTGATTTTATAATCACCAGCCTTTTTGCGCTGTAGGATAAAGTATTTTCATCCTTTAAAATTTATTCTATTTGTTAGCGCAAATTACATTTAAACCTAAATAAAACCAATAAGTTAAGTAAGCCTCTTAATGACTTTGGTAAACGGTTAAAGTGTAAAATAAAGGGTGCTGGAAGTTTGCTTTATAGACAATCTATTTAGCAAGTTGGGTCAAAAATCGGCAGGCTGAGGAACCCATGGTTTACTCTTATAGCGAAAAGAAACGTATCCGTAAGGATTTTGGCAAACGCCCACAGGTATTGGAAATACCGTATCTACTTTCAATCCAGCTAGATTCTTTTAAAAAGTTTATTGACCTTGACGTCGATGGTCAGCATGGACTGGAAGCAGCATTTCGATCAGTTTTCCCAATAAAAAGTTACTCTGGTAACGCAGAATTACAGTACGTAAGTTACCGTTTAGGTGAGCCCGTATTTGACGTAAAAGAATGTCAAATCCGTGGTGTTACCTTTTCAGCGCCTTTGCGTGTTAAGTTGCGTTTAGTGTTGTTCGATCGTGAAGCAGCACCGGGCACAGTAAAAGACATCAAAGAGCAAGAAGTTTACATGGGCGAAATTCCGCTCATGACTGAAAATGGAACTTTCGTCATTAACGGTACTGAGCGAGTCATCGTATCTCAGTTACACCGTTCGCCAGGCGTATTCTTTGATCACGATAAAGGTAAAACTCACTCATCAGGTAAAGTGTTATATAACGCCCGCGTTATTCCTTACCGTGGTTCGTGGTTAGACTTTGAATTTGACCCTAAAGATAACCTTTATGTTCGTATAGATAGACGCCGCAAATTGCCCGCGACTATCATGCTACGTGCATTAGAAATTCCTACCGAAGAAATTCTTGGTATGTTCTTCGAGAAGAACCAAGTACGTATCGACGGTAATCGTTTCATGTCTGATATCGTGCCAGATCGCCTTCGTGGTGAAACTGCGCAATTCGATATTTTAGACTCGGATGGCAATGTGCTTGTAGAAGCAGGCCGTCGTATTTCAGCTCGTCATACCCGTGCGCTTGAAAAAGCCGGTATCGTTGAACTTGAAGTACCAGCTGAATACCTAGTTGGCCGAGTATTCGCGTGTGATTACGTGGATCAAGAAACCGGTGAACTCGTTGTCGCTGCAAACGATTTATTAACACTTGAAAATGTTTTGGCCCTTAAAGAGGCCGGATATACAACGTTTGAAACTTTGTATATTAACGAACTTGATCACGGTGCTTATATCTCTGATACCTTACGCATTGATAGTTCAACTAACCGCTTAGAAGCCTTGGTTGAAATTTATCGTATGATGCGTCCTGGTGAGCCACCAACGAAAGACGCAGCAGAAACGTTATTTACTAACTTGTTCTTCTCCGAAGATCGCTACGATTTATCCTCTGTTGGACGTATGAAGTTCAACCGTCGTTTAGGTCGTGAAACATCAATCGGTGCTGGTACATTAGATAAAGACGACATCGTTGACGTAATGAAGCAACTGATCACCATTCGTGACGGTAAAGACGACGTGGATGATATCGATCATTTGGGTAACCGTCGTATTCGTTCTGTTGGCGAAATGGCTGAAAACCAATTCCGTGTTGGTCTAGTGCGTGTTGAGCGTGCCGTTAAGGAACGTTTAAGCTTAGGCGATTTAGATGCGGTTATGCCTCAAGACTTGATTAACGCTAAGCCTATTTCGGCTGCGGTTAAAGAGTTCTTTGGTTCAAGCCAATTGTCACAGTTTATGGATCAGAACAACCCGTTGTCTGAAGTTACCCATAAGCGTCGTATTTCAGCCTTAGGCCCAGGCGGTCTAACACGTGAACGTGCAGGCTTTGAAGTACGAGATGTACACCCGACTCACTATGGTCGTGTATGTCCAATTGAAACACCTGAGGGACCAAACATTGGTTTGATCAACTCATTGGCGAGCTTTGCTCGTACAAATGACTTTGGTTTCCTTGAAACGCCATACCGTAAAATCGTTGACGGTGTAGTGACTGACGAAATCGATTACTTATCAGCAATCGAAGAAGGTCAATTCTCAATTGCACAGGCTAACGTTGTTCTTGATGAGAACGGTCGCCTTGCTGATGATTTGATCCCTTGTCGTCACCGCGGTGAAACGACATTGAAAGAAAGCTCTGAGATCACCTACATGGATGTTTCTCCGCAGCAAATCGTTTCAATCGCTGCCAGCATTATCCCGTTCCTAGAACACGATGATGCTAACCGAGCTTTGATGGGTGCAAACATGCAACGTCAAGCAGTACCAACGCTTATCGCTGATAAGCCTCTTGTTGGTACCGGTATGGAAAAAACAGTTGCCGTTGATTCTGGCGTTACTGTTGTTGCTAAACGTGGTGGACGAGTCGACTACGTAGATGCAAGCCGTATTGTTATAAAAGTTAATGAAGAAGAAACCGTTGCCGGCGAAGCGGGCATCGATATCTACAACTTAACCAAGTACACCCGTTCTAACCAGAACACCTGTATCAATCAGCGTCCTACGTGTAACGTTGGTGAGCCGATTGTTGCTGGTGACGTACTGGCTGACGGCCCATCTACTGATTTGGGTGAGCTAGCACTAGGGCAAAATATGCGTATCGCATTCATGCCTTGGAACGGTTACAACTTCGAAGATTCAATCTTGATCTCTGAGCGCGTAGCTATGGAAGATCGTTTCACCACAATTCATATTCAAGAATTGAGCTGTGTGGCACGTGATACCAAGTTAGGGCCTGAAGAAATCAGTTCTGATATTCCAAACGTAGGTGAATCTGCGTTAGGTAAATTAGATGAATCAGGTGTTGTTTACATCGGTGCTGAAGTTAAAGGTGGCGACATCTTAGTGGGTAAAGTTACTCCTAAAGGTGAAACGCAACTAACGCCAGAAGAGAAACTTTTACGAGCTATCTTCGGTGAAAAAGCATCAGACGTTAAAGATACTTCATTGCGTGTGCCTAACAGCGTTCGCGGTACCGTAATTGACGTACAAGTATTTACCCGTGATGGCGTAGAAAAAGATAAGCGTGCACTTGAAATTGAAGGCATGCAGTTACGTCAAGTGAAGAAAGATTTATCAGACGAATTCAATATTCTTGCTGATGGTATCTTCGCTCGTGCTAAAAACTTGTTGGTTAAATCAGGTATCGAAGAGTCTCGTTTAGAGTCTGCTCAACGCGAAAAATGGTTCGACCTGACGCTGACAGATGAAGACGCCCAAACTGAGCTTGATCAAATCGCTGAGCAGTTTGTTGAAATCAAAGCTGATTTCGATAAGAAGTTCGAAATTAAGCGACGCAAGATCACTCAAGGCGATGATCTTCAACCAGGCGTTCTTAAAATCGTTAAGGTTTACTTGGCCGTTAAACGTCAAATTCAACCTGGTGATAAGATGGCTGGTCGTCACGGTAACAAAGGTGTTATTTCAACCATTAAACCCGTTGAAGACATGCCTTACGATGTAAACGGTACGCCGGTAGACATCGTATTGAACCCGTTGGGTGTACCGTCACGTATGAACATCGGTCAGATCCTTGAGACTCACCTTGGTATGGCTGCACATGGTATCGGTGTGAAAATCGACCGCATGCTCAAAGAGCATGAAGAGATGGCTAAGCTACGTGGCTTCCTTAAAGAAGTTTACGGCGCCGGCACAACTGACCAAGAAGTGGATCTTGATAGCTTCAGCGATGACGAAATTACTCGTCTTGCAGACAACTTGCGTAAAGGTGTGCCTATGGCAACACCAGTATTTGATGGTGCTACTGAAGCTGAAATCAAACATATGCTTACGCTTGCTGATCTTCCTGAAAGTGGACAAATCGCTTTGTTTGACGGCCGTACAGGACGTGAATTTGAACGTCCTGTAACTGTTGGCTACATGTATATGTTGAAACTGAATCACTTAGTTGATGACAAAATGCATGCTCGTTCAACTGGTTCGTACAGCTTGGTTACACAGCAACCGTTGGGTGGTAAAGCTCAATTCGGTGGTCAGCGCTTCGGTGAGATGGAAGTATGGGCACTGGAAGCATACGGTGCTGCTTATACCTTGCAAGAAATGTTGACAGTGAAATCTGATGACGTGAATGGTCGTACTAAGATGTATAAAAACATCGTCGACGGCGACCATCGCATGGAACCTGGTATGCCTGAATCATTCAACGTATTGTTGAAAGAGATTCGCTCACTGGGTATCAACATCGAGCTGGAAGAACAATAAGCCGCGTCTGCAGTGCTTATAGACAGGATAGTCTGATGGGTGTTAATCCATCCATCAGGCTTTTTCAACTGACTCCGCTGGGAGAGTAATGTGAAAGACTTATTAAAGTTTCTTAAACAACAACACAAGTCCGAAGAATTCGATAATATCCGAATTGGTCTTGCGTCACCTGACATGATCCGTTCATGGTCTTTTGGTGAAGTTAAGAAGCCAGAAACCATTAACTACCGTACATTTAAGCCTGAGCGTGATGGCTTATTCTGTGCGCGTATTTTTGGACCGGTTAAAGACTACGAGTGTTTATGTGGCAAATATAAGCGCCTTAAGCACCGTGGTGTTATATGTGAAAAATGTGGCGTTGAAGTAACGTTAACCAAAGTACGTCGTGAGCGTATGGGCCACATTGAACTGGCAAGCCCAGTTGCACATATTTGGTTCCTTAAATCATTACCGTCACGTATCGGCTTGATGCTTGATATGACACTTCGTGATATCGAACGTGTGCTTTATTTTGAATCATATGTTGTTGCCGAGCCTGGCATGACGACGCTTGAGCGCAGCCAACTTCTTTCTGAAGAAGAATACTTGGACGCGTTAGAAGAGCATGGTGATGAATTTGAAGCGAAAATGGGTGCAGAAGCGGTTTTCGAATTGCTAAAAGCCCTAGACGTCGATGCTGATGTTGCTGCTATGCGTGAAGAATTGCCTAGCATTAACTCTGAGACACGTCGTAAGAAAATCACCAAGCGCTTGAAACTGCTTGAATCTTTCCAATTATCTGGTAACAAGCCAGAGTGGATGATTCTGACTGTTTTACCAGTATTGCCACCTGATTTACGTCCGTTGGTACCGCTTGATGGTGGTCGTTTTGCAACATCTGACTTGAACGATTTGTATCGTCGAGTGATTAACCGTAACAACCGTTTGAAGCGTCTTCTAGACCTTGCTGCACCTGACATTATTGTGCGCAACGAAAAACGTATGTTACAAGAAGCGGTTGATGCCTTGTTAGATAACGGTCGTCGTGGTCGTGCTATCACAGGCTCAAACAAGCGTCCTCTTAAATCTTTGGCTGATATGATCAAAGGTAAGCAAGGTCGTTTCCGTCAAAACTTATTGGGTAAACGTGTAGATTACTCAGGTCGTTCGGTTATCACCGTTGGTCCTACTCTACGTTTGCACCAGTGTGGTCTTCCTAAGAAGATGGCACTTGAGCTATTCAAACCGTTCATCTACGGAAAGTTAGAAGGACGCGGATTAGCTACCACTATTAAAGCAGCTAAAAAATTAGTTGAACGTGAAGATCCGGAAGTATGGGACGTTCTAGACGAAGTTATTCGTGAACACCCTGTATTACTTAACCGTGCGCCTACACTTCACCGTTTGGGTATTCAGGCGTTTGAGCCAACCCTAATCGAAGGTAAAGCGATCCAATTGCACCCATTAGTATGTGCGGCCTATAACGCCGACTTCGATGGTGACCAAATGGCGGTACACGTTCCGTTGACAATCGAAGCACAGCTAGAAGCGCGTGCGTTAATGATGTCAACTAACAACATCTTATCACCAGCTAACGGTGAGCCTATCATCGTTCCTTCACAGGATGTTGTATTAGGTCTTTACTATCTAACGCGTGACCGTGTAAATGGTCTTGGCGAAGCAATGGTATTTACTAGCCCGCACGAAGCTGAAAAAGCGTACCGCACAGGTAATGCTGAACTTCATGCTCGCGTTAAAGTACGTATCACTGAGTATGATGTTGCTGAAGATGGTTCAAAAACCGAAAAAGTGACCCTAACAGATACTACTGTTGGACGCGCAATCTTCTCATTGATTCTGCCTAAAGGCTTGCCTTTTGAGCTAATCAACCAAGCCATGGGTAAAAAGCAAATTTCACGCTTGTTGAATGCTTGTTACCGTACACTTGGTTTGAAAGATACCGTTATTGCTGCTGACCAAATCATGTATACCGGTTTCCATTACGCGATGATCGCGGGTGCGTCTGTTGGTATTGATGACATGGTTATCCCTGACGCTAAGAAAGATATTATCGAAGGCGCAGAAGCAGAAGTACGTGAAATCCAAGAGCAATTCCAATCTGGTCTTGTTACAGCGGGTGAGCGTTACAACAAAGTAATTGATATCTGGTCTAACGCCAACGAAAAAGTCGCTAAGGCGATGATGTCGAACTTATCGAAAGAAACGGTTATGAATCGTGACGGTGAAATGGAAGAGCAAGATTCTTTCAACTCTGTTTACATGATGGCCGATTCTGGAGCTCGTGGTAGTGCCGCTCAGATTCGTCAGTTGGCGGGTATGCGTGGTCTGATGGCGAAACCAGATGGTTCAATCATCGAAACACCTATCACGGCTAACTTCCGCGAAGGTCTAAACGTACTTCAGTACTTTATTTCGACTCACGGTGCTCGTAAAGGCTTGGCCGATACGGCATTGAAAACAGCTAACTCAGGTTACTTGACGCGTCGTTTGGTGGATGTTGCACAAGATTTGGTTATCAATAACGAAGATTGTGGCACATTCGAAGGTGTTAAAATGACACCGTTAATCGAAGGTGGTGACGTTGTTGAGCCGCTTCGTGAGCGAGTACTTGGTCGTACCGTTGCCGAAGACGTCTTAAAGCCTGGTACCAACGAAATTCTAGTAGAACGTAACGTGTTACTAGATGAAGCATTGGTTGATATGCTTGAGTCTAACTCGGTTGATCAAATCCAAGTTCGCTCGGTTATTACCTGTGAAAATGACTTTGGTGTATGTGCTAAGTGTTACGGTCGTGACCTTGCACGTGGTCACATGGTCGGTCACGGTGAAGCGGTTGGTGTTATTGCAGCACAATCAATCGGTGAGCCGGGTACACAGCTTACCATGCGTACGTTCCACATCGGTGGGGCGGCATCACGAGCGTCTGCAGAAAACAGCGTACAGGTGAAAACCACAGGTACATTGAAACTGCATAACGCTAAGTATGTTCGCAACACAGACGACAAAGTTGTTATCGTTTCTCGTTCAACTGAGATCACCATTATTGATGATCAAGGTCGTGAGAAAGAGCGTTATAAAGTACCTTACGGTGCTATCTTGACCACAGACGATAACTCAACTGTTACCAGTGGCGAAGTTGTCGCTAACTGGGACCCGCATTCGCATCCAATCGTTACAGAGCGTCAGGCGAAAATCAGCTTTGCTGACATCGATGACAGTAACACTGAAATGCAACAGGATGAGTTGACGGGTCTAACACGTATCGTTGTTAATGACTTATCTAAAGCGAATGCGAAAGAGCCTAAGCTAATCCTTGAAAGTGATGAGCACGGGTTACAAGAAATTCGTTTACCTAGTTTCACCACGATTGAAGCAACCGACGGTATGCAGGCTAAGCCTGGTGATGTGTTAGCGCGTATTCCTCAAGAAAGCTCGAAAACACGTGATATTACCGGTGGTCTTCCTCGCGTTGCTGACTTGTTTGAAGCTCGTAAGCCTAAAGAGCCAGCTATCTTAGCTGAAGTATCAGGTACCATTGGTTGGGGTAAAGAAACCAAAGGTAAGAAACGTCTAGTTATCACGCCGAAAGACGCTGATGCATACGAAGAGATGATTCCTAAGTGGCGTCAACTTAACGTATTCGAAGGTGAAAACGTTGAGAAAGGTGAAGTTATTGCTGATGGCCCAGAGTCTCCGCATGACATCTTACGCCTACGTGGTATTAGTGCAGTTTCTAACTACATCGTTAATGAAGTACAAGAAGTTTACCGCCTACAAGGGGTAAAAATTAACGATAAGCACATCGAAGTGGTTATTCGTCAAATGCTACGTAAGTGTCTTATCACTTATGCAGGTGACAGTAACTTCCTAGAAGGTGAGCAAGTAGAAGTTTCAAACGTGAAAATCGCTAACCGTGAATTGGAAAAGCAAGGCAAAATCCCTGCTCAGTACGAAACACAGTTATTGGGTATCACGAAAGCGTCGTTGTCCACTGAGTCATTTATCTCAGCGGCATCTTTCCAAGAAACAACTCGTGTACTTACCGAAGCAGCAGTGCAAGGTAAAGAAGACGAATTACGTGGCTTGAAAGAGAACGTTATTGTAGGCCGTTTGATACCAGCCGGTACCGGTTTTGCGTATCACCAAAAACGAACTGCAAGAAAACTAGCAGAGCGTCAGGCAGTTGAAGAACTATCTGTATCTGCAGCAGATGCTGAGCAAGCCTTAACTGAAGCACTAAATGCTGAAGTTATGGATACGCCATCATCTGATGAGTAAAAAATAAGATCATTTGTTAACCCAGATGGTATAGACGCCAATTTAGGCCTTAATCAGTCTTTATTGGCGTTCTAGCTTGACAGGTCAAACTTTGGTCATTAGACTTCCGCGACCCGAAATTTGGTAACAGAAATTGGGTCGCGGATTTTTCGCGTTTTATATCCTATGTAAGGATATTCTCAGTCGTAATTTTAACCAGGAGCTAGTTAATGGCAACAGTTAACCAGTTAGTGCGCAAGCCACGCCAAAAGCCCGATGCGAAGAGCAACGTAGCGGCATTGCAGGCCTGTCCACAACGCCGTGGTGTATGTACTCGTGTATATACCACCACTCCAAAGAAGCCAAACTCTGCATTACGTAAAGTTTGTCGTGTTCGTTTAACCAACGGTTTTGAAGTTTCTTCATACATCGGTGGTGAAGGCCATAACCTACAAGAGCACAGTGTTGTTCTTATCCGTGGTGGTCGTGTTAAAGATTTACCAGGTGTTCGTTACCACACTGTTCGCGGTACATTAGACTGCGCAGGCGTAAGTTCACGTAAACAAGCCCGTTCTAAGTACGGCGCAAAAAGGCCTAAGTCTTAACGGTTCTCCGTTAGTAAGGCCAAACTAAAGTATTAATTGAGTTTTGGGATATTCCTGAATTCTACGGAGAATTAAGATGCCAAGAAGAAGAGTTGTAGGTCAACGCAAAATCCTACCGGATCCTAAGTTCGGATCGCAGTTACTTGCAAAATTTATGAACGTTGTCATGTTAGATGGCAAAAAATCGACTGCTGAAAAAATCGTTTACGGTGCACTCGACATTGTTGCTGATAAAGCTGGCAAGTCACACCTAGAAATTTTCGAAGACGCTTTGGACAACATCCGTCCTACGGTAGAGGTTAAATCTCGCCGTGTGGGTGGTTCTACGTACCAAGTACCAGTAGAAGTTCGTCCTGTTCGTCGTAATGCCCTAGGTATGCGCTGGTTAGTTGACGCTGCTCGTAAACGTGGTGAAAAATCAATGGCTCAACGCCTTGCAGCTGAAATGCTCGACGCTGCAGAAAACAAAGGTTCTGCGGTTAAGAAACGTGAAGACGTTCACCGTATGGCCGAAGCCAACAAAGCCTTCGCTCACTACCGTTGGTAATAAGAGAAAGCTATGGCTCGTAAAACGCCTATCAATCGCTATCGAAATATTGGTATCGTGGCTCACGTCGACGCGGGTAAAACCACGACGACTGAGCGTGTTTTGTTCTATACCGGTTTGTCACATAAAATCGGTGAAGTTCATGATGGTGCTGCCACCATGGACTGGATGGAGCAAGAACAAGAACGCGGTATTACCATTACTTCGGCGGCTACGACCTGCTTTTGGGCAGGTATGGATAAGCAATACGACCAACACCGCATAAACATCATTGACACGCCTGGACACGTTGACTTCACCATTGAAGTAGAACGTTCTTTGCGTGTTCTTGATGGTGCCGTTGTCGTATTTTGTGGTTCTTCTGGTGTAGAACCCCAATCAGAAACCGTCTGGCGTCAAGCTGACAAATATCAAGTCCCTCGGGTGGTGTTTGTTAACAAGATGGACAGAGCGGGCGCAGATTTTGAACGAGTGGTTGGCCAAATACGCAAACGACTCGGTGCTAACTGTGTTCCTATTCACCTCAATATCGGTTCAGAAGAGAACTTCAGAGGTGTTATCGATTTGATTAAGATGAAAGCCATTAATTGGAATGAATCTGATCAAGGCATGACATTTACCTATGAAGGTATCCCAGCTGATTTGCAAGACCGTGCAGAAGCGCTTCGCACTGAACTTGTAGAAGCCGCCGCAGAAGCCAATGACGAATTGATGGACAAGTACTTGGAAGGCGAAGAGCTAACCGAAGAAGAAATCAAAACAGCATTGCGCCAGCGTACTATTAATAATGAAATAGTATTAGCGACCTGTGGTTCAGCTTTCAAGAATAAAGGTGTGCAAGCCGTCTTAGATGCGGTAGTTGAATTTTTACCTGCACCTATAGATGTTCCTGCAATTACTGGTGTTCTAGATGACAATGCTGAAACAGAAGCTTCACGTCCAGCGGATGATGACGCACCTTTTTCTGCACTAGCATTTAAAATCGCAACCGACCCTTTTGTAGGGACTTTGACTTTTTTCCGTTGTTATTCAGGTGTGGTTAACACAGGTGACAGCGTTTATAACCCAGTCAAAGCTAAACGTGAACGCTTTGGTCGTATCGTGCAGATGCACGCTAAGGACCGAGAGGAACTTAAAGAAGTTCGAGCAGGTGACATCGCCGCGGCGATTGGTCTTAAAGATGTGACTACCGGAGATACCTTGTGTGATCCGAATCATATCATTACACTCGAACGGATGGACTTCCCAGAGCCGGTTATTTCCATTGCAGTAGAGCCTCGCTCTCAAGCCGATCAAGAGAAAATGGCATTGGCACTAGGTAAGCTGGCAGCTGAAGATCCATCATTTAAAGTTAAAACTGACGAAGAGTCAGGACAAACAATTATATCTGGGATGGGTGAACTTCATCTTGATATCATTGTAGATCGCATGAGACGCGAGTTCAGTGTCGAATGCAATGTAGGTAAACCTCAAGTTGCTTACCGCGAAACTATTCGTGGCAAAGTCGACGTTGAAGGTAAGTTTGTTCGCCAATCCGGTGGCCGTGGTCAATTCGGGCATGTTTGGTTAACAATCGAGCCTAATGAAGAAGGGGCTGGGTACGAATTTATTAACAATATAGTCGGTGGTGCAATTCCAAAAGAATTCATTCCGTCTGTTGATAAAGGTATCCACGAACAGATGCAAAATGGTGTGCTTGCAGGTTATCCTGTACTTGATGTAAAGGTAACTTTGTTCGACGGTTCATATCATGATGTTGACTCTTCTGAAATGGCGTTTAAAATCGCTGGTTCAATGGGTTTTAGAAAGGGCGCTGCTGAGGCAAAACCTGTATTGCTTGAACCCACAATGAAAGTTGAAGTTACCACTCCAGAAGACTGGATGGGTGATGTTGTTGGTGATTTAAATCGCCGACGCGGTGTAATAGAAGGTATGGAAGACGGTGTCGCTGGGATCAAGATTGTTCTTGCTAAAGTGCCATTATCAGAAATGTTCGGCTATTCCACTGACTTGCGTTCAGCTACGCAAGGAAGAGCATCATATTCAATGGAATTTTTTAATTATTCAGAAGCGCCTAATAATGTTGCGAAAGCCATTATTGACGCTCGTCAATCTTAATAAAGGTCTGGTCCGGTTTACTACATGAGTAGGGCCGGGTTTTTAACTTAGGAAATTTGTAAAATGGCAAAAGCAAAGTTTGAACGTACTAAACCCCATGTAAACGTTGGC